>NZ_JBXUNV010000003.1:0-552176 GCF_057196085.1 Serratia sp. DFXYC6 | reverse complement strand
GGTGCATCCGGGAGGATTCGAACCTCCGACCGCTCGGTTCGTAGCCGAGTACTCTATCCAGCTGAGCTACGGATGCAAATGGCGGTGAGGCGGGGATTCGAACCCCGGATGCAGCTTTTGACCGCATACTCCCTTAGCAGGGGAGCGCCTTCAGCCTCTCGGCCACCTCACCATACGCTTCTTTCGAATTGTGCCTAACTTGCTTTGGAGAAGCTCATCGGCACTGCGTGGCGCACATATTACTTTCTCCGACTTTTAAGTCAAACAATTTTTCCCAACTCATGCGCGTTTGCACAATTCGCACCCAACATGGGCGATTTCACGGCAAAAAGGGCGTTTAATCAACAGGCAACCGCAACGTCTGCAGCAATAAAGCAGGAAACTCACCGGGAAAATAATCACGAAAAAGAGAGGGGAGAACGAAAGAAGTGGGTAAAACGATGCAGTAGCGTCTCGTCTGGCAACGAGACGCTGCTTCGGAATCAGTAAGTCGTCTGCTGAGACTTCTCTGCCTGAATGCGCTGATAGATTTCTTCACGGTGAACTGAAACCTCTTTGGGGGCGTTCACACCAATACGCACCTGGTTGCCTTTTACCCCTAGCACAGTGACCGTAACCTCATCGCCAATCATGAGGGTTTCACCAACTCGACGAGTCAGAATTAACATTCTTTGCTCCTTGAAAGATTAAAAGAGTCGGGTCTCTCAGTTTCCCCGTCATTATCCATCATATGTGGTGAAAACGTAAGCCGCGCAATCCACAATAAGTGTAAGCAGACTTGGTCCCACCTCAGATAATGGTAAGTTTAGCCGACCAGAAAAACTTTGTTCCCGCAATTGTAACTAAATTGTGTTAGCACAGTATGAAAACGCCATAATCAACAAAGTATTATGGCGTTTGTCCGTGCTATTTATTTATGTTCACAGCTTTGAGGCCACCCAGGCTTCTACGCTGTTTAACGCCGCTGGCAGAGCGTTGATATCCGTCCCCCCCGCCATCGCCATATCCGGGCGACCACCGCCCTTGCCGCCGACCTGCTGCGCCACGTTGCCGATCAACTCGCCGGCTTTCACGCGGTCAGTCAGATCCTTGGTCACGCCCGCGACCAGGCTGACTTTGTCATCAGCCGTCGTCGCCAACACGATAATGGCCGAACCCAATTGATTTTTCAGGTCATCCACCATGGTGCGCAGCATTTTGGCTTCGACATTGTCCAACTGGCTGACCAACAGCTTCACGCCGTTAACCAGTTTCGCCTGGCTGGACAGCGACGCGCTTTCCTGCGCCGCCTGCTGATCTTTCAGTTGCTGCAGTTCTTTTTCCAGCGCGCGGGTGCGATCGAGCACCGAGCGCACTTTATCGGTCAGGTTGTTGCTGTCGCCCTTCACCAACTGCGCAACGTCTTGCAACAAATCGCTTTGCTGGTGCAGCGTGGCGATAGCGCCTGCGCCGGTCACCGCTTCAATACGGCGGATGCCCGCCGCGGTGCCCGACTCGCTCAAAATGCGGAACAGGCCGATATCGCCGGTGCGGCTGGCGTGGGTGCCGCCGCACAGCTCGGTGGAGAAGTCGCCCATGGTCAGCACGCGCACGTTGTCGTCGTACTTCTCACCGAACAGCGCCATTGCGCCCTTCTCTTTGGCGTCTTCCAACGCCATCAGCTCGGTCTGCACCGGCAGGTTACGACGCACCTGCTGGTTCACCAGATCTTCCACCGCGCGGATTTGTTCCGGCTTCATCGCTTCGAAGTGCGAGAAGTCGAAACGCAGGTATTTGTCGTTAACCAGCGAGCCTTTCTGCGCAACGTGATCGCCCAGCGTTTGGCGCAGCGCAGCGTGCAGCAGGTGAGTCGCGGAGTGGTTCAGGCGGATGCTGTTGCGGCGCTCGGCGTCGATCTGCGCATCCACGCGATCGTTCAGCTTCAGCGAGCCCTGCGCCAGTTTGCCTTGGTGGCCGATAGCCTGACCGTATTTCTGGGTGTCATTGACCACAAACTCGGCGCCGGCGGCTTTCAGCACGCCTTTATCGCCGACCTGGCCGCCGGATTCACCGTAGAACGGCGTCTCGTCCAGCACCACCACCGCCTCTTCGCCGGCGTTGATCTGCTCGACCGGCTGGCCGTCACGGAACAACGCGATCACCGTCGCCTGCTGCTCGTCGTGATCGTAGCCACTGAACTGGCTGCTGCCATCCACGCGGATCAGGCTGTTGTAGTCGGCGCCGAAGCCGCTGGACTCACGCGCGCGGCGGCGCTGCGCTTCCATCGCTTCTTCAAAGCCCGCTTCGTCGACTTTCAGACCGCGCTCGCGGCAGACGTCAGCGGTCAGATCGACCGGGAAACCGTAGGTATCGTACAGACGGAAAGCGGTTTCGCCGTCCAGAGTATCGCCCTGCAGCTTGGCCAGCTCTTCGTCCAACAACGCCAGACCACGCTCCAGCGTGCGGGCAAACTGCTCCTCTTCGGTTTTCAGCACCTGCTCCACCAGCGATTGCTGGCGTTTCAGCTCGTCGGCCGCCGGGCCCATCACTTCGATCAGTGGCGCTACCAGTTTGTAGAAGAAGGTATCTTTCGCGCCCAGCATGTTGCCATGACGGATCGCGCGGCGAATGATACGACGCAGCACGTAGCCGCGGTTTTCGTTAGACGGGATCACGCCGTCAGACACCAGGAAGGCGCAGGAACGAATGTGGTCGGCGATAACGCGCAGGGATTTGTTATCCAGATCGGTCGCGCCGGTCACTTTCGCTACGGCGGCGATCAGGGTACGGAACAGGTCGATCTCATAGTTGGAGTTCACATGCTGCAACACCGCCGCGATGCGCTCCAGACCCATGCCGGTATCCACCGAAGGTTTCGGCAGCGGCAGCATGGTGCCGTCGGACTGACGGTTGAACTGCATGAAAACGATGTTCCAGATCTCGATGTAGCGGTCGCCGTCTTCTTCCGGGCTGCCCGGAGGGCCGCCCCAGATGTGATCGCCGTGATCGTAGAAAATCTCGGTGCACGGGCCGCATGGGCCGGTATCACCCATCTGCCAGAAGTTATCTGAAGCGAAAGGCGCGCCCTTGTTATCGCCGATGCGGATAATGCGCTCGGCCGGTACGCCGATTTGCTTCTGCCAGATGTCGAATGCTTCGTCATCGGTTTCATACACGGTGACCCACAGTCTCTCTTTCGGCAGGTTGAACCAGTTTTCACCGGTCAGCAGTTCCCACGCGTAGCTGATCGCGTCGTGCTTGAAGTAATCGCCGAAGCTGAAGTTACCCAGCATTTCAAAGAAGGTGTGGTGACGAGCGGTATAACCGACGTTTTCCAGGTCGTTATGCTTGCCGCCTGCGCGCACGCAGCGCTGCGAGGTGGTGGCGCGGGAATAGGCGCGTTTGTCGAGCCCCAGGAAAACATCCTTAAATTGGTTCATGCCGGCATTGGTAAACAGCAATGTCGGATCATTGTTAGGCACCAGGGAGCTGCTTGCTACAACCTGATGACCCTTACTATGAAAGAAATCGAGAAACGCTTGACGGATCTCAGCGGTGCTCTTGCTCATAATTTTCCTGGAAAGGCTAGAATAACGACACGTGAGCCGGTGGCGCGTCATCCCGACGATGACAACCAGCCCACGAACAAAAAGTGGGGATAAGATAAATTTTCTTCAGAGGGAAGTAAAACCCCGTGTGCGCTCATTGCGCAAAATCACGGTAAATTGACTGAATTTCTTCCTGGAAGAAGCCGCGATAGAGCAGATAACGCTGCACTTTGGCTTTCTCTTTCCAGTCGGTTGGCAACGCATCGCCAAATTTTCGCTGCGCCACCTGTTTCGCCTGTTCGCACCAGTCGATATCGCATTCCGCCAACGCGTCCTGCACCAGCGCTTTATCCACGCCCTTTTGCATCAGTTCGCTGCGGATACGCTGCGCGCCATAACCCTTGCGGCTGCGGCTACCGATGTAGCTGTGTGCGAAACGCTTATCATCCAGCCAGTTGTGCTGGTAACAGTAGGCGATAACCTGATCGATCAGCGCAGGATCCACCGGCTCTTCAGCTACCGGCGGCGGCGATGTCGGCGCATGCGGCCCCTTACCGCCAAACCGGGCTTTCGCCACAAACGGCTGCGCCGCAAGTTTGCGGCGCAGTTCAGCTTCACTATGATCGCGTTGCGACAGCAGGCGCATGGCGCGGCTTAGCAAGTCATTCATCATTCAAGCCTGAATTCAGAGGATATGCGCCACATAAACGGCGGCGCACATCTTCAGCGATTAGAACTGCTCGCTGGTTTCCGCTTCGTCATCTTCGAAGTCGTCACCGGAAGCAGCCACCAGCTCACCGCCGCTGTGCAGCAGCAGGTCGCGCAGCTTCTTGTCCAGCTCGGCGGCGATAGCCGGGTTTTCTTTCAGGAAGTTACAGGCGTTCGCCTTGCCCTGACCGATCTTCTCGCCGTTATAGCTGTACCAGGCGCCGGCTTTTTCGATCATCTTGTGCTTCACGCCCAGATCGACCAGTTCGCCGCGGCTGTTGATGCCTTCGCCGTACATGATTTGGAACTCAGCCTGTTTGAACGGCGCAGCGATTTTGTTCTTCACCACTTTCACGCGGGTTTCGCTGCCCACCACTTCGTCGCCTTCTTTGATGGCGCCGATGCGGCGGATATCCAGACGCACCGAAGCATAGAACTTCAGGGCGTTACCGCCGGTCGTGGTTTCCGGGTTGCCGAACATCACACCAATTTTCATACGGATCTGGTTGATGAAGATCAGCAGGGTATTGGCGTTTTTCAGGTTGCCGGCCAGTTTACGCATCGCCTGGCTCATCATGCGCGCCGCCAGGCCCATGTGCGAATCGCCGATTTCACCTTCGATTTCCGCCTTCGGCGTCAGCGCCGCCACGGAGTCGACGATGATGACATCAACCGCGCCGGAGCGGGTCAGCGCATCACAGATTTCCAGCGCCTGCTCGCCGGTATCCGGCTGGGAGCACAGCAGGTTGTCGATATCGACGCCCAGCTTTTTCGCATAGATAGGATCCAGCGCGTGTTCGGCGTCGATGAACGCACAGGTTTTGCCTTCGCGCTGCGCAGCGGCGATCACCTGCAGCGTCAAAGTGGTTTTACCGGACGATTCCGGGCCGTAGATTTCTACGATGCGGCCCATCGGCAGGCCGCCGGCGCCCAGGGCGATATCGAGTGACAGTGAGCCGGTGGAGATCGTTTCCACGTCCATGGAGCGGTCTTCACCCAGACGCATGATGGAGCCTTTGCCGAACTGTTTCTCAATCTGGCCCAGTGCCGCAGCTAACGCCTTTTGCTTGTTCTCATCAATAGCCATTTTTGCTCCTTCGTTTCGCAATGCCGGTGTTACCCCACACTGCCACTGAATGTATGTTGTGCAGGAAATGTCACTAATTATACTGTATGGTCATACAGTATCAAGCCTAATTTACAAAAATTCGTCGATGGCGGTTTGCAGCGCGAAAATCGTCGCCTGCAGCCGCACCGCATCGCGGTCGCCCTCGAATTGCATCTTGCGCGAAAGCCCCCGGCCATCGCTGCTGGCAAAGCCGAACCACACGGTGCCGACCGGCTTTTCCACGCTGCCGCCGTCCGGGCCGGCGATGCCGCTCACCGACAGCGCCAGATCGGCCTGCGCCGCCCGCAGCGCCCCTATCGCCATCTCGCGCACCACCTCTTCGCTGACCGCGCCGTGCGCCATCAACGTCGCTTCGCTCACCCCCAGCAGATCATGTTTCGCCGCATTGCTGTAGGTGACGAAACCGCGATCGAAATAGGCGGAGCTGCCGGCGATATCGGTGATGGCCTTGGCGATGCCGCCGCCGGTGCAGGATTCCGCGCAGGTGATCCAGCGGCCCTGCGCCTTCAGTTTTTCCCCCGCCAGCACGCTGAGCCGGCGCAGTTGGTTTTCACTCATAACCCCTCCCTCGCGAATTCAGGTATATGCGCCCGATAGTAGCATTTATCAAGGCGACGCGGCGGCCGGCGCGCAGAAATGCGCAGCGCCTCGCAGGAGGTGCGGTTTTAAGCGCCCGGCCAAGCTGCTAGTATCAAAAGAAGCGCCCCATTGAGCGGCGGCGCACCAGCACAAGGAACATCACGGAGGCGGCGCGCTGCGGCGGCGGCCTCAGGGCGCACCAGAAGAGATTAGGATGATAGCGTGAAAAAAACGTTGGGCGTATTCTTGCCGTTGTACACCACCACCCTGTTGCTGCTGTTGGGCTCAGGCCTGCTCACCACCTATGTCTCGCTGCGGCTGGCCTCCATCAACGTCAGCAGCGCGCTGATCGGCGCCATCATCGCCGCCAACTACATCGGGTTGGTGATCGGCGGCAAGGTCGGCCACTTTCTCATCGCCCGCGTCGGGCATATCCGCGCCTACGTGGCCTGCGCCGGCATCATCACCGCTGCGGTGCTGGGGCACGGTCTGACGGCGTTCATTCCCGCCTGGGTCGCGCTGCGTTTGGTGATCGGGCTGTGCATGATGTGCCAGTATATGGTGCTGGAAAGCTGGCTGAACGACCAGGCGGAATCCAACCAGCGCGGCATGGTGTTCGGCTTCTATATGGCGGCGACCTATCTCGGCATGTCGCTGGGCCAGGTAGTGCTGATGCTGCAAAGCAACCTGGGCATCACCACGCTGCTGGTGATCGCGCTGTGCTTCGCGCTTTGTCTGGTGCCCATCGCTCTCACCACCCGCACCAATGCGCGCCACATGTCGCCGGCCCCGATGGAGCTGCGTTACTTTGTCGGCGCCATTCCCAAGGTGCTGGCTACCACGCTGGTGATCGGCATGGTGGTGGGCTCGTTTTACGGCCTGGCGCCGGTCTACGCCAGCCTGCAATCCTTAACCACTCAGCAAACCGGCCTGTTCATGGCGCTGGCCATCTTCGCCGGGCTGGTGGCGCAGTTCCCGCTCAGTTGGCTGTCGGATCGCTATAATCGCCCGTTGCTGATGCGCCTCAACGCCATTTTTCTGATCGTGGCGGCGCTGCCGCTGGCGCTGCTGCCGCACATCGATTTCCCGCTGCTGCTGGCGGTCGGGTTCGTCGTCAGCATGTTGCAATTTACGCTCTACCCGTTGGCGGTGGCGCTGGCCAACGATCTGATCGAGCCGGAACGCCGCGTCTCGCTGGCCGCCTGTCTGCTGATGGCGTTCGGCGTCGGCGCCAGCATCGGGCCATTGGCGGTCGGCGCGCTGATCGAGCCGCTGGGCGGCAATATCCTGTACGCCTTTTTCGCCCTGTGCGGCGTGCTGCTGGCGGCCTTCAGCCGCACGGCGAAAGCGGAGGAACCGCAGTTGGCGCAGGACGCGCCGGTGCCGCACATTCCGCTGCCGGACAGCCTCACCAGCTCGCCGCTGTCGCCGGCGCTCAATCCGACCTTCGATGAACAGATCATTCACGACACCATGCCGCCGCCGGAAGCGGCGCCCGAGGTCGACGAGCCGCAGCCTGAAGCACAAGAGGCGGAGCCCTTGCCTCAGGGCGCCGATCCGGAAGAAGACACCGGCCTGAAAAAGGCGCACGCCATGCTGTAAACGGCGGCGTTACAGATCCTGGAAGGAGCCCAACAGAAAACCGCGTTCGGCGATCGCCGCTTTCAGCGTCGGCGCGGTCAACACATCCAGCTCGACGAGGCGCGGATGGCAGTATTGGCTCTGCAGGATCGTCGCGTCGAGGAACGCCGGGTGGCACATCATTTCCAATGATTCTGCGCCCTGCTCGTCGGCGCGCGCCAACCTTTGCAGGAACAACGTTTCGGAAATCGTCTCACCGTAGAATCCCGCGTCAAAAGCGTCAGTGCTATAGGGGGCATGCAGCGTGATGCCACGCCGTTTCGCCTCTTCGCGATCGAGACGCAGCGGCAGACCCTGCGCTTGCGCGAACGCCTCCACCAGCGGATAAATTTGCGGCTGCATATGCACATGGTGGTGGCTGTCGATATGCGTCGGCGGCCGGCCGAACAGCGTCACGAAGCGCGTGAACTGGCGCTGCAGCTCCTCGTGAATTTCGTCCAGCTGCAGCTCGCCGGCCTCGGCGCGGCGCCACAGCCATTTGCCCAGTTCGCCATGTTCGTTGACCAGCGAAGGCATGGCGCCCAGCGGCTTGCCATGGGTCAAAACGAAATGCAGCCCAATCGGCAACCCCGGATATTGCCGGCTGAGCGCCGCCGCGTGCTGCGCGCCGCCGCCGTTCACCATCGCCGTGGTGGAGGAAACGACGCCATGCTGATACGCCTCGATGACGCCATAGTTCTGCCCTTTGCTCAGGCCGAAATCATCGGCATTCACGATCAGTAGTTTTTCCATAGAGGCTCCCGCGGGATGGATTTTTGGCAAGGGAAGGCCGACCGCTCGGCGCGGCATTCCCCCTCGTTAAGGTAAAAATCAAATGATTAACCGACCGGCGCCCTGAAGCTCATCGGCATATCGGCGTTGATACTGATCGGGAGCGGCCCTAAAGAGGGCCGTAACACTTTTTTCGGTAGTTGCCTGGGGTCACGTCGGTGAGCCGCTTGAAGTTTTTAATGAACAAGCTGACGTCGCCATAGCCGGAATCGAAGGCGATGTCAGAGACCGAATAGTTGGTGACCTCCAGCTGCGTCTTGGCGAAGTTGATGCGGATCTCATTGATCACCTGCATCGGCGTCTTCTGGTAGTAGCGCCGCATCGCCCGGGTCAGGTACTCCTGGGTTTTCCCCGACAGCGCCACCATGTTCGCCAACGCCTTTTCGCCGAACATCGCCTTGTCATGCATGCCGGCCAGGGTGTTCTTCAGCCACTGCGGGATATCATCGCCGCCGTCGTTTTCTTCTTTATGGTGACGAATGCGGCTTATCACATAGAAGGTCAGCGTTTCGAGAAACTCGGCGAAATCATCCTCGCGAAACTGCGGCGAACTCACCACCGATTCGATATAGGCCAAAAACTCGCTTCTCAGGCTGTAGGCCTGCGAGGCGACAAAGCAACGCGGCAGCTGTTGCAAGTAATGTTCTTCAAAGAACGCTTTGCTGACCGCCACGTTGAAGATTTTCGTCGCGCCGAACTCGTAAAAGCTCTGGTGGTAGGAACCGATAGGGATAAAGACGAAATCCCCGCGCTCCAGCAGCACCCGCTTGCCGTTGATCTCCTGATAGCATTTGCCGCTCAGCACGATGGTGAACTCGTAATAGTCGTGCTGATGCAGCCCGGTGGCGCTTTCCACCTTGTTGTAGATGAACAGGTGAAAGTCTTTGCAGTTAAAGAAATCCTGCTCGCGAATCAGCTTCACGTCGTTGGCACTCAGCGAAATTCGGTTATCGGACACGGCGCCGGCCTCCCGTTAGTCAAATCCGTTGCGTCTGGCCGCCTCGGCAAACCAGTAACCGCTTTTTTTGATGGTGCGCCGCTGATCCGCCCGATCCAGCCGCACCAGCCCATAACGATTCTTGTAGGCATTCAGCCAGGACCAGCAATCGATAAAGGTCCACAGATGATAGCCCTTGCACTGCGAGCCTTCCGCCAGCGCGCGGTGCAGCCACTTCAGGTGCTCGCGAATAAAGTCGATGCGGTAATCGTCCTCCACCCGCCCATCGGCGCCGATAAACGCTTCTTCGCCCTCGACGCCCATGCCGTTTTCCGAAATATAACAGGGCAGATTGCCGTAGTTCTCTTTCAGATCCATCAGGATGTCGTACAGCCCCTTCTCATAGATCTCCCAGCCGCGGTGCGGATTGATTTTGCGGCCCGGCATTGCATAGTAACTGAACAAATCCTCCGGCGATGCGATCGGCCCCTCGGTGCGCCGTCCCTCTTTCGCCTGCACCCTGCGCGGCTGGTAATAGTTGACGCCAAGGATATCCACCACGCCGCCTTCGATCAGCTGCGCGTCCTGCGGTTCGCAGTAGGGCATCAGCCCATGCCGCTCCAGCAGGTGCAACAATGCGGCCGGGTAACGCCCTTTGGCGACCGGATCGAGGAAACTGCGATTGAGCAGCAGATCGGCGTCGTGTGCCGCCTGCCGATCCTCCGGCGCGTCGGAGCGCGGATAGGTCGGGCTCAGATTCAGAATGATGCCGATGCTCCCCGGCAGCCCCCGCGCTCTGAAACGCTGCACCGCCATGGCGTGCGCCAGTACGCTGTGATACGCCACGGTGACCGCCCGTTTGAAGTCCACCACGCAAGGGTAGTGCAGGTCATTCAGGTAACCGGCTTCCACCGGCACGATCGGCTCGTTGAAGGTAAACCAGTGGGTGACCCGATCGCCAAACAGGCCGAAACAGGTATCGGCGTAACGCGCATAGGCTTCGACCACCGCCCGGCTTTCCCAACCGCCGCGCTGTTGCATGCACAGCGGCATATCGAAGTGATAGAGATTGATAAACGGGGTGATGCCCTGCGCCAGCAGCTCGTCGATCATCGCGTTATAGAACGCCACCGCCTGCGGGTTCACTTCACCGTCGCCGTCCGGGATCAGCCGCGACCACGAGATCGACGTTCTAAAGGTATTGTGGCCCAGCGTTTTGAGCAGCCCGATATCGGTGCGGAAATGGTCGTAAAAGGTCGAGGCTTCGGTCGGGCCCACCCGCTCGTGAAAGCGCTCGGGCGCGATCTCGTACCAATAGTCGAAGATGTTGCGGCTCTTGCCGTCCCGCGCGGCCGCCCCTTCAGACTGTGGCGCGGAGGTGGCGCTGCCCCACCAGAACCCGTCGGCAAATTGATATTCCATACTCGCGTCCCTCGCGGGGCGGCCACACCGCCCCGTTCCACAGTTAGAATTTCAGCGCCTTGGCGATGTCTTCTTCGCTTTCCGTCGCCGCGTCGATCTGGCTCTGCGCCTTGTTGGAGATCGCCACGAACGGCAGATAGATCACGGTGGCGACCGCCAGGTTGAACAGGCTCAGCAACATGGCCATGATGCTGCCGTTGGTGTTGAAGAACGCCCCCAGGCCGACCGGCATGGTCCAGGGTGCGATGTTGGTGATCGGCGGGATCAGCCCGGAGTAGTAGGCCAGGGAGGTGATAATGGTCAGCACCGGCTGCACCAGGATGAACGGAATGAACATCACCGGGTTCATGATCACCGGCAGGCCGAACAGTATCGGTTCGTTGATCTGGAAGATGCCGGATGGCGTCGCCAGTTTGGCGACCTGGCGGTAATCTTCGCGGCGCGAGGCGATGAAGATGGCGATGATCAAGCCCAGCGTCGAGCCGGTGCCGCCGAGGTAGATGTAGGAGTCGACGAACGGTTTCGCCCACATGTGGAACTCTTTTCCGGCGGCCACCGCCGCTTCGACCGAACCGTATTTGTTGTACAGCTCCACGTTTTCCAGCGCGAACGGCGTCATGATGCCGCTGTCCAGGGCCGCCAGCGCCATGGAACCGTGCACCCCAAAGAACCACAGCAGCGAGGAGAACAGTACGTACACCCAGCCCACCACGCTGCCCATCTTGGCCAGCGGTGCCGAAATGCCGTCCATGATGATCTGGTGGAAGTTGGTGCCCCAGTGCGCCAGCGCGAACGCCACCAGCCCCATGATGGAGAGGATGATGAAACCGGGGATCAGCGCCGAGAAGGAACGCGACACCGAAGCCGGCACGCTGTCCGGCAGGCTAATCACCCAGTTGCGCCGCACGATGAAGGCAAACATCTCGGCCACCACCAGCCCAATCACCATACCGGAAATGATGTTGGCGCCGCCCAACCAGTTGGCCCCCACCGCATAGGCCTCGCCGACATTGAACGGTGTGACGGTCATAAAGGCCGCCACCGCCAGCAGCGCCGAAGCGAGCGGATCGACCTTTCGCTCTTCCGCCAACGCCATGCTGATAAAGAACGGCGTCATCAGGGACATGATCCCCAGCGTGCCGTTGTAAACGCTGCCGCCGATGCTCTTCAGACTATTCAGCGTCTCGATGGTAGAGGCATCCAACCTTACGCCCAGCGAATAGAAGAACGATCCTTCGCCGAAGCTCAGGAACACGTTGTTGATCAACACGAACATCGCCCCGGTCAAGGTCAGCGGCATCAGGCGGATAAAGCCATTCTTGATGGCGTTGACGTGGGGCTGCTTACCGATTTTTACGGCGAAAGGCAGGATAACCTTCTCGAGCGAGGCAATGAGGGTATTCACGGCGGCCTCCTGTTATTGATTGGCTTTCTTGATAGCGGCCACCGCGGCCTTCAGCACGCCCAGCCCATCGACCTTGCCGTACAGCAGCGGATCGATGACTTCCACAGGTTTGTTGGGCAGCTGTTTTTGCACTTCCGGCAAGGTGTAGGCGATCTGCGGCCCCAGCAGGATCAGATCCGCCTCAACGCCTTTCTCCGCAGCCAGCGCTTCCGGATAGGCGGCGATGATCACCGGCACTTCATATTTCTCGGCCTGCGCCTTCATTTTTGATACCAACAGGGAAGTGGACATACCGGCAGAACAAAACAGATAGATTTTTTTCTTTTCCATACCAAGCACCTCAGATAATCAAAAAAACCCCGTGTTATTTGTATGCCAGATGCAATCACGATTGCTTCACGCACATTCCTTATGAAAATTTCCGTCACGTTGCCCTGGTTACGGACAGTATACGGAGCATGAAAAACGGATCGGTAAGCCAGGAGGAGACATAACCGTCTCTCATTGACCTGACGGATTGACCCCCTTCACATTTCGCACAAAAAAATAGTGTGACCGGGCTCTCAAATAACCGATAAAAACTCGGAATATTCGTAATAAATATTAAAATAACAATTATAAACAGCAAGTTACAAACTCACCGAGAATTTAAGGGTTTATTTGCGCCTGAACAAACGAAAAGGGAATAAAAATAGTTCAAGCTTGATTCACTTACAGCTATCCGAACGCGATAGCCGGTGAAGAGGATTAGGTGGGCAGACGCAGCAACTCGATCACCGTGCTCAGCGCCACGGAATGATTCCTGCGGTTGGGGTAATAGAGGTAAAAACCGGTAAACGGCGCGCACCAGTCGGCCAACACCCGCCGCAGCCGCCCGCTCGCCAGGTGTTCTTCTACCTCTTGTTCGATGGCGAAAGCGATGCCGACGTGCGCCAGCGCCGCCTGCACCATCATCCTGCCGTCATCGAGTATCAACGGGCTGTTAACCGCCACGGAAAACCGCTGCTGGCCCTGCTGAAATGCCCATTTGTAGCGCTCGCCCGAAGAGGCCTTGCGCCAACCGATGCAGCGGTGCTGCAGCAAATCCTGTGGATGCGTCGGTTCGCCGTGACGTTGAAAATAGTCCGGCGTGGCGACGATGGCGAAACGCAGATCCGGCGTCAGACGCACCGCGCGCATATCGTTGTGCAGATCCTCGCCGAGCCTAATACCGGCGTCAAAGCCCTGTTCGACAATGTTGGCAAACCCCTCGTCCGCCACCACTTCCAGCGTAATGCCGGGGTACTCGCAGGCCAACCGCTCCAGATGCGGCACGATGGCAAGATCGATGGCCGAACGCGGCGCGTTGATGCGCACCAGGCCGCGCGGCCCTTCGCGAAACACATTCAGGCTCTCCAGCGCGGCGTCGATGTCGGTAAAAGCGGGCACCAGCTGTGCCAGCAGATGCTCACCGGCCTCCGTCGGCGAGACGTTGCGGGTGGTGCGGTTTAGCAGGCGAATGCCCACCTGCGCTTCCAATTCGCGCAGGGTGTGGGTCAGCGTCGGCGGCGTCACGCCCAATCGGGCGGCGGCGCGGCGGAAGCTGCGTTCACTGGCGATAGCCACAAAGGCCGCCAGGCCGGACAGTTCAGGTTTTTTCATGCTATTGATATAAATTATCTAATAGTGAGATGAATTTTTAGCGGATAGTTATCCGTCATCTAACAACATAGCATTGCGATCGACCCCATTACCAGGTATCGATACGATGATTAATGCTACAGCTCCAACTCATGAAACGCCGCGCCGTCTGGCGGACAAAGTCGTACTGGTGAGCGGCGGCGGCACCGGCATCGGCCGCGCCGCCGCGCTGGCCTATGCCCGCGAAGGCGCCAAAGTCGCGCTGGCCGGCCGACGCGCGGCGGAAATCGAAGCCACGGCGCGCGACATCGCGCTGGCCGGCGGCGACGCCCTGCCCATCGTGGCCGACGTCTCTCAGGAAGGCGATATCCGCCAACTGATCGCCACGGTGACCGCCCATTACGGCCGGCTCGACGTCGCCTTCAACAACGCCGGCATCATCGGCAACTTCGCCCCCATCACCGAGCAGACCAGCGAGGATTTTGACCGGGTTATCGCCATTAACCTCAGGGGCGTCTGGCTGGCGATGAAATATGAGATTGAAACCTTCCTGGCTCAGCGCTCGGGCGGCGTGATCATCAACACCTCCTCCTGGCTGACCCACGGCGCGCTGGCCGGCTCATCCAGCTACTCCGCCAGCAAGGGCGCGCTCGATGCGATGATCCGCGCGGTGGCGCTCGAGTACAGCGGCCAGGGCATCCGCGTCAACAACATCAACCCCGGCATCATCGACACGCCGATGGCACGCGGCAGCGTGGCTGACAGCGCAGCCTTCGCGCCCTTTATCGCCCATACGCCCGCCGGCCGCCTGGGTGAATCGGAAGACATCGGCGATGTGGCGCTGTGGCTGGCGACGGACGAAGCTCGCTTCATCACCGGCCAAAGCCTGCTGGTGGACGGCGGTTACACCATCGCCGGCATGCGTTGAGGAGACGAGGCCATGAACTACGTTCGGCTTGGCGACAGCGGCCTGAAGGTGTCCCGCCTCTGCCTGGGTTGCATGACCTACGGCGATCCGGCCTGGCGGCCCTGGGTGCTGAAGGAAGATGAAGCGCGCCCCTTTATCCGCGAGGCGCTGGAGGCGGGTATCAATTTTTTCGATACCGCCAACATTTACTCCGGCGGAGAAAGCGAGCGCATTCTCGGCCGCGCGCTGAGGGCGTTCGCCCGCCGTGAAGACGTGGTGATCGCCACCAAGGCCTACTTTCCAATGGACGCGCAGCCGAACAGCCGGGGGCTATCACGTAAGCACCTGCTGCACAGCGTCGACGCCTCCTTGCAGCGGCTGGGAACGGATTACCTCGATCTGTTCGTGCTGCACCGCTTCGACTCCGAAACGCCGATCGAAGAAACCGCCGACACCCTCGATGGCCTGGTGCGGGCGGGCAAGATCCGCTATCTCGGCGCCTCCTCGCTGCACGCCTGGCGCCTGATGAAAATGCTGGCCTTTCAACGTCAGCACCGCCTGGCGCCGTTTATTTCGCTGCAAAGCCAATACAACCTGGTGACGCGTGAAGATGAAGAGGAGCTGATCCCGCTGTGCCTGGAGGAAGGTCTTGGTCTGACCCCCTGGTCGCCGCTGGCCCGCGGCGTGCTGGCCGGCTCCGGCAGCGGCGGCACGCTGCGCGCCGCCACCGACGAACAGGCGCCCCGTTGGTACGGCGGCAGAAACGAGGTAGAACGCACCGTCGCGGCGGTCGCGGAGGTGGCGGCCGCGCGCAGCGTTCCACCAGCGCAAATCGCGCTGGCCTGGCTGTTGGCCAAACCCGGCGTGGCGTCGCCGCTGGTGGGCATGTCCAAGCCACATCATCTGCAGGATGCGCTGGCTGCGCTCGACCTCAGGCTATCACCGGAAGACGTGGCCGCGCTGGAGGCGCCAATGGCGCACGCTGTCCGCCCCGATCGCTGGTAGCCCCTTTTCCGTCATTCCAGGAGAGAAGACATGTCATATGCGCTTACCGCACGAGCGGTGTTGCTCGCCCTCGCTGCCGCATTCCCCCTTAGCGCTCCGGTGCAGGCTGCCGCCAGCGCAGACTGCGCCGCAAACAGCATGACGCTGCCGCCTGGCGCACTTTACCCCAACGGCATCGCCCGTGCGACGGACGGTACGCTGTATGTCGGCTTTGTCACCAGCGGCAACGTGCTGCGCAAGCGGCCGGGTCAAGCGTGGGAAACCTTTTTCCCCAGCGCTGACACGGTGTTCGCCTCAAACGCGCTGCGGCTGGACGAAAAACGTGGGCTGCTGTGGGGCAATTCGCCGGACTTCCTCTCCGGCGGCAAAACGCGCGCCAACCGCATCTATGCGCTGAACGTCGCCGATGGCACGCTCAACCGCAGCCTGGCGCTGCCGGCGGGCGAAATGGGCAACGATATCGTACTCGGCGCAGACGGTACGGTGTATGTGACGGAAACCCGCGGCGGCGGCATCCTGCGCCTGCGGCCGGGCGAGACGGCATTCCGTACGCTGTTTCAGGATGCGCGGTTGGCGGCCCCCAGCGGGCTGGGCGCCGCCGGCATCGTGCTGCTCGACGATCGGCTGATGGCTGTCGCCAATTTCGGTACCGGTAAGCTCTACACCCTCAGTTATAACGCTCCAAAGCCGCAGCTGACGGAAATGCAGCTGCCGCGCCTCATCGAAAACCCGGACGGAATGGGATTGGCGCCGGATGGCGCGCTGATCGTGCTGGAAAACGGGATCCAGAGCGGCCAGGGGCGGATCCTGCGGATCCCGTCACCCAAGGCGGCAGGCATGCACCGGATTGAGGTCTTGCGCGAAGGCATGGAATCGCCGGTCAACCTGACTATCACTCCGCAAGGCTGCGCCTTCGTCAGCGAATCGCGCATCCGCCACCGCCTGCTGCCCGGCCATGAAACCGAAGTGCCCGACAGTTTCCGCCTCTATCAACTGCCCTTGCCTCTCACCGCCGCACAATAACCTCTACGCCGCCTCAGCGGGCGGCGACACTTGCGTTGTTGCCCGCAGGCGAACGACAATCTCGCTTCGTTGCAAACCGGCCTTGCGCAGCGCTTCCCATTTTTACCTGTGACAGCCGATTGCCCGCTGGGCTAGTATAAGCGTCTGTGCAAACCTTGGGTTTGAACACGCCGTTTGGCGTTTTGATGACTTGATTTGCGCCGCCCGCCAAGCGCTGAATGGGGTGGCGCCTGCTGAAACAATGTGATAGCGAATGACGACAATGAAAATCACAGTTCCCTTTACATTCAATGGATTGGAAAAATAATCGCATGAATAGCACCGATAAACTCGATTCGCACACGCCGATGATGCAGCAGTACCTGCGCCTCAAGGCCCAGCATCCTGAAATCCTGCTGTTCTATCGCATGGGCGACTTCTACGAGCTATTTTACGACGACGCCAAGCGCGCTTCCCAACTGCTGGATATCTCGCTGACCAAACGCGGCGCCTCGGCGGGCGAACCGATCCCGATGGCCGGCGTGCCGCACCACGCAGTGGAGAACTACCTGGCCAAGCTGGTGCAGCTCGGCGAGTCCGTCGCCATCTGCGAGCAGATCGGCGATCCGGCCACCAGCAAAGGGCCGGTCGAGCGCAAAGTGGTGCGTATCGTCACCCCCGGCACCATCACCGACGAAGCGCTGCTGCAAGAACGCCAGGACAACCTGCTGGCGGCGATCTGGCAGGACGCGCGCGGCTTCGGCTACGCCACGCTGGACGTCAGCTCCGGCCGCTTCCGCGTCGCCGAGCCGCAGGATCTGGAAACCATGGCCGCCGAGCTGCAGCGCACCAATCCGGCCGAGCTGCTCTATCCGGAAACCTTCGAACACATGGCGCTGATCGAACAGCGCCACGGCCTGCGCCGCCGCCCGCTGTGGGAATTCGAGCTTGAGACCGCACGCCAACAGCTCAACCTGCAGTTCGGCACCCGCGACTTGACCGGCTTCGGCGTCGAGCAGGCGCACCAGGCGCTGCGCGCCGCCGGCTGTCTGCTGCAGTACGTCAAAGATACCCAACGCACTTCGCTGCCGCACATTCGCGGCATCACCATGGAACGCCAGCAGGACGGCATCATCATGGATGCCGCCACCCGCCGCAACCTGGAGCTGACGCAGAGCCTGTCCGGCGGCAGCGACAACACGCTGGCGGCGATCCTCGACCGTACGGTCACGCCGATGGGCAGCCGCATGCTGAAACGCTGGCTGCACATGCCGACCCGCGACATCAAGGTGCTGACCGCCCGCCAGCAGGCGATCGGCGCATTACAGGAACTGTTCGCGGATCTGCAGCCTTCGCTGCGTCAGGTAGGCGATCAGGAACGTATTTTGGCGCGTTTGGCGCTGCGCACCGCCCGGCCGCGCGATCTGGCGCGCATGCGCCATGCTTTCCAGCAACTGCCGGACATCCGCACGCTGCTGCAGGATGTGAAAACGCCGCACGTGCAGCAGCTGCTGTCGCAGGTGGGCCAGTTTGACGAACTGCGCGAGCTGCTGGAACGCGCGGTCATTGAATCACCGCCGGTGCTGGTGCGCGACGGCGGCGTGATCGCCCCCGGTTACAACAGCGAACTGGACGAGTGGCGGGCACTGGCCGACGGCGCCAGCGACTACCTCGATCGGCTGGAGATCCGCGAGCGTGAAAAGCTGGGTCTGGATACGCTCAAGGTCGGCTTCAACGGCGTACACGGCTATTACATTCAGGTCAGCCGCGGTCAAAGCCACCTGGTGCCGATCCACTATGTACGCCGTCAGACGCTGAAAAACGCCGAGCGCTACATCATCCCGGAACTGAAAGAGTACGAAGACAAAGTGCTCACCTCCAAGGGTAAGGCGCTGGCGATCGAGAAAAGCCTGTACGACGAGCTGTTCGATCTGCTGCTGCCGCACCTGGCGGAACTGCAACAAAGCGCCGCCGCGCTGGCCGAGCTGGACGTGCTGGCCAACCTGGCCGAGCGCGCCGATACCCTGAACTACGCTTGCCCGACCATGAGCGAGCAGCCGGGGATCCGCATTACCGAAGGCCGCCATCCGGTGGTGGAGCAGGTGCTGAGCGAGCCGTTTATCTCCAACCCGCTCACCCTGTCGCCGCAGCGCCGCATGCTGATCATAACCGGTCCGAATATGGGCGGTAAAAGCACCTATATGCGGCAAACGGCGCTGATCGTGCTGATGGCGCACATCGGCAGCTACGTGCCGGCCACCAAGGCCACCATCGGCCCGGTGGATCGCATCTTCACCCGCGTCGGCGCGGCGGACGATCTGGCTTCCGGCCGCTCCACCTTCATGGTGGAGATGACCGAAACCGCCAACATTCTGCACAACGCCACCGAGCACAGCCTGGTGTTAATGGATGAAATCGGCCGCGGCACCTCCACCTACGACGGCCTGTCGCTGGCCTGGGCCTGCGCCGAGAACCTGGCCAACCGCATCAAGGCGATGACGCTGTTCGCCACCCACTACTTCGAGCTGACGACCCTGCCGGAGAAGATGGAAGGCGTGGTCAACGTGCATCTGGATGCGCTTGAACACGGCGACACCATCGCCTTCATGCACAGCGTGCAAGACGGTGCCGCCAGCAAAAGCTATGGCCTGGCGGTCGCCGCACTGGCCGGCGTGCCGCGCGACGTCATCAAACGCGCCCGTCAGAAACTGCGCGAGCTGGAATCCATCTCCAGCCACACCGCGTCGGGCAGCGTCGATGCCACCCAGATGACGCTGCTGCAGGAAGAGACCTCGCCGGCAGTAGAAGCCCTGGAGGCGCTTGATCCAGACTCCCTGTCGCCTCGACAGGCGCTGGAATGGATCTACCGGCTGAAAAATATGGTGTAATCTGGCGCCAAACGCGGGCATAAAAAAACGGTGAGCATCATGCTCACCGTTTTTATTTGATGCGGTTCAACAACCGGCGTTATTCGCGGAACAGCGCCTCAATGCTCAGGCCCTGCATCTGCAAAATCTCACGCAGACGGCGCAGACCTTCTACCTGAATCTGACGGACGCGCTCGCGCGTCAAGCCAATCTCCCGGCCTACGTCTTCCAGCGTCGCCGCTTCATAGCCCAGCAGGCCGAAACGACGCGCCAACACTTCACGCTGTTTGGCGTTCAGTTCGAACAACCATTTGACGATGCTTTGCTTCATATCGTCATCTTGCGTGGTGTCTTCAGGCCCGTTGTCCTTCTCGTCGGCCAGAATGTCCAGCAGCGCTTTCTCCGAATCCCCGCCCAGCGGCGTATCCACCGAGGTGATGCGCTCATTCAGGCGCAGCATGCGGCTGACGTCATCCACCGGCTTGTCGAGTTGCTCGGCAATTTCTTCAGCGCTCGGTTCATGATCCAGCTTGTGGGAAAGCTCGCGCGCGGTGCGCAGATAGACATTCAGTTCTTTGACGATATGGATAGGCAAACGAATGGTACGGGTTTGGTTCATGATCGCCCGTTCAATCGTCTGACGGATCCACCAGGTTGCATAAGTGGAGAAGCGGAAGCCGCGTTCCGGGTCGAATTTTTCCACTGCGCGAATCAGACCGAGGTTACCCTCTTCGATCAGATCCAGCAGCGCCAGACCGCGGTTGCTGTAGCGGCGGGCGATTTTCACCACCAGCCGCAGGTTGCTTTCAATCATGCGGCGGCGGGACGGCACGTCACCGCGCAGAGCACGCCGCGCAAAATAGACTTCTTCCTCTGCGGTCAGCAGAGGTGAATAACCGATCTCACCCAGATAGAGCTGCGTCGCATCCAATACGCGTTGCGTAACGCCTTGAGACAACAGCTCTTCTTCCGCTAAATCGTTCTCGCTGGTCTCTTCTTCTACCAGCGCTTTTTCATCAAACGACTCGGCCTCAGCTCCATTCTCGTCGAAATCCGCATCATCATGTAACTCGTTAACTTTCAGCGTATTTTGGCTCATATGCTGCTCCTACCCGTGATACCGCGAGCAGAATCTCAGCGTATTCTGCCCAATCTATCGCTGCGGAAGATAACGCAGCGGGTTTACGGATTTCCCCTTGTAACGAATTTCAAAATGCAAACGTACTGAACTGGTACCGGTGCTACCCATGGTGGCTATTTTTTGACCCGCCTTCACTTCTTGTTGTTCCCGGACCAGCATTGTGTCGTTATGAGCGTAGGCGCTCAGGTAATCATCATTATGTTTGATGATGATTAGATTACCGTAACCCCGTAAAGCGTTGCCTGCATACACTACGCGGCCATCGGCGGTAGCGAAGATAGGCTGCCCACGGGAACCGGCGATATCGACACCCTTATTCCCACCTTCTGATGAGGAAAAGTTATCAATAACCTTACCGTCAGTCGGCCATCTCCAGGTACTGACCGGAGCGCTGTTGCTGACGGTGCTGCTCACAGGTGGAGCGGCTTCCGGCGCGGTAACAGGCGCAGTCGCGGTCCCAACCGCTGCGGCACCTGCTGCAGGTAACATCTTACCTACATTCTGTTTACCCGAGTTTTCAGAATACGCGTTAGTTGATTGAGAATCAACCGTTGCCGTCTGGATCTGGGAGCTGGAAGGTGGCTTCGGAACACCGCCTTTGGTCGCATCTGTCGTCGCCAACATGCCGCCGCCGCCGTTGGCAGAACCATTACCAAGCTGAATGGTTTGGCCAACATTCAGGCTGTATGGCTCGGGAATATTGTTGCGCTGCGCCAGGTCGCGGAAATCATTGCCGGTGATCCAGGCGATATAAAACAGCGTGTCGCCGCGCTTGACCGTATAAGTTTCGCCGCCGCTGTAGCTCCCTTTAGGGATGGCGTTATAACTGCGGTTATAGACAATGCGGCCCTCTGGGCTGGCCTGCTGCACTCCGCCATTATTATTGCCGGATGGAGCGGCACCGCCGCCCCCCACGCTGCTGATAGGAGCCGACGTCGAGGCCGTATTCGTACAACCCGCCAACCACAAACTTACCATCGTACACACCGCTACCCGGCGTAACGTAATCATTGGGCTTCCCGTGCTCATGCTTCCCCCATGACAGCAATATCAGTGATATATCCAAAATACCCTTTACATCGTAGCCGAGCTTTTGCCACTTCCCAGTTTCTGCGATGTAAAGGCGCCGCCGGCCGATCCCTGAACGCCAGGTCATCTCGCGCCGGAGCATCAAAACGCGCGCCAATGCTAACCACATTGGCGTTGCCGCACCATAAGACAACTACGTAGAAAGGCCAATTCTAGTGAAAATTAGCCTGATTGGAACGAGAAAACCTTATCCGGCCATGATGAAAGTGCAACAGATTTTGCAGACGGTCGAAAATTCAGACAATCGCTAGGCCAATTCGCCTTTCACCAACGGCACAAAGCGCACCGCCTCTACCGCATCGACAACGAAATCGTTGCCATGACGCTGAATGCGTTTGAGGGTTTGGGCTTGCTCGCCCACCGGCAACACCAAAATGCCGCCGTCGTCCAGCTGCTCCACCAGCGCCTGCGGGATCTCCGGCGGCGCGGCAGTGACGATGATCGCATCGAACGGGCCGCGCGACGCCCAACCCTGCCAACCGTCGCCGTGGCGGGTGGAAACATTGTGAAGATCGAGCTGTTTCAGGCGGCGCTTGGCCTGCCACTGCAGCCCCTTGATGCGTTCGACGGAACAAACGTGTTGCACCAGATGCGCCAGGATAGCGGTTTGATAACCGGAACCGGTACCGATCTCCAGCACCCTTGAGGTAGGTTTCAGATTCAGCAGCTCGGTCATCCGCGCCACCATATAAGGCTGGGAAATGGTCTGACCGGAACCGATCGGCAATGCGGTGTTTTCGTAGGCCTTATGATCCAGCGCTTCATCGACAAAACGCTCGCGCGGCACCGCTTCGATCGCCCGCAGCAGCTTTTCGTCTCGGATCCCCTGCTGCCGCAGCTGCGTCAGCAATGTTTGCATGCGCTTATTCACCATTCCCCGCTAACCTCTGCCTTGGTTAACCATGTTTTCACGACTTCTTGCGCCGCGTAGGCGGTTAAATCCACCTGCAGCGGCGTTATCGCCACATAGCCTTGTTCCACCGCCGCAAAGTCGGTATCCGGCCCGGCATCAAATTTATCACCAGGCGGCCCGATCCAGTAGATATTTTGTCCGCGCGGATCCTGCTGGCAGAAGACCTTGTCGGCGGGATGGCGGCTGCCGCAGCGGGTAACGCGCAGGCCTTTGATCTCAGCCAGCGGCAGATCCGGCACGTTAATATTCAGAATTTTTCCGGTACGTAGCGGTTCGCGCTGCAGCGCGCGCAGGATGCGGCAGGTAATGGCGGCGGCGGTCGCGTAGTGCTGGTGGCCGTTCAGCGACACCGCCAAGGCAGGCAACCCCAGGTGCCGGCCCTCCATCGCCGCCGCGACGGTGCCGGAATAGATAACGTCGTCGCCCAAATTCGGCCCGGCGTTAATGCCGGATACCACGATATCGGGCGCCGGGCGCATCAACGCGTTGACGCCAAGGTAAACGCAGTCGGTCGGCGTCCCTTGCAACACCGCAATATCCCCGTTGGCCAGCGTCTGCGTGCGCAACGGCGACTCCAGCGTTAAAGCATTGGAAGAGCCGCTGCGGTTACGATCCGGCGCCACGACCTGCACTTCGGCGAATTCCCGCAGCGCCGCCGCCAGCACCTGAATGCCCGGGGCGCTGACGCCGTCATCGTTACTCAGCAATATCCGCATCACTGTTATCCTGCTGCATGATCTCGCGAACCACGCTGGTAGCAAAGCTGCCCGCCGGCAGCCAGAAGCGCAGTTCCACGGTAACGTCATCCCACCAGTTCCACTGCAAATTTTGCGGCTGCAACAGCAGGGCCCGGCGAGCGGGTTCGATACGCTCGCGCTTTAAAAGCGTAAGCAATTCCGGTTGTTCCGCCAAGCATTGTTGTTCAAAAGCCAAGGCTTGGCCGGCGGTGCCTGGCTCACCGTCGCCCGGCAAGGGAGCCGTGATCGCCAGCTCGCCGGCATCCAGCCGTTGCTGCAACGTCTCCAGCTCATCGGCTTTGGCGACGAACCAGCTGCCGCGCCCACTCAGCTGCAGGGCATCCCCTTCCAGCACGGTGCGCTGCAGCCCGTCAGCCAGGCGTTGGCTCGCGATCAGATTGAACAGCGCGCTGCGGCTGGCGGACAGGTAGAAGCTGCGCTTACTGCGCTCTTTGACACGAATTTCGTCGTTCGCCCAGCGGCGCGCCATCACCAGGTTGTTGCCGCCGCGGCCGAAGCGTTGGCTGCCGAAATAGTTTGGCACGCCCTGCGCGGCGATGGCCTGCAGGCGACGTTCCACGTCCTGCCGATCGGAAATCTGGCGCAGCACCAGCGTAAAGTGGTTGCCCTTCAGATTGCCGATGCGCATTTTGCGCAGGTGGCGGGCGAACGAGAGCACCTCGCAGCCTTCCAGCGTAAACCGGGAGAAATCCGGCGTGTCCTTACCCGGCATATGCAGGCAGAACCACTGTTCGGTCACCGCGTGGCGATCCTTCAAACCGGCATAGCTGACGGAACGGGCGTGAATACCGGCGAAGCGCGCCAGATAGTCGGCCACGAACTGGGTATTGCAGCCGTTTTTACGGATATTTACCAGCACGTGCTCACCTTCACCGTCCGGCGCAAAGCCCAGATCTTCGACCACCACAAAATCTTCCGGATTGGCTTTCAACACCCCGGAACTCTGCGGCCGGCCATGCAGCCAGGTCAGATTCGCCATATCCATGCGGTTATTCCTTGATCAGCAAGGCGACCGCTTCGCAGGCGATGCCCTCGCCGCGCCCGGTGAAACCGAGCTGTTCGGTGGTAGTGGCCTTCACGTTGACGTCATCCATATGGCACTGCAGGTCTTCCGCCAGGAAGACGCGCATCTGCGGGATGTGCGGCGCCATTTTCGGCGCCTGAGCGATGATGGTGATATCGAGGTTACCGAGGCGGTAACCTTTGGCGCGGATGCGTTTCCAGGCTTCGCGCAGCAGCTCGCGGCTGTCGGCGCCTTTGAAGGCCGGATCGGTATCGGGGAACAGTTTGCCGATGTCGCCCAGCGCCGCCGCCCCCAACAGGGCGTCGGTGGCGGCATGCAGCGCGACGTCACCGTCGGAGTGGGCCAGCAAGCCTTTGTCGTAAGGGATGCGAACACCGCCGATCACCAACGGGCCTTCGCCGCCGAATTTATGTACATCAAAACCGTGACCGATACGCATGATGCGCTCCTTAATTGTCTAACTGGGTCAAATAGAACGCCGCCAGCGCCAAATCCTCCGGCCGCGTTACTTTAATGTTGTCCGCCCGGCCGGCGATCAGCAGCGGATGATAGCCGCAATGTTCCAGCGCCGAAGCTTCGTCGGTGACGTTCGCGCCTTCATCCAGCGCGCGCTGCAGGCACTGCTTGAGCAGCGGCAGCGGAAACAGCTGCGGCGTCAGCGCATGCCACAGATCCTGCCGTTCAACGGTGTGGGCGATGGTGTCGCGGCCGGGTTCGGCGCGCTTCATGGTGTCGCGCACCGGCGCGGCGAGAATGCCGCCCACCTTGCTGTGTGCGGTGATCGCCAGCAGGCGCTCGAGATCGTCGGCGTGCAGGCAGGGGCGCGCGGCGTCGTGCACCAGCACCCAGTCCGCATCACCCGCCAGTTTCAACCCGGCCATCACCGAATCGGCGCGCTGTTTGCCGCCCTCGGTGACGGTTACCCGCGGATCCTGAGCGATGGGCAGCCGTTCGAACTGACGATCTTCGGGGCCGATCGCCACGATCACCCGTTCAATGCGCGGGTGGCGCAACAGGGCGTGGATGGCGTGTTCGACGATGCTGTGCCGGCCGATGGTTAAATATTGCTTCGGGCATTCCGCCTGCATGCGGCTGCCGATACCGGCAGCGGGCAGGACGGCAATCACCGAGGGAAAGGTGCCTGCGGAGTGATTCATGCGTTATTTTTGTGCGTTATTTTGCGAGGAAGACGCCGCGTTGCGTCTGGATTGGTCAGGAACCAGACGATAGAAAGTCTCACCGGGCTTGATCATGCCCAGCTCATTACGCGCACGCTCTTCGATCGCTTCCTGTCCGCCGTTCAAATCATCGATTTCGGCAAACAGCTGATCGTTACGCGCTTTCAACTTGGCGTTGCTACCCTGTTGGACCGCAACGTCTTCATTGACTCGCACGTAATCGTGAATACCATTTTTGCCCAGCCACAGTGAATACTGTAACCAACCGAGCAATGCCAGCAATAGCAGCGTAAGTTTTCCCATCTCCGCCCCCTGAAAAACCGACCAATCATCCCACAACTTCTCGTTGGACTCCACACTGAGAGCGGCATTTCAACGCCAAATTCAGAATACGGATGAAGGGTTCCCGTGTTTATCGCCTAATTCCGCTGCGAAAGCGGCAAAAAACGCCCCTTTGGCTCGGCGCACGCGCCGCGTTTTCCAATGAGACACACTCTATCCTACCTCCATTATGCAGCAAGAATCACTGCATCACCGCTTCCTGACACATCGCTTACGCCATAGCAAAGCAAAAAGTGAATATTTAACACCATAGAGAGAATAATCGTCATGCAGCGGTTGCACTTTCATTCATTGAAGCTTATTTTTATGCACTCATAGTGCATAAATAATTCCAATATATAACCATTCATTATCGGGGATCGCGATGTTAAAACGTTTAGTTCTGATCGGCGCCTGCCTGGCCGCCACCTTCTCCATCGCTGCGTTGGCGGCTGAACCCACCTACGTCGTCGGCTCCGGCGGCACCTATCGGCCATTCGAATTTGAAAACAGCCAAAAGCAGCTGGAAGGTTTCGACATCGACATCATCAAGGCGGTGGCCAAGGCCGAAGGCTTCCAAATCAAACTGATCAATACGCCGTGGGAAGGGATCTTCGCCACGCTGAACTCCGGCGATCGCGATATCATCATTTCCGGCATCACCATCACCGATAAGCGCAAGCAGATGGTTGATTTCTCTGCGCCTTACTTCCCGGCTGATCAGGCTATCGTGGTGCCGCAAGACTCGAAGGTGGACTCCATCGCCGCGCTGAAAGCGCTGAAGGTCGGCGTGGTGAACTCCAGCACCGGCGACATCGTGGTGTCCGACGCGCTGGGTAAAAACAGTACCGCCATCAAGCGCTTCGACAATACCCCGCTGATGCTGCAGGAGCTGTATGAAGACGGCATCGGCGCGGCGGTCGGCGACGTCGGCGTGGCCAAGTTCTATATCAAGACCCACCCTGAGAAAGCCTTCAAGCTGGTGCCCGACGCCAAGTTCGAGCGCCAGTATTTCGGCATCGCCGTCGCCAAAGGCAACGATGAGCTGCGCAACAAGATCAACGCCGGCCTGAAGAAAATCGTCGCCGACGGCACCTACGCCAAGATCTACCAAACCTGGTTCGACAGCAACGTACCGACGCTGCCGGCGGAATAATCCCCTGTCGCCGGCGCCCGCAAGGGCGTCGGCGCACCACCGTTTCAGCCTACCAAGAAGGAATACCCCTTGAACTTCCGCTGGGAGATCATCCAGGAATACGCGCCGCTGTTTATGGAAGGCGCCTGGATGACCATCAAATGCACCATTATCTGCGTGCTGCTGGGCACCACCTGGGGCTTGATCCTCGGGCTGGGCCGTTTGGCGCAGGCGCCGCACGGCATCTGGAAACCCATCCTGCATTACGGCGTTCAGTGGCCGGTGCGCATCTACATCAGCGCCTTTCGCGGCACGCCGCTGTTCGTGCAGATCATGGTGGTGCACTTCGCGCTGGTGCCGCTGTTCATCAACCCGCGTGACGGTCTGCTGGTCACCAGCGGCCTGATGAGCGTCGATTTCGCCCGTGCGCTGCGCGCCGACTACGGCGCCTTTCTCTCCTGCGTGGTGGCGATCACGCTCAACGCCGGCGCCTATGTGTCGGAGATCTTCCGCGCCGGGATCCAGTCGATCGACCGCGGCCAGATGGAGGCATCGCGCTCGTTGGGCATGAGCTACGGCAAGACCATGCGCCAGGTGATCCTGCCGCAAGCCTTCCGGCGCATGCTGCCGCCGCTGGGCAACAACGCCATCGCCATCGTCAAGGATTCGTCGCTGGCCTCCGCCATCGGCCTGGCGGATCTGGCCTATGCCGCCCGTACCGTCTCCGGCGCCTACGCCACCTACTGGGAGCCCTACCTGACCATTTCGCTGGTCTATTGGGTCATCACCTTCCTGCTCTCGCTGCTGGTGCAGCACATGGAAAAGAGGTTCGGTAAAAGTGATTCGCGTACATAATCTGCAAAAACAGTTCGGCGAAAGCCACGTGCTGCGCGGCATTTCCTGCCGGATCGCCGCCAACGAAGTGGTGTGCGTCATCGGCCCTTCAGGCTCGGGGAAGAGCACCTTCCTGCGCTGCATCAATGCGCTGGAGACGCTCTCCGGCGGCGAGATCGAGGTCAACGGTTTCGCCGTCCACGATCAGAAAACCGACCTGAATAAGATGCGGGAAAGCGTGGGCATGGTGTTCCAGCGTTTCAATCTGTTCCCGCACATGACGGTGTTGGAAAATATCATCATGGCGCCGGTGAGCGTGAAGAAACAGCCGCGCGCCGAAGCCATCGCGCAAGCAGAACAGCTGCTGCTCAAGGTCGGCCTGCTCGACAAGATCGACGCCTATCCCAACAGCCTGTCCGGCGGCCAGCAGCAGCGGGTAGCGATCGCCCGCGCGCTGGCGATGGAGCCGAAGATCATGCTGTTCGATGAACCGACCTCCGCGCTCGATCCTGAGCTGGTGGGCGAAGTGTTGGCGGTGATGAAATCACTGGCCCACGAGGGCATGACCATGGTGGTGGTGACGCATGAGATGGGCTTTGCCCGCGAGGTGGCCGACCGGGTGCTGTTTATCGATCAGGGGATCATTCAGGAGGAGGGTGCGCCGCAGCAGATCTTCAGCCAGCCGGCCAATCCGCGCACTCAGGCGTTTCTGAGCAAAGTTTTGTAACCTTCGACACGGCTTTGCAATCCTTCGGGCGCCGGCATCGGCGCCCGCTCTCTCACCACCCGGTCAGGAAGCTGAACACCAGCCAGAACAGGCACAGCACGATCGCGCCGGTCAGCAGAAGCGTCAGGATCAGACGGCCGCGCAACAGCATGCTGAGGGTGATGCCGATCAGCACCGACAGCGGCATCAGCGCCAGGAAGAACGGCCAGGTATAGAGCAGGAAAAACAGCGTGTTGGAACCGTAAACCAGAAACGGCAACGCGAACGCCAGCCAGTAGAAAACAAAGCCGCTGACGCCGCCCAGGAAAGAATAAGAAGGCTCCTCTCTCTCCTGTTTTGACTGCTTGGAGTCGATCAAGATAGGCGTGACATTTTGCATAGTGATCCCTGGTTATTCGGCTCGCTCTGCGGCGGCTTAGAGTAAAAAGCGCATGGCGAAAAACGCCACACGCTTTTTTTTGAATTCAGGGTTTGATAATAGCCTGACCACGTAACACGTCTAACAATTGCGCAATCAAATTTGTTACCAATTGTTGGCCGTCGAGGTGGATTTCCGGCTGCTGCGGCGCCTCATAAACCGCGTCGATACCGGTGAAATTGCGCAGCTCGCCGGCGCGCGCTTTTTTATACAACCCTTTCGGATCGCGCGCCTCGCAGATCGCCAACGGCGTGTCGACGAACACCTCGATAAAGCGATCCTCGCCGAGCATCTCGCGCACCATTTGCCGCTCGGCGCGGTGCGGCGAAATGAATGCGGTCAGCACCACCAGCCCGGCATCCACCATCAGTTTGGCCACTTCCCCCACCCGGCGGATGTTCTCGCGCCGATCCTCGTCGGAAAAACCGAGATCGCGGCACAGACCGTGGCGCACGTTATCGCCGTCCAGCAGATAGGTGCTGACGCCAAGCCCATGCAGCGCCTGCTCCAGCGCGCCGGCGACGGTGGATTTGCCCGAGCCGGACAGCCCGGTAAACCACAGCACCGCGCCGCGGTGGCCGTTGCGCGCTTCGCGATCCGCACGCGTCACCGCATGCGGATGCCAAACCACGTTCTCATCATCCGGCCCGGTCGCCCTCAGTTCAGCGGCCACCTTATCGGCCACCGAGCAGATCGCGTGCGCCCCAATGCGGGAAGTGCTTGCGCACCAGCGCATTCAGCTCCAGCTCGAAGGCGCTGAATTCGCCGCGCGCCGCCGAGGCATCCTGCAGCGTTTCACGCACCAGACCGGCGCCAACCGTCACGTTGCTCATGCGATCGATGAAGATCAGCCCGCCGGTGTCGTGATTGCTCTGATAGCTGTCCAGCACCAGCGGTTCGTCGAAGGTCAGCTCCACCAACCCGATGCCGTTGAGCGGCAATGTGTCGGCCGGGTGTTGCGCCAGCGTGTTGATCTCCACCTGATGGCGAATGCTCTCCACGCGGGCGCGGGTCTTTTTGCCGGCGATCTTGATGTCGTAGCTCTGGCCCGGCACCAGCGGCTGCTCGGCCATCCATACCACGTCCACCCGCGCGCTCTGCGCCGCCTGCAGACTTTCTCCGGCGTCGACCAGCAAATCGCCGCGGCTGATGTCCACTTCATCTTTCAGCACCAGCGTAATCGCCTCGCCCGGCACCGCTTCTTGCAGATCGCCGTCGAAGGTCACGATGCGCGCCACGCTGGACTCCACGCCGGAAGGCAGCACTTTGACCCGTTGCCCCACCCGCACTACGCCGGCGGACAGCGTGCCGGCATAGCCGCGGAAATCGAGGTTCGGGCGGTTGACGTACTGCACCGGGAAGCGCAGCGGCTGGTTTTCTCGCTCGCTGATCACATCCACGCTCTCCAGCACTTCCAGCAGCGTCGGGCCGCTGTACCACGGCATATGGGCGCTTTCGCTCGCCACGTTGTCGCCGTCCAGCGCCGACAGCGGCACGAACTTGATGTCCAGATCGCCAGGCAGCTGCTGGGCGAAGGTCAGGTAATCCTGTTTGAACTGCTCGAACACCGCTTCCTGATAGTCCACCAGATCCATTTTGTTTACCGCAACCACCAGATGGCGAATGCCCAGCAGGGTCGCGATAAAGCTGTGGCGGCGAGTCTGATCCAACACCCCTTTGCGCGCGTCGATCAACAGGATCGCCAGATCGCAGGTCGAGGCGCCGGTGGCCATGTTGCGGGTGTACTGCTCGTGCCCCGGGGTATCGGCGATGATAAATTTACGTTTTTCGGTCGAGAAATAGCGATAGGCCACGTCGATGGTGATGCCCTGCTCGCGCTCGGCCTGCAGGCCGTCCACCAGCAGCGCCAGATCGAGCTTTTCGCCCTGAGTACCGATGCGTTTGCTGTCGCTGTGCAACGTCGACAGCTGATCCTCGTAGATCTGGCGGGTATCGTGCAGCAGGCGGCCAATCAGGGTGCTTTTGCCGTCATCGACGCTGCCGCAGGTCAGAAAGCGCAGCAGGCTCTTGTGCTGCTGCGCGTGCAGATAGGATTCGACGCCGCCCTGGTCAGCGATTTGTTGTGCAATTGCGTTGTTCATCCGGCGGCTCCTTAGAAATACCCTTGACGCTTTTTCAGCTCCATCGAGCCGGACTGATCGCGATCGATCATCCGCCCCTGGCGTTCACTGGTGGTGGAGACCAGCATCTCTTCGATGATCTCCGGCAGGGTTTGCGCCTGCGAATCCACCGCGCCGGTCAGCGGCCAGCACCCCAGAGTGCGGAAACGCACCATGCGCTGGCTGATCACTTCGCCCGGCTGCAGATCGATGCGATCGTCGTCCACCATCATCAACATGCCGTCGCGCTCCACCACCGGGCGCGGTTTCGCCAGGTACAGCGGCACGATGTCGATCTTTTCCAGGAAGATGTACTGCCAGATATCCAGCTCGGTCCAGTTCGACAGCGGGAAGACGCGGATGCTCTCCCCTTTGTTGATCTGGCCGTTGTAGTTGTGCCACAGCTCCGGCCGCTGGTTTTTCGGATCCCAGCGGTGGAAGCGATCGCGGAACGAATAGATGCGCTCTTTGGCGCGCGATTTCTCCTCGTCGCGCCGCGCACCGCCGAAGGCGGCGTCGAAACCGTACTTGTTCAACGCCTGCTTCAGGCCCTCGGTCTTCATGATGTCAGTATGCTTAGCACTGCCGTGCACGAACGGGTTGATGCCCATCGCCACCCCTTCCGGGTTTTTATGCACCAGCAGCTCGAAGCCGTACTCCTTCGCGGTGCGATCGCGGAATTCGTACATTTCGCGGAATTTCCAGCCGGTATCGACGTGCAGCAGCGGGAACGGCAGCGTGCCGGGGAAGAACGCCTTACGCGCCAAATGCAGCATCACGGAAGAGTCCTTGCCGATGGAATACAGCATTACCGGGTTGGCGAATTCAGCGGCGACTTCACGGATGATATGGATACTCTCCGCCTCCAATTGCCGCAAATGAGTGAGTCGTTTTTCGTCCATAACAGATCCTTAAAAGCCTTGCCTATGCCAAATTCACGACGGCCGGGCGCACGGCCCCTTCCGTCTGCGATTGATGCCCGAACCAGGCGATTTGATGGTGCAGTTCCACCACCTCGCCGATCACCAACAGCGCCGGCAACGGCGCCCGTTGGGCCAGGTGTTCCAATTGATCCAGCGTGCCGATCTGCACCTGCTGATCGGCGCGCGTGCCGCGGCTGATCACCGCCACCGGCGTCGCAGCGTCGCGGCCGTGGGCGATCAGGCGTTGGCTGATGTCCGCCGCCTTCATGGTGCCCATGTAGATAGCCAGCGTTTGCCGCGTCCGGGCCAGATCGGCCCAGTCCAGGCCATCGCCGTCCGGGCGGCAGTGGCCGGTGATAAAGGTCACGCTCTGCGCGTGATCGCGATGCGTCAGCGGAATGCCGGCGTAGGCGGTCGCCCCCGCGGCGGCCGTGACGCCCGGCACCACCTGGAACGGAATGCCGGCGGCGGCGGCCACCTGCAGCTCTTCGCCGCCGCGGCCGAAGATGAACGGATCGCCGCCCTTGAGGCGCACCACCCGTTTGCCCTGCTGCGCCAGCTCCACCAGCAGCCGGTTGGTCTCTTCCTGGATCACCGAGTGCGCGCCGGCGCGCTTGCCCACGCAGATGCGTTCGGCGTCGCGGCGCACCAGATCGAGGATCTCACCGCTGACCAAATGGTCATACAGCACCACGTCCGCCTGCTGCATCACCTGCAGCCCGCGCAGGGTCAACAGCCCCACGTCGCCCGGCCCGGCGCCCACCAGGGCGATCTCGCCCTGTGCGCCTTCATCGCCTGCGGCGAAGCGGTGTAAATCCTGCTCCAGCTGGCGTTCCGCCTGCGCCGTCTGGCCGTTGGCCACCAGCGTGGCGAAACGGCCGCCGAAGGTTTTCTCCCAGAAACGGCGACGTTCGCCGATCGAAGCCAACCGCTGTTTGACCTGGCCGCGCCAGCGGCCCGCGACCTGCGCCATCTGCCCCAAACTGGCGGGCAATAACGCCTCCAGCTTTTCGCGCAGCAGTCGCGCCAGCACCGGCGCCTGGCCGCTGGACGACACCGCCACCACCAGCGGCGAGCGATCGATGATCGACGGGAAGATGAACGAGCAGCGCGGCTGATCGTCCACCACGTTGGCTAACACCCGGCGTTTATCCGCCTCGGCGAACACCGCGGCGTTCAGCGCGTTGTCGTCCGTGGCGGCGATCGCCAGAAACACGTCGTCCAACTGCTGCGGATCAAAGGTTTTCCCCAGCCAGAACACCCGCCCTTGCTGACGTTGTTGTTCCAGTTCCGGTGAGAGCGACTGCGCAACTATCCGTATTTCAGCCCCGGCGCGCTGAAGCAAGGAGACTTTGCGCGCCGCCACGTCACCACCGCCAACGACCAGCACCGGGCGTTGTTTCAGGTCGGCGAATATTGGTAGATAGTCCACAACAGCCTTTTCATATAACAGAAAGATAGTGTGACTATACGGGCTGAGATTTAGCCTCTGAAATGACGAAAAGGAATGATTAGTTACTTTATGGAATATAGGCCGCAACGCAGGAGGCAAACGGTAATACTCACGGCGGCGGTTTGCGCGTTCGCGCGAAAATTAAGAGACAGGGAAATTGTGTAATGCCGCCCGGCGTCTCATACTGGGTGCCGAAGAAAAATGATCGGCAGCGCCGATAGCAAAGAAGGATTTTTCGGTATGTTTTCCCGTTTTTACCTGAAGACCAGCCTGCTGGCCCTCGCACTCGGCGGCGTCTTCAGCGTTTGTGCCGCACAGCCCGTAAAAGACGCGCCAATGGGCCGTTTCGCCGCCGAGCAGACCCGCCACATCGCCACTTACTTCCCCGGCCGCATGGCGGGCAGCCCGGCCGAATTGCTCACCGCCGACTATCTGAAGCAGCAATTCAGCAAGATGGGTTACCAAAGCGACATTCGCAGCGTCAATACGCGCTATCTCTACACCAGCAAAGACGGCAAGAAGAACTGGAACAACGTCACCGCCAGCTCGGTGATCGCCGCCCGCAACGGCGACAGCCCAAAACAGATCGTGGTCGTCGCCCACTTCGACACCTATACGCCGCAGAGCGACGAGGATCTGGATAACAACCTCGGCGGCTTGACGCTGCAGGGCGTCGACGACAACGCCTCCGGCATCGGTGTGATGCTGGAACTGGCGGAACGCCTGAAGAACATCCCCACCGCCTACGGCCTGCGCTTCGTCGCCACCAGCGCCGAAGAGATCGGTTCACTGGGGGCGCAGAACTACCTGCAACGTATGAGCGCGGAAGAGAAAAGCAACACCGTGCTGGTGATCAACCTCGACAGCCTGATCACCGGCGATCGTCTGTATTTCAACGCCGGGCGCAACACGCCGCCGCAAATGGCGAAGCGTTCCCGCGATCGCGCGCTGGATATCGCCCACCGCTACGGCATCGCCGCCGCCACCAACCCAGGCAACGCGCAGCATCCGCAAGGCACCGGCTGCTGTTCCGATCAAGAGGTGTTCGACGCCGCAGGCATCCCGGTATTGTCAGTGGAGGCCACCAACTGGTCGCTGGGCGACAAAGATGGCTACCAGCAGCGCGCCGTCAGCCCGCACTTCCCGCAGGGCATCACCTGGCATCGTCCGCAGTATGACAATCTGCAATATCTGGATCGCTACCTGCCGGGGCGGATCGACAAACGCAGCCGCGACAGCGTGCAGATCCTGCTGCCGCTGATCAAAGAGCTGGCGCAGGCGCACCCGCCGAAAGCACAGAAGAAAAAGTAGCCCGCAAAAAAACAGGGCCCAGCATTGCTGAGCCCTGTCATGTCAATCACGCCGTTTAGCCTTCGTGTAGGCCACACTCGCGCTTCAGGCCGAAGAAACGCGTCTCTTCCTCGCTCATGCCCGGCTCCCACTTCTGGGTGGTGTGTGTATCGCCTACCGACAGGTAGCCCTGCTCCCACAGCGGGTGATAACTCAGCCCGTGTTCGGTCAGATACTGGTAAATCTTGCGGTTGTCCCAGTCGATGATCGGCAGGATCTTGAACACCCCACGCTGCACCGCCAGTACCGGCAGATTGGCGCGGCTGCCGGACTGCTCGCGCCGCAGGCCGGCGAACCAGCTCTGCGCGCCCAGCGTCTCCAGCGCGCGGTTCATCGGCTCGACCTTGTTGATCTGGTTGTATTTTTCAATCCCTTCCACGCCCTGCTCCCACAGCTTGCCATAGCGCGCCTCCTGCCAGGCGGGAGACTGCTCCGCGCGGAACACCTGCAGATTCAGCTTCAGCTGGTCGGTCAGTTGATCGATAAAGCGATAGGTTTCCGGGAACAGATAACCGGTGTCGGTCAGGATCACCGGGATATCCGGCCGGATGCGCGTCACCAGGTGCAGGCATACCGCCGCCTGAATGCCGAAACTGGACGAGAGTACGAACTCGCCGGGCAGATGCTCCAGCGCCCATTCAACGCGCTGTTCGGCGCTGAGGGTCTCCAGTTGGCCGTTGACCACCGCCAATGCCAGCGCCTGCCCGGATTTGGGCAACGCGTTCAGCGCCGCCAGATCGAATTCAGCCATGTTGTCTCTCCTGATACTTGAAATTATCTGTGCGGCCCCTCTGCCCAGGGACCGCCCGGCCTCACTCCCAGAAATCTCGCGCCGGATCCAGCACCGGTTTGACGACGCCCGCGCGAACGGTGAAGTCGCCGAAACCTTCGCCAGCGTTGCGCTCCTTCGCCCAGCGCCCCACCAGCAGGTCGATCTCGCTCAGGATCTCATCTTCGTTGATGTTCTCGCGGTACATGCGCGGAATGCGCGTGCCTTCGCGGTTGCCGCCCAAATGCAGGTTATAGCGGCCGACCGCCTTGCCCACCAGCCCCAGCTCCGCCAGCAGCGCGCGGCCGCAGCCGTTCGGGCAGCCGGTGATGCGCAGCACGATATGCTCGTCGCCCACCCCGTGCCGATGCATGATCCCTTCCACCTTGGTGACAAACTGCGGCAGGAAACGCTCGGCCTCCGCCATCGCCAGCGGGCAGGTCGGGAACGACACGCAGGCCATCGAGTTTTTGCGTTGCTCGCTGATCTGGTCGTCGATCAGGCCATGATCGCGCGCCAGGGCTTCGATCTTCGCCTTTTCGCTTTCCGGCACGCCAGCGATGATCACGTTTTGGTTCGCCGTCAGACGGAAGTCGCCTTTATGGATCTTGGCGATCTCCGCCATGCCGGTCTTCAGCGGGCGCCCCGGATAGTCCAGCAGGCGGCCGTTCTCGATAAACAGCGTTAGATGCCACTGATCGTCGATGCCCTTCACCCAACCGATGCGATCGCCGCGGCCGGTGAATTCATACGGCCGGATCGGCGCGAAGGTGATGCCGGCGCGCTTTTCCACTTCGGCGCGGAAAACGTCCACCCCAACGCGCTCCAGCGTGTATTTGGTTTTGGCGTTCTTGCGATCGGTACGGTTGCCCCAGTCGCGCTGCGTGGTCACCACCGCTTCCGCCACCGCCAGCGTATGCTCGAGCGGAATGTAGCCGAACTCGCTGGCCTGGCGCGCGTAGGTTTTCTTGTTGCCGTGCTCAATGGACAGCCCGCCGCCCACCAGCAGGTTGAAGCCCACCAGCTTGCCGTTTTCGGCGATCGCCACAAAGTTCATGTCGTTGGCGTGCAGATCGACGTCGTTCTGCGGCGGGATCACCACCGTGGTTTTAAATTTACGCGGCAGGTAGGTCGGCCCCAGAATCGGCTCTTCGTCGGTGGTGGCCACCTTCTCCTGATCCAGCCACACCTCTGCGTAGGCGCGGGTGCGCGGCAGCAGGTGTTCGGAGATCTTCTTCGCCCACTCGTAGGCTTCCTGATGCAGCTCGGACTCCACCGGATTGGAGGTGCACAGCACGTTGCGGTTCACGTCGTTGGCGGTCGCCAGCGCGTCCAGCCCCAGGCGGTTCAGCAGCTGGTGCACCGGTTTGACGTTGCCTTTCAGAATGCCGTGAAACTGGAACGTTTGGCGGTTGGTGATGCGAATGCTGCCGTACAGCGTGCTCTCCTGGGCGAACTTGTCGATGCCCAGCCACTGCTGCGGGCTGATGATGCCGCCCGGCAGGCGACAGCGCAGCATCATGGCGTGGCGCGGCTCCAGCTTCTGCTCGGCGCGTTCGGCGCGAATGTCGCGGTCATCCTGCTGGTACATGCCGTGAAAACGGATCAGCAGGAAGTTGTCGCCGTTGAAGCCGCCGGTCAGGCCGTCGTTCAAATCTTCGGCGATGGTGCCACGCAAGAAGTTACTCTCCTTCTTCATGCGCTCCGCATCGGCCAGTTTGCCTTCGACTACCAAAGGCCCGGGGTGTTTATCACTCATCAGTAAACATCTCGCTGATAACGGCGCTCAAGGCGCAGCTCACTTAAAAATTCATCCGCCTGCTCGGTATCCATGCCACCGTGCTCGGCCACCAGTTCCAGTAATGTGTTTTCCACGTCTTTTGCCATGCGATTGGCATCGCCGCAGACGTAAATGTGCGCGCCTTCCTGAATCCAGCGCCACACTTCCGCGCCCTGTTCGCGCAGTTTGTCTTGTACGTATATTTTATGTTGTTGGTCTCGGGACCAGGCCAGATCGATGCGGGTGAGCAGGCCGTCTTTCACGTAGCGCTGCCATTCGACCTGATACAGGAAATCTTCGGTAAAGTGCGGGTTGCCGAAGAACAGCCAGTTTTTGCCGCCGGCGCCATCCGCGTCGCGCTGCTGCATAAAGGCGCGGAACGGCGCGATGCCGGTGCCCGGGCCGATCATGATAACCGGCGTTTCCGGGTTGGCCGGCAGGCGGAAGTTATCGTTGTGTTCGATAAACACCCGCACGTCGCCGTCTTCCTCCAGACGATCCGCCAGGAAGCCGGAGGCGCCGCCGCTGCGGGCGCGCCCGTCGATGTCGTAACGCACCACGCCCACGGTGATGTGTACTTCGCTTTCGTTCTCCGCCTGCGAAGAGGCGATGGAATACAGGCGCGGCGTCAGCGGGCGCAGCAGGCCGACCAGCTGTTCGGCGCTCAGATCCGCCGGCGCCTGGCGCACCATGTCGACGATCGGCGTGTTGTGCGCGTACTGCTGCAGCGCGGCTTTATCCGCCAGCAGGCCGATCAGCGTTTCGTCGCGCGACAGCGCGGCGTATTTATCGACGATCGGCGTGGTGTTCTGCGTCAGCTCGAAATGGCTGCGCAGCGCCTGCGCCAGCGGCAGGGTTTGCCCTTCCACCTCGACCGGCTCGTCGCCTTTCAGCCACAACAGCTGCACCAGTTCGTCCACCAGCGCCGGATCGTTATCGAACCATACGCCGAGCGCATCGCCCGGCTGATAGCGCAGGCCGGAGTCGCCCAGATCGATCTCGATATGGCGCACGTCTTTATCCGACGCGCGGCCGGTAATTTTCTGCTTGACCGCCAGTTGGGCGGTGAGCGGCTGTTCCTTGCTGTACGGGCTGCTGTCGATCAGATCGACCGCGCCGCTGGCCAACACGCCCGGCGCGGCGCTTTCCGCCGGCGCGCGCGCCTTCAGCACCGACACCACCTGTTTGCGCCAGGCGGCGGCCAGTTCCTGGTACTCCACGTCGGCGTCCACGCGCTCCACCAGGCGCTCGGCGCCCAGCTCGGCCAGCTTGCCGTCGAAATCCTTACCAGACTGGCAGAAATTCTCATAAGAGGTGTCGCCCAGCCCGAACACCGCAAAAGCGGTATCATTCAGCTTCGGCGCCTTTTTCGAGAACAGGAATTTATGCAGCGCCACCGCTTCTTCCGCCGGCTCACCTTCCCCTTGCGTGGAGGCGACGATCACCAGCAGGCGCTCTTGAGCTATCTGCTTGAACTTGTAGTCGCCGGCACTGATCAGCGTGGCGCTCAGATTGGCGGCCAGCAGATCGTCGCGCAGCTGCTCCGCCAGGCGGCGCGCATTGCCGGTCTGCGAAGCGGAAATGATGGTGATGCCGGCGGCAGCCGCAGGGGCAACAGGCGCAATGGCCACGGCTCCGGGCTGTTGATTGACCATGCCCCAAAAATAACCGGACAGCCACGCCAGCTGCGTCGGCGAATAGTCGCCGATCGTCGCCTGCAAGCGTGCCAGCTGTTCGGGCGTCAGCGGGAGCAAAGATGTTGGAGGAGCCAGAGTCGTCATTGCTGTACTTATTTCCTATACTTAGCGCCTTTCCTGCCAGGCGCGCGCCAGTGTCAGTCGCTGTCTCTTCGCTGCGTCGGGCGTGCGGAAAAGATCAGGAGAGTTTGTAAGGTTACCGAGCAGAATAGCAACGATTAAATAAGGGATAGCAATAAATCATAACCAAAATGACTAAGCTGTTTTTCTGGTAAGGGATAACGCTTAAACCGTTAAACAAAGTTTTTTATCCAGATGAAATTAAAGCGCTTTTTTTCATCGTTTTTTCACCGTTCAACATTTCGGCTCATAACCCCAGCCGATAGGTGCCGCAAACACCAAACAAAAAAAGTGTTAAACGGGCGCGTTGACCGTGGCGGTAGACCATAACGGTATAAATGGCAAGCAGACGCGCTTTCCGGTACTATGCGGCGGTTTTTGAGTCAATGAGGCCGTAATAATGGCAACCACGCTGTTTAAAGATTTTCAGTTTGAAGCCGCACACCGCTTGCCGCACGTGCCGGAGGGCCATAAATGCGGCCGTCTGCATGGGCATTCGTTTATGGTGCGTCTGGAAGTGACCGGTGAAGTGGATCCCCACACCGGTTGGGTGATGGATTTCGCCGAGCTCAAGGCTGTGTTTTCCCCGATCTGGGAACGGCTGGATCACCATTATCTGAACGATATTCCAGGATTGGAAAATCCCACCAGCGAAGTGCTCGCCGCCTGGATTTGGCAGCAGCTCAAGCCCCAGCTGCCGGAATTGACGGCGGTGATGGTGAAAGAGACCTGTACGGCGGGATGCGTATATAAAGGTTAAAAGAAAGGGCGCCGCAATGGCGCCCTGATTTTAGGCGATGTTCAAATACTTGTGGGTCTGCATCGACAGCCGCCAATTGCGCGCGATACAGGTTTCAATACACAGACGGGTCGCCTCTTCTTTCTGGCTGATCGGCTGCAGTGCGATAATGCGCGCCTTGTCATCCTGCAACGTCGCCAGCAGCGCATCCAGCGCCTCGATGTCGCGCTCGCGCGCCACCGGATGCTTCACCTCGTCGGCGCGCCGCAGCGCCTGATCCAACACCTTCATGCCGCCGCGCATATTCACCTTGGGCGAAACCGTCACCCAGGTGTTGGCGGAACAGCGAATTTCGTGGGTGCCGCTGGTTTCAATCTGGCAACGGTAGCCGTGCTGTTCGAACAGCTCGGTCAGCGGCGCCAGATCGTAGATGCAGGGTTCGCCGCCGGTGATCACCACATGACGCGCGGTGTAGCCTTGCTGACGCATCACCGCCAGCAGCTGCTCGGCGCTGGCATTGCCCCAGGCGTCGCTCTCTTCTGTTTTGACCAGGATCCGTTGCAGGTCGACTTCCCGATGGGCTTCCTTTTCCCAGGTATGTTTGGTGTCGCACCAGCTGCACCCTACCGGGCAGCCCTGCAGGCGGATGAAAATAGCCGGCACGCCGGTGAAAAAGCCTTCGCCCTGCAAGGTTTGGAACATCTCGTTGATCGGGTACTGCATCGGTTTCTCAATCTGGAAAAGTAAAAAACGATTATCGCAGATTCCGGCTCGGCGACCAAACGGCCAAAATTGTATTAAATTTTTTCCTCCGCGCCGCCGCCAGCATATCTCACCGCCAATGGCGTTCATTTAATTTGTTAACCGGTCTTAGGCCTTTCATCCACGGTGCAACCTGCTCCACAGAAAACAACACGAAGTTAACAAATAAGATAATTATATTTGACATAAAGCGCCGACGCGCAGATGTATATACAAGCAAACACAAGCCGAGCATCAGTTTCGGCCACGTACTATTCATCACGACTACATCTGCGTTTAGAGGGTGCCATGACTCATTCCACCAGCGAGTTAAACATTCAACAGGCCATCGACGACAGCAAGTTTTCGCTGTTTCACTGGACACTGATCATTCTCGGATTCCTGATCCTCGCCATCGACGGTTTCGATACCGCCGCCATGGGCTATATCGCCCCCTCGGTCGCCAAAGACTGGGGCATCGTGAAGCAGGATCTGGGGCCGGTGCTGAGCGCCGCGCTGTTGGGGCTGTCGCTCGGCGCGCTGATAGCCGGGCCAATCTCCGACCGCATCGGCCGCAAGCGCGTGCTGGTGTTTTCCTGCCTGTTCTTCGGCCTGTCGAGCCTGGCCACCGCCTACGCCGGCTCGCTCAATAGCCTGACGCTGTGGCGTTTCCTCACCGGCCTCGGGCTGGGAGCGGCGATGCCCAACGCTATCACGCTGATCTCCGAATACGCGCCGCAGCGCTGCCGTTCGCTGGCGATCAATACCATGTATTGCGGCTTTCCGCTGGGCGCGGCCGGCGGCGGCGCCATTTCATCGTGGCTGATCCCGAGCTACGGCTGGCACAGCGTGCTGTTGCTCGGCGCCATTGCGCCGCTGGCGTTGACGGTGTTGCTGATCCTGCTGCTGCCGGAATCGGTCAAATATATGGTCAACCGCGGGCAGGATGCGGCGAAGATCAAACGCATTGCGCAACGCTTCGTCAGCCAGAGCCTCGACGGCGTGACGCGTTTTTACCTGTATGAAGAGAAGCTGACGCAGGCCAAGACCAGCGTCGGGCTGCTGTTCAGTCGCCCTTACCTGCTCGGCACGCTGATGCTGTGGGTGACCTACTTCATGGGGCTGGTGATCTACTACGTGTTGCTGAGCTGGATGCCGATCCTGATGCAGGGCTTGGGCTATCAGCTGGAGCAATCGGCGATGCTCACCTCGCTGTTCACCTTCGGCGGCACGCTCGGCATCCTGGTGGCCGGCTGGCTGATGGACCGCTGGAATGCGCACAAAGTGGTCTCGAGCGGCTTTGTCGTCACCGCCCTGCTGATCGTGGCGATGGCCACCGAAGACAAGCAGATCGTGCTGCTGGGCGCCTTCATCTTCCTGATGGGCGTCACCATGAACGGCGCGCAGTCCGGGCTGCAAACGCTGGCGGCCACCTTCTACCCGACCCACAGCCGCGCCACCGGCATCGCCTGGATGCAGGGCATCGGCCGCTTCGGCGGCGTCGCCGGCACCATGATGGGCGCCCAACTGCTGGCGATGCAGTGGGAAGTGCAGAGCATCCTGATGTTCCTGTGCGTACCGGCTCTGATCGCCGCCATCGCCACGGTGTGCAAGATGAGCCGCAAGCCGATGCTGCAACCGGCTGCCTGAGCCTGGCAAGCCCGCCCACGACGGGCTTTCTTCCTGCGGTGATAGGGCTTGTTTATCCTCCGCCGCCAACTGTAATCAGTCTGTAAAAATATTGTGACTAGCCGCCCAAAAATGAGTCAATTTTAATTCATTTTTGCCGAACAGCTCACTTTTCTCCGGCTTTCCGTATCTGAGACCGGCGATAAAAAATCGCATATCAACCTGATATAAAAAGAAAATAACTTTTTCTTATGCCACTTTTCAGCGGCAACTGGTCAGTGTTGCATATGCTTGTACATACAAGTATATGTTAATAAGCCCTACGCATTGTTATGCCGTGGTACTCATCCCCACCGCGGCATGGAATCTGCACCGATACTGTTTGAGGAAAATGCTGTGACTACAAATAACAAAGTTCGCAATGTCGATGTACGCGCGCCACGCGGCACACAATTAAACGCAAAAAGCTGGCTGACCGAAGCGCCGTTACGCATGCTGATGAACAACCTCGATCCTGAAGTTGCGGAGAACCCACACGAGCTGGTGGTGTACGGCGGCATCGGCCGCGCCGCGCGCGACTGGGATTGTTACGACAAGATCGTCGAAACCCTGAAAACGCTGGAAGAAGACGAAACCCTGCTGGTGCAGTCCGGCAAGCCGGTCGGCGTATTCAAAACCCACAGCAACGCGCCGCGCGTGCTGATCGCCAACTCCAACCTGGTGCCGCACTGGGCGACCTGGGAACACTTCAACGAGCTGGACGCCAAAGGCCTGGCGATGTACGGCCAGATGACCGCCGGCAGCTGGATCTACATCGGCAGCCAGGGCATCGTTCAGGGCACCTATGAGACCTTCGTCGAAGCGGGCCGCCAGCACTACGACGGCAGTCTGCAGGGGCGTTGGGTGCTGACCGCCGGTCTGGGCGGCATGGGCGGCGCGCAACCGCTGGCTGCGACGCTGGCGGGCGCCTGCTCGCTGAACATCGAATGTCAGCAGAGCCGCATCGATTTCCGTCTGAAAACCCGCTACGTCGATGAGCAGGCCAAAGATCTGGACGACGCGCTGGCCCGCATCAAAAAATACACCGCAGAAGGCAAAGCCATCTCCATCGCTCTGTGCGGCAACGCGGCGGAAATCCTGCCTGAGCTGGTGCGCCGCGGCGTGCGCCCGGACATGGTCACCGACCAGACCAGCGCCCACGATCCGCTGAACGGCTACCTGCCGAAGGGCTGGAGCTGGGAAGAGTATCGCCAGCGCGCGCAAACCGAGCCGGCCAAAGTGGTCGCCGCCGCCAAGCAATCGATGGCCGATCACGTCAAAGCCATGCTGGCGTTCCAGCAGATGGGCGTGCCGACCTTCGACTACGGCAACAACATTCGCCAGATGGCGAAAGAAACCGGCGTCGACAACGCCTTCGACTTCCCAGGCTTCGTGCCGGCCTACATCCGTCCGCTGTTCTGCCGCGGCATCGGGCCGTTCCGCTGGGCGGCGCTGTCCGGCGATCCGCAGGACATCTACAAAACCGACGCCATGGTGAAAGAGCTGATCCCGGATGACGAGCACCTGCACCGCTGGCTGGACATGGCGCGCGAGCGCATCAGCTTCCAGGGCCTGCCGGCGCGCATCTGCTGGGTTGGCCTCGGCCAGCGCGCCAAGCTGGGCCTGGCGTTCAACGAGATGGTGCGCCGCGGCGAACTGTCCGCCCCGATCGTCATCGGCCGCGACCACCTGGATTCCGGCTCCGTTTCCAGCCCGAACCGTGAAACTGAAGCGATGAAAGACGGCTCAGATGCGGTCTCCGACTGGCCGCTGCTGAACGCCCTGCTGAACACCGCCAGCGGCGCCACCTGGGTTTCCCTGCACCACGGCGGCGGCGTCGGCATGGGCTTCTCCCAACACTCCGGCATGGTGATCGTCTGCGACGGCACCGATGAGGCCGCCGAGCGCATCGCCCGCGTGCTGCACAATGACCCGGCTACCGGGGTCATGCGTCACGCCGACGCCGGCTACGATATCGCTATCGACTGCGCCCGCGAGCAAGGCCTGAACCTGCCGATGGTTGCCGCCACCCAAGGAGAAAAAGCATGAAAGCGCTGACTATTCGCCCGGGCAAACTGACGCTGGCCCAGCTACGCGACGTCTATCAACATCCGGTGACGCTGACGCTGGACGACAACGCCTACGGCCCTATCCAGCAGAGCGTGGCCTGCGTAGAGCGCATCGTTGAAGAAAACCGCACCACATACGGCATCAACACCGGATTTGGCCTGCTGGCTTCGACGCGCATCGCCCGCGACGATTTGGAAAATCTGCAGCGCTCGATCGTGCTGTCACACGCCGCCGGCGTGGGCGAGCCGACCGACGACAATCTGGTGCGCCTGATCATGGTGCTGAAGATCAACAGCCTGTCGCGCGGCTTCTCCGGCATTCGCCTGGAAGTTATCCAAGCGCTGATCGCGCTGGTCAACGCCGAAGTCTATCCGCATATTCCGCTGAAAGGCTCCGTCGGCGCCTCCGGCGACCTGGCGCCGCTGGCGCACATGAGCCTGGTGCTGCTGGGCGAAGGTAAGGCACGCCATCAGGGCCAATGGCTGCCGGCGACCGAAGCGCTGGCCAAAGCCGGCCTGAAACCGCTGACGCTGGCGGCGAAAGAGGGCCTGGCATTGCTGAACGGCACCCAGGTCTCCGCCGCCTTCGCGCTGCGCGGCCTGTTCGATGCCGAAGATCTGTTCGCGGCCGCCACCGTGGCGGGCAGCCTGACGGTGGAAGCGGCGCTGGGCTCTCGCAGCCCGTTCGATGCGCGTATCCACGAGGTGCGCGGCCAGCGCGGCCAGATCGACGCCGCCCTCGCCTACCGCCACCTGCTCGGCGCGCGCAGCGAAGTCTCCGACTCGCACCGCAACTGTGAAAAAGTGCAGGATCCTTACTCCCTGCGCTGCCAGCCGCAGGTCATGGGCGCCTGCCTGACGCAGATCCGTCAGGCCGCCGAGGTGCTGGAGATCGAAGCCAACGCCGTCTCCGATAACCCGTTGGTGTTCGCCGAACAGGGCGACGTGCTGTCCGGCGGCAACTTCCACGCCGAACCGGTGGCGATGGCCGCCGATAACCTGGCGCTGGCATTCGCCGAAATCGGTTCGCTGTCCGAGCGCCGCATCTCGCTGATGATGGACAAACACATGTCGCAGCTGCCACCGTTCCTGGTGGAGAACGGCGGCGTGAACTCCGGCTTCATGATCGCTCAGGTCACCGCCGCAGCGCTGGCCAGCGAAAACAAAGCGCTGGCGCATCCATCAAGCGTCGACAGTATTCCGACCTCCGCCAACCAGGAGGACCACGTTTCCATGGCGCCGGCCGCCGGCCGCCGCCTGTGGAACATGGCGGACAACGTACGCGGTATTCTGGCGGTCGAGTGGCTGGCCGCCTGCCAGGGCCTGGATTTCCGCAACGGCCTGAAGACCTCGGAAGGTCTGGAGCAGGCGCGCCGTCTGCTGCGCGAGCATGTCAGTTTCTACGACAAGGATCGTTTCTTCGCCCCCGACATTGAAGCCGCCAGCCAACTCTTGGCGGCCGGTCACCTGACATCGCTGCTGCCTGCGGCGCTGCTGCCTAGCCAGGCATAATCATCACATACTGAATCACGCAGTTTGTTCTGCCCCGCCGGGTGCGTTCCACCCGGCGCGGGCAGCGCGTGCCTGTTCGGCAAACACTTAACGGGAAGCAACATGCGTAACGAAACAACACAACTCAGACGCGGACTAAACGCGCGACATATCCGTTTCATGGCTCTCGGCTCGGCGATCGGCACCGGCCTGTTCTACGGCTCCGCCGGCGCCATCCAGCTGGCCGGCCCGGCGGTGCTGCTGGCCTACCTGGTGGGCGGCGCGGCGGTATTCATGGTGATGCGCGCGCTGGGCGAAATGGCGGTGCACCAGCCAGTTTCCGGTTCGTTCGGCCACTACGCCAGCCACTATCTCGGCCCGCTGGCCGGGTTCCTCACCGGCTGGACCTACACCTTTGAAATGGTGATCGTCGCCCTGGCGGACGTCACTGCCTTCGGCATCTATATGGGGCTGTGGTTCCCGGACGTCGCCCAGTGGGTCTGGGTGCTCAGCATCATCCTGTTTATCGGCGCGCTCAACCTGTGCAGCGTCAAGGTTTTCGGCGAGCTGGAGTTCTGGCTGTCGCTGGTCAAGGTCGCCGCCATCGTGGCGATGATCGTCGGCGGTGCGGCGGTAATGCTGTTCGGTTTCGGGCAAGCCCAGCACGCCACCGGCATCAGCAACCTGTGGCAGCACGGCGGCTTTATGCCTAACGGCATCGGCGGCGTGGTCGCGTCATTAGCGGTAGTGATGTTCGCCTTCGGCGGCATCGAGATCATCGGCATCACCGCCAGCGAGGCGAAAGACCCCGCCAAAGTGCTGCCGAAGGCGATCAACGCCGTACCGGTGCGCATCCTGCTGTTTTACGTGCTGACGCTGACGGTGCTGATGGCGATCTATCCGTGGAACAGCATCGGCCAGAACGGCAGCCCGTTCGTTGAGATCTTCAGCAACCTCGGCATCAGCTCCGCCGCCAACGTGCTGAACGTGGTGGTGATCACCGCGGCCATTTCGGCCATCAACAGCGACATCTTCGGCGCCGGCCGCATGATGTACGGCATGGCGCAGGACGGCCAGGCGCCGCGCAGCTTCACCAAACTGACCGCCAGCGGCGTGCCGTGGATGACGGTGCTGGTGATGTCGGTCGCCCTGCTGCTGGCGGTGGTGCTCAACTACCTGATCCCGGAGAAGGTCTTCATGATCATCGCCTCAATCGCTACCTTCGCCACCGTCTGGGTGTGGCTGATGATCCTGCTGTCGCAGATCGTCATGCGCCGCACGCTGTCGCCGGAGGAAACCCGTCAGTTGAGTTTCCCGGTGCCGTGGTGGCCGGTGGCGCCGGCATTGGCGACCGCCTTTATGGCGTTCGTCATCGGCCTGCTCGGCTACTTCGAAGAGAGCCGCATCGCCCTGTATGTCGGGCTGGTGTGGATCGCGTTCCTCACCGCGGCTTACTGGCTGTGGGTGCGCAAAAAAGGCGGCGGTTCGCCGGTGACCACAGCGACGCAACAGATGTAACGCTCGCTTCGGCTAAAACCCGCTGCGGCGGGTTTTTTTATTGCGCCTGCGCCAGCGCTTGCAGGATATCCGCCTGCAGATCGTCAAACGCCTCCAGCCCGGCGGACAGCCGCACCAGCCCCTCGCTGATGTGGTGCCGTTTCCGCTCTTCAGGCGTGTAGGCCGAGTGCGTCATGCTGGCCGGGTGTTGCGCCAGGCTTTCGCAATCGCCCAGGCTGACCGCGCGCAAGATGAGCTGCAGCGCATTGAGGAAGCGAATGCCTGCACACAGGCCACCCCGCAGCTCAAACGCCAGCATGCCGCCGGGGCGCGCCATTTGCCGCTGCGCCAACGCATGCTGAGGGAAGTTCGCCAGGCCGGGGTAATATACCCGCTCGACCGCCGGATGCTCCGTCAGCATCTCCGCCAGGCGCTGCGCATTATCGCAATGACGATCCATGCGCAGCGGCAAAGTTTTCATCCCACGCAGCACCAGCGCGGCATCCTGCGCCGACAGTACCGCCCCATTCATGTCCTTTAGCCCCTCCAGACGGATCGCCTCGGCCAACGCCTGACGCGTCACCGCGATCCCGGCCAGGAGATCGCCGTGCCCGCCGAGGTACTTGGTCGCCGAGTGCACCACGATATCGGCGCCTAGCGCCAAAGGCCGCTGCAGATAGGGCGTACAGTAGGTGTTGTCCACCAGCAACAGCGCCTGATGCCGATGGGCAATCTCCGCCACGGCGGCGATATCGATCAAACGCATATTGGGATTGGCCGGCGTTTCGCAATACACCAGGCGGGTACGCGGTCCAATGGCCGCCGCCAACCGCTCCGGCCGGGTCAGATCAACGTGGGTTATCTTGACGCCAAAGCGCGCCAGACCATGATGAAAGTAGCTGAAGGTGCAACCATAGACGGTTTCGTCGACAATTAGCTCATCATCCGGTCTGAGCAGCGTCCAACAACACGCGGTGATCGCCCCCATACCGGAAGCGAACGCCACCGCAGCTTCCCCTTCCTCCAGGTTGGCGATGCGTTGCTCGAGCAGGTTTAACGTCGGGTTGGCGATACGCGAATAAAAGTACCCCGGCTCGGTGCCGGCAAAGCAGGCGCCGCCGTATTCCGCCGTGGGAAAAGCAAACGTAGAGCTCATAAACACCGGCGGAGACAGTGCCCCCTGATACCGCTGAGGATCGTAGCCGTAATGAATAGCCCGGGTGGCAAAGTCGTGGCCAACTGCTGTAGCGGACATAACACAACTCCTTACCTGAGTGGGTGAAGCTTAATTCGACGATTCATCTGGCAGGGCTGACGGCAACGCGCTGTCTCGCGTGCGCTGGCCGATGATTTGTAAAGTACGCAGCAGCAGCGTTAACCCCAGCAGGGTATCCGGCTGCTTCAGCAAGGCGTACAGCGCGCGAAAACTGGCCGGTGGAGGATTCAACTGCAGCTCGCTGTGCGCCATCTGCAGCGCCGTTCCGCCTTCCCAGCCGAGGGTCACCAAACCTTCAAAGACGCCGGCCAGTTTCTCCACCAGCGCGTTGTCGGCAATATCCACCACGTCCGACAGCAGCGACAACAGATCGACCACGTTATCCAACCGGCCACCCGCCAGTAGCGGCTGCAGTTTCTCGAGCAACGCCGCCAATGATTGCAGGTCAGCCGCATGCACCGTGCTTCCCGTCATAGCATCCCCCTTACCGTGGCCCAGTAAAGGCCGCGGTTAAACCCATTGCGCAGCATGCCGCCCACCTTGGTGGCGGGCGTCGGCAGCACGTCGTGACGGTAGTCGTACACCAGCGGCATGCCGGCATTCAGCCCCATTTGCGCGACCGCCTGCACCTTGCCGTCATAATGGCTCACGGTTTGGCCCAGCCGCATTTCCGCCACGATGTTGTCGGCAATGACCGGCGCCTGATTATGGCAAGAGCCGCCGGCCTTGCTGACCGGCAAATCCACGGTATCGCCTATGACATACACGCCCTGTTGGCCGTAGACCTGCAGCGTTTGATGATCGGTCGGCAGCCAGCCTTCACCGTTTTGACTCTCGCTCAACCCGGTATTGCGCACCGCCTCGACTGCGCGAATCGGCGGCGTTGCCATCAGAATGTCGAACGGCTGCTCTTCCCCCTCAGCGGAATAGGCTATGTTACGTTGGGCGTCTACCCGGCTGAGGGTAAACCCACGCTGGTGGAGAATGTCACGTGCGGCAAAAATGGCGGGCAACGCTTCGCCTGTCGGGCGCTGTAAAAACAGGCAGTTACGCAAGAGTTGAGAAATGGTCGGATAGGTGTACACAATCTCTACCGCCTTGCGCACGCCGCGCCGCCGCAGGTAGTCATCCAGCATCAGGGTGGTTTCGATCGGGGCGATGCCGCACTGGTGGGGCACGTTGGGCGTTTCAGGGAAGGACACGGTGATGAAAATGCGGCCTTTCTCGATCGTCGCCAATTTATGCGCTAACCGCCTGGCGGCCTGATACTGGTAAAAATGATCGCCCGCCTGCGCCAACCCTTCGATGCGCTCTGGCCAGGGTACGCAGCCGGTGGCGAAAACCAGAAAGTCATAGGAGTAAAGCTTACCGCTTTGCGTCGCTATACTTCGCTGTTTTAAATCGAAAGATTCCGCTTTATCAATAATAAACTGTATTTCTGGCCGCAATAAACTCCGCTGTGAGCGCGTAAGCTCCTGCTTGAAAAAAGAATTGAATGCCACATACATAAACGCCGGTTTGTAATAATGCAGCGGTGAATCCGATATCATTAATAACTCGACTTTATTATTAATAATTTCCCGGTGTAATTTTGCGGCCAATAAATTGGCCAGGATGGTGCCGCCGGTTCCGCCGCCGACAATGATGATTCGTTGTCGCATCAAGCCCTCGCTCAACCGGCCAGCAAGCCGGCAGTATTAAGGTATGGTGATGATGAAGGTCCACGGCAGAACGGCGAAAAATAAACTGCCTTATTGGCAGTCTAGTAACGAATAGTTATAAAGCAAATAGAATTGGAATATAAAATAAAGGTATTTACTATCTTTAATGAAATTATCGGGTTAAACAAAACCACGCTTTCAATGAAAAACTTATTATTAAACTGACAATCATCACGAATTTAAAAAATAAAAAACCCGCCGCAGCGGGTTTTTTATTTAGCAACCGAATCGGTCGAACTTACTGGCCTTTAACTTCTTTCAGGCCGTTGAACGGCGCACGGTCACCCAGCGCTTCTTCGATACGGATCAGTTGGTTGTACTTGGCAACGCGGTCAGAACGGCTCATGGAACCGGTTTTGATCTGGCCAGCCGCAGTCCCTACCGCCAGGTCAGCGATGGTCGCGTCTTCGGTTTCACCGGAACGGTGAGAGATCACCGCAGTGTAACCGGCGTCTTTCGCCATCTTGATAGCTGCCAGGGTTTCGGTCAGAGAACCGATCTGGTTGAACTTGATCAGGATGGAGTTAGCGATGCCTTTCTCGATGCCTTCTTTCAGGATCTTGGTGTTGGTCACGAACAGATCGTCGCCAACCAGCTGGATTTTGTCGCCCAGCACTTTGGTCTGGTAAGCGAAGCCCGCCCAGTCGGATTCATCCAGGCCGTCTTCGATAGACACGATTGGGTACTGTTTGGTCAGCTCTTCCAGGAAGTGAGTGAACTCTTCGGAAGTGAAGGCTTTGTTACCTTCGCCGGCCAGCACGTATTTACCGTCTTTGTAGAATTCGGAAGCCGCGCAGTCCATCGCCAGAGTGACGTCTTTGCCCAGCTCGTAGCCCGCCGCTTTTACCGCTTCAGCGATAACCGCCAGCGCTTCGGCGTTGGAACCCAGGTTTGGCGCATAGCCGCCTTCGTCGCCCACGGCGGTGTTCATGCCTTTGGCTTTCAGAACTTTCGCCAGGTGGTGGAACACTTCAGAACCGATGCGCACCGCTTCTTTCAGGGTCTTCGCGCCAACCGGCTGAATCATGAATTCCTGAATGTCGACGTTGTTGTCAGCGTGCTCGCCGCCGTTGATGATGTTCATCATCGGCAGTGGCATGGAGAATTTGCCTGGGGTGCCGTTCAGTTCAGCGATGTGCTCGTACAGCGGCATGCCTTTAGAGGCTGCGGCCGCTTTCGCTGCTGCCAGGGAAACCGCCAGAATGGCGTTGGCGCCGAAGTTGGATTTGTTTTCGGTGCCGTCCAGCTCGATCATGATCTTGTCGATGTTCGCCTGGTCTTTGGCATCTTTACCCAGTACTGCCTGAGCAATCGGACCGTTTACTGCAGCAACGGCTTTCAGTACGCCTTTACCCAGGAAACGAGACTTGTCACCGTCACGCAGTTCCAGCGCTTCGCGGGAACCGGTAGAAGCACCTGACGGCGCAGCAGCCAGGCCGACGAAACCGCCTTCCAGATGAACTTCGGCTTCAACAGTCGGGTTACCGCGGGAGTCGATGATTTCACGACCGATGACTTTAACGATTTTGGACATTAGGTTTTCCTCAGTACAAGTTAAACTAAAACTCCAGACAAACAGCGCGCGGTTCTCACCGCGCGCCGCCTACCAAATATGTTATTTCACCTGGCGCTTCTGATGCTCGCCAGCGGCTTTCACGAAGCCGGCGAACAGCGGATGCCCATCACGCGGCGTAGACGTAAATTCCGGGTGGAACTGGCAGGCTACAAACCACGGGTGATTCGGCAGTTCAATGATCTCGACCAGCTTGTTGTCGGCGGAACGACCGGCGACACGCAGCCCTGCGGCTTCGATCTGCTTCAACAGCATGTTGTTAACTTCGTAACGGTGACGATGACGCTCGACAATGGTCGGTTCGCCGTACAGCTGGCGCACCAGGCTGTTGTCGCTCAGGTTGCACTGTTGGCCACCTACGCGCATCGTGCCGCCCAAATCGCTTTCTTCGCTGCGCACTTCGACGTTGCCGTCTTCATCGCGCCATTCGGTGATCAACGCCACCACCGGGTACTTACAGTCTGGCATAAACTCGGTGGAGTTGGCGTTCTCCATGCCGGCCACGTTGCGAGCGAACTCCATCAACGCCACCTGCATGCCCAGGCAAATGCCCAGGTAAGGAATGTTGTTCTCGCGGGCATAGCGCGCGGTCATCACTTTGCCTTCCACGCCGCGGTAACCGAAGCCGCCCGGGATCAGGATCGCATCCAGCCCTTTCAGCACTTCCACGCCGCGGGTTTCCACGTCCTGCGAGTCGATCAGCTTGATGTTCACGGTCAGACGGTTTTTCAGCCCGCCGTGCTTCAGCGCTTCGATCACCGACTTGTAAGCGTCCGGCAGCTCAACGTATTTGCCGACCATACCGATGGTCACTTCGCCGCCCGGATTGGCTTCTTCGTAAATCACCTGTTCCCATTCGGCCAGGTTGGCTTCCGGCGCGTTCAGGCTGAATCGTTTACAAATATAATCGTCCAGCCCCTGAGATTTCAATAGGCCTGGGATTTTATAAATAGAATCAACGTCTTTCAGAGAGATAACCGCTTTTTCCGGCACGTTGCAGAAAAGTGCGATTTTAGCGCGTTCGTTAGCAGGAACCGCGCGGTCGGAACGGCAAATCAGCACATCAGGCTGAATACCGATAGAAAGCAGCTCTTTTACGGAATGCTGGGTCGGCTTGGTTTTCACTTCGCCCGCCGCCGCCATGTACGGCACCAGCGTCAGGTGCATGTACAGGGTGTGCTCGCGGCCCACTTCCACCGCCATCTGACGGATGGCTTCGAGGAACGGCAGCGATTCGATATCGCCGACGGTGCCGCCGATTTCCACCAGCACCACATCGTGGCCTTCGCCGCCTTCGATGATGCGCTCTTTGATCGCGTTGGTGATGTGCGGAATGACCTGCACGGTCGCGCCCAGATAGTCGCCGCGGCGTTCTTTACGCAGCACGTCGGAGTAGATGCGGCCGGTGGTGAAGTTGTTGCGACGCGACATTTTGGTGCGGATGAAGCGCTCGTAGTGACCCAAATCCAGATCGGTTTCTGCGCCGTCTTCGGTGACGAAAACTTCCCCATGCTGAATCGGGCTCATGGTGCCCGGATCCACGTTGATGTACGGGTCCAGTTTCATGATGGTAACGTTGAGGCCACGGGCTTCAAGAATAGCCGCCAGAGAGGCTGCGGCAATGCCTTTACCCAGAGAGGATACGACCCCGCCGGTCACAAAAATATAATTAGTTGTCATGCTGAACCTGAGAGTTTAGGTTTAAAGACGATGGAAGAACCAGGACGGGAAAGTAGTATACCCGAACCTCTCCTGACCTACAAACGATCGTTTTGCTGTCCATCATCTCGGCCGCCCTCCCGTGTTCATCAGGGTTTACTCCGCCGGCGCCCCGTAAACCCTCTAGGAAATACAAAGAGTTAGCGGAGAAAATTTCTTTTTACCGCCCCTCGGGAGCGATAAAACGCCTTAGATTTCAGTTTGTTGGCCTTTTGCTGCCGACGGCAGCCATGCGCCTGTGACCTGACTGCAAGCTTAACCGTTTCAGCTTTCGTGAACCTTGTCGTCGATCAACATTGTAGCGGCGGTTCAGCTTCCCTAAACCCGATTACCTGGGATCGAGGCGCATCAGGTTAACGACTGATGTAGAGCATGCGTTCAGGCATATCAACAATCACACGATGACCCCGCATAAAACCCATCCCCAGCAGACCATCAAAACCCAGCGCCTCAGACGTTGGGCCTTCGGTAACGATGGCCAAATCGTTGTGATGCCGTCCCCGGCGATCGGTCAAGGTGAATCTGGTCACTCGGCAATCCAGGTTATCGGCCTCAGGCTCAATGGAGCGACAGCCGGAAAACAAGAGGCCAGCCGGCAAGCCTGCGGCAAACAAAAGAGAATGGCTGGCGCCGGTATCAACAATCAGGCGCAACGGTTTATTGCCAACGAAGGCCGTCACACTCAGCCCCTCATCAGTCTGTTCGAATGGATATGAAGCCCATATTGCAATGTCTGAAGGCAGATGAGTCAACATTTGCAAGCGGTCGTTTTCGAAGTCCATCAGCACCTTTCGATCGCGGAACAACCCAAGCCCCATCACTTCACTTACCGGCACCTCGTTTCCCAGGCTGAGTCCCCAGGGCTTAAAACTCACCGCTTCGACGTCGTTAAACGGGATATTGCCAATAAACAGCCGACTAATCCGCCAGGCAGACACCTGATTTTCACCGCCAGAGAGATCTCTCAGCCGCCGAGGCGCCAGCTGCACCGCCTTCAGACTCGGTTGCGCGACCAGACGCTCCAGATCGTGCTGATAAAGGTGTATCCCTTCTGCGCTGCCGGTATCCAGCATGAACGTGTGTAACCGGTTATCGATCTGCACATCGACTAATGGCAGCCTGCGTTCATCATACCGCAGCCGCCCAACATCAGCAGGAGGAGACGCCGTGCTGAAACCGGGGAAAAAACAGGCTAAAAGCATTAGCCTCTTGATCATGACGCCACCTTCCCTTGTCTGCGTGGAACGTCCTTCATGTTCACCCCGGCGCCATGAACGCCGGAAGCGCATCAGATTTCAGATTTCTTCACCTGCTGCCAGGCGTCTTCCATCTGCTCCAGCGTGGCGTCTTCAAGCCGCAGCCCGCGTTGCTGGACGATCGCTTCCACCTGGCGGAAGCGGCGCTCGAACTTGCGGTTCGCCGCCTGCAGCGCGTTCTCCGCTTTGTGCCCCAGATGGCGCGACAGGTTCACCGTGGCGAACAGCAGATCGCCGATCTCCTCTTCCAGCTTGCTCTCATCGACCACCGCCTGGCGGGCTTCGTGCATCACTTCATCGATCTCTTCGTACACTTTGTCCAGCACCGGCCCCAGGGTGTTCCAGTCGAAACCGACCGAGGCGCAGCGTTTTTGGATTTTGTGCGCCTTCATCAGCGCCGGCAACGCCTGCGGAATGTCGTCCAGCACCGAGTGCAGCGCTTTTTCGGCGCGCTCGCCGGCCTTGAGCTGCTCCCAGCGCGCGGCCACGGCTTCGCTGTCCCCACCACCCTCGGCGTCACCGAAAATGTGCGGGTGACGGCGCTCCAGCTTATCGCTGATGGCGGTGCACACCTCATCGAAATCGAACAGCCCCTGTTCCTGCCCCATCTGGGCGTAGAACACCACCTGGAACAGCAAATCGCCCAGTTCGTCGCGCAGATCGGCGTAGTCCTGCCGCTCGATGGCGTCCAGCACTTCGTAAGTCTCTTCCAGCGTGTAGGGCGCGATGGTGGCGAAAGTTTGCTTGCGGTCCCACGAGCAACCGACCTGGGGATCGCGCAGCGTTTTCATGATGTTCAGCAGGCGCTGCAGCGGAGTGGATTGGGTCATAAAAAATCTCTGAGAAAGAATGAGGGCGCATGAGAGCGCCCACCGAATGCATGGACCTCGGGCCGTATCGATAGCGCATACGGCCCGAAAGGCGATGTGAGCTTAGTTGCCGTGCAGACGCTTGGCGTCTATCACGTCCGGCAGCTGGTTCAGCTTCGCCAGCACCCGGCTCAGCACCTGCTGGTTGTAGATTTCGATATCCATGTCGATGGTGGCCAACTGTTTCTTGGTGTCGCTGCGGCTGGCAACCCCCAGCACGTTGACCTTTTCGTTGGCCAAAATGGTGGTAATGTCGCGCAGCAACCCGCTGCGATCGTTGGCCATCACGCGCACCACCAGCGAATAACCGCTGGAGTAGCTTTCACCCCATACCGCATCGACGATGCGCTCCGGCGCGTGCGATTGCAAATCGACCAGCTGATCGCAGTCCGCACGGTGGATCGAGATACCGCGCCCCTGGGTGATAAAACCGACGATGTCGTCGCCAGGGATCGGCTGGCAACAGCGGGCAATGTGGTGCATCAGGTTGCCCACGCCCTCCACCACCACTCGGCCGTTGTCCTTGTTGCGGGCCGGCGGCGGCGCTTTCTGCTGCACCAGCTGGCGCAGCGCCTCGCGATCCTGTTCTTCGGCGCTCGGCTTGTTGAACTTACCCTGCAGGTAATTCACCATCTGGTTCAGGCGAATGTCCCCGCCGCCGATCGCCGCCAATACCTCGTCCAGCGAGTTCATGTTGTAGCGCGGGATCAGCAGCTTTTCGGCCTCTTTCAGGCTGATGCCGAGGTGTTCCAGTTCGTTGTCCAGCATCTGGCGGCCGGCGAGAATGTTCTTGTCGCGATCCTGCTTGCGGAACCAGTTGTGGATCTTCGAGCGCCCGCGGCTGGTGGTGACATACCCCAGGTTTGGGTTCAGCCAGTCGCGGCTCGGGTTCGGCTGTTTCTGGGTGATAATCTCAATCTGATCGCCCATCTTCAGCTGATAGGTAAACGGCACGATGCGGCCGCCGATCTTGGCGCCGATACAGCGGTGACCGACGTCGCTGTGAATGTGGTAGGCGAAATCGAGCGGCGTGGAGCCGGCCGGCAGATCCACCACGTCGCCTTTCGGGGTAAATACATAGACCCGATCGTCGAACACCTGGCTGCGCACTTCGTCGAGCATCTCGCCGGAGTCCGCCATTTCTTCCTGCCAGGCGATCAGCTTGCGCAGCCAGGCGATGCGTTCTTCGTAGCCGGAGCGCACGGTCACGCCTGCGCCCTCTTTGTACTTCCAGTGCGCGGCCACGCCCAGTTCGGCGTCTTCGTGCATTTGGCGCGTGCGGATCTGAATCTCTACGGTTTTGCCGCGCGGCCCCAGCACCACGGTGTGGATCGACTGGTAGCCGTTCGGTTTCGGGTTAGCGACGTAGTCGTCGAACTCATCCGGCAAATGGCGGAAGTGGGTATGCACGATGCCCAACGCCGCGTAGCAATCCTGCAGGCGCTCCGCCACGATGCGCACCGCACGCACGTCGAACAGTTCGTCGAACGCCAGGTGTTTTTTCTGCATCTTGCGCCAGATGCTGTAGATGTGTTTCGGCCGGCCGTAGATCTCCACCCGAATGCCTTCGTTGGCCATCTCGGCGCGCAGCCCGGCGACGAAATCGTCGATGAACTGTTCGCGATCGATGCGGCGCTCATGCAACAGCTTGGCGATGCGCTTATATTCTTCCGGATGCAGGTAGCGGAAGCAGAAATCCTCCAGCTCCCACTTCAGCTGGCCGATGCCGAGCCGGTTGGCCAGCGGGGCGTAGATGTTGGAACACTCTTTCGCCGCCAGCACGCGTTCGTCTTCCGGCGCGTCTTTCACCTCACGCAGGTGGGCGATGCGCTCCGCCAGCTTGATGACCACGCAGCGGAAATCCTCCACCATCGCCAACAGCATGCGGCGCACGTTGTCGACCTGTTCGGAGGCCATCGAGTCGTTTTGGGTGGCTTTCAGTTGGCGAATGGCGTCCATATCACGCACGCCGTGCACCAGCGCGACGATGCCCTTGCCGAACGCTTCGGTCAGGGTCTCTTCCTGCACGATGCCGGCGTCCACCAGCGGGAACAGCAGCGCGGCGCGCATGCTGTCGTTGTCCATGCTCAGCGTCGAGAGAATTTCCACCATCTCCAGGCCGCGCCACAGCAGCAGCGAGGCGTCAGGATGGTTTTGGGTCTGCTGCTCACAATAACGCCAGGTTGCGGCCAATCGCTCACATGACTGCGGGTTAGGTAGCCCCAAGCCGGCGATCCACTCATCAAGAGCGAACTCACCCGCCGTATTCAGATGTGCACTTCTTACCGCAACCATAACTTCTCCCTACTTTGCAGCGACCTCTGGCGCACGCTCGTTGATAAACAGCGCCATTGATTCAAGATGCCCCGTGTGCGGAAACATATCCAACATCCGCACGCGCGCAAGACGATAACCGGCGTTCAACAGCACGTTGCTGTCGCGAGCCAGCGTGGTGGGGTTACAGGAAACATACACCACCCGCGCCGGCGCCAGTTTTACAATGTGTGACATCACCCCGGCCGCACCGGCGCGGGCGGGATCCAGCATCACCTTATCAAACCCTTGTGCTGCCCAAGGTTGCCGCGCAACGTTGTCCTCCAGATTCTCATGGAAGAACGACGCATTATTCAGCTTATTCTTATGTGCATTATATTGCCCATTCGCTACCAGCGTGGCAACACCTTCGATGCCCACCACCGCGGCGGCGCGGCGCGCCAGCGGCAGGGTGAAATTACCCATGCCGCAGAACAGGTCCAGCACCCGATCATTGGGTTGAATGTCGAGCCATTCAAGGGCCTGCGCCACCATTTGTTGGTTTACGACGTCATTGACCTGAATAAAGTCGCGCGGACTGAAGTCTAAGCGTAGCCCGTCAACCTGATAATACGGCGTTTCACCGCACAGTTTTTCCACCCGATCGCTGTCCGGCGCCAGATAAACGGCGACCTTTTCCCGCTCGCCAAACGCCAACAGCGCCTGCCGATCCGCCTCTTTCAGCGCGTCGAGATGACGCAGCACCAGCAGCGGGCCGTTATCCGCCAGCACCAGCTCCACATGCCCCAGCCGCCGCACCGCCTGCAGCCCGCTCAGGCAGGCGCGCACCGGCGCCAGCAGCTGCTCCAGCTCCGGCCGCAGCACCGGGCAGTGCTCCACCGCCACCAGCTCGCTGGAGGCCGCCTGGCGAAAGCCCATCATCAGGCGCTGCTGCTTCGGCTGCCACGCCAGGCTCAGGCGGGCGCGGCGGCGATAGCCGTATTCCGGGCCGGCGATCACCGGTTCCTGTTGCGGGGTTACTCCGGTTTCGCGGGCGATCATGCGCACCAGCGCCGCCGCCTTGCTCTGCTGTTGCAGCGCCTCATCCGCATGTTGCTGCTGGCAGCCGCCGCACACGCCAAAATGCGGGCAGCGCGGTTCTACCCGCTGCGGGCTGCGGCTCAGCAGGCGTTTGAGCTTGCCTTTGGCGAACTGACGCTTGTCTTCGGTCAGCTGGATTTCCGCCTGCTCGCCCGGCAAGACGCCCGGCACGAACACCGCTTTGCCGTCGTGGCGCGCCACGCCCTGGCCGAAAGGATCGAGATCGCTCACCGTCACGGTGAAGATTTGTGAGCTCTGCCGGGTCGTCACGCGGCGTTTGGGAGAGTAGAATTGCGCCATATTTGTCGATTGTGTGCTGGTTCATTAAGCTAGTGTCAGCTGTCAATTCTCCCACATTGGAATCCCATGACCAAATACAGCCTGCGTGCGCGCATGATGATCCTGATTCTGGCACCGACCTTGCTGATTGGTTTGCTGCTCAGCACCTTCTTCGTGGTGCACCGCTATAACGAGCTGCAGGAACAACTGGTCGACGCCGGCGCCAGCATCATCGAGCCGCTGGCGGTGGCCAGCGAGTACGGCATGACGTTCCGCAGCCGCGAATCGGTCAGGCAGTTGGTCAGCCTGTTGCACCGCCGCCATTCGGACATCGTGCGTTCGATCACCGTGTTCGATGCGCAGAACAATTTGTTCGTCACCTCCAATTATCATCACAACTTCGCTCAGCTGCAGCTGCCGAAAGGCGTGCCGTTGCCCACCGATCTGATGCTCACCCGACGCGGCGATTCGCTGATCCTGCGCACGCCGATCCTGTCGGAAAGCCAGTATCCGGATGAAACCGCCGACGGCGGCAGCCATCCCGACAACAACCTGGGCTATGTGGCGATCGAGCTGGATCTGCAGTCGGTGCGGCTGCAGCAATATAAAGAGGTCTTTGTCTCTACCCTGCTGTTGCTGCTGTGCATGTGTATCGCCATCCTGTTCGCTTACCGGCTGATGCGCGACGTGACCGGCCCGATCCGCAATATGGTGAACACCGTCGACCGCATCCGCCGCGGCCAGCTCGACAGCCGCGTGGAAGGCTACATGCTCGGCGAGCTGCACATGCTGAAAAACGGCATCAACTCGATGGCGATGTCGCTCACCGCCTATCACGAAGAGATGCAGCAGAACATCGATCAGGCCACGTCAGACCTGCGCGAAACGCTGGAGCAGATGGAGATCCAGAACGTCGAACTGGATCTGGCGAAAAAACGTGCGCAGGAGGCGGCGCGCATCAAGTCCGAATTTCTGGCCAACATGTCGCATGAGCTGCGTACTCCGCTCAACGGCGTGATCGGCTTCACCCGCCAGATGCTGAAAACCGATCTGAGCGCAACCCAGACCGACTATTTGCAGACCATCGAGCGCTCGGCCAACAACCTGCTGACCATCATCAATGACGTGCTGGACTTTTCCAAGCTGGAGGCCGGCAAGCTGGTGCTGGAGCATATTCCGTTCGCCCTGCGTGAAACGCTGGACGAAGTGGTGGTGCTGCTGGCGCCCAGCGCCCACGACAAGGGCCTGGAGCTGACGCTGGATGTGCACAACGACGTGCCGGAGCAGGTGATCGGCGACTCGCTGCGCCTGCAGCAAATCATCACCAACCTGCTGGGCAACGCCATCAAATTCACCGAAACCGGCAATATCGACATTCGCGTCGAGCTGCGCAAACAGCTGGATCGCCGGGTGGAAGTGGAAGTGCAGATCCACGATACCGGCATCGGCATCTCCGAACGCCAGCAGTCGCAGCTGTTCCAGGCATTCCGCCAGGCGGACGCCAGCATCTCCCGCCGCCACGGCGGCACCGGGCTGGGGCTGGTGATCACACAAAAGCTGGTGAAAGAGATGGGGGGCGATATCTGCTTCCACAGCCAGTTGAACCGCGGCTCGACCTTCTGGTTCCATATCACGCTGGATCTGAACGAGGGCATGCTGTCGCTGGCGCCGAGCCTGCCGGATCTGAACGGCAAAACGCTGGCCTATATCGAGTCTAACCCGACGGCGGCGCAGGCGACGCTCAACATGCTCAGCGTCACGCAGCTGGTGATCACCCACTCGCCGACGCTGGGCCAGTTGCCGCCAAGCCACTATGACTTCCTGCTGGCCGGCGTGCCGATCCCGTTCCGCGACAACATGGCGCAGCATCAGGACAAATTGCTGGCCTCGCTGAAGCTGGCCGATAGGGTCATTCTGGCGCTGCCGTGCCAGGCGCAGATCGATGCCGAGCTGCTTAAACAACAAGGCGCGCTCGGCTGCCTGATCAAGCCGATCACCAGCACGCGTCTGTTCCCTCTGCTGAGAATGGAGACGCCCGATCGGCTCGCCGCCCCGCCTGAGCGTAAACGTCTGCCGCTGACGGTGATGGCGGTCGACGACAACCCGGCCAACCTGAAGCTGATCGGCACGCTGCTGGGCGAACAGGTGGAAAAAACGCTGCTGTGCGAGAGCGGTGAGGAAGCGCTGGCGCTGGCGCGCAACAACGTGCTGGATCTGATCCTGATGGACATTCAAATGCCGAAGATGGACGGCATTCACGCCAGCGAACTGATCCGCCAGTTGCCGCACCACAACTCCACGCCGATCGTCGCCGTCACCGCCCATGCAGCCAGCGGCGAGCGCGAGCACCTGCTGCAGGCCGGGATGGACGACTACCTGGCCAAGCCGATCGACGAGAAAATGCTGACCCGCGTGCTGTCGCGCTATCACAGTGGCGAAATGGAAAACGCCGTCGCCGACGACGCGCCGCTGTCGCTCGACTGGCCGCTGGCGCTGCGTCAGGCGGCCAATAAGCCGGATCTGGCGCGCGATCTGCTGCAAATGCTGCTCGATTTCCTGCCGCAGGTGCGCGAACGAGTGCAGGCGCTGCTCGAAGGGCAACACGACGACGAGATCCTCGACCTGGTCCATAAGCTGCACGGCAGCTGCAGCTACAGCGGCGTGCCGCGCCTCAAGCAGCTGTGTTTCTACCTCGAGCGGCAGCTGCGCCAGGGCATCACCAACGACGAACTGGAGCCGGAGTGGCTGGAGCTGTTGGATGAGATTGAACTGGTGATCCACGCGGCGCGCGTGCATCTGGCGCAACCGGCCTGAATCCTCAGGCCATAATGCAAAAAGGCACGCCATAGCGTGCCTTTGTTGCTTTTAGCGCCTGACGTTTATCACTGCGCCAGCAGGTACAGCTGGCTATCGCCGCGCTGAATATTCAACGCCAGCACCGACGGCTTGCTGTCGAGGATTTTACGCAACTCGCCCAGGTTCTGGATCGGCTGTTGGTTCACGCCCAGGATCACGTCGCCCTTTTTCAGGCCGATGCGCGCGGCGGCGCTGCCGGCTTTCACGCTGTCGACCTTGACGCCTTTCTGGTTGCCGACCTGGGCATTGCTCAGCTCGGCGCCTTCAATGCCGGTGTAGATATTGCCCGAGGCCACCTGGGTCTGCGCGCTTTGCTCCAGCGTGACGTCAATGGTCACCGGTTTGCCGTCGCGGATAATGCCCAGCGACATCTTGCTGCCGACCGGCAGCGTGCCGATCTCCGCCCGGAACGAGGCGAAGCTGGAGATGGCCTTGCCGTTCATGGTGACGATCACGTCACCGGCTTTGATGCCCGCCTTCGCGGCGGAAGACTTCGGCACCACCTGGCTGACGAAAGCGCCGCGCTGCGCGTCGACCTTCATCGCCTTGGCCAGCTCAGAGTTAAGCTCGGTGCCCATGATGCCGAGCTCGCCGCGTTTCACTTGGCCATACTCGACCATTTGCGCCGTCAGGTTTTTCACCATGTTGCTCGGAATGGCGAAGCCGATGCCGATGTTGCCGCCGTCCGGCGCCAGGATCGCGGTGTTGATGCCGATCAGCTCGCCGTTCAGGTTAACCAGCGCGCCGCCGGAGTTGCCGCGGTTGATCGCCGCATCGGTCTGGATAAAGTTTTCGTAGTTTTCGATATTCAGGCCGCTGCGCCCCAGGGCGGAAACGATGCCCGAGGTGGCGGTTTCGCCCAGCCCGTAGGGGTTGCCGATCGCTACGGTGTAATCGCCGACGCGCAACTGATCGGAATCCGCCATCTTGATCGCCGTCAGATTCTTGAAGTCTTTCAGCTGGATCAGGGCGATGTCGGAACGCGGATCCTTGCCGATCACCTTGGCGTCGAAACGGCGGCCGTCGCTCAGCTGCACCTGGATCTTGTTGGCGTTATCCACCACGTGGTTATTGGTCACCACATAGCCCTTGGCGGCATCGATGACCACCCCGGCGCCCAGCGCCTGGAATTTCTGCTGCGTGCCCTGCGGCTGGCCATCCGGCCCAGGCTGTTCACCGCCCTGACACATCGGCGAGCCCTGGAACGGCGAACCGTCCTGGCAGAACGGCGAATCTTCACCGAAGAACTGTTGGAACTGCTGCGGCATGCGCGGCGTATTGACCGTGGTGCTGCCCTCAACGTTAATGCTCACCACGGAAGGCATTACCTTTTCCAGCATCGGCGCCAGGCTCGGCAACTGCTGGGTGCTGGAAGAGGCGGTTTCAGCGGCGCTGGCCGTCACCGGGCCCATCGCCATGCCGATGCTGAATGCCAATGCGCTCAGAACTAATGCGGTTTTTTTCATCTGTGTGTCTCTTATAAAGTCGTTCAAAAAAGAATGGCCGTCTTGCGTGCTTATTCAGAGTTAATTAATAGCCTGAAGTTCCGGCACAGATGATTGGCAATAGTAAACAAATATTGTCCGTCTTTACAAAAATCAAGACAGCCAACCGGTTGGAATTGCTGATAATTATTCCTCAGCTTAATTATTCCGCCGCCATTAATCGACGATATTCATCATAGGCATAAAGGTCGGTCATTCCGCTGATATAGTCCTGCAATAAACGCGCGCGGAAATAATATTCCCGAATGGCTTGCTGCTCCGGCGATAAATGCTGCAGCCCTTCTACCGCCTCCGCATACGCCAGCCGATGCTTGGTGGACAGCTTGTGGAACAGGCGCGTTTCGATCGGGTAAGCGCGGTGGCTGTCCTCACGCACCAGCAGGCTGAAGTCCGCCAGCGACATCGCCAACAGCGGGCTGTAAATGTCCAGCAGGCCGCTGATCACCCGGTAGCCTTGCAGCTCGAGCTGTTCGACCTCCGGGTGGTTGAACACATGCTTGAACGCCACATTTTTAAATATTTTCAGCAGCCGGTAGGCCGGGCTGGAATCCTCCAGCAGCGCCTGATTGAAGCTGCCCTGATAAACCGCGTCCAGATTGTCGATAAAGCGCTGCGCCGCGTGCGGCACCAGCCGCGCCACGGTAAACACCCGCAGATACATGAAGAACTGATCTTCCGCGCTGCGCCGCGCGCCACCGCGATCGATCTTGCGAAACGCGCTGGCGACGGTCTTGTCGAACAGATCGCCCGGCGCCACCTCGCCCCACTCCTGAATCAGGTGCTGATACAGTTGCTCGACGGTGAAAATGCTCTTCTCCACCGCGTCTTCCAGATCGGCCACACAGTACGAGATATCGTCGGCGGCCTCCATAATGTAGGTCAGCGGGAAACGATCGAACTCGCCCATATGCAGCTCACGCCGCAGCCGATCGACGAAGGCCTCTTCCGCCAGATAGTAGCCGGGCTTTTTCATCAGATAACTGTGGCTGGCGGGGATGTCGCCCGCCCAATAAGCCGGGCGGGTGTATTTCAAAATGCAGCCGACCTGCGCGTAGGTCAGATTGAGTTTCAGCAGGCTATACACCATGCGGATCGCCTGGGCGTTGCCCTCGAAGTGGCTGAGATCCTGACGGATCCGGCTGCGCAGCCGGTTCAGATCGCTCTCCCCTTCATGCAGGCGCAGCGCCGCGACCTGGCAGCGATCGTGACTGCCCGGCTCGCTGCCGCAGCTGGTGGGATCGAGCCGCTGGGCAAACCAGTCATTGATCGCCGACTCGCCGAAGTGACCGAACGGCGGATTGCCGATATCGTGCATCAGACAGGCCATTTCCACGATGCTCTCAAACGGATCGAGCAGCCGGGTCAGGCCGAATTCATCGATCTTACCCGCCTGTTTGAAGCGGTTGAGGATCTCTTTGGCGATATGGCGCCCGACCTGCTGCACCTCCATCGAGTGCGTCAGGCGGCTGCGCACCGCCGCGTTGCGCTCCAGAGGAAACACCTGGGTTTTTTGCTGCAAACGGCGAATGGCGGCCGAGTTGACGATGCGCCCGCGATCGCTCTCGAACTGCCGCACGATGTCGTACTCTTCCTCGGCCTCGATCGGTTTGCTGAAAGGCCGTTGGAAGCTGATTTTTTGCTTGAAGTCGATCCCGGACATCTGTTTCTCCGCCGTTGCGCCCTGCCCCCGTGATAACAATTCCCGGCGGCGGATGCAACGCATTATCTCTCTTACACAGCCATGATAGACTATGCCGCAATTCTCACGGCCAATCAGCGAGTGTTATTTATGAAAGTAGGCATCATCGGCGCAATGGAGCAGGAAGTCACCCTGCTGCGCGATCAAATCGAAAACCGTCAAACCATCCAGCGCGCGGGCTGCGAAATCTACACCGGCCAGATCGGCGGCGTTGACGTGGCCCTGCTGAAATCCGGCATCGGCAAAGTCTCTGCGGCCATGGGCACCACCCTGTTGCTGGAGCACTGCAGCCCGGACGTGGTGATCAATACCGGCTCCGCCGGCGGCCTGGCCAGCACGCTGCGCGTGGGCGATATCGTGGTGTCGGAAGAAGTGCGCTACCACGACGCCGACGTCACCGCCTTCGGCTACGAGCCGGGCCAGATGGCCGGCTGCCCGGCGGCGTTCGTCGCCGACGACGCGCTGATCGCGCTGGCGGAAAGCTGCATCAAACAGCTGGATCTGCACGCGGTGCGCGGCCTGATCTGCAGCGGTGACGCCTTCATCAACGGCGCCGAACCGCTGGCGCGCATCCGCGCCACCTTCCCGAGCGTCGCCGCCGTGGAAATGGAAGCCGCGGCGATCGCCCACGTCTGCCATCTGTTCGGCACGCCGTTCGTGGTGGTGCGCGCCATTTCCGACGTCGCCGACAGCGAATCGCACATGAGCTTTGACGAGTTCCTGGTGGTAGCGGCCAAGCAGTCCACGCTGATGGTCAACGCCATGCTGCAAACCCTGGCCAAGCGCGGTTGATGTGAGACTGCGCTTCACCTCGATGTTCTGCCTGTTGGCGCTCTGGCTGGCTCTGCCGGCCGGTGCCGCGCAGCGGGTGATCAGCCTGGCGCCCAACGCCACCGAACTCGCCTATGCCGCCGGCATGGGCGATGTGCTGGTGGCGGCGAGCGCCTATTCCGATTACCCGCCGCAGGCCGCCAGGCTGGAGCAGGTGGCCTCCTGGCAGGGCATCAATCTGGAGCGGGTGCTGGCGCTCAAGCCGGATCTGATCCTCGCCTGGCGCGGCGGCAATCCGCAACGCGCGTTGGATCAGCTCGCCGCGTTCGGCATCCCGATCTTCTATGCGGACGCCGACAATCTCGAAGGGATCGTCGGCTTGCTGGACAAGCTGGCGCGCTACAGCCCGCACCCGGACCAGGCGCATCAGGCCGCAGAAGGCCTTCGCCGCCAGTTCGCCGCTCTCAAGCAACAGTACGCCACTAACGTGCCACGCCGCGTGTTGCTGCAGTTCGGCACCCAGCCGCTGTTCACCAGCTCCGGCGCCACGCTGCAAAGCCAGGTGCTGGCGCTGTGCGGCGGGCAGAACGTCTTCGCCGACAGCCGTACCCCTTGGCCGCAGATCAGCCGCGAGCAGGTACTGGCGCGTCAGCCGCAGGCCATCGTCATCACCGGCGGCGCGAAAGAGGCCGCCAATGTGAAAGCCTTCTGGGCGCCGCAGCTGCAGGTGCCGGTGATCGCGCTGAACGAAGACTGGTTCAATCGCGGCGGGCCGCGCCTACTGTTGGCGGCGCAGCAGCTGTGCCGCCAGCTGGCGGAGATCCGCTGATGCTGGTGTTCTGGCTGGATATTCTCGGCACGGCGGTGTTCGCCGTCTCCGGCGTGCTGCTGGCCGGCAAGCTGCGCATGGATCCGTTTGGCGTGCTGGTATTGGGCGTGGTCACCGCGGTCGGCGGCGGCACCATCCGCGACATGGCGCTGGCCAACGGCCCGGTGTTCTGGGTCAAGGATCCCACCGATCTGGTGGTGGCAATGATCACCTGCGTCTTGACGCTGCTGCTGGTGCGCCAGCCGCGCCGCCTGCCGAAGTGGGTGCTTCCGGTGCTCGACGCCGTCGGGCTGGCGGTGTTCGTCGGCATCGGCGTCAACAAGGCCTTCGCGGCCGGCACCGGCCCGCTGGTGGCGATCTGCATGGGGGTAATCACCGGCGTCGGCGGCGGCATTATCCGCGACGTGCTGGCGCGCGAGATCCCGATGATCCTGCGCACCGAAATTTACGCCACCGCCTGCATCATCGGCGGCATCGTGCACGCCACGGCGTTTTACACCTTCAATATGCCGCTGCAACAGGCCATGATGCTGGGCATGCTCATTACCCTGGCCATTCGGCTGGCGGCCATTCGTTGGCATCTCAAGCTGCCCGCCTTTATTCTCGAACGCTGAGCCGCCGCACATCACTCACGGCCGGCTGGCCGGCGCAGGAGAACGGCACGGCAGTGATCCTCGTGGAAGGGTAGGCATAAAAAAACCCGCCGGCCGTAAGGCGAGCGGGTTGATATTCTGGCAGGCAAACTCAGATGCTGAACGACGAACCGCAACCGCAGGTGGTTTTGGCATTCGGGTTGGTCACCACAAAGCGCGATCCTTCCAGCCCTTCGGTGTAGTCCACCGAACCGCCGACCAGGTACTGCAGGCTCATCGGATCGACCACCAGCGCCACGCCCTGCTTCTCGATGGTCATATCGCCATCGTTGACTTTGTCGTCAAAAGTGAAGCCGTACTGGAATCCGCTGCAGCCGCCGCCGGTAATATAAACCCGCAACTTCAGGTTCGGGTTTTCTTCGTCAGCAATCAGGAACTTAACCTTGTTTGCTGCTGCCTCGGTAAATTGCAGGGGCAGTGCCGTTTGATCACTCATACTCTTTACTCCCAACATTGTTCAGCATCAGATCGCGACTATGGCTGCCTGATTAATATTAACGATTATCCGATACCTGAGTGTTGCGTTCAAGTATTCACCGCATTTGTTGTATTTTCCTTACTTGTTTTCTGCGCCGCCTCCCGCGCCAGCTGCGCCTCCTGCTTTTGCAGCGTGCGGGCCAGGATCGACGAATACAGCGGCTTGCCGCCGAGCAGCTGCGCCACCACCGTGGCGCCGAGGCAGGTGATGATCATCGGTAAAATAAGTTGGTAGTTGTCGGTCATTTCCAGCACCAGCACGATGCCGGTCAGCGGGGCGCGCACCGTGGCGGCGAACAGCGCCCCCATGCCGGCGATGGCGAAGGTGCCCGCCTCGATGCCGTACTGCGGGAACAGATGCGCCCCCGCCAGCCCGAAGGCGGTGCCGAACAGCGTGCCCAACGCCAGCATCGGCGCGAAGATGCCGCCCGGCGCGCCGGAACCGAAGCACAGCAGCGTGGTGAAGATGCGGGTGATAAAGATAAACATCAACATGCCGACGCTGTAGTTGCCCGCCGCGGCGATCGGGATCAGCCCAAAGCCGCCGCCCGCTGCCTCCGGCTGGATCAGCCCCAGAATGCCGCACACGCCGCCGAGCAGCCCGCCCATCAGCAAGACATTGCGCATTCTGCCGCCGTGCAGGCGCGCGAACATGTCCTGAGTGCGGAAGATCAGCGCGTTGAAACCCACGCCCACCGCGCCGAAGATTGCCCCCAACACCAGATAGAGCCACAGGGTATTGATGGGCGCCGAAGAAAGTTTGTCGACCGCGATCACCGCCCCCTGGCCGTTAAACAGCTGGAACACCACGCTCGACATGATAACGCCGATAAACACCGCTTTAATCGAGATCAGGTTGTAGCGGAACTGCGGCCGCATCTCTTCGATGATGAACAAGATGCCGGCCAGCGGCGCGTTGAACGCGGCGGACAAGCCGGCGGCGGCCCCGGTCGCCAGCAGCGTATGACGCGCCTCGGCGCCGCGAATGCGCAGCACGTCCAATACCATGCGCCCGACGTTGCCGCCCATCTGCACCGTGGGCCCTTCACGCCCCAGCACCATGCCCGCCCCCAGCGTGCCCATGCCGCCGATGAATTTCACCGGGATCACGCGCCACCAGCGTACCGGCCGCAGCTCTTCCAGCGCGCCTTCGATTTCCGGAATGCCCGAGCCGCCCGCCTCAGGCGCAAAGCGCCGCACCAGGTAATAGCCCAGCGCTGCCAGCGCGGCGGACAGGATAAACGCCAGGGGCCACACCAGGAGCCAGGAGTCGGCGACCTGCGCCAGCGAAGCCAGCCGCTGCTGCTGCACCCACTCCACCGCTTTATCGAAGGCCACGCCGAGCAAACCGGCCAGCGCCCCCACCAGCGCGGCCATCACCAGGATCGCCACCGGGGTTTTATCGCGGCGAATAAACTGACGCACCGCATCGCTGCGGCTAAGACGCGGGCTCAACGTCCCGACGGGCTGTGATTGTGATTCTGTCATCGCGAGTGATTCGTCAGGTAATTTGTAATACAAATAGGCAGGGCGATAATTCTACCCCAACCTGGCGGCGGGCGCTGCCGTTAATGGTATCTGACTGTGATCGTTTCATAACGCGGCGCTCTCCTCTAGAATAGCGCGGTCAAATCATTCAAAAGAGAATCCAGGAGCCGATTTATGAGCCTACACAGCAAGTCCGAAAGTCTGTACGCCCAGGCGCAACAGTTGATCCCCGGCGGGGTAAACTCTCCGGTGCGTGCATTCACCGGCGTAGGCGGTGTGCCGCTGTTTATCGAGCGGGCAGACGGGGCTTACCTGTTCGATGCCGACGGCAAGGCCTATATCGACTATGTCGGTTCCTGGGGGCCGATGGTGCTGGGGCATAACCACCCGGCGATCCGCGACGCGGTAATCGAAGCGGCGCAGCGCGGCCTGAGCTTCGGCGCGCCGACCGAGATGGAAGTCAAAATGGCGCAGCTGGTCACCGAGCTGGTGCCGACGATGGATATGGTGCGCATGGTGAACTCAGGCACCGAAGCCACCATGAGCGCCATCCGCCTGGCGCGCGGCTACACCAACCGCGATAAAATCATCAAGTTCGAAGGCTGCTATCACGGCCACGCCGACTGCCTGCTGGTGAAAGCCGGCTCCGGCGCGCTGACCCTCGGCCAGCCGAACTCACCGGGCGTGCCGGCCGACTTCGCCAAGCACACTCTGACCTGCACCTATAACGATCTGGATTCGGTGCGCGCCGCCTTCGAACAGTACCCGTCCGAAATCGCCTGTATCATCGTCGAGCCGGTCGCCGGCAACATGAACTGCGTGCCGCCGCTGCCGGAATTCCTGCCGGGCCTGCGCGCCCTGTGCGACAAGTACGGCGCGCTCTTGATCATCGACGAAGTGATGACCGGCTTCCGCGTCGCGCTGGCCGGCGCGCAATCCTATTACGGCGTCGAGCCTGATCTGACCTGCCTCGGCAAAATCATCGGCGGCGGCATGCCGGTGGGCGCCTTCGGCGGCCGTCGCGAGGTGATGGAGGCGCTGGCGCCGACCGGCCCGGTCTACCAGGCCGGCACCCTGTCCGGCAACCCGATCGCCATGGCGGCGGGCTACGCTTGTTTGACCGAAGTCTCACAGGTCGGCGTGCACCAGACGCTGACCGAACTGACCGAGATGCTGGCCGCTGGCCTGCTGCACGCGGCGCAGGAGGAGAATATTCCGCTGGTGGTCAACAACGTCGGCGGCATGTTCGGCCTGTTCTTCACCGACGCGCCGGCGGTCACCTGCTACCAGGACGTGATGCAGTGCGACGTGGAACGCTTCAAGCGCTTCTTCCACCTGATGCTGGAAGAAGGGGTGTATCTGGCGCCGTCCGCCTTCGAAGCGGGCTTCATGTCCGTGGCGCACAGCAAGGAAGACATTCAGCGCACCATCGACGCCGCGCGTCGCTGCTTCGCCAAGCTGTAATCCCGGCCGAATGGCCAAAAAAACGGGCGCCTCGGCGCCCGTTTTTTTCTCTGCGGCTTAAAGCAGCGTGCCGTAAATGGTCAACAGCGCCACCACCACCACGATGATCATCGTCACCTTGCGCGCCAGCGTCACCGCCGCCCGCGGCGTTTGCACCGGATCCATATGCGGATCGCGCGCCAGCGAGAACTGGGCCAACCGCGTCAGCACCTGATACGACGACGAATGCCGATCCCCGAGCGAGGCGAACCAGGCCGGCAACGCGCGTTCACCGTGGCCAAACAGCGCGTAGGCCACTCCAGCCAAACGCACCGGGATCCAGTCCAGCCAGTTCAGCAGGTGATCGATGCCCGATTGCGAACGCTCCAGCGGCGTATTGTGGCGCGCCAGCCAGGTTTGATAGGCGCGCAGAAAGGCATACCCCGCCAGCGCGATCGGACCGTACGGCCCAAAGACCACAAACCAGAACAGCGGCGCCAGGTAATAACGGAAGTTAATCCACAGCAGCGCGTTTTGCAGCTCGCGCAGGCGCAGCTCTTCGCTGCAGTCCACCGGCAAGCCGTGGATCAACGCCAGCTCTTCCGCCATCTGATCGCTGGCGTGGATATCCCCCTGCCGCGCCGCTTTCAGGTAGGCGCGGTAGTGTTTGCGCTTGATGCCGGCGCCGACGCACAGCAGATCGATGACGATCCACAGCAGCAGCGTCACCACGCCGAAGAACAGCCCGTGCGACAACCACAGAACGCCCCAGACGATCACCATCCAGGCGGCGGTCATCGCCAGCGTCTGTGCCAGCGAAACCCGATGCAGCCGCTGAAATACCACTTCGAGGCGATGATCCAGCTGCCAGTGTTCTCCCAGCTTGAACAGGCGCTCCCAGGCCAAAACCAGCAACAGCGTAAACAGCGTCATTAGCGATTCCTCTCCCTTTTTCTTGTCTCAAGCATAGCGTCGGCGGGCGCGCCGCGTTGTTCCAGAGATGCCAGATAGCGATCCCAATCGAACGCCGGCCCGGGATCGGTCTTGCGGCCGGGGGCGATATCGCAATGCCCGGCAATATTGGCCGCCAGCGGTGGATAATGTTCGGCCAGCAGCACGGTGACCGCCTGCAGCGTGCGATATTGCGCTTCGGTGTAGGGTAACTGGTCAGTTCCTTCCAGCTCGATGCCGATGGAGAAATCGTTGCACCGATCGCGCCCCTGATACAGGGAAACGCCCGCGTGCCAGGCACGCTGGTCGAAAGGCACATACTGCACCATATCTCCGCCGCGGCGAATCAGGCAATGCGCCGACACCCGCAGCTGATGGATCTCGGCGAAATAAGGGTGCTGCGCAGGGTCGAGCGTGCCGGTGAACAGCTGGTCGATATAGGGGCCACCGAACTCGCCGGGCGGCAAGCTGATGTTGTGGATGACCAGCAGCGAGGGCGGCTCGTCATCCGGGCGCCGATCGCAGTGCGGCGAGAGCACTCGCGTCACCCCAACAATCCAGCCATTTTCCAACTGCATCAGACACCTCTCTGCGGTGGTACTTATTCCTGCAACAGAGTAGCATGTTCCCCTACGATCTAACCGTCCATTTCGGAGTTTTCCATGCCGACACGCCGCTACAGTGCCGACAGTCGCCGCACCGAGCTTCTTGAACGAATTGAAAGTGATATTCCCTATGCCGTCGCCCAGGCGCTGCGCGAAGACCTGGGGGGCGAAGTCGACGCCGGGCGCGATATTACCGCGCAATTGTTACCGGCAGACAAACAGGCCGAAGCCACCGTCATCACCCGCGAAGCCGGCGTGTTCTGTGGCCGTCGCTGGCTGAACGAAGTCTTTATTCAGTTGGGCAATCAGGTGCAGGTGGAGTGGCTGGTGGCGGACGGCGACCGTCTGACGCCGAACCAACCGCTCTGCCGGCTGCGCGGCCCGGCGCGGGTGATGCTGACCGGCGAGCGCACCGCGCTGAACTTCGTGCAGACGCTCTCCGGTGTGGCGACCGAAGTCAGCCGCTACGTGGCCCTGCTGGAAGGCACCCGGACTCGCCTGCTCGATACCCGCAAGACCTTACCCGGCCTGCGCACCGCGCTGAAATACGCCGTGCTGTGCGGGGGCGGCAGCAACCACCGGCTGGGGCTGTCCGATGCCTTCCTGATCAAGGAAAACCACATCATCGCCTCCGGTTCTATCAAGAACGCGGTGGAAAAAGCCTTCTGGCTGCACGCCGACGTGCCGGTGGAAGTGGAAGTCGAGTCGCTCGATGAACTGCAGCAGGCGCTGGATGCCGGCGCCGACATCATCATGCTGGACAACTTCAGCGTAGAGATGATGCGTCAGGCGGTCGCACAAACCCAGGGCCGCGCCCAGCTGGAAGTGTCCGGCAACGTCACCCGCGAGACGCTGCGCACCTTCGCCGAGACCGGCGTGGATTACATTTCGGTCGGCGCGCTGACCAAGCATGTGACCGCGCTCGATCTGTCGATGCGCTTCAAATGATCCCCTCGCCCCCGGCCGCTGCCGGGGGCGTTACCGCAGTTTGCGAAGCCCCTCGCACCGTTTTTTTCACCGCTGCAAACCACATCATTACTGATGGAAGTACGCCGAGAAACGCGTAACCGCCCCTCGCCGTGCCCCCGAGCAAGCCGCTACCGTTGTCTTCCACACCCCAATGGAGGAAACAACGCATGGAAACACAACGCGGCTTTACCCTGATAGAACTGATGGTGGTGATCGCCATCATCGCCATCCTCAGCGCCATCGGCATTCCCGCCTACCAGCGCTACATCCAGAAAGCAGCGATGACCGACATGCTGCAAACCATGGCGCCGTATAAAATGGCGGTCGAGCTGTGCGTGCTGGACGAAGGCGCGCCCGCCGGCTGCGAGGCCGGCAGCAAAGGCATTCCCACCGGCGGCACATCGCGCTATGTCAGCGGGGTGAAAGTCGTCAAAGGCGTGATCACGCTGACCGGCAGCCAAACGCTGCAGGGCCTGGCGGTGGCATTAACCCCCAAGTCTAACGCCGATGGGCTGACCCGCTGGAGCCGGCTGTGCAGCAGCGAAAACGCGACGCTGGTTGAGGTGTGCCAGGAAGTCTTCCGCTTCGACAACGCGGCGGAGTAATGGCGATGAACGCGCAAATCAGCGAAGAGGTTCACGCCCTGTGCCGGCGCTATCAGGCGCTGGCGCTGAGCGAAGACCCGACCACCCTGACGGTCGCGCTCAGCGAAGAAGCGCCGCAGGGGCTGCTGGCGGCGCTACGTTTCGCCACCGGCAAGCGCATCCATTTGGAACAATGGCCGGCGGCCAGGCTGGAGATGGCACTGAACCAGCACCACGAGCCGCTCCCGGCGCCGTTGACGGCCGAAGAGGACACGACCGACATCGCCTACCCCGACGACGGCGATGCGCCGGTGGTACAGTTCATCAACCAGACGCTGCGCCTGGCCATTCAGCGCCGCGCCTCGGACATTCACTTTGAGCCCTTTCGGCAGCATTTTCGCATTCGCCTGCGCATCGACGGCGTGCTGCAAACCCTTGCCTCACCGCCGCCGCAGCTGGCTGCGCGCCTCATCGCCCGGCTGAAGATCCTCGGCCAACTGGATATCACCGAGCGCCGTCAACCTCAGGACGGGCAGCTCAGCCTGACGCTGGACAGCGCGCGCTATGCCATGCGCATCGCCACCCTGCCGACGTTGCACGGCGAAAAGGTGGTGCTGCGCGTTCAGCAGGGCGAGCAGCAAGAGCTGCCGCTGGATCAACTGGGCATGAGCCGGACGGATCTGGCGCGCTACGCGGCAGCGTTGGCCTGCCCGCAAGGTTTGATCCTGGTGACCGGCCCGACCGGCAGCGGCAAGACGGTAACGCTGTACAGCGGGCTGCGCCAGTTGAATGATGCGCAAAGCAACCTGTGCAGCGTCGAGGATCCGGTCGAGATCCCGCTGTTCGGCGTCAATCAGACCCAGATCAACGCCAAAACCGAGCTGAACTTCACCCGAGTGCTGCGTGCCCTGCTGCGCCAGGATCCGGACGTCATCATGATCGGCGAGATCCGCGATGCGGAAACCGCCGAGATCGCGGTCAAGGCCGCACAAACCGGCCACCTGGTGCTGTCGACGCTGCATACCAACTCCACTGCTGAAACCCTGACGCGGCTGATGCACATGGGTATCCCCGGCTACCTGCTCGCCGGCTGCCTGAAGCTGGTCGTCGCCCAGCGGCTGGTGCGCAGGCTGTGTCGCCACTGCCGCTACCCGCAAAGCCAGCCGGCGCATTTTCCCACCGCGCTCTGGCCGGAACCGCTGACCGCCTGGCGCGCCGACGGCTGCGAGCACTGCTTCGGCGGCTATTATGGGCGCATCGGCGTGTATGAACTGTTGGCCATTACGCCGGAAATTCAGGCGGCATTGCTGGCGAACGCCGCTCCCAGTCTGCTGGCGGATATCGCCCACGAGCAGGGGCAGCTTTCGCTGCTGCAGGCGGGTCTGTCGCTGGCCGCCGAAGGCACGACCTCGCTGGAAGAACTGTACCGCGTGATCGACGTCGTCCAGCCCGGCGTAACCACGCCATGAAAGCGCGCCGGTTGTTTCTGTGGCAGGCTTTCGACGCTCAGGGCACCTTACGCCGCGGCGAACTGATGAGCGATGAAAAACGGCAGGTGAGCCGGCTGCTGATCGAACAAGGCCTGCAACCTTGGCGGATCGGGCACGGCAAACGCGTCACGCCCGGCCAATGGCGCGGAGAACCGTTAATCCACTTCACCCGCCAGCTCGCTACCCTGTTGCAGGCCGGGCTGCCGCTGGTCAATACGCTGCAGCTTCTGGCGGCAGAGCATCCTTCGGCAGCCTGGCGTTGCCTGCTGCGCCAGCTGGCCGACCAGGTGTGCGAAGGGCAGCCGCTCTCCGAAAGCCTTGCCGCACAACCAAGCGTTTTTCCACTGATCTATCGCCAACTGATCGCCATCGGCGAACTGACCGGCAACCTCGATCGCTGCTGCCTGCAGCTGGCGCAACAGCAGGAGGCCCAGCTGCTGCTGCGCCGCAAGGTGACCAAAGCGCTGCGTTATCCCCTCTTCATCTGCGCGGTGGCGCTGCTGGTCAGCGTGCTGATGCTGGTGATGGTGCTGCCGGAATTTGCCAAGGTTTATCAGTCGTTCGATGCGCAGCTGCCCTGGTTTACCCAAGGATTATTGGGGTTGTCCGCGCTGCTGATCGCCGTTGGCCCCTATTTGGCGCTGCTGCTCGGCGCGTTGCTGTTCGGCTACTGCCGCTGGCTGCATCCGCGCCCTCCGTGGCGCCAACGCGAACAGGCCGCCTTGCTGCGCCTGCCGCTAATTGCCCGGCTGGTGAGCGGCGGCGCGCTGAGCCAAACATTTCGTATCCTGACCATGACCCAACGCGCGGGGCTGACGCTGGTGGAAGGCTTGAACGCGGCGGCGCTGGCGGCGGATCATCCGTTGTACCGGCAGGCGCTGGAGCAGGTGCAACGGCAGATCGCCGAAGGCGAAGCGTTTCATCATGCCCTGGGCCTGCAACCGCTGTTTCCGCCGCTGTGCCGGCAGCTGGTGCGGGTGGGCGAGGAGTCCGGTTCGCTGGACGCCTTGCTGGATAAGTTGGCGCAGTGGTATGAACGGCAGACGCACGAGCTGGCCGATACGCTGGCGCAAACGCTGGAGCCGCTGTTGATGCTGGTGGTGGGCGGGATTGTCGGCGCTTTGGTTATCGCCATGTATCTGCCTATCTTTCAACTGGGCAGCGTGCTGGGATAAAGAAGAGGATAGCGGGCGCCGTGGTGCGCGGCGCCCGAATGCAAGCTGCGGCTTATTTGCTGCCGAAGACGCGGTTTTCCTGCTCCGCCACGCGGATAAAGGTGGTGCGCTTGGTCAGCTCTTTCAGACGCTCGGCGCCGACGTAGGTGCAGGCGGAACGCAGGCCGCCGAGGATATCGCGCACGGTAAACTCTACCTCGCCGCGCAGCGGCAGCTTGACGGTTTTGCCTTCGGCCGCGCGATACTCTGCTACGCCGCCGACGTGGCGCTTCATCGCTGACTCGGAGCTCATGCCGTAGAACAGCATAAATTTCTCGCCGTTCTCTTCCACCACGGTGCCTTCGCACTCGTCGTGGCCGGCCAGCATGCCGCCCAGCATCACGAAGTCCGCGCCGCCGCCGAAGGCTTTGGCGACATCGCCCGGCACCGAGCAGCCGCCGTCGCTGACGATTTGGCCGCCCAGCCCGTGGGCCGCATCGGCGCATTCGATCACCGCCGACAACTGCGGGTAGCCCACACCGGTCTTCACGCGGGTGGTGCATACCGACCCCGGGCCGATGCCGACTTTAACGATGTCGGCGCCGGAGAGGATCAACTCTTCCACCATTTCGCCGGTTACCACGTTACCTGCGCAGATGACGTGATTCGGGCAGGCTTCGCGCGCTTTCTGCAGGAAGGCGACGAAGTGTTCGGAGTAGCCGTTGGCCACGTCGATACAGATGAATTTCAGCGCCGGAGACAGGGCCAGGATCTGCTGCATTTTGGCGAAGTCGGCTTCGGAGGTGCCGGTGGAGACCATCACATGGCGCAGCACCGATTCCGGCATGCGCTGCACGAAGTCAGCCCATTGCTCGACGCTGTAATGTTTGTGTACGGCGGTGAGAACGTCGAAAGAAGCCAGGGCCTCGGCCATGCGGAAGGTGCCCACCGTGTCCATGTTGGCGGCGATAATCGGCACGCCGGACCAGCTGCAACCTGAATGCTTGAAGGTAAACTGACGTTCCAGTTCAACCTCGGAGCGGCTTTTCAGCGTGGAGCGCTTAGGGCGGATCAACACGTCTTTAAAGCCCAACTTCAAATCTTCTTCAATACGCATGACTTATGATTTCCTGGTTAATGGCGACGGATCGCAAGGAGGATATTCGCACCTCTACCCGACGGCTTTCCAGTGGCGCAAAAAGACGGCGGCGAGATTAATGCCAGTTCCAGTGACGTTATAATACGCGCTAATAATCGCCGAACAAGACTGCGAATTCGCCTTTATTTACGCTACAATCCGACAAATTTACCTGCATAATCGCAGTGTGACTGCCCGCTCATTTTTGCCGTGCCGCTGCGTTTTTTCTCACCACCCAATCGGTGCCGATGCGCAAGCGCCGCCTGCCGACTTGCACTTCTGCGCGATCGCTTTATGATTCGACTATTATTTTTTTATGAACATCGGATGCACCTAACACCATGGCCTACATTGTTGCGTTGACCGGGGGCATAGGCAGCGGCAAGACGACCGTCGCGAACGCCTTTGCGCGCCACGGCGCAACCCTTGTCGATGCTGACATGATCGCCCGTCAGGTCGTCGAGCCGGGCACCCCTGCCTTGGCCGCGATCGCCGAACGATTTGGTAATGAAATGTTGCTGCCGGACGGTGCGTTGAACCGCGCTGCGCTGCGTCAGCGCATCTTCAGCCATCCCGATGACAAAACCTGGCTGAACCAGCTGCTGCACCCGCTGATACACCGTGAAACCCAGCGCCAACTGGCGCAAGCCACCAGCCCGTACGCGCTGTGGGTGGTGCCGCTGCTGGTGGAAAACCGCCTGCAGGATCGCGCCGATCGGGTGCTGGTGATCGACGTCGACGCCGAAACCCAGCTGGCTCGCACCATCGCGCGCGACGGCGTAAGCCGTGAGCAAGCGCAGAGCATTCTCGCCGCCCAGGCCACGCGCCAGCAGCGCCTCGCCGTGGCGGATGACATTATTGACAACAGCGGCGCCGCTCAGGGGATAGAGCCACAGGTCGCCGCTCTGCATCGTCGCTACCTTGAACTGGCGGCAACAGCGCCCCAACAGGATTAAACTGCATGAGTGATGTTTCCCCAACCGTTCTCTTTGAACACCCGCTGAACGAGAAGATGCGCACCTGGCTGCGCATCGAATTCCTGCTGCAACAGCTGCACGGCCAACGCGCCCTGAGTGAAACCGCCATCGCCCTCACCTTCTTTCGCACCGTCTCCGACTTGCTGGACGTGCTGGAGCGCGGCGAAGTGCGCACCGAACTGCTCAAAGAGCTGGAGCGCCAGCAGCAGAAACTGTTGGCCTGGGCCGATGTGCCGGGCGTGGATATGGCGCTGATCGACCAGCTGCGCGGCCAGCTGAAGTCGCGCTCATCGGCGCTGATGGCGGCGCCGCGCCTCGGCCAGGCGCTGCGCGAAGATCGGCTGATCGGCCTGGTGCGTCAGCGGCTGAACATTCCTGGCGGTTGCTGCAGCTTCGATCTGCCGACCCTGCACATGTGGATGCACGCGCCGCAGCAAGATCGCGATGCCGACGTCGCCGCCTGGCTGCAGTCGCTGGATCCGCTGAACCAGGCGCTGATCATGGTGTTGGATCTGATCCGCCAATCCGGGCCGTTCCGCAATCAAATCAGCCTGAACGGTTTTTTCCAGGACAACGCCGAAGGGGCGGATCTGCTGCGCCTGCGCCTCCATCTGGCGCCGCAGCTTTATCCGCAGATTTCCGGCCATAAGACGCGTTATGCTATTCGTTTCCTGCCGCTGGACAGCGAACATGGCGCGGTGCCTGAACGCCTGACGTTCGAACTGGCCTGTTGTTGAACTTATGAAAGAAAGCCTTCTCAGCACCGCAAGAAGGCGTAAGGAACCGTTATGACGACCGTAGTAAAATGCCCAACCTGTGGCACCGGCGTGGTTTGGGGTGAAGTCAGCCCATTCCGGCCGTTTTGCAGCAAACGCTGCCAGCTGATCGATCTCGGCGAGTGGGCCGATGAAGAGAAGCGCATTCCGAGCAACAGCGATCTGTCGGAAAGCGAAGACTGGAGCGAAATGGACGATCGCTGATCGCCCGCTGTTGGCCTGGCGGACGCCAGGCCAAACTGGTTATTGCGCGGCGTTCGCCTGTGCCACCAGCAGCTGAATAATGCCGACGTTGGCTTCCGGGAACTCGTCTTCACGCAGGTCCACCTGTTTTACCCAGCGCATCGGTTGCCCCTCGCGGCCGAACGGCTCACCCGCCCAGGCTTCTACCAGATAAAAATTCAGCGTCACGATGCGATCGCTGAAGCGGTGCTCCACCACCTCCAGCAGTTCGGCGCGTTCGGTTTCGATACCGGTCTCTTCCCGCAGCTCGCGGCTCAACGCCTGTTCCGGCGTTTCACCCTGTTCGATCTTACCGCCGGGAAACTCCCAAAAGCCGGCCATGTGCGCATCGGCGGCGCGGCGGGTAATAAAGATCTCCTGTTGAGCATTGCGGATAATGCCCACGGCGATATTCAGATGTTTCATCTCACCCTCCTGATGGGTGCCAAAAAACAGGGGCTCAGCAAGCTGAACCCCTGGGTGTTATCGGTTAACCGCGGCCGGCATTACTGCAGGCGGCCGTGGCACTGCTTGTATTTCTTGCCGGAACCGCATGGGCAAGGATCGTTGCGCCCCACTTTACGCTCGGCGGTCGCCGGCGCGTTCGGATCTTCAGTCACCAGCGCGTTCTCGTCGTGGTGGCTCAGCTGTTGCTGCTGCGCCAGACGCTCGGCCTCTTCACGGCGCTGCTGTTCCAGCGCTTCCACCTCTTCCGGCATCCGCACCTGTACCTTGCTCAGCACGCTGATCACTTCATATTTCAGCGATTCCAGCATGGTGGCGAACATGTTGAAGGATTCACGCTTGTACTCCTGCTTCGGATCCTTCTGCGCGTAACCGCGCAGGTGGATACCCTGGCGCAGGTAGTCCATCGCCGCCAGATGCTCTTTCCACAGAGAATCCAACGTCTGCAGCATCACGCCCTTCTCGAAGTTGCGCATCATCTCGCTGCCGACCACTTCTTCCTTACGCTGATACTGCTCTTTGGCGTTCTCCAGAATGCGTTCGCGCAGCGTCTCTTCGTGCAGCTCCGGCTCTTTGTCCAGCCACTGGGCGATCGGCATCTCCAGATCGAAGTCGTTCTTCAGGCGCTCTTCCAGCCCCTGAATGTCCCACTCTTCTTCCAGCGACTGCGGCGTGATGTAGTTGTCGATGGTGCTCTTGAACACGTCCTCGCGGATGCTGGCGATGGTTTCGCTCACGTCGGACACGTCCAGCAATTCGTTGCGTTGGCTGTAGATGGCGCGGCGCTGATCGTTGGCGACGTCATCGTACTCCAGCAGCTGCTTACGGATGTCGAAGTTGCGGCTCTCTACCTTACGCTGGGCATTGGCGATCGCCTTGGTCACCCACGGGTGCTCAATCGCTTCGCCTTCTTTCATGCCCAGTTTACGCATCATGCCGGACACGCGATCCGAGGCGAAGATACGCATCAGGGCATCTTCCATCGACAGGTAGAAGCGGGATGAACCGGCGTCGCCCTGACGACCGGAACGGCCGCGCAGCTGGTTATCGATACGGCGCGATTCATGGCGCTCGGTGCCGATGATATGCAGGCCGCCCGCCGCCAGCACCGCGTCGTGGCGCTCTTTCCAGGCGGCTTTGATGGCTTCGATCTGCTCTTCGGTCGGTTCTTCCAGCAGCGCCACTTCAGCCTGCCAGCTGCCGCCCAACACGATATCGGTACCACGGCCCGCCATGTTGGTGGCGATGGTTACCGCACCGCTCTGGCCGGCCTGGGCGACGATGTCCGCTTCCATGGCGTGGAATTTGGCGTTCAGCACCTTGTGGTCGATGCCCGCTTTGGTCAGCTCACGGGACACCACTTCGGATTTCTCGATTGAGATGGTACCCACCAACACCGGCTGGCCTTTGGCGGTACGCTCGCGGATGTCCTCGATGATGGCGCCGATCTTCTCTTTCTCGGTCATGTACACCAGATCCGGCATGTCCTTACGGATCATCGGACGGTTGGTTGGCACCACGATGGTGTCCAGCTTGTAGATCGAGCTGAATTCGAAGGCTTCGGTATCGGCGGTACCGGTCATCCCGGCCAGCTTCTCGTACAGACGGAAGTAGTTCTGGAAGGTGATCGAAGCCAGCGTCTGGTTCTCGTTCTGGATCTCCACGCCTTCTTTGGCTTCCACCGCCTGGTGCAGGCCATCGGACCAACGGCGGCCCTGCATGGTGCGGCCGGTGTGCTCATCGACGATGATCACTTCGCCGTCTTTCACGATGTAGTCAACGTCGCGGGTGAACAGCACGTGGGCGCGCAGCGCGGCGGTAACGTGGTGCATCAGCATGATATTGGTCGGCGAGTACAGCGATTCGCCTTCATCCATGATGCCAGCCTCTACCAGCATCTCTTCGATCAGGATCAGGCCGCGTTCGGTCAGGTGAACCTGGCGCGCCTTCTCATCCACCGAGAAGTGCCCTTCACCCTTGAAGGTGTCGGAGTCTTCTTTTTCCTGGCGGATCAGTTTAGGGATCAGCTTGTTGACCTTGATGTACATCTCGGAGCTGTCTTCGGCCGGGCCGGAGATGATCAGCGGCGTACGCGCTTCATCGATCAGGATGGAGTCCACCTCATCCACCAGCGCATAGTGCAGTTTGCGCTGCACGCGCTCTTCCGGGCTGAACGCCATGTTGTCGCGCAGGTAGTCGAAGCCGTATTCGTTGTTGGTGCCGTAGGTGATGTCGGCAGCGTAAGCTTCACGCTTGGCCGGCGCCGGCATGCCCGGCAGGTTGATGCCGATGCTCAGGCCGAGGAACTCGAACAGCGGGCGGTTGTTTTCGGCGTCACGCTGCGCCAGATAGTCGTTGACGGTCACCACGTGCACGCCGCGGCCGCTCAGGGCGTTCAGGTAGGCCGGCAGCGTCGCGGTCAGGGTTTTACCTTCACCGGTGCGCATCTCGGCGATGCAGCGGTCGTTCAGCACCATGCCGCCCAGCAGCTGCACGTCGAAGTGACGCATGCCGAACACGCGCTTGCTCGCCTCACGCACCACGGCGAAGGCTTCCGGGATCAGGCTTTCCAGCGACTCGCCTTTTTCCAGGCGTGCGCGGAACTCGTTGGTTTTCGCTTTCAGCTCGTCATCGGACAGTTTTTCCATGTCCGGTTCCATGCGGTTGATCTGCTCAACCACTTTGCGCATGCGGCGCAGGGTACGATCGTTACGGCTGCCAAAAACTTTGGTTAATAATTTCACTAACATGATGTTTGATATCTCTGTCATGACGGCCGAATGCGGCAGTCAACTTGCTATTATTTATGGTTTTTATGCCCTAAGGGCGGAGTCAGACGAGAACGACGGGCCCGGCGCGAATGCCTTGCACCTGAGCCACCCACAGGCCGGTCTGGTGCCGCGCCAGCGTTGGCAGCACCTCAAGGTGGGTGTGGCGAATGATGGTCGGCGGCTTCGGCTCATGCGTCAGCAGCGCATTGAGGGTAGACAGCAGCGCCAGTTGCGCTACCTGCAAAGGCGGTTCCGCTTCGGCTTCGCTCTCCTGTACCCGCGCATAAACCGCCTGCGGCGCCAACGCGAAAGAGAGATGACGAATGACGGTGCGCAGTGCATGCTGCTGCCAATAATCTACGCTGAAGGTAGGGCGGCGGTGCGCGTCCTGCAGCAGGGCCAGGCTGTTGAAGGTGCCGTTGGCCGAATTTTGCCGGTTAAGGCTGGACGACGTATTCGGCAGTGCGGCCTGATCGGGAGCGCCGGACAAATTGGAAGACGCGCCAAGCGTGGCCGCAACCATCCCTAACAGGAGATGGGGCCAGAAATAACGTCTGCCAAATTGTCGCCAACGATTTAGAATACCGATCACGAGTTTATAATCCGCCGGAGCCCATTATGCGCGATAGCCGTCCACAATTATTAGATGTCCTGTTCGACGACGCGTCTGCCGGCAGCAAAGGGCCGCTGCATAACGTCCAGCAACGCGCGGTGGCGCTGCTCAAGCTTAACCGTGCAGTGAAGGGCCTGTTGCCCGCTCCCCTGCATCCCTGGTGCCGCGTCGCGAATTTCCGACAGGGTATTTTAGTGCTCGAAACGGCAAATGCCAGTTGGATGATGCGCTTGCGCTACGAACAACCCGCTTTGCTGTCTGCACTACGAGCGCAAATTCTACCATCATTGTCGTCGATCGACATCAGGATTAATCCGGCCTTGATGGCGAAAGGCAGCAACCAGGTGCAAAACGCCGAGAAAGCGCCGGAAAAACCCGTGCCGATGCGGCATTTGAGTCTGGAAAGTGCGGAAGAGCTGAGAGGATTGGCGAGCCGTAGCCCGGAGAAACTGCGCAAGATATTGGAACGGCTGGCTGCATTGGCCGGAGAGGGTACCAACACAACCAGTCGTGATAAGTAATCAGCGACACAACTGCAAAACATCAGACGGCATCACGAGCCTGAATTCTCAGGCTCTCAGAGGATGCGCCTGCCGTTATTCGCAGCAGGCGAGGAATTCAGACCTTACGCCAATACGGTAGACGGTGCCTTGAATGCCAACGGCATTTCGGCTTCGTCCTGGAAGGTCACGTATTCCCACGCTTCCTGCTTGGCCAGTACGGCCTGCAGCAGTTTGTTGTTCAGCGCGTGCCCAGACTTGAACGCGGTGAACGCGCCAATGATGTTGTGGCCGCACATGAACAGGTCGCCGATGGCGTCCAGCATTTTGTGACGTACGAACTCGTCTTCGAAACGCAGACCGTCTTCGTTCAGCACGCGGTAGTCATCTACCACGATGGCGCAATCGAAGCTGCCGCCCAGGGCCAAGCCGCGGGACTGCAGATATTCGATATCGCGCATGAACCCGAAGGTGCGCGCGCGGCTGATTTGACGCACGAACGACTCAGCCGAGAAATCAAGACGGTAGCGCTGAGAGCTGGCGTCGATAGCCGGGTGGTTGAAGTCGATGGTGAAGTCCAGGCGGAACCCGTTATGCGGGGACAGCTCGGCCCATTTGTCGCCATCTTCAACACGCACAGTCTCTTTCAGACGCAGGAATTTCTTCGCCGAGTTCAGTTCTTCGATGCCGGCATCCAGCAGCAAGAACACGAACGGACTGGCGCTGCCGTCCATGATTGGGATTTCAGCGGCGTCGACTTCGATGACGATATTGTCGATGCCCAGCCCAGCCAGCGCGGCGTTGAGGTGCTCAACGGTCGAAATACGCACGTCATGCTCATTCACCAGGCAAGTACAGAGCATGGTATCACGCACGGATTTTGCATCAGCCGGAAAATCAACCGGTGGATTCAAGTCAGTGCGACGATAGATGACCCCGGTATTAGCCGGCGCTGGGCGCATTGTCAGCGTGACTTTCTTGCCGGTATGCAAACCGACGCCAGTCGCCTGAACAATACGTTTTAATGTCCTTTGTTTGATCATCGTTTTATCTCGCAATGTTATCCATCCTACCAGCCAAGCATACAGCATGGCCGGCGGGACAGTTTAGCACAAAGAGCGGAGATTCCAAATTCTCAGGATATTCTTAGTCTGCCTGTTTACGCAGGAAGGCTGGAATATCAAGATAGTCGGGCTCTTTATTCGGCTGCGCAGCTTGGTCGTTGACCACCTTGGCGGCAGGTTTCACTTCCTGCGGCAGAGGCGACATGCCGTGCTGCTGATAACGGTGATCCATCACTGGCTGGCTGGCCTGCTTATTGGTCACCAGAGTGATTTCAGGACGCTTGTCCATACCGATACCGGTTGCAACCACGGTAACGCGCAGTTCGTCGTTCATTTCCGGATCCAGCGAGGTACCGATAACCACGGTAGCGTTGTCGGAAGCGAACGCACGGATGGTGTTACCCACAGTTTCGAACTCATCCAGACGCAGATCGAAGCCAGCGGTAATGTTGACCAGCACGCCGCGCGCGCCGGACAGGTCGATGTCTTCCAGCAGCGGGCTGGAGATCGCCATTTCGGCCGCTTCTTCGGCGCGGTCTTCACCGCAAGCCACGCCGGAACCCATCATCGCGTAGCCCATTTCGGACATCACGGTGCGCACGTCGGCGAAGTCGACGTTCATCAGGCCCGGACGGGTGATCAGCTCGGCGATACCCTGCACCGCGCCTTTCAGCACGTCGTTGGCCGCGCCGAACGCGTCCAGCAGAGAGATGCCGCGCCCCAGAACTTTCAACAGCTTGTCGTTCGGGATGGTGATCAGCGAGTCCACGTGTTTGGACAGTTCAGCGATACCCTGCTCCGCGAATGCCATGCGCTTCTTGCCTTCGAAGTTGAAAGGCTTGGTCACCACGGCCACGGTCAGAATACCCAAATCTTTAGCCACTTCAGCCACCACTGGCGCCGCACCGGTACCGGTACCGCCGCCCATGCCGGCTGCGATGAAGACCATGTCTGCGCCGTCCAGCGCTGCGCGCAGGGCTTCGCGGTCTTCTTCCGCTGAATTGCGACCCACCTCAGGGTTCGCGCCCGCACCCAGACCTTTGGTAATACCACTACCAATCTGGATGGTTTGGCCAACCGCCGTTTTGCGGAGCGCCTGGGCGTCCGTGTTCACAGCGAAGAATTCAACACCTTCGATGCGCTCGCGCACCATGTGTTCAACGGCGTTGCCACCGCCGCCGCCGACGCCGATGACTTTAATCACCGCGTCATTGGTTAGTTCCATTGGTTCAAACATAGTTTCTCTCCGTTTTGTGCCTGTCGCTGCGAGATCATAAAAAGATTACTCAGCATGATCTCTTTGTTGAAACATTAAAACTCTTTTCTCAGCCAGCTATTGATGCGTTTAAACCAATTGCCCACCGAGGCGCGTTTTTCTACTTCTGTCTCACCGCTCAGGTGAGACTCTTTTCCATAGTGCAGCAGACCTACCGCCGTCGAGTAGTAAGGCTCCTGCGCATAATCCGTCAGACCCGTGATGTTCAAGGGTTGGCCGATGCGTACCTGAGTGTGGAACACCCGTTGCGCACAGGCTGCCAGGCCATCAATCTGGGCGGCGCCACCGGTCAGCACGATACCTGCCGCCAGATGATGCTTCACCCCTTGCTGACGCAGTTGCTCCTGCAATTGCAAAATTTCATCGTTAACCAGATTCAACAGTTCGGTGTAGCGTGGCTCAATGACTTCAGCCAGCGTCTGTCTTTGCAGACTGCGCGGAGGACGTCCCCCGACGCTAGGCACCTCTACATTCTCATCCTTGCTAACAATCGACCCAAGCGCACAACCGTGTCGAACTTTAATCGCTTCCGCATCGGTCGGCGGCGTGCCGAAGGCGTAGGCGATATCGCTGGTGACCACGTTCCCGGCATAAGGGATCACTTTGGTGTGGCGCAGCGCACCGCCGGTATACACCGCCATATCCATGGTGCCGCCGCCGATATCCACCACGCAAACGCCGAGTTCGCGTTCATCTTCGGTCAGCACCGCGTAGCTCGCGGCCAGACCGGCGAAAATAAGTTGGTCAACTTTCAGGCCGCAACGTTCCACGGCCTTGACGATGTTCTTCGCCATATCGTTATGGCAGGTAATCAGATGCACCTTGGCCTGCATGCGCACGCCGGACAGCCCAACCGGGTTTTTGATGCCTTCCTGATAATCGATGGCGTATTCCTGAGGAATCACGTGCAGGATACGGTGTTCGTCGCGCACGCGCACCGATTTGGCGGTGTGCACCACATTCTCCACGTCGTCCTGCGTCACTTCCTCTTCCGAGATCGGCACCATGCCGATTTCGTTCTGGCAGCTGATGTGTTTGCCCGACAGCGCCAGGTACACCGAAGAGATCTGGCAGTCCGCCATCAGCTCGGCCTGATCGATGGCGCGCTGTACGCACTTCACCACCGATTCCAGGTCGTTTACGCCACCCTTATCCATACCGCGAGACGGGCAGCTGCCCACCCCGATAATGTTGACCATGCCATCGGGCAGAACTTCCCCTACCAACGCGGAGACTTTTGCAGTACCGATCTCCAGTCCAACTACCAGTTTTCTGTCCGTCGACTTGATCATTGTTGTTTTGCCTGTGCCTGATTCTGTTGCTGATTACTGTTTTGCTGACCGCCAAGCGCCTGCGGATCGACCAACACCGGAGCCCACCCTACCGAAGCGCCGGACTCGTAGCGCAGATCGACATAGCTGACACGCTTGCTCTCCGCCTGGCCCTGCTGCTGCAATACCGGGTAAAGCTCGATAAACCGCTGCAAACGCCCGTTGCGGTCATCGCGCCCCAGCTCAAGCCGGACATCGTTGTCCAGCGCCAGCTGCCAGGAATGGCGCGCGGTCATCGCCGCCATTTTCAGCGTATATTTGCTGGCCGCCAACGTGGCGCTCATCGCCCGATAGCCTTCCAGCACATCCTGCTCGCTCCCTTCCGGCCCGTAGAGCAGCGGCAACTTCTGCTTGCCCGCCCGCTCCGCCGGTACGCTGAACGCTTTGCCCTCGGCGTCCACCATGTGCAAATCGTTCCAGCGCGCCACCGGGACGTACTCCACCAGATGGATCTTCAGCTCATCCGGCCATTGTTTGCGCACGCTGGCCTGCTTGATCCACGGCAGACGTTCGATCTGCTGCTGGATGACGTCCACATCCTGCGTCATAAAGGTGCCGGGTGCGCCCAGCGCCAGGATCGCCTGACGAATATCATCGTTGGTGGTGTAATGGCGTTCGCCGGTCACCACCAGCCTTGAGAGCGGCAGGCGGCTGGCGTCTTTCATCCAGCCAAGCACCGCCCAACCGCTCCACACGACCGTTCCCAACACCATCAGCAGGAAAATCATTCCCGCCAACTGGGTTCCATTGCTGCGGCGCGGGCCGTTATCCACCTCGCGATCGCGCGCATTCAGGGCAGCTTGCGACATATCAGTCGGCCAACTCCAAAATTCTCGCCACCAACTGCGAGAAGCTTAATCCAAACTGGCGCGCCGCCATCGGCACCAGGCTATGACTGGTCATGCCCGGAGAGGTGTTCACCTCAAGCAGATAGAAGCGACCATCGCTGTCTTGCATCACGTCGACGCGGCCCCAGCCGCTGCAGTCCAGACCGCGGTAGGCGCGCAGCGCCAACGCCGCCATCTCAGCTTCCTGCTCGGCGCTCAAACCGCTCGGGCAGAAGTACTGCGTATCGTCCGAAATGTACTTGGCCTGGTAGTCATAAAACACGCCGGCCGGCTGGATGCGGATCGATGGCAGAACCTGGTCGCCCAGCATCGCTACGGTGTATTCCGGGCCGCTCAGCCACTTCTCCACCAGCACGTCGTCGTCATGGCGGAAGGCCTCTTCCAATGCCGCTGCCAACGCCGCGCTTTCGGTGACCTTGCTCATGCCGACGCTGGAGCCTTCGCGGCTCGGCTTGACGATCAGCGGCAAACCGAGATCCGCCACGCGCGCCAGCAGCGCCGCTTTTTCGGCGCCGAGGTACAGCTGGCGATTCAGCGCCACGTAAGGCGCTACCGGCAAGCCCATCGACTGCCACACCATCTTGGTGCGCCATTTGTCCATGGTCAGCGCCGAGGCCATTACGCCGCTGCCGGTATAAGGCAGCTCGAGGAACTCCAGCAGCCCCTGCAGGGTGCCGTCCTCGCCGCCGCGGCCGTGCAGCGCGATAAACACTTTGGTGAACCCTTGATCTTTCAGCTGGGTCACCGGGAAATCGCGGGTGTCGACGCCGTGCGCATCGATACCGGCTTCGCGCAACCCGGCCAGCACCGCGGCGCCGGATTGCAGAGAAACTTCGCGTTCGGCGGAGGTGCCGCCCAGCAGAACTGCAACTTTATCAGCCATGGTGCTCCTCCTCTTTCTTCGGCGGCTGCAGCTTCAGCTCGGCCAGTTTACGGGCGATTTTGCCCACGTTGCCGGCGCCTTGCACCAGCACCAGGTCTTCATCCTGCAGCAGCTGCGCCAGGGTTTCCGGCACGCTATCGGCATCGGAAACCAGGATCGGATCCAGCTTGCCGCGGCTGCGGATGGTGCGGCACAGCGAACGGCTGTCCGCGCCCGGGATCGGCGCTTCGCCGGCGGCGTACACGTCAAGCATCAGCAGCACATCCACCTGCGACAGCACGTTGGCGAAATCGTCGTACAGATCGCGGGTGCGCGTATAACGGTGCGGCTGGAAGATCATCACCAGACGCTTGTCCGGCCAGCCGGCGCGCGCCGCTTTCAGCGTGGCGTCCACCTCGGTCGGATGGTGGCCGTAATCGTCCACCAGCATCGCGCTGCCCGCTTTGCCGTTGACTGGTTCCAGCGGGAACTCGCCGAGGAAATCGAAGCGGCGCCCGGTGCCCTGGAAGCCCGCCAGCGCGCGCAGGATATCTTCGTCGTCGATGCCTTCTTCGGTCGCTACCGCCACCGCCGCCGCTGCGTTCAACGCATTGTGGCGGCCCGGCGCGTTCAGCGTCACCGTCAGCAACGGTTTGCCCTGACGGCTCAGGGTAAAGTGCCCCTGCGGCCCAATCTGCCGGTAGTCTTCGATGCGCACATCGGCATCCTCACTGAAGCCGTAGGTGGTGATATGGCGCCCCACGCGCGGCAACAGCTCACGCACCACCGGATCGTCAATGCACATCACCGCACGGCCGTAGAACGGCAGGTTGTGCAAGAAATTGATAAACGTCTGCTTCAGGTTCTCGAAGTCGCCCTGGTACGTGTCCATGTGGTCGGCTTCAATGTTGGTGACCACGGCCACCATCGGCTGCAGATGCAGGAACGACGCATCGCTCTCATCCGCTTCCGCGATCAGATAACGGCTGGACCCCAGTCGTGCGTGGGTACCCGCCGCCTTCACCAGCCCGCCGTTGACGAAGGTCGGGTCCAGGCGGGCTTCGGCATAAATGCTCGAGACCATCGCCGTGGTGGTGGTTTTGCCGTGCGTGCCGGCAATAGCGATGCCGTGACGAAAACGCATCAGCTCCGCCAGCATTTCAGCGCGGCGGATCACCGGGATGCGCGCTTCACGAGCGGCGACGATCTCCGGGTTGTCGGCGGAGATGGCGGTAGAGACCACCACCACGCTCGCATCCAGCACGTTTTCCGGACGGTGATTGAAATAAATCGTCGCTCCGAGCGCGCTCAGCTGTTGGGTCACCGGATTCGGCGCCAGGTCGGAGCCGCTGATCTGATACCCTTCGTTTGCCAACACTTCGGCGATACCACCCATGCCGGCGCCACCGATGCCGACAAAGTGAATGTGCCGGACGCGACGCATCTCGGGCACGATAGTACGTAGTTTCGCCAGTTGTTGTGTATTCATCACTCTCTCTAATCCGGATCCGGTACCCCGGCCCTACATCACATTGCTTTTATTCAGGTTCGGCGCACCGAACCCCTGCACTCGTTACTTGGCGAGCCGCACCAGCTCCGCCGCCACGCGCTCGGTGGCGTCCGGAATGGCGACCGCGCGCGCTTTCTCGGCCATGGCCAGCAGCGTCTTGCGATCCCAGCTCGCCAGCAGTTCGGCCACCACATCGGCGTTGAACTGCGGCTGTTCGATAATCTTCGCCGCGCCGGCTTCTTCCAGCGGACGCGCATTCCAGTACTGCTGGCGGTCCTTGTGCATGAACGGCACGAAAATCGCCGGCAGCCCCGCCGCCGCGATTTCGCTGACGGTCAACGCGCCGGAGCGGCAGACCACCACGTCGGCCCAGGCATAGGCGGCGGCCATGTCGTCGATGAACTCGGTCACCTTGTGCTGCGTCTGCCCTACCCTTTCGTAATCGCGCAGCACCGTTTCCAGCGCGCCCTTGCCAACCTGATGCCAGAGCGTAATTCTATCGCCCAAACGCGCCGCGACTTCAGGAACTGTCTGATTCAGCACGCGCGCGCCCTGACTTCCGCCAATCACCAGCACGCGGATCGGGCCTTCGCGCCCCTGCAACCGCTCCGCCGGCAACGGCAGCGCCAACACGTCGGTGCGCACCGGGTTGCCCACCACCTCGGCGTTCGGGAACGCGCCGGGGAAGGCCTGCATCACTTTGGCGGCGATGCGCGCCAGCCAGCGGTTGGTCAAGCCGGCAATGCCGTTCTGTTCGTGCAGCACCACCGGGATGCCACACTGCCAGGCCGCCAGGCCGCCGGGGCCGGAAACGTAGCCCCCCATCCCCAGCACCACATCCGGCTGATAACTGCGCATGATGGCTTTCGCCTGCCGCACTGCCTGCCAGATCCGCAGCGGCGCCGTCAACTGGGCCTTCAGGCCCTTGCCGCGCAGGCCGGAGATGCGGATAAAATCAATCTCGATCCCGTGCTTCGGCACCAGATCGGCTTCCATTCGGTCTGCGGTTCCGAGCCAGCGCACCTGCCAGCCCTGCGCCATCAGATGATGCGCGACCGCCAGCCCCGGGAACACGTGCCCGCCGGTACCGCCTGCCATCACCATTAAACGCTTAGGTTTCCCGCTCATCCCTTACCTCTTCACAAACGCCTGAGCCTTGGTCAGGCGCGTTTCATAATCAATTCGCAGCAACAGCACGATCGCCGTCGACATAATCAGCAAGCTCGAGCCGCCGTAACTGATCAGCGGCAGCGTCAGACCTTTGGTCGGCAGCATGCCTGCGGCGGCGCCGACGTTAACCAGCGCCTGGAAGCTGAACCACACGCCGATCGCGCAGGCCAGGAAGCCGGAGAAGCGTTGGTCGATCTCCAACGCGCGGCGCCCGATGGACATCGCGCGAAAAGCGACGAAGAATACCATTAACAGGGCTAAAACCACACCGATATAGCCCAGTTCTTCACCCAAAATGGAGAAGATGAAGTCGGTGTGCGCTTCCGGCAAATACTCCAGTTTCTGCACCGAGTTGCCGAGCCCCTGCCCCCAGAACTCGCCGCGACCGAATGCCATCAGCGACTGGGTCAGCTGGTAGCCGCTGCCGAACGGGTCGGCCCACGGGTTCCAGAACGAGGTCACGCGGCGCATACGGTAGGGTTCCGCGATAATCAGCAGCACCACGGCGAACACGCCGGAGCCGATGATCGCCAGGAACTGCCACATTTTCGCGCCGGCCAGGAACAGCATCGCCAGCGTGGTGATGAACAGCACCACCACGGTGCCGAGGTCCGGCTGCGCCAGCAGCAGCACCGCCAGCACCACCATCACGCCCATCGGCTTGCAGAAGCCCCAGAAGTTGCTGCGCACCTCTTCCACCTTGCGCACCAGATAGCTCGCCAGATAGCAGAACAGCGACAGCTTGGACAGCTCCGCCGGCTGAATACGCAGCGGGCCGAGCGCGATCCAGCGCGAGGCCCCGTTTACCGAGCTCCCCACCACCAGGACGATCAGCAGCATCACGATCGACATCAGCAGCATCACGTTGCTGTAGCGCTGCCAAACTTCCATCGGGATGCGCAGCGTCACCAGCGACAGGCCGAACGCCAGGCCGAGGTACAACGCATCACGCTTGGCGAACAGGAACGGATCGTCCGCCAGGCGCTGGCCGATCGGCATCGACGCCGAAGTCACCATCACGAAGCCGATGATCGCCAACCCGAAGGTCAGCCACAGCAGGGTGCGATCGTACAGCACCATGTTGACCGCGTCGTTGTCACGCGCGCCGGTCACCCAGTCTTTCATCCGCTCTGTCAGCCCGAAGTTCGGCAAGCGTAGTTTCATCCGCCAAGCTCCTGCGCCAGGCGGGCGAACTCATCGCCGCGCACTTCAAAATTACGGAACTGATCGAGACTGGCGCAGGCCGGCGACAACAGCACCATATCGCCGGGCTGTACGCGGCCGGCGATGGTGCGCATCGCCTGCTCCATGGTCTCGGTCAGCGTCGCCACTTCCGGCCGCAGCTGCGCCAGCTGGGCGCCGTCGCGGCCAAAGCAGTACAGACGCACGTTGTCGCCCTGCAGATAGCGCGCCAGCGGCGAGAAATCGGCGGACTTGCCGTCGCCGCCCAGCAGCAGATGCAGCGTGCCGTCCACCTGCAGGCCGTTCAGCGCCGCTTCGGTGCTGCCGACGTTGGTGGCTTTGGAATCGTTGATCCAACGCACGCCGTTGTTCTCCCAGGCCAGCTGGAAGCGGTGCGCCAGGCCGGTGAAGGTGGTCAACGCCTTCAGGCTGGAGGCACGCGGGATATTGACCGCATCCGCCAACGCCAGCGCCGCCAGGGCGTTGGTGTAGTTGTGGCGGCCGGTCAGCTTCATCTCGCGCGTATTCAGCACCTTCTCACCGCGCACCCGCAGCCAGGTTTCGCCCTGCTGACGGTTCAGGTGATAGTCGCCCACGTCCGCCCCGAAGCTGACGCAGCGTTCGTCGGCGCCGCGCACCGGCATGGTCAGCGCATCGTCCGCGTTCACCACGCACACCGCAGCGTTTTCATACACGCGCAGCTTGGCGCCGCGATACTGCTGCAGGCCAAATGGATAACGATCCATATGATCTTCGGTCACGTTCAGGATGGTCGCCGCCGCCGCTCGCAGGCTATACGTCGTTTCCAACTGGAAGCTGGACAGCTCCAGCACGTAAAGCTGACATTCCTGGCGCAGCAGGCTCAGCGCCGGCAGGCCGATATTGCCGCCTACGCCCACCGCCCAACCGGCGGCTTTCGCCATTTCGCCCACCAGGGTGGTGACGGTGCTCTTGCCGTTGGAGCCGGTGATCGCCACGATCGGCGCCTGCGCCTCGCGGCAGAACAGTTCGACGTCGCCGACGATTTCCACGCCGGCGTCCGCTGCGGCGCTCAATGCCGGGGTCGCCAACGCGATGCCCGGACTGGCGACGATCAGATCCGCCGCCAGCAGCCAGTCCTGATTCAAATCGCCCAAATGGCGCTCCACGCTTTCAGGCAGTTTGTCCAACCCTGGCGGCGCGATACGGGTATCCATCACGCGCGGCGTCACGCCGCGCGCCATGAAGAAATCGACACAGGACAGGCCGGTGAGGCCCAACCCGATGATGACGACTTTTCTACCCTGATAGTCTGCCATGATTAACGCACCTTCAGCGTTGCCAGGCCAATCAGCACTAGCATCAGCGAAATGATCCAGAAGCGCACGATCACGCGCGGCTCCGGCCAGCCTTTCAATTCATAGTGGTGGTGAATCGGCGCCATGCGGAAAATGCGTTGTCCGCGCAGCTTGAACGATCCCACCTGCAGGATCACCGACAGCGTCTCTACCACGAACACGCCGCCCATGATCACCAACAAGAACTCCTGGCGCAGCAGCACCGCGATGGTGCCCAGCGCGCCGCCCAGCGCCAGCGAACCGACGTCGCCCATAAACACCTGAGCCGGGTAGGTGTTGAACCACAGGAACCCGAGGCCGGCGCCGACGATGGCGGTGCAGACAATCACCAACTCACCGGCATGACGCAGATACGGAATATGCAGGTAGTTGGCGAAGTTCATGTTACCGGTCGCCCAGGCCACCAGCGCGAAACCGGCCGCCACGAATACCGTCGGCATAATCGCCAGGCCGTCCAGGCCGTCGGTCAGGTTGACCGCGTTGCTGGTGCCGACGATGACGAAATAGGCCAGCAGGATGTACAGCAGGCCCAGCTGCGGCATCACGTCCTTAAAGAACGGCACAACCAGCTCGGTGGCTGGCGTGTCTTTTCCTACGGCGTACATGGCGAATGCGACAATCAGCGCAATCACCGACTGCCAGAAATACTTCCAGCGGGCGATCAGTCCTTTGGTGTCCTTACGCACCACCTTGCGGTAGTCGTCGACGAAACCGACGATGCCGTAACCCACCAGCACAAACAGCACGCACCAGACATACGGGTTGGACGGGTAAGCCCACATCAGCACCGAAATGGTGATGGAGGTCAGGATCATGATGCCGCCCATGGTCGGCGTGCCGCGCTTGCTGAAGTGTGACTCGGGGCCGTCGTTGCGCACCACCTGACCGAAGGACATTTCTTGCAGGCGCTTGATCACCCGCGGGCCCATCCACAGCGACAGGAACAGCGCGGTCAGCAGGCTGACAATGGCTCGGAACGTCAGATAAGAAAAGACGTTGAAGCCTGAGTAATATTTGACCAAATGCTCGGCCAGCCAAACTAACATGGTGCTTTCTCCTGTAACGCGCGTACTACCTGCTCCATTGCGGCACTACGTGAACCTTTGATTAACACGGTGATGACCGCATGTTCCGACAGTAATTCCGCCACGCGCGCGATCACTGCTGTCTTGTCCTGATAATGTTCGCCGTTGCCGGAGGCTTCGCTCAGCACGCGGCTCAACCCGCCGACGCTGATCACTTTGTCGACCCCGGCCAGACGGGCGGCTTCGCCCACCTGACGGTGGCACTCTTCCGCTTCTGCGCCCAGCTCGGCCATATCGCCGACCACCATCACGCGGTAGCCCGGCATCTCCGCCAGCACCTGCGCCGCCGCGGTCATCGACCCGACGTTGGCGTTGTAGCTGTCGTCCAGCAGCAGCTTGCTTTCGGCCAGCGCCACCGGGAACAAACGTCCCGGCACCGCCTGCAATTGTTTTAACCCCTGACGCACCGCTTCCAGGGTGGCGCCTACCGACATCGCCAGCGCCGTGGCCGCCAGCGCGTTGGCCACGTTGTGGCGCCCCGGCAGCGGCAGTGCGATCTCGGCGCTGCCGAACGGGCTGTGCAGCGTAAACTGCGTGCCTGCGCCGTTCACCCGCACGTCGTCCGCGAAGAAGTCCACGCCTTCGGCGGCCTGTGGCGAGAAGCGCCAGACGGTTTTGCCGCCCAGCATGCTCTGCCAGTGCGGCCAGTCGTTGTTATCGGCGTTGATGATCGCCACGCCGTCGGCCGGCAGGCCGGTAAAGATTTCACCTTTCGCCTGGGCGACGCCGGCCAGCGAGCCGAAGCCTTCCAGGTGCGCGGCCGCCAGGTTGTTCACCAAAGCGGTCTGCGGACGCGTCAATGCGGTGGTGTAAGCAATTTCGCCAATGTGGTTAGCGCCCAGCTCTATCACGGCAAAATCATGCTGCGGCTCCAGACGCAACAGCGTCAGCGGCACGCCGATGTCGTTATTGAAGTTGCCGGCGGTATACAGCACTTCGCCGCATTCACGCAGAATGGCGGCGGTCATTTCTTTCACCGATGTCTTGCCCGAGGAACCGGTCAGCGCTACCACGCGCGCCGGCACCTGTTGACGCACCCAGGCGCCAAGCTGGCCCAGCGCCAGACGGGTGTCTTGCACCACCAGCTGCGGCGCGTCCACTGATAAGCGCTTACTGACCAGCAGTGCCCCGGCGCCTGCGGCTACGGCATCCGCCGCGAAGTCGTGCGCGTCGAAACGCTCGCCTTTCAGCGCCACAAACAGGCAACCGGCGGTCACCTTGCGGGTGTCTGTCGTCACCTCGACAATTTGGCAATCGGCGCCCACCAGTTCAGCGCTCAATACCTCAGCCAGTGTCTGAAGAGAGACAGGGATCATGCCAGCACCCCCAGCAGTCGGGCGACCGTCGTGCGGTCGGAGTAATCCAGGCGGCGGTTGCCCACCAGCTGATAATCTTCGTGGCCTTTGCCCGCCACCAGCACCACATCCTGCTCCTGCGCCTGCATGATGGCGCTGGTCACCGCTTCGGCGCGGCCGTGGATCACCAGCGCCTGCCCGGCGTCCAGCAATCCGGTCAGGATGTCGTTGATAATCGCGCGCGGCTCTTCGGTGCGCGGGTTGTCATCGGTGATCACCACGCGATCGGCGAACTGCTCGGCGATGCCGCCCATCAGCGGACGCTTGCCCTTGTCGCGATCGCCGCCGCAGCCGAACACACACCACAGCTGCCCCTGGCAGTGCAGACGCGCGGCTTCCAGCGCTTTCTCCAGCGCATCCGGCGTATGGGCGTAATCCACCACTACCGTCGGTTTGCCCGGCGCGTTAAACACTTCCATGCGGCCGCAGACCGGCTGCAGACGGCTGCCGGTTTCCACCAGCGCCTCCAGCGGGTAGCCCAACGACAGCAGCGTCGCCAATGCCAACAGCAGATTGCTGACGTTGAACGCGCCCATCAGGCGGCTTTCGATCTCGCCGTCGCCCCAGCTGGAGCTGAAACGAACAGTCGCGCCGTTGTCGTGATAGTCGACCGCCGTGGTTTTCAGCCAGCGGCCGTGGCAGCCCGGCTGCAGGTTGTCCTGCATCGTCACCGCTACCGCATCCGGCAATTTGCCGAGCCAGCGCTGACCGACTTCATCGTCGGCGTTGATGATCGCCTGCCCCACGTTGTGGGCGGCGAACAGCGACCATTTGGCCGCTTCGTAATTGGCCATATCACCGTGGTAATCCAGGTGATCGCGACTCAGGTTGGTGAAGACCGCCGCAGCGAACGGCAGCGCCGCTACCCGGTGTTGCACCAAACCGTGGGAAGAAACTTCCATGGCGGCGAAGGTCGCGCCCTGTTCCGCCAACTCGTTTAATACGTGTTGAACATCCACCGCAGAACCGGTGGTATTCTCGGTCGGACACACCTGGCCCAGCAGGCCGTTGCCGACGGTGCCCATCACCGCGCTGGTTTCGCCCAGCAGTTGGCTCCACTGCGCCAGCAGCTGCGTGGTGGTGGTTTTGCCGTTGGTGCCGGTCACGCCGACCAGGCGCAAGCGCTCGCCCGGCTGATGGTAAAAACGCCCGGCCAGCGCGGAAAGGCGCTGGTTCAGTTGGCTCAGGTAGATCACCGGCACGCCGTGCATCTCAACGATGGCGCCGTCTTCGGCCTGACCGTCAGCCTCGGCGATCACAGCGGCGACGCCCTGCGCGATGGCCTGCGGAATATAGCGGCGCCCATCCGTTTGATGGCCGACCACGGCGACAAACAGATCCCCGGCAGCCGCCACACGGCTGTCTAATGTCATTTCCCGCAGCGCGCGCCCGGGTGCCGTCGGCACCCACGGGGCGAGTAAGTCGCGCAAATTACGATCTGCCACCTGAACCCTCTTTCTTGTTAATCACTAATTCGCTTTTGTCACCGGTGGGCAATGCGTCAGGCTCGACGTTCATGGTGCGCAATACGCCGCCCATGATGGCGCCGAACACCGGCGCGGAGATTGCGCCACCATAGTATTTCCCACCCTGCGGGTCGTTGATGACGACCACCAGGGCAAAACGGGGGTTACTTGCCGGCGCGACGCCGGCGGTATAAGCGATGTATCGGTTGACGTATTTGCCGTCCGGGCCCACTTTTTTCGCGGTACCGGTTTTGATGGCGATACGGTATCCCTTGATGGCGGCTTTTACGCCGCCGCCGCCCGGCAAGGCCACGCTTTCCATCATGTGCACTACGGTGCGCACCAGAGGTTCAGGGAAAACGCGCTCGCCGGCGACCGGAGGGTCAACCTTGGTGATCGACAATGGGCGATACACGCCCAGGCTGCCGATCGTTGCATAGACTCGCGCCAACTGTAACGGAGTTACCATCAGCCCGTAGCCGAAAGAGAAGGTGGCCCTCTCTATGTCAGACCACCGTTGTTTTTTTGGGTATATGCCACTGCTTTCTCCGACCAGCCCCAAATTGGTCGCTTTTCCCAGCCCAAAGCGAGAGTAAGTATCTACTAACGCTGAGGACGGCATCGCTAACGCCAGCTTTGAAACACCGACGTTACTCGACTTCTGCAAGATCCCGGTCAATGACAGCTCCGAGTACCGCGCCACGTCTTTGATCTCGTGGCCCTGAATGCGATACGGGATGGTGTTCAGCACGCTGTTTTCTCTCACCACGCCGTTTTGCAGCGCGGTCATCACCACCATTGGCTTCACGGTTGAACCAGGTTCAAAAATATCGGTGATAGCACGGTTACGCATGGTTTCTTTCGGCGTACCGGCCATGTTGTTCGGGTTGTAAGACGGGCTGTTGGCCATCGCCAGCACTTCGCCGGTGTTCACGTCGATCAGCACCGCAGTGCCCGATTCGGCCTTGTTGAACGCCACGGCGTTGTTCAGCTCGCGATACACCAGCGCCTGCAGGCGCTCATCGACGCTCAGCACCAGGTTGTGCGCCGCCTGGCTGTCGACGGAGGAGATGTCTTCGATCACCCGGCCGAAACGATCCTTACGCACCGTTCTCTCGCCCGGTTGCCCGGTCAGCCAGCGGTCGAAGCTCTTCTCGACGCCTTCGATGCCTTGCCCGTCGATGTTGGTCACGCCGATGATGTGCGACGTCACCTGCCCCGCCGGATAGTAACGGCGCGACTCCTGCCGCAGGTAGATCCCCGGCAGCTTGAGTTTGTGGATGTAGTCGCCGATCGCCGGGTTAACCTGGCGCGCCAGATAAACGAAGCGCCCTTTCGGGTTGGCGTTGATGCGGTTGGAGAGTTGGTCCAGCGGGATGTTCAGCGCATCGGAAAGCGCTTTCCAACGGCTGTCCAGCGTGATGCCGCCGCGCTCGTTCAGCTCTTTCGGATCGGCCCACACCGCATTGACCGGCACGCTGACCGCCAACGGACGGCCGGCGCGATCGCTGATCATGCCGCGCGCGGTCGGCACTTCCTGCACGCGCAGCGAACGCATGTCGCCTTCTTTCACCAGACGATCGGGGTTGATGACCTGCAGGTACGCGACGCGCAACATCAGGCCAACCATCGCCAGCAAAATGCAGCCGCACAGCAACGCAAAACGCCAGCTGACAAAGCTGGCCTGATCTTCCTGGCGTCTCAACTTACCGGGGCGCGCTGCTTTCATGCGTTTCCTTTCTACTCCGTGTCATTATTCCGGTTAAACCATTCATTGTTTAACGATGATATTTTCCTGCGATGGATCAACGTGTTGCATCTGCAGTTTTTCTGTCGCGATACGTTCAACCCGGCTGTGATCGCCGAGGGCGTTCTCTTCTAAAATCAGGTTGCGCCACTCGATATCCAGCGCATCGCGCTCCAGAACCAGCTGTTCACGCTCGGCGGTCAGCAGGCGGGTGCGGTGCGCGGTAGTCACCACGAAAATCGCGGAGACCAGTGACGCAATCAGTAAAATCAGGGGGATCTTGGCGTTGCGCAGCAGATCGCCGCCAATCACCCCGACCAGGCCGTGACGTTCGTTGCCAATCACGCGGGCATCCTCTCAGCAATACGCAGCACCGAGCTGCGCGCACGCGGGTTGTCCGCCACTTCCGCTTCCGACGGCATCATTTTGCCCAGCGCTTTCAGCGTCCGGCCGCCCATGCCGCGCAGCTGCTCTTCGGTCAACGGAATGCCGGCCGGCACCTGGGCGCCGCGGCTGTGGTGACGCATAAAACGTTTGACGATGCGGTCTTCCAGCGAGTGGAAGCTGATGATCGACAAACGGCCCTGCGGGGCCAGCACTTCCAGCGCGCCGTCGAGCGCACGCTCGATCTCTTCCAGCTCGCTGTTGATATAGATGCGGATCGCCTGGAAGCTGCGCGTCGCCGGGTGCTTGTGCTTTTCCCGGAACGGACTGGCATCGGCGATCAGATCCGCCAGCTCTTTGGTGCGCGTCATCGGCTCCACGCGGTTTCTTTCCACGATGGCGCGCGCGATGCGCTTGGCGAAACGCTCCTCGCCAAAGGTTTTCAGCACCCAGGCGATGTCGTCCGCTTCGGCCTTCATCAGCCATTCCGCGGCGGACAGGCCGGTGGACGGATCCATGCGCATGTCCAGCGGGCCATCGCGCATAAAGGAGAACCCGCGCTCCGCGTCGTCAAGCTGCGGCGAGGAAACGCCCAGATCGAGCAGAACGCCGTCGATCTTGCCCACCAGCTCGCGCTCCCGCACATAGTGCGACAACTCGGAAAATGGGCCGTGTACGATGGTAAAACGAGGATCTTCAATAGATTTGGCGGCTGCAATCGCCTGAGGGTCACGGTCAATCGCCAGCAAACGCCCTTCCGGCCCCAGCTGGGACAGAATCAGACGAGAATGGCCACCGCGACCAAAAGTACCGTCGATATATATGCCGTTACTGCGGATGTTGAGGCCATTGACGGCTTCGTCCAGCAGGACGGTGGTGTGTTTATAGTTTTCCAACATGCTTATAGCGACAAGTCCTGTAGCCGCTCAGACAACGGTTCCTGAGCCGACTGTTCAGCGTCAATATCATCCTTGACTTGTTGATACCAGGTCTGTTCATCCCACAGTTCAAACTTGTTGAACTGACCGACCAGCATCACTTCTTTCGTGAGCCCGGCGTGTTGCCGCAGCGTACTGGCTAACAGCAAACGACCGGCACTATCCATCTGACACTCACTGGCATGCCCCAACAGCAGGCGCTGAACGCGGCGCTCGGCGGGATTCATGCTCGACAGACGTGATAATTTTTGTTCAATAATTTCCCATTCGGGCAAAGGATAAAGCAGCAGACAGGGCTGATGGAGGTCAATGGTACAGACCATTTGGCCTTGCGATTCCTCGTTGAGCAATTCCCGATATCGGGTAGGTACGGCGAGCCGCCCTTTGCTGTCGAGGTTGACCATCGTCGCTCCACGGAACATTCCTGAGCTACCCCTTAGTGACCGTTTTCACCACTTTACCCCACAAATTCCCACACAATGGAGTTTACGGAGGGTATGAAAACCTTGTCAAGCCAGAGCGCCAGCGCTTTGGCAATATTTCTCTGGTCATTTTGGGAGCTGACTCGCGAAAGAAACTCTGATTATTCGACGATTAAAAATTAACACCATGATAAACGGAGAGAATTTTCTAAGCGGAAAGAATCTGATTAAAAACCTGACGAACTGGCGATTAATTAACTCATTACTTCCTTCTGCAAGCCATGTCTCATTTTTCAGCTCGGCAATCTCAGGGCTGTAACCGCTGGCGAGCCGCGCCCGCCAAGGCTCGGCGCCAGGCGAACCGATCGCGGAATAAGGCCATAACTCCTTGAGTTAATAACGCTCAATCGTTATTCACCGTAAAACCGGGCGCTATTTTACTTCAATTTGCACCGCCGTGATGAGGCCGCGATAAAAATAAATGGCTCGGATATTACGAGCAGAAGTAATTTCGATTCAAATCAACTTGGTAAGATTATTCCCAAAATACCTGTTTACAATTATGGTTTCATTTTCTTACACCTTTATTTCCACAATTTTTGCCGGAAAAAATCCTCTTCAAAAACGAAAAATCGCAACCTTATGTTTTTAATCGATTTATTTAAAAACGCCGATTTTAATCTCTCCGCCCCATCCTACGCCCCTGTTCTGCGGGACAAAAAGCGAACAAATGTTAAAAATAAAAATATAAACCTAGTTAAAAAACACAATCCAGATTAGTACACTATAAAAAAGGCAAAAAACCAGCCTTAACATCCAACAATGAATGATTTAACAGAATTTTAACTATAAGGGGTGACACATGCTTTCGCCCGCGACTCACTGGCGTAGCGCCGCTGCCGATACGTTCGCACTGGTGGTGTATTGCTTTATCGCCGGCATGGCGATAGAAGTGTTGATCTCAGGCATGAGCTTCCAGCAATCCCTCTCTTCACGCCTGTTGTCGATCCCGGTCAACATCCTGATCGCCTGGCCTTACGGCCGCTATCGCGATCTGTTTATCCGCACGGCGCGCCGCTGCCCGCGCGGCCAGTTCCTGCTGCGCAACCTCGCCGATCTGCTGGCCTACGTCAGCTTCCAGTCGCCGGTTTATGCCGCCATTCTATGGAGCGTAGGCGCCGACGGCCAACAAATGCTGGCGGCGGTAACCAGCAATGCGCTGGTCTCCATGGCGATGGGCGTGGTGTATGGCTATTTCCTGGAATACTGCCGGCGGCTGTTCCGGGTGGCGGACTACGTCTAAACCAGGAGCCCGCCAACGCGGGCCTCTGTCAGGCAAACTACTTGCGGCTCAGGCTGCCGCGGCGGAACAGATTGCGGCGAATGCGCGTCAGCCCCGGCTTGGGTTTACGCGGTTCGTCCAGGCTGGCCAGCACCAGCTCCAGCACGCGCTCGGCCACGTCGCGATGGCGCTGCGCTACCGCCAATACCGGGCACTCCAGGAAATCCAACAGTTCATGATCGCCGAAGGTGGCAATCGCCAGATCGGTCGGCAAGCGGCCGCGTTGCTTCAGCGTCACGTCCATCACGCCCTGCAATAAAGAGAACGACGTGGTAAACAGCGCCTGCGGCATCGGGTGCGTTTTCAGCCATTCGGCAAACAACGCGCCGGCGGCTTCGCGTTCATAGCTGTTGGCGTACAGGTAATCGACGTGGCGGGGATCCTCTTGCCAGGCCTGACGGAAGCCCTGCTCACGCAGGAAGCTCACCGAAAGCTCCGGCAAGGCGCCCAGATACAGCACCGATTCAGCCGGGAAGGTGCGCAGCTCCTGCGCCAACGCAAAGGCATCTTCCTGATCGGCGCCCACAACGCTGATGAAATGCTCGCGATCCAGCGCGCGGTCCAGCGCGATGATCGGCAGCGGATCGTTGGCCCAGCGTTGATAGAAAGGATGTTCCGGCGGCAAGGCGGTGGAGACGATAATGGCATCCACCTGGCGCTGCAGCAGGTGCTCAATGCAGCGCATTTCGTTGTCCGGCTGATCTTCGGAACAGGCGATCAGCAATTGGTAACCCCGCTGGCGCGCCTGGCGCTCCAGGTAGTTGGCGATGCGGGTATAGCTGGTATTTTCCAGATCCGGGATCACCAGGCCGATAGAACGGGTGCGCCCGGCGCGCAGCCCCGCCGCGACGGCATTCGGGTGATAGTTATGCTCCCTGACCACGGCCATCACTTTCTCGACGGTTTTATCGCTGACACGATACTGCTTCGCCTTGCCGTTGATGACATAACTGGCCGTCGTGCGCGAAACGCCCGCGAGACGCGCGATTTCATCCAGTTTCACATTAACCCCTTAATGACGCTGAAAATAGAAGTGAAGGCTGTGCTCGGATTAACCATGGCATCCCGTACGGTTATTCAATCCAGCCTCTGCGATCTAACAGCAGAAAACACTACCTAGCAACCGCTTTTGCCGAAAGGTGCCAGCAATCGGGCAAAAAATACCGAAAAACAAAGGGCGCAGCCACGCCGCGCCCCGATTATTCGCCGCCAAACCGCGCTCAGCGCATGATTTTGTCGCCGCGCGACACGCCGACCACGCCGGAACGCGCCACTTCCACGATCTCCGCCACTTCACGCACCGCGCTCAGGAAGGCGTCGAGCTTGTCGCTGGTGCCGGCCAGCTGCACCGTATACAGCGTCGCCGTCACATCGACGATCTGGCCGCGGAAAATGTCGGCGCAGCGCTTCACCTCTTCACGGCCGTAGCCGCTGGCCTGCAGCTTCACCAGCATGATCTCGCGCTCGACGTGGGCGCCCTGCACCAGTTCGCTGACGCGCAGCACGTCCACCAGCTTGTGCAACTGCTTCTCAATCTGCTCCAGCACTTTCTCATCGCCGACGGTCTGGATAGTCATGCGCGACAGCGTCGGATCGTCGGTCGGCGCCACCGTCAGGCTCTCGATGTTGTAACCGCGCTGGGAGAACAGCCCCACCACGCGCGACAGGGCGCCGGATTCGTTTTCCAGCAAGACAGATAAAATACGGCGCATGATCAGGTCCTCTCCGTTTTGCTAAGCCACATTTCGTCCATGCTTCCGCCGCGGATCTGCATCGGGTAGACATGTTCGGTTTCATCGACGGTCACATCGACGAACACCAGCCGCTCTTTTTCCGCCAGCGCCTGCGCCAGCTTGCTTTCCAGCTCATCCGGCGTGCGGATGGCGATGCCGACATGGCCGTAAGCCTCGGCCAGCTTGACGAAGTCCGGCAGCGAATCCATGTAAGACTGCGAATGACGGCCGGAATAAATCATGTCCTGCCACTGCTTGACCATGCCCAGATAGCGGTTGTTGAGGTTCACCACCACCACCGGCAGGTTATATTGCAGCGCGGTGGACAGCTCCTGAATATTCATCTGAATGCTGCCGTCGCCGGTCACGCACACCACGGTTTCCTCCGGCAGCGCCAGCTTGACGCCCAATGCCGCCGGCAGGCCGAAGCCCATGGTGCCGAGGCCGCCGGAGTTGATCCAACGGCGCGGTTTGTCGAACGGATAATAGAGCGCGGCGAACATCTGGTGCTGCCCCACGTCGGAGGTCACATAGGCGTCGCCTTTGGTCAGGCGATGCAAGGTTTCAATCACCGCCTGCGGCTTGATGGTGCCGCTGTTTTTGTCGTACCCCAAACAGTCGCGGGCGCGCCACTGTTCGATAGACTGCCACCAGTCGCGCAGCGCATCGTGATCCTGCGCCTTGTCATCCTGCGCCAACAGCTCCAGCATCTGCACCAGCACCTGTTTGGCATCGCCGACGATCGGGATATCGGCGTCCACCGTTTTGGAGATCGAGGTCGGATCGATATCGATGTGCAGCACGGTGGCATCCGGGCAGTATTTGGCCAGATTGTTGGTCGTACGATCGTCGAAACGCACGCCGACGGCGAAGATCACGTCGGCATGGTGCATGGTTTTATTGGCTTCATAGGTGCCGTGCATGCCGAGCATGCCGACACTCTGGCGATGGGTGCCGGGGAAAGCGCCCAGCCCCATCAGGCTGCTGGTCACCGGCAGGTTCAGCTGCTCCGCCAACGCCAGCAGTTCGGCTTCGCAACCGGCGTTGATCGCGCCGCCGCCGACGTACATCACCGGCTTTTTGGCCGCCAGGATGGTTTGCAACGCGCGTTTGATTTGCCCGCGGTGGCCCTGCACCGTCGGGTTGTAAGAACGCATGCTCACGTCCTGCGGATAGGCATAAGGCATCCGCACCGCCGGGCCAACGATGTCTTTCGGCAGATCGATCACCACCGGGCCGGGGCGGCCGCTGGAAGCCAGGTAAAAGGCCTTCTTCAACACCGCCGGGATGTCTTCGGTACGTTTCACCAGGAAACTGTGTTTCACCACCGGCCGAGAAATCCCCACCATATCGCACTCCTGGAAGGCGTCGTAGCCGATCAGCGAGCTGGGCACCTGCCCCGACAGGACGACCATCGGGATCGAGTCCATATAGGCGGTGGCAATACCGGTAATGGCATTGGTGGCACCGGGGCCGGAGGTCACCAGCACCACGCCCACTTCGCCGGTGGCGCGCGCGTAGCCGTCGGCCATGTGCACCGCACCTTGCTCGTGGCGCACCAGAATATGATCGATCCCTCCGACCGTATGCAGGGCGTCGTAGATATCGAGCACCGCCCCGCCGGGGTAGCCGAATACATGTTTAACGCCCTGATCGATCAACGATCGGACGACCATCTCGGCTCCTGACAACATCTCCATGGGTTTGCCTCCAGGCTTGCTTATTCTTCTCTGGCGCCGGAACGTAGCGCCTGCTGCGGGGCAATGCCCCAAAGTTTTTATGGGTTGTCGCTATCGAATTAACATAACGTCAGAATTTGGGGCAGGCAAACGGCAAAATGGCTTAACGGTGGCGGGGTTATTGCCAAGCGGCTGGAGATCGCAGCTTTATAAAAACAATGCGCTAGCCTCAGGGTTGTCGGGCTAGGCATTGTTTCGAACAGGAGGGAAATTACAGAACTAAATCAGGTGATGGATATGCCGCTTTTTTCGCCGGGCACATGGCCCGGCGGCGGCGTCAGGCCTGTTCCTGGTACATCGAGTCGATTTCGCGCTGATAGCGCTGCAGGATCACTTTGCGGCGCAGCTTCAGCGTTGGCGTCAGCTCCCCCAACTCCATGGAAAAAGCCGCCGGCAGCAGCGTGAACTTCTTCACCTGCTCGAAACGCGCCAGCTCCTTTTGCATCTCGCGCAGACGCTTTTCGAACATCGCGAGGATCTCGCCGTTGCGCAGCAGCTCCAGGCGATCCTGATACTTCAGGTTGACTGACTTCGCGTACTCTTCCAACGACTCAAAGCACGGCACGATCAGCGCGGAAACGAACTTGCGCGCATCGGCGATGATCGCCACCTGCTCGATAAAGCGGTCCTGCGCCAGCGTGCCTTCCAGCATCTGCGGCGCTATGTATTTGCCGCCGGAGGTTTTCATCAAATCTTTCAGGCGCTCGGTGATGAACAGATTGCCCTCTTCATCGATCGCCCCGGCGTCGCCGGTTTTCAGCCAGCCATCGGCGGTAAAGGTCGCGGCGGTTTCCAACGGTTTGTTGAAATAGCCGCGCATCACGATCGGCCCGCGCACCTGAATTTCATTTTCTTCACCGATGCGCACCTCGACCTCCGGCAGCGGTTTACCGATAGAGCCGAAGCGGAAATGCCCCTCTTCCCAGCAGGACACGGTCGCACAGGTTTCGGTCATGCCGTAGCCGTACTTGATGTTGACGCCCATCGCCTGGAAAAACAGGATCACATTGTCATCCAGCTTGGCACCCGCTGCCGGCAAGAAACGCACCCGGCCACCGAGAATGCCGCGCAGCTTGCTCAATACCAGCTTGTCGGCCCAGCGGTGAGAGAGTTCGAACAGTTTGCCCAACGGTTTGCCGGCCCGCTCTTGCAGGAACTTGCGCTCCCCGCAGACGATCGCCCAGTGGAACAGCGCACGGCGCAACCAAGGGGCACGCGCCACTTTTTCATGCACCGCGCTGAAAATCTTCTCGTAGAAACGCGGTACCGCGCACATTAACGTCGGCCGCACCTGCCCCATCGCTTCCCGTACCCAGTCGGTGTTCGGCAGGAAAACATTCTGCGCGCCGGAATGCATGACAAAGAAGCTCCAGGCACGCTCGAACACGTGCGACAGCGGCAGGAAACTGAGCGACACATCCTCTTCGCCGACCGTCAGTCTCTCATCATGCAGGTAGAGCTGCGCCGCCAGGTTGCGGTAGTCCAGCATTACCCCTTTCGGTTCGCCGGTGGTGCCCGAGGTATAGATCAGGGTAAAGAGATCCTGCAGGTCGCACTCTTCAATGCGCTGCCGACGTTGAGCGACAAAAGCCGCCGGATCGGCAGCGCGCTCGAAGGCGCCCAGGTGTTGTGCGATCTCGCAGCCGCGCAGATCGGTGCCCTCGTCGAACACGATGATATGACCCAGCTGTGGGCAGACGCCACGCAGTGCGATGGCGGCATCCAGCTGCGCCTGCTCGCCGACGAACAGGATGCGAATGTCAGCGTCGTTGATGACGAAGGCCGCCTGCGCCGGCGTATTGGTGGAATAGAGCGGTACGCTGACGCCACGCAGGTGCAGGATCGCGAGATCGGTCAACGACCAGGCCATCGTGTTATTGGCGAAGATACCGATACGTTCTTGCACTTCGGCGCCCAGCGCCAGCAGCCCGGCGGCAATGCGATCAATGCGGGCAGCCGCCGCTCCCCAGGTCAGTTGAAACTCGCCGTTGGGCGACCATTGGCGAAATGCTGTGCGATCGGCTCGGTGGGTGATTTGATGCTGTATACGATGGATCAAATGGTATTGCAGCAGATTAGTGATCATAGTGCTCTAAGCCTGAAATGAATCATACAGTTAAGCCTGAACGATGCCTTGCGGCCCTCATCTCAGCTTACACGTGTTTACTTTTTTCCGCGCAGTCTACCTACTCTCAGGCAGGGGGAAAAGCGATTTCAGCGTAGAAGTGTGAGCCAAAACTCAGGCCGGCTTTCGCGCTTTCATGGGTTGGACAAAACGGGAAGGAAAAGGTTTGATGGCGGCCATAAAACGCGGCCCGTTCGGGCCGCCACATCGAGTTAGTTTAAAATTCCAGCTGGAAAGTAAAAATCAGAATATTAATTTATATTAATTGTTTTCGCTAAATGAACAAATTTATCCTGAGAATAAGTTATTCTATCGCCGCAAAACCAAGAAACATCTTAATAAAAACACAGATAGTTCTTAGTTTTTATCATGAGAAAAAAACGCTCAGTTGAATATTATCTTAATATGGTTCCCATCTTTATCGCTTTACTTTTGGTTACCCGCCTCAATCAGGACAGATTTCATCCACTGGTGGCCTTTATCCCGCTCTGAGGATTCATGCCAGGAGAGGTAGCAGGTGGCTTTATTATCGTTGCCACATAAAGGAACCGCCTTTATTTTCAACGCCTCCGTCTGCTGTCGCACCAACCAGGCGGGCGCAATCGCTACCATTTCCGTTTGCGACACCATATTCAACACGCTGTAAAGATCCGTGCACTGCTGCGTCACGGCGCGCAGCATCGGCTCGTCTAAATAAAAAGGTTTACTGAACGATCCAAAGCTTTCCAGGGAAACCGCAGCATGCTGCTCGGCCAGCATATGCTCCGGCGTCACCTCCTCGCCTATTCTCGGGTGCGCCTGCGCAACCGCCAGCACTAATTCGTCGTCGAACATCGCCAGGCTGCGAAACTCCGCCGACTCGAAACGGCTGTAGCCGATGACAAACTCCACGTCCTGATAACGCAATTGACGTTCAATATTATTGTTAATGTATGACTTTATTTGCAGGTTAAGCTGCGGCGCTATCTGTTTGACGTGATTGATTATCCCGGCGCCCAGACGCAAATCGAGCGGGCTGCACAGCGACAGGGAGAACGCTCGCGTGCTGGTCAGCGGCTCAAACTCAGATCCCGGCAACTCATTCTGCACCAGCTGCAGCGCTTGCCGCACCGGCCCGAACAGCTGCCTGGCCCGCATGGTGGGCTGGATCCCGCGGCCGCAGCGCACGAACAGTTCGTCGTTGAACATCACCTTCAGGCGCGCTACCGCGTTGCTCACCGCCGGCTGCGACATCCCTAACGAATTAGCGGCTCGCGTAATATTTTGCATTTGCATCACGGCGTCAAACACCGTCAGTAAATTAAGATCGACGCTGCGCAAATGGATGTCCGCCGGTTCTTTGACCATGGCGATTTCTGAATCATATTCAGCCATATTTCACTCCACTAAATCCTGTGTAGATAATCTAATCCTTATGCTCGACAAACAATGAAACGCCGCATTGTCTTATCTTTGCACGACAAATCCTGCCATTACCGTCATCAACCGATAAAAAACCTCGTGTTATCGACACGATATAAGTCGTATATGGAATACATGTCAGCAGCTTTCCCCGTCAGCGAGAAGAATGCCACCTGGGTAGTACTAATAATTAGGTATCAATAATGATTAATACAATTGAACAACGTCGCCGCACTGTATGAGACAAACTATAAAAACACATCATAAGCAATCAAACCATCTAAAAACACCGCTCACTTTGTATAAAAACGCATTATTTTGTTATATTATGACTAAAACAATCAATTATTCATATGAGTTCAATTTAAACCATTTGCATTGAAAATGTTATTTTATTGCTCCCCGTGATTAATCCCCTTGTTTTTTTCATCACAAATCTTAACGCAACGAAATCCAGAAGCAATTAGCGCAGTATATATTCGATTCGTTTATGCTAAGCAGCACGCAAACTGGCCCCATTTTTTTCTCTAAGGCGTCGTTTTTTTGCCGAATGATCCTCTGTTTAGCTAATGAGCTGATGCATTGTCCCCGCATTCAATCAGGTGTTGACATCGCCAGGCCAATCACGTATCAAATTAGGCAGACACCCAATTTAAGAGAAGCTGAACCCTTATGATCCGTACTCACCGTCTACTAGGCCTACTACTCAACGCATCTTGTTTGCGCGGTATGCCTGTGGACGACGTTCGGAGCTGACTCAGCCGATCACCCATAAGAAACCCGCGCTACTGCGCGGGTTTTTTTTTGCCCGCTTAGCGTGAAATCAACACGATAAGGAATGCACCGATGAGCCAACAAGTCATTATTTTCGATACCACGCTGCGTGATGGCGAGCAGGCGCTGCAGGCCAGCCTGAGCGTAAAAGAGAAGATTCAGATTGCGCTGGCGCTGGAAAGAATGGGCGTTGACGTGATGGAAGTCGGCTTCCCGGTCTCTTCGCCGGGCGACTTCGAGTCGGTGCAAACCATCGCGCGCCAGATCAAGAACAGCCGCGTCTGTGGCCTGGCCCGCTGCGTGGACAAAGACATCGACGTGGCCGCCGAAGCGCTGCGCGTCGCCGAAGCGTTCCGCATCCACGTATTCCTGGCCACCTCAACCCTGCACATCGAATCGAAGCTGAAGCGCTCGTTCGACGAAGTGCTGGAGATGGCGGTACGATCGGTAAAACGCGCCCGCAACTACACCGACGACGTGGAGTTCTCCTGTGAAGACGCCGGCCGCACGCCGATCGACAATCTGTGTCGCGTGGTCGAAGCCGCCATCAACGCCGGCGCCACCACCATCAATATCCCGGACACCGTCGGCTACACCACCCCGAACCAGTTCGGCGGCATCATCACTACCCTGTATGACCGCGTGCCGAACATCGACAAAGCCATCATCTCCGTGCACTGCCACGACGATTTGGGCATGGCGGTCGGCAACTCCATCGCCGCAGTGCAAGCCGGAGCCCGCCAGGTGGAAGGCACCCTGAACGGCATTGGTGAACGCGCCGGCAACTGTTCGCTGGAGGAAGTGATCATGGCGATTAAAGTGCGCCAGGACATCATGAACGTGCACACCAACATCAACCACCAGGAAATCTTCCGCACCAGCCAGATCGTCAGCCAGCTGTGCAACATGCCGATCCCGGCCAACAAGGCGATCGTCGGCTCCAACGCCTTCGCCCACTCCTCTGGCATTCACCAGGACGGCGTGCTGAAGAACCGCGAAAACTACGAAATCATGACCCCGCAGTCGATCGGCCTGAAAGACGTGCAGTTAAACCTGACCTCCCGCTCCGGCCGCGCGGCGGTGAAACACCGCATGGAAGAGATGGGCTACCAGGAGCAGGATTACAACCTGGATACCCTGTACGCCGCCTTCCTGAAGCTGGCCGACAAAAAGGGCCAGGTGTTCGACTACGATCTGGAGGCGCTGGCCTTCATCAACAAACAGCAGGAAGAGCCGGAGCACTTCAGCCTGGGTTACTTCAGCGTGCAATCCGGCAGCAGCATCATGGCCACCGCCTCGGTGAAACTGATCTGCGGCGGCGAAGAGAAAGCCGAAGCCGCCACCGGCAACGGCCCGGTCGATGCGGTTTATCAGGCGATCAATCGCATCACCGACTACCCGATCGAGCTGGTGAAGTACCAATTGACCGCCAAGGGCCATGGCCGCGACGCGCTGGGCCAGGTGGATATCGTGGTCTCTTACAACGGCCGCCGCTTCCACGGCGTGGGTCTGGCGACCGATATCGTCGAATCCTCCGCCAAGGCGATGGTGCACGTGTTGAACAATATTTGGCGCTCACAGCAGGTAGAAAAAGAAAAGCAGCGCCTGCAGCAAAACAAACATCAAAATAATCAGGAAACGGTGTGAACATGACGAAGACTTATCACATTGCCGTCTTGCCCGGAGACGGCATCGGCCCGGAAGTAATGGCTCAGGCGCGCAAAGTGTTGGACGCGGTGCGTCAACGCTTTGACATTCGCATCACCACCGCCGAATACGACGTCGGCGGCATCGCCATCGATCGCCACGGCAGCCCGCTGCCGGCGGCGACCGTCGCCGGCTGCGAGCAGGCCGACGCCATCCTGTTCGGATCGGTGGGCGGCCCGAAATGGGAACATCTGCCGCCGGCCGAGCAGCCGGAACGCGGCGCGCTGTTGCCGCTGCGCAAGCACTTCAAACTGTTCAGCAACCTGCGCCCGGCGCGCCTGTATCAAGGGTTGGAGGCGTTCTGCCCGCTGCGCGCCGACATCGCCGCCCGCGGCTTCGACATTCTGTGCGTGCGCGAATTGACCGGCGGCATCTACTTCGGCCAGCCGAAAGGCCGCGAAGGCCAGGGCATGCAGGAACGCGCCTTCGATACCGAGGTGTATCACCGTTTCGAGATTGAACGCATCGCGCGCATCGCCTTCGAATCCGCCCGCAAGCGCCGCCACAAGGTGACGTCGATCGACAAGGCCAACGTGCTGCAAAGCTCCATCCTGTGGCGTGAAGTGGTCAATCAGGTCGCCAGGGATTACCCGGACGTGTCGCTGTCGCACATGTATATCGACAACGCCACCATGCAGTTGATCAAGGATCCGTCCCAGTTCGACGTGCTGCTGTGCTCCAATCTGTTCGGCGACATCCTGTCCGACGAGTGCGCGATGATCACCGGTTCGATGGGCATGCTGCCGTCCGCCAGCCTGAATGAGCAAGGCTTCGGCCTGTACGAACCGGCGGGCGGTTCCGCGCCGGATATCGCCGGCAAAGGCATCGCCAACCCGATTGCACAGATCCTGTCCGCCACCCTGCTACTGCGTTACAGCCTGGGCGCCGATGAAGCGGCCGCCGCCGTGGAGCGCGCCATCAACCAGGCGTTGGAACAGGGCTACCGCACCGCCGATCTGGCCGGTGACGGCAAAGCCGTCAGCACCGATGAAATGGGCGACATCATCGCCCGCTTTGTAGCTCAGGGGGCATAACATGGCCAAGACCTTATACCAGAAGCTGTACGACGCCCACGTGGTGCACGAAGCGCCGAACGAAACGCCGTTGCTGTATATCGACCGTCACCTGGTGCACGAAGTCACCTCGCCGCAGGCGTTCGACGGCCTGCGCGCCATGGGCCGTAAGGTGCGCCAACCCGGCAAAACCTTCGCCACCATGGATCACAACGTGTCGACCCAGACCAAAGACATCAACGCCAGCGGCGAAATGGCGCGCATCCAGATGCAGGAGCTGATCAAGAACTGCGCGGAATTCGGCGTTTCGCTGTATGACCTGAATCACCCGTTCCAGGGCATCGTGCACGTAATTGGGCCTGAGCAAGGCATGACGCTGCCGGGCATGACCATCGTCTGCGGCGACTCACACACCGCCACCCACGGCGCTTTCGGCTCATTGGCGTTCGGCATCGGCACCTCCGAAGTGGAACACGTGCTGGCGACCCAGACCCTGAAACAGGGCCGGGCCAAAACCATGAAGATTGAAGTCACCGGCGACGCCGCCGAGGGCATTACCGCCAAAGACATCGTGCTGGCGGTGATCGGCAAAACCGGCAGCGCAGGCGGCACCGGCCACGTGGTGGAGTTCTGCGGCAAGGCGATCGAGGCATTGAGCATGGAAGGGCGTATGACCCTGTGCAACATGGCGATCGAAATGGGCGCCAAAGCCGGGTTGGTCGCGCCGGACGACACCACCTTCGCCTACCTGAAGGGGCGTCAGTTCGCACCGACCGGCGAAAACTGGGAGCAGGCGGTCGCTTACTGGCGCACGCTGAAGTCCGACGCCGACGCCCAGTTCGATACCGTGGTGACGCTGCGCGCCGAAGAGATCGCGCCGCAGGTCACCTGGGGCACCAACCCTGGCCAGGTGATCGCCGTCAATCAGGCGATCCCGGCGCCGGAATCGTTCAGCGATCCGGTTGAGCGCGCCTCCGCCGAAAAAGCGCTGGCCTACATGGATTTGAAGCCGGGTATCAAATTGACCGAAGTGCCGATCGACAAGGTGTTCATCGGTTCCTGCACCAACTCGCGCATCGAAGATCTGCGCGCGGCGGCGGCGATCGCCAAGGGGCGCAAGGTCGCCAACGGCGTGCAGGCCATCGTGGTGCCGGGCTCCGGCCCGGTGAAGGCCCAGGCGGAAGCCGAAGGGTTGGACAAAATCTTTATTGAAGCCGGTTTCGAATGGCGCTTGCCGGGTTGCTCGATGTGCCTGGCGATGAACAACGACCGTCTGAATCCGGGCGAGCGCTGCGCGTCCACCAGCAACCGTAACTTCGAAGGGCGCCAGGGCCGCGGTGGGCGCACCCACCTGGTCAGCCCGGCAATGGCCGCCGCGGCCGCCGTCGCCGGTCACTTCGCTGACATCCGTGATATTCACTAAGGGGCTAACGTGGCTAAATTTACTCAACATACCGGCTTAGTGGTGCCTTTGGATGCGGCCAACGTCGACACCGACGCCATTATTCCCAAGCAGTTTTTACAGAAGGTGACCCGCACCGGTTTCGGCCAGCACCTGTTCAACGACTGGCGCTTCCTCGACGACGCCGGCCTGCAACCGAACCCGGCGTTCGTGCTGAACAAACCGCGCTATAAAGGCGCCAGCATCCTGTTGGCGCGCGAAAACTTCGGCTGCGGCTCCTCGCGCGAACACGCCCCCTGGGCGCTGACCGACTACGGGTTCAAAGTGGTGATTGCGCCGAGCTTTGCCGATATCTTCTACGGCAACTCGTTCAACAACCAGCTGTTGCCGGTGACGCTGAGCGAGCAGCAGGTGGATGAGCTGTTCAAGCTGGTGGACGCCAACGAAGGGACGGAGTTCGTGGTGGATCTGGAGAACCAGACGGTCAACGCCGGCGGCAAAAGCTATCCGTTCGAAATAGACAGTTTCCGCCGCCACTGCATGATCAACGGGCTGGACAGCATCGGCCTGACGCTGCAGCACGAAGCGGACATCTCCCGCTACGAAGCGCAGCAGCCGGCGTTTCTGAATTAATCCCCTTCACCCGCCGCCCGGCGGGTGAATTTTTTCCTCACCAGTAGCCCAGCAGCTTCCACCACGCCCCGCCGATCAGCATCCAAATCAGCAGGTTAACCACGCTCATCACCCACCCCGCTTTCCACCATTCCCCCAGCGTCACGTAGCCGGAGCCAAAGACGATTGGCGCGGTGCCGGTGCCATAATGGGTCAGCGACATCATCAGCGAAGAAGAGAACGCCAGGATCAGGCCCAGCAGCGCCGGTGGCGCGCCAAGCGCGATGCCGGCAGCGAAGAAGGCGGCGAACATCGCCGTCACGTGCGCGGTGGTGCTGGCGAAGAAATAGTGTGAATACAAATAGATAAGAGTCAGCAAGATCGTGCCGCCCACCCAGCTCATGCCCATACGGTCGATGCCGTTGCCGACGGTTTGCGACAGCCAGCCGATCAGCCCCAGCTTGCCGAGGAAGCTGGCCATCATCACCAGCGCCGAGAACCACACCACGGTGTCCCAGGCGCCTTTATGTTTCAGCACGTCCTCCCAGCTCAGCACCCCGGTGGCCAACAGCACTGCCAGGCCGATCAGCGCCGCGGTGGTGGGATTGACCGCCAGCGACGGGCCGAAGATCATCGCCGGAATGCCGGCCCACAGCACCAGCAGCAGCGCAAATACCCCGAGAGTAATTTTCTCCGGCAGCGTCACCGGCCCCAGCGCCTGCAGCTTTTCGCGCGCGAAGCGCGGCGCGTCCGGGGTACTTTTCACCTCAGGCGGATACAGCAGGTAGATGACCAGCGGCATCACGATCAACGAGCACAGCCCCGGTACCAGGGCGGCGACCGCCCACATCGACCAGGACAGCTCGAAGCTGCCGTGGGTGCCTTTGGCGATCAGGCTGACGATCAGCGGGTTAGGCGCGGTGGCGGTGATAAACATCGCCGAGGTGACCGGGTTGATGTTGTAGTTCACCAGCGACAGGTAGCGGCCAATCTTGCCGGAGGTATTGAGCTCGGGTTTGGAGCCGAAGCTGTCGGCGATCGACTTCATGATCGGGTGAATGATGCCGCCGCCGCGCGCGGTATTGCTCGGCGTCACCGGCGCCAGCGTGGTTTCCGCCAGCGTCAGCGCGTAGGCGATGCCCAGCGTCTTCTTGCCGAACAGCGAAATAAAGTAGTAGCCGATGCGCGCGCCCAGCCCGGTTTTGTTCAGGCTGAGGGAGATCATGATAGAAAAGCCGATCAGCCAGATCAGTTGGTTGGAAAAGCCGCTGAGCGCGTCGTCCAGCGCGGCGCCCGGCTTGCCGGGGTTGGTGACGCCGGTCACCGCCACCAGAGCGATGGCGATCACCGAGACCGCACCGATCGGCATCGCCTTGCCGATGATGGCGATGATGGTGCCGATAAACAGCGCCAGCAGCTGCCAGGCATTGGGCGCAACGCCCTCCGGCACGGGAATGAGGAACCAGATAATCAGCGTGGCGCCAAGGGCGCACAGGGAAGGAAGCGGTTTGAGCGGTGTGAGTTTATCCATAACGTTCCCACTGTTCTAAACGACAGGGCGGCATCTCAATAGCGAGACGGGCGTGGGCGCAACGATCGCGCGCCATATGCCTTCAGCTTGAGCGCCCGGCTTAGCCTTCTCAATGACTTGCATCAAGAATGCCGTCGTTTAACCTCACACTTCACGCACTTTGGCGCTCATCCCGAGCGCCGCCAGCGCCAACAGCGCCGCCATCCAATACACCGAACCATGACCGAAATTCTCCACCAGCGCGCCCTGCAGCACCCCGGCCAGGATCACCCCGGTAGAGATGCTGTTGGTGAACAGCGTGGTGGCGGCGCCCGGCCGGCCCGGCATCAAATCCTGAAAATAGAGCATGCCGATACCGGCGACGATGCCGATAAACACCGCGTTGAGCAGCTGCAGCGCGATCAGGGCCGGCTTGGCCGCCAACACCGTCAGCCCGAGATAAAACAGCACGCCCGCCGCCACCGCCAGCAGCATCATGTTGCGTTTGCCGAAGCGTTTGACGTAATAACCGGCCAGCAGCATTGCCGGGATTTCCAACCCGGCGGCGGTGCCCATCAGCACCCCGGCCAGCCCTTCCGGCAGCCCGAGATCGGCGGTGATATACAGCGGCATATCGATGATATACAAGGTATTGCAGGTCCACATCAGCATCGAAGCGATGAACAGCAGCCGCACATCGCGATTGCGCCAGGCGCTGGCGGGCGCGATCGGCGCAGACATCCCGCCCTGCAGCTCCCCATTCTCTGCCGCACGCGGCACCGAAGGCAGCATAACCCCTACCAGCAGCACGCAAACCGCGAAGGTGGCGGCGGCGATCAGGAACATCACGGTGAACCCATAGTTTAGCGCCAGCGCAAACGACAGCGGCGGGCCGATCACCCACGCCAGCGAAAGCTGGGCGCGCATCACCGAGCTGAACATCACCACCTCACGCGCCTCGCTGTCGGCGTATTCCCGCGCCAACGCGAAAATCTGCGGCATGGCGGTGTTGGCAACGGCGGACATCAGCACCCCGGCGGTGATCAGCGTCAGGTAGTCGCGGTTAAAGGCGAACAGCAGGCAGTTGCCGACCGCCATCAGGCAGCACAGCAGGATCAGCCTGCGCCGATCGCCGCGGGTATCGGAGCGCTTGGCGAGCAGAAAACTGACCACGATGCCGGCCACGGCGTTGGCGGTGTAAAACAGCCCTACCCACAGCGGCCGCACTTTGACCTCGGTGGTCAGAAACAGACTGAGCGTCGGCGTCAGCAACGCGCCGGCGATGCCGGAGAGAAAAGCGATCAGCAGGAATGCGGCAAAGATGGGGTTAATACGCAGTGACAACCGGCTCAGGCGTTGCATATCGTCTTCCCTGACCTCAAAGCAGAAGAAAGAACCTTAGGCCACGGCGAGAAAAATGCAAGCGCATCGCCATGACCGCGCATAAAAAAACCAGTGGGTCGCCCCACTGGCTGGTGAAACAGCACCATTACTCAGAAACTTGTTGCCGCAGCCCCTACAGGTGCTCGCGATACTGCTTATCGGTCATCTCTTTAATGTCCCATTGCGTCAGGTGCGCCAGCATCGCCAGCCGCGCCTGTTCGGGCACCACGCTCAGCCAGTCGGCTCGCTGGCGGCGCACCGCGCTGAAATAGCGCTGATAGAACTGCCTGGATAAGAAAGCTTTCATGATTACGCCCTCCCCTTTCATTGATGAAAATTATCGGCGTAATATAGGGAAAGAAAAATTGACGAGTTGAAGCGGGAGCGTTCCTCTTTTATGTCCACGTCCAGATTGCAGCAGCAGTTCATCCGCCTGTGGCAGCGCTGCCACGGTGAAACCACCGACACCACGCTGCAGGATCTGGCGGAGGTGCTCAGCTGCTCGCGGCGCCACGTGCGCTCCCTGCTGAGCGCCATGCAGCGGGAAGGCTGGCTCACCTGGCAGGCGGAGTCGGGGCGCGGCAAGCGTTCGCGGCTAACCTTCCACTACACCGGCCTGGCGCTGCAGCAACAGCGGGCCGAGGAGCTGCTGGAACAGGATCGCATCGATCAACTGGTGCAACTGGTGGGCGACAAAAACGTGGTGCGCCAGATGCTGCTGTCGCAGCTGGGGCGTAGCTTCCGCCAGGGGAAACACATCCTGCGGGTGCTCTACTACCGGCAGTTGTACAACCTGCTGCCCGGCTCGGCGCTGCGGCGTTCGGAAACCCATCTGGCGCGCCAGATCTTCAACGGCCTGACACGCATAAATGAGGAAAACGGGGAACTGGAGTCCGATCTGTCTCACCATTGGCAGGCGTTGACGCCACTGCACTGGCGTTTTTACCTGCGCCCGGCGATCCATTTTCATCACGGCCGCGAGCTGGAGATGGCGGACGTCATTACTTCTCTCTCGCGTCTGACCTCGCAACCGCTGTTCTCGCATATCGAGAGCGTCACCTCGCCGACGCCATTCGTGATTGATGTGCATCTGCGCAGCCCCGACCACTGGCTGCCCTGGCTGCTGGGCAGCGTGCACGCCATGATCCTGCCGCGCGAATGGCGCGAACTGCCGGATTTCGCCCGCCATCCGATCGGCACCGGCCCCTATCGCGTAGTGCGCAATCTCCCCAGCCAGATGAAGATCCACGCCTTCGACGACTATTTTGGCTACCGGGCGCTGATCGACGAGGTGAATATCTGGGTGCTGCCGGAGTTCTCCGAAGAACTGGTGCATTCCGGCGTACAGCTGCAGGGCGATGAAACCGGCAACAACGAACTGGAAAGCCGGCTGGAAGAGGGCTGCTATTTCCTGCTGTTCGACCGGCGCTCCCCGCTGGCCGCCGATCCCGCCATTCGCAGCTGGCTGTGCGAATTGATCAACCCCATTTTGCTGCTGAGCCACGCCGGGCCGCTCTACCAGCGCTACTGGTCGCCGGCGTACGGCCTGCTGCCCCGTTGGCACCACAACCGCGCGCTGGCGCAGCAGCCCAAACCGGCGGGGCTGACCGAACTGACGATGACCCACTTCAATGAGCATTCGGAGTTTCACGCCATCCGTCAGGCGATCGAGCCGCTGCTGGCGCAGCACGGCATCCGCCTGATCGTGCAAAGCGTGGATTACGCCACCTGGCACCAGGGCGACGCGCGCAGCGATCTGTGGCTTGGCAGCGCCAACTTCTATCTGCCGCTGGAGTTTTCGCTGTTCGCCACGCTGTACGAACTGCCGCTGATGCAGCATTGTATGAACGAAGATCTGGCGCAGGACGCGGCGCTGTGGCGCGCCAACCGCCTGCCGCTGGCGGAGTTCTGCCAGCGACTGGTCAGCAACCACCAGCTGCATCCGCTGTTCCACCACTGGCTGCAGCTGCACGGCCAGCGCAGCATGCGCGGCGTGCGGATGAACACCCTCGGCTGGTTCGACTTCAAGTCCGCCTGGTTTGCCCCGCCGGAGACATAAGCGCCTTTCGCCCAAGTCGGTTAATCTTTACAATAGCGCCGTCTCAACGGGGTGCGGAGAACCGGGCCGCGTAATAAGCCTGATTTTCCGCTGAGAGCACACCCGTCGAACCTGATCCGGTCAATACCGGCGGAGGGATTTGAGCCCAGCGAACCGGCGACGCCGCCTCGCCCCCTCAGATGCCCTTGCCCCCTTATTTTTCAGGAGTGCAACGTGGTCAAAAAATATCTGCCCTGCTTATTGCTGCTGTGCGCCGCGCCGGCGTTCGCCAAGCCGACGCTGACGGTTTACACCTACGATTCCTTCGCCGCCGACTGGGGCCCAGGCCCGGCGGTGAAAAAAACCTTCGAGGCCGAATGCGACTGTGAACTGAAGTTCGTGGCGCTGGAAGACGGCGTTTCGCTGCTGAACCGCCTGCGCATGGAGGGCAAGAACAGCGCCGCCGATGTGGTGCTGGGGCTGGACAACAACCTGTTGCAGGCGGCGCAGCAAACTGGCCTGTTCGCGCCGAGCGGCGTCGATACCGCCAGGCTGACGGTGCCGGGCGGCTGGCAGGACGCGACCTTCGTGCCTTACGACTACGGGTACTTCGCCTTCGTCTACAACAAAGAAAAACTGAAGAACCCGCCGAAAAGCCTGCAGGAACTGGTCAGCAGCGACCGCAACTGGAAAGTGATCTACGAAGATCCGCGCACCAGCACGCCGGGGCTCGGCCTGCTGCTGTGGATGCAAAAAGTGTATGGCGACAAGGCGCCGGCCGCCTGGCAGCAGTTGGCGAAAAAGACCGTGACCGTCACCAAAGGCTGGAGCGAAGCCTACGGCCTGTTCCTGAAAGGCGAAGGCGATCTGGTGCTCAGCTATACCACCTCTCCCGCCTACCACCTGATCGAAGAAAAAAAAGACCTTTACGCCGCCGCCACGTTCAGCGAAGGCCACTACCTGCAGGTGGAAGTGGCCGGCAAGCTGAAAGCCACCAAACAGCCTGAACTGGCCGAGCGTTTCATGCGGTTCATGGTGACGCCGGCATTCCAGAACACTATCCCGACCGGCAACTGGATGTACCCGGTGATCAACACCCCGCTGCCCGTCGGTTTTGAGCAGATGAACGTGCCGCAGACCGCGCTGCAATACAGCGCCGAAGAGGTGGCCACACAACGCGGCGGCTGGATCCGGGCATGGCAAACCGCCGTCAGCCGCTGATCCCCCGCTGGCTCTGGCCGGGGCTGCTGGCCGCCGGCCTGATCCTGCTCGTCGCCGCGCTGGCGCTGGGTTCGCTGTGGCGTCACGCGCCGGACAGCGACTGGCGCAGCCTGTGGCAGGACAGCTATCTGTGGCACGTGGTGCGTTTCACCTTCCTGCAGGCGCTGCTGTCGGCGCTGATTTCGGTGCTGCCCGCCATTCTGCTGGCGCGCGCGCTCTATCGCCGCCGTTTCCCCGGCCGGCAGTTGTTGCTGCGGCTGTGCGCCATGACGCTGGTGCTGCCGGTGCTGGTGGCGGTGTTCGGCCTGCTCAGCGTCTATGGGCGCCAGGGCTGGCTGGCGACGCTGTGCGGCTGGCTGGGCGTCGAGTATGGTTTCTCGCCCTACGGTCTGCAGGGCATTCTGCTGGCGCACCTGTTCTTTAACCTGCCGCTGGCCACCCGCCTGTTGCTGCAGGCACTGGAGAACATTCCGGTGGAGCAGCGCCAGTTGGCCGCCCAATTGGGCATGAACGGCTGGCAGCAGTTCCGCTTCGTCGAATGGCCGGCGCTGCGCCGCCAAATCCTGCCGAGCGGCGCACTGATCTTCATGCTGTGCTTCGCCAGCTTCGCCACCGTGCTGTCGCTGGGCGGCGGGCCGCAGGCCACCACCATCGAACTGGCGATCTACCAGGCGCTGAGTTACGACTACGATCTGGGGCGTGCCGCCATGCTGGCGCTGATCCAGCTGGGCTGTTGTCTCGGGCTGGTGTTGATCAGTCAGCGCCTGAGCCAGGCATTGCCGGTGGGGCATACCCACGCCCAGCGCTGGCGCAATCCGGATGACAGCCTGTGGCGACGCGTCGGCGATTTTCTGCTGATCGCCGCCGCGCTGTTGCTGTTGCTGCCGCCTCTGCTGGCGGTGATCGCCGATGGCGCCAACCAGGCCATGGTCAGCGTGCTGCGCCAGCCGGTGCTGTGGCAGGCGCTGTTCACGTCGCTGCGCATCGCCCTCGGCGCAGGGCTGCTGTGCGTGGCGCTCACGATGATGCTGCTGTGGAGCAGCCGTGAGCTAAAACTGCGGCAACAGCTGCGCGGCGGCCAGGCGCTGGAGCTCAGCGGCATGGTGATCCTGGCGATGCCGGGCATCGTGCTGGCCACCGGCTTCTTCCTGCTGCTGAGCGATACCGTGGGGTTGCCGCAGTCGCCCTATGCGCTGGTGATCCTCACCAATGCGCTGATGGCGGTGCCCTATGCGCTGAAGGTATTGGAGAACCCGATGCGCGACCTCGCCGAACGTTACAACCCGCTGTGCCTGTCGCTGGATATCCGCGGCTGGCGACGGCTGCGGCTGATTGAGCTGCGCGCCCTGCGCCGCCCGCTGGCACAGGCGCTGGCCTTCGCCTGCGTGCTGTCGATCGGCGACTTCGGCGTGGTCGCCTTGTTTGGCAACGAGCATTTCCGTACCCTGCCTTTTTACCTGTATCAGCAGATTGGCGCCTACCGCAGCAACGACGGGGCGGTGACCGCGCTGCTGTTGCTGCTGCTGTGCTTCCTGTTGTTTACCCTGATTGAACGCTTACCGGGCCGCCATGCTGACGCTTGAAAAACTGACCTACCTGTATGACCACCTGCCGATGCGCTTTGATCTGCGCATCCAGCCGGGCGAGCGCGTCGCGGTGCTCGGCCCCAGCGGCGCCGGTAAAAGCACCTTGCTGAGCCTGATCGCCGGTTTTCTGCCGGCGGCCAGCGGCCGGCTGCTGCTGAACGGCGAAGACCATACCGCCACGCCGCCGGCCAAGCGGCCGGTGTCGATGCTGTTTCAGGAAAACAACCTGTTCGCGCATCTGACGGTGGCGCAGAACATCGGGCTGGGGTTGGATCCCGGACTGCGCTTGACTGAACAGCAGCGCCAACAGCGGGCGCACATCGCCCGTCAGGTCGGTCTGGAAGAGCATCTGGAGCGCCTGCCGTCGCAACTTTCCGGCGGCCAGCGTCAGCGCGCCGCGCTGGCGCGCTGTTTGATTCGCCAACGGCCGATCCTGCTGCTCGACGAACCCTTCTCGGCGCTCGATCCGGCGCTGCGCAACGAGATGTTGCAACTGCTGCAGACGGTATGCGAACAGCGCAACCTGACGCTGCTGATGGTGTCGCACAACCTCGACGACGCCGCACGCATCGCGCCGCGCACGCTGCTGGTGGTCGACGGCCGCATCTATTACGATGGCCCGACGCAGGCCCTGCTGGACGGCAGCGCGCCCGAAGCGCGCGTGCTGGGCATTTCGGGCAAAGCGTGATCTGACGCGCGTTTTTTATGCTGCGCCAATAAACCTGTTGTGCGAATTTTGCGCCTGTGTTTTTATAAAAACCTGACTTTTTTTACTGATGATAAGGTTCCCTGTGATCGCATCCTCGCTGACTTCGACCCTACTAGTTACCGCGCTACCAGCCGCGGTGGTCGTCGTGCGTGTGGTGGTGGTCGTCGGCAATGCGCCGTAGGGTCCGAATCAACGCATCGATTCCCAAACCCCGCCGGCGCAAACCGGGCGGGGTTTCTTGTTTTAGCACCCTGCCCAGCAAAGCTCACCGGCCTTGAGAAAGGACAGGAACATGGCAACTTCGGGCACGCCTCAACCGGGCACCAGCTTCACCGGCGCACAATTGATCGTTCATCTGCTGGAGCGTCAGGGCATCACCACCGTCGCCGGCATTCCCGGCGGCGCCGCGCTGCCGCTGTATGACGCGCTGAGCCAAAGCACCCGCATTCACCACGTGCTAGCGCGCCACGAACAGGGCGCGGGCTTTATGGCGCAAGGCATGGCGCGCGCCAACGGCAAGGCGGCGGTGTGCATCGCCTCCAGCGGGCCGGGCGCCACCAACCTGGTCACCGCCATCGCCGACGCCAAGCTCGACTCCATTCCGCTGGTGTGCATCACCGGTCAGGTGCCCTCCTCGATGATCGGCACCGACGCCTTCCAGGAAGTGGATACCTACGGCATTTCCATCCCGATCACCAAGCACAACCATCTGGTGCGCGATATCCGTGAACTGCCGCAGGTGATTGGCGACGCCTTCCGTATCGCCGAGTCCGGCCGCCCCGGCCCGGTCTGGATCGATGTGCCGAAAGACGTGCAAACCGCCACCATCACGCTGGAAGAGCTGCCGCCGATCGCCGTGCCGGACGCCGCTCCAAGCTTCGATCCGGCGCTGGTTTCGCAAGCGGCCGCGATGATCAATCAGGCGAAACGCCCGATCCTCTACCTGGGCGGCGGCATCATCTGCGCCGACGCCCACCGGCAAGCGGTGGAACTGGCCGAACGCGCCGGTCTGCCCACCACCATGACGCTGATGGCGCTGGGCGCGATGCCGGTGGAACACCCGCTGTCGCTGGGCATGCTGGGCATGCACGCGGCGCGCAGCACCAACTTCATTCTGCAGGAAGCCGATCTGCTGATCGTGCTGGGCGCGCGCTTCGACGATCGGGCGATCGGCAAAACCGAGCAGTTCTGCCCTAACGCCGCCATCATTCATGTGGATATCGACCGCGCCGAGCTGGGCAAGGTCAAACAGGCCAACGTGGCGATCCATGCCGACGTCGGCCAGGTGCTGCGCCAGCTGCTGCCGCAGATCGACACGCAGCCGCGCAGCGCATGGCTGAACACCGTCAATGACCTGAAGCGCGAATTCCCGTTCAACATGCCGAACGCCGACGATCCGCTGAGCCATTACGGCCTGGTGCTGGCCGCCGCGCGCTGTGTGGACGACAGCGCCATCATCACCACCGACGTAGGCCAGCATCAGATGTGGGTGGCGCAAGCCTATCCGCTGAGCCGGCCGCGCCAGTGGCTGACGTCGGGCGGTCTGGGCACCATGGGCTTCGGTCTGCCGGCGGCGATCGGCGCGGCGCTGGCGGAGCCCGAGCGCAAAGTGCTGTGCTTCTCCGGCGACGGCAGCCTGATGATGAACATTCAGGAAATGGCCACCGCGGTCGAGCACGATCTGGACGTGAAAATCATTTTGATGAACAACCAGGCGCTGGGGCTGGTGCACCAGCAGCAAACCCTGTTCTACCAACAGCGCATCTTCGCCGCCGCCTATCCGAAGCGCACCGACTTCCTGAAGATCGCCGCCGGATTCGGGTTGGATACCTGCGATCTGAACGCCGCGGAAGATCCGCAGGCGGCGCTGGCCGAGGCGATCCAACGCCCGGGTCCCTGCCTGATCCACGCGCTGATCGATATCAACGAAAAAGTATTCCCGATGGTGCCGCCGGGCGCCGCCAACATCGACATGATTGGAGAATAAGCCATGCTGCAACCACAAGATAAACCCCAGGTGATCCTGGAGCTGGCGGTGCGCAACCATCCCGGCGTGATGTCGCACGTTTGCGGGCTGTTCGCCCGCCGCGCGTTCAACGTCGAAGGCATTTTGTGCCTGCCATTGAAAGACGGCCAGCAAAGCCGCATTTGGCTATTGGTCGCCGACGATCAGCGGCTGGAGCAGATGATAAGCCAGGTGGAAAAGCTGGAGGATGTGCTGCAGGTGAAGCGCCACAGCGAAGACGTGCGGGTATTTGAACAGCTGGAAGCGTTCTTCCAGTAAGGCGAACGGGGGCTTTCGCCCCCTTTTGTCATTGCCCGGACAACACCTGCCACAGCAGGTGGCGATACACCGGCATCAGAGGCTGCTGGCTCAGCGCATAACCGGCCGCCAGTGCCGCCAGCCAACTCAATCCGCACACCACGCGCAGCCGCAGCGGTGTCAGCCAACGGCTCAGCCGATCGGCGCTGCGCTTGCCCTCGCGCCACCAGCGCCAGCTCAACCATACCGCCAGCCAGACCAGCAGCGCCGCCGCAAGCAGCAGCCACTTGAACATCGCGCTGTCGGCGCCGGCGGGAATATCGATCGCCACGCCCGCCAGAATGCCGGGGAAGAAATAAACCGGCGGCCAGGTCAGGCAACCGATGATGTTCGGCAGCGCGAACTTGTACGGCGGCAGATCGAGCATGCCAGCCACCATCGGCACCAACGGGCGCGTCGGGCCAACGAAGCGGCCAATCAAAATGGTCGCCATGCTGTGCTGGTGCAAGGCATGTTCGGTTTTGTCTAGCAGCGCCTTGTTTTTCTTCAGAAACGACCAGCGATGCAAAGGCCCCTTGAACGCGCGGCCGACGAAATAGGAGATCCAGTCACCGAGCAGGCAACCGACGATGCCCGCCGCCCAGGCGTAGTAAAAGTCCACCTTGCCGCTGCCGATCAACGCGCCGATGCTGGCCATCATCACCGTGCCGGGCAACAGCAGCCCCACCAGCGCCAGCGACTCCAGAAAAGCGACCAGCAGAACGACCATCAGGGTGAAAGCCAGTGACTGGGTGATCAAATCTTGTAAATAGGCTTCCATTACACCTCTGTGGATTATTCGGGCCAAACGGGCGGAGGATTTTCCTGTGCCGCCGCAGACGAGTCAATCGATCAATTGTATGCGTATTTGGCAACGCCGCGCGGCGATGGACAATCACTGTATAAAAACCCATACTATAATTTATCTATATTAGCGCCAAAACCGACATCTCGCTGAATGTCACGCCCGCCGCCCGGCGGAAGACGAAGGGGTTATGACAGCACTGCAACAGGGTTTCCTGCTCACTCGCCACTGGCGCGACACGCCCGCCGGCACCGAGGTCGAATTCTGGCTGGCGACCGACGCCGGCCCGCGTCAGCTACGCCTGCCGCCGCAAACCTCGGTGGCGTTTATCCCCGCCGAACAAAGGCAGCGCGCGGAACTGCTGCTGCGGGAAGAGCGGCAAGTCGAACTGAAACCGCTGGCGCTGACGGATTTTCACCATCGCCCGATGCTGGGGCTGTACTGCCGCCAGCACCGTCAGCTCATCAAGCTGGAAAAACTGCTGCGGGAAGGCGGCGTTGCGGTCTACGAGGCCGACATTCGCCCGCCGGAGCGCTACCTGATGGAACGCTTCATCACCGCGCCGGTGTGGTTCAACGGCCAGGGCGACGGCAATGGGCCGTTGCTCAGCGGCCAAATGAAGCCGGCGCCGGAGTACCGCCCAACGCTAAAACTGGTGTCGCTGGATATCGAAACCACCGCCCACGGCGAGCTTTACTCCATCGCGCTGGAAGGCTGCGGCCAGCGGCAGGTCTACATGCTGGGACCGGCCAACGGCGGCGATGAGCCGCTGGATTTCGATCTGGAATACTGCGCCAGCCGCCCCCAGCTGCTGGAACGGTTGAACGCCTGGCTGGAGCGCCACGATCCTGACGCCATCATCGGCTGGAACCTGGTGCAGTTCGATCTGCGGGTGCTGCAAAAGCACGCCGAGCGCTACCAAATCCCGCTGCGGCTGGGGCGCGGCGGCAACCTGCTGGAGTGGCGCGAGCACGGCTTCAAGCAGAATCACTTTTTCGCCGCCGCCGCCGGCCGCCTGATCATCGATGGCATCGAGGCGCTGAAATCCGCCACCTGGAACTTTCCCTCCTTCAGCCTGGAATACGTTTCGCAGGAACTGCTGGGCGAAGGCAAGGCGATCGACAATCCTTATCAACGCATGGCGGAGATCGACCGGCGCTTCGCCGAAGACAAGCCGGCGCTGGCTCGCTACAACCTGAAGGACTGTGAGCTGGTGACGCGCATCTTCGCCAAGGCCGACCTGCTCAACTTCCTGCTGGAGCGCGCCACCGTCACCGGGCTGGCGGCCGACCGCAGCGGCGGATCGGTGGCGGCCTTCAGCCACCTCTATATGCCGCGCATGCATCGCCTGGGCTTTGTCGCCCCCAACCTCGGCGAACAGCCGGAGGAACACAGCCCCGGCGGCTTTGTGATGGATTCCCGGCCCGGCCTGTACGATTCGGTGTTGGTGCTGGACTATAAAAGCCTGTACCCGTCGATCATCCGCACCTTCCTGATCGATCCGGTCGGGCTGGTGGAAGGCATGCGCCACCCAAGCGACGCCGACTCGGTGCCCGGCTTTCGCAACGCCCGCTTCTCGCGCAGTAAACACTGCCTGCCGGCGATCGTCGAACAGATCTGGCAGGGGCGCGAGGCCGCCAAACGCCAGCACAATAAGCCGCTGTCGCAGGCGCTGAAGATCATCATGAACGCGCTGTACGGCGTGCTGGGATCGAGCGGCTGCCGCTTCTTCGATCCGCGGCTGGCGTCGTCGATCACCCTGCGCGGCCACGAGATCATGCGCCAAACCCGCGAGCTGATCGAAGCCGAAGGCTATCAGGTGATTTACGGCGACACCGACTCCACCTTCGTGTGGCTGAAACAGCCGCATGACGAGCAGCAGGCGGCGCAGATCGGCCGGGCGCTGGTGCAGCGGGTCAACGCCTGGTGGCAACAGCATCTGCAGCAGTTCGGGCTGGAGAACGCGCTGGAACTGGAGTTCGAAACCCACTATTCCCGCTTCCTGATGCCGACCATTCGCGGCGCCGAACAGGGCAGCAAAAAACGCTACGCCGGCCTGATCGCGCGCGCCGACGGCGAGGAAGAGATGGTGTACAAAGGGCTGGAAACGGTGCGCACCGACTGGACGCCGCTGGCGCAGCAGTTCCAGCAGCAGCTCTATCAGCGCATCTTCAAACGGCAACCTTATCAAGACTATGTGCGCGATTACGTCGGTAAAACCCTGAGCGGCGACCTCGACGATCAACTGGTGTACCGCAAGCGGCTGCGCAGAAAGCTCGATGACTATCAGCGCAATGTGCCGCCGCACGCCCGCGCCGCGCGCATCGCCGACGACTACAACCGCCAACAGGGGCGGCCGCTGCAGTATCAGAACGGCGGCTGGATCAGCTACGTGATGACCGTGGCCGGGCCGGAACCGCTGGAAACCCGCCATTCGCCCATCGACTATCAGCATTACCTCGAACGCCAGCTGCAACCGGTGGCAGACGCTATACTCCCTTTCTTGCACGACGATTTCACCACGCTGGTCACCGGGCAAATGGGGCTGTTTTGAGATTGCGCCAGGTTAAGAAAAATCATCGGGTTTTGCAGGTGACGAACGCGCCGCCTTCCATTACCATAGCGCCCTTCCCAAAACTGAACCACGCTTAGCCCTGCCGTCTCGCGACGTCTGCATGGCGTGAACGGCTATTGCCCGCCAAATTTAAAACAAACCGGGATTAGCTGACGTTCAGTACAGGTGCCGCGGCCCTTCCCGCCCGGTAACAAGACTTACTTACAAAGAATCGAGCCGACAATATATGCCTTTTACTCTTGGTCAACGCTGGATCAGCGACACGGAAAGCGAATTAGGATTGGGAACCGTCGTGGCGCTGGATGCGCGCATGATTACCCTGCTTTTCCCCGCCACCGGTGAAAACCGCCTCTATGCCAGAAACGATTCGCCGATCACCCGCGTAATGTTCAACCCGGGCGATACCGTCAGCAGCCACGAGGGCTGGCAGCTGCAGGTGGAAGAGGTGAAAGAGGAAAACGGTCTGTTGACCTATATCGGCACCCGCCTGGACACTCAGGAAAGCGGCGTGGCGATGCGCGAGGTGCTGCTGGACAGTAAGCTGACCTTCAGCAAACCACAGGATCGCCTGTTCGCCGGCCAAATCGACCGCATGGACCGTTTCGCGCTGCGTTTTCGCGCCCGCAAATACCAGAGCGAGCAGTATCGCCTGCCGTTCGCCGGCCTGCGCGGCATGCGCGCCAGCCTGATCCCGCACCAGCTGCACATCGCTCATGAAGTCGGCCAGCGCCATGCGCCGCGCGTTCTGCTGGCGGACGAAGTCGGCCTCGGCAAAACCATCGAAGCCGGCATGATCATCCACCAGCAACTGCTGGCGGGACGCGCCGAGCGCGTGCTGATTGTGGTGCCGGAAACGCTGCAGCACCAGTGGCTGGTGGAGATGATGCGCCGCTTCAACCTCTACTTCTCGCTGTTCGACGACAGCCGCTACGCCGAAGCCAAGCTCGACAGCAGCAACCCGTTTGAGACCGAACAGTTGGTGATCTGCTCGCTGGACTTCGTGCGCCGCAACAAGCAGCGCCTGGAAGAGCTGGCGGACGCCCAGTGGGATCTGCTGGTGGTCGATGAAGCGCACCACCTGGCCTGGAGCGAAGAGGCGCCAAGCCGCGAATATCAGGTGATCGAACAGCTGGCCGAGCATATCCCCGGCGTGCTGCTGCTGACCGCCACCCCGGAACAGCTCGGTCAACAGAGCCACTTTGCGCGCCTGCGCCTGCTCGACCCGAACCGTTTCCACGACTACGGCGAGTTCGTCGCCGAGCAGCAGAAATACCGTCCGGTGGCCGACGCCGTCACCCTGCTGCTGAGCGGTGAACGCCTGGCCGACGACAAGCTTAACCTGCTGGGCGAGCTGATCGACGAGCAGGACATCGAGCCGCTGCTCAAAGCCGCCAACAGCGAAGGCGACAACGCCGAGCAGGCGCGTCAGGAGCTGGTTTCGATGCTGATGGATCGTCACGGCACCAGCCGCGTGCTGTTCCGCAACACCCGTAACGGCGTGAAGGGCTTCCCGCACCGCAACCTGCACCAGATCAAGCTGCCGTTGCCAACCCAATATCAGACCGCGATCAAAGTTTCCGGCATCATGGGCGCCAAAAAATCCGTCGAAGCCCGCGCGCGCGACATGCTGTACCCGGAGCAGATCTATCAGGAATTCGAAGGCGAAAACGCCACCTGGTGGAACTTCGATCCGCGCGTCGAGTGGCTGCTGGATTACCTGCTGGCCAACCGCAACGAAAAAGTGCTGGTGATCTGCGCCAAAGCCGACACCGCGCTGCAGCTGGAGCAGGTGCTGCGCGAGCGTGAAGCGATCCGCGCCGCGGTGTTCCACGAAGGGCTGTCGATCATCGAGCGCGACCGCGCCGCCGCCTACTTCGCCTCCGAAGAAGAAGGCGCGCAGGTGCTGCTGTGTTCCGAGATCGGTTCCGAAGGCCGCAACTTCCAGTTCGCCAGCCAGCTGGTGATGTTCGATCTGCCGTTCAACCCGGATCTGCTGGAGCAGCGTATCGGCCGTCTGGACCGTATCGGCCAGATGCACGATATCCAAATCATGGTGCCTTACCTGGAGCACACCGCGCAGGCGGTGCTGGGCCGCTGGTTCCACGAAGGGCTCGACGCCTTCGAACACACCTGCCCGACCGGCCGCACCATCTACGACAGCTGCTACGAGCAGTTGATCGGCTATCTGGCCGCGCCGACCGAGCAGGAGGGCCTGGACGAATTCATCCACGCCTGCCGCCAGCAGCATGACCAGTTGAAAGCGCAGCTGGAACAGGGCCGCGATCGCCTGCTGGAGATGCACTCCAACGGCGGCGACAAAGCCCAGGCGCTGGCCGCCGCCATCGCCGAGCAGGATAACGACGTCAACCTGGTGGGCTTCGCGCTCAACCTGTTCGACATCGTCGGCATCAATCAGGAAGACCGCAGCGACAACCTGATCGTGCTCACGCCGTCCGACCATATGCTGGTGCCGGACTTCCCGGGCCTGCCGCAGGACGGCTGCACCGTCACCTTCGATCGCGATCGGGCGCTGTCGCGTGAAGACGCGCAGTTCGTCAGCTGGGAACACCCGATCATCCGCAACGGTCTGGATCTTATCCTATCCGGCGATACCGGCAGCTGCGCGGTGTCCCTGTTGAAAAACAAAGCGTTGCCGGTCGGCACCTTGCTGGTTGAGCTGGTGTACGTGGTGGAAGCCCAGGCGCCGAAGCACCTGCAGCTGACCCGCTTCCTGCCGCCGACGCCGATCCGCATGCTGATGGACCGCAAGGGCACCAACCTGGCGGCGCAGGTCGAGTTCGAAAGCTTCAACCGCCAGTTGAACGCGGTCAACCGTCACACTTCCAGTAAGCTGGTCAACGCCGTGCAGCAAGACGTGCACGCCATGCTGCAGCAGGCGGAAAGCCTGGTGGAAGCGCAGGCGCGCACGCTTATCGAACAAGCGAAGCAAGAGGCGGACGACAAGCTGAGCGCCGAGCTGGCGCGTCTGGAAGCGCTGAAGGCGGTCAACCCGAACATCCGCGACGACGAAGTCGAAGCGCTGGAGTTCAACCGCCGTCAGGTGCTGGCCAACCTCAATGAAGCCGGCTGGCGCCTGGACGCCATTCGTCTGGTGGTAGTCACCCACCAGTAACCGGCGCGACATGGGGAGGCCACCGTCTCCCCGGTCGGCCCTTTTCGCGGAGCCAAGATGGAACCCTACAATCCCCCGCAGGACCCGCTGCACATCCTGTATCAGGATGAACACATCATGGTGGTCAACAAGCCCAGCGGCTTGCTGTCGGTGCCCGGCCGCGCGCCGGAAAACAAAGACAGCCTGATGACCCGCATTCAGGCCGATCATCCGGCCGCCGAATCGGTGCACCGGCTGGACATGGCCACCAGCGGGGTGATCGTGGTGGCGCTCAACAAGGCCGCCGAGCGTGAGCTGAAGCGTCAGTTCCGCGAACGCGAGCCGAAGAAATCCTATATCGCCCGCGTTTGGGGGCATATGGAACATGACGAAGGACTGGTGGATTTGCCGCTGATCTGCGATTGGCCGAACCGGCCGCTGCAAAAGGTGTGTTTTGACACCGGCAAAGCGGCGCAAACCGAGTATCTGGTGCTGTCGCGAGACGCCGATGGCAGCACGCGCGTGAAGCTGACGCCGATCACCGGCCGCTCGCATCAGCTGCGGGTGCACATGCTGGCGCTGGGGCACCCGATCCTCGGCGACGGTTTCTACGCCCCGCCGGAGGCTAAGGCGATGGCGCCACGGCTACAGCTGCATGCGCAAGAGCTGCGCATCACCCACCCCGCCTTCCAGACGCCGATGCACTTTCGCGCCGAGCCGGATTTCTGAGCTCATAACCCTGAGATACCCTAAATAATTCGAGTTGCAGGAAGGCGGCAACTAAGCGCAGCCCCGGGAGCGTACAAAAAGTACGTGACCGGGGTAAGCGCGGGCAGCCAACACACCTGCAGCTCGAAGTATGACGGGTATCGTTATTTAAAACCTTTCTCGCGTTTGATCAGGTCGTACGCCGCCTGGATCTCCTGCGCTTTCTGCTTGGCCATTTCCATCATCTGCGGCGGCAAGCCTTTCGCCACCAGCTTATCCGGATGGTGTTCGCTCATCAGCTTGCGGTAGGCGCGTTTGATGGTGGCGGCATCGTCGCTGCTGCGCACGCCGAGCACCTTGCACGCATCGTCGAGCGTCGGGCCGCGCTGAGCCTGCTGATAGCCGCCCTGCGAATACCCGCCCTGCTGACCGCCGCCGAACTGACGCCCGCCCTCCATCATGCTGAGGAACTGATCGAACTGCGCGCGCGAAATGCCCAGCTCTTCGGCGATGACATACAGCACCTGACGTTCGTTCGGGTGCAGCGAGCCGTCGGCAAACGCCGCCTGAATCTGAATTTCCAGAAACATCCGAATCAGATCGAAGCGGCCGAAACAGATGCTGCGAAACTGCTGCAGCGTCTCACGCAGCGGGAACTGGCTCTGTTTGCCCTCGCGGAACGCCTGCTGCGCCGCGGTGCGCGCTTCGCCGTGCAGCTGCAGGCGATCCATAAACAGGCTGGCGATCTGGATATCCGCCTCGGTGACGCGCCCTTTGGATTTGGTCAGGTGGCCCATCACCTGAAAAGTGGTGCGGAAAAACAGCGTTTGCCGCGTTTGCTGGTCGGTGAAAAACCCCCGGCTGCGCTTGTTGCTGCGCGCCGTATCGATCATATGACCGATAATCAGCCCCAGAACTACACCCCAGAATCCCGCGCCAGACCAGATGGCGACGATGACGCCGAGCAGTTTTCCCCAATACTGCATATACTCCTCAATTATCATGCCGAAAGCCGCCCGCTCTCCTTCGCTTCAGGAAAGGGCGCAGGCGATTTTTCCTAGAATTTGGATTATCATACCTGTCATTTATCTTTGCGCCTAACGACGACGCAAGTAAACGGCTGGATTTAGCACTAGCGCAACGCAGATGAGTAATATAGTCTCTGACCGTTTGCCGGACACGACGCCTCTGATGACGGAACACCAAAACCGCGTATGAAAAAAAGTTTCCCAACACTGCTGGCCACGATGATTTGGACGGCACTCTACAGTCAGCATGCGCTGGCTGATCTGGCCGAGCAATGCATGCTTGGCGTTCCCGTTTACGACAAGCCTTTGGTCAGCGGCGATCCGAACAGCCAGCCGGTGACCATCAATGCCGATGACTCGCGCGCCGACTACCCGAAAAGCGCCCTGTTCAGCGGCAACGTGCATATCGAGCAGGGCAACAGCACCCTGACCGCCAAAGAAGTTGAGCTGAATCAGACGCAAAACCCCGGCCAGACGGAACCGGTGCGTACCGTCACCGCCACCGGCGACGTGCACTACAGCGACAATCAGATCAAACTGAAAGGCCCGAAGGCCTGGTCGAACCTGAATACCAAAGATACCGACGTCTATGAAGGCGACTACCAGATGGTCGGCCGTCAGGGGCGCGGCGACGCCGACAAGATGAAAATGCGCGGCGCCAACCGTTACACCATCCTGGAAAACGGCACCTTTACCTCCTGTCTGCCGGGCGACGACAGCTGGAGCGTGGTCGGTTCCGAAGTGATCCACGATCGCGAAGAGCAGGTGGCGGAAATATGGAACGCCCGCTTCCGCATCGGCGGCGTGCCGGTGTTCTACAGCCCGTACCTGCAGCTGCCGGTCGGCGACAAGCGCCGTTCCGGCTTCCTGATCCCGAACGCCAAGTACGGCAGCAACAACGGCTTCGAGTTCATGTTGCCGTACTACTGGAACATCGCGCCGAACTACGACGCCACCATCACCCCGCACTATATGTCCAAGCGCGGCTTGCAGTGGCAGACCGAGTTCCGTTATCTGGTGCAGCCGGGCCTCGGCCTGATGGAGTTCGACTGGTTGCCGGACGACAAGGAATACGGCAAAGATCATGACGACAACAAACGCTGGCTGTTCTACTGGAACCACAACGGCGTTATGGATCAGGTGTGGCGCTTCAACGTCGATTACACCAAGGTCAGCGATTCCAAGTACTTCACCGATCTGGACTCCAAATACGGCTCCACCACCGACGGCTACGCCACGCAGAAATTCAGCCTCGGCTACGCCAACGAGAACTGGAACGCCACGCTGAGCTCCAAACAGTTCCAGATTTACGACGATACCGATCGCTCACAGTCGGACTCGTATAAAGTCCAACCGCAGTTGGATCTGAACTACTACAAGAACGACCTCGGTCCGTTCGATTTCCATATCTACGGCCAGGCGGCCAAGTTCACCAGCGTCAACCCATACAGCCCGGACGCCACCCGTCTGCATATGGAGCCGACGCTGAGCCTGCCGCTCACCAACGGCTGGGCCAGCCTGAACACCGAAGCCAAGGTGATGGCGACCCATTACCAGCAGGATATTCCTGACGGTTTCGCCGCCAACTACCAGAGCCGCAAAAACGCTGCCGCGCCGGAGCTCGATGATTCGGTCAACCGCGTACTGCCGCAGTTCAAGGTCGACGGCAAGCTGGTGTTCGAGCGGCCGATGATCTGGGCCGAAGGCGCCACCCAGACGCTGGAGCCGCGCGTGCAGTACCTGTACGTGCCGTACCGTGACCAGAGCAACATCTACACCTACGACACCACGCTGCTGCAGACCGACTACTCCGGCCTGTTCCGCGATCGCACCTACAGCGGCCTGGATCGCATCGCTTCGCAGAACCGCGTGTCTACCGGTTTGACCACCCGCATTTATGATGACGCGCTGGTTGAACGTTTTAACGCTTCCGTGGGTCAAATCTACTACTTCAGCCGTTCGCGCACCGGCGATCGGGTAACCGGGTACGACAACAACGACGATACCGGCAGCGTGGCCTGGGCCGGCGATACCTATTGGAAAATCGACGATCGTTGGGGCCTGCGCGGCGGCCTGCAGTATGACACCCGCCTGAACAGCGTCTCGCTGGGCAACGGCGTGGTGGAATACCGCCAGGATGCCGAGCGCGTGGTGCAGCTGAACTACCGTTACGCCACGCCGGAATATATCCAGACGGCGTTGAACACCAAAACGGTTCCGGCCTTCCAGGACGGCATCTCGCAGGTGGGTATCACCGGCAGCTGGCCGATCGCCGATCGTTGGGCAGTGGTCGGGGCGTACTACTACGACACCCGTGCCAAACAATCCGCCGATCAGCTGGTGGGGCTGAAGTACAACACCTGCTGCTGGGCGGTGACGCTGGGCTATGAGCGCAAGATCACCGACTGGAACAACAGCAACAATACCAGCGTTTACGACAACAGAGTTTCGTTCAACGTCGAACTGCGCGGCCTGAGCAGCGATCATAGTCTCGGCTCCGCAGAAATGCTGCGCTCCGGCATTCTGCCGTATCAGCGCGCATTCTGACGCTTTGCAACACTTTGAAAACGAGAACTTTCACCCGCATTTGCGGATTACATAATGGGAAATGTATGAAGAACTGGAGAACGCTTATTCTCGGATTGGTGGTTTGCGCCAATGCCGCGTTCGCAGCACCCCAAGAAGTGGATAAAGTCGCCGCCGTCGTGGATAACGGCGTGGTACTCGAAAGCGACGTCAACGGACTGTTGCAGTCGGTGAAGCTCAACGCCCAGCAGGCCGGTCAGCAACTGCCGGACGACAAGACGCTGCGCCATCAGATCATCGAACGTCTGATCATGGATAACATCCAGCTGCAGATGGCCAAGAAAATGGGCATCACCGTCTCCGACGCCGAGCTGGACAAAGCGATCGCCAACATCGCCGCGCAGAACCGCATGAACGTCGATCAGCTGCGCAGCCGCCTGTCGTACGAAGGGTTGAACTACAACACCTACCGTTCGCAGATCCGTAAAGAGATGCTGATTTCCGAAGTGCGTAACAACGAAGTGCGCCGCCGCGTCACCATCCTGCCGCAGGAAGTGGACGCGCTGGCCAAACAGGTGGGCGCGCAGAACGGCAGCGACACCGAAATGAACATCAGCCACATCCTGATCCCGCTGCCGGAAAACCCGTCGCAGCAGCAGGTCGACAAAGCCGAAGAGCTGGCCAAACGCCTGGTGGGTGAGATCAACAGCGGCGCCGACTTCGGCAAGCTGGCGATCACTTACTCCGCCGACTCTCAGGCGCTGAAAGGCGGCAACATGGGCTGGGGCAAGCTGCAAGAGATCCCGACCCTGTTCGCTGAACGTCTGGTGAGCGCCAAGAAAGGCGACGTCGTCGGCCCAATCCGTTCCGGCGTCGGCTTCCACATCCTGAAAGTGAACGATATCCGCGGCGCCAGCCAGTCGGTGTCGGTCACCGAAGTGCACGCCCGTCACATCCTGCTGAAGCCTTCGGTGGTGCTGACTGACGATCAGGCGCGCGCCAAGCTGCAATCCGTTGCGGAAGCCATCAAGAGCGGCCGCGCCAAATTCGCCGACGAAGCCAAACAGCTGTCGCAGGATCCGGGTTCCGCCATGCAGGGCGGCGATCTGGGCTGGGCCTCCCCGGACATCTACGATCCGGCCTTCCGCGATGCGTTGCTGAAGCTGAGCAAAGGTGAAATCAGCGCACCGGTGCACTCTTCCTTCGGTTGGCACCTGATTCAGCTGCTGGATACCCGTCAGGTGGATAAAACCGACGCCGCGCAGAAAGATCGCGCTTACCGCATGCTGTTCAACCGTAAATTCGCCGAAGAGGCGCAGACCTGGATGCAGGAACAGCGCGCCCAGGCTTACGTGAAGATCCTCGATGGCAGCGATGCGCAGCAATAAACGCGTCGTCATTACCCCCGGCGAACCCGCCGGGGTGGGGCCGGATTTGGTAGCTGCCCTGGCGCAACAGGATTGGCCTGTTGAGCTGGTGGTGTGCGCCGATCCGGCCCTGCTGCTTGAACGAGCCAGGCGTTTGGGCCTGCCGCTGACGCTGCGCGACTACCAACCGCAGCAACCGGCCGAGGCGCAACGCGCCGGCACGCTGACCGTGCTGCCGGTGTCGCTCGCTCAGCCGGTCACCGCCGGTGAACTGAACGTCGGCAACAGCGCCTACGTGGTGGAAACCCTGGCGCGCGCCTGCGACGGCTGCCTGAACGGCGAATTTGCCGCGCTGATCACCGGCCCGGTGAACAAAGGCGTGATTAACGACGCCGGCGTGCCGTTTATCGGCCATACCGAATTCTTTGCCGATCGCAGCCGCTGCGATCGCGTGGTGATGATGCTCGCGACCGAAGAGCTGCGCGTGGCGCTGGCGACCACCCACCTGCCGCTGCTGGCGGTGCCGGGCGCCATCACGCAGCAGAGCCTGTTCGAAGTCATTCGCATTCTCGACCACGATCTGAAAACCAAATTTGGCATCGCTCAGCCGCACATTTACGTCTGCGGTCTGAATCCCCACGCCGGGGAAGGCGGCCATATGGGGCGCGAAGAGATAGACACCATCATCCCGGCGCTCGACGCGCTGCGCGCTGACGGTATCCATCTGATCGGCCCGCTGCCGGCGGACACCCTGTTCCAGCCCAAATATCTGCAAGATGCCGATGCGGTGCTGGCGATGTATCACGATCAGGGGCTGCCGGTGCTAAAATACCAAGGGTTCGGCCGCGCGGTGAATATCACCCTCGGTTTGCCTTTCATACGCACCTCGGTCGACCACGGTACCGCTCTGGAACTGGCCGGCACCGGCACCGCCGATGTCGGCAGTTTCCAAACGGCCCTGAATCTCGCCATTAAAATGATAATTAATTGTAATGAATAACAGAGTCCACCAAGGGCACTTTGCCCGCAAACGCTTTGGACAAAACTTTTTAACCGATCAGTTTGTCATCGATAGCATTGTCTCCGCCATTCACCCGCAGCCGGGCGAAGCGGTGGTCGAGATCGGCCCCGGCCTCGGCGCCTTGACCGAGCCGGTTGGCGCGCGCATGGACCGCATGACGGTGATCGAACTGGACCGCGATCTAGCCACCCGGTTGGAGAACCATCCGCGGCTGAAAGACAAGCTGACCATCCGCCAGCAGGACGCCATGACGGTGAATTTCGCCGAACTGGCCGAGGAAGCTGGCCAACCGCTGCGCGTATTTGGTAACCTGCCGTACAATATTTCGACGCCGCTGATGTTCCACCTTTTCAGCTATACTCAGGCAATCCGCGACATGCACTTTATGTTGCAAAAAGAGGTGGTCAACCGTCTGGTGGCCGGCCCGAACAGCAAGGCCTACGGGCGTTTGACCGTGATGGCGCAGTACTACTGCAACGTCATTCCGGTGCTGGAAGTGCCGCCGACCGCGTTCGCGCCGCCGCCGAAGGTCGATTCCGCCGTGGTGCGCCTGGTCCCGCACACCGAGCTGCCGAACCCGGTGGGCGACGTGCGCATGCTGAGCCGCATCACCACGCAGGCGTTCAACCAGCGGCGGAAAACCATCCGCAACAGCCTGGGCGACCTGTTCACGCCGGAGCAGCTGACGGAGCTGGGCGTCGATCCTTCGCTCAGAGCAGAAAATATTTCTGTGGCGCAGTACTGCAAGCTGGCGAACTGGCTGTCAGCCAATCCGGCGCCGCAGCAATAAGGAGTTGTTGTCATGATTGATTCGCCCCGCGTGTGTATTCAGGTTCAGAGCATCTATGTGGAATCACAGTCGATCCCTGAAGAAGAGCGTTACGTCTTCGCCTATACCATCACCATCCGCAATCTGGGGCGGACCAACGTGCAACTGCTGGGCCGTTACTGGCTGATCACCAACAGTAACGGCCGCCAAACCGAAGTCCAGGGCGAAGGCGTGATCGGCGAACAGCCCGTCATTCCGCCCGGTGGAGAGTTTCAGTACACCAGCGGCGCCATTCTGGAAACGCCGCTGGGCACCATGGAAGGCCATTACGAAATGGTTGACCATCAGGGTCAGCCGTTCCGCACCGCTATTCCCGTTTTTCGCTTAGCCATTCCAACGCTGATCCATTAATTATGTCGACATACCTTATCGGCGACGTTCACGGCTGTTTCGATGAACTGAAGTCGCTGCTGGCTCAGGTTGCGTTCGATCCCGAGCGCGATCAACTGTGGCTGACCGGCGATCTGGTGGCGCGCGGCCCCGCCTCGCTGGACGTGCTGCGCTACGTGCGCTCGCTCGGTCCGGCGGTGCGCATGGTGCTGGGCAACCACGATCTGCACCTGCTGGCGGTCTACGCCGGCATCAGCCGCAACAAACCCAAAGATCGCATCACCCCGCTGCTGGAAGCGCCGGACGCCGACGAGCTGATCAACTGGCTGCGCCGCCAACCGGTGCTGCAGGTGGATGATGAGCAAAAGCTGGTGATGGCGCACGCCGGCATCACCCCGCAGTGGGATATCGACACCGCGAAAATGTGCGCGCGCGAAGTGGAAGCGGTATTGAGCAGCGACAGCTATCCGCTGTTCCTCGATGCCATGTACGGCGACATGCCGAACAACTGGGCGCCGGAGCTGAGCGGCCTGGCGCGCCTGCGTTTCAGCACCAATGCGTTCACGCGCATGCGCTACTGCTTCCCCAACGGCCAGCTCGACATGATCTGCAAAGATGCGCCGGGCAGCGCGCCGGCGCCGCTGAAGCCGTGGTTCGAGCTGCCGCGCCTGGTGGACCCGGAATACACCATCATCTTCGGCCACTGGGCCTCGCTGGAAGGCAAGGGCACGCCGGAGGGCGTGATCGGGCTGGATACCGGCTGCTGCTGGGGCGGCGATCTGACGATGCTGCGCTGGGAAGACCGCCGTTACTTCACGCAACCCGCCAATCGCGGCGAAGCGCCTGACCACGCCGGCAGATTAGCCGCATCCTGAAAATACAAAGGCGGCCCCGTGGCCGCCTTTGTTTTCTATATTATCGCCTTACGCCCCAATCACCCCGCCATCTTCACGCGTGATCATCAATACCGATGAGCGCGGGCGCGGGCTGTTGTTCGGGAAGTGCGAATCGCCCTCTTCTCCCGGATGCTGCACGTTGACGAACATCGTCTTGTAGTCCGGGGTGAAAGTGATGCCGGTCAGTTCGCAGGACTTCGGCCCCACCATGAAACGGCGGATCTCGCCGCTGACCGGATCGCCCACCAGCATCTGGTTGTTGCCCTGCCCGACGTAGTCGCCCTTGTTGCTGTATTTGCCATCGGTGAGGATCCACAGACGACCGGCGCGATCGAAGCCCAGCCCGTCCGGGCTGTTGAAGGTGTTTTCCGCCGTGATGTTCGGCGTGCCGCGGTTGACGCCTTCGGGGTGGGCGATCGGGTTGCCGCACAGCGCATAGATGTCCCAGGCGAAGACGTCGGCGGTGGCGTCGCCGCCCTCGTCCCAGCGAATGATTTGGCCGTAGATATTGTTCGGTCGCGGGTTGGCGGCGTTCAACGGCATCCCTTCCTCGCCGCGCTTGCTGTTGTTGGTCAGCGTGCAGTACGCGCGGCCGTCATGCGGGTTCACCGCGATCCACTCCGGGCGATCCATTTTGGTGGCGCCGACCTGCTGCGCCGCCTTGCGGGCGAAGATCAGCACTTCGGCCTCATCGCGGAAACCGTTCTCCGGCGTCAGGCCGTTCTTGCCGAACTCAAGCGCAATCCAGCGCCCTTTGCCCTTCAGCGGTGTGCCGGCTTCATCGCCGTCGAACTGCGCCACGTATAGCGTCCCCTCGTCCAACAGCGTGCGATTGTTGGCCGGATTGGCGGCGTCGACCACGCCTTTGGAGACGTACTTATAGATATGTTCGCCGCGCTCGTCGTCGCCCATATACACCACCAGACGGCCGTCTTTGGCCACGGTCACCGCCGCGTTTTCATGTTTGAAACGGCCGAGCGCAGTGTGCTTGATGGGCGTCGAGGTCGGATTCAACGGATCGATCTCGACAATCCAGCCGTGGCGGTTGAATTCGTTAGGGTTCTTCGCCACATCGAAGCGCTCATCATAGTCCGGCCAGTTGCGCTCCGGTTCGCTGGCCTTCAGCGTGTAGCGCTTCTGTTCCGGCGTGGTGCGATAATCGGCCTGACGGGTGCCGAAATAGGTATCGAAGTTTTCCTCGCAGGTCAGATAGGTGCCCCACGGCGTCTTGCCGTTGGCGCAGTTGCCGAAGGTGCCCAACACCTTGCGGCCACTCGGATCGGCGGCGGTCTGCAGCAGCGAGTGCCCGGCGGCCGGGCCGCTGAACTGCATTTCGCTGTTGGCGGTGATGCGGCGGTTATAGCGCGACGGGCGCTCCACCTCCCAGCGCTGGCCGTCGCCAACCCGCTTGACCGCCACAATGGAGACGCCGTGCGCCGCCTGCGATTTGCGCACCTCTTCCAGGCTGGTGGCTTTGGCGCCGCCGTGGGCGAACAGATACTGTTCGTTGACGTATTCGTTATTGATGGCCATCACGCCGTGATTGTCATCAATAGGGAAGAAGCTCATGCCGTCATTGTTGTCGCCAAACTGTTTTTCCTGATCGGCGGCGCTGTTGTTGCCCTGCGGATCGAAGGCCGGCGCGCCGTCCACCAGCGGCTCGCCCCAGGAGATCAGCACCTCCGCGCGGTAGCCCGGCGCGATGGTCACCTCGTCGGCGATAGATGCGGCGATGCCCTGAAAGCCCAGCAGCCTGTTCGGTGGCAGATCCTCGGCCAACGCCTCGGCGGAGACCGACCAGATGCCACCGCCGAGAAAGCCGGCCAGGCCGACGGCGCCGGCGCTGCCGAGCAACAGCTTGCGGCGAGTGGGATCGATCAGGCGGTCGGCGTCTAATTGCTCAATTTGCTTGGTCATAACGTGGTTACCTTTTTAGTTATGGCGCCGCGGTCAAGATTCACCAGAGTTGCCGTGGCGCTCGGAGTTGGGCTTCATACTAATCAGGTAATGTGACGGAAAGGTTACGAATGACCGGCGTAAAAAGACCGGGGGCGCAATTGCTTGCGCCCCCGGGGATAACTGGCTAACGCGCTGAGATCAGCGGCGCTGCAGGATTTCGAAACAGTAGCTGTGCGAGTTCAGATTGTCGGCGTCGTGGAACTCGCTGAACGTGGTTTCCCACTCGTCCGGCTCGTAATCCGGGAAGTGGGTATCGCCGCCGACTTCGGCGTCGATGTGCGTCAGGTACAGACGGTCGGCGCGCGGCAGCAACTGGGTATAGATGCGCCCACCGCCGATCACCATCACTTCCTCCACGTCGCCCGCGGCGGCCAGCGCCTCATCCAGCGAGGTTACCCAGGTCACCCCGGCTTCGCTGCCCGGGCGGCTGCTCAAAACGATATTGTGGCGGCCCGGCAGCGGGCGGCCGATGGACTCGAAGGTCTTGCGGCCCATAATAACCGGCTTATTCAACGTGTTGCGTTTAAACCACGCAAGGTCCGCCGGCAGGTGCCACGGCATGGCGTTTTCCATGCCAATAACGCGATCCGCCGCCAAGGCAGCGATCAGGCTGATAATCATTGTTTAACCCTGTGTAGGCAGCAAAATTGGTGACACTATACGTAAAGGCCTGAGTGCCGTCGATAGGCTAATCAAGCAAGATGAATATATAAGATAGCTCTTATCAGCATATCTAATAACCAACGTTCTTCCGCCGGGAAATTTCACACGCCGGGGCGTTTGCGGTACAGCCACAGGCCCGGTAACGACAGGCCGATCGACAAGGCACCGACGATGAAACTGGCCTTGAGGAAGTTAGTGATCATGGTCTCCATCAAGGCCTCGCTGTAGCCCAGATGCGAGATCTCCACCACAGTTATCATCGCGGTATAGGCGGAAATGCCGGGGAACATCGGGATCACCGCCGCCACGGTGAACACCTTCGGGTGCGCCAGCAGCCAGCGCGACCAGTAGATGCCGATGATGCCGATCAGGATCGCCGCCAGCAGCGAGGCCCACTCGATGTTCATGCCGGCATGCATCATCAGCATGCGCGAACCGCGCCCGATAGCCCCGAGCAATGCGCAATAACGCAGCGCACGCAGCGGCACGTTAAACACCATGGCAAAGCCCAGCGCCGGCACCGCCGCCAACAGCATCTCCTGCAACAAGGCCCACAGCAGATTCATGACCACCCCCGCAGATCCCACAGCGACATCGCCATCACTACCCCGATACAGGTCGCCAGCGTCAGCAGGCTGGCCATCGCCCAGCGCGCCAGCCCGGTATTCACATGCCCCTTGAACATGTCGGCCACCGCGTTGATCAGCGGGAAGCCCGGCACCAGCAGCAGCACGCTGGCGGCCATCGCCACGCTCGAGGTGTCTTTAAACGCCGGCAGGCGCAGCAGCAGTCCGGAGATCGACGTCGCGACAAATGCCGTCAGGCAGAAATTGATCAGCGGATTCATCTGGCGGGCGGTGAGGATTTGGCGCACCAACATCGCCGTGCCGCTGGCGATAAAGGTCACCAGGAAGGCGTCGCCGCCACCGCCGTTGAGCATGCTGAAGCACCCGCAGGACAGCCCCACCATCAATACCACCAGCCAGCGCGGGTAGCGCAGCGGCCGGATCCTTTCAAAGCGGCGCGCCACGTCGTGCGCATCCGCCAGGCGATGCTCGGCGAGGATCACGATATGCTGCACTTCGGTCACCACCTGCATATTGATGCCGCGATCGACGTTCTTACGGGTGGTGGTCAGACAGGCACCATGGCTAAGAGTGGTCAATACCACCGCATTGGCGGAGATCGAGCTTTCCACGCTGTCCATGCCCAGCGCCAGTCCCAGGCGAGTTGATAACTGTTCCACCACCGTGCTCTCGGCGCCGTGCTGCAACAGCAGCAACGCGCATTGAATGCACAGTCGGGTGATTTCACGCTGTTGCCGGTGCGGTTCCGGCCTGTCTGTGGCGGTAGTCTGCTGCATGGTGCTCCGTCGCGGGCGGTAGATGAATTATTATCATAGAGCCTAACAATACCTCATTGGGTTGATGCGCATCAGAGGAAGCGGCGTTATTATCGCCAGATTGCTGCCTTTTGCGCGAGACGTCTCCCATGCTTGAAACTTCACTGTTCGTCGCCGGCATTGCCGCCCTCGGCATGCTCTCCCCCGGCCCGGATTTTTTCCTGGTGATCAAAAACGCCGCCCGCTACCCGCGGCTGGCCGCCATGATGACCGCCTTCGGCGTGATCTGCGGCGTCGCCACCCACATGTCCTACTGCGTCGCCGGGCTGGCGGTGGTGATCACCACCACGCCGTGGCTGTTCAACCTGCTGAAATACGCCGGGGCGGTCTATCTGGTGTGGATCGGCATCCAGGCGCTGCTGTCGCGCGGCGGCGGCAAAATGAACGTCAGCAATCTGCCGCAGCAGCAGGTCAGCCTGAAGAGCGCCTTTGCGCAAGGCTACCTGTGCAACCTGCTGAATCCGAAAGCCACCCTGTTCTTCCTGGCGGTCTTCACCCAGGTGCTGCAGATCGATTCCGGTCTGGGTGACAAGCTGTGGTACGCGGGGATTATTCTCGGCCTGTCGGTCATCTGGTGGCCGCTGCTGGTATTTTTGATCCAGAGCGGGCCGGTGCGCCGCGGGCTGGAAAAGACGCAGAAGATCGTCGACAAATTGCTGGGCGGCATGTTGATCGCCTTAGGCATCAAGGTCGCGCTGAGCTAAGCAACAAAAGGGGCGCCATCACGGCGCCCCTCCCCTTATCCTTTGGCTTCCACCACTTCATCCTCCGGCGCCTTGCCGTCGATACTGCCGCGCCAGCCGGTCTGCTGCACCCGCGCCAGCCGATTCTGATCCTGCTCGATGGCCGCGCTGAGCATCTCCTTGGCCCGCTGCAGGCTGGCGATACGGAATTCAGTATCCTGGTAATTATCCAGCGTATCTTCCAGCATCTTCAGGTTATAGCGACGGAACGTGTCCGCTTTCTCGCGCGCCTCATAGGCGTCCAGCCCCAGCAACTCCAGCGTTTCACGGCCGACGCGCAGCGAGCTTTCGAAGGTTTCGCGCTCCGGTTTTTCCACCCCCAGCTGCCGCAGCTGATACCAGTGATCGACGTCGCGCGCCCGCGCCACCACCTTAAGATGCGGGAAGTGCTGCCTGGCCAGCTCGGTTAACGCCAGGCTGTCTTCCACGTCGTCGATGGCGTTGATCAGCACCTTGGCGTGAGCGGCGCCGGCGGCCTCCAGCAGATCGGCGCGCGTGGCGTCGCCGTAGAACACCTTGGTGTCGAATTTACGCAGCGTTTCGATATGGTCCGGATCGTGATCCAGTACCACGGTGTGCACGCCGTTGGCCAATAACAAACGACCGGCGATCTGGCCGAAACGGCCGAAGCCGGCGATGATCACGCTGGCATTCTCGTCATCAATGACGTCAGCCGGGCGATCCTCTTTCGGCGCATTTTTCTCCAGCTGCGCGGCGATCACCAACAGCAGCGGGGTGGCCGCCATCGACAGCGCCACCGCCAGCGTCAGCGACTTGGCCCATTCAACCGGCAAGACGCCGGCCAGCTGTGCGGCGCTGAAAATCACGAAGGCGAACTCACTGCCCTGCCCCAGCAGAATGGCGAACAGGCCGCGCTGGCGCTTCGGCACGCCGAGCAGCGGCCCAATCAGCCACAGCAACGCCGCCTTGATCAGCATAAAGCCCAGCAGCAGCGAGGCGATCAGCAACGGATGATGGAACAGCGTGCCGAAGTCGATCGACATGCCGACGCCGATGAAGAACAGCCCCAGCAGCAATCCCTTGAACGGCTGAATATCGCTCTCCAGCGCGTGGCGGTATTCCGAGCTCGCCAACAGCACCCCGGCGAGGAACGCCCCCATCGCCATCGACAGTCCGGCCATCTCCAGCAGGATGCCGAAGCCGAACACCAGGAACAACGCCACGGCGCTGAACACTTCGCGCATGCCCGAACGGGCGACGAAGTGCAGCAGCGGGCGGGTGACGTAGCGGCCGAGCAACACCACCATCGTCAACGCGCCCACCACCTTGGCCGCCGACAGCATGAAAGCGCCCAGCGTGGTGGTGGCGCCGCTGCTGGCCAGCAGCGGGATCATCGCCACCAGCGGGATCGCCGCGATATCCTGGAACAGCAGCACCGCAAACGCGCTGCGGCCGATCGGCGACGGCGTCAGATTGCGTTCGCTCATCGCCTGCATGGCAATGGCGGTGGATGAGAGCGCCAGCGTCAGGCCAATCAACAACGCCACCTTCCAGTTAAGGCCAAGGAAGTAACAGAAGGCGCTCAGCGCCAGGCCGCAGCCCACCATCTGAATGCTGCCGCCGCCGAACACCGAGGCACGCAGCGTCCACAGCCGTTTAGGATCCAGCTCCAGGCCGATGATAAACAGCATCAGCACCACGCCGATCTCGGCAAAGGTCAGGATCGATTCGGCGTCCGACACCAGCTTCAGCCCCCAGGGGCCAATGATGCAGCCGGCGATCAGGTAACCGAGCACCGAGCCCAGTCCCAGGCGCACCGCGATCGGCACAAACAGCGCCGCGGAGCCGAGGTAGATCAGCCCTTCGATCATCATGTGGTGATTATCCATGGCTGGCCTCCCGGGTTTCCGCTTCGGCATGTTCCATCAGGTAGTCGACCAGCCGCTGGCGGTAGGCTTCGCCGGCGGCAAGCAGCGCTGGCTCGTTGCAGGTAAAGGTATTGTGCACGGCGAAATAAGGCAGCCAGGTCATGCCGCAATAGATCGCCGTGGCCTGCAGCGGCTGCGCCAGCGCGGCGAAGTTGGGGAAGTCGCCCAGCTCGAAGTGGTGCTCGTCGCCGCCGCTGGTCACCGCCCACAGGCAGTCTTTGCCCACCAGCGCATTGCCGTCGTGGCCGTAGGCCCAGCCGTGCTCCAGCACTTTGTCGATCCACAGCTTCAACAACGGCGGGAAGCTGTACCACTGCATCGGATGTTGCAGCACCACCAGGTCGGCGCGCTCCACCGCCCGCTGCTCGGCGTTGATGTCGATATTGAAATCGGGGTACAGCTCATACAGCGAGCGCACCTCCACCTCGGGGAGATCCTTCACCGCCTGCAGCAGGCGGTGATTGGCATGCGAATGCCGGGGATACGGGTGAGCATAAATTATCAGAATCATTGTTATCGTCGTTCCTTCGTTCCTTGCCAATACACCAAGCATATACCAATCACACAGAGTGACAGTTTGCCCACTGATTGATAGCGGAAATTTTTAACGCCAGCCTACAAATTCACTGAATAAAAAAGGGCGCTGCATCTGCAGCGCCCCTTACGTTGCGTTATCGCGCGGTTACTTGCCGATGCGCGCGTGCATTTCCTGCACCGACGTCACCTGCTCGGTCGGATCCGCTTTCAGCGCCATCGCGGTGGCGAAGCCGCCGTTCAGCGTGGTGTCGTAGTGCACCTTGTACTGCAGGGCGCTGCGGCGAATCAGCTTGGAGTCCTCAATCGCCTGACGGCCTGCCGTGGTGTTGACGATGTAGGTGTACTCGCCGTTCTTGATACGGTCCTGAATGTGCGGACGCCCTTCGTGCACCTTGTTGACCAGGCGCGGGTTGATGCCCGCTTCGCCCAGCACCACCGCGGTGCCGTGGGTGGCGTCCAGCTCGAAGCCCTGCTTCAGCAGGCTGGCGGCCAAATCGACCACGCGGGCTTTATCGCCTTCACGCACCGACAGCAGCGCGCGGCCCTGCTTCTTCATGCCCGAGTTACTGCCCAGCATCGCTTTGGAGAAGGCTTCCGCGAAGGTGCGGCCCACGCCCATCACTTCCCCGGTAGAGCGCATTTCCGGCCCCAGAATCGGGTCGACGCCCGGGAATTTGTTGAACGGCAGCACCACTTCTTTCACCGAATAGTACGGCGGGATGATCTCTTCGGTCACGCCCTGCTCGGCCAGCGTTTTGCCCGCCATCACGCGCGCGGCCACTTTGGCCAGCGGCACGCCGGTCGCTTTGGAGACGAACGGCACGGTGCGCGCGGCGCGCGGGTTGACTTCAATCAGGTAGACTTCGTTGTCTTTCACCGCGAACTGCACGTTCATCAGGCCGCGCACCTGCAGCTCGAACGCCAGTTTTTCCACCTGGCGACGCATCACGTCCTGAATTTCCTGGCTCAGGGTGTACGCCGGCAGCGAACACGCGGAGTCGCCGGAGTGCACGCCCGCCTGCTCGATGTGCTCCATGATGCCGCCAATCAGCACGCGTTCGCCGTCGCAGATGGCATCGACGTCCACTTCCACCGCATCGTCCAGGAAGCGATCCAGCAGCACCGGCGCATCGTTGGATACGCTGACCGCAGTCTGGAAGTAGCGGCGCAGGTCGGTTTCGTCGTAAACGATTTCCATCGCCCGGCCGCCCAGCACGTAGGAAGGACGCACCACCAGCGGATAGCCGATGGCCGCCGCCTTCTCCACCGCCTGTTCGATGGCGGTGACGGTGGCGTTGGCCGGCTGCTTCAGGCCCAGACGGTTGACCGCCTGCTGGAAGCGCTCGCGGTCTTCGGCGCGGTCGATGGCGTCCGGACTGGTGCCGATAACCGGCACGCCTGCGGCTTCCAGCTCGCGCGCCAGCTTCAGCGGAGTCTGGCCGCCATACTGCACGATCACGCCCTTCGGCTTCTCGATGCGCACGATTTCCAGCACGTCTTCCAGCGTTACCGGCTCAAAGTACAGGCGGTCTGAGGTGTCGTAGTCGGTGGAGACGGTTTCCGGGTTACAGTTGACCATGATGGTCTCGTAGCCGTCTTCGCGCAGCGCCAGCGAGGCGTGCACGCAGCAGTAGTCGAACTCGATGCCCTGGCCGATACGGTTCGGCCCGCCGCCCAGCACCATCACTTTCGGCCGGTCGTTGGTCGGGTTGGATTCGCACTCTTCTTCATAGGTGGAGTACATGTAGGCGGTGTCGGTGGCGAATTCCGCCGCGCAGGTATCCACGCGCTTGTAGACCGGATGCAGGCCGTAGCTGTGGCGCAGCTTGCGAATTTCGCTCTCGGCGACGCCGGCCAGCTTGGCCAGACGCGCATCGGCGAAGCCTTTGCGCTTCAGGGTGCGCAGGAACTCTTGGTTCAGGCCGTTGATGCCCGCGTCGGCCACCTGCTCTTCCAGGCGCACCAGCTCTTCAATCTGCACCAGGAACCAGCGGTCGACGTTGGTCAGGTTGAACACGCCGTCTACCGACAAACCGGCGCGGAAGGCGTCGGCGATGTACCAGATGCGGTCGGAACCGGCGTCTTTCAGCTCGCGGCGGATTTTGGTCAGCGCTTCCGGATCGTCCAGGCTCACTTTCGGGTCGAAACCGGTGGCGCCCACTTCCAGGCCGCGCAGCGCTTTCTGCAGCGACTCCTGCTGGGTGCGGCCGATGGCCATCACTTCACCGACCGACTTCATCTGGGTAGTCAGGCGATCGTTGGCGCCGGCGAACTTCTCGAAGTTGAAGCGCGGGATCTTGGTCACGACGTAGTCGATGGACGGCTCGAACGACGCCGGGGTGCGGCCGCCGGTGATGTCGTTCATCAGCTCATCGAGGGTGTAGCCCACCGCCAGCTTGGCGGCAATCTTGGCGATCGGGAAGCCGGTGGCTTTCGACGCCAGCGCCGAAGAGCGCGACACGCGCGGATTCATTTCGATAACGATCAGGCGGCCGGTTTTCGGGTTGACCGAGAACTGCACGTTGGAGCCGCCGGTTTCGACGCCGATCTCACGCAGCACCGCCATCGAGGCGTTGCGCATGATTTGGTATTCCTTGTCGGTCAGGGTCTGGGCCGGCGCGACGGTGATCGAGTCGCCGGTGTGGATGCCCATGGCGTCGAAGTTTTCGATGGAGCAGACGATGATGCAGTTGTCGTTCTTATCACGCACCACTTCCATCTCGTACTCTTTCCAACCGATCAGCGATTCATCGATCAGCAGCTCGTTGGTCGGCGACAGATCCAGGCCGCGTTCGCAGATCTCTTCGAACTCTTCGCGGTTGTAGGCGATGCCGCCGCCGGTGCCGCCCATGGTAAAGGAAGGACGGATGATGCACGGGAAGCCGACGTCAGCGGCCACCGCCAGCGCTTCTTCCATGGTGTGCGCGATGCCGGAACGCGCGGTATCCAGACCGATTTTCTTCATCGCCACGTCGAAACGGCGACGGTCTTCGGCCTTGTCAATCGCATCGGCGGTGGCGCCGATCATGGTAACGCCGAACTCTGCCAGCACGCCCTGACGCTCCAGTTCCAGCGCGCAGTTCAGCGCCGTCTGGCCGCCCATGGTCGGCAGCACCGCATCCGGGCGCTCTTTTTCGATGATCTTGCGCACCACTTCCCAGTGGATCGGCTCGATGTAGGTCGCATCGGCCATTTCCGGGTCGGTCATGATGGTCGCCGGGTTGGAGTTGACCAGAATGACGCGGTAACCCTCCTCGCGCAGCGCTTTACACGCCTGGGCACCCGAGTAGTCGAACTCACACGCCTGGCCGATAACGATCGGGCCAGCGCCGAGGATCAGGATGCTTTTTATGTCTGTACGTTTTGGCATTTTTTACTGCTCCTGATTATTTGGCGTTAGAACGGTAAGTCTCAATCAGTTCGATAAAGTGATCGAACAGCGGCGCGGCGTCGTGCGGGCCTGGGCTGGCTTCCGGGTGGCCCTGGAAGCTGAACGCCGCTTTGTCGGTGCGGTGAATGCCCTGCACCGTGTGGTCGAACAGCGATTTGTGCGTCACACGCAGGTTCGCCGGCAGATTGTTCTCATCTACCGCAAAGCCGTGGTTCTGCGCGGTGATCATCACGGTGTTGTTGTCCAGATCCTTCACCGGGTGGTTGCCGCCGTGGTGGCCGAGCTTCATCTTCATGGTTTTCGCCCCGCTGGCCAGCGCCAGCAGCTGGTGGCCCAGGCAGATGCCAAACACCGGAATGTCGGTTTCCAGGAACTGTTTGATGGCGGTGATGGCGTAGTCGCACGGCTCCGGATCGCCCGGGCCGTTGGACAGGAAGATGCCGTCCGGATTCATTTTCAGCACCTCGTCGGCCGGGGTCTGCGCCGGCACCACGGTCAGGCGGCAGCCGCGATCCACCAGCATGCGCAGGATGTTGCGCTTGGCGCCGTAGTCGTAAGCCACCACGTGGAACGGCAGTTCCGCGGCGGTTTTGGCTTCGGGCAGGTCGCCTTCAAGCGTCCAGCTGCCTTGCTGCCAGCTGTAGGCCTCTTGGGTGGTGACCTCTTTCGCCAGATCCATGCCCTTCAACCCCGGGAAACCTTGCGCCTTGGCCAGGGCCAGCGCGGCGTCCGGCGAATCGGCGGCGATGATGCAGCCGTTCTGGGCGCCTTTTTCGCGCAGCAGGCGAGTCAATTTACGGGTATCAATATCGGCGATCGCCACGATGTTGTGACGCTTGAGGTAGTCGGACAGGCTTTCTTCATTGCGGTAGTTGCTGGCGATCAGCGGGAGGTCACGAATGACGAGGCCTTGGGCGTGTACTGCGGAGGATTCTTCGTCGGAAGCATTGGTGCCGACATTGCCGATATGAGGATAAGTAAGAGTAACGATCTGGCGGGAATAGGAAGGATCAGTGAGGATTTCTTGATAACCGGTCATCGACGTATTGAAGACCACTTCCCCCACTGCCGTTCCCTCTGCCCCGATGGCCCGACCGTGGAATTGGGTTCCGTCTTCCAGAACCAATAGCGCTGACTTTATCAAAACACCCTCCAAGGAATAATCAATCACAATATTTGCATATTAATTCAGATATCGCGATCTAAATCAATGCAAAAACCGTCCGCGAGGCCAATTTTTGGCAAATTGGGCGCATTTTAATGATGAGTGCCTGGCTTGTCTACCCAAACTGCCGTTTTTTGTTTTATTTTTGCAGTTCTCGGCGCTCATGCGGCTTGAGCGGCGATAAAAACACAGAAAACCGGGGCTGGAAAACGGTTGCGGGGAAGAATGACGGAAAATAGCGCCGGAATGGGACAAAAAAGACGCTGAAAAAGCCGAGGGTGGAAAAAAAGGAGATGATTAGCAAAGTAAACACAGACAAATAACAGCTTTGGCAATGAAATAAAATCAACATGATATTTATCATGTTAAAAAAAAGGACAATAAAATTATTGCCCGATTATCATAGCATTATGATCAATACAACCACATCACGATGGTATGCAAATCAATTATAACTGGTCCAAATTCAACACGTCGCGCATATCAAATAAACCTTTATCCCGGTTATGCAGCCAGGCAGCCGCGCGCACCGCACCGCTGGCAAAAGTCATGCGGCTGGAAGCCTTATGGGTAATTTCCACCCGTTCACCGATGTCGGCGAACATCGCGGTGTGCTCGCCGACGATGTCGCCGGCGCGAATGGTGGCAAAGCCGATGCTCTTCGGATCGCGCTCGCCGGTATGGCCTTCGCGCGCATAGACCGCACAGCTTTTCAGATCGCGCCCCAGCGCGCCGGCGATCGCTTCGCCCATCGCCAACGCCGTGCCCGACGGCGCATCCACTTTGTGGCGGTGGTGCGCCTCGACGATTTCGATATCGGTATAGTCGCCCATCACCTGCGCGGCCTTCTCCAGCAGTTTCAGCACCAGGTTGACGCCGACGCTGAAGTTGGCGGCGAACACGATGCCGATATGCTGCGCCGCAGCGCGGATCGCCTGCTTGCCCGCGTCATCGAAGCCGGTGGTGCCAATCACCATCGCCTTGTGGTGCGCCACGCAAAAATCCAGGTAGTTCCGCGTGCTTTCCGGGCGGGTGAAGTCGATCAAAATGTCGAACTCGCTCGCCACTTTCTCCAGGCTGTCGCTTACCTTGACGCCCAGCACGCCAATGCCCGCCAACTCGCCGGCATCGACGCCGATCAGGCTTGAACCCGGGCGCGACAGCGCCGCGCCCAACACCACGCCTTCCGCCTGCTGCACCGCCTGGATCAACTGACGGCCCATCCGGCCGCCGGCGCCCGCAATCGCAATGCGGATTTGTGAATCACTCATGCTCGCTCTCTTCTTGATTTGACGCCTATCCCATTAGGCTATCGATTCAGGGTAACTGCCCCGCTGCAGCGCCGCCAGAGGATTCATTTCATAATTAGAAAATTATGATATTCCCCCGCTTTCATCAGCGGCGCTGTCGTGAGATTAACATTCAACCGATTTGGCGGCCTGCGACGATTGTACATAATCATGCAGTTTCCATGGCAAAAAAATGCAGAAAAAAGGCGCCGAAAACGGCGCCTGAGGAACGGAGTGCGGCGATGTCAGGCGGTAATGGCGGCCACTTCGTTGGCGATCGCCGTCAGCGCATCGTGGCGGGCATAGTCCTCACGCACCAGCGCCGCGCGCCGGCGATAGATCGGCTGCTGCAGAATGCGCGTCGCCGCCGCCAGGATCTGTTCAGGGCTTGGCGTGCTGGTATGCAGGCTGATGCCGCAGCCGGCGGCCACCACGCGCGCGGCCGCCTCCAGCTTGTCCTCGCCGGTGCCGGCGACGATCAGCGGCACGCCGCTGTCCAGCGCATAGTTGATCGAGCCGTAACCGCCGTTGGTGATCAGCAGCGCCGCCTGCGGCAACCAGCGTTCGAAGGAGATGAACGCCCGCACTCGGGCGTTGTCCGGCAACGCGTCCATCAGTCCTTCCGTCGCCCGCCCGCCGGTGGTGGCCAACACCCGCACCGGCAGATGCGCCAGCGCCTGCAGCGTCGGCACGATCAGCTGATGCAAATCGACATTGGCCAACGTGCCCTGAGACACGATCACCAGCGGCCGGCGGTCGTCCGCCTCCCACAGCGTCTCTTCCGACGCCGGCTGGCCGCCGCTGCGCAGCGGGCCGACGAAGCGCACGCCGCTCGGCAGATCGTCGCGCTCATATTCCAGCGCCGTGGTAGCCAGCTGCAGGAAACGCTCGCAGCCGCCGATCAGCGCGTCGGTGAACGGGCGATCCAGCGCCCGCCCGCCCGCCTGCACCAGCGCCGCATCGAAGCTCTGCTGTACTTCATCGAGCAGCACGCGCGTTTCTTCATCCACCAGCTGCTCACGGGTCAACGCCTGCGGCAGCAGCGCCGGCGGGATGCGCGGGCCATAAAAAATAGCATCGCGCGAAGAATACGACAGCGGCGTAACGCCGATACCGAAGACCGGCGGCCGTTCGGCAGACTGCAGCAGCGGCAGCACGCCGTAGAAGCAGTTCTCCACCATCAGCAGATCGGTGTCTTCGGCAGCGATAGTCGCACGCAGTTGCCGATCCAGCAGCGGGATCGGCGCGGCGAAGAAATCTTTCAGCGCCAGCGCCATCTGTGCATTGCCCGGCGGCAGGGCGGCGCGCTCGGGGAAGTGCTGCTCCAGGTGGCGGTAATCGAAATCCACCTGCGCGTCGAACGGCACGAAGCTCGCGCCCGCCGCCTCGGCGCGTTCGCGAAACAGCGCGCCGGTCATCATCCGCACCTGATGCCCTTGGGCAATCAGGTGTCGAGCGATGGCCAACATCGGGTAAACGTGCCCCGGAGTGGCGACTGCCGCCATCAATATCCTTGCCATAATGCTCCTTTACGCTTCTGTGTTAGCCGGCTTCAGCGCCAGATTGGCGCACACCGGATTGCTTTGAATATGCACGCGCTGCAAATGACGCGCGGAACGGGCGGTAAAGCCCTCGCGGCCGTGCAACAGCGAGAAGTTGTCCGCCACCACCACGTCACCCTGTTGCCATTGGTGGGCATAATAGTGACGCGGATCGTACAGATGCTGCTGCAGAGTGTGGTGGAACTGTTCCTGCTGTTGTTCCGGCACGCCGTGATATTCCAGCGCATGTTGATTGAGGAATTTTTTCCCCTCCGTCGGCGGTTCATTGTAGCGCATGATCAAGCCCCTGCCGTTCGGGTGCTGCACCACCAGCGGCGAACAGACTTCACCGCCGTAGTGCACCACCTGCTTGATGCGGTAGGTGATCGAGACCGACAGCCACTGATCCAGCAACGCTTCGTCCGCATTGGCCAGCAAGCGCGTGGTGTCGACGAAGGTAGTGCACCCGCCTTCGTCCGGCGACGGCGCCGCCACGCAGTGGAACAGCTGGAACTCGGGAATAGTCGGCTTATACATGCCATCCCAATGCAGCGGGACGTAGCTGCTGTCGAAAATATGATCCTTGGCGTCCGGATGTTCCTTCACGTCCAGCACCGCGCCAAACGGCCACATCATGATCTCGCCCCACTGCTCGGCGTAGCGCGTCAAAACCTCCCCATCGCTAAAACCGGAGTCGAATCCGCGCAGCACCAGCAAGTGATGCTCCTGCGCCAGCGCCCGCAGCGCTGCCACCGGCAGTTCGCCGATCTTTTGCCCCGGATGCTGCGGCGTCAGGATCGCGCCGAACGGGGTATTCGGTTGAATATGGCAATTAAGCGGTTGGTTATTCATCGGTGATTCTCCTTGCATCGAATGTGCTGCTCACACGGCAACGTGCCGTCAAAAACGCGTCCGCCAGGATTTCGGGCGCAAAAGCCTGCAGCGGCCTCAGGCCATCTGCGGTTGTTCGATCAGGTAATGGCTCGGCGTGCCGCGGATCTCCACCAATTCGCCGTCCAGGCTCTGCGCATCTTTACGCTTCATCAGCACGAACTGGCCGTTCACGTTGGCTGCCACGCCATGCCACGGCGTCAGCCAGTCGTCTTTGGTCGGCATCATGTGGATGCCTATCTTCAGGCTGTCGGCCGGCTGCGGGTGAATCGACAGGCGGATCGCCGCCGGGAAATGCTGGGCCAGCAGGTTGCCCCAGGCCCAGCTGCGCTGGATAACGCCGCAGGCGCGCCGTTTGGCGTCTTTTTGCAGCGCGGCGTTGGAACCGCTGTAGCCCGGCAGCTGGCTGTCTTCATACAAGAAGCGCGTGATGGCGCGATACAGCATTAATCCCTGCTCGTCCTGCATCAGCTGGCGCTTGATCGCCTCTTCCGATTCGGCATAGCCGTCCACCAACAGCCGGCGCAGCAGATCGTAGTCATCGGTATGCTCCGCCAGGCCTTTGACGTCGCCGAGGTTGAATACGCTGAGATGCGTCGCGCCCACTTCATGCAGCAGGCTTTCAATCTCACGTTGATAATGGTTGATCGCTTCGTCGCTGACGCGGATCAGATCGCCGAACACGTGGCCGTCGGAACAGATAACGATATGCGCGCCCGGCGGGTAATAGAGTTGAATGCGCTGGCACAGCGAGTTCAGGAAGATCAGCGACAGCCGCTCCGCCATGTCCGGCGCCGCGCCTATCACCTTATTGGCGTTGGGTGACTTGGTCGGAAAAGCTGGCAGCACGCATTCGATGCGCTGGTCGTTTTCAATGAATGCCCGAATGCGCGGCAATTGCACCTGAGTGACCTGCCGCTCTTCTTCAGCCAGAGAGGCATCGTCGGCGATGAGGCGACGTCGATATTGCAATAATTCACGTAGGATTTTTAATGCTATTTCTTCTTTTTTCTGTGCGCTATCCACAATGAGCTCCTGTTGCGATGTGGCGCGGGTGTATTATTGGCAAGCGCAATAAGATTTATCAAAAAGAGATAAAGCGCATGCAAAATAATAATCAGCCCGTCGTTTATATGCTTCAGGCAATATAGGAAAGATGGTGCTATATTATTAGCCCGTATAAATCACAATCTAGGTTAAGTTGTGCTTAACAAACTATGAGCAATATTTTAAAACGCATGGCCATTTTCTCAAAAGTGGTCGATTGTGGCGCATTCAGCATGGCGGCAAAAGAATTGGGCATGACGACATCGGCCGTCAGCCAGCATATTCGCCAACTGGAGGAACATCTGGGCATTCAATTACTGTTGCGATCGACGCGCTCATTGAGCCTGACCGAAGCCGGATTGTGCTTTTATGAAGATTGTCTGCTGATGATCCACGCCGCCGAGCGCGGGCAACAGCGGATCGCCGCGCTGCGCGGCGAGCTGGTCGGTGAACTGCGCGTCGCCACCTCGACCGAATTCGCCACCCATTATCTGGTGCCGGCGCTGCAGAGCTTCCTCGACGAGCACCCGCGCATCACGCTGCGGTTGGAAATCCACGATGAGAGAATAGACCTCATCGCGCAACGCATCGATCTGGCGATACGCGGCGGCGCGCTGGCTGACTCCAGCTACGTCTCAACGCGGCTGGCGCGCTGCCGCGAAGTGCTGTGCGCGTCCCCGGCCTACCTGGCACACCACGGGGTGCCGGATTCGCCTCAGGCGCTGACCCATCATCATTGGGTCACCTTTACGCCGCTCGGCAATCCGCAGTTTGTTCGCCTGATCCATCGCGACGGCGGCGAGCACCGCATGCGCATGACCGGGCGACTGTTCACCAACAGCGGCATGGCGATGAAGGAGCTGGCGCTGACCGGCAAAGGCATCATTCGCAATTTCTTCGCCAACGTCGAGCGAGAGTTGCGCAGCGGCGAGCTGATTGAAATATTGCCCGACTGGCGATTACCGGAAATTAATTGCTATGCCATTATGCCGCGACGGGAGATCCAGCCATTAAAAGTCCGGCGATTGCTGGAGCATATGAAGCTCTATTTAAAGGAGAAAGGATTAAACGACCTAGAACAGATTCGACAAGAATAAAATAAGAAACATCTGCAAGACTACTATTGTAATTATTGTAATCACGTTGACGACACCAGGCCCTATTTAGATTGCAGCCTAATGATATTCTATTTAATGACTTCATTCAGCCTATATAATTAATGACGCCACCGCTATTTCAAATACTCAGAATAAATTTGACTTTAGTTAGCAGAAAATTTGAATATACTCAGCATTTTATTTTTAATGCCGTTGGCATTCCAAAAAAAAAGGGAAGCCTAAGCTCCCCGTTGTCATTCACTCACGCACCTCAGTCAATCTGACGGACGTCCACGCGCAGCTCTTTCGGCACTTCGAACACGATGTTCTCTTCACGCCCGCTGATTTCATGCACGTCCAGGCCGCCCAGCGCTTTCAGGCGGGAGATCACCTCCTGCACCAGTACATCCGGTGCCGAGGCGCCGGCGGTAACGCCGATATTGCGCGCTTCGCTCAGCCAGCTTTCCTGAATATCCGCCGCCGAATCGATCAGATAAGCCGGTTTGCCGACGCGCTGCGCCAGTTCCGCCAGACGGTTAGAGTTGGAGGAGTTCTTCGACCCCACCACCAGCACCACGTCCGCATCGCCGGCCAGGTTGCGCACCGCTTCCTGACGGTTGGTGGTGGCGTAGCAAATGTCATCCTTGCGCGGACCGATAATGCTCGGGAAGCGTTGACGCAGCGCGTCTATTACGTCCGAGGTATCATCCACCGACAGCGTGGTCTGCGTCATGAAGCACAGGTTGTTTTCGTCTTTCACCTGCAGCTTCCACACGTCATCCGGCGACTCGACCAGGTACATGCCGCCCTGCGGATTGCTGTACTGGCCCATGGTGCCTTCCACCTCCGGGTGCCCGGCGTGACCGATCAAAATCGCTTCGGTGCCGCGGCGGCTGGCGCGCGCCACTTCCATATGCACCTTGGTCACCAGCGGACAGGTGGCGTCGAACAGCATGGTCAGATCGCGCGCCTTGGCTTCGGCGCGCACCGCCTGAGAAACGCCGTGCGCCGAAAAGATCAGGATAGAGCCGTCCGGCACTTCGGCGATCTCTTCGATAAACACCGCGCCGCGCTCACGCAGGCTGTCGACCACGTAGCGGTTGTGCACCACTTCATGTCGCACGTAGATCGGCGCGCCATACAGCTCCAGCGCGCGTTCCACGATGCTGATCGCACGATCGACCCCGGCGCAGAAGCCGCGCGGGTTAGCCAGCAATATTTGCATGCGTCTCCTCCTGCTGCGGATCGATCTCCAGCACTTCGATGTCGAAGGTCACCGGATGACCCGCCAGCGGATGGTTGAAATCGACGGTGATCGAATCTTCCGCCACTGCGCGCACCACGCCCGGCATTTCACTGCCGTCGATGGCGGTAAACAGCATGATGGTGCCCACGTCCGGCACGCCGGTTTCCGCGAAGTCGCGGCGCGAGAAGAACTGGACCAGATCCGGGTTCTCCGCGCCGAACGCCGCTTCCGGCTGCAGGGTAAAGGCGCACTTGTCGCCCGCGCGCAGGCCGAGCAGTTGCTCTTCCAGCGGCGCCGACAGGCTGCCGTCACCCAGGCGGAACAGCGCCGGTTTGCCGCTGCTGCGGGTGGATTCGGCGGTCGAACCGTCTTCCAGTTTCAGCGTGAAGTGAACCAGCACCGCGCTGTCACTGATAACCTGAGCCGTCATATTACTCACCTTTGCTCTTTGCGCCTTTGCTCGCCGGCGACAGGAAACCTTCCAGCACGATCATCGCCGCACCCACGCAGATAAAGCTGTCCGCCAGATTAAAGGTCGGGTAGTGCCAATCACCGACGTAGAAGTCGATGAAGTCGACCACGAAACCGTGCCACAGGCGATCGAACAGGTTGCCCAACGCCCCGCCGATAATAAAGGCGTAGGCGATGTTGTTCAGCTTCTGCTGCGCGGTGCTGCGGTACATCATCACCAGCAGCACTGCGACGATGGCGATGGCGATGCCGGCAAAGAACCAGCGCTGCCAGCCGCCATGGTCGGCCAGGAAGCTGAACGCGGCGCCGTAGTTGCGCGCGTAAAACAGGTTGAACGACGGGATCAACGGCTGGGACTGGCCCAGCGTAAAGTTAGCGAGGATCCACTGTTTGCTGCCGAAATCCAGCGCCAGCACCGCCACTACAACCCACAGCCAACGCAGGCCGGTCGAACAAATTGGTTTACTCATCAGGCGCAAGTTCTCAGGCAAAGTTACGCTTCTCGCCGTCACCGGCGACGTTGCTCACACAGCGGCCGCAGATGTCTGCATGCTCCGCCACCAGGCCGATATCGGTGGTGTAATGCCAGCAGCGCGGGCACTTCTCACCTGGCGCTGTGCTGAAGGCGATCTTCAGCCCTTTCAGCAGCTCGGAGGCCTGCGCATCGGCCGGCGCATCCGCCAATGGCGCAACGCTTGCCGCAGAGGTCAACAACACAAAGCGCAGCTCATCCTGCAGGCTGTTCAGACGCGCCACCAACTCGCTGTCGGCATACAGCGTCACCGCCGCTTCCAGCGAACCGCCGAGGCGTTTGTCGGCACGCGCCTGCTCCAGCACCTTGTTCACTTCACCGCGCACTTTCAGCAGCTCAGCCCAGAAAGCGTCGTTCATCGGCTCGCCTTCCGCCAGCCCGAACAGGCCGTCGTACCACTCTTCAGTGAACACGTACTGCGCGCGTTTGCCCGGCATGAAGCCCCAGATCTCGTCTGCGGTGAACGACATGATCGGCGCCATCCAGCGCACCAGCGCTTCGACGATGTGATACAGCGCGGTCTGGCAGCTGCGGCGAGCGACGCTGTCGCTCTTGGCGGTGTACTGACGATCCTTGATGATATCCAGGTAGAAGGAGCCCATCTCGACCGAGCAGAACTGCATCAGGCGCTGCACCACTTCGTGGAAATCGTAGTTGGCGTAAGCCTGCTCGATATCCTGCTGCGCCGCCAGCGCGCGGCCGACCGCCCAGCGATCCAGCACTACCATGTCTTCAGGCGCCACGCAATCGGTGCTCGGCTCGAACCCGTTCAGGTTGGCCAGCAGGAAGCGCGCGGTGTTGCGGATGCGGCGATAAGAGTCGGCAGAACGCTTGAGGATCTCGTCGGACACCGCGATCTCGCCGGTGTAATCGGTCGACGCCACCCACAGACGCAGAATGTCGCCGCCCAGCTTGTTCATCACGTCCTGCGGGCTGACGGTGTTGCCGATCGACTTGGACATCTTGCGGCCCTGGCCGTCGACGGTGAAGCCGTGGGTCAGCACTTCCTTGTACGGCGCCTTGCCCTTCATCGCGGTGGAAATCATCAGCGAGGACATGAACCAGCCGCGATGCTGGTCGGAGCCTTCCAGATACATGTCGGCGCCGTGACCGTTAAACTCAGGGCGCACGTCAACCACCGAAGCGTGAGTGGAGCCGGAGTCGAACCACACGTCCAGCGTATCCGGCACTTTCACGTAGTCGGCGGCTTCCGCGCCGAGGATGTCGGCCGCGTCCAGATCCCACCAGGCCTGAATGCCGTCCTGCTCAACGCGCTTGGCCACTTCTTCCATCAGCTCAACGCTGCGCGGGTGCAGCTGCTCGGTCTCTTTATGCACGAACAGCGACATCGGCACGCCCCAGGTGCGCTGACGCGAGATACACCAGTCCGGGCGGTTGGCGACCATCATTTCGATGCGCGCCTGGCCCCAATCCGGGATCCACTGCACGCCCTTGATCTCTTCCAGCGACTGCTGACGCAGGCCTTTCTGATCCATGCTGATGAACCATTGCGGCGTGGCGCGGAAGATGATTGGCGTCTTGTGGCGCCAGCAGCACGGATAGCTGTGCAGGAACTTCTCGACGTGCAGCAGCGCGCCTTTGTCACGCAGCAGATCGACGATCAGATCGTTGGCCTTGAAGACGAACTTGCCGTCCAGCAGCGGGTAGGTGCCGGTCAGGTAGCAGCCGTTCGGCCCTACCGGGTTGGCCACTTCCAGGCCGTATTTCTGGCCGATCACGAAGTCGTCCGGGCCGTGGCCCGGCGCGGTATGCACCGCACCGGTACCGGCGTCCAGCGTCACGTGCTCGCCGAGGATTGCCGGCACGTCGAAGTCCATGAACGGGTGTTTGAAGCGCAGCAGCTCCAGATCGGCGCCTTTGCAGCTGCCCAGCACCGTCCACTCGGTGATGCCGGCGCGTTTCATCACGCTTTCCACCAGTTCGGCCGCCAGGATCAGGCACTGGCCGTCAACCTGCACCAGCTGATAGGTGAAGTCCGGGTGCAGCGAGATCGCGCGGTTGGCCGGCAAGGTCCACGGCGTGGTGGTCCAGATAACCAGCGAGATGGCGCCGTTGAAGTGGCTCACGCCGAACTTGGCCGCCACGGCAGCCGCGTCGGCCGCATGGAAGCTCACGTCGATCGACGGCGAAGTCTTGTCGTAGTACTCCACTTCCGCTTCCGCCAGCGACGAGCCGCAGTCGGTGCACCAGTGAACCGGCTTGGCGCCTTTCAGCAGGTGGCCGTTGCTGATGATCTTGCCCAGCGCGCGGATGATGTTGGCTTCGGTTTTGAAGTCCATCGTCAGGTACGGACGATCCCAGTCGCCCAACACGCCCAGACGGATGAAGTCCTTCTTCTGGCCTTCAACCTGCTCGGCCGCGTACTCGCGGCACTTCTGGCGGAACTCGGCCGCCGTCAGCTTCTCGCCCGGCTTGCCGTACAGTTGCTCAACCTTCAGTTCGATCGGCAGGCCGTGGCAGTCCCAACCCGGTACATAAGGCGAGTCGAAGCCGGCCATCCCTTTCGACTTGATGATAATGTCTTTGAGAATCTTGTTAACCGAGTGACCAATGTGAATGCTGCCGTTCGCATACGGAGGGCCGTCATGCAAAATGAAGGTTTTTTTGCCCTTTTTGGCAGTACGAATAATCCCGTACAGATCCTGTTCATACCAACGTTGCAGCATGCCAGGTTCGCGCTTGGCGAGATCGCCGCGCATCGGGAACCCTGTTTCCGGCAAGTTCAGGGTATTCTTGTAGTCACTCATGAGATTCTCGTTTCCGTTTTCGGCTATTTACCCGTCACACTTCAAGCTGCATCTTTGTCGGCCGCCCTTTCTCACCCGAATCACTTGCCTATGCAAGCTCATCGGGGTTCGCGCGGTTGCCGCCGCGATGCAACTCGAATTGTTTAGGGTAAACGATTAAACCAGTGTTTTTAACCCGAAGAACTTCCGGGCCGTCACCACATCATTGGCGATTTGCTGCTTAAGGGCATCGAGCGAAGCAAACCGCTGTTCATTGCGCAATTTTGCGCGGAGCACCACCTCAATATGGCGCCCGTAAAGATCCATTGTGACATCCAGCAGATGCACTTCCAGCTGCTGGCGCACGCCGGCGACGGTCGGGCGCGTGCCGATATTGGCCACGCCCGGCAGCGGCTTCGGCCCCAGGCCGTACACTTCCACCGCATACACTCCTTTCACCGGTGCCACCAGACGCTTGAGCGGCAAATTGGCAGTCGGGAAGCCGATGGTGCGCCCCAGCTCGTCGCCGTGCACCACGCGCCCGGAAATGCTGTACGGGTGGCCCAGCAGGGTCTCCGCCAGCGGCAGATCGTCCTCGCTCAGCGCGGTGCGGATCGCGGTGCTGCTGATGCGCCGCTCGCCTTCGCGGAAGGTCGGGGTACTGACCACGTCGAAGCCGTACTCTTTTCCGGCCTGCTGCAATAGCGGAAAATCGCCCTGACGCCCGGCGCCAAAGCGAAAATCATCCCCCACCATCAGGAATTTGACGCCCAATTTTTCCACCAGCAGCTCGGCGACGAACGCCTGCGCGGTGTTGGCGGCGAAACGCGGATCGAACTTGACGCACAGCAGGTAATCGACGCCCGCCTGCGCCAGATAGTTGGCCTTGTCGCGCAGGCGCGTCAAGCGGGCCGGCGCTTTGTCTGCGGCGAACATCTCCAGCGGCTGCGGCTCAAAGATCATGACCATCACCGGCAGCCCGAGGCGTTTCCCCTGTTGCTTCAACTGTTCCAGCAACGCCTGATGGCCGCGATGCACGCCGTCAAAGTTGCCGATGGTGAGCACGCAACCATGGTGGCGCGCCCGGATATTGTGAATGCCGCGAATTAGCTCCATAGCTGGCTCAAAACAGTGGAAATCGGCGGATTATACCTTGTACAGCCGGTAAGGTTAACCCGCGATTGGTGCCTTTATGTAATAGACATACCATACCGGAGATAATCTGTGCGTGAAACGGCTTCGCCACAGTTTATCCGGCGCTGCCGGGGCGATTCTCGACCGCGGCCAACGGCTTGCGCCCGCCGCGGCAAATCATTGGCGAATTTTCTCGCGAAACACTGTATTCCCAAGAGCGAAGCTGGTAAAATCCTGCGCCATCACAACGTAGCGAGTGCCGCCTGTACAAACGGCGCTTATTTGCACAAATCCATTGACAAACGAAGGCTAAAAGGGCATATTCCTCGGCCTTTGAATTGTCCTCAATAGAATATATTTGGGAGTTGGACCTTGGCTAATATCAAATCAGCTAAGAAACGCGCCGTACAGTCTGAGAAACGCCGCAAGCATAACGCAAGCCGTCGCTCAATGGTGCGTACCTTCATCAAGAAGGTAGACGCAGCTATCGCAGCTGGCGACAAAGAAGCAGCACAAAATGCATTCCTGGTAATGCAGCCACTGGTGGACCGTCAGGCAGCTAAAGGCCTGATCCACAAAAACAAAGCAGCGCGTCATAAGTCAAACCTGACTGCACGCATCAACGCAATGCAATAAGCATTTCGTTATCTGCTTGATAAAAAAACCGGCTCAGGCCGGTTTTTTTACGTCCTGCGTTCAGTGAACCGCTAGCAGGAAAACAGCGCCGAGAAGTCTTTGTTGCAGACGCGCTGCACCGCCGGATGCTGGATCATGCGCTCGGCGAAGATGATGTAATACTCCTCCTGCACGCTGTCGATGCGCCCAATCTCCACCACGTTGTCATCGTTGTAGGTATCCTGCGCATACAGCGTCGGCGCCACGAAGATCGCATTGTGGTACATGCCGAAGGCCTTCATCAGCGCCGCATCGTCGAACTCGCCCAGAATTTCCACCTGAATACCCTGCGTATTGAACCAGTTGAGCAGCTTGCGCCCCAACATCGAACGACGGCCGGGGATCAGCAGCTTGCGCTGCTCCAGACAGGCCGGAAACGGCAGCTCCGGCGCCGGCTGGCGACAGAAAAAGCTGATGCCGCACTCGCCCAGCTTCAGCGAGAACAGCCCTTCCTGCTGGCTAGAGTCCACCGGGCAATCCGACAGGATCATATCCAGCTTGTGCTGGCTGAGCTGCTCCAGCAGCATCTCGTGCGTCGATTCAAAGCAACGCAGGTGGATCTGCTCGTTGTCCACCACCACCGCCGTTTCCAATACCTGGCTGACCAGCCGCTTCGACAGCGCGTCCGCCACGCCGACGTCGAACAACAGGTTGGACTCTTTGCGGTAGTTGACGATATCCAGCATTTCCTGGCTGAGCATGAACATCTTGTCGGCATAGCGGAACACCAGCTGCCCCAGCTCCGAAGGCACCAACCCGCGCCCCTGGCGTTTGAACAGCTTGCCGTCCAACCGCTCTTCCAGCGCTTTGATCTGGCCGGTGATGGTCTGCGGCGTCAGAAACAACGCTTCGGCGGCACCGACCACGGAACCGGCCTTGCAGACCTGCCAGAAATAGTAAAGGTGATTAAAGTTGATATGCGACATCCTCACGAGCGGCTCTCCTTAACAACGTTTCGCAGCGGCAAACGGTGTGCCGTGACGAGCGACAAACTTCCTTTCCCTGCTTCAGACAACGTATAGCCCCATTAGTCCCAACGAAGAACGGCCGAAGCTGCACATATTTTATACCGTACAGCTCCGACCAGCCATTTTATTATGTGCCCTTACCGGGCACATTCAGGATTAACGCACGCGCGGCAACGCCAGACGCAGTAATCCATACCCTACCACCGCCGCAGTGGTGGAGCCCAACAGGATCCCCAGGCGGGAATAGGTGCTGAGCGCCGCATCCGCATCGCCGAACGCCAGCGAGGCGATAAAAATCGACATGGTAAAACCAATGCCGCAAAGCACCGAAACGGCAAACACCTGTTTGAAGCCGATACCTTCAGGCAAACGGGCGATGCCCATTTTCACCGCCAGCAGGCTGAAGAGGAAAATCCCCAGCGGCTTGCCGATAAACAGGCCAGCCGCAATCCCAACCGGCAGCAGCGACGTCAATCCCTCCAGCGATACGCCCTGCAAAGAGACCCCGGCGTTGGCGAAAGCGAACAGCGGCAGGATCATGAACGCCACCCACGGGTGCAGCTCATGCTCCAGCGTTTCCGACGGCGATGGCCCCTTTTTGACGTTCAACGGGATCATAAAGCCGACAATCACCCCGGCCAGCGTCGCATGCACCCCGGACTTGAGGATCGCCACCCACAGCACCAGGCCGACCATCATGTACAGCGAGGTCTTGCCCACGCCGCGCCAGTTCATCACCGCCAGCAGCGCCGTCGCCGCCGCCGCCACGCCCAGCGCCACCATCGACACTTCGTGGGTGTAGAACAGCGCGATGATGATGATCACGCCCAGGTCATCGATGATCGCCAGCGCCAACAGGAACACTTTCAGGCTGGTTGGCACGCGGTTGCCCAGCAGCGCCATGACGCCCAGCGCAAAGGCGATGTCGGTCGCGGCCGGGATCGCCCAACCCTGGCGGGTAACTTCATCCGCGCCGTTGAACAGCAGGTAAATCAGCGCCGGCGCCAACATGCCGCCCAGCGCGGCGATCGCCGGAAACACCGCCTTGTCACGCCCGGACAGCGAGCCTTGCATCAGCTCGCGCTTGACCTCGAGCCCCACCACCAGGAAGAAGATGGCCATCAGGCCGTCGTTTATCCACAGCAGCAGCGGTTTAGCGATCTCCAGCGAAGCTACCTTCACCATCACCGGCAGGTTAAGGAATGCCTGATAGATCCCCTGCGCCGGGGTGTTGGCCATGATCAGGGCGACGATCGCCGCCGCGATCAGAATGATACCGCCCGCGGCTTCCTGACGTAAAAATTGACGAATGATGTTGGTCACAGTACGTCTCTCCAAATCTGTGCAGGACATAGCGCCCTGCGAACCACAGTCATGAAGTGAGTATAGAGGGCGTTTTAGTTCGAAAAAATAAGTTTATAAATGCTAAATAGCTCGATAAAACCGATAAAAAGCACGAATAAGTCACATTTACGTTGTGGAATTAGCGGTTTAGCGCGCAAATAAAAACCCCGGGACAGATGCCCGGGGTTCGCACATAAACCAACAGAAACAGCAGGTTAGCGAGTCAGATCGTCAAAGAACTTTTTCACCCCGTCGAAGAAGCTCTTCGAGCGCGGGCTGTTCTTGTCGCCGGACGGGCCACCCAGGCTCTCTTCCAGCTCACGCAGCAGCTGCTTTTGCTTGTCGTTCAGATTGACCGGGGTTTCCACCACCACGCGGCACAGCAGGTCGCCCTGGCTGCCGCCACGCACCGATTTCACGCCCTTGCCGCGCATGCGGAACAGCTTGCCGGTTTGGGTCTCCGAAGGCACCTTCAGTTTCACCCGGCCGTCCAGCGTCGGTACTTCAATCTCGCCGCCCAGCGCCGCCATGGCGAAGTTGATCGGCACTTCACAGTACAGGTTGTTGCCTTCACGCTCGAAGATCGGGTGCGCCTTCACCTGCACCTGAACGTACAGATCGCCCGCCGGTGCGCCGTGCTCGCCAGCTTCGCCTTCACCCGCCAGGCGGATACGATCGCCGGTATCCACGCCGGCCGGAATTTTCACCGACAGCGTTTTGGATTTTTCTACCCGGCCGTGGCCGTGGCACTTGTTGCACGGATCTTTGATGATCTGACCGCGGCCATGGCAGTGCGGACACGCCTGCTGCACGGTGAAGAAGCCCTGACGCATCTGCACCTGGCCCTGGCCGTGACAGGTTGGGCAGGTGACCGGTGAGCTGCCCGGTTTGGCGCCGCTGCCGTGGCAGACGTCGCACTCTTCCAGCGTCGGGATGCGGATCTCTTTGGTGACGCCACGTACCGCTTCCTCGAGGGTCAGCTCCATGTTATAGCGCAGATCGGAACCGCGGCTGGCGCGCTGACGGCGGCCTCCGCCGAAGATGTCGCCAAACACGTCGCCAAAGATATCGCTGAAGTCGGCGCCGCCGCCAAAGCCGCCGCCGCCCATGCCGCCCTGTTCAAAGGCCGCGTGCCCATACTGGTCGTAGGCCGCGCGTTTCTGGTCGTCGGTCAGAACTTCGTAAGCTTCTTTAACTTCTTTAAACTTGGTTTCGGCGTCTTGTTCCTGGTTGCGGTCAGGATGGTATTTCATCGCCAGGCGTTTGTACGCCTTTTTGATCTCACGTTCATCCGCCGTCTTGCTGACGCCGAGAATCTCGTAATAGTCTTTCTTTGCCATTCTTTCGCTTACCCTTAACATGCGTGCACGGGCGCAGAGTTACCTCGACGCCCGTGCTGGTTTCCGGGAGCGGCACCTCGGCCGCCCCGTGCCCGCTTAAGGGCGATTATTTTTTGTCTTTAACTTCTTCGAACTCGGCGTCAACCACGTCGTCGTCTTTCTGCGCCGCGTTGTCCGCGCCGGCGTCAGCACCCTGCTGAGCCTGCTGCGCCTGAGCCATTTCCAGCAGCTTGCCGGAAACCTGCACCAACGCCTGGGTCTTCGCTTCGATCTCGGCTTTGTCTTCGCCTTTCACCGCCGCTTCCAGATCTTTCAGCGCCGCTTCGATCGCCGTTTTGTCTTCCGCCGGCAGTTTGTCGCCCGCTTCTTCCAGTTGCTTGCGAGTACCGTGGATCAGGTGATCCGCCTGGTTACGCGTCTGTACCAGCTCTTCGAACTTGCGGTCAGCTTCAGCGTTCAGCTCGGCATCGCGCACCATTTTCTGGATTTCGTCTTCGTTCAGGCCAGAAGATGCCTTGATGGTGATCTTCTGCTCACGGCCGGTGTTCTTGTCTTTGGCAGACACGTGCAGGATGCCGTCGGCATCGATATCGAAGGTCACTTCGATCTGCGCCATGCCGCGCGGTGCCGCCTGGATGCCGTCCAGGTTGAACTGGCCCAGAGATTTGTTATCGCTGGCGCGCTTACGCTCGCCCTGCAGCACGTGGATGGTTACCGCAGACTGGTTGTCTTCCGCAGTAGAGAACACCTGGCTGTGCTTGGTCGGGATCGTGGTGTTTTTGGTGATCAGCGGCGTCATCACGCTGCCCATGGTTTCGATACCCAGCGACAGCGGGGTCACGTCCAGCAGCAGAACGTCTTTCACATCACCGGCCAACACGCCGCCCTGTACCGCAGCGCCCACGGCAACCGCTTCGTCCGGGTTCACGTCTTTACGCGGCTCTTTGCCGAAGAAGTCTGCGACTTTCTTCTGCACCATTGGCATACGGGTCTGGCCGCCCACCAGGATCACGTCCTGGATGTCGGAAACCGACAGGCCTGCGTCTTTCAGCGCCACTTTCAGCGGCTCGATGGAGCGCGCCACCAAATCTTCAACCAGCGACTCGAGTTTGGCGCGAGTCACTTTGATGTTCATGTGTTTTGGACCGGTCGCGTCTGCAGTGATGTACGGCAGGTTAACGTCGGTCTGCTGAGCGGAAGACAGTTCGATCTTCGCTTTCTCAGCGGCTTCTTTCAGACGCTGCATCGCCAGCGGATCGTTGCGCAGATCGATGCCCTGATCTTTCTTGAACTCTTCCACCAGGTAGTTGATCAGACGGCTGTCGAAGTCTTCGCCACCCAGGTGGGTGTCACCGTTGGTCGCCAGCACTTCGAAGGTTTTTTCGCCGTCAACGTCGTCGATTTCGATGATGGAGATATCGAAAGTACCGCCGCCCAGGTCATAAACCGCGATGGTGCGGTTGCCGACTTCTTTGTCCAGGCCATAGGCCAGGGCCGCCGCGGTCGGTTCGTTGATGATGCGCTTGACTTCCAGACCCGCGATGCGGCCGGCGTCTTTGGTCGCCTGACGCTGGGCGTCGTTGAAGTAAGCCGGTACGGTGATAACCGCTTCAGTTACCGGTTCGCCCAGGTAATCTTCCGCCGTTTTCTTCATTTTTTTCAGCACTTCCGCAGAGATCTGCGGCGGAGCCATTTTCTGGCCTTTCACTTCCAGCCAGGCGTCGCCGTTGTCGGCTTCGACGATTTTGTACGGCATGATCGCTTTGTCGCGCTGCGCTTCTTCATCCTGGAAGCGGCGACCGATCAGGCGCTTGATGGCGAACAGGGTGTTTTCAGGGTTGGTGACTGCCTGACGCTTAGCCGGCTGGCCAACCAGAGTTTCACCGTCCTGGGTATATGCGATAATAGAAGGAGTGGTGCGGTCGCCCTCGGCGTTTTCCAGCACGCGTGCCTTGGCACCATCCATAATTGCTACGCAAGAGTTGGTCGTACCCAGGTCGATACCAATAATTTTGCCCATCTAAACGTCTCCACTAAAAAATTCATAATCAGTCAGGTTGCTAACCTATATGCGGGCGATTTTTTGCTTTTCAACTGCCCGATATCTCAGTGCGACCCGCGGTTAGCAGCTGCGGTTGCAAATAAGATGGGGCCATCCAACCCGGCATCAAGGGGCAAGGCGAAAAAAATTTCTTTTTTTATCGTCATTCAGATCATTGTTTCCGGTTGCGGGGATCATTATGATGCGCGCGCTCTGGTGGAAAACTTCGATTTTTTGGCCATTCAGACCATTTATGATTTTAATTCGCTGTTTCCGTTAATTTTCTGTTATCGCAGAGGACTTATGCACACCAACAAGTTGGCGAATCCCGGCCCTCTCGGCCTGATGGGCTTCGGGATGACCACCGTCTTGCTGAACCTGCACAACGCGGGCTTTTTCCCACTGAACTCCGCCATCATCAGCATGGGGATTTTCTTCGGTGGCCTGGCACAGATCCTGGCCGGACTGCTGGAGTACAAGAAGGGCAACACCTTCGGCATGACCGCCTTCACCGCCTACGGCAGCTTCTGGCTGAGCCTGGTCGGCCTGCTGCTGCTGCCGCGTCTGGGCCTGGCAGAGGCCACCGAGGCCCACGTGCTGGGCATCTACCTGGCGCTGTGGGGCGTCTTCACCCTGTTCATGTTCTTCGGCACCCTGGGCGCCAACCGCGTACTGCAGTTCGTGTTCGCCAGCCTGACGCTGCTGTTCGCCCTGCTGGCCGTCGGCAACATCACCGGCAACCACACGCTGCTGACCTTCGCCGGCTATGAAGGGATTATCTGCGGCGCCAGCGCCATTTACCTGGCGATGGCCGAAGTACTCAACGAGCAATACGGCCGCACCGTGCTGCCGATTGGCGAACCGGCTCCGGCGCGCGTCGCGGCCTCACCGGTCACGGCGTAATCGCCCGCCCCTGATGAAAAAGCCCTGCACTGCAGGGCTTTTTTTTTTAGCTGTAGGAGTCGGCTCGCCGCTCCCCGGCTTCGCTGTTCAGGTCACGATGCAGGTAGAAGCCGAGCAGCAGCCCGATGAGCGACAGCGCCAACACATAGTAAGCGGGCGCTAACGGGGTTAATTTCATGATCAGCGTCACAAAAATAGGGGTTAAACCGCCAAAAATAGCGTACGAGACGTTATATGAGAACGAGATACCGGTAAACCGCACTTCCGCCGGGAATGCCCGCACCATCACGTACGGTACGGCCCCCACCACGCCTACGCTGAACCCCACCAGAGCATAACAGGCGAACAGCATTTCCGGGCGCACGCCCACCGTCTGATAGAACAGCCAGCTGCAGCCGGCCAGCAGTACACTGCCGGCCACCAGCGTTTTGCTGGCGCCGAAGCGATCGGCCGACAAACCGGCGACGATGCAGCCGGCGATCAACATGATGGTGGCGATGCTGTTGGCCTGCAGCGTTAAGGCCGGCGCGATGCCGAACTGCTTTTGCAGATAGGTCGGGGTCATCAGGATCACCACCACGATGCCGGCGGAGAGCAGCCAGGTCAGCAGCATCGACACCGCCACTTCCCGTTTGTGGTTGAGCACCACCGATTTCAGCGGCAGCTCCTCGGCCAGCGCTTTACGCGCCTGCATCTCGATAAAGATCGGCGTTTCCTGCAGCCAGCGGCGCAGGTACATCGCCACCAGGCCGAACATGCCGCCAAGCAGGAATGGAATACGCCAGCCGCCGCCGGCAATGCTCTGCGGGCTGAGCGTGGTGTTGATCACCGTCGCCACCACCGAGCCCAGCAGGATGCCCACCGTCAGCCCGGCGGTCAGCGTGCCGCAGGCGAAGCCGATGCGCCGGCGCGGCACGTGTTCGGCGACGAAGACCCAGGCACCCGGCACCTCACCGCCGATCGCCGCCCCCTGCAGCACGCGCATCAGCAGCAGCAACAGCGGCGCGGCGATGCCGATGCTGGCGTAGGTCGGCAGCAGGCCCATCGCCAGCGTCGGCAACGCCATCAGCAGAATGCTCAGGGTAAACATCTTTTTGCGGCCGACCAGATCGCCGAAGTGCGCCATCACGATGCCGCCCAGCGGGCGGGCCAGATAGCCGGCGGCGAAGATACCGAAGGTTTGCACCAGCCGCAGCCATTCCGGCATGTCCGCCGGGAAGAACAGATCGCCGACCACGGCGGCGAAGAACACGAAGATGATGAAGTCGTAAAACTCCAACGCGCCGCCCAACGCGGCCAACGTCAGCGTTTTGTAGTCTTGCCGGTTCAGCCGGCGATTAGTGTCGTGAGGCATAGGGCACCGTCGGTAAAGGCTGTAAAAATAAAAGCCGCAGGCTTTCTGTAAAAGAATCCTTACTATAGCGGCAAATTATTTTCACACCAGACGGGTTGAAGCCGATCTCGCAGATTGCTGAAATTTAGAGGTTTATCTCGCGACGCGCGCTCTTTGGCCGAAATGCTGCTACCACTGCGGCATGCGTTTCGACGTAAGGCCCGTCGAGCAGCTGAATGCAGTAAGGCACGCTGGCGAAGATGCCGTGCACCACCGCATTGCCCTGCTCATCCTTTACCCCTTCCAGCGTTTCCTTGATCGACTTCGGTTGGCCGGGCAGGTTGATGATCAGCGCCTGTTTGCGGATCGCCCCCACCTGGCGAGAAAGAATTGCCGTTGGCACATAGTGTAGGCTGATCTGACGCATTTGCTCGCCGAAGCCGGGCATCACGCGATCGGCGATCGCCAGCGTGGCGTCGGGGGTGACGTCGCGGCGCGCCGGCCCGGTGCCGCCAGTGGTCAGCACCAGATGGCAGCCCATTTCGTCCACCAGCTCGCACAGCGTCTGTTCTATTTGCGTCTGCTCATCGGGGATCAGCCGGGTTTCCAGCTTGAACGGCGTCGCCAGCGCGCCGGCCAGCCACTCCTCCAGCGCCGGAATGCCTTTATCCTGGTAAACGCCGCCGGAAGCGCGGTCGGAAACGGAAACCAAACCAATACGTAAAATATCCATGCGTAACCTCTACAGCCTGATGGGGTCCGAACGGGCTCGTCCCCCGTTCTGTTGTCATTGCCGAGAGTATAAGGGCTTCCCCCGCCGGCAGGGGCGTCGGGCATAAAAAAAGGTGGCCTGAGCCACCTTTTTACTGCGCGATCTGCGGGAATTACAGCAGGTCGGCGATCATTTTTTCCAGTTTGCCCTGGTCTACGGCGAACTTGCGGATGCCGTCGGTCAGTTTCTCGACCGCCATCGGATCCTGGTTGTGCTGCCAGTAGAACTCAGGTTCGGTCAGTGCGGCAGGACGCGCCTTCACTTCACCGGTATAAGACAGTTTGCGCTCCAGCGCGCCTTCGCTCTCCGCCAGCTCTTTCAGCAGCGCAGGGGCGATGGTCAGGCGGTCGCAGCCGGCCAGTTCGATGATTTCGCCGACGTTGCGGAAGCTGGCGCCCATCACCACGGTGTTGTAGCCGTGCTGTTTGTAATACTGGTAAATTTCGGTCACGGAGATCACGCCCGGATCTTCGTGCGGGGCGAACTCTTTCTTGTCGCCGTTGGCTTTGTACCAGTCGAGGATACGGCCGACGAACGGCGAGATCAGGTAAACGCCGGCTTCGGCACAGGCGCGAGCCTGAGCGAAGGAGAACAGCAGCGTCAGGTTACAGTTGATGCCTTCTTTCTCCAGCTGCTCCGCCGCGCGGATGCCCTGCCAGGTCGAGGCCAGTTTGATCAGAATGCGATCGTTGCTGATGCCGGCTTCGTTGTACAGCTTGATCAGGCGCTTGGCCTTGGCCACGCTGGCAACGGTGTCGTAAGACAGGCGTGCATCCACTTCGGTGGAGATGCGGCCCGGAACCAGTTTGAGGATCTCCAGACCGATGTTGACCGCCAGCTTGTCGGCGGCATCGGCGATTTGCTGCTCGCGATCGCTGCTCTGGCCGCGCGCCCAGGCGATGGCTTCGTCAATCAGTTTGCGGTATTCAGGAATTTGGGCTGCATTGAGGATCAGCGAAGGGTTGGTTGTGGCGTCCTGCGGTTGATACAGCTTCATTGCCGCGATATCACCCGTATCTGCAACCACCGTGGTCAGCTGGCGCAGGGAAGTTAATTTGTCGGTCATGTTGGCATTATCTCATCGTTTGTGCATGAACTTTTGGCATTGTTCAACCATGCCCTACCCTGATAATAACATGCGCCAAGCCCGGTGCAAGGCTGGAAAACCGCGGCGCGCAAGCATCTGTTTTATCCTTGGGCGAGCAACCGTTTACGCCGATATCTTTCGCCATTACCGAGCGGATGGAAAGGCAATAACGTGCTATTGTCCGAATAAATTATGTTAAATTCGAAAAAATTGATGCAATTCGTCCGCTAATCTGCGAAAAATCTTAATCGACTGACGCCGGACAGATTCCAGCTAAGCTCTTGTAAAAAATAGGCCAATGTTTTTCACCTGCGGTGGATGCTGCAAGGTGCGCATTAAATTTCGATAAGAGGAGGGATCCATTGACGGACCTGATGAATTTTATAAACAACATTTTGTGGGGGTCGGTGCTGATTTATCTGCTGCTCGGCACCGGCATTTACTTCACGCTGCGCACCCGCTTTATCCAGCTCCGCCACTTCAGCCACATGTTCTCGGTGTTGAAAAACAGCAATAAAAGCGACAGCGCCGGCATCTCCTCTTTCCAGGCGCTGTGCACCACGCTGGCAGCGCGCGTCGGCACCGGCAACCTGACCGGTGTCGCCATCGCCCTGACCGCCGGCGGCCCCGGCGCCATCTTCTGGATGTGGGTGGTGGCGTTTATCGGCATGGCCACCTCATTTGTGGAAAGCTCGCTGGCTCAGCTCTATAAAACCAAAGACGATAACGGCAACTACCGTGGCGGCCCGGCCTATTACATGGAAAAAGGCCTTGGCATGCGCTGGATGGGCGTGCTGTTTTCGATCTTCCTGATCATCGCATTCGGTCTGGTGTTCAACGCCGTGCAGGCCAACTCCATCGCGCAAGCTTCCGCCGTCGCCTTCCACTTACAGCCGCTGCACGTCGGCATCGGTCTGGTGCTGCTGAGCGGCGTGGTGATCTTCGGCGGCATCCGTTCCATCGCCAAAGTGGCCGAACTGGTGGTGCCGCTGATGGCCGGTGCCTACCTGTTGCTGGCCCTCTGGGTGATTGGCCATAACATCGAACACATGCCGGCGATCCTGGCGCTGATCTTCAAAAGCGCCTTCGGCCTGCAGGAAGCCGCGGCCGGCGCCGTCGGTTACGGCATCTCCCAGGCGATGACCCAGGGCGTACAGCGCGGCCTGTTCTCCAACGAAGCCGGCATGGGATCGGCGCCCAACGCGGCGGCGTCCGCCTCGCCTTATCCGCCGCATCCCGCTTCGCAGGGCTACGTGCAAATGCTCGGGGTGTTTATCGATACCATCGTCATCTGCAGCGCCACCGCGGCGATCATCCTCTCCTCCGGCATTCTCGATCAGCCGACCGACAGCATCAGCGGCATCGATCTGACACAGCGCGCGCTGTCGACCGCCGTCGGCAGTTGGGGTACGCCGTTCGTCGCTATCGCCATCTTCTTCTTCGCCTTTACCTCGATCATCGCCAACTACGCCTATGCCGAGAGCAACCTGGTGTTCCTCGAACACAATCATCCGGGCGGCCTGCTGATTTTCCGCTGCGTGGCGCTGGGCATGGTGATGTTCGGCGCGCTGGCGGAGCTGCCGCTGGTGTGGAAAATGGCGGATACCTCCATGGCGCTGATGGCGATCACCAACCTGACGGCGATCCTGCTGCTGTCGCGGGTGGCGCTGAAGCTGGCCGACGACTACCATCGCCAGCGCCGCCTGGGCAAGCTGCCGACCTTCGACGCCAACCGTTATCCGGAGCTGAAATCGCAGCTGGAGCCGGGCGTGTGGGACGACAAGCAGCCGCCGCGCTGAGTATTCCGGGGCGTGTGCGATGCACGCCCCGCCTATTGGACCGATTGCCCCTTTTTTCCGCGCTTTTTGCTACAGTATGCGCACTTGGATAAACAGGATCTGGCCATGCTCGTTATTATTTCCCCTGCAAAAACGCTCGATTACGACAGCCCGCTGGCGACAGAACGCTTCACGCAGCCCGAACTGCTGGACAAGTCTCAGCGGCTTATCAAAATTTGCCGCGCGCTGACGCCGGCGCAAATCGCCAGCCTGATGAGCATCAGCGACAAGCTGGCCGGGCTCAACGCCGCGCGCTTTAGCGAATGGCAGCCGAAATTTACCCCGGACAACGCCCGCCAGGCGCTGCTGGCGTTCAAGGGCGACGTTTACACCGGCCTGCAGGCGCAGGATTTCAACGAAGCCGATTTCGACTTCGCCCAGCAGCATTTGCGCATGCTGTCCGGCCTGTATGGCGTGCTGCGGCCGCTCGATCTGATGATGCCGTACCGGCTGGAGATGGGCATCAAGCTGGAAAACCCGAAGGGCAAAGATCTGTACAGCTTCTGGGGCGATCAGATCACCCAAAAGCTCAACGAAGCGCTGGAGCAACAGGGCGACGACGTGGTGGTCAACCTGGCGTCAGACGAGTATTTCAAAGCAGTGAAGCCGGCCAAGCTGCACGGCTCGCTGATCAAACCGGTGTTCCTCGACGAGAAGAACGGCAAGTTCAAGGTCATCAGCTTCTACGCCAAGAAAGCGCGCGGGTTGATGAGCCGCTTTATCATCAAAAACCGCCTGACGCGCAGCGAGCAGCTGGCGGACTTCAACCTGGAAGGCTACGCCTTCGACGAAGCCGCTTCGCAAGGCAATGAACTGGTGTTCAAACGCCCGGAGCAGGCATAAAAAAAGCCGTCGCAAGACGGCTTTTCGCCTTCTAGCCTGCCGAACTTCAGGCCGGCAGCGCCATCAGGAATTTGCGCAGCTCGCCGAAACTGGCCGGCAGCGTGTGCGACAGCAGCGGCAGATCGGCCCGCAGCGCCAGCGCTTTCGGCAACGGCAGCTCCTGGCCGAGGATCGCTTCCACGCTCTCTTTAAACTTGGCCGGATGCGCCGTGCCGAGGAACAGCCCGAACTCCCCTTCCTGCAGCTGATCGCGCAGCGCGCGGTAAGCGATGGCCGCGTGCGGTTCGGAGATATAGCCCAGCTCGGCCAGCTCACGCATCGTGTCTTTGGTGGTCTCGTCGCTGACCGCCGCGTGACCCAGCTCTTTCAACTGCCAGACCTTGCGACGGAACAGCTCTTCCACGCGCGGCCAGTTGTTCGGCTGGCTGACATCCATGGCGTTGGACAGCGTCGCGACCGTAGCGTGCGGCTGCCACTGGCCGCTGGTCAGGAAGCGCGGCACGGTGTCGTTGGCGTTGGTGGCGGCGATGAAGCGCTTCACCGGCAGGCCCAGCGATTTGGCCAGCAGCCCGGCGGTCAGGTCGCCGAAGTTGCCGCTCGGCACCGAAATCACCAGCTGATTGCGCGCTTCCTGCGGCAGCTGCGCCACCGCTTCGAAGTAGTAGCAAATCTGCGCCAGCAAGCGACTGATGTTGATCGAGTTGGCCGAGTTCAGGTGCAGCGCGTCTTTCAATTCCTGATCGTCGAACGCCTGTTTCACCAGCGCCTGACAGGCGTCGAAGTCGCCGTCGATCGCCACGGTGTGAATATTGCCGCCCAGGGTGCAGAACAGCTTTTCCTGCAGCGGGCTGATTTTGCCCTGCGGGTAAAGGATCACCACCCGAACGTTCTTCAGGCCATAGAAGGCGTGCGCCACGGCGGCGCCGGTGTCGCCGGAGGTGGCGGTCAAAATGGTCACTGGCTGATCGCCGGCCACTTCCGCCAGCATCTGCGCCATAAAGCGGCCGCCGAAGTCTTTGAACGCCAGCGTCGGGCCGTGGAACAGCTCCAGGCAGGAGACGTCTTCCGTCACTTTCGCTACCGGCGCCGGAAACTCAAAGGCGGCCTGTACGCGTTTCTTCAGCGCCGCTTCCGGCACTTCTTCGCCGATAAAGGCCGACAGAATGCGGCTGCTGCGGGTGACAAAGTCCTGCTCCAGCAGCTGGTCGATCTCGGTCAGTTCGAACTCCGGCAGCTCCAGCGGGAAGAACAGCCCCTGCTGCTTGCCCAGGCCTTGTTTGATCGCCTGCGCGAAGCTGACCTGCTCGTTGTGATCCTTAAGGTTGTACAGTTTCATGCGTTATCCCAATAGTCGAGCGCCTGCGGTATCCAGACGGCAAATATGAACAAAACCTTCGTCGTTTTGCAGATAGTGTTGTTGCAGCCAGGCGGCCATGCGTTGCGCGGTGGCGCCGTCGTTGCAGACGGCGAACAGCGTCGGGCCGGAGCCGGAGATGCCGCAGGCCAGCGCGCCGATCTCCTGCGCCGCCTTGCGCGCTTCGGCGAAGCCCGGCAGCAGCCGGGTGCGGTACGGCTCGGCGATCACGTCCTGCATCAATTTGGCGGCCAGCTGCGGCTGCCGGGTGTGGCAGGCGTGAATAAAGCCGGCCAGATAACGTCCGTGGCTGATGCAATCCTGACGGCGGTACTGCGCGGGTAAAATGGCGCGCGCTTCGGCGGTGGAGACCTTGATGCCCGGATAGGCCATCACCCACAGCCAATCGTCAAAGCACGGCACTTCCTGGCTGATAATGCCTTCTTCTTCCAGCATCAGCTGCAGGCCGCCCAGATAGCAGGGCGCCACGTTGTCGTAATGCACGCTGCCGGAAATGCGGCCTTCCAGCTCGCCCATCAGACCGAGCAGCGTCGTCTTATCCAGCGGGCGATCGCAAAATTCGTTCATCGCCATCAGCCCGGCCACCACCGAACAAGCGCTGGAGCCCAGCCCCGATCCGATCGGCATGTTCTTTTCCAGCCGCATCGCCACCGGCACTTCGCGGCCGATCTCCTGGCAGAAACGCTCCCAGCATTGATAAACGATGTTCTCTTTCGGCTCGGCCGGCAGCTTGCTGACGAAGCGCCCGGCGTTTTGCAGACTGAACGTCTCGGCGGCTTCCACGCTGACGCAGTCGCCCAGCAGCGTGCCGTCGATCGGCGAAACCGCCGCGCCCAGCACATCAAAACCGACGCTGACGTTACCGATCGAGGCCGGTGCATACACCTTAACCATATTAAACTCCCAACTTCCATGACAGTGTGCGCAGCAGATCGGCGAACACGCCCGCTGCGGTCACATCGTTACCGGCGCCGTAGCCGCGCAGCACCAGCGGCAGCGGCTGATAATAACGGCTGTAGAAGGCCAGCGCGTTCTCGCCGTTCTTCACTTTATACAACGGATCGTTGCCGTCCACCGCCTCGATGCGCACCTTACAGCGCCCTTCGTCGATCAGGCCGACATAGCGCAGCACCTTGCCTTGCTCGGCGGCATTGGCCACGTTGCGCGCGAACTCTTTATCCAGTTCCGGCAGCCGCGCCAGGAAATGCTCCACGTCGCCCGACGCGTCGAAGGACGGCGGCAGCACCGGCTCGACCTCGATATCGCTCAGCTCCAGCTTGTAACCGGCTTCGCGCGCCAGGATCAGCAGCTTGCGCGCCACGTCCATACCGGACAGATCGTCGCGCGGATCCGGCTCGGTGTAGCCATTGGCTCTGGCCTGCAGAGTCGCCGCCGACAGCGACAGCCCTTCATCCAGCTTGCCAAAAATAAAGGACAGCGAACCGGACAGGATGCCGGAGAAACGCACCAGCTCATCGCCGGCGTTCAGCAGGTTTTGCAGGTTCTCGATCACCGGCAGACCGGCGCCGACGTTGGTGTCGTAGAGGAACTTGCGGTGCGAACCGGCGGCGGCGGCGCGCAGTTGCTGATAATAGTTCATCGACGAGGTGTTGGCCTTTTTGTTCGGCGTTACCACATGGAAGCCGTCCGCCAGGAAGTCCACATACTGATCGGCCACCGCCTGGCTGGAGGTACAGTCGACGATCACCGGGTTCAGCAGGTGATACTCCTTCACCAGCCGGATCAGGCGGCCGAGATTGAACGGCTCCTGCGCGCCGGCCAGCTCGTCCCGCCAGCTGTCCAGCGCGATGCCGTGCACGTTGGTCAGCATCACGCGCGAGTTGGCGATGCCGCACACCCGCAGGTCGATATGTTTTTGCTTCAGCCACGGCTGCTGGCGGTAGATCTGCTCGATCAGCGCCCCGCCGACGCCGCCGACGCCGATGACGAACACTTCGATCACCTGATCGGTGTTGAACAGCATCTGGTGGCTGACGCGCACGCCGGTGGTGGCGGAATCATTGCTGACCACCACCGAGATTGAACGCTCGGAAGAGCCCTGGGCGATGGCGACGATATTGATGTTGGCGCGCGCCAGCGCGGAGAAGAAGCGAGCGGAAATGCCGCGCAGGGTGCGCATGCCGTCGCCGACCACCGAGATGATCGCCAGGCGCTCCATGACGTCCAGCGGATCCAGCACGCCGTCTTTCAGCTCCAGATAGAACTCCTCTTCCAGTGCGCGGCGGGCGCGCTGCAGTTCACCCTGCGGCACGCAGAAGCTGATGCTGTATTCGGAAGAGGATTGGGTGATCAGCACCACCGAAATGCCGGCGCGCGACATCACGGCGAACACCCGTGCGGCCATGCCGACCATGCCTTTCATGCCCGGGCCGGAGACGTTGATCATCGCCATATTATTCAGGTTGGTGATGCCTTTCACCGGCATATCGGCATCGGTGCTGTCTTTGCCGATCAGCGTGCCGGGCGCCTGCGGGTTGGAGGTGTTTTTTATCAGGCAAGGGATTTGGAATTGGGCAATCGGCGTGATGGTGCGAGGGTGCAGCACTTTGGCGCCGAAATAGGAAAGCTCCATCGCCTCCTGGTACGACATCGATTTCAGCAGCCTGGCGTCCGGTACGGTGCGCGGATCGCAGGTATACACGCCGTCGACGTCGGTCCAGATTTCGCAACAGTCGGCGCGCAGGCAGGCGGCCAGCACCGCGGCGGAATAGTCGGAGCCGTTGCGGCCCAGCACCACCAGCTCGCCCTTGTCGTTACCGGCGGTGAAGCCGGCCATCAGCACGATGTGGTCGGCCGGGATCGCCGCGGCGGCGATGCGCAGCGTGGACTCGGCGATATCCACGGTAGACTCCAGGTAGTGGCCCTGCGCCAGCAGTTTCTCCACCGGATTGATCACCGTGACCGGGTAGCCCTTGGCGCGGAACACCCCTTCCATGATGGCGATGGAGAGCTTTTCGCCGCGGCAGATGATCGCCGCGTTGACGCTGTCCGGGCACTGACCCAACAGCGAGACCCCGTGCAACACCTGTTTGAGCTGCGCGAACTCCTGATCGACCACGCCTTTCAAACGATCGTATTCAAAGCCCGGCAGCGCCTGCGCCAGCCCGCTCAGCAGGTCGGCAAAGATCCGCTCGGCGTCGCTGATATTCGGCAGAATGTCCTGGCCCGCCACCGTTTTGTCGATCATTGCCACCAGATGGTTGGTGATCTTTGCGGGGGCGGACAAGACCGTGGCTACCTGTCCCTGACGCGCATTACTCTCCATGATGTCGGCGACGCGCAGAAAACGTTCTGCATTCGCCACCGAGGTTCCGCCAAATTTCAGCACTCGCATGTGTGATCTCTCCGAATTTAAGCCGAAAAAAAAGCCCGCACTGATTAGGTGCGGGCTTTTTTCTGTGTTTCCTGTGCGCGTCAGCCCGCCCCGTTACCTGTGGTATCGGTGGTGGTAATAATTGTGGTTTTCAGGCTGATGTTGCGCATGTTGTCTGTCTGTCTCATGAAATACTCTGTCCCCTCTATTGGTTAAAGCAATCGCTATCCCAAGTCAAACTATTTCTTTTTTTTGCTTATTTTCCGTTCAGCGGCGGTAATGCGCGATGCAACAGGTGAAAAGCAAAATGACAGAACAAAAAAACAACTTAAAGCCGATTTACTAGTGGATCACGCTGGGTAACCGTCTGATGGAGCCGCTATCACTTGGCGAGTTTTTTTTCGATATCGTGCAGCAGCGTATGCAGCATCGCCGTATCTCGCTGTTGCAGCGCGCCGAGGCGCTGGTGCAGCCAGTCGCGCAATTTTTGGTCATCGCCGACCTCCAACGCGTTCAACAAGGCATCGGCGCGGCGGCGCAGCGCCTTGAGCTGCCCTTCCGACGCCGCCGTTTCCTGCGGTGTACTGACCCCCATCAGGCTCGCCAGCTGGTAGCAGTAAACCATCACCGCCTGGCCCAAGTTAAGCGACGGATAGTCCGCCTGCATCGGCACGCCGGTCAGCAAGTCCGCCAGCGCCAGCTCTTCGTTGGTCAGGCCGGAATCTTCGCGGCCGAACACCAGCGCGGCCTGGCCGACCCACTGCTTACGCTCGCTCAGCTGTTCCAGCAGTTCGGGCGGCGTACAGTAGTAGTGAAAGCGCGCGCGGCTGCGGGCGGTGGTGGCGACGGTAAAATCCACGCCCGCCAGCGCCTGTTCCAGCGTGGCGAACGTTTGCACGCCGTCGAGGATCTCGCCGGCACCGTGCGCCACCCAGCGCGCCGCCGGCTGCAGGTGCGCTTCGCTGTCGACGATGCGCAACGACGTGAAGCCCATGGTTTTCATCGCGCGCGCCGCCGCGCCGACATTTTCCGGCCGCGCCGGAGCCACTAAAACAATATGAAGCTGCATGACTCTTCCACCGAAGGCGGGCCTGCGTTTTTGACGATGGCGCAGCGCCCGCTTATATTTACAATTACGCAACAATAAACGCGTTAATAGCAACAAACAAGATTAAACGGCTCGTTGAACGAATAAACCCGTCGTAATAGTCATTATTCGCGCTTATGTTTTACTGCGTTTATTTATCAATAAGTTAAAACAACGCGATGATCAATAAGCGAATAATTGTATCCTATCGGGCCGGATAATGCTGAATCGTTCACAGAATTTGAGGTTCTGTGACTTAAACTGGCATTTCTGTAAGTGTTTTTCACAAATCTGTTAACGTGCTACAATTGAATTTGATATATGTCAACAAAGCGTAGTTTTGTTGGGTGATGAATTCGGCACGCGCTGTTATATTGCTGTTAATGGGGTTAGGATATGCGCCGTTTCGGCACCCAAGGGGTTGTAGGGAACAGCATCCCCACCAGGCTAGCGATCTTGTTGACATGAGATGGAAAGTGCATCAAGAACGAGTTTACGTACTTTAGTCATTTGCTGAGAGGGAACGTGGCGCTATCTCTGCCCTCCTCTAAGAAAACAAAGACTTCTGTACTTCCGATTTTCTATTTTGTTGGCAATTTTAGGTAGCAAATATGCAGACCCCGCACATTCTGATTGTCGAAGACGAGTTAGTCACTCGTAACACCCTGAAGAGCATTTTCGAGGCGGAAGGCTACATTGTTCATGAAGCCAATGATGGTGCAGAGATGCACAATATCCTGTCTGAAAATGATATCAATCTGGTCATCATGGACATCAACCTGCCAGGCAAAAACGGCCTGCTGTTGGCGCGCGAACTGCGTGAACAGGCCAGCGTAGCCTTGATGTTCCTGACCGGTCGCGATAACGAAGTGGACAAAATCCTCGGCCTGGAAATCGGCGCCGACGATTACATCACCAAGCCGTTCAACCCGCGTGAGCTGACCATCCGCGCGCGCAACCTGCTGTCGCGCACCATGAACCTGGGCAGCCTCGGCGAAGAGCGCCGTCTGGTCGAGAGCTACAAGTTCAACGGGTGGGAGCTGGACATCAACAGCCGCTCTTTGATCAGCCCGGCCGGCGAACAGTACAAGCTGCCGCGCAGCGAATTCCGCGCCATGCTGCACTTCTGCGAAAACCCGGGCAAGATCCAGTCGCGCGGCGAACTGCTGAAGAAAATGACCGGCCGCGAGCTGAAGCCGCATGACCGCACCGTGGACGTCACTATCCGTCGCATTCGCAAACACTTCGAATCGACGCCGGATACGCCGGAAATCATCGCCACCATTCACGGCGAAGGCTACCGCTTCTGCGGCGATCTGGAAGAGTAATTCCGGCCTGCCGTCATGAAAACGGGGTTCAGCATGCTGAACCCCGTTTTTTTATTTCGTCTCAGCCCATGGCATGATCGGCACCGCGCTCAACGCGTTCTTCGGCGAACCGTCGATCACCTTGTCGGAGTAGCTCAGGTAAATCAACGAATTGCGCTTGGCGTCATAGAAGCGCACCACCTGCAACTTCTTGAACACCAGCGAGGTGCGTTTCTGGAACACCACATCGCCTTCCGCCTTGCCGTTTTTGATCTTGTCGCTCAGCTCGATAGGCCCCACCTGCTGGCAGGAAATGGCCGCGTCGGCGGTGTCTTCCGCCAGCCCCAAGCCGCCTTTGATGCCGCCGGTTTTGGCGCGGCTGATATAACAAGTTACATTTTTAACATCCGGATCGTCGAACGCTTCCACTACGATTTTGTGGTCTGGCCCCAACAATTTAAACACCGTATCAACGGAGCCCACCTGCTCCGCCTGCGCGCTGCCAACGGTTGCGCAAACCAAACCGAATAAAAATATCCAGCTTTTTTTCATTTACTTAACTCCGGTATAACCTTGCCGCAAAAATAGGTTCGGCGGTCGCCATTATTTATGTCTAAGCTCACGGAATCGGTTTTTTACGGGTCCGCACCGTCCGTTTTAGCACAGAGCGTGACAAAAATCTTTGAGAGTCGCGGAGTAAAAAAATTGCTATGATGCGGCGTCGTTATTTCTTTGCGCCCACTACGGTGTACCCCAATCCAACTCTGGCGCGGCATGCGCAGCAGAGGCAAAGAGTGCAACGCATAATGGCTCATGGATCGGTCTGATAGCGCAGCACCAGCGTGACGAATCAACAGTTCGGGTTCCTACCCCCAAGCTTTACGAGGAAGATCTATGGATCAAGCCGGTATCATTCGTGATCTGCTTAGCTGGCTGGAAAGCCATTTGGACCAACCCTTGTCGCTGGATAACGTGGCGGCCAAGGCAGGCTACTCCAAATGGCATCTGCAACGGATGTTCAAAGATATTACCGGTAACGCCATCGGTGCTTACATCCGGGCAAGGAGGCTGTCCAAAGCCGCCGTCGCGCTGCGTTTGACCAGCCGGCCGATTTTGGATATCGCCCTGCAATATCGCTTCGACTCGCAGCAGACCTTCACCCGCGCCTTCAAAAAACAGTTTGCGCAAACGCCGGCGCTGTACCGCCGCGCCGAAGACTGGAATGCATTCGGCATCTGTCCGCCGATCCGTCTGGGAGCCTTCACCTTGCCGCAGCCGGAATTCGTCTCGCTGCCGGACAAGCAGCTGGTCGGCCTGACTCAAAGCTACTCCTGTACGCTGGAACAGATCACCACCGTGCGCACCGAACTGCGCTCACAGTTCTGGCGTCAGTTCCTCGGTGACGTCGAAACCCTGCCGCCGGTGCTGTACGGGCTGCACCACTCGCGACCGAGCCAGGAGAAGGACGACGAACAGGAAGTGCTGTACACCACGGCGCTGGAGCCGGATCAGGTGCCTGACAAGGTACAGGAAGGCCAGCCGCTGGTGTTGCCGGGCGGTGAGTTTGCGATGTTCAGCTACGAAGGGCTCACCGAGGGACTGCAAGACTTTATTCTGACGGTCTACGGCACCTGCCTGCCGGCGCTCCAGCTGACGCGCCGCAAAGGGCACGACATCGAGCGCTTCTATCCGAAAGGCGAGCGCCGTCCGCATCAGGCACCTATCGAGATCAAGTGCGATTACCTGATCCCGATTCGGCGTTAACGCTGCAGTTCGTCCAACGCGGGCATGTCCAAATGCGTGACATCGCCCGCCGTTTCCACGATCCAGCCGGAAGCCAACCACGGGCTCTGCTGGTGATCGACGCGCGACAGTGAGCAATTGCGCAAGCGCAGGCGGCGTTCCGCATAGGCCGGCAGCCCCAGCACCGTACTGATCAAACACCCCAACGCGATACCATGACTGACGAGCAGCGGCTTGCTGCCTTCAGGCAGCATCAGGCAACTCTCCAGCGCGGCGCGCATGCGCTCGCCCAGCTCCTCCATGGATTCGCCTTGAGGGATTCGGCCGTCAGGAGTACCATCGACCATCTGTTTGCGCCACTGCTCTTCCTGCGGCGTCAAACTGTCGATCAGGCGTTCTTCCAGAACCCCCATGTGCAGCTCACGCAAACGCGGATCGCTAATCACTTCGCAGCCACAGGCGTCGGCGATGATCTGTGCGGTGCGGCGCGTGCGCCCCAGATCGCTGGTAATGATGTGCGTAATGCCTTCTTTGCTGACGCGCCTGGCGACCAGACGGGCCTGGTGTTCACCCATGGCGGTTAACGGGCTGTCGGACTGACCCTGGATGCGGCGAGCCGCGTTCCATTCCGTTTCGCCATGGCGAACGAGGTATACCTGTAACATTTTTGTTTTCCGTTATACTGCGTGAAATTTGCATTTATCCCCGGCCCGGTGGCGCTTTTGCCGCTGCCCGGCGTATCGGCCAGAAGGATATCAAACCCGTTATGTACCATGTTGTCGCTGCAACTACCAACCCGGCAAAGATCAAGGCTATTCAACTGGCCTTCGATGACGTCTTTGGCGCAGGCCAATACCGCATTGAATCCGTTGACGTCGCCAGCGGTGTCTCGCTGCAGCCGATAGGCAATCACGAAACCCGCACCGGCTCGCGTCAACGCGTCATGGAAGCGCGCCAGGTCAGGCCCGAGGCCGATTTTTGGGTCGGCGTGGAAGCCGGGATTGAAGAGAATATGACCTTCGCCTGGATGACCATCGAGAACCCGCACATCCGCGGCGAATCTCGCTCGGCGAGCCTGATGCTGCCGGAGGTCATCTTACAAGGTATTCGCGCCGGTCGCGAATTGGGCAGCGAAATGGCGGCGATCACCGGCAATGCCGAGGTGAAGCGCCAGGGCGGCGCCATCGGCGTCTTCACCGACGGCCGGCTGAGCCGCACCAGCGTTTACCACCAGGCGCTGCTGCTGGCGCTGGTGCCGTTTCACAACGCCATCTACCAGCAATAGCACCGCGCCCGCTAGGGCGCGTCGTGCAACAGCTGCTGCTCAAGCCACTGTTTCAGCTCGGGTGAAGCCGCTTTCAGGCTGTTCGATCCACGGGTGATGGTGGCGATCCCCGCGCCCAGTTCATTTTTCAGCTCGCGCTGGCTCATCTCGCCGCGCATCAGTTCCTGGATGATTCGCACCCGGGTGCCCAGCGCGGTGCGCTCGTCCGGCGTCAGCATCAGCTGCAGCAGCGGTTGATGCAGTTCTTGCGCAAACGAATTCTGCAGCAGCGCGACGAAGCGCAGCCAATCCTCATTGCCTTGTTCTGAAAGAGCGGGGTCGTTTAACGATAATTGCGTCATGGCAGCCACCATACTATTTAACTAGTACAGCAGCATACCATAGGGCCGTCAAAATCAATAACGTCTCTGCCACTCGGCGTCGGTCAGCACCTTGGCCGGCCGGTGCGTCAGATAGCGGTAAAACGCATCATAGGCCAACACATTCTTGACGTAGCCGCGGGTTTCCGAGAACGGAATGCTTTCGATGAACGCCACCGGATCGATCCGCCCCGCGCTGTTGCCCAGCCAGGTGTTCACCCGCGACGGGCCGGCGTTATAGGCGGCGCTCGACAGGATGCGGTTGCGGCCGAACTGCTGATAGACCGACTCCAGATAGCTGGTGCCGATGGTGATGTTAGTCTGTGGATCGAACAGCTGGCTCGGGCCGACGTAACCGGGAATATTGAACATCTGCACCGTATGCTGCGCGGTGCGCGGCATCACCTGCATCAGGCCGGTAGCGCCAACCGGCGACTGCGCTTTCGGATTCCAGGCGCTCTCCTGACGCGCGATAGCCATCGCGTAGCTGGTGGTGATCCCCTTGTCATCGGTCGCGCGGCGGAACTCCTGCGGCCAGGCGACCGGGAAGCGCTCCTCCAGATGATCCCACAGCTTGCCGACGATGGTCGCCTGCACGCTCAGATCGGCCCATTTTTGCTCAAAGGCGTAGCGCGCCAGCGCTTCTTGTTCCGGCCGGCTGCGGCTGGCGACGTAAGAGCCCCACTCGCTGCGGGCCAGGTTATCCATATTCCAGTACATCAGCTCGCGCACCCGGGCGACCTCCGGCCCGTCGACCAGCGACGTGCGCGGCTTGGCCGCCACCGCCACCATCACCGGATAAGTGGCGTTCAGCTTCTGCGCCGCGACCATCGGATAGAAGCCGCGTTCGGTCATCAGGTTACGCAACATCTCCTCGCCTTCGGCGCGTTTGCCTTCGTCCATCAGTTGACTGGCGCGCCAGTAGCGCCACTCATCCTTGTTGCGCGACGCTTCCGGCAGGCGGGCCAGCCAGGTCGCGACGCCCTGCCGATCGCCATAGCCCAACGCCATGCGTACTCGGCGCTCCAACAGCGAAGGCGAACGGCTGCGCAGAATCACCTGATCGCGCCACTGCGCCTGCTCGTAGGTAGCGTCGCTGCCCATCAGGCGCCAGGCCACCGCCTCTTCCAACCCCAGCCGTTCGTCGTCGCTCATTTTCTGCAGCCGCGCGAGCGTCGGGATCATCGCCCGCGCGTTTTCCACATCCTGCCGCGCCAGGCGTTCAAAGGCGATGCCGGTAGCGGCGCGGGTAAAGTCAGTTGGCCCCACGCTGCGGGCGAAGGCTTCCACGGTGGTCGGATCGTTTTGCAAGCGCACCAGGGCGTTGCCCATGGTCTGGTAGTCGGCCGGCAGCTGGCTATAGAGGTTGCTGACCAGCGAGCTGTTGCCTTCTTTCAGCGCCAGCTTCATGCGCGCCAGAATATCCAGCGGCGTTTGCTTGCCCGCGCCACGCCAGACGCTGAACAGACGATCGCAGGCGCCCGGCAGCGTTTTGCCGTTCAGCCACAGCTCGTCGGCGCCGCTCCAGGCCGCCTGCTGGTCGCCGGTGGCCCATTTGGCGTAGTAATAGTTGCAGCGCGCCGCCACCGGTTTGGGCGGCTGCGCGCTGAAGGCCAACAGGGTGCGCCAGTCTTCGCGCCGCGCCAGTTCATTGACGAAGCGCGGCACCAGTGATTTCGCCGGCGGCAGCGTCGGGTGGCGTTTGATAAAGTCGTTCACCTCGGAGAACCCCGCCTGGCTCAGATCCTGTGTCAGCTCGCGGTATTCCAGGTAAGGATAAAGCGGGTAATCGCGCAGCGTCGGCATCAGCTGCGCCACCACGTCCATCTGATTGCCATCCCACGCCTGTTTGATCTGCTGGTAACGCTGACGTTGCGCATCCAGAGAATCCGCCAGCGCCGCGCCTGAAAACGCCGTCAGACACAGGCCCATTGCCAACAGCCGTCGCTTGTCCACCTTGACCATCCTCGCTCTTTCCTCACTGGTTATACCGCAGGAGCCGCCCAGCTCCCCGGTGACCGCCGCACCACGGCGCCGCGGGACAAAATAAAGCCGGGCGCACGGCCCGGACGCAGATATCTACCATAGACAGCGCAATCGCTTATCCATTCAATACTGTAGAAGAAGAAGTGTATCGCCATGACGCGGGCCAGGTAAAAACGTTTACTTTGGCTGACAAATCAGGCCGGCGGGATATTTCCAGCCACCGGATTTTTATTAGCTGTCCCGGCGCTTATTGGAGAAGTAAAATACTTTTTAATTATTAGTCATCACATTATTTGATTTGTTATATGGCGCCACCGTTGCGCAAATCGCCTGACAGCGGGCTAAACGCGCCAACTTTGCAGAAAAGCGGTGGCAAACCCGGGTGGGCATTTTTATACTATCAAAAATAAGTAAGATAATTCCGAGAAAACAGCACATAAAGCGCCCAACGAAGACATCTTATAATACAATCCGCGCCAATTATGGGTTAGATAGTGTTCATTAGGCAGTGCGACTGACAGCTTTCAGCAAAACGATTGTCCCTTCAAGCGGGCCGGATTTTTCCTTGTCAGGCCACGGCCTGCGGGCAGTGGATCAGGCCGGAATGGCGGGTGAAGATGGTGAATAAGACCGCGATAGCGATGCGTTGCGCAAAAAGCCCCGAACCGGGCTTCCTTGACGCACGCCTGAATATCGGCCGCCTGCTGCTGATCGTTTTGTTGGTGCTGCTGACGTTGTCCGAGCCTGCGCACGCCGCCGCTGATCCCTATCAAAAGCGCACGCACGCCGTGACGACCGTAGTGGTAGGCATCATCAGCTACGCACGCTGGTCGCGTGAACCTAATCCGATCCGCTTGTGCGTGACCGCACCCACCCAGTATGCCGAAGGGCTGTTCGATCCGATCCTGCTGAGCGCGCCGCGTCCGATTAAAGCCGAGCGCGTGCCGTTCGATAGCCCAACGCTGAGTACCGGCTGTGATGTCATCTACTTAGGGAACATCACCGCCGCGCAGAGACAAAATTTCATGCAGCGCATTTCCGGCAACTCCATTCTCAGCATCAGCGAGAACGATAGCGAATGCTCCGCCGGCAGCGCATTTTGCCTGCAGATTGATGGGGACCAGGCCAGTTTCAAAGTCAACCTGGACGCTCTGGCGCGCAGCGGCGTGCGCGTTCACCCCAACGTGTTGCAGCTGGCACGCAAACAGGCGCCGCCGCTATGAGGCTGTTGCGTAAAAACCGCTCCGGCAATGCGCGCCCGACGCTGGGCCGAGTGCTGCAGCGGGTGCATCTTGGGCTGGCGCTGATCGCCGTCGGCACCGCCGGCATCTTTTTGACGCTGGTGGCGCTGTTTGCGCTGCGCGCCTATGCCAATCACAACCTGCACCTGATCGCGCGCTCCATCAGCTATACCGTCGAGGCCGCCGTGGTGTTTGAAGACCGCACCGCCGCGCGCGAGGCGCTGATGCTGATATCCTCCAACGAAGAGGTATCGGACGCGCGGATCCTCGACAACAACGGCAAGATGCTGGCCAACTGGCGCCATCCTACCGATGGGCCGCTGCACGGCCTGGAGCAGATCGTCGCGCACTGGGCGCTGCCCGAACCGGTCATTCTGCCTATCACCCACGAGGGCAAGCAGGTCGGCCAGGTCTGGCTGAGCGGCAACGGCGGCAGCCTGCTGCGTTTCCTGTTACGCGGCATGGTCGGCATGATCGCCTGCCTGGTGCTCAGCACCCTGTGCGCCCTGGTGCTGTCGCGCCGCATGCTGGTCGGCATCGTCAGTTCGCTGGACGACATCGCCAACGTGGCGCATGCGGTTCGCCGCGATCGCACCTTCGGCCTGCGGGTGCCGTCGGCGCCTATCGCCGAGCTGCATGAGCTCAGCAACGATTTCAACGGCTTGCTCGACGAGCTGGAGGCCTGGCAGGCCCATCTGAAGCAAGAGAACGACTCGCTGGCTCACCGGGCGACGCACGACAGCCTGACCGGCTTGCCGAACCGCGCCTTCTTCGAAGGGCGGCTAAGCCGCGCGCTGGGCGATATCGAACCGCCGGCGAAATTGGCGGTGCTGTTTATCGACGGCGATCGCTTCAAGGAGGTGAACGACAGTTACGGCCACGCCGCAGGCGATGCGGTGCTGACCACCATTGCCGGGCGCATTCGCGCGCAGCTGCGCGAGACCGATCTGGTCGCCCGCCTGGGAGGGGACGAATTCGCCGTGCTGCTGGCGCCGGTACACAGCACGGAAGATGTCTTGCAGATCGCTGACAACATCATCGACTGCATGACGCAACCGGTCATTCTGCCGAACGACGAGACGGTCATCACCTCTCTGAGTATCGGTATTGCGCTGTACCCTGATCACGCATCGACGCCTCAGGGTCTTTTGCACGAAGCTGACGATGCGATGTATCAGGCAAAGCATCGTTATAACGGAGGCTGGCGGCTGGCTATACATAAATAAGAGCCCCGGCTATAACACTTGAACTAGGGATTTTGACTATGATACAGCAACTTTTTAAAGGCCGTTTTTCACTGCTGACGATGATGTTCGTCGCTCTGCTGGCGCTCGCCGGCTGCCAGAGCAAACCGCAGGGCCTGACACCCGAGCAGGTCGCGCTGTTGCAATCGCAGGGCTTCAAACTGACCGATAATGGCTGGGAGTTCGGCCTGTCGGACAAGGTGCTGTTCGGCAACAACATCGGCAAACTGAACCCGGAAAGCACCGAGACGGTACAGAAGATGGGCCGTGCGCTGCTGAGCGTCGGCATCACCAAGTTCCGCCTGGACGGCCATACCGACAACTACGGTGAAGACAGCTATAACGATCAGCTCTCCCTGCGCCGCGCCGATGCGGTGGCCGATCTGCTGGCCAGCGTCGGCATTCCACGCGCCAATATCGAAACCCGCGGCATGGGCAAGCGCGATCCCGTTGCCGATAACCGCACCTCCAGCGGCCGTGCGGAAAACCGCCGCGTCGCGATCGTCGTCACGCCATAAGCCACCAATATGCGCCTTTATCGGCGCATAAACGGTTATACTTAGCGATCGCTGAGCGATGTCTGGGATCCGAGATCGAAACGGGCTACACTCATGCCGCCAGACATCCTATAAATACTGATATAGAGAGGCTTAGAGCAACGTGGCTCAATACGTCTATACCATGCACCGCGTCGGCAAGGTGGTACCGCCGAAGCGTCATATTTTGAAAAACATCTCCCTGAGCTTCTTCCCTGGGGCTAAAATCGGCGTGCTGGGCCTGAACGGCGCCGGTAAGTCCACCCTGCTGCGCATCATGGCCGGCATCGATACCGATATCGAAGGGGAAGCGCGCCCGCAGCCGGGCATCAAGATCGGTTACCTGCCGCAGGAGCCGCAGCTTAACCTCGAACACACCGTGCGTGAGTCGGTGGAAGAAGCGCTGGCGGAAGTGGTCGGCGCGCTGAAGCGCCTGGACGAAGTGTACGCGCTGTACGCGGAAGAAGGCGCAGACTTCGACAAGCTGGCCGCCGAACAGGGCCGCCTGGAAGAGATCATTCAGGCGCACGACGGTCACAACCTCAACGCCCAGCTGGAACGCGCCGCCGATGCGCTGCGCCTGCCGGACTGGGACGCCAAAATCGCCCACCTGTCCGGCGGTGAACGCCGCCGCGTGGCGCTGTGCCGCCTGCTGCTGGAAAAGCCGGACATGCTGCTGCTGGACGAACCGACCAACCACCTGGACGCCGAGTCCGTGGCCTGGCTGGAACGCTTCCTGCACGACTTCGAAGGCACCGTGGTAGCGATCACCCACGACCGTTACTTCCTGGATAACGTGGCCGGCTGGATCCTCGAACTTGACCGCGGTGAAGGCATTCCATGGGAAGGCAACTACTCCTCCTGGCTGGAGCAGAAAGACGCGCGTCTGGCGCAGGAAGCGTCCGCCGAAGCCGCTCGTCGCAAGTCGATCGAGAAAGAGCTGGAGTGGGTGCGCCAGGGTACCAAAGGCCGCCAGTCCAAAGGCAAGGCCCGTCTGGCCCGCTTTGAAGAGCTGAACAACACCGAATACCAAAAACGTAACGAAACCAACGAGCTGTTCATTCCACCTGGCGCGCGCCTGGGCGATAAAGTGGTCGAAGTCAGCAACCTGCGTAAGTCCTATGGCGACCGCCTGCTGATCGACGACCTGTCGTTCTCGGTGCCGAAAGGCGCGATCGTCGGCATCATCGGCCCGAACGGCGCGGGTAAATCCACGCTGTTCCGCATGATGTCCGGTCAGGAGCAGCCTGATTCCGGCAGCATCGTGCTGGGCGATACCGTCAAGCTGGCGTCCGTCGATCAGTTCCGCGACAGCATGGACGGTTCGAAAACCGTGTGGGAAGAAGTCTCCGGCGGGCAGGACATCATGCGCATCGGCAACACCGAGATGCCAAGCCGCGCCTATGTCGGCCGCTTCAACTTCAAGGGCGTCGATCAGGGCAAACGCGTGGGCGAGCTGTCCGGCGGTGAGCGTGGCCGTCTGCATCTGGCCAAGCTGCTGCAGGTTGGCGGCAACGTACTGCTGCTCGATGAACCGACCAACGACCTGGATATCGAAACCCTGCGCGCGCTGGAAAACGCCCTGCTGGAATTCCCTGGCTGCGCCATGGTGATCTCGCACGACCGTTGGTTCCTCGACCGTATCGCCACCCACATCCTGGACTACCAGGACGAGGGCAAGGTGGAATTCTTCGAAGGCAACTTCACCGAGTACGAAGAGTACAAGAAGCGTACGCTGGGCGCCGATGCGCTCGAGCCGCACCGCATCAAGTACAAGAAGATCGCCAAGTAATACGAAAGGCGCCGCATGCGGCGCCTTTTTTTACTCCCGCGCCAGCTCGCGCGCGTAGTCGTCGAACGCCGGATGCTGCAGCACCACATCGATGAAGCAGGCCAACGCCGCGGAATTCAGCTTGCGGCTCGGGTAGACCAGATATAGCTCATTCCCTTCTGCGCGCCACGCCGGCAGCACCTCCACCAGCAGTTTCTGCGCCACCACCTCGCGGCTGAGAAACGCCGGCAGCAGCGTGATCCCCGCGCCGGCGATGGCGCATTCGCGCGCATACAGCAGGTTGTCGGTGGTGTGCGCCAGCGGCAGCTGCCAACGGTAGTAGTCATCGCCGCAGCGCAGGTTCCAGGCCGTCCAGGCGCGGTGGGCGATACAGCGATGCTGCTGCAGCTGCTGCGGATGTTCGATCGGCGGGTGCTGCGCCAAATAGGACGGTGCGGCCAACAGATAGCGCGGCGCATACCCGAGACGGCGGCCGATCAGCGAAGAATCCTGCGGCTTGCCGGTGCGCAGCGCGGCGTCGAAACCTTCCTGCACCAGATCCACCATCGCGTCGGACACCGACACCTCCAGCGAAACGTCCGGGTACTGGCGCTGAAAATCCGCTGCCAGCCGCGCCACCAGGGTCGCCCCCAGCCCGGCGGGCGTCGAGATGCGCAGGCGGCCGCTCGGGTTATCGCGCAGCCGCTGCAATGCCAGATCGGCACGTTCGGCAGCAGACATCATGACCTGACAATGTTCCAGATAACGCTCACCGGCGAAGGTCAGGTTCAGCTGGCGCGTGGTGCGATTGAGCAGCCGTAGCCCCAGCGTCTGCTCGAGCTGGCTGATGCGCTGGCTGACGCTGGATTTCGGCAACCCAACGCGCTGCGCGGCGGCGGTAAAACTGCCGCACTCCGCCACCAGCGCGAACAACGCCATGTCCTGCAGTTGTTTGAATTCCATTGTTCACCTTAAACGAACACTCCGTTAGATATTGTCCATCTTATCACCCCACTGTCGCGGGTCTACACTGGGGGCATCATTTGAAAGGAGTACAATCATGTCGATAAAAGCCATTGCCGTAGACCCGCAGAACCCCGCCGATTTCATCGAAATCTCACCGGAGATGCCGGTGCCCGGCCAGTACGATCTGCTGGTGGAAGTGAAAGCGGCGTCGGTCAACCCGGTGGACACCAAAGTGCACGCCGGTCTGCAGAAAAACGGCCTGCAGCAGCCGCGCATTCTCGGCTGGGACGCCAGCGGCGTCGTGGTGGACGTGGGCAACGGCGTCAGCGGCTTCAAGCCCGGCGATGAAGTGTGGTACGCCGGCGACATCACCCGCCCCGGCAGCAACAGCAGTCACCAACTGATCGACTCACGCATCGCCGCGCACAAGCCGCGCAGCCTGAACTGGGCCGAGTCCGCCGCCATGCCGCTCACCGCCCTCACCGCCTGGGAGGCGCTGTTCGAACACCTGAACATTCAGGACGCGCCGGAGCACAAGACGCTGCTGATCATCGGCGGCGCCGGCGGGGTCGGTTCGCTGGCCATTCCGCTGGCCGCGCTGCGCAGCAAGGTGAAAGTGATCGCCACCGCATCAAGACCGGAATCCGCCGCCTGGTGCCTTGAGCGCGGCGCCGATCTGGTGGTGGACTACCGCGATCTGAAGGGCAACCTGGCGCAGCAGGGCATCGAGCAGGTGGATTACATCCTGTGTCTGAACGATACCGACGGCCACTGGCCGGCGATGGCCGAACTGATCGCGCCGCTCGGCCATATCTGCACCATCGTCGAGAACGCGCAGCCGTTGGATCAAAACGCGCTGAAGTTGAAAAGCGCCGCGCTGCACTGGGAATTCATGTTCACCCGCAGCATGTTCACCACCCCGGACATCGCGCAGCAGGGCAAGATCCTGCAGCAGGTGGCGCAGCTGCTGGACGAGGGCAAGCTGAGCACCACACTGAGCGAAACCCTGCACGGGCTGTCGGTAGACACGCTGACCGCCGCGCATCAACAGCTGCTCGGCGGCCATATGCAAGGCAAGCTGGTTATCGCTTACTGAGCCTGAATCGCGGCGGCGCAGCGCGCCGCCGTTACTGCGGACGAACGAAACCGACGCACAGCGTCTGCTCGTCGCTATGCGGATCGGCGCGGAACGTCAGCGTCTGCTGCCAATCGAGGCGCATCTTCGGCCAGTGGGCCAACTCGCCGCCGAAGTCGCTGCGCGCGCAGTCCTCACCCAACCGCCCGAACAGGGCAACGCCGTGCTGCGCAATCTGCGGATAGCTGATGTTGACGTTGTAGATATTCGGCCGCGTATGATTGGACCAACGCGTAATGGTTCGCGGCCGGGAACCGGCGTACACCGTCATCCACTGCGACAGGTATTCGCCGCCGACGTAGCGCAGTTCAACGCCATACCGCTCCTGCCACTGCCGCTCCACCTCGGCGCTGAACGCCTTGATACCCACCATTTTCTGACCGGCGTTGCGCACGTTGCCCAGCATCACCGCGGCATACCCCAGGTAGACCGCCAGCGCCGCGCACATCAGACCAATGGTCGCCGCGCGCAGCGAACGCACCGGCGGCTGGCGCACGCAACCGACCAACAGCGCAGGTGCCAGCATGAAGAACGGCTGCAGCCATTCGGTCAGCCGGCCGCCGACGTTGAAAGAGAACCAGAAGGTAATGATGCCGAGCGGCAACAGGTAGACCCACAGCAACACCCGCATCGGCAACGCCGATGGCCAGGCCAGCACCGCCCCGCTGCGCCGCAGGATCCCCCACAGCACCAGCGACGGATAGAACACCAGCAGCAGCGACTGCAGCATGTCGAGATTGAGCTGCATCTTGATCTGCGAATCCACCCACTTGAAGGCGGCGAAATCGTGGTTCCACAACCAGAACACGTTCGGCAACACCAGCGCCAACCAGATCGCCACCGCCAGATAGAACTGCGGCTGGCGATAACAGCGGCGGATCTGCGGTACGAACAGCGTCGACAGCGCGGCGAAATAGACGAAGGCGAAGGTCGAGTACTTCGCCATCATCGCCAAACCGGCCGTCAGCGCGAAGGCCGGCCACCAGTTGGCCGAACGCGATATAGCCAGGTGGAAAAACAGCGCCATCCACGGCCACAGCATCACCAACAGGTAATTGTCGTTGTAGGGAATGATGTCGAAATTGATGATGCCGGACAGGTTGAGCGTCAACAGCGCCATCCAGGCCAGCGAGGTGCTGCCGCTCAGCCGGCGCGCCAACAGCCAGACGCCCAACATGCCGATGGCGATGGCGATGAAGTGCCCGCCATACCAGTACAGGTTCAGCGGCAGCCACGAGAACCCGATCGCCGGCTGCATCGCCGCCCCGACCAGCCACGGGTTTTTCGGTGAGCCCCATTCGCCGTTGAGGCCCCAGTTGAGCGCCTCGACGGCGTCGTAAGGCAGGGTAGGATCGAGATGAACAGTCAGCAGCGTCCAGGCTGCGGCATAGCAGACCAACCAAAGAGCGAGCAAGCGATAAGACATGTCTTCTTCTAAGCGTTATTGTAAAGAAAAGCTTAACGTAGTCGCTGTCGAATGAACCATGTTTAAACAAGCCGTTAAATGTGCGCCCGGGCGGCCGTTTCTGCCGCGCGATCGCACATTACGCTAATTTTGCTCAGCCTGCGGCGTGATGCTGGGCGGGCGCGTTCACCAACCGGCCGGCGTCCGCCGCCAGCAGCTGTTGCACCAGCTCGACGCAGCGCAGGAAGCGCTCTTCGTAATCGCTGGACTCAACGTGCACATACTCGATGTTGTTGGCGCGCAGCATCTCCTCCAGCAGGCGCTGGAACGCCAGCCGATCGGCGGTACTGCCGAGGCTGCGCAGGCCGTCCGCCACCCACGGCGTGTTGTTTTCCAGCAGGATCACCAGATCGAAACGGTATTCGTCGATCAGCGCCTGCACGAAGGGGTGTTCACGCCCCTCGTACTTTTTGCAAAACGCCTGGGTGGTGACGAAATCGGTATCGATAAATGCCACCTTGTTGGCGTACTTGACCGCGAAATCCACGTATTGCGCCTGCCCGAGGGCAATTTTGTCGTAGTCGGAGTACTGCAGCGCCATCTCGTCGCCGCCCAGGTGCGAGAACACGTAATCGCGGCCATATTCCCAGGCGCTGGTGGTGTTGAAGATGTTGGCCAGCTTGTTGACCAGCGTCGATTTGCCGCTCGACTCGCCGCCGAGGATCGCCACGGTGCGCACGAAGAACGGCTTCACCTCGGTCGGGATGTAATCCCAGTAGCGGAACGGATCCTGGCGGATCTGATTGCCGCTGATGTTCATGAACGAACGCTCGGGGTCGACCAGAATGGTTTCGATGCCCAGATGCTCGCGGTAACGCGGCGCATCCTGCGCTTCGCTGGAATAGATAAAGCTCGGCACGATGCCTTTCTGTTCCATAAAGGCCTTCATGCCGTCGCTCCACACGTTCCAGCCGTGCGGGTAGGGCTCGATGCCCTGCTCGTCGAACGAGTGGATATGGATGTTTTTCTGGTACTTGAAGGTCTGCAGCAGCCAGCGCAGGCGATCGCTGACCGTCGGCTGTTGCGACATCGAACTGTTCTCGAACAGTTCGCGGTCGCGCGGCTCGTCGTGGCACAAAATGACGTGCAGCTCATCCACCTGGCTGCAGGCGCGCTGGATCAGGTAGATATGGCCGGTGTGCAGCGGGTAAAATTTACCAAACACCACGCCGACTTTAACCTCTTTACGCGGGAACTCCAGCCCGAGAAAACGGTGCAGCGCTTCCAGCTTTTGCGCGCTCGGGCTTTTGATCTTGTCGTTCAACAGCTGGCTCAGATAGCCCTTGGTCATGCCGCTGGCATCCGCCACCTGCTGCAACGTGCAGCCTTTTTGCTTGATGGACGTCTTCAGGTAATCAAATTGCGGCATGGCCACCTCCGTTTAGTATGCTAAACAAAATAGCATATCTTGCTCGCCGTCGGCGACATTAATAAAACTCTTCCAGCACGTCCAGCGCGTCCGCCAGCTTCTTGACCCCGAACACCTGCATGTTGGCCGGCGGCTTCTTCGGCATATTGCCGTGCGGCACGATGGCGCGCTTGAAGCCGTGCTTGGCCGCTTCGGCGATCCGCTCCTGGCCGCTCGGCACCGGGCGAATTTCCCCCGCCAGCCCCACTTCGCCGAACACCACCAGATCGTTCGGCAGAGGCCGATCGCGCAGGCTCGAGACCAGCGACATCAGCAACGCCAGATCGGCGCTGGTCTCACTGACTTTCACCCCGCCGACCACGTTGACGAACACGTCCTGATCCGACATCTGCAGCCCGCCGTGCCGGTGCAGCACCGCCAGCAGGATCGCCAACCGGTTCTGCTCCAGGCCCACCGCCACGCGGCGCGGGTTGGACATCATCGAGTGATCCACCAGCGCCTGGATCTCCACCAGCAGCGGCCGGGTGCCTTCCCACACCACCATCACCGAGCTGCCGGAGGTGACTTCATCGCCGCGGCTGAGGAAGATCGCCGAAGGGTTGCTGACTTCGCGCAGCCCCTGTTCGGTCATGGCGAACACCCCCAGCTCGTTGACCGCGCCGAAGCGGTTCTTGTGGCTGCGCAGGGTGCGGAAGCGGGAATCGGCGTCGCCGTCCAGCAGCACCGAACAGTCGATACAGTGTTCCAGCACTTTTGGCCCGGCCAGCGAGCCGTCTTTGGTGACGTGGCCGACCATCACGATCGCCACGCCGCGCGTCTTGGCGAAGCGCGTCAGGTAGGCGGCGGTTTCCCGCACCTGCGCCACGCTGCCCGGCGAAGACTGAATGTCCGCCATGTGCATCACCTGAATCGAGTCGATCACCATCAGCTTCGGCTGTTCCTGCTCAGCGATCAGGCAGATCTGCTCGATGCTGGTTTCCGACAGCATGTTCAGGCCGCCGGTCGGCAGCCCCAGACGGTGAGCGCGCATCGCCACCTGCTGCAGCGACTCCTCACCGGTGACGTACAGGGTTTTCATCTGTTCAGACAGCTTGCACAGCACCTGCAGCAACAGGGTGCTCTTGCCGGCGCCGGGGTTGCCGCCGATCAGAATCGCACTGCCGGGCACCACGCCGCCGCCCAGCACGCGGTCGAACTCGAGAAAGCCGGTGGTGAAGCGCGGCAGCGCCTCCAGGCTGATTTCCGACAGCTTCTGCACCTTGCTGACGCCGGCGTCGCCGGCATAGCCGCTGAGGCGATCGTTGCGCGCCGCTGCGGACGACGCGGCCAAACGCACTTCCGTGATGGTGTTCCAGGCATGACAGGCGCTGCACTGCCCCTGCCAACGCGGATAGTCCGCCCCGCACTCATTGCACACAAATGCCCGTTTTGCCGCTTTTGCCACGTCTTACCTCAATCTTTCGTTATCGCACTTCGTGTTTCAGGCTGCCGGTGAGAATACACAGCACGCCCATCAGATCCGCATGCCGGATCGATACCTGCGCTTTTTCATACACTTTCGGCTTGGCGTGGTAGGCGATGCCCAGCCCCGCCGCCTGCATCATTTTCAAATCGTTGGCGCCGTCGCCGATGGCCACGGTTTGCGCCAGCGGGATCTCCAGCTTCTCCGCCAGCCGCAGCAGCGTGTCGGCTTTGAACTGCGCGTCCACCACCGGCCCCAGCACTTCGCCGGTCAGCTTGCCGTCGCGGATCTCCAGCTCATTGGCCGCCGCCGCCACCAGCCGCAGCCGGTTGCGCAGGTATTCGGCGTAGTAGGTGAAGCCGCCGGAGGCGATCGCCACATGCCAGCCCATCGCCTGCAGCTTGCCCACCAGGCTGGTCAGCCCCGGCATCAACGGCAGCTCGTCGCGCACCTGCTTGAGGATGTTGGCATCGGCCCCTTTCAGCGTGCCGACGCGCTGGCGCAGGCTGGCGGTAAAGTCCAGCTCGCCGCGCATCGCGCGTTCGGTGACTTCCGCCACCTGCTCGCCGACGCCCGCCAATTTGGCGATCTCGTCGATGCATTCGATCTCGATCGCCGTCGAATCCATGTCCATCACCAGCAGCCCCGGCGTGCGCAGGTGCGGGATCTTGCCGAGCGGCGCCACGTCCAGCCCGCTCTCCGCCGCCAACAGCTTGGCGCGCGGCGTCAAGGTGCCCGCCAGGCGCACCACCTGATAGTCGTCCACGCCCCAGGCGGTGACGATCACCATCGCCGCGCCCAGCTTGCGTTGGAATTGGGTAATGCGCGCCTTGTCCAGCTTCCTGCCGTATAACAGCCACCCGGTATTGCCCGCCCGGTAGTCCAGCGGCATCACTTCGTCGCCGCTGAGCGAAAGGGGAAGACCCGGCCATTGAGAGATCTCCGCCGGAAGATCGCAATAGGTCAGACTGTTTGACATCATTGACTCCTGAATGGACAAAAACGCTGCATGATAAAACGACGCATCAAGCTATCCTATCGCCAGCGGTTCTGGCAACATAAAGTGTCCCCGATGCCCAAGGAACCTGCATGGCTCGCGCTAAACTGAAATTTCGCCTGCACCGCACCGCTATTATCCTGATTTGCCTGGCTTTGCTGGTGCTGCTGATGCAGGGCGCCTCTTATTTTAGCCTGAGTCACCAAATGGCGCGATCCGAGCAGGTGGAAGAGCTGGCGCAGACGCTGACCAAACAGGTCGCCTACAGCCTGGCGCCGCTGCTGGACGACGACGGCAACAACCCGCGCATCGACGCCATCCTCAAGCAGCTCACCGATCACAGCCGCATTCTCGACGTCAGCGTGTATCAGTTGGACGGCACGCTGGTCTCCCACGCCGGGGAGCAGATAAGTATACGCGATCGCCTGTCGCTCGACGGCAAACGCGCCGGCAGCTACTTCAACCACCAGTTGGTCGAATCCATTCAGGGCAAAGACGGCCCGATCGGCTTTATCCGCATCACCCTCGACACCCACGTGCTGGCGACCGAATCCAAACAGGTGGACAACACCACCAACCTGCTGCGCCTGATGATCCTGCTGGCGCTGGCGATCGGCATCATTCTGGCGCGCACCCTGCTGCAGCACCGCCGCAGCCGCTGGCAGCAGTCGCCCTACCTGTTGACCGCCAACACGCCACTGGAAGAAGGCAATACGGTGGAAGACGACGAAGAGGATGCGCCGGAGACAAAGCAGGAAGCGCCGAAGAAGGAGTAACTCAGGCCAGGCGTTGAATGCGTCCGTGCCGTTTTCTTGTCCTTTCGGTGAATAGATTGTCCGTAACAACGGGATCCACATCCAATTGAAAGGTAGAGCGTTAGCCAAAAACGGCCATGCGGAGTGAATAGATTGACGGGCGGGCGCCATGGCGACGCCCGCCGCGGTATTACGCTTTGTCGCCCAGCAGCACGGATTCCAGCGCGATAACGATCATTTCGTTAAAGGTGGTCTGGCGTTCCGCCGCCGTGGTCGCTTCGTGACGCAGGATGTGGTCGGACACGGTGCAGATGGTCAGCGCCTTGCAGCCGAACTCTTCGTACAGCTCCGCCGCCACGCCGTAGATGCCGGCCGCTTCCATTTCCACGCCCAGGATGCCGTACTTCTTCATCACCTGGAACATGTCCGGATCCGGGGTGTAGAACAGATCGGCGGAGAAGATGTTGCCCACGCGCGCCGGGATGCCCTGCGCCGCCGCCGCATCGACCGCGTTGCGCACCATGTCGAAGTCGGCGATCGCCGCGTAGTCGTTGTCCTTGAAGCGCAGACGGTTAACCTTGGAGTCGGTGCACGCGCCCATGCCGATCACCACGTCGCGCAGTTTGATATCGTCACGCACCGCGCCGCAGGAACCCACGCGAATGATCTTCTTCACGCCGAATTCGGCGATCAGCTCGCGCGCATAGATGGAGCAGGACGGGATGCCCATGCCGTGGCCCATTACGGAGATGCGGCGGCCTTTGTAGGTGCCGGTGAAGCCCAACATGCCGCGCACGTTGTTCACTTCCACCGCGCCTTCCAGGAAGGTTTCGGCGATGTATTTTGCGCGCAGCGGATCGCCCGGCATCAGTACTACGTCAGCGAAATCACCCATCTCAGCATTAATGTGCGGCGTAGCCATAATTCTCTTCCTTTAAATCGTATTAAATAGCGTTAAACGTATAAGCCGTGGTATGTCAGGCGGCGGCCAACTGCGCCACCGCCTTAAACTCACGAATTAAAACAGGGTTTTACCGTAATCCATCGGCGACAGGCCAAAATAATTGGCGACGGTCTGGCCGATGTCGGCGAAGGTCTCACGGTGGCCCAGCGAGCCCGGTTTCACTTTCGGGCCGTAGACCAGCACCGGGATGTGCTCACGGGTGTGGTCGGTGCCCGGCCAGGTCGGGTCGCAGCCGTGGTCGGCGGTGAAGATGATGATGTCTTCGTCTTTCACCAGCTTCAGCAGCTCCGGCAGGCGGCGGTCGAACAGCTCCAGCGCGGCGGCGTAGCCCGCCACGTCGCGGCGGTGGCCGTAAGAGGAGTCGAAGTCCACGAAGTTGGTGAACACGATGGTGTTGTCGCCGGCCTTTTCCATTTCAATCAGGGTCGCGTCGAACAGCGCGTCGATGCCGGTCGCTTTCACCTTCTTGGTGATGCCGACGTTGGCATAGATGTCGGCGATTTTACCGATCGACACCACTTCACCGCCCTTCTCGTCCACCAGCTTTTTCAGCACGGTCGGCGCCGGCGGCTCTACCGCCAGATCGTGGCGGTTGCCGGTGCGCTGGAAGTGGCCCGGCTTGTCGCCGACGAACGGACGCGCGATCACGCGGCCGATGTTGTAACCGCCTTCGGTTAGCTCTTCACGCGCGATTTCGCACAGCTCGTACAGGCGATCCAGGCCGAAGGTTTCTTCATGGCAGGCGATCTGGAACACCGAGTCGGCGGAGGTGTAGAAAATCGGCTTGCCGGTTTTCATGTGCTCTTCACCCAGCTGATCGAGGATCACGGTGCCGGATGAGTGACAGTTGCCCAGGTAGCCCGGCAGGTTGGCGCGCTCCACCAGCTTATCCAGCAGCGCCTGCGGGAAGCTGTTGTGCTCGTCCTTGAAGTAGCCCCAGTCGAACAGTACCGGCACGCCGGCGATTTCCCAGTGGCCCGACGGCGTGTCTTTACCGGAAGAGAGCTCGCTGGCGTATGCGTAAGCGCCGATGATGTCGGCGTTGCGATCCAGCCCCTGCGGGAAGTTGCCGGTGGACTCTTCCGCCGCTTTGCCGAGGCCCAGACGGCTCAGGTTAGGCAGCGTCAGCGGACCCTGACGGCCCACGTTGGCCTCGCCGCGCGCGCAAACCTCGGCGATGTGGCCCAGGGTGTCGGAACCCCGGTCGCCAAAACGTTCGGCGTCTTCGCTGGCGCCGATGCCGAAGGAGTCCAATACCATAATAAATGTGCGTTTCATCTGTGCTCTCCTGCGTGTTCTCACGCTTTGGACGGCCGCGAAAAAGCCGCGGCCGTTCCTGATTCTTGGGTTATTCCGTGACGCGCTTATACACTACCGGCGTCGCTTCCGGCGCCTTGTCACTCAGCGTCATTGCGCTACGCACCGCATCGGCCGCCTGCTGCCAGCTCTCTTCATCGTTGGCGTGGATCATCGCCAGCGGCTGCTGGGCATCCACCTTATCACCCAGGCGCGCCACCTCGGTCAGACCGACGCTGTAATCGATGGCGTCGCTCGCCCGGCGGCGGCCGCCGCCCAGCGAAACCACCGCCATGCCCAGCGCGCGGGTATCCATGGCGCTGATGATGCCCGGATTTTCAGCATACACCGGCTTGCTCAGCGTTGCCGCCGGCAGATAGCTATCATAACGTTCGACGAAGTCTATCGGCCCTTGCTGCGCCGCCACCATGCGGCCAAACACTTCCGCCGCCTTGCCGTTGTCCAGTACCGCCTGCAGTTTGGCACGCGCATCGGCTTCGTCATTCGCCAGGCCGCCGGACAGTAGCATCTCCACGCACAGCGCCAGCGTCACTTCCAGCAGGCGCGGGTTGCGGTATTCACCAGTCAGGAAACGCACCGCTTCGCGCACTTCCACCGCATTGCCGGCGCTGGAGGCCAGCACCTGGTTCATGTCGGTCAGCAGCGCAGTGGTCTTGCAGCCCGCGCCGTTGGCCACGCCGACGATCGCCTGCGCCAAATCTTGCGACAGGGCATAGGTCGGCATAAAGGCGCCGGAACCGACCTTCACGTCCATCACCAGCGCATCCAGCCCTTCCGCCAGTTTCTTGGCCAGAATGGAGGCAGTGATCAGCGGGATAGAATCCACGGTGGCGGTGATGTCGCGGGTGGCGTAAAAACGTTTGTCCGCCGGCGCCAGCGAGCTGGTCTGGCCGATGATCGCCACGCCGACGTCCTGAATGATTTTACGGAAGGCGTTATCGTCCGGGAAAATATTGAAGCCCGGAATGGCTTCCAGTTTGTCCAGCGTGCCGCCGGTATGACCCAGGCCGCGGCCGGAGATCATCGGCACATAGCCGCCGCAGGCCGCCACCATCGGGCCGAGCATCAGCGAGGTCACGTCGCCCACGCCGCCGGTCGAATGCTTGTCGACGATCGGGCCGTTCAGCGCCAAACTCTTCCAGTCCAGCACGGTGCCGGAATCGCGCATCGCCATGGTGAGCGCCACGCGCTCCGGCATGCTCATGTCATGGAAATAAATGGTCATCGCCAGCGCGGCGATCTGCCCTTCCGACACCACATTGTCGCGAATACCGTTGATGAAAAAGCGGATTTCCGCTTCGCTTAACGGCTGGCCGTCGCGTTTCTTACGAATAATTTCTTGAGCCAGGAACAAGGCATCCCCCTGTGTCGCTGAGAGTCGGTGCAGACGGGCGCGCCTGGCGCCCGCCAACGAAATCGATCAGTAGCCGCCGCCGGCGGTCTGGGTCTGGTGGCCCAGCGTGGTCAGCAAGCTGGCCAGCAGGCTGGAAGCGCCAAAGCGGAAATGCCGCGCATCGGCCCACCCCTCGCCCAGAATACGATCGGCAAGTTGCAGATAATGCAGCGCGTCTTCCGCGGTGCGCACGCCGCCGGCCGGCTTGAAGCCCACCGTCTTCGCCACGCCCAGATCGCGGATCACCGACATCATCAGCTCGGCGCTCTCCAGGGTGGCGTTGACCGGCACCTTGCCGGTGGAGGTCTTGATAAAGTCAGCCCCGGCCTTGATGGCGATCTCGGACGCCTTGCGGATCAAATCGGCCTGTTTCAGCTCACCGGTTTCGATGATCACTTTCAACAGCACGTTGGCCGCCTGGCAAGCCTGCTTGCACTGTTTCACCAGCTCGAAGCCGACCTGTTCGTTGCCGGCGATCAGCGCACGGTATGGGAACACCACGTCCACTTCATCCGCGCCATAGGCGATCGCCGCGCGGGTTTCCGCCAGCGCGATGTCGATATCGTCATTGCCATGCGGGAAGTTGGTCACGGTGGCGATGCGGATGTCCGGCGTGCCTTGCTCGCGCAGCGCCTTACGCGCCACCGGGATAAAACGCGGGTAAATGCAGATGGCCGCCGTGTGGCCGGCCGGGCTGTTGGCCTGACGACAGAGCGCGATCACTTTCTCGTCGGTGTCATCATCATTCAGCGTGGTTAAATCCATCAAGTTCAGCGCACGTTGCGCTGCTGCGGTTAATTCGGTCATAAAACTCTCCAACTGAGTACCTGGGTGTTGGCGAGCGGACTTGGTTCCATGAAGATAGCGCTGGGGAACGGCGTTCCCGCGGCGGCAACTGAGATCCTTCTCACCGCACATGGCCACCCGCCTTGCGGCCGGCCAGTAATAGCTATTTGAACACGAATGCCGGAGGCGATTCGCGTTCATCGTCACACTATATGAAATAGCACTGTAACAGACCGGAATTATATGTGAAGAGCATCACAAAATAACGCGATATCGTTCACAAATTCGCTAAAGAAGCGGCTGAAGATCGCGGATGCGGCAAGCACCCGCGTTGCTTAGAGTATAGGCGGAGTCCCGCGATCGGTCGCGCCGTCGCGGGCTCCGTGATGGCTTACAGCGCCAGGAAGAAGCCGGCGATGGTGGCACTCATCAGGTTGGACAGCGTGCCCGCCGCCACGGCCTTCAGACCGAAGCGCGCGATGTCGTGGCGACGGTTGGGCGCCATGCTGCCCAGACCACCCAGCAAGATCGCCACCGAGGAGAGGTTGGCGAAGCCGCACAGCGCAAAGGAGATGATCGCCTTGGTGTGAGCCGACAGCACCTGCAGGCCTTCCGCCGCCACCACGTCGTCCGGGCGCAGATAGGCGCCGAAGTTCATATAGGCGACGAATTCGTTGACGATGATCTTCTGGCCGATAAACGAACCGGCGGTCATCGCTTCACTCCACGGCACGCCGATCAGGAAGGCGATCGGCGAGAACACCCAGCCGAGGATCAGCTCGAGCGACAGCTGCGGGTAATCGAACCAGCCGCCGATACCGCCGAGAATGCCGTTAAGCAAGGCGATCAGCGCGATAAACGCCAGCAGCATCGCACCGACGTTCAGCGCCAGCTGCATGCCGGAAGCCGCGCCGGAAGCCGCCGCGTCGATCACGTTGGCCGGACGATCTTCTTCAGCGATCAGCTTCATCGCATCGTCTTTATCGTGGGTCTGCTCAGTTTCCGGCACCATCAGCTTGGCGAACAGCAGCCCGCCCGGCGCGGCCATGAAGGACGCGGCGATCAGATATTCCAGCGGCACGCCCATCTGCGCGTACCCCGCCAACACCGAACCGGCTACCGAGGCCAGGCCGCCGCACATCACGGCGAACAGTTCTGACTGGCTCATGGTGGCGATATAGGGGCGTACCACCAGCGGCGCTTCGGTCTGGCCGACGAAAATGTTGGCGGTCGCCGACAGCGATTCGGTGCGCGAGGTGCCCAGCAACTTGTGCAGGCCGCCGCCCAACACGCGGATCACCAACTGCATGATGCCGAGGTAGTACAGCACCGCAATCAGCGAGGAGAAGAACACGATCACCGGCAGGACGCGCAGCGCGAACACGAAGCCGCCGCCGCCGAACACCTCGAACATCTTGTCGGACACCAGCCCGCCGAAGATGAACGAAATGCCCTGATTGCCGTAGGCGATAACGTTTGCCACGCCGTTAGACATACTGCCGAGGATGCTGCGGCCCAGCGGCACGTACAGCACCAGCGCGCCGATGCCGACCTGAATGATGAACGCCCACACCACGGTGCGCAATTTGATGGCCCGACGGTTGCTGGAGAGCAGCACCGCAATGGCGATCAGCACCGCCATACCGACCAGACTCATGATGAGTTGCATGCAAAGTTTCCCTGTTGCAAAAAATAAAATACATCCCTGCTCATGAAGAGAGGTCTGCTATTGGAGAGTTTCGGGGGGATTATACTGAGCGAGGTCACCCTCGCACCGATTTATGTCACAAATGTATACAACGAGACGCAAATGAAAATCTTATAACGTGACGCAAGTCACGTTATAAGCTCGTCAATCCGGCATGGCAAACAGTGACTGGGTATTGCGTTGCAGATGGGCGGCGATCTCGTCGGCCGGTTCCGGCCGCAGCTCGCACAGCGTGTGAAACACCTCGGCGGCACGCTCGGGGCGATTCGGCTGCCCCTGATAGCCGGCCAGCGGCATGTCCGGCGCATCCGTCTCCAGCAGCAGCGCTTCAAGCGGCAGCTGCGCCATCACGCCGCGCGTTTTCTGCGCCCGCTCATAGGTGATGGTGCCGCCCACGCCGATGTAATAGCCGAGGCGGATAAACGCCTGCGCCTGCGACAGGCTGCCGGCAAAGCCGTGCACCACGCCGCGGCGCGGCAGCTGCATGCGCCGCAGCGCGGCGGCCAGCTGGTCGTGGGTGCGGCGCGAATGCAGGATCACCGGCAGCTCATGCTGTTTCGCCAGCTTCAGTTGGGCCAGCAGCACGCTTTGCTGCCGCTCGAACTGCGGGTTGTCCATATACAGATCGAGCCCGATCTCCCCCACCGCCACCAGCTTGCGCGGCCGTTCGGCCAACAGCGCCGCCAGCTGTTCCAGCTGCGGCTCATGATGCTGCGCGATATACAGCGGGTGCAGCCCCAGCGCGGCAAACAGCGGCGCGTGATCCTGCGCCAGCCGCAGCACCCGCGCGAAGCGATCGGCGGTGACCGTCGGGACGATGATGCGCTGCACGCCGGCGCTTGCCGCCCGCGTCAGGCTCTCGGCCTCATGTCCGGTAAAGGGCGGGAAATCGAAATGGCAGTGGGTGTCGGTAAAGGCGTAGCTCACAGCGCGCCCCCTTCACCCGGCGGCAGATCGCCCGGCAGGATGATTTTCGGCGCCGCCACCGCAGCCTCCGGCTGCGCCGTGAGATCGGGCGACATGGCGATGTCGGTCACGATCGGCGAAGGCATTCTGACGTTCTCCGGCTGGATAAGGCGGCGCGACAACGATTTTTGCACCTTGATACCGTCCGGTTCCTGCTGCGCCATCCACTGGCCGACGGTGGCCAGGAAGTAGCGGCCGCAGCGGCGCCCCAGGTGATAATCCTGATTGAGCGCCCCCAGTCGGCTGCCGAGCGCATTGCTGGCCAGCGGCTTCGGCGGGAAGATCTCGAAGATGCGCAGCTTGCCCGGCGGTTTCTCAATAAAGCGCTGGATGCGGTGATAGCTTTGCTCATGATGCTGCAGGATGCGCACCATCTGCTGCAGGCTGCTGTCGCTCAGCCAGTGCTCCATGCGCTTCATCCACTGTGGGGTGTAGTACATTTGCGAAGGCACGGTGCGGATCACCACGATGGTGTCGGCGCCGCGGCGGTAGGCCTCTTCCACTGGGATCGCATCGCTGATGCCGCCGTCCTGATAGCTGACGCCGTCCAACTCCACGCCCTGACGGTAAAAGCCGGGAATGGCGCTGGACGCCTTGATGGCCGGCAGCCAGCGTTCGCGCTGCGCCGGCAGATAGGCCGGTTCGAAATCGTCGCTGCGGCAGGCGCACAGCAGGAATTCGCGCCCGTCGATAAAATGCTGTTCCGCCACGTCCATCGCCAGCGGCATCTGCGCCGCCGCCGTATCAACCAGCCAATCGAGATCGATCAGATGCCCGCCGCGCACGAAACGCAGCGGATTGAAGAACTGGGCCGAGGTGGTGTAACGGGTGATCACCCGGCGCGCGTAGCCCATCTGCCCACAGATGTAGGCAGACAGATTCTGAGCGCCGGCCGATGTGCCGATCAGCAGATCGAAAGGGTTAAAGCCCGCGCGCTGGAACTCGTCCAGCACGCCGGCGGTGAAAATGCCGCGCTGGCCGCCGCCTTCGCAGACCAACGCCATTTTTCCTGGTCGAAAAGGTTTAGACGCCAGCGGTTCTATATTGCCGAGCGTGATGGGTATTCTGTATCCCAACTTGGCATCCTCAGTGAGACGTTTTCTCCGAGGATACCGCGTCTCGCTCTCTTCCGTAATCCTCTTGCAGCACGCCGACGAGGAAATCATTGCTGCCGGCCAACCAGGCACCATCGCTGCCGGACCATTCGGCCCACGCCTGCCATACCTGACCTTTCAGCTGTTTCCAGCGCCCGACGATGATGTCGCTGTTCATGGCCGGCCCTCCCCGAGGTGAGAAAAGGAATTAAGCTTTGTTACAGTTTGCAGGAAAATGCCGGCCGGCTAAGGGCGCCGACGGCCGGTGAACAGGCTGACCAGGAACAGGATGATGCCGACAACGAACACGACTTTGGCGGCCCAGGCGGCGGTGCCCGCCAGCGAACCGAACCCCAGTGCCGCAGCGATAAGCGCGATGACTAAAAAGATAATGCCCCAACGAAACATAAGCTTCTCCTTACCATTGTGAAAAAATTCGCTGCCGTCTACCGCCCCGACAACGGGACATCGACGGCAAATCAGTTTCTTTTTTTGGTGGTACACGTCGGGCCGCCTTCACGGCCCGACAGATGCGGCTTGTGGTTACTTGTTACGGGCGCCTGGCGGGATTACGGCTTGACCACCAGGTCGTTTTTCACGCTTTTCACGCCGTCGATAGCCTTGGCGATGCTTTCGGCACGCTCAGACTGCGCCTGCGTTTTCACCTCACCGGAAAGCTGCACCACGCCATCGGTGGTTTCCACTTTCACATTGCGCGACGGCACGATGTCATCGGCCAGCAGCTTGGCTTTCAGCTCGCTGGTGGTGGCGGTGTCGCCGGCATACGATTTGATCGACTGGTTGGCTTCATCTTTCACGTGCAGCTTGTCGCTGACGGTTTTGACGCCTTCCACCTTACCGGCAACCGCAACCGCATGCTCCGCCTGCGCCTGGCTGCCGACAAACCCGCTCAGGATCACGGTGCCTTTTTCGGTTTTCACCGAAATGTCAGTGCTTTTGATGGTTTTATCGTCCACCAACGCACTTTTAACTTTAGCCGTTATCGCGCTGTCATCCATGTAACCGTCAACTTTTTTCATGGAGCTATCGATTTTGGCACCGGCACTGTCCGCGGCGTTAGACGCCTTGTTGAGCAGACTGTCTTCGGCCAGCGCAGTGCCGCTCACCAAAGCAGAACCCAAAACAACAGCCATCAGCGAGTGTGCAAATTTGGTCTTTTTCATCGATCTCTTCCTTTTGTTGGGGGCCCCAGCGCCAGAGCGCCGGAACCCTTCAGCCGCCTTCACGCGGCCTCTCGGTAAATACTTCATCATCGCTATACGATTAAGCGTTCACGACAGGAATATTGCAACCGCCGTGCCAACTCCATAAACACCTTAAAAATCAAACAAAAAAAGCATTGAGTTGGATTTTTAATCAAAAAACTGTCGCCTATTGACGACAGACTAAGTGACACGAAACGGTAAAACAGTCATCTCATTGATATTTAAGGAAACAGACTGTCTCCTATCGGCAACACATCAGAATAACTCACCAAACAATCAGCGTATTACAGTGATTTACTCTCAAGCAATGTGCGGACATCTCGTTAAAGATAGACCATGCGGCGGAAAACGCAGGCCTAACGAACGCTGCCTGGCGATATCGGTTTGCGGCATAAAAGGTGAGGAAGTTTTATTAATTAGCGGAGTGAGGATGAGGGAGGTTGGCAGGGCGCACCGGGCGCCCTGCCGATTGATCAGTGTTCGCGGGTTTTGCGGAAGGTCACGTCAGGATAACGTTCCTGCGTCAGGTTGAGGTTCACCATGGTCGGCGCGATGTAGGACAGGTTGTCCCCACCGTCCAGCGCCAGGTTGATCTCGTTCTTGCGCTTGAACTCTTCGAACTTCTTCACGTCGTCGCACTCGACCCAGCGCGCGGTCGACACGTTGACCGACTCATACAGCGCTTCCACGTTGTACTCGCTCTTCAAGCGCGCCACCACCACGTCGAACTGCAGCACGCCGACCGCGCCGACGATCAGATCGTTGTTGGCGATCGGGCGGAACACCTGCACCGCGCCCTCTTCGGACAGCTGCACCAGCCCCTTCAGCAGCTGTTTCTGCTTCAGCGGATCGCGCAGGCGAATGCGACGGAACAGTTCCGGCGCGAAGTTCGGGATGCCGGTGAACTTCATGTCTTCACCCTGGGTGAAGGTATCGCCGATCTGGATGGTGCCATGGTTGTGCAGACCGATGATGTCGCCCGGGTAGGCTTCTTCCACGTGCGAACGGTCGCCGGCCATAAAGGTCAGCGCATCGGAGATCACCACGTCTTTGCCGGTGCGCACCTGGCGCAGCTTCATGCCCTTCTCATAACGGCCGGACACCACACGCATAAAGGCCACGCGGTCGCGGTGCTTCGGATCCATGTTGGCCTGGATCTTGAACACGAAGCCGGTGAATTTCTCTTCCGCCGCCGTCACTTCGCGGGTGTCGGTTTTGCGCGGCATCGGCGCCGGCGCCCAGGCCACCAGGCCGTCCAGCATATGATCCACGCCGAAGTTGCCGAGTGCGGTACCGAAGAACACCGGCGTCAGCTCGCCGCTCAGGAAAGCTTCCTGATCGAACTCGTGAGAAGCGCCCTGCACCAGCTCCAGCTCATCGCGCAGCTGCGCCGCCAGATCTTCGCCCACCGCCGCATCCAGCTCTGGGTTGTTCAGGCCTTTGACGATGCGCACTTCCTGAATGGTGTGGCCTTTACCGGTCTGGTACAGGTAGGTTTCATCCTTGTACAGGTGGTAAACGCCCTTGAACAGCTTGCCGCAGCCGATCGGCCAGGTGATGGGCGAGCAGGCGATCTTCAGCTCGCGCTCAACTTCATCCATCACTTCCATCGGATCGCGGATGTCGCGGTCCAGTTTGTTCATGAAGGTCAGGATCGGCGTGTCGCGCAGGCGGGTGACTTCCATCAGCTTGCGGGTGCGATCCTCTACGCCCTTGGCGGCGTCGATCACCATCAGACAGCAGTCGACCGCGGTCAGGGTGCGATACGTATCTTCGGAGAAGTCTTCGTGCCCCGGGGTATCCAGCAGGTTGACCAGGCTGTCGCGGTACGGGAACTGCATCACCGAGGTGGTGATCGAGATCCCGCGCTGCTTTTCCATTTCCATCCAGTCGGATTTGGCGTGCTGGCTGGAGCCGCGGCCTTTTACCGTACCGGCGGTCTGGATCGCCTGTCCGAACAGCAGCACTTTTTCGGTAATGGTGGTTTTACCGGCATCGGGGTGCGAGATGATGGCGAAAGTTCTTCTTTTGGAGACTTCGCGGGCAAATTCACTAGGAGACATGGTTTTCAGGTTCTACGGTTAGTCCGCCCTGCGACATCATCAGAACGCGCCGATCGCGGCGCCGGGCAAAGCGGTGAATAAAAGATAACAGCCGGGCATTTTCGCCGATTTGCCAACCGGTGACAATCAATGGATCCGATTTCCCGCTAACACAGGCGGAAATCGGGGGACAAGGCGGCCCAATGCCGACGCAATACCGATTTGTGATCGTCCGCCATCGGCAGGTCCGCCAACAATGCCGGCCACAAAGCTCGCGCCTTGTCGATGGCATCCAAGAGATGCACCCGTATTGCGGGCCAGGGAATATCGACTCGATCGGACCAGCGCTCGAAGGTTCGCATTGAGATCCTATCCCAGCGTTTTTCCTTCGCCATATTGAGCGCAACCTCAGACTCACCAGGGATATAAGCCAATGTAGTGACGATGTCATAAGCGGGAGCAAGCCGCACATCGGCCTGGTTTGGATAGATCATGGACCAATTTTTTACGTGAGCATCGCCATTGGCGAGCAGAATATTCGCCAACAGACGGCGCGCCATTTGCTGCGTATCCGCTAAAGATTCACTGCCAAACTCATAGAGATAAGCCGCTATCTGATCGTAATTTTTGCCGCGGTATTTGTCGTGTGGATAGATCTCGAATATCTGGGCAAAATCTTCTGTATGCACTCGCCCACTTTCACTGCGGTCAAAACGACGAATGGCATACGCATAGGGTTCATCCGCCAAGCGAATATCAGGCAAGTGTTCAAGCCGTGTCAGCTCAACCAGCTCAATATCGGGAATATCCACGCCGATGGCTTGCGCCAAACGCATTGCCGTATATTCATTTTCAGGGAGATGACGATGAACGGTTGAAGGCGTTTTAATGATCCAGCTATCAGCGCCCACCTGAGAAGAAATGTTGAAGCGGCCCTCTTTGCGCACAGAGGAAAATTTCATTTGTACCCCTGCCAGAGAAAATTTCTGCGCCGCCACTCCAACATCAATTTGTACGGCTTCCAGCTCTCCGCGCGACGTTAACGCCCAAGCGGGGATATCACTGGCGGCCAGCGGCCGTGCTTCAAGCGCTCCCGGCAAGTTTTCCCCGGCCCAGGCAATTAAAGGAAACTCCTCATTCACATGGGTTTTCAACGACTGGGCCAACCAACTGCGCAGTGCGCCTTCGGGCAATAAATTGGATAAGACGGGCGGAAGGCGCTGCGATGACTGTAAAACTTGCTCAAGATATCCCGCGTGCGCCTTCTGCCTTAGCGTAAACAGGGGACGAACAGGCTCCGGCAAAGCGAGGTAGTGTGGATCAAACGTCAGGATGTTTCTGCCGCCGCTGTAGTGCGCCAGCACGCCCACCCGCAGCCCATGCAATATCAAGGCTAACGCCTGCACCGATTCAACCTGTCGCCGCCCTTTCATTCGCTAGTCCTCGAGATCTTTCAGTTTTTCTTCGAAATTCTGTAAGTTACTCACTTCTGGTGCATGACTCACTGTCTGTTGCAGCAAGCACTCCACATCACGGACAGACCTTTTCGGCACGATAACATATTCCAAATCCATCGCCGCCAATATCCGTAGCAGCGTGCTCATCCGCATATCGCTGCCCGATTCAACACGCTGATATTGCTGTTGAGTCATGCCAATCTTCATCAAAAAGTCTTTTTGGCTCCAGCCCAACTCAATGCGCTTTTCTTTCAGCAACGCTGATATTTCTGATAATTTTCTCATCCCCACCTCCAAACAACGCATTGATTGTTTCCTCAACAATAAACAACAAATTAGTTGTCGTCACAGCGAAAAACAACTTGTTTGATGTAAATTAATCAGGAAACAACTTTTCAGTTGTTAAAGGGGAGGAAAACAATCAATAGGATGTTTTTAGATTACGCCAGCGGCAGCGCCATCACGATCGCGTCTTCGCGGCCGTGGGCGCTCGGGTAATAATTGCGGCGCACGGTGACTTCGTTGAAACCGAGATCTTCATACAGCGCGATCGCCGCCTGGTTGGAGGCGCGCACCTCCAGCCACAGCGTGACCACGCCGCGGCTCTCCAGCTGTTCGATCAACGCGTTGAGCAACAGGCGGCCAAAACCCCGGCGCTGGTGCTGCGGATGAATGGCGATGTTGAACAGCGTGGCTTCGTCCAGCACGATTTGCGTGATGGCGAATCCCGCCATCTCCCCGTCGGCGCTCAGCTTCAGGTTAAGGTAGCGATCGCCCTGATTGCTGGCGAAGGTGGTTTCCGTCCAGGGAAAGGCGTGGCTGGCTTGCTCAATGGTGAAGGCTGTGGCCAGGTCGGCCGCCGTCAGGGTAGAAATCGTGTTCATGATGACAAATCTGCTGCCAGAGGGCGCGTTTGGCCCCCGCGTCTTGGGAAAGCTCGGCCAGCGCCGGGCTGTGTAGCTGCGCGCCGGCGACCGCGAGCGGTTCCGTCACGCCCAGCCGCCAACTGTTGCATGTGGTCTCTTCAGGCAGCATCGCCGCCTGTTCCGGCGTCAGGCTGTAGGTTTGCGCCGGCGTCAGCCCCAGGCTGCGCAGCACGTCGCAAAACAGCGGATCGTCGGGTGCGGGCAGCGTCTGCGCGACCACCAGCAGGCGCGCCTCGGGCGGCAGACTGACCGCCACTTCGCCCTGCAACACGCCCGGGCGGCGCAATGTCCACTGCGTAATACCCAGTTGTTGTAACAGCCAGTCGCGTTTTGATGCCATGCCGATTCCTACCCGTTGTGGTGCGCCATGCCTGCCATGCGCCGCGCTATGCTAACAAACCCGCGCAGCCCGCGCCAACAAACCCGTCGAACATATCGCCACAAAGCTCTATAATCCCCGGTCTCATTTCCAGGAGCCAATATCTGATGTCTGCATTAACCCCCGCCAGTGAAGTCATGCTGCGCCACAGTGATGAATTTATCGAACGCCGCGTGCTGTTTGCCGGCGACCTGCAGGACAGCCTGCCGGCCCAATTCGAGGCCGCGGACGTGCGCGTCCACACTCAGCAATACCATCACTGGCAGTTACTGAACCGGACGATGGGCGATAACGTGCAGTTCGGTTTGACCGTCGATCCCGCTTTCGTCGCCGACTGCGACACGCTGGTTTACTACTGGCCGAAGAGCAAGCAGGAGGCGCAATTCCAACTGTGCAACCTCCTGGCGCTGTTGCCGGTAGGCGTGGACGTGTTCGTGGTCGGTGAAAACCGCAGCGGCGTGCGCAGCGCCGAGCCAACGCTGGAAGGCCACGTCACGCTGGCGAAAATCGACAGCGCGCGCCGCTGCGGCCTGTATCACGGCCGCCTGGACGCGCAGACCGAGTTCGACCTGAACGAGTGGTGGGACAGCTATCAGCTGCACGATCTGGAAGTGAAAACGCTGCCGGGCGTGTTCAGCCGCGACGGCCTGGACGTCGGCAGCTCGCTGCTGCTGTCGACGCTGGAAAAACACATGAAAGGCAAGGTGTTGGACATCGGCTGCGGCGCCGGCGTGATGGCCTCGGTGATGGCCAAGCTGTCGCCGAAGGTGAAACTGACCCTCAGCGACGTCAATGCCGCCGCGGTGGAATCCAGCCGCGCAACGCTGGCCGCCAACGGCATCGAAGGCGAAGTGATCGTCAGCAACGTTTACTCCGATATCACCGGCCGTTTCGACATGATCATCTCCAACCCGCCGTTCCACGACGGGCTGCAGACCAGCCTGACCGCTGCCGAAACGCTGATCCGCGGCGCGGTGAAGCACCTGCCGATCGGGGGTCAACTGCGCATCGTCGCCAACGCCTTCCTGCCCTACCCGGACATTCTGGACGCCACCTTCGGCAGCCACGAAGTGCTGGCGCAAAACGGCCGCTTCAAGGTGTACCAGGCGACCGTCGGCCGCCCGCCGCGCGCACCGAAGAAGAAATAAGTTTCCGTTGGCGGAAAACGACAGAGCGCGGCCCGAGGCCGCGCTTTTTTTTAGCCGTTGATATAGGTCATCGACTCCGCGCCGTAGCGATCGCCGGCCGCCGCGCTCAGCGGAAACACCGCTTCTATCGCCGCCAGTTCAGCTGCGCTCAGCGCGATCTCCGCCGCGGCGACGTTCTCTTCCAGATAGCGCCGGCGTTTGGTGCCGGGGATCGGCACAATGTGTTCGCCCTGCGCCAATACCCAGGCCAGCGCCAACTGAGAAGGCTTGACGCCCTTCTGCGCCGCCAGCTCGCTCACCTTCTCCACCAGCGCCAGGTTGCGGGCGAAGTTTTCCCCCTGGAAACGCGGGTTACTGCGGCGGAAATCGTCCTCGGCCAGATCCTCCGGCCGCCGGATAGCGCCGGTGAGGAAACCGCGCCCTAACGGGCTGTAGGGCACAAAGCCGATGCCCAGGCGCTCGCAGGCCGCCAGCACGCCCTGCTCGGCGTCGCGCGTCCACAGCGAATACTCGGTCTGCAGCGCGGTGATCGGATGTACCTTGTGCGCCCGCTCCAGCGTGGCGACCGACGCCTCGCTCAGGCCGATGTGACGGATCTTGCCTTCGCGGATCAGATCCGCCATCGTGCCGACGACGTCTTCGATCGGCACTTGCGGATCGACCCGGTGCTGATAATAGAGATCGATCTCCTCCACGCCCAAGCGCCGCAGGCTCCCCTCGACGGAGCGCCGGATATACTCGGGCCGGCTGCTGACGCCGCGCGCCGAAGGATCCGCCGGATCGCGCAGGATGCCGAACTTGGTGGCCAGGAACACCTGTTGCCGCTTGCCCCTGATCGCCTCCCCCACCAGCTCTTCGTTGGTGTGCGGCCCGTACATGTCGGCGGTGTCGAGCAGCGTGACGCCCAACTCCAGCGCCCGGTGCAGCGTGGCGATGGCCTCCTGCCGATCGGCGCCGGTGGAATAGAAGTCGCTCATGCCCATGCACCCCAGCCCCAGGGCGGAGACGACGGGACCGTTGGAACCGAGTTTACGTTGTTGCATTGTGCTGCCCTCATGCGGTGAATGGATAACGCAGCAAAGTCTGGTTGTTTACGCGACAAAGATAAATAATGCAGATTGCACATCACTGTTCAAAAATCACCAACAATCCGGAGTGGACATGGATCAGGTTCAAGCCATGCGCATTTTTACCCGCATCGTCGAACTGGGTAGCTTCAGCCGGGCGGCCGAACGCCTGCAGCTGCCGCGCGCCACGGTCAGCAACGCGCTGAAACGGCTGGAACAGCGGCTGGGCGTGCGCCTGCTGATCCGCACCACCCGCCAGGTGCAGGTGACCAGCGAAGGCAGCCTCTATTACCAGCGCTGCGTACAGCTGCTGGGGGCGCTGGAAGAGGCGGACACGTTGTTCAGCCAGCATAAGCTGCAGCCGTCCGGCAAGGTGCGCATCGATATGCCCCATTCGCTGGCGCGCGAGGTGGTGATTCCGGCGCTGGACGACTTTTATCGGCGGTATCCCGACATCACGCTGGCGCTGGGCGCCAACGACACCCACGTCGATCTGTTGCGCGAAGGCGTGGACTGCGTGCTGCGCGCCTGGGAAACCGAAGACGACGGCCTGGCGGCGCGGCGCATCGCCCAGCTGCCGCAGGTCACCTGCGCCTCCCCCGCTTATCTGCAGGCCCACGGCACGCCGCTTGACATCGATAGCCTGGAGCCGCATCGCGCGGTGGGGTATTTTTCACTGGCCAGCAACCGCGATTACCCGCTGGAATTCTGCCGCGGCGGCAAGCTGGAACTGCGCGAGCTGCCCGCCCGGCTCAGCGTCAGCGGCGCCGACGCCTACATCGCCGGCGCACGCGCCGGCATGGGCTTGATTCAGGCGGCGCGCTATTCGCTGGCGCCCTGGCTGAAACAGGGAGAGCTGGTGGAGGTGTTGGCGGACACGCCGCCTCCGCCAATGCCGATTTACATCATGTATCCGCCCGGCCGTTTCCTGGCGCCGCGGGTCAGGGTGTTGATTGATTGGCTGATTTGGCTGTTTGACCAGCAGAAAAGCGGCGATATGGCTGTTTTTCCAGCAAACGCCCGCAAAGCGGGGAAATAACTGTTGACGTGCCCGCCAAAATCTCTAGAATTCGCCTCCGTGGTAACGTTACTCCGGTAATGTTTCTGGTACGCGAAGGTGGCGGAATTGGTAGACGCGCTAGCTTCAGGTGTTAGTGTCCTTACGGACGTGAGGGTTCAAGTCCCTCTCTTCGCACCAAATAACCACATGATTTATATTGCACTCAGCATCGATGCGAAGGTGGCGGAATTGGTAGACGCGCTAGCTTCAGGTGTTAGTGTTCTTACGGACGTGAGGGTTCAAGTCCCTCTCTTCGCACCAAGCTGGCGACGTAATATAAATCAAAGCAACAACATCGACTGTGCGAAGGTGGCGGAATTGGTAGACGCGCTAGCTTCAGGTGTTAGTGTCCTTACGGACGTGAGGGTTCAAGTCCCTCTCTTCGCACCAATTGATGATCTCTCCAGTAGTTCCTTCGAAAAAATCCCAACGCATTGATGATAAACACGCTTAAGCGTGGTTTTGCCGTTTCTGGCGTTTCACCCAAAGCTGAAGTTGAGGCTGACTGCCGCCAGGCCGCCCGCCAGCGCCATGCAGGAAGGCAACAGCAGATAGTGGCGCAGCCGGCTGTTGAACAGCATCACCAGCGTGGCCAACATCGCTATCACGATCAGGGTGCGCAACTGCAGCATATCCAGGTTGATCAAGGCCAGCAGCGGCATCAACGCACAAGGTAGCAAAACGCCCCAGGCGCTGGCCAGGCGATCCCCGAGGCACCAACTGACGCCCCACAGCCCGCACGCGGCAATCATGGCAGTGAGCATGACACCCCTCCTTAAGTGATAATGATAACCAATATCATATAACACTTTTTTGGCCGCTGCATCATTTTCACTGCGCTGACCAAACTCAGATGACACCAGCAGGAAAAAATGATAATTTGACATAAGAAAATTCCTAGTCCTGTTTGCATGATAATAATCACAATCCTCAACCATGCAATTCAAGTGGATATTCGCGCCAAAGGAATGCTTCTCAACCTTAATTATTCGACAGAACGACTTTGCAAAGAGTGACCTCCGTATGAACGCCCGTTCTTATCAGGAATTACTGAACAGCAAGCAGCGCCTGGCATTATTTCTTTTTTTGGTAATGAATGCCGCCTCTTCCGTATTTACATTATTGTTCCCTTTTAGGGATACGCCCGCATTTACCCTACCTTTATTATGTATACCGCTATTTTGTCTGGTAGCGGCGCTATTTTCCCTGCAAACGCCACGTAAATATTTGTGCAAACTCAACCTGTTCGCCAGCGTACTCGGCCTGCTCTGGGCCGCACATATTTACGTTAAAAGTCAATATTGCCTACCGAATAACCAAGATTTTTTATTAATTAGTTTGTTTAGCATCTTTTTTATCAGCGCTATTTCTCTGACGGATAACTTTACCGCCTTTTGTTTACACGCCGTACCTTCCGCAATGATGATCCTGGCTCTAGACGGCATGCATAATACCCTGCGGATATTATTCACCACGCTATTACCTATTATCGCTTTCTCCATTCATCACCTGATGTTGAAACGCAGTGAAATCTTTACCCACGCGCTGGTGGCCAACCTGTATAACGAGCGGGACAAATTCAATAATTTGAGCATGCTCGATCCCCTGACCGGCCTTTATAACCGACGTGGTCTGGAGAATAAGATCACTATGCTGCTGGAACCGCAAACCGGCCACCATTACGTGCTATTGCTGGATATTGACCACTTCAAGGTCTACAACGACAGCTACGGCCACGCCATGGGCGATCGGGCTTTGGTGCAGGTGGCGGTCGCCATCCGCGATGCGGTGCGTTCGCGCGATATCGTGGTGCGTTACGGCGGGGAAGAGTTTTTGGTGCTGCTGACCAACGTGCACGAAGGCTACGCGGCGCAGCTGGCCGAGCGGGTGCGCCAACGCGTGGCGGAACTGAACATCCCGCACGGCGCCAGCCCGCAGCACAGCGGCACGCTGACGCTTAGCGCCGGCATCTCCGCGCTGGAAAAACTGGACATCGAATCGGCGATAGGCGCAGCCGACGCCGCGCTCTATCTGGCGAAACACAGCGGCCGCAACAATATCCAGCTGGCGCAAAACGTCCAGCCCGTCGTCATTCACCCTTAAGCCGCCGCCGAAACGGCGCGGCGGCCGCCAGTAAAACTTAAGCAGAGGTGGAGCGCAGCCCGTTCAACAACAGGTTCAAACTGGCCAAGGCCTGCTCCAGCGCCACGTCTTTTTCCGGCTGATGGGCGACCCACAGCGCAGCATCCATCAGGCCGCCATTGATTAAATGCGCCAGCGCTTCCGGTTCGGCGGTAGCGATACGCCGCTGCGCCATCAACGCCTGTAAGGCCCCCGTCATCCAGGTGATGCAACCCAGCTTGCTGGCCTGCAGATAGTCGGCTCCCAGCACCGAGGGCGAATCACGCAACAGAATGCGCTGCGATTGCGGCTCCGTCATCATGATCAGATAACCGCGGCAACGCCCCGCGAAGGCCTCCCAGTCATCCGGCGTGCTCGCGGTAATGTCGGCCAGGCGCGCATCCATTTCGGCGTCGATTTCCTGCACGACGGCCAAAAACAATCCCTTCTTGTCGCCAAAATGGTGATAGAGCGCACCGCGCGTCATACCGGCTTGCGCAGTAAGCTCATCCATCACCGTCTCGGCATACCCCACGCCGCCGAACTGCTGACGGGCGGCCGCCACCAGCTTACGCCGGGTTTCTTCAATCATTTCTGTGCGCGCTTTACGTGCCATGGATTCACTCCCGTCTTGCCATTGATGACGTTATAATTGACATACGCCATGTATGTCAATTAACGTAACATACGTGGCGTATGTCAATGATGGGCATTGCGCGAATACCGAGCCGCCAACATTCAGGAACCCTATTCATGGCAAATCCTTATTTCACACTGTTCAGCGCACCGGGCAGCAAGGCGTTTTCCTCTGCCGGGTTGATCGCACGCCTGCCGATCTCAATGACCGGTATCGGCATCATCACCATGCTTTCGCAGGTACGCGGCTCCTATTGGCTGGCGGGTGCGGTGGCAGCGACATTCGCCTTTTCCATGGCGCTGCTCGCGCCGCAAATCGCACGCGCGGCGGACCGCTACGGCCAAAGTCGCGTGCTGCCCTACGCCACCGGGGTCAGCGCACTCGCCCTGTTGCTGCTGCTGATCTGCACCCACTATCGGGCGCCGGACTGGACGCTGTTCGTCTTCGCCGCACTCGCGGGCGGCATGCCCAGCATCTCCGCCATGGTCAGAGCCCGCTGGAGCGAAATTTATCGCGGCACGCCGCAGCTGCACACGGCGTTTTCATTCGAGTCGGTGTTGGACGAAGTGGCCTTTATCGTCGGCCCGCCGATCGCCGTGGGGCTCAGCGTTGCGCTCTTCCCTGAGGCCGGCCCTCTGGCGGCCGCGCTGCTTCTGGTGGCGGGCGTTTCGGCATTCGCCTGGCAAAAAAGCACTCAGCCCCCGGTTTATCCCCGCAATAACCAGCGGCAGCGCGCCATCCTGGCCATGCCGTCGATGCAGATCCTGGTGCTGGCGCTGATCGCGCTGGGCACCATCGTCGGCACCGTGGACGTCATCAGCGTGGCCTTCGCCGAGCAGCAGGGGCAGCCGGCCGCCGCCAGCATCGTGCTGTCGGTTTACGCAGGCGGCTCCTGCCTCGCCGGGCTGATTTTCGGCGCAATAAAGCTGCCGTCCCCATTGCCTCGGCAGTTCTTATACGCCGCCTTCGCCACCGCACTCACCACGCTGCCGCTGCTGTGGGTGCACAATGTCTTAACGCTGGCGGCGGCGATGTTTGTCGCCGGACTGTTTTTCGCGCCGACCATGATCGTCGCCATGGGGTTAGTTGAACGCCTCGTGCCGCCTTCACGCTTGACGGAAGGATTGACCTGGATGGTGACCGGCCTGGGGGTTGGCGTGGCGCTCGGCGCCGCCCTGGCGGGGCTGGCGATCGATGCGGTGGGGATCAAGGCCGGCTTTGGCGTCACGCTCACGGCCGGCCTGGTCGTACTGCTGGTGGCGGCCGGCGGCTATCGCTTAATGCGGCGAACGCTGGCCGTGCAAGCGGCATGAACCGCTCGCGCTAGGCGCTTTCCCAAATCGCCTTGCCCTGCCAGCGCCGTTCGATCGCCGCCAGAAACAGTTTCACCTTGGGGGAGAGGTGGCGCCGGCTGGGATAGACGGCGCAGATCGGCGGCCCCGGGCGACAATAGCGCTCCAGCACCGGCACCAGCGTGCCGGCCGCAATCTGCTCGCCGACCAGAAACGCTCCTACCTGACACAGACCGGCCCCGGCGACGGCCGCATCACGCAATGCCTCGACGTTGTTGAAACGCATCCGGCCGCGCACCGGCTGTTCGTGCAGTTGACCGTTAACCCGATAGCGCCACGGCGCCGGCAACCCCTGATGGCTGAAGACCAGCGTCTCATGATCGCCCAACGCTTCCGGTTTCCCAGGCGTACCGTGCCGCGCCAGATAGTCTGGCGCCGCGCAGGTGATCAGGCGGTGCGGCGCGAGCACCCGCCGCACCAGTCGGCTGTCGTCGCTGCCGCCGACGCGGATCGCCACGTCGATGCCGTCGCGCACCAAATCGCTGTAATCGTCGGAGAAGCTGACGTCGGCGTCCACCTCCGGCCACTGCGCCAAAAATTCCCGCAGAATCGGCAGAATATGCAACCGCCCCAACGAGACCGGCACATCCAGCCGCAGCCGCCCGCGCGGGGTTTGCCGCCGCGTATTGAGTGCCGTTTCCGCCTCTTCGGCCTGCGACAGGATACGCTGCGCATACTCGTAAAACACCGCGCCGTCTTCGGTCAGGCTGACGCTGCGCGTGGTGCGCTGCAGCAGCCGGGTCGCCAATCGCGCCTCCAATCGGGTCACGCATTTGCCCGCCGCCGAACGGGAGATGCCCAGCCTCTCGGCCGCCAGCGTGAAGCTGCAGGCGTCGGCGACGCGAATGAATACCAGCAGGTCGGTCAGGTTATCCAACGGCATAGACGGTAAATTAGCCACGATTTGTCCCCAATGTTGCGCATTCAGGCCAGTTTATCAGCCATTTTGGCGCGGATACACTGAAGTTCTTCATCTGTTGGGAGAGTCATTATGAGTGCCTTACACGCCGACGGCGGCGCAAAAGCGTGGCTGGCCACCTTCACGGTCGGCCTGTCCACCTTTACCGTCGTCACCGCAGAAATGCTGCCCGTCGGGCTGCTGAGCCCGATCGTCAATACACTGAACGCGACGATCGGCCGCGCCGGGCTGCTGATTTCCCTGCCGGCTCTGTTCGCCGCGCTGTTCGCCCCGCTGGTGGTGCTGGGCGCCCGGCGCACGGACCGCCGCGGCCTGTTGGCGGGCTTTCTGCTGCTGCTGATCGCCGCTAACCTGCTGGCCGCCGCCGCCACCTCCCTGGCCCTGCTGTTCGCCGCGCGCATCCTGCTGGGTTTTTGCATCGGCGGTATCTGGGCCATCGCCGGCGGGCTGGCGGAACGCCTGGTGCCGCCGGCCTCAGTCGGATTGGCGCTGTCCGTCATCTTCGGCGGCGTAGCGGCGGCCTCGGTGTTCGGCGTGCCGCTCGGGGTATTCCTCGGCGAAGCGCTGGGCTGGCGCCTGGCGTTTCTGGCGGTCGCCGTTCTGGCGGCGCTGACCCTGCTGCTGCTGGTGTGCGTGCTGCCGCCGCTGCCGGTCACGCAGGCGATAAGCTGGAGGTCGTTCACCGCGCAGCGCGCGAATCGCCGGCTGCTGACCGGGCTGCTGCTGACGTTTTTGCTGGTCGCCGGTCACTTTATGGCTTACACCTTTGTCCGTCCGCTGCTGCAGACGGTCTCCGGTATCGAGAGCCGCTGGGTGGGGCCGCTGCTGTTCGCCTACGGCGTCGCCGGCCTCGTCGGGAATTTCATCGCCGGCCAGGCCGCCGCCAAACGGCTGCGCCGCACCCTGGCGCTGATCGCCCTCGGGCTGGCGCTCGCCGTCCTGCTGCTGCCGCTGCTGGGCCACGCGCCGCTGAGCGGCGGCGCCTTCCTGCTGCTGTGGGGCATCGCCTACGGTGGCGTTTCCGTTGCGCTGATGGCGTGGATGCTCAAGGCGGCGCCCGATGCGGCCGAGGTCGCCTCTTCGCTGTATATCGCGCTGTTTAACCTGGCGATTTCCTGCGGTTCACTGGTGGGCGGGCTGGTGGTGGATGCCGGCGGCCTGACGATAAACGGCGCGCTGTCCGGCCTGGTGCTGCTGCTGGCGTTGGCCATCCTGATGGGAACCCGGCGGCAGATGCCAAAAGCGGCGGCGAAGGCCGATTCGCCGCCGGGGTGAATCAGGCGCGGCGCTGCCGCAGGCCGTAAACCAGCACCACCGCGAAGCACAGCAGCGGCAGCAGATAAGAGAGCGCGGTGCTGTAACGGTCGGCCAGCGCCCCCATAAAGTAAGGCATGATGGCGCCGCCGACGATCGCCATGATCATAAAGGAGCTGGCGCGCTTGGTGTGCTTGCCCAGATTTTTCACCCCCAGGGCGAAAATGGTCGGGAACATGATCGACATAAAGAAGAACACCGCGATCAGCGCCACCACCGATACGCCGTCGACGCTCAGCATCACCACGCCGCACAGCGCGATGTTGATCAGCGCATAGGCCGCCAGCAGCGTCGCCGGTTTGACTCGCCCCATCAGCCAGGTGCTGAAGAAGCGCCCGACCATAAAGCAGATCATGGCGATCGACAGCAGGTAAGAGGCGTTCTGGTTAGACACCTCGCGCCAGTGCTCGGTGGCGTAGTTGATGAAGAACGCCCCCACGCCCACCTGCGCCGCCACGTAGAAGAACTGTGTGATAACCCCGCCGACGAAATGCGGATGCTGCCACAATCCCTGCGCTATCACGCCGTGCACCGGTTTTTCCTCTTCGCGGATCGCCGGCAGCCGGGTGCGGCTGAACAACAGCGCGATCAGCAACACCAGCGCGGCGATCGCCACATAGGTCATCTTCACCGCGCTCTGATCGCCGTCGCCGGCGGACTGGCTGGCGGAGAAGAACAGCGTGCCGCCGATCAGCGGGCCGATAAACTGCCCGAGGCCGTTGAACGACTGCGCCAGGTTGAGCCGCCGTTCGGCGCCCTGCGCGTCGCCCAGCACCGTGGCGTACGGGTTGGCCGCCGTTTCCAGGCAGCCCAGGCCGCTGGCGATAACGAACAGCGCAAACAGGAATACGCCGAAGCTGTTGGCCGACGCCGCCGGCACGAACAGCAGCGCCCCCAGCGCGTACAGGCACAGCCCGACCAGAATGCCCGCCTTATAACCCTTGCGATCCATAAAGTACCCGGCGGGCAGCGCCACCAGGAAATAGGCGCCGAAGTAGGCCGCCTGCAGCAGCCCCGACTGCGCCTTGGTGACGTGCAACGTCTCCTGAAAATGTTTGTTTAATACGTCCAGCAGGCCGTAGGACAGCCCCCACATGAAGAACAGGCTGGTGACCAGGATAAAGGCCCAGCGCAGATTGGCGGTCACGGGGACGCCCGGCTGCGCGGAGGCCGCACTTTTTTCAGCAAGCATGGTGATACCCTCGTATCGTCTGGCGATGATGATGTTGGCGTTATTGCTGTTGCAGAGAGAAAATCCGCGCCATTTCCACCCATTTTTCGCCCTGCGGCGTCCAGGGGGTGGCGGCCTGGTAGTGCCACATCAGCGCTTCCCATCGCTGTACTTCGGGGTTGTTCAGGCTGGCGGCGTCAAAGCGCGCGGCGTCGAAATCGGCGCTGACCTCCACGATCATGAACAGCCGGGTGCCCAACCGGTAAATTTCCATGTCAAGAATGCCGTGCTCGCGCAAATGCGCGGCGATGCCCGGCCAAATGCGCTGATGATGCTGCTGGTACTCCGCAATCAGCGCCGGTGAGTCAATCAGATCGAGCGCCTGACAGAAACGGCGCCGCCCTGCCGCCGCGCCGCTCACGTCAGCGCCCGATCGAGATGCAGGTAGCCGCCGTCCACCGACAGCCACTGCCCGGTGGTGTGCGATGACCGCGACGAGAGCAGAAACGCCACGGTGTCGGCTATCTCCTGCGGCGTGGTCATGCGCTGCCCGAGCGGGATGCGCGCGGTGATTTTATCCATCTGCCGCTGCGGCTCGGCGAAGGTGTTGAGCCAGCGCTGGTACTGCGGGGTGATCACCTCCGCCGGCACCACCGCGTTCACCCGCACCCCGTCATGGCGCAGCGACACCGCCCATTCGCGCGTCAGCGCCAGCACCGCGCCCTTGGCGGCGGTGTAACCGCTGGTGCCCCCCTGGCCGCTGAGCGCGGTCTTGGAGGCGATGTTGACGATGGCGCCCCGGCTCTCCCGCAGCGCCGCCTGGCACAGGTGCGCCATCAGGTAGTAGTGCACCAGGTTCTTTTCCAGCGAGCCGACGAACGCCTCGCGCCCCGCCTCCAGCCCGACGCCGTCATTGACCCCGGCGTTATTCACCAGTCCGTCGATGCGGCCGAAGGTCGCCAGCGTCTGGCTGACCGCCCGGCGGCAGGCCGCCTCGTCGCACAATTCGGTGAGGATCACCCCGGTGCGCGGCTGCAGCCGCTGCAAATCGGCCAGCAGCGCCGCCTCCGGCGCGGCGTTGGTGACCAGCACCGGGATCGCCCCTTCCTCGGCCAGCACATGAGAAATCGCCGCGCCAATGCCGGAACCGCCGCCGGTAACCAACACCACCTTATCTTGCAGATACAGATCCATAACCAGACTCCGTTAAACCGTAAATTCGCCAGGCGGTGTCGCCCCAAATCGCCGCCTGCTCGGCGGCCCCCAGCGTCGCCAGCGCCCGTTCGCACAGTTGCACCACCTGGCGGTAGTCGCCGGCCAGCAGGCACACCGGCCAATCGGAGCCGAACATCAGCCGCTGCGGGCCGAACGCCTCCAGCGCGGCATCGAAGAACGGCAGCAGTTCTTCCGCGCGCCACCGGCCACCCGGCGCCTCGGTGATCAGCCCCGACAGCTTGCAGGCCACATGCGGCAGCACCGCCAACGGCCGGATTTGCTGCGCCCAGTGCCGCGCGCCGCGCGCGATGTCCGGCTTGCCGAGGTGATCCAGCACCAGCCAGTGTTGGTCGTGGCGGCCGGCAAACGCCGCCGCGGCCGCCAGAACCCGGTGCGTCACCAGGATCTCGTATACATACCCGGCGCGCTGCAGCGTTTGCATGCCGCGTTCCACCTCCGGCCGCGCCAGCCAGGCCGCCGGATCCGCTTCGTCCTGCACCTGATGGCGCACCCCGCGTAGCGCGCGGTAAGGCCGCAAAGTTTCCAGACGCTGCGCCAGCTGTGGCGAAGCGATATCCAGCCAGCCCACCACACCGCATACGCCCTCGCTCCGCTCAGCAAGCGCCAGCAAGGCCAGCGTCTCTTCCTCGCTGGGACGCGCCTGCACCGCCAGCGCGCCGTCGAAACCGTGTTCCTGCAACAGCGACCGCAGCTGGGCCGGCCCAAAATCCTGCCGCAGCACGCGCATCCGCTCGTCGATCCACGGGTAATGCTGCGGGTGGTAGCGCCAGTAGTGCTGGTGAGCATCGATGCGCGGCATGCGATCCCGCTTCACCCGCGGAACCGATACTGCTCGATCGACGACGGATGCATCTCGATCGAGTAACCTGGCCGGCTCGGCGGCATGTAGGCCGCGCCCTTGATCACGCAGGGATCGACAAAGTGTTCATGCAAATGATCGACGTACTCGATCACCCGGCCCTCGTGGGTGCCGGCGATGCACAGGAAGTCGATCATCGACAGGTGCTGCACGTATTCGCACAGCCCGACGCCGCCGGCGTGCGGGCAGACCGGCAACTGGTATTTGGCCGCCATCAGCATCACCGCCAACACTTCGTTGACGCCGCCGAGGCGACAGGCGTCGATCTGCACCACGTCCACCGCGCCGCGCATGATGAACTGTTTGAACATGATGCGGTTCTGGCACATCTCGCCGGTAGCCACCTTGACCGGCGCTACCCCTTCGCGGATGCGGCGATGCCCTTCCACGTCGTCCGGGCTGGTCGGCTCTTCGATAAACCAGGGTTTGGCGAACGCCAGATGCTTCACCCACGGAATGGCTTCATCGACTTCCCACACCTGGTTGGCGTCGATCATCAGCCGGCGATCCGGGCCGATCACCTCACGCGCGATGCGCACCCGGCGAATGTCGTCTTCCAGATCGCGCCCAACCTTCAGCTTCAGGTAGGAGAAACCGGCGTCGACCGCCTCCTGGCACAGGCGGCGCAGCTTGTCGTCCGGATAACCCAGCCACCCTGCCGAGGTGGTGTAGCAGGGATACCCTTCCTGCAGCAGCCGCTCCAGGCGGCGTTCTTTGCCCTCGGCCCGCTGTTTCAGCAGCGCCAGCGCTTCCTGCGGCGTGATGCAGTCGGTGATGTAACGGAAGTCGATGCAGCGCACCAGCTCCTCCGGCGTCATCTCTGCCACCAGCCGCCACACCGGTTTGCCGACCGATTTGGCCCACAGATCCCACACCGCGTTGACCACCGCGCCGGTCGCCAGGTGAATGGCGCCCTTGTCCGGCCCGATCCAGCGCAGCTGGCTGTCGCTGGTGAAACGCCGCCAGAAGGCGCCCATGTCAGCGGCGATATCCTCCAGCCGCTCGCCGACGATCTGATGCTCCAGCGCGCGGATCGCCGCGCAGCAGATCTCGTTGCCGCGCCCGATGGTGAACGTCAGCCCGTGGCCGCTGAGATCCGCGCGATCGGTCTCCAGGATCACGTAGGCGGCGGAATAGTCGGGATCCAGATTCATGGCGTCGGATCCGTCCAGCCCCAGCGACGTGGGGAAACGAATGTCTTCAACCCGCAGTGCGGTAATGGTGGTCATGGCGGCGCTCCCGGTTAAGCCTGTACGGTTTGCTGGCGCTGTTCGCCCAGCCCTTCGATGCCCAGACGCATCGTCTGGCCCGCCCGCAGGTAGATGGGCTGCGGTTTCTGCCCCATGCCGACGCCCGGCGGCGTGCCGGTGGAGATCACGTCGCCCGGCTGCAGGCTCATAAAGCGGCTGAGGTAGCTGACGATCTGCGGAATGCGGAAGATCATGGTGCTGGTGTTGCCGTCCTGATAGCGCTTGCCGTCCACCTCCAGCCACAGGTTCAGGCTGTGCGGATCGGCGATCTCGTCGGCGGTTACCAGCCAGGGCCCGATCGGCCCGAAGGTGTCGCAGCCTTTGCCCTTGTCCCAGGTGCCGCCGCGCTCAATTTGATATTCGCGTTCTGAGACGTCGTTGATCACGCAATAACCGGCGACGTGGCGCATCGCGTCCGTTTCGCTGATGTAGCGCCCGCCCAGGCCGATCACCACGCCCAGCTCCACTTCCCAGTCGGTTTTCTGCGAGCCGCGCGGGATCTCCACCCGGTCGTAGGGGCCGACCACCGCGCTGGTCCATTTGTTGAACACCACCGGTTCTTCAGGAATGGCCGCGCCGGTTTCCGCCGCGTGATCGGCGTAGTTCAGGCCGATGCAGATGAACTTGCCGATGCCGCCGACACAGGCGCCGAGGCGCGGCTGCCCCTCGACCAGCGGCAGCGCGGCGCTGTCCAGCGCGCGCAGTTTGGCGAGCGATGCCGGCAATAACGCGGCGCCGCCCACGTCGGCGATATGCTGCGACAGATCGCGCAGGCAACCTTGCGCATCCAACATGCCGGGGCGCTCTTGCCCGGGTTCCCCGTAACGTAAAAGTTTCATGCGTTCCTCTCTCAAAAATGGCGGCTCAGTTGCTCCAGCCGCCGTCGATGATCTGCACCGTGCCGGTGGTGTACGAACTGGCGTCGGAGGCCAGATACAGCGCCAACTGGGCGATCTCCTCGGTGGTGCCGATGCGCCCGATCGGCTGACGGGCGACGAAAGCCTGATACACCTCTTGCTCGCTGCGCCCCTGTTCGCGCGCCTGCTCATTGATGCGCTGGCGCAGCGACGGCGATTCCACCGTGCCGGGGCAAATGGCGTTGCAGCGGATGCCCTGGGTGACGTAATCCGCCGCCACCGAGCGCGTCAGGCCGATCACCGCCGCCTTGCTGGCGCTGTAGGCGAAGCGGTTCGGCACCCCTTTCACGCTCGAGGCCACCGAAGACATGTTGATGATCGAGCCTTTGCCGCGCGCCAACATGCCCGGCAGGAAGGCGCGGATCATGCGGAACATCGCGGTCACGTTGAGATCGAGCGCGAACGCCCACTGATCTTCGCTGCAATCGAGGATCGATCCGCTGTGCACCACGCCTGCGCAGTTGAACAGCACATCGATCGGGCCGATCGCCTCCGCCGCCGCCGCGATGGCGGCCGGATCGGTGACGTTCAGCGCCAGCGCGCGGATCCCGGCGCAGCCCTGCAGGCGCTCGAGGTTGATGTCGCTGGCGATCACCTCGGCGCCGGCGGCGGCGAACAGCCTGGCGGTGGTAAAACCGATCCCTTGCCCGGCGGCGGTGATCAGTACGCGTTTCCCGGTTAAATCCATCTTGACTCCTCGGCCTAAAGGTCTAATGGTCAGGCCACTAAGGGCGATTAAAGGTCAGGCCTCTAACATGACAAAAGACGCTTTACGCGTTATCGTTGGGGGAAGAAGTTAATAAAACAGCCTTGAAACCACATTTCAATTAACCATTTTTTTACACTTGAATAACGATTACTCAAGCGCCTTGTCGCATAATTGTGCGCCAAATCACTGAACGCCGAATCGTCAAAGGTCAAAAATGCCGATTACCCGACTGGAAAACCCAAGGATTTACAGACAGATAGCCGACCAGCTCAAACGTCTTATCGAGAATAACGAATTTCCGCCTGGCAGCCGCCTGCCCTCGGAGCGCGATCTCGCCCAGCAGTTGCAGGTCAGCCGCGCGTCGGTGCGCGAGGCGCTGATCGCGTTGGAAGTGATCGGCCTGGTGGACGTCAAGGTGGGCAACGGGGTGATCGTGCGTTCGCAAACGCCGCCGCCAACGTCGCAGGAATCGGTGATGGCCCAGGCCGGCCGCAACCAGTGGGCGGAGATCGACGACGAACTGAATATCGAGCTGGATTTCAACGCCGAGCTGCCGCCGTTTTCACTGCTGCAAACCCGCCTGCTGATTGAACCGGAGACCGCCGCGCTGGCCGCGCGCCACGCCACCGACGAGGAGCTGGCGGGCATCCGCGCCGCCTATGAGCAGAACTGCCGCGATAACCGCGCCGGCTCCGCCACCCACCCCGGCGATCGGCTGTTCCACATCCGCATCGCCCAAGCCAGCGGCAACCCGGCTTACGCGTTCATCATCGGTCATCTGCTCGGCCACCGCTACGGCAGCATGTTCCGCGTGCTGCAGCGCCACTATACGCCGGACGACATGCCGCACCGCTCCGAGCAGGAACACCGGGCGATCCTGGCGGCGATCGAAGCGCGCGACGTGCGCGGCGCCCGCAAAGCGATGAAGGCGCACCTGGATGAAGTGATCGCCATTTTCGCCCGCGCGCAGTAAGCCGCCGGCGGTTAAAAAATTTTATCGCCACCGCTCTTTTTTCTACATGCAGCGGGGGGGCGGGCGCATTACACTGGGCGATGGATTACGCCCTTTCCCGCTGCATTGTTAAATGGATAACGACCGTTGAAGAACTCTGTCTCCGCTTTATTGCTGGCGCTGGGCCTGTGCGCCGCGCCGCTGGCCGTGCAGGCCGCCCCCCCGCAGCTGGCTTCGCAAATCGTCGACCAGTATGCCGAACATATTTTCTACAACAGCGGCGCCACCGGCATGGCGCTGGTGGTGATCGACGGCAATCAGGTGGTTAACCGCAGCTTCGGCGACACCAAGCCCGGCAACAACCTGCGCCCGCGCCCGGATTCGCTGATCCGCATCGCCTCGATCACCAAGCTGATGACCAGCGAAGTGATGGTGAAAATGGCGGCGGCAGGCCAGGTCAAGCTGACCGACCCGCTGCGCAAGTACGCTCCCAAGGGCGCCTATGTGCCGTCTTACAACGCCGGCCAGCCGATCACGTTATTGAACCTGGCCACCCACACCAGCGCGCTGCCGCGCGAGCAGCCGGGCAAGAAGCCGCCGAAAACGCCGGTGTTCACCTGGCCGACCAAGGCTCAGCGCTGGCAGTGGCTGGCGCATGCCAACGTCACGGTGCCGCCGGGCGTGCGCGCCGCGTATTCCAACCTGGCGTACGATCTGCTGGCCGACGCGCTCTCGCGCGCCGCGGGCAAGCCTTACAGCGCGCTGCTGAAAGAGAAAATCACCGCGCCGCTCGGCATGGTCGACACCACGTTGACGCCGAGCCCCGAACAGTGCTCGCGCCTGATGGTGGCGGCGGCCGGCCCGAGCGCCTGTCGCGACACCACCGCCGCGGCCGGCAGCGGCGGCGTCTACTCCACCCCGCGCGACATGCAGCGCTGGATGCAGCAGTTCCTCTCCTCCAGCGCCAGCGGCCCGCGCAAAGCCACCGCCGCCAGCGAGCAAACCATGTACTTCCAGCGCCACGATCTGGTGTCGCTGAAGGGCATGGACGTGCCGGGGCAAGCGGATGCATTGGGATTGGGCTGGGTGTATATGGCGCCGAAGGACGGGCTGCCGGGCATCATTCAGAAGACCGGCGGCGGCGGCGGATTCATTACCTACATGGCGATGATCCCGGCGAAAAACGTCGGGGTGTTCGTGGTGGTGACCCGTTCGGAGCTGAGCAAGTTCACCAACATGAGCGATCCGGTCAACCGCCTGGTGAGCGATCTGGCGGCCAACAAGAGTTGAGATGAGGGGCGCAGCCAACTGCGCCCCCACGCCTCAGGCCGGCACCGCCATCTGGTGGATCACCGAATGGAAGTTGCGCTTGAAGTAGATCAGGCCGTTGCCGGCTTCGCTCAGCGCGATCTGCTTGATCTGCACCAGGTACATCTGGTGAGTGCCGATGCTCTGGATCTGCTCGATCTCCCCTTCCAGGCTGGCCAGGGTATTGCGCAATACAGGCTGCCCCAACGCGCCAAGCTGCCACTCTTCCAGCCGGAAACGATCTTCCATGCTGACGCCGGTCATGCCGGCGAAGTGGCGCGCCATCAGTTCCTGTTCGTGGTTGAGCACGTTGACGCACAGCCTGCGATTTTCCTGAAATACCGGGTTCATCGCGCTGTTGCGGTTGATGCACACCAGCAGCGTCGGCGGCGTATCGGTTACCGAGCACACCGCCGTGGCGGTGATGCCGCAGCGCCCCGCCGGGCCGTCGGTGGTGACGATATTCACCGCCGCCGACAGGCTGGCCATGGCGTCGCGAAAGCGCAACCGCTGTTCATTTTCCTGAGACATACAACCTCCTCCTGAATTACTTCAGCAGATTATCCAACTGATTAATATCGTCATTGTTCCGCAGGTGCGGCACCTTCCAGCCATGCTGATCGTAATCGGCCAGGCACTTGTCGACCATCTGCATCATGCGATCCATGTTGCCGGATCCCTGCGCGTGGCGCAGGCACTGCAGGCGGATCTCATCCTGGCTGCCGGCGTAGTTGATCTCATACAGCTCGTGACGGCCGCCGAATTCGCTGCCGATCGCATCCCACATCAGCTTGAGGATCTTGATGCGTTCGACGTGATCCATGCCGTCCGATCCGCGCACGTAGCGCGCCAGGTACTTGTCGATCTCCGGATTGTTCATGTCGCGCACGCTGGACGGCAGGTAGATCAGGCCGCTGGTGACGTTCTTCTCGATGATGTGTTTCACCTTGGTGTAGGCCATCGGCGCCATCACGCGGTAGGTCTGCAGCGCGGCGGAATCCGGCAGGTAGGCACCGTTTTCCCATTGCGTGGCTTCGGCGCACATCGCGTCGCTCAGCGACCAGAACAGGTTGCGCCAGGCCACCACTTCGCCCAGATCGGCCTGCACGCCGCGGAACTCCAGCACGCCGGTACACGAGAGGCTCTTTTGCAGCAGCGCGGTGATGAAGTCCATCTTCACCGCCAGGCGCACGCAGGCCTGCAGCGGGAACAGCCGGGCGAAACCGCCCTGGGTGCTCCAGCGGCGACAGCGGTCGAAATCGCGGTAGATCAGCACGTTTTCCCACGGGATCAGCACATGATCCATGATCAGGATCGCATCGTTCTCGTCAAAGCGGCTGGTGAGCGGGTAGTCGAACGGCGATCCGGTGGCGCCGGCCACCAGCTCGTAGGAGGCGCGCGAAATCAGCTTCACCCCTTCGGCGTCCATCGGCGCCACGAACATCAGCGCGAAGTCCGGATTATCGCCCATCACCTGCGCCGAACCGAAACCGATGAAGTTGTAGTGGGTCAACGCCGAGTTGGTGGCCACCACTTTGGCGCCGCTGACGATGATGCCGGCGTCGGTTTCTTTCTCCACCTGAATGTAGACGTCCTTCACCTCGTTGACCGGCTTATGGCGGTCGATCGGCGGGTTGACGATAGCGTGGTTAAAATAGAGCCCGGTTTCCTGAATGCGTTTGTACCAGTGGCGCGCGTTGTCGGCGAACTGGCCGTAGAACTCCGGATAAGCGCCCAGCGCGCAGCCGAAGGCCGCCTTATAATCCGGCGTGCGCCCCATCCAGCCGTAGCTTTGGCGCGACCAGTCGGCGATGGCGTCGCGCTGCTGGCGCATCTCCTCCGGGCTGCGGGCATAGCGGAAGAACTTGTGGGTGTAACCGCCGTTGCCGGTGTCGGTATTCCAGCACAGGCGATCCTGGCTGGCCGGATCGTGCAGCGCGTCGTACAGCTGGCCGACCGAGGCCGCCGCATTGCGGAACGCCGGGTGGGTGGTGACGTCTTTTACGCGCTCGCCGTAAATGTAAATTTCGCGGCTGTCCTGCAAACTTTTCAGGTATTCGGCGCCGGTGAACGGGCGTTTGCTGTCGGCACGAAAGTCTTCTGGTTTCATCGGGTCTTCCTCGTCATCGGCATTTTTCAGGCCGTGGAGTCGGCCATTTGTTAAAATAATGTTTTCTTTTGGTTGCTTAATTGAATCTGCCAAAGCCGGTTTCGAGAAGAGACTTTTGCGGCAATCGCCGGTACTTTTCAGGTCAGTTTGCCGCTTTCGCGGCAAACTGTGATCGCGGTTACGAAAGGGCGTGTTGCGCCGCGCGGTAGGTCGAGGGGGAACAGCCTTCCAGCCGATTGAAAAAACGGGCGAAATAGGCAGGATCCTTGAAGCCGAGGCTGTAGGCGGTTTCATGCACCGTGCAGGCGCTGAACAGCAGCATGCGCTTGGCCTCGCGCAGCAGCCGATCGAAGATCAGCCGCTTGGGCGGCCGGTTGGCGAAGCGCCGACACAGGTCGTTGAGCCGCGATTCGGTCACCCCCAACGCCTGCGCATACTCCGGCACCGGCAGGTGCTCGCGAAAACGCTCGTCCACCATCTTGTTGAAGCGCTGGAACAGCTGCAGTTCGCCACGCACGCCGCTGTTGGCGCTGTCTTCCAGCGCGGTATTGCGCAACAGCAACGTGAACACCGCCTGCGCCAGCAGCGCCAGCGTCTGTTCGCGCCCGGCCAGGTTCTGCGCGAACTCGCGGCGGATCAGCGCCCAATAGTGGCTGAGCGCCGTCAGCTCCTGCGGCGCGTCGGCCAGCGACAGGCAGATGCCCGGCATGTCGAGCGCCAGGTTGCTGCCGGGGTACAGGCGCTCCAGCAGCGGCCAAATCAACTCCTGACGCACCGTCAGCACGTGGCCGTCGCTGTCCGGTTCGGTGAAGAACGCATGCGGCACCGACGGCGGCGTGAGGATGAACAGCGGCGCCTGCACCGAATAGTGCTGATCGTCGAGCTGCAGCTCTATCTTGCCGGTCTCCAGAAAATGCACCTGGAAGAAACAGTCGTGCCAGTGCACCTGCATGTCGCGGCCAAAGAATGCCGCCAGCCCGGCGAAGGTTTCGTAGTGCACCTCGTCGGCGGCGTAGCGCGCGTCATACTCTTTGCAAATATCGATGTTGGCGATAAAACCGGTACTTTTCCGCACCTCATTACCTCCTGCAATCCTGCCTGTCTGCGTATCAAGGCGTCGCTCTCGGGCGCGAATCCTTCATCGGGATGCGCCACACCAGCACGGCGCCGACGATCAACAGCGCCGAGACGAAATACAGCCCGGAGTTGAAGCTGCCGGTCAGATCCTTGAACCAGCCGATCAGCAGCGGGCTGAGCGCCGATCCGATGTTGCCGGTGGCGTTGATCACGGCGATCCCCACCGCCCGCGCTTCCAGGCTGATCGACTGATCAGGCGTGGTCCAGAAGATCGCCATGGCGGTAAAGGAACCGACCGACGCCATCACGATCCCCAGCAGTTGGATCAGGCTGTGATCGGTGGCGGAAGCCAATAGCCAGCCGGCGGCGGCGAACAGGTACGGCAGCGCGGTGTGATGCTTGCGCTCCTGCAGCCGATCGGATCGTTTGCTCCACCACACCATGCCGGCGATGGTGCAGATCTGCGGGATCGCCGCCAGAATGCCGATCGTCACGTTGCTGCTGCCCTGGTTGAAGCTCTGCAGGATCTGCGGCGTCCAGATATTGATCGCGCTCAGGGTGTTGGTCAGGCAGAAATAGGTCAGCGTATACATCAACACAATCGGCGTGAAAATCTCGCGCCACAGGCTGCGCTGCTGCAGCGCGCGGTGGCTGCTCGGCCCGTTGGGCTGCACCAGCTGCAGCTTATCGGCCTCCATCATCGCCTTCAGGCTGGCTTTTTCCTCGTCGGTCAGCCACTTGGCCTTGGCCGGCGTGTCGTCGAGGTAGAACCACACCACCACGCCCAGCAGCACCGACGGAATGCCTTCCAGCAGGAACAGCCACTGCCAGCCCTTCAGGTTCATCACCCCGTCCAGCGCCAGAATATAGCCGGAGACCAGCGAGCCGATCGCCATGGTCACCGGCATGGCGATCATGAACAAGGCGTTGGCGCGGGCGCGGTAGAACGCCGGGAACCAGTAGGTGAGGTACACCAGAATGCCCGGCAGAAAGCCGGCCTCGGTGATGCCGACGATCATGCGCAGCACGTACAGGCTGGTCGGCCCGGTGGCGAACATGGTGCAGGTGGAGGCGATGCCCCACAGCACCATGATGGTGGCGATCCAGCGCCGCGCGCCGACCCGGCTCAGCATCATGTTGCTGGGAATGCCGAAGATCACGTAGGTGACATAGAACAACGTCGCCGCCAGCCCGAACATGGTCGAGCTGAGGCCGAGATCTTTGCCCATCGTCAGCCCGGCGAAGCCGATGTTGATGCGGTCGAGGAAAGAGAAAACAAACAACACGAACAGGAAAATAATCAGGCGCCGAAACAACTTTTTAATCACCGATTGCTCGGCGGCGGTTAACGCTTTATGTTGCTGCGCCGGGTTGGCCGGCGGCAGCGAATCGACGTGGTTCATGGTTCAGTAGACTCCCGATGAAGGCGCTTGCGCCCCGCCCTGTTTGAACTCGTCCGCCAGGGCTTCCGCCGCCCGCGCCAGCAGGGTGGTATCCACCCCTACCGCGACGAACAGCGCGCCGGCTTCCAGATAGCGCTGCGCCAGCGCCTTGTTGGCCATCAAAATGCCCGGCGCCTTGCCGGCGGCGCGGATGCGCGCGATGGCGTCATCGATGGTGCGCTGCACCTCCGGGTGCTGCGGATTGCCGGCGAAGCCCATGTCGGCGCTGAGATCCGCCGGGCCGATGAACACGCCGTCCACCCCTTCCACCTGCAGAATGGCGTCGAGGTTTTTCACCGCCTCGCGGGTTTCAATCTGCACCAGCACGCACATCTGCTCATCGGCCTGCTGCAGGTAATCGGGCACCCGGTTCCAGCGCGAAGCGCGCGCCAGGGCGCTGCCGACGCCGCGCACGCCGTGCGGCGGATAGCGCGTGGCGCGCACCGCGTCGCGCGCCTGTTCGGCGTTCTGAATCATCGGGATCAATAAGGTTTGCGCGCCGACGTCCAGCAGTTGCTTGATGATCACCGCGTCGTTCCACGGCGGCCGCACCACCGGCTGGCTGGGGTAAGGGGCGACCGCCTGCAGCTGCCCCAGCACCGTCTGCACGTTGTTGGGCGCATGTTCGCCGTCGATCAGCAGCCAGTCGAAACCGGCGCCGGCCAACAGTTCGGCGCTGTAGCTGCTGCACAGCCCGAGCCACAGCCCGATCTGCGGGCGTTTTTCCTGCAGCGCCCGCTTGAAGTGGTTGGTTAACATCGCATTCTCCCTGACAAGCGGGCGCGGCGCGTGGCCCCCGCCCGGTTATTGCGGCTCGGTTCGCCGAGCCTGCTTATTAGACGAAGCGGCAGCTGATGCAGCCCATCGGGCCGTAATCGACGTGGAAAGTATCGCCGCGCCGCGCCGGCACCGGCCGGGTGAAGGAACCGCCGAGGATCACCTGCCCCGCTTCCAGCTCCACCTCATACGGCGCCAGCTTGTTGGCCAGCCAGGCCACGCCGTTGGCCGGGTGGTTGAGCACCGCCGCCGCCACGCCGGACTCTTCAATCACGCCGTTGCGGTACAGCAGCGCGGAGATCCAGCGCAGATCCAGCGCATCCGGCTTGATCGGCCGCCCACCCATCACCACCCCGGCGTTGGCGGCGTTGTCGGAGATGGTGTCGAACACCTTGCGCGGCCGCTGCGTCTCGGGATCGACGTTGTGGCTGCGCGCATCGATGATCTCCAGCGCCGGAATGACGTAGTCGGTGGCGTTGTAGACGTCGAACAGCGTACAGTTCGGCCCGCGCAGCGGCTTGGCCAGCACGAACGCCAGCTCCACTTCCACCCGCGGCACGATAAAGCGATCGATCGGAATGTCGCTGCCGTCGTTGAAGAACATGTCGTCCAGCAGCGCGCCGTAGTCCGGTTCGGTGATCTGCGAGCTCACCTGCATGGCGCGCGAGGTCAGGCCGATCTTGTGGCCTTTGAGCGTGCGCCCCTCGGCGATCTTCAGTTCTACCCACTGCCGCTGAATGGCATAGGCGTCTTCAATGGTGATCTCGGGATGATCGAGCGACAGGGCACGGATCTGCTCACGGCTCTTTTCCGCCTGATGCAGACGCTGCACGGCGCGGTTAACCTGCTCTTTATCCAGCATTTACGACCCCTTATTCACGCCTTGTTGAACAGCGCGTGGACATTGTTCTGTTTGTAATTCAATACCGGATCCAGCTCTTCCATGGTGAAAGAGAGCGCCAGGTAACGCTGCGCCATCAGCGCGGCGAAGTGTTCCTTGATCAGCGCAAACAGCATCTCGCCCACCTGCTGACGGCTTTCCAGACTGCGGCCATGGCCGATCTTCAGCGTCATGTGCACGAAGGCGTAATCCTGCTTGCCGTCGGCCATTTGCCAGGTATCAAGCCAGATGGCGCGGCTGCGCACGCCGGCCAGCGGGAAGATACCGGTCGCCGCCAGCGCCTCGTTGACCTTGGCGAACAGGGTGGGCAAATCCGCCTCGCGGCGGATGTTGTCGGTACATTCAGCGTAAAAATGGGGCATAGCGTTCTCCAGACGGCGCATAGGCGCGGGCGAGGCCCGCGCAGCGGCATTTACAGCGTATTGCCAAGTTTGAAACCTTTTTCCGTATCGCCCTCGCGGGTATAGGAAAAACCGTCTGCGCCGATGGTGACGGCCATTTCGCTGGGCGCGCTGCGTTCGATCACCGGCTGCGGCTGCCCATCGAGATCCAACACCAGCGATCCTTCGGTGTACCAGCTCGGCACCACCGGATTGCCCCACCAGTCGCGGCGCTGGTTGTCATGCACGTCCCAGGTCACGGTCGGGTTGTCCGGATCGCCGGTGTAGTAATCCTGCGTGTAGATTTCCACCCGGTGGCCATCGGGATCGCGCAAGTAGAGATAGAACGCGTTGGAGACGCCGTGACGGCCAGGGCCGCGTTCGATCAAATCGGATTTGCGCAGCGCGCCGAGCTTGTCGCAGATGGCCAAAATATTGTGTTTTTCATGGGTGGCGAAGGCGATGTGGTGCATGCGCGGCCCGGCGCCGCCGGTCATCGCGGTATCGTGCACCGTCGCCTTGCGGCGCATCCAGGCGGCGTAAACCACGCCGTCTTCATCGCGGATGTCTTCCGTCACGCGGAAACCCAGCCCCTGGATATATTCCACGGCGCGCGGCACATCAGGGGTGATTTGGTTAAAGTGGTCGAGGCGCACCAGCGCGCCCGGCGTATACAGATCGTAACGCCAGGCCAGACGCTCGACGTGCTGCACATCGTAGAAAAACTCATACGGGAAACCGAGTGGATCTTCTACCCGCACCGCATCGCCGATGCCTTTGGCGAACCCGTTCACCCGCCGCTCGGTGCGGCAGCCAAGCGCCTTGAAATACGCTTCGGCGCGATCGACGTCTTCCGGCGTGCGCACGCGGAAAGCAAACGCCGCCACGGCGGCGACCGGGCCTTCGCGCAGCACCAGGTTATGGTGAATGAACTCCTCCATCGAACGCAGGTAGAGGGTTTTGTCATCTTCGGCGGTCACGACCAGGCCGAGGATATCGACGTAAAATTCGCGTGCGGCTTTAAGGTTCGTGACCTGAATCTCCATGTAGGCACAGCGCACGACGTCGGGAGCAGGGACAGCATTAGTGGTCAGTTTTGTCGTCATTGTTCTCATCTCTTTCGTTATTATTGTGGCCTGAGGCTCAGACGCCCCATTTCGGGATCGGGTGGTCGCCCATGGAAATGCACACGTTCTTCATTTCGGCGAACACTTCGAAGCTGTATTCCCCGCCTTCGCGGCCGGTGCCAGAGGCTTTCACGCCGCCGAACGGTTGGCGCAGATCGCGCACGTTTTGGGTGTTGACGAAAACCATGCCCGCTTCGATGCCGCGGGCCAGGCGCAGAACCTTGCTCACATCCTGCGTCCAGATGTACGACGCCAGGCCGTACTCCACGTCGTTGGCCATGCGCAGGCCGTCTTCTTCTGATTTGAACGGCAGCAGGCAGGCCACCGGCCCGAAGATCTCCTCCTGCGCCACGCGCATCCGGTTGTCGACATCCGCCAGCACCGTCGGGCGCAGGAAGTTGCCGTGGCTCAAGCCGGCCGGTTTATCCGGGCCGCCGGCCAACAGGGTCGCCCCTTCCTCCACCCCGAGGCGGATATAGCCGGAGACTTTTTCCCAGTGCTGCGGGCTGATCAGCGCCCCTACCTGGGTGTTGGGATCTTGCGGATCGCCGACGCGCAGACGGTTGGCGCGCTCGGCGAAACGTTTGACGAATTCCGGGTAGATGCTCTCCTGAATGAAGATGCGCGAACCGGCGGTGCAGCGTTCGCCGTTGATCGAGAAGATGGTGAACAGCGCGGCGTCGAGCGCCCGCTCGATGTCGGCGTCTTCAAAGATCAGCACCGGCGACTTGCCGCCGAGCTCCATGGAGAATTTCTTCAGCCCGGCGCTTTCGATGATGCGCCGGCCGGTGGCGGTGCCGCCGGTGAACGAAACCGCGCGCACGTCTTTATGGCGCACCAATGCGTCGCCGGCGGTGGCGCCGTAGCCCTGCACCACGTTCAGCACCCCAGCCGGAATGCCGGCCTCCAGCGCCAGCTCGCCCAGGCGATCGGCGCTCAGCGGCGACAGTTCGGACATTTTCAGCACCGCCGTGTTGCCCAGCGCCAGGCAAGGCGCCGTTTTCCAGGTGGCGGTCATGAACGGCACGTTCCACGGCGACACCAGCGCGCAGACCCCCACCGGCTGCACCAGCGTGTAGTTGAGCATCTTGTCGTCCACCGGGTAGGTCTTGCCGTTCATCTGCTGGCATACCTCGGCGAAGAATTCGAAGTTGTGCGAGGCGCGCGGGATCAGCACGTTTTTGGTCTGATGGATCGGCAGGCCGGTGTCGGCGGTTTCCATTTCGGCGATCTGCGGCACGTTCTGGTCGATCAGTTCACCCAAACGGCGCATCAGGCGCGCGCGCTCTTTCATCGGCGTGTTGGCCCACTTGGGGAAAGCCTCTTTCGCGGCCGCCACCGCCTGGTCGATCTCCAGCTGGCCGCCGGAGGCCACTTCCGCCAGCACCTCGCCGTTCGCCGGGTTGGTGGTGGTGAAATACTCTTTGCTGGCGACGTTCTTGCCGTTGATCCAGTGGTTGATGGTTTTCATCGTAGGCTCTCCTCGTAATCTTTTTCACTGATAATGTGGTTAACCAAACGGCCGATGCCCTCGATCTCCACCACCACTTCGTCGCCCGGCCGCACGTCGGCCAGCCCTTTCGGCGTGCCGGTGGCGATCATGTCGCCCGGCTGCAGCGTCATGAATTCGCTCAGGTAGGCGATCAGGAACGGAATGTCGAAAATCATGTCGGCGGTACTGCCGCGCTGGCGCAGCTCGCCGTTGACGTAGGTGCTGAGCGCCAGCCGGTGCGGATCGGCGACGTCGTCGCGATCGACGATGTACGGCCCGATCGGCGTCAGGGTATCGCGGCTCTTCACCCGCAGATTCGGCCGGTAGTAGTTTTCCAGGTAGTCGCGGATGGCGTAGTCGTTGCACAGGGTGTAACCCGCCACATACTCCATGGCGCGCTCGCGGCTGACGTTGCGTGCGGTCTTGCCGATCACCGCCACCAGCTCGGCTTCGTAATGCATGTACTCCACGTCGGCCGGACGCACCGATACCTGACGATGGCCGGTCAGAGTGTTCGGCGCCTTGAGGAACACCAGCGGCTCTTCCGGTGCCTTGAATTCCAGCTCGCTGGCGTGGTCGGCATAGTTCAGCCCCAGGGCGAACACCGTGCCCTGCGCCGGCGGCAGCCATTCCACTTCACGCTCCTGCAGCACCTCGCCGTTTGGCAGCGTGACGCGCAGCTGGTCGTCTACCTGAACGTTGACGATCTGGCCATGATGGCGAATACGGGCATGTTTCATGATGCGGCTCCTGCCTGAGTGACGCGGTTGCTCAACGTGGGCAGGCCGGCGGCGCGCACCGTCACCTCATCCCCCGGTTTGATCTCTATCCGCTGGTGCGGGGTGCCGATCAGCACCGCATCGCCCGGCTGCAGGGTGATGAAATCGCTGATGGCGGCGATCAGCTCCGGCACCGAGCGCACCAGATCGGCGGTGGACCAGCGATCCTGCTCCACGCCGTTGATCTCGGTGACGATCTCCAGTCGATCGGCGTTCTCCAACTGCCCCATCTCCCCCAGCGGGCAGAAGCCGTCGCGGCATTTGGCCTTGATCGCCGGGCGATAGAAGCTGCTCTCCGGCAGGCTGACGTCGTTGGCCAACGCGTAACCGGCCAGATAACGGCTCACCTGCGCTGCCGGCACCTTGCGCGCGGTGTCGCCGATGATCACCGCCAGCGTGCCGCCGCTCTGCACGGTTTCACCGGCCGGAAACGGGATCGCCCCGCCGTTGGCGAGGTGGGTATTGCGCGGTTTGATAAACCACACCGGGGTTTTGGGCGGGGTCTGGTACGGCGGCTGGTGAAACGCCTGATCCCAGGCGTCCAGTTGGCTGCGGTGGTTCAGCGCAACGGAAAATACGGTGCCTTTCATGCGAACTCCTCCAATGGCAAAACATGACAACCGGCATTCATTAATATATTAATGATTACTTTTATACGCTGCGCAGCTTTTACGCAACGCGCTTGGAATGATTTGTGATCGTGATAACAAAATATTCACAAACAACAAACATTGGCGTGATTATTCAACGTATTAATCATTTTTCTCGCCATTTTTCGCTGCGCCACGCATTTTTGCTTTATCCCTGCGGGTAACTTTGGCTACTATTAAGTTATTAACAAATCGGGCTTTGCGGGGCAGGCGCCCCCATGACGAGCGCCGTAACAGCGAACACCTTGATAGCTAAGGCCAAACTTATGCATGAATCGTTAACCATCGCCCTGCTGCAGGCGCGTGAAACCGCCATGGGGTTCTTCCGCCCGATCCTGAAAAGCCACAATCTCACCGAGCAGCAGTGGCGCATCATCCGCGTGCTGGCCAACAGCCGCTCGATCGAATTCCACGAACTGGCGGCGGAAACCTGTATCCTGCGCCCCAGCCTGACCGGCATTCTGTCGCGCATGGAGCGCGACAAACTGATCTTCCGCCTCAAGCCGGTCAACGATCAGCGCAAGCTGTACGTGTCGCTGACCCAGCAGGGGCAGGATCTGTATGAAGTGGCGCGCCACCAGGTGGAACAGGGCTACGCCGAGATTGAAGCCGCTTTCTCGCGGCAGAAAATGGACCAGCTGATGACGTTGCTGGACGAGCTGATCACCCTGGGCGACAGCCTGCCCGCCAACGTCACCGCGCATCCCGCCAAGCAGTGATTTAACCCACCGGAATTCTCACATTAATTGGCGTTGCAGCCAGGCGGCCAAGGCGTAAATCCCCAGTCGCTTACTCAAGTAAGCGACTGGGGTGCGTGGCTGCGTCAAGCAAGCGGAGCATTCGTTTCCGGCAACAGCGCGCCGCCGTCCACCACCAGCGTCTGGCCGGTGATGTAGGCCGCCGCCGGCGAGGCGAGAAACACCATCGCCGCGGCGATGTCTTCCGGTTCCCCCAGCCGCCCGAGCGGCACCGCGGCGGCGATCGCCTGATTCACCTGCGCGTCGCCCAGGTTGGCCATCGCCGGCGTGCGGATCATCCCCGGCTCCACGCCGTTGACGCGAATGTTCTCCGCCGCCAGCTCCAGCGCCGCCGCGCGAATAAAGCCGTTTACCCCGGCCTTGGAGGCGGCGTAATGCGCCAGCCCCGGATACGCCACCCGCGGGCCGGTCACCGACGAGGTCACCAGCAGGCTGCCGCCGCCGGCGCGGCGCATCCACGGCAGCGCCGCCTGCGCCAGAAAGAACGGCGCCATCAGATTAACGCTCAGCGTGCGTTGCAGCAGGGCCGCGTCGATGGCGGCGAACGGCGTCAGCGGAAAGTAAGCGGCGTTGTGGATCACCACGTCCAGCCGTTGATGCCGCTCGCCCACCGCCGCCACCAGCTCGGCGATCTGCCCCGGCTCGGCCAGATCGCAAGCCAGCGCCTGCACGCTCAGCCCTTCGTCCCGCAGCATTTGCGCCGCCGCCTGCGCCTGCGGCAGCTGCACGTCCGCGATCGTCACCTCGGCGCCCAGCCGGGCGAAGGCGCTGACGATCGCCAGCCCGATGCCCTGCGCGCCGCCGGTCACCAGCACCGCCTGCCCGGCGAAGGCGTCGGCCGCATAGGTTGCGTTCATCGGCCTATCCTCGCGGGTGGCGCGTGGTGTTCAGCACCTGCGCGTGGGCGCCGACCGCAAAGTTGCTCAGCGCGCTGAAATCGCTGCCCTGATAGCCGAGGATCTTGCCGTCGGTGCGCATGCCCTGCAGATCGATCATCACCACGCCCAGCGTCGGAATGATCTTCTCGCGCCAGACAAACAGATAAAGCTGCTCCGCCACCTTCACGTAGTGACAGCGGTCGACGTCCGCCAGCCCTTTCTCCACCCCGTCCAGACACTGCCAGGCATAGAAGTTGTCGTTCAGGTAGATGTGCTCGTAACGTTCGGTCGGGCTGTAGGTGTACATGTTGCGCATGCCGATCAGCTCATCGGTAAAACCCGGCGGCGCCACGTCGGCGTCATCCAGCGTGCCGAAGCGGAATTCGGCCTCGACCGCGGTCAGCGGCAGCCCCTGTTCCACCCGGCTGAAGGCGTCGAGCCGCGCCTGCGCTTCGTCCGGCAGCTGGCCGTATACCGCGGTAAAGTTGCCCTGATTGCGGTCGCATACCAGCGTAATGCTGGCGTTGGCGCGGGCGGGATCGAGAAAATCGATGAACAGCACGCCGGGGCGAATGCTGGTGGCGCGATAGGCGACGCCGCGCCGCTCCCCCCACTCCAGCGTCTGCTCGTCGGTAAACCGACAGCGCTGCGTCGCGCCGTCGCTGAAACGCAGCGTCAGCGTGGTGCCCGCCAGGCCGTGCTGGCGTTCCAGCGTATTGCTGTGCGGCGCAAAGCCTTCCGCCAGCGCGCCAACCTGAATGAATACCGCTTCTGAACTCATGGAAATGCTCCTTACAGGGAAGTGAAAGCCAATGTCGGCACATCGACGATGGTGGAGCCGCCGTCGGCCACCAGCGCCGCGCCGGTAATGATTGAAGCCTCGCTGGAACAGAGGAAGCGGCAGACGCGGGCGATCTCTTCGGCGCTGGCCGGCCGGCGCAGCGGCACGTCGCGGCAGACCATCTGGTAAGCCTGCTCCAGCGAAATCTGATGAGCGTCCATCAACAGCTGCATCTCTTCGTCCGCCATCGGCGTGGTCACCCAGCCCGGGCACACCGCGTTGGCGCGCACGCCCAGCGGGCCATAGTCGCGGGCGATGGAGCGCATCAGCCCGATCAGCGCGTGCTTGGCGGTGACGTAGCCGCAGACCTCCGGCCCGGCGGCCAGCGAGGCGATCGAGGCGACGAACAGCAGGTTGCCGCCGCTCTTGATCAGCTCCGGCAAGCAGGCGCGCGCGCTGGCGAAAGCGCTGTTGAGGTTGCTGTCCATCGCCCCTTGCCACTGCTCGTCGGTCATCTCGGTAATACGCTTGAAGCCCATGCCGCCGGCGCTGCCGATCAGGCAGTCGATGCGCCCGGCGTCGCGCAGAATGGCCGGCAGCAACGTGTGGGCCCAGCTCTCGCCGCTGGCGGCGTCGCCCACCAGCGCCTGCGCGCCGATCTCATGCGCCAGCGCCGCCAGCGGTTCCGGGCGGCGGCCGATGATGAACACCCGATCGCCCTGCGCCGCCAGCAGACGGGCGCAGGCGGCGCCGACGCCGGTGCCACCGCCGGTAATCACAACCACTCTATTCATGATTCAGCTTCTCCATCAGTTGGCCGATCATCAGCAGGCTGCTCAACAGCAGCCGCCGCTGTTCGGCGTCCAGCCGCAGATAGCGGCGGCCGGCCGGCAAACGGCTGACCACCTCCGACGCGGCGAAATGCTCGATATCCACCTGCCAGCGCCCGTCGTTCACCGTCAGCCGCACGCGGCGAAAATCCAGCTGCGCCAGCGTCTCGCCGATCTGCGGGTAGCGCAGCAGGCCTTCCAGCACCCGCTGCGCTGCCGCATGGCGCTGGCGCAGCAGATAGCGCACCCCGCACCGCCGCAGCCAACCGCCGGTCACCACGTCCAGCGTCAGCGGGGGCTGCGCCGCGCACGCGCCCTGTAACCGAAAACGGTGGCTGACGATATGCGCCATAAACAGCCCCTGCACCTGTTCGCTGACCTCGATCTGCGGCCCCTGCGGCAGCGTCAGCCGCAGCAGGCCCGGCGCCAGGCGTTCGCACGCGTAGGGTTCCAGGTTGCGCGCCAGACGATCCAGCGCGGCGCCCGGCCGATAGCCCGATGGCGCTCGCCGCCAGGCGCGATTAAGTGAGGGAAGTGAGCCGATCAAACTGCGCCTCCTCGTTTTCACCCTTGGCGAACGCGTTCTCCAGCACCTGCTCGACCGGCACCGGCTTGAACGGATTCACTTTCTGCACGCACAGCGTCCAGAACAGCGCATAGGCGGCGGTCAGGCCGATCATCCAGCCGAAGGGAATGTAGACGTCGCGCGGGTTCATCCCCGGCGGCGTGATGTAGACGATGGCCAGCACGATGCCGACGCTGGAGACGATCTGCGGCAGCGGGAACCACGGCGATTTATAGGCGCGCGGCAGATCGGGGCGGCGCAGGCGCAGGATCACCACCGAGCAGGTCACCAGCAGGTAGGCCACGCCCCAGGCGCACACCGCCGCCAGCACCAGCGGAATGATCCTGTCGAGGTTGCCCTGAATGGCGAAGGCATGTACGCAGGGGATCAGGACCGCCACCAGAATGCCGACCACCGGCGTCTTAAAGCGCGGGTGCAGATAGGCGAACATGCGCGGCAGCGCGCCATCCAGCGCCATGCCGTACAGAATGCGCGGCACCGCCGCCATCAGCGTGTTGATGGTCGCCGCGCCCGCCAGCAGCAGGCCGACGCCCAGCCAGTATTTGCCGAACTGGCCCATCACCTGGCCGGCGAACGCCGGGATGGCCATCGGCGTTTCCAGCAGGCGCGTGCCGCTGGCGGCGTCGATCACCACGTTTTCCACCTGGTGGCTGAGCGCCGCGCCGTACAGCGCCATGCACACCGCCACGCCGCACAGCCCGAGCGCCATGGCGCGCGGGATCACCCGATCGCAGCGTTTGATCTCCGGCGCCATCGGCGTCACCAGCTCACAGCCGACGAACATGAACATCGCCATGCCGATCAGGCTGAACACCGCGAAGGGATCGTTCAGATCGAGCGTGCTGCCGAACCAGCCCTCGAGCGGCACCGCATGCGGCGACAGCAGCCCGACGATGCCGAAAATCACCAGCGTGCTCCACATGGCGAAGGTCAGCACGATCTCCGCCTTGCCGAAGGCCTCGATGCCGAACGCGTTGAGCAGGCCGAACACGACAACCAGCCCGACGCCGACCATCCAGGAGGCGTTATGGCTTTCCATCAGGGTGTTGAGGTGCTCGAAGTTCACCAGCGCCATGATGCCGGAGAGAATGGTCTCGGCGGTGCCGGCGAAGATATGCACGATCAGGTAGGCCGACAGCGCGCCGGTGATGGCGAAAAAGCGCCCCATGCCGCAGGAGATGTAGTCGTAAACCGAACCGGAGGTCGGCAACAGCGCCGCCGCTTCGGAGAAAGTGGTGAGCTGCGCCTGCATCATGATGAAGGCGATCAGCATCGCCAGCGCGAAGGTGTCGCCGCCGATGCCGAAGCCGCTGGTGACCGTCAGGATCACCGGGCTGGCCATGATCACCCCGACCGAACTGGCCAGGGTGGTGGGAAAGCCGACCTTGCCTCGAGCCAGGTGGGCGTGCAACCGCGACGACAGGTTCATGGTTATTTCCTCTTATAGTTTTGGCCTGATGCATGCAGGTGCTTGCAGGTTTTTCACCGCCAGCGGCGGTCATCTCACTATAGAGAGGAAAGGAAAATGCTGACTATCGTCCTTAAGGACGAGACGCTTTCAACCTGCGGCCGCGCTCACGGCGGCGCGCCACTGCATCGCCCCCTGCGGGCTGCGCGGGTAGGCGCGCAGCGGCGCCAGCAGCGCGGAAAAGAAGGCGTAATAGCCGGCGCACAACCGGTTGTAGCGATCTTCGCCCACATGCGCCGGGCAGCCGCCCTGACAGACGCTTTTCACGCTGCAGCGTTGGCACTCGCGGCGCAGGCTTTTGTTCTTGCCGAACGGCATCTCCGCCGCCCTTGCCGCCAGGGTGGCGAGCGGCGTGTGGCGATCGGCATGGCCGAGCAGGTGCTGCGCGTTGATCAGATGATCGCAGGCGTAGAGGCGACCGTCCGGCTCCATCACCAGATTGCCGCCGCAGCGTTCGGCGTGCACGCAGCTGGGGCTGACGTGGGTGAAATACTGCGCGTAGACCTGCTCAATGTTCATCACGAAGACCTGGCCGACGTGCCCGCGGCTGCGCCAGCGGCGGTATACCGCCAGCATGAAGCGCCCCCAGTTGGCGGCACTCAGCCCATAGCCGGCGGTGGGCGCATCCCCTTCCAGCATCAGCGGCTGAAACTGCAGATAGCGCGCGCCGATCGCCACCGCATGATCGTAGATCGCCTCGGCGCGGTCCGCGACGCCGTCGTGCACCACCATCAGCAGGTTGAAGTCGATCTGATGGCGCTGCAGCAGCGCGATGCCGCGCAGCGCGGCGTCATAGCTGGCGCCGCCGCGCTTGTCCGGCCGATGGGCGTCCTGCACCTCGCGATCGCCGTCCAGGCTGACGCCGATGATGAATTGATGCTGCCGGAACAGCCGGCACCAGGCATCGTTCAGCAGGGTGCCGTTGGTCTGCAGGCTGTTGCTGATCCGCACGCCCGGCGGCGCAAAGCGGCGTTGCAACGCCAGCGCCCGCTTGTAAAAACCGATCCCCGCCAACAGCGGCTCTCCACCCTGCCAGACGAAGTTGATCTCGCGGCTGTAGCGCGGCTGGGCGGCGATGTAGCCGCGGATAAACTCCGCCAGCAGGTCGTCGTCCATCTTGCGCGTCTGCGCTTGCTGGCGCTGCGGGTAGTAGCAGTAGCGGCAGCCCAGGTTGCAGCCAGCACCGATCGGTTTCACCAGCAGGTGAAAAGGCGCCGCCGCGCGCGGTTCGCTCTCTACCGGGATCTGCTGCGTGCGCAGCTGGGCCAGGTTCATGGCGCCGCCTGCGGCAACGGTTTGTGGGTCTGCGGATCCAGGCCAATGTAGTCGCCGGTGTTGGCGTCGACGCCGAGATAGTCGATCGCTGCACCTTTGGCTTCAATAACCATGCCCTGCTGCGCAAAGCGGCGATACGCCTCGCTCAGCCGTTTGACCCGCTCCGGGTCGGCGGCGGCCAGATCGCGCGTCTCCAGCGGATCGTCATGCAGGTTGAACAGCCCCCACGGCGCCATCTGCGCCGTCGGCCCGGCCTTCACCAACCGCCGCAGCTTCCAGACGCCGTCCACGTAGGCGGCCTGGTTATGCAGCTCCACGCCGTAGGTCGCGCGCGGCACGCCGTCGGCCTCGCCGCTGAAATAGCGCTTGAAGCTGACGCCGACCATCGGCAGCGTCGGTTTGGCCTTCAGCGGTTTGTGGGCGTCGATGCCGGCATAGTCATACAGCGTCGGCGCGATGTCATACACCGCCATCGGCGTGCGATCGATGCCGCCGCGGCCCTTCAACCCCGGCGCGGAGATGATGAAATCGGTGTTGATACCGCCCTGCGCGCTGGTGGTTTTGTGGTAGTTGGCGTACGGCGCGTTGCTGACGTTGGCCCAGTGCGGCCCGTAGGAGATGAACGATCCCTTGCGGCCGAGGTTGGCGTAGCTGTTGTCGAACTGCCGCCAATACTCCGGCTTCGAGCCGTAGTAGAAGCCGCTGGCCGGGTTGGCGCCGTTGTCGGTGGCGAACACGATCACCGTATTTTGGTCGCGGCCGGTCTGCTTGAGGGTATTCAGCACCGCGCCGACCTGATCGTCCATATAAGCGATCATCGCCGCGTACACCTGCATGGTCTTGGCTTCATATTTTTGCTGTTCCGGCGTCAGCGCGTTCCAGGCCTTATCCAGCGCCAGCGTCGGCATCGGCGTGCGATCGGAAATCAACCCCAGCGCCTTCAGGCGCTGAATGCGCCGCTGATAGGCCTGCTGGTAACCGGCGTCGTATTTGCCGTCGAATTTGGCGATCCAGTCATCCGGCGCCTGCAGCGGATCGTGCGGCGCGGTGAACGCCAGATAGGCGAAGACGGGCTTATTCTGCGGAGTATCACGGATCCACTGTTCCAGCTGATCGGCATAGGCCTTGCTGGAATAGAAATCTTTGGGCAACGACACGCGTTTGCCGTTCAGGGTGTAAAACGTGTGGAACGCCTCCACGGTGCCCAGCGGTTTCGCGTCGTCGAAATGGCTGGTGCCGCCGCCCATAAAGGCGAAGGCGCGCTCAAAGCCGCGATCGGTCGGTTTGGCGCCGTCGACATAGCCCAGGTGCCATTTGCCCGCCATCATGGTGGCGTAACCCGCGTCGCGAAAACGCTCCGGCAGCGTGGTCACGCGGTCGGTCAGGCGCATTTCATACCCCGGCTGCGCGGCGGTGCTCTCATACCACCACATGCCGCCCATGCCGGCCTGCTGATTGGTGTTGCCGGTCATCAACATCGAACGCGCCGGCGCCGACATCGGCGAGGTGTAGTACTGACTCATGCGCACGCCCCGTTCGGCCAGCGCCTGCAGGTTGGGCGTCGGTATCTCGCCGCCGAACGGGCTGATGTCGGAGTAGCCCATGTCGTCCACCAGAATGATCAGCACATTGGGGCGATCGGCGTCCGCCCCCTGAGCCAGGCCCGATAAGGCGCCGCTCAACGCCACCGCCAACGTTTTTTTCTGCATCGTCCGTCCCCTGTATGGTCATGCGGACTGAACAACCCGACGCCTCAGCCCGAGAAAGGTCATCATTTTTTCGTCTTATACGTTTGGCGCCGCCTGGCGCTATCTTCAATTCGCAGTGTAGAAAGCGGCGGAAAAGCCTGGCTATCGTTCTTAAGAACGAGGGACGGCGACGACAGCGGCGGCTGTAGCACGCGCAGGGCGGCGAAAGCTTGACCCAGGCAAGCATTGAAAAGCGCTGTAAATTCAGCGGGAAAAGCGGTGAACTATTTCATTAACCTATTAATGAAAATCGCGATAAATCCGAACGAAAAAGCCCTGATTAACGCAGTGTCATCTTGTTATTTATGTATTTTATTGCAATCGGCCTCACGTTGTTAATATGTTTTTATTGTGTTGCCAAATTGCTACAACTATGCTTGTATCGTTCATATATTGACCGCCAACCTTCTCCAGATTGAACGATAAAGGGAGGAACACGAATCATGCACAGCACCGCATCCGATGCCTTTATCAACAGCTGTTTGGCGACCATTACGCACCTGATCCCGGTGTCTGCCGGGGTGTTTTATCTGGTCGATCGCGACCTGCGGCCGGATCACTACATCCTGCACGGCATGCCCGATAAAACGCATCAGCAGTATCTGAACCACTTCCAGCAGATAGATCCGCTGCAGCCGGCCAATTTCCATCGCCAGGACATCACCATGGTCGGCATGAGCCCGGCGGCGATCGCCGGCAACCGCCGCTATTACCACGACTTTATGCTGCCGAACGACATGCGCGACATGACGGAGATTTTTATTCGCCAGCGTAAGCGCATCGTTGCCGGTGTGTCGCTGATCCGCGATACGCCGTTTACCGAAGTGGAGCGCGGCCGCCTGCGCGCGGTGCTGCCGCTGATCGAGCTGGCGACGCGCGATCTGCTGCCCGACAGCGAGGCGCAGCTGTTGACCGCCAAAGAGCAAGAGATCGTCAACATGGTGCGCGAAGGCGCCAGCAATAAGCGCATCGCCCTGAAGCTGGGCATTTCGCTGTCTACGGTGAAAACCCATATGCGCAATATTTTCGCCAAAACCGACGTGGTGAACCGCACCGAACTGGTCGCCGGCGGTTTTCTCGCTCACGGTTAACGCCCGATAACGGCCGCCGCTGCCGGCGGCCGGAAAATAACGCCAGAACATATTCGCCATTTATGGCGCGGCTTCCCCCTGCCCGCAATCGGGCCGGGCGGGATATTTCATCGTTACTCAACGCTTGGGGAAAAGGTTTATGTCCAGTGATTCGGTTTCCGCGCCCGCCGTCGGCGCGGCGCTCCCCTGCCCGCCGCGGCTGCTGACCGCCATTATCGTCTTCGCCGCCATTGCGCCGGGCATTCTGATGACCGCCCCCGCCGTGGCCGCCCAGCTCGCGACTCAGTGGCAACTCGGCCCGGCGCAGATCGGCCACCTGTTCTCCACCGAACTCGGCGCCATGAGCCTGGCCACGCTGCCGGCGTGGTGGTGGATCGGGCGCATCAACTGGCGGCGGGTCGCTACGCTGTCGGCGCTGGTGTTTATCGCCGGCAACCTGGCTTCGGCGCTGGTGCAGGATTTCACCCTGCTGCTGCCGCTGCGCTTTATCGCCTCGCTGGCGGGCGGCACCCTGATGATCCTGTGCATCACCTGCGCCGCCGGCACCGCCAACCCCAGCCGGGTGTATGCCTTCTGGGTGCTCGGCCAGCTGGTGCTGGGCGCGGTCGGGCTGCTGGTGCTGCCGCCGCTGTTCGCGCACTTCGGTCTGATGGCGGTCTACCTGATTTTGGCGGCCATCATGCTGTGCTGCCTGCCGCTCATCCCGGCGTTCCCCAACGGTTTTACCGCCGCCCGCGCCGCCCGCAGCGGCCCCGCCGCCTCGCTGGCGCGCAAGCTGTGCGCCGTGCTGGCGGTGCTGACCTTTTACATCAGCCTGAGCGCGGTCTGGACCTTTATCGGCGGCATCGCCGCCGGCGCCGGGCTGTCGCCGGCCCACAGCGGCCAGGTGCTGGCCGTCGCCACCTTGCTCGGCATCGTCGGCGCCGGCGCCGCGGCGCTGATCGGCGCGCGCTTCAGCGGCGGGCGCCTGATCGTACTGGGGTACGCCCTGCTGCTGGCCAGCGTGGCGCTGCTGACAGGCCAACCCCTGCTGCTGCGCTTCGCCCTGGCGGCCCTGCTGTTCAAATTCACCTGGACCTTCGTGCTGCCATTCATTCTGGCGCGGGTCGCCGGGCTGGATAACGACGGCAAGCTGATGAACGGCATCAACTTGGTGATCGGCGGCGGTATGGCCATCGGCCCGACGCTGGCCGGCTCTTTAATCGAATATTCCGGCGGTTTCAACGCCTTGCTGTTCGGCGCGCTAGGCTGCGCGCTGCTGTCGCTGCTGTTGATTTCGCTGGCTTCACCGCGCGCACCGCGCCGTATAACAGGAGGAGAAAGGTGAAAAAAACAACCGGTTTCTTGTTTGATGAACGCTGTTTCTGGCACAGCACCGGCCTGCACGCCACCACCCTGCCGGTCGGCGGCTGGGTGCAACCGCCTTCGGGCGCCGGCCACGCCGAATCGCCGGAAACCAAGCGGCGCATGAAGAATCTGATGGACGTGTCCGGCCTGTCGCGCCAACTCACCCTGCTGAGCGCCGAACCGGCGACGGAAGAAGACCTGCTGCGCATCCATCCCGCCCACTACCTGCAGCGCTTCAAACAGGTGAGCGACAGCGGCGGCGGCCTGCTGGGGGAGGAGGCGCCGCTGGGGCCGGGCAGCTATGAAATCGCCAAACTCTCCGCCGGACTGGCCTGCGCGGCGGTGGAGGCGGTGCTGCAGGGCGAGCTGGATAACGCCTATGCGCTGTCGCGCCCGCCGGGCCACCACTGCCTGCCGGATCAATCGATGGGCTTCTGTTTCCTGGCCAATATTCCCATCGCCATCGAGCGCGCCAAGGCCCGCTACGGTCTGGGCAAGGTGGCGGTGCTCGACTGGGACGTGCACCACGGCAACGGCACCCAGCATATCTATTGGCAGCGCGGCGACGTGCTGACGCTGTCGCTGCATCAGGACGGTTGCTTCCCGGCGGGCTATTCCGGCGAACAGGATCGCGGCGAAGGCGCCGGGGCAGGCTGCAATGTCAACGTGCCGATGCTGGCCGGCGCCGGCGACGACGGCTACCTGCACGCGATGCGGCGCATCATTATCCCGGCGCTGGAAAAATTCGAGCCGGAGCTGATCATCGTCGCCTGCGGTTACGACGCCAACGCGCTCGATCCGCTGGCGCGCATGCAGCTGCACAGCGACAGCTTCCGCGCCATGACCGCGCTGGTGCAAGACGCCGCCGACCGGCTGTGCGGCGGCAAGCTGGTGATGGTGCATGAAGGCGGCTACGCCGAATCCTACGTGCCGTTCTGCGGGCTGGCGGTGATGGAGCAGCTGAGCGGCGTGCGCACGGAAGTGCAGGATCCGCTGCTAGAGTTCATCCAGCAACAGCAGCCGCGCGACGCCTTCAACCGCTTCCAGCGCGAAGCGCTCGACGAACTGGCGCGCCAGTTCGGCCTGTAATCCCCTCTCTGCGGGCGCCGCATCCGGCGCCCCTGACAAGCTCGCCGCCAGCCGCTACGCTGAAGGGCAACCCTACCACCATGAGAACAATAACATGTCCGAACAAACCGTCAGCTTTATCAAAGGCCGCCACGGCGACATCGCCGTGCACGACTGGGGAAACGACAAGCCGCGCTATCTGGCGCTGCTGGTGCACGGCTACGGCGAGCATCTCGGCCGCTATCAATACGTGGCGCGCACGCTACAGGCACAGGGGGCGCGGGTATTCGGCCCCGATCATCTGGGCCACGGCCTGTCGCAGGGCGAGCGCGTGCTGATCGAGGATTATGACGCCATCGTCGACGACGTTCAGCGCGTGGTCGAGCATCTTCGCCAACAGTATCCGACGCTGCCGCTGGTGGTGATCGGCCATTCGATGGGCGGCATGATCGCCACCCGCTACGTGCAGCGTTATGGCGAGGAGGTGCGCGCATTGGTGCTGTCCGGCCCGCTGCTCGGCGACAGAACGGCGATTTCCGATCTGGCCGAGCTGCCGACGATCCCCGACGCGCCGCTGGATACCGCCACCCTGGCGCGCGATCCGGCGGTTGGCGCGGCCTATCAGGAGGATCCGCTGGTGTGGCACGGGCCGTTCAAGCGCCCCACCCTGCGCGCCATGCAGCGGATCCTCGCCGCCATCAACGCCGGGCCGGGGTTCGGCGCGCTGCCTACGCTGTGGATCCACGGCGACGACGACCGGCTGGTACTGATGAGCGAAACGCAAACCGCGCTCGATCGTCTGCAGGGCGACGATTTCGAACGGATGATCAACACGGGCGGGCGGCACGAGAGCTTTAACGAAACCAATAAGGATCAGATCCTCAAGCGGGTAACCGACTTTATTGCGCGGGCGTTAGGTTAAGGCGCTCCCCCTCGGCATTCAGCCTGCTGAGGGGGGCATGACGGCGTCAGCCCTCGACGATGGCGAGGTAGTGTTTGACGAAGCGATCCGAGGTGATGTCCCAGCGCACCGGGGTGCCCTTCTCGACGAACCAGGAATCGCCGGCCTGATACTGCACCGATTCGCCGGTGCGTTCGTTGGTCAGGGTGGCGCTGCCTTCCCACACCGTGGCGTGCTCGGCGAACGGGTACTCCATCACGAAGCTGCCGCGGGTGCAGCTGAACACGCCGCAGTTCAGGTTGTCGGTCGGTTCGCCGAAGATGCTGGCCACGCCGACGTTTGGCGTGCCGGCGATCACCGTGGCGCCCAGGTTGCTGACGCTGCCGATCTCCAGCAGTTCCGGCAGCGGTTGTTTAAGCAGTAACGGTTTCATGTCATTCTCCTCTGAGGGTTAACGGCGGCCTTTCCAGTAGCCGGATGTCTGGTGCCAAACCTTACCGGCGGTGGTCATCACTCGCCGCAGCTTGTCTTTGCCGAAGATGTTGACGTGCGGGATCGAGCTCATCAGATCGTAGCGATCGGATCCTTCGCTCATGCCCTCCGCCAGCACCTTGCACACGATGTGGCTCGGCGTCACGCCGAAGCCGGAGTAGCCCTGCACATAAAACACGTTGTCGCGATCCGGCAGCGTGCCGATCTGCGGGAACAGGTTGGCGCTGCAGCACAGCGGGCCGCCCCAGGCCAGATCGATCTTCACGTCTTTCAGGTACGGGAACACCTTCAGCATCAGGTTGCGGTTCCAGGCCTTGAGATCCGACGGGAAATATTCGATCAGGCGGGTGGCGCTGCCGAACAGCAGCCGGTTCTCATTGGTCACCCGGTAATAGTCGATCACCGGGCGGATGTCGCTGTAGGCGCCGCGGATCGGGCTGATCTGACGGATCAGATCGTCAGACAGCGGCTCGGTGGCCAGCTGGAAGGCGTAGGTGTTGATGGTCTTGCGGTAGATCTGCGGTTCCATGCCGTTGAGAAAGCCGTTGCAGGCCCACAGCATCTTGTTGGCGCGCACCGAGCCCATGGCGGTGCGCACCGTGATGCGCGGCCCGTACTCCACGTTGAGCACGCTGCTGTTCTCGAAGATTTTCACCCCGTAGCCGCTCAGCGCCTTGGCCTCGCCCAGCAACAGGTTGAGCGAATGCACGTGGCCGCCGCCCATGTGTTTCAGCGCGCAGGTGTAGGCGTCGGAGCCCACCACCTGCTTCACCTCCGCCCCGGTGTAAAGCTCGATCTCCTCTTCCGGCGCCACCGCCCTGAACTCCTTCAGCCAGCCGCGCAGGGTCTTCTCCTGACGCGCGTTGCTGCCGAGATAGCCGTAGCCGAAGCAGAAGTCGGCGTCGATGTCATATTTCTTGATGCGCTCGCGGATAATGCCGGCGCCGAGGTTGCTGATCTTGAAGATGGTTTCCAGCCCGGCCGGGCCGACGTGGCGTTTGATCTTCTCCAGATCGTGGCCGATGCCGGCCATCACCTGGCCGCCGTTGCGCCCGGTGCCGCCGTAGCCCAGATAGCGGCCTTCGAGGATGGCGATGTTGGTGATGCCCTTCTCCGCCAGCTCCAGCGCGGTGTTGATACCGGAGAAGCCGCCGCCGATGATCACCACGTCGACGTCCAGATCCTCTTCCAGCGTCGGGAAGCGCAGATCGTATTTTTTGGTCGCCGCGTAGTAGGTTAAGGACTCGATTTCGTTGTTCACTGTCGCACTCCCGATTGCCTATGCCATGACATCGGATTATCGGGAGCCGTGGGATTGTCCGCTATGTCCCCTTAGGGACATTCGCTACAAAAAATTAACATTCACGCGCTGCGCCGCTGCGGGGCGGTCAGCAGCAGGCTGAACAGTTCGGCCTGCGAGCCGATGTTCAGCTTGCCGTAGATGTTCTTGCGGTGATTTTTTACCGTGCCGAGGCTGATGAACAGCCGGTCGGCGATCTGCTGCGAACCGCAGCCGGCGAGGATCAGATCGACGATCTCGCGCTCGCGCGGCGTCAACAGATAGCGCGCCTGCGCGCCGTCGTGGTTCTCCGTGTCGGCCTCGGCCGGTGCCGCCACCACTTCGCCGTGCAGCCGCGCCACGCTTTTTACCAGCGTCAGCGCGCTGCGCAGATCCGCCCGCTGCGGGTAACGCACCGCCACCGTGCGGCGCGCCGAGCCGAAAAATACCCCCAGCCCGCGCTCCGGCGTCAATTGCAGCAGCACGCCGGCCTCGTCGTGCCAGCCGGTCTTGCGATAAAAGTTACGGTAATAGTCGCTGTGATAAAACCCGCAGGGCGCCAGCTGGCGCAGCGTCAGCACCTCGCCTTCGCCGCCGTCGTTCAGCGCGCGGTAAAACGGATCCTGCAGGTAGGCGCCCTGTTGGTAGATCTGGTTGACCGCATCGCTGTTTTCCCGCTCGGTTTTGATCAGGCAGCGCGGCGGCCGGCCGCGTTCGAAGGCATAGACGATGGCGTTGTCGAAGGCGAAAAACCCTTCCAGCCAATTCAACAGGCTGGGATAAAAGCGCGGGCTGGCCACCGCATCGATCACCGCAGACAAGCGTTCAACCTGAATATCCATACCCGCCTCGCCATTATTAATACATTAACAATCTACCGATTTCGGATGGGGTTGGCCGCACGACGGCCGGTACTGTTAAAAAAAGCATCCGGCGCGCCGAAATGCAAGAACGAGATCGTTTACATGTTAAACAACTCACAGGTTGCCGCAGCGGGGAAAGCGGTGGCCGCTCCGCGCCCGCTGGCTTATGCTGTGGCATCGCGCCCCGCAACGCCGTCAAGGAGACCTCATGTCCGTCAGCCATATCATCGCCAACCGCCAGACCTGGTTCGGCCACGGCAGCATCCAGCAGCTGCCGCCGCTGCTGCTGGCCGATCCGCAGCCGACGCTGCTGTTCAGCTGCCGCTCTTTTCTCAACGGCCCGGTGTACGCCGGCCTGCGCGAAGCGCTGACGCCGCTGCTCATCGGCACTGAGATCGTCAGCCACGAGGCGTCGCCGCAGGAAATAGACGCCTGGGTGGCGCGCTGGCGCGGCCAGGCGCGGCGCGTGGTGGCCATCGGCGGCGGCAGCGTGCTGGACGCCGCCAAGGCGTTCTCCGCGCTGGTGGAGCACCCGCTGCCAACGCTGCGCTATATGGAAAAAGTGGGCGACAGCAAAATCAGCGGCGCCACCCTGCCGCTGATCGCCATTCCCACCACCGCCGGCACCGGCAGCGAGGTGACGCAGAACGCGGTGATCACCGATACCCAGGTCAGCAAAGTGAAAGCCTCGCTGCGCCATAATAACTTCGTGCCGCACACCGCCATTCTCGATCCGCAGCTGCTGGCCGGCGCGCCGGACAAGGTGCTGGCCTACTGCGCCATCGACGCCTTCACCCACCTGTTCGAGGCCTATCTGTCGAAAACCGCCGGCGCCATGACGCGCGATATGTCGCTGAGCGGCATCCGCCACTTCCTCGCCGCCTGGCCGGCGCTCAACCGCAGCGACGCGGCGCGCGAAGCGATTATGCAGGCTTCCTACCTCGGGGGGCTGACGCTGAGCGCCGCCGGGCTGGGGGTCATTCACGGCATCGCCGGCGAGATCGGCGCGCTGCGCGACTACCATCACGGCCAGGTCTGCGGCCGCCTGCTGCTGCCGTTCCTCACCCTGCTGGAAAGCAGCGAACAGCCGCAGCAGCGCGCGCTGATGGCCGAGCTGGCCGCGCGCCTGTACCCGCACTGGCAGGGCAGCCCGGAGAGCTACCTGACCGATTTCATCACCCGCCACGCCATCGCGCCGTTCTGGCAGGACGATTTGCCGATTTCCGGCCAGGAATTGGCGGTGGCGCTGGAGAAATCCAACAGCAAGAATTCCTGGATCGACTATGCGCCGGCGCAGCGGCAACGGATGATCGAAGAGGCGTTTCGCGTCGAATGATTATATAATCAGATCAACGCACTAGCAGGAGTTAAGGAAATGGGCATCATCGGCTGGATCTTCGCCGGCATCGCGGTCGGCATCCTGGTCGGCGCGCTGATCAGAATCTTCGGCAAGAAGAAAGAGCAGTAAGCGTCACGCTGTTCCGTGGGCCGCCAGCAGGCACTCATGGAACAGCTTCACCACCCGTTGCGGCACCGGCGAGCGGCGCAGCACGCTGGAGTATTCGCAGTGATAGCGGAACAGCGCCGGTTTGATCGCCCGCATCAGGTTCTGCGCCACAAAAAACGCCGCGTAGTGATCCGGCAGAAAGCCGACGTATTTGCCGGACAGAATTAACGTCGCTATCGACTCCTGCGCAAACCCCGTCGCCTTGCGATGCAAATGTTGCTGCAGGCTCAGTTCCATATTCGGCGAATGATAGCCTAATCCGGCGAAGGCATAATTGTGCAGCAGATCCCAATTTAATGTTTCATGGGGGCCGGAAAATAATTCATGCTGCGCGCCGCAATATAAGAACATCCTCTCACTGAATAACGAATGATAAGATAAACTTTCCGCGCTGCGGTGCATGGGAATAACCCCAACCTGAAATTGCCCGTCAATAACGCCGCGTTCAATGGTATTAATCGGCTCCACATACATTTGCAAAGAAACCTCCGGCGCGCGCTCGCTGAATAACGCGATAGCCCGGCCGATCTGCGCCTGCGGATTGCTGACCGTATGGTCGAATATCGCCACGTGCAGCTGCCCGCCCATGCGCTGGTGCACCTCGTCCACTCCGCGACGGAAGGCCTCGGTGGCCGCCAGCAGGTTGACCGTTTCCTGGTAGATCAACAGCCCCTCATCGGTGACCGCAAAGCCCTCGCGCCCGCGCTGGCACAGCGTCAGGCCCAGCCGCTGTTCCAGATCCTTGATGTGCTTGCTGATGGTCGACAGGCTGATGTTCAGCTCCAGTTCGGCGGCGCTCATGCCGCCGCAGTCGACCACGGCCTTGAATACCCGCAGCAAACGCAGATCCATATCCGACAATTGTCCCAGCAACGCGCGCTTTTTTACTTGCATAAAACCTTAAGTAAGTTTCGACATATGATTATTCACAGTAGAGAACAAGCGGTACATAGTCAATTTCGCACAACAATTCGTTAACAACTCATTTTATTTAATTAATCGCACTTATTTTCCTGCCCGGAGGAAAACATGGCCGCTGAAAATTATTCGCTTAATCGTCTCGATGCCGCAGGGTTAGAAGCCCATTGGATGCCTTTTACCGGCAACCGCAATTTTAAAGCGCAGCCGCGCATCATTACTCAGGCCGCAGGGGCGTATTACACCAGCCACGACGGCAGAAAGATTTTCGATGGCCTGTCCGGATTGTGGTGCTGCGGATTGGGGCACGGCCGGCAGGAAATCACCGACGCCGCCCAGCGCCAGCTGGCGACGCTGGATTACTCGCCGGCGTTTCAGTTCGGCCACCCGCTGTCGTTCGAGCTGGCCAACCAGATCAAGGCGCTGACGCCAGCGGGGCTGGATTACGTATTCTTCACCGGCTCCGGCTCGGAAGCGGCGGACACCTCGCTGAAAATGGCGCGCGCTTACTGGCGCGCCAAAGGCCAGGCGGGCAAAACCTGCTTTATCGGCCGGGAAAAGGGCTACCACGGCGTTAACTTCGGCGGCATCTCGGTCGGCGGCATCGCCGGCAACCGCAAGGCGTTCGGCGCCGGCGCCGAGGCGGATCACCTGCCGCACACCCTGCTGGCCGGCAACGCCTTTTCGCGCGGCATGCCGCAACAGGGGGTGGAGCTGGCGGATGAGCTCAGCCGCATCATCGCGCTGCGCGACGCCTCGACGATCGCCGCGGTGATCGTCGAACCGTTCTCCGGCTCCGCCGGGGTGATCGTGCCGCCGGTCGGCTATCTGCAGCGCCTGCGCGAGATCTGCACCCAGCATGACATTCTGCTGATCTTCGACGAAGTGATCACCGCCTTCGGCCGCTGCGGCGCGATGACCGGCGCCGAGGCGTTCGGCGTCACGCCGGACATCATGAACATCGCCAAACAGGTGACCAACGGCGCGCAGCCGATGGGCGCGGTGGTGGTGCGGCCGGAGATCTACCACACCTTCATGAACGGCGGCGAGCCGGACTACCAGCTCGAATTCCCGCACGGCTACACCTACTCCGCCCATCCGGTCAGCTGCGCGGTCGCGCTGGCGACGCTGGACATCCTGCAGCGTGAACAGATGGTGGAGCGCGTGCAGGCGCTGGCGCCCTATTTCGAGCGCGCGGTGCACAGCCTGCAGGGGGCCAAACACGTCGCCGACATTCGCAATATCGGCCTGGCGGCCGGCATCACGCTGGCGGCGCGGCCCGGCGAACCGGCGCGGCGCCCCTTCGAGGCGGCGATGCGCTGCTGGGAAAGCGGATTTTACGTGCGCTACGGCGGTGACACCCTGCAGTTGGCGCCGCCGTTCATCAGCAGCGAGGCGCAGATCGACGCGTTGATCAACGCCGTCGGCGACGCCCTCAACGCCACCGAATAAGGAGATAACCATGACCATTACCCATTGGATCAACGGCGAGCCCGCCGCCGGCGGCGAACGCAGCCAGCCGGTTTACGACCCGGCCACCGGCCAATCTGCGCAGGAGGTGCAGCTGGCCGACCGCGCCACGGTGGAGCGCGCCATCGCCGCCGCCGAACAGGCCTATCCCGCCTGGCGCGATACCCCGCCGCTGAAACGCGCGCGCATCATGATGAAGCTCAAGGATCTGCTGGAGCAGCATGCCGACGCCGTCTGCCAGTTGATCACCGCCGAGCACGGCAAAGTGCTCAGCGACGCCCTGGGCGAACTGCAGCGCGGCATCGAGAATATCGAATACGCCGGCTATGTGCCGGAACTACTGAAAGGCGAACACAGCAAAGAGGCGGGCCCGGGCATCGACAGCTGGAGCGAGTTTCAACCGCTGGGAGTGGTGGCGGGCATCACGCCGTTCAACTTCCCGGCGATGGTGCCGCTGTGGATGTGGCCAATGGCGGTCGCCTGCGGCAACACCTTCGTGCTGAAGCCTTCCGAGCGCGTCCCTTCCGCCGCGCTGTATATCGCGCGGCTGGCGGCGGAAGCCGGGCTGCCGCCGGGGGTGCTCAACGTGGTCAACGGCGATCGCGAAGCGGTGGAGACGCTGCTGCATGACGGACGCGTCAAAGCAATCAGCTTCGTCGGTTCGACGCCGGTGGCGGAGCACATCTATCACACCGGCTGCGCGCAGAACAAACGGGTGCAGGCGCTGGGCGGCGCCAAGAACCATGCAGTGGTGCTGCCGGACGCCGATATCCCCGGCGCGGTCGGCGCACTGATGGGCGCGGCGTTCGGCTCCTGCGGCCAGCGCTGCATGGCCATCCCGCTGGTAGTGGCGGTGGGTGAAGGCACCGCTGAAGCGCTGATCGCCGGGCTGCGGCAACAGATGGCCGCCATGCGCGTCGGCCCCGGCAGCGACAACCGCAACGACATGGGGCCGCTGGTGACCCAACAGCATTATCAGAAGGTGAAAGGCTATATCGATCAGGGCGTGGCCGAAGGCGCCGAGCTGCTGGTGGACGGCCGCGAACTGCGCGTGACGGACGCCGACGGCCGCCCCAGCCAGGGGTATTTCCTCGGCCCGACGCTGTTCGACCGCGTGACGCCCGGCATGCGCATCTATCAGGAAGAGATCTTCGGCCCGGTGCTCGGCGTGGTGCGCGCGGCGTCGCTTCAGGAGGCGATGGCCTTGATCGACGCCCACGAATACGGCAACGGCACCTGCCTGTTCACCCGCGACGGCGAAGCGGCGCGTTACTTCTCCAGCCGCATTCAGGTCGGCATGGTGGGGATCAACGTGGCGCTGCCGGTGCCGGTGGCCTACCACTCGTTCGGCGGCTGGAAGCGCTCGCTGTTTGGCGATCTGCACGCCTACGGCCCGGACGCGGTCAGGTTCTACACCAAACGCAAGACCGTGACCCAGCGCTGGCCGGCCTCCGGCGACGCCCGGCGCGCCAGTTTCAGCTTCCCGTCGGGGCAGGGGTAACACATAAGAACAATAAACTTCCGGGGAGCAACGCTCCCCGGCATTTCGCGCGCTCCATTTGATTCCTGCGTACAGCCTGTGCAGCAAAACAATTACTCACTCACACGTTAATGGAGTCGTTAACCATGCAAGAGTCCGCCCCTGAACACACTTTCAAAGGCAATCTCAGCGTCCTCGACGTGGTGATGATTACCGCGTCCGGCGTGACGCCGGCCAGTTCGATCTTCGTCATCGCGCCGCTGGCCATCGCCAGCGCCGGCAGCGGCGCCTTTCTGTCGTTTCTGATCGCCGCCTGCGTCGCCGCCACCATCGCGCTGTGCTATGCCGAGCTCGGCGCCGCGCACCCCAGCGCCGGCGGCGAATACAGCATCATCAAACGCCTGTTCGGCACCCTGTGCGGGTTGCAGACCTATCTGTTTATTCTCAGCGCCGCGCTGTTCGTGCCGGCGGTGCTGGCCACCGGCGCCGTACCCTATCTGAATACCGCGCTGGGCACCTCATTCGACGCCTCCACCGCCGGCATGATCACCGTGCTGATCGGCGGCGCCTGCGCCATTTTCAACATCAAGGCCAACGCCCTGCTGACCGGCGCCTTTCTGGTGGTGGAAGTGGCGGTGCTGGCGCTGATCGCCTGGCTCGGTTTCAGCCATCCGCATCAAAGCGCGGAGATCCTCACCGCGCCGGTGATGCTGGACGCGCAGGGCAGCCTGGCGCCGGTGTCGCTGCCGCTGATCGTCGCCATGGTCGGGGTCGCGCTGTTCTCCTACAACGGCTACGGCGCGGCGGTGTACATGGCGGAAGATATGCGCGAGCAGGGCAAACCGATGGCGGTCGCGATCATGCTGACGCTGGTCATCGTGGTGCTGGTGGAACTGGTGCCGTTCACCGCCCTGCTGATCGGCTCGCCGTCGCTGGCGGAGATGGCCAAACAGGCCGACCCGGTCGGCTATGTGGTCACCCAGCTCGGCGGCCCGACGCTGGCGCGGGTGGTGAGCGGCGCGATTTATCTGTCGGTGTTCAACGCCATTATCGCCATCGTGGCGCAGTTCAGCCGCATGATGTTCGCCAGCGGGCGCGACGGTTTCTGGCTGCCGGCGTTCAACCGCGCGCTGAAAATCATCCACCCGCGCTTCGGCACCCCCTGGATCGCCACCCTGTTATTCGGCGTGCCCTCGGCGCTGCTGGCGTTTTGCTCCGATCTCGAATCGCTGACCTCGTTCACCGTGATCCTGCTGCTGCTGGTGTACACCATCATGGCGGTGGCGGCGCTGATCAGCCGCCGTCGCCGCCACTTCCATCACCCGTACCTGATGCCGCTGTGGCCGCTGCCGGTGCTGGCGGCGCTGCTGTGCTGCCTGTACGTGCTGTGGACGATTTTGATCGCCAGCAGCCTGAAAGACTTTATTATCATTGCCGGCATCATCGGCTTCGGGCTGGCGCTGAACCACTTGCGCGGCCGCCAGACGGCGCCCCTCGCCGCCCCCTCAATAGAAGGAGAATAACCATGACGCAGCGCGCTCAGGATCTGGGCATCACCATCGGCCAGGGCACGCCCGGCCCGCTGAACGCCATCACCGACGTGCCCGGCGTGCGCGTCGGCCATGCCAGCCTTCATGCCGATTTGGCGGACGGGCGCAGCGTGCGCACCGGCGTGACGGTGATCGAACCGCGCCCCGGCTCCGCCCGCCACGCCCCCTGCTTTGCCGGCGTGCACGTGCTGAACGGCAACGGCGACGCCACCGGCCTGGAATGGGTGCGCGAAGCGGGGCTGCTGACCAGCCCGATCGCCTTCACCAACACCCACAGCGTGGGGGTAGTGCGCGATGCGCTGATCGCGCTGGAACGCGAAGCGCTGCCCGCGAGCGACAACGCGGTGTACTGGAATATGCCGGTGGTGATGGAAACCTTCGATGGCCTGCTCAACGACATCAACGGCTTTCACGTCAAGGCCGAGCACGTGCGCCAGGCGCAGCAGGCAGCCCGTGGCGGCTTGCCGCAGGAAGGCGCGGTCGGCGGCGGCAGCGGCATGATCTGCCATGAGTTCAAGGGCGGCAGCGGCACCGCATCGCGCCGCTTGCCCGCCGATCAGGGCGGCTGGACGGTGGGCGCCATCGTGCAGGCCAACCACGGCAAGCGCGAGTCGCTGCTGGTCGGCGGTTATCCGGTGGGCCGCCACCTGGGGCATATCCCCTCGCCGTTCACGCCGCAGTTGCCGCATCCCGGCATGGGCTCCATCGTGGTGGCGCTGGCCACCGACGCGCCACTGCTGCCGCACCAGTGCGCGCGGCTGGCGCAGCGCGCCAGCATCGGCATCGCCCGCACCGGCGGCGGCACCGAGGATTCGAGCGGCGATATCTTTATCGCCTTCGCCACCGGCAACGACGGCCTGCCGCCCGCCGACTACGCCAATAAAGGCGATTTCACCACGCCGCTGCGCATGGTGAACAACGACTACATTTCGGCGCTGTTCGCGGCGGCGGCGGAAGCGGTGGAAGAGGCGATCGTCAATGCGCTGCTGGCGGCCAATAGCGTCAGCGGCAACGGCCATCGGGCGGAAGGGCTGAGCGCCGAGCAGCTGGTGACGGCGCTGGAGAAGGCCGGCTGGCGGCGATAAAAAAACGGGGCGCGGGGATTAACCGCGCCCTGCTTATCAGGATCCGCCGCCCGGCTTGGGCGTCGGGTAATCGTAATCCAGCTTCAACGGCTCGGCGTAGACGCTGTCCCACAGCTGTTGATACAGCTGGTCCAACCGCCCGCTCATCGCCGCGCTGTGCAGCACCAGCTCCAGATTGCGCGAGTTGTCCAGATAGCCGCCGGTCCAGTTGCTGGTGCCCACCCAGGCAATCTCATCATCGATGGTCATCAGCTTGCTGTGGATCACCCGGGCAAACGGGATGAAGCCGCTGCTGGCCGGCGGAATGGTCACCACCTTGATCTGCACGTTCGGCACCAGCGCCAGGCTCTTCAGCCAGGCGATATCCGGCTTTTTGGTGTTCCAGTTGGCCACCATCAGCTCGATCTGCACGCCGCGCGCCGCCGCGCTGCGCAGCGCATTGTCGATCACCGCGTAGAAGGGGCGGCTGCGCTCCGGGCCAAACGACAGCGGCGCGTAGTCCATCACCTGCACCCGCACCCGCCGTTTGGCGTCGGCCAGCAGGCGCGGCAGCTCGGCCTGCGAATCGAGCACGCCCGCCGGATTGTAGGCGCGCGGGCTGGCCACCAGATAGTTGCCCTGCGGGGGCGCGGTCGGCGGCGAATCGGGCAGCGCCGGCACCGGCTTATCCTGCGCCAGCAGCGCCTGCGCCCGCCAGTCCTGTTCGAAGATCGCCTGAATTTGCCCCACCACCCTGGCGTCGCTGATGCGCAGCCCGGTTTCGTGAATATGCTCCAGCGCGCGCCAGTCGAAGTTCTGGCTGCCGACAAACGCCTGTTCGCCGTCCACCAGCAGATACTTGGCGTGCAGGATGCCGCCGCTCAGCTTCTGGTAAGGAATGATGCGCAGTTCCAGATTGGGGATCGCCTTCAGCTGCTCCAGCGTCTCGGCGGTGGAGTTGCGGATGCCTTTCTCCTCCAGCAGGAAGCGGATTTTCACCCCACGCTCACCGGCCGCCTTCAGGCGCTGCAGCACGCCGTCCAGCAAGGAGCCGTCCTGATTCGCCACGTAGAACTGCCCCAGATCGATGCGGGTTTTCGCCGCGTCGAACATCTCGCGCCACACCTCGGCGGTGTTGCGCAGGTCGTCGGCCTGCAGCGCGGTTTCTACCGGTGCGGTATACACCAGCTCGTAACCGGGAATCGCAAAACGCGCCGCAGCGCTCTGGCTCAACATCAACAAACAACCGCCCCACAATGCCGTATAAAGGCGGCCGAACGGCCGCCGTGTTGGATGGCCATTAGGCATAGCGCGGCGCCCCGCTGTCAACCCATTGTTCGCCGCTGCCGCTCTCCGGGCGGCTGGCCGGCTGACCGGCGCGGATCAGCAGCACCTTCAGCAGCTCGTTGATGCGCTCCATGCGGCTCTGCAGGAAGTTGTTGGCCACCAGGCACAGCAGCGCGATGGCGATGCCGAGGCCAGTGGCGTACAGCGCGGTGCCCATCCCGGCCGACACCAGGCTCGGCTCGGACACCCCCGAGGCGGCCAGCGCCTTGAAGGTTTCGATGATCCCCATCACCGTGCCCAGCAGCCCCAGCAACGGCGCGGCGGTGACCACAGTTTCCAACAGCCACAGGCCGCGCGCCATCGGCGGCTTGCTCAGCAGATACTGGGCGTCGATCAGATCGCCGATCGCCTCGCGATCGCCGGCGCGGTGTTTCTGCGCCAGCACCGGCGCGATCACCGCCATCGGCAGGCTGTTGCGCTGGGTCAGCGCGTCCGGCAGATCGGCCGCGCGGCGCACCTCCGGCGTCAGCGCCTGCTCCAGCCGGCGCGCCTGGCGCTGGGTATAGGCGAAGTACAGCGTGCGTTCGATGATGATCACCAGCGCGATCGCCAGCGCGGCGTACATCACGTAGAAAATAATGTCGTGCAACAGATTGGCGTCCATACAGGGTTCCTCTTCCCCGCCGCCCGGCAGGCAGCGGGGCGTTCAGTTAAAAGGTGGCTTCCAGCGAGACGCTGAAGGTGCGTTCTTCGCCGACGTTGTAATACGGGGTGCTGGCCTTCACGCCGCCGTAGGGCGCCGCGTTGAAGGTGGTGGTGCGCACCGAGGTCAGGTATTCCTTGTCAAACAGGTTGCTGATGCCAAAACGCAGCGCGGCGCTTTTGACGATTTTCTTGTCCACCGGCAGATGCACCCCCGCCGCCAGATCGAACACCGTGCGGCCGCCGATCTTCTCGTCGTTGGTCAAGTCGCCGTAGAATGCGCTGACGTACTTGCCGCTGACGCTGCCGTAATACAGCCCGTCGTCATAACCCAACGTCATGTTCAGCAGGTTTTTCGGCACGTTCGGCACCTCTTTACCGGAGGTCGGCAGCGGCTGCCCGCCGTTGCTGACGATGTCGCTCTTCTGCTTCGATTGGGTATAGGTATAAGAGGTGTAGTAGTTGAAGTTATGCGGCAGTTGGCCGCTCCACTCCAGCTCCAGCCCTTTGTTCTCCACGTTGCCGATGTTCATCATCTCGTAGTCGCCGGCCGCGTTGGTGGTGGAGATTTGGCGATCGCTGTAGCGCATGTAGAACAGCGTGGCGCTCAGCAGCATGTCCTCTTGCTGGAAACGCCAGCCCAGTTCGTGGTTCCAGCTCAGCTCCGGCTTGGTGCTGAGCGAGTCGCCGACATTGTACAGCACGTAGTTGGGCGGCGTGCGCATGTTGCGCGTCAGGTTGTAGAACACCTGGTTTTCCTGGTTCACCTTATAGCTGGCGCTGAAGTTCGGCAGGAATTCGTGATAGGTGGCTTTGCGCTTCTCCGGCACGTTGTACAGGCTGCCGCGGTTGTCCCCTTTACGCTCCACATACTGATAGGCCAGGCCGCCGACGAAGGTCCAGTCCGGCGTGGCAAACCAGGTGTCCTGCAGCCACACTTTCTGTGCCGGGGTGATGGTGTACTGGTTGCGCCCCTGCACGGTGTTGCCGTTGGCGTCCTTCACCTGATCGGAACCGCCGGGTTTCCCCCAAATCTGTGACGGGTTGCCGTCGCCCTTGATGCTGATGAACGGCTGAGTCTGCAGTTGGCGCGCGCGTTCATACCAGTAGCCGATATCCAGGCTGTGCTGATCGTTAATGTCCCATTTCAGCTTGGTGGTGATGCCCGGCCGCCAGGTCTGGGTCCACGACGGGCGGTAATAGGTGTTGGACTGCAGGTTGCTGAGGTCATACTGCCCGGCTCTGTCCGACGTGCTGGACAATACCGACGCCGTCTGGCCGTTGAAGCTGCCGCCGTTGCCCCAGTAGTAATACGGCTGCAGGGTCAGCGACAGGTTGTCGCGCAGCTGCAGTTTCTGGGTGAACGACAGCGTAAAGTTCTCGAACGGGTTGCGTTCAATCTTGTAATACTTGTTCAACTGCCCTTTGCTGTTGTACTCCGGCGAGGTGACATAATCGGTGTCACGGCCGTCGTTTTGGAACTGCGCCTTGCTCAGGGTGTTGTAGTTGGTGTTGTTCTGGCGGTTGTACTTCATCACCAGATTGCTGCTGTTGCCGTTGCCGTCTTCATACAGCGAATTCATCTCGAACTTGTCGGAGTACAGCCGCCCCTCGCCGCGCCATTTCTTCGCCTCGGTGTGCGAATAGGAGAGCCAGTTGCTGAAGCCGTTGTACTCGCCGGTCTCCAGGCGGGCGAAGGTTTTGCTCAGGCTGTTGCTGCCCAGCGTCTGCTTGACGAAACCGCCGAAGTCTTTCGCCGGGCGGCGCGTCACCAGGCCGATGTTGCCGCCGCTGGAGCCGATGTGCGGGCCGTCCGCTTCGGAGGAGCCCTGGGTGACGAACACCTCCTCCAGGTTTTCCGCGTCGCCCAGCAGGTTCGGGTAGACCGCGTAGTTGCCGGAGTCGTTGATCGGGATGCCGTCCATCGACAGGCCGATCTGATCCGAGTTCATGCCGCGCATGGTGTAGTCCACGCCGCTCAGGCCGCTGGCGTCGTTGCTGTTGACGTTCAGGCCCGGCGTGTATTTCAGTTTATCGATGGCGTTGGCCGCCGACGGCATTTTGTTCATCGCCTCTTTGGTGACGGTGGAGCGCGCCTTGGCGCTGTCATCCTGCACCATCATGCCGCCGCCGAGCGACTGCCCCTTGACGCTGATGGTGCCGACATCGGTGGCGTCGGCCGCCAGCGCGGCGCCCGGCAGCATCGCCGACATCACCGCCAGATAGATCCCAGAACGATTAAACGATTTCATTGTGTGCATCCCATAAAAATCAAACGATTAACCCTTGCGCTAAGGCGCCTGATAATTGAACGTCGCGGTAAATCTTTTGGTTGTTTGCCCGGCGAACGCCTCGCTCGGGAACGGCTTTACTGAACTGATGCTTTGCAGGCTGCTCATCGCCGCGCGATTCAGCAGCATGCTGGCGGCCTTGTTGGCGATGCCGGAAGAGAGCACCCGCCCGCTGCGATCGACCTCCAGCCACACCTCGACGTTGCCCTGCGGGCGCTCAAGCGAGGCCTGCCGCCCGCTCGGGTAGCGCTTGCGCTGTTCCAGCTCACGGCGCAAGGCCAGCAGGTAGCCGTTTTCTATCGCCTGCGCGTTCACCTTCGGCGCCGCGGGGGCGGCCGGTGCGGGCTGCGCCGCCGGTTTGCTGACCAGCGCGCGCGGTGCGGCGGGCGCCGGCGTCGGTTTAGGTTTCTCTACCGGTTTGGCTTTCTCTTTCACCGGTTTGGGTTTGGGCTTCGGTTGCGGTTTCGGCACCGGCTTGGCTTCCACGATCGGTTCCGGCGCCGGCACCACCGGTTCGGGGATCGGCTCCGGCTCCGGCTCCGGCTCCGGCTCGGGCGGCGGCGGTTCGGGCTGAGGCTCCGGCGGCGTTTCCGGTTGGGGTTCCGGCGCCGGTTCAGGTTCCACCAGCGCCAGTTCAATGGCGGTTTCGTCGTAGCGCGGCTGGATCTTCAGCGCCGCCTGTTGGCTGGCGAACAGCAGGCAACCGGCGACAATCAGCGCCGGCAACCAGCTGAAAAGATGACGTGAGCGATAGAGCAGATACATGTCACAGCTTCCGTGTCGCGATGGAGACGGAGAAGAAGCCGCCCTGGCGCAGGTTATCCATGACCGCCACCAGCCGCTCGACCGCCACACCTTTATCGCTGTTGACGATGATGGTGGTGGTCTGGTTGGCCTGCTGCTGTTGCTTCAGCGTGTTGACCAACGCGTCGAGCGCGATCGGCTGGCCATCCAGCTGCAGCTGTTCGTCGGCCCCCAGCGTGATGATCGCTTTCTTCTGCGGTTTCAGCTGTTGCGCGCTGCCGGCGGACGGCAGCTGCGTTTTCAGCCCGAGCGCCGGAATGACGTTCAGGCTGATCAAGACGAAAAACACCAATAAAAACATCATCACGTCGATCATCGGGATCAGTTCGATGTGCGCTTTGTTCTTTTTCGGTTCGTTCCAGTTACGCATGACACTCCCTCCAAAAGCGAAGCAGCCAATATAGGAGGGGTTTGTTTACCTTTTGTTACGCTTGTGTGATCTTATTTTCACAGCGGAGATTTTTTGCGAGAATTTTTTCAATGGCGGGCAATAAATGCGGAGATATAACTCATTAATTAGCGATAGTTTTTAATGGAATAATTGCAATGTGGGCCTAACGCCGTGCGGATGACGAGACAATAAATGTGAAAATAGTGACAAGCTGCGCCAACCGGTGGCGGCTTTGCCTCTCACCTCCCAGCGATATCTGCTATTTTTCCCAAGAAAATTCCCAACCCCCCTCTTTAAAACACTCGCCAAAAATAAATGCGACTATATTTAACCAAATAACACCCTTCATTGAATGGAATATTGCCAATCAAATATCAGCTGTTATATTTTTAAAGTGAAATAGCGCTACGGCGTTATTTTAGAATTTAATTAAACCCACTAAGTCACCCTTTTATTTATAAGGATTGTATATGAAAGTACTTAGTCAATATGAAGAACAGTACGTTAGCGGTGGCGATCTGAACGCGGCCTGGGATGGGCTGTTGGACGGCGCCATGACCGGCGCGCTGATCGCAGGCAAATCCGCAGGCGCAGGCGGCTTTATTGCCGGTGCGGTCGGCCAATTGGTCGGCACCATCATCGGCGGCGTTGCAGGCGGTGTGGGGCTGGGTCTTTATGGCCTGACGCATACGCAGCAGGAAGTGGCCGACTACGCGAAACATTTCCGCGAGACGATCGGCTCCACTTCGACCTCGGTCGGCGGCAGCCTGTAAACATGAATGAATAGTCACCCTTGCGGTGGCTATTTATTTTATTACAGCACCGTCCCTAATGTCGCGCGCTGCGCTCTTTATGGTTATGGCATCCCTGTATTTTTTCAAACCTGATGTTATCGCACCGGTATTCAATTGAGAAACCATCCACGGGCTGAAAGCGAATGGCGTTAATTTTACAGCCGCCATTAAGTTATTGAGATCGACCCACGCATAATCCGCCACTTCATCCGGATTAGCGCAGAGAGCGCCTTTACAATACGCGGCAAATACCGGGCAAACCTCATTCTCCATGATGCCGGACACGTCGGTCGCCTGATAACTGAAGGCGTCGCTCAGCAGCATTATCTGCTCGACTTCCGTGCCCAATTCAACCTGAGCGCGACGTATAACGGCCTGCGTCAGCGCCTCTTGCGGCAGGGGATGCCCACAAAAAGAATTGGTCCAGCCCCCCGGCCAGGCGGTTTTGCTCAACGCGCGCCGGGTGACCAACACTGCACCCTCGACAGTAAACAGGTAGCATGAAAAAGCCAGATGCAGCGGCGTATGCCGCGTGTGGACCTGATCTTTGGGCATCGTCCCGCAGGGCTGCCAGGCGGCGTCAAGCAGAACGACGTCTTCATTTTTCATCATTGGTATTTCCATGAAAAGGCGGGCTTTTCCCCGCCTGCGGTTTCATTTCCTCAGAAGAGGGGGAATGGTCGGCACTTCCGGCGCATTATCGATATCCTGCTGAGTCATGCGAAACTCGGGCGGATAATGCTCCCGTTCCGTTCTGCGAGCAGGTTCGGTATTACGCCAGGTATAAAGGCAGTGTTGACACTGGTATACCGTCCACACACCCTTGACCGGTGAATGCGCCATGACGTCTATCTGTTTATCGGCACAACGAGGACAAATCATAGGAACTCCTTAATGACGGTTAGCCAGCATGGCGGTTAATTTATCCACCCACAGGGCGGTTTCTGGTAAATCCTTGACCGGCTGGCTGTAGTGGCCGCGCGTATCCGGAGCCACCGGCGTGGTCGCGTCAATGATGAGTTTGTCCGTGATCCCCGCCGGGCTGGAGCCGGGATCCAACTCCAGCACCGACATATTCGGCAATTGCACCAAATCGCCGGCCGGATTGACCTTGGCGGACAGCGCCCACATAACCTGCGGCAGGTTGAAGGGATCGACATCCTCATCGACCATGATCACCATTTTCACATAGCCCAGCCCATGCGGCGTGGTCATCGCCCGCATCCCCACCGCGCGCGCGAAACCGCCGTAACGCTTTTTAGTGGAAATGATGACGAGCAACCCGTGGGTATACATCGCATTAACCGCCTGCACTTCCGGAAACTCGGCTTTCAACTGCTGATACAGCGGCACACAGGTGGCCGGCCCCATCAGGTAGTCGATTTCTGTCCAGGGCATGCCCAGATACAGGGATTCGAAAATCGGCCGCGAGCGGTAAGAAACCTTATCGATGCGCACCACCGTCATGTTGCGGCCGCCGGAATAGTGCCCCGTAAATTCGCCGAACGGGCCTTCAATCTCGCGCTTGCGGCCTTCAATCACCCCTTCAATGATGACTTCGGAACCCCAGGGCACATCAAAGCCGGTCAAGGGGGCCGTCGCTATCGGGTACGGGCTTTCACGCAGGGCGCCGGCCATTTCATACTCCGACTGATCGTATTTGAGCGGCGTCGCCCCCATCAGCGTAATGATCGGGTCATTGCCCAGCGTAATGGCGATAGGCAGATCCTCGCCGCGCTCTTCTGCTTTATGCAGATGCAGCGCGATGTCGTGCATCGGCACGGGCTGCAGGCCCAGCTTACGCTTGCCCTTCACCTCCATGCGATAAATGCCGACGTTTTGCTTGCCGAAGTGGGTCGGATCTTCAGGATCGCGGGAAACCACGCAGGCCTTATCCAGGTAGAATCCACCGTCGCCATCGTTTAAGCGAAACAGCGGCAGGATCTCAAACAGATTAATCTCCTCACCGTTGACCTCATTCTCGGCCCAGGGCGGATTATCGCGACGTTCCGCAGAGACGGGAAAATGATCCCAGCGGCGAATATACTCATCGATTTGCTGCTTCACCGGCGTGGCCGGCGGGAGCCCCAGGGCTATGGCGTGATTCTGCCATGACCCGATGGTGTTCATGACCACATGCGCGTGTTCAAAGCCTTTAATGTTCCTGAATGCAATGGCGGGGGCGCCCTCACCAATTCTGCCTGTGGCGTTGGCTGCCGCGGCGATATCCGGTTCCGCCTGAACCTCCTCGGTAATATCGAGTAATTGTCCGGCCTCATCCAGCGCCGCTAAATAACTTCGCAGATCGTCATAAGCCATATTTAACCTTCCTCGGTGTCAGTGGTTTTTTTGCTATTTTCTTTTAGTCCTGCACAGCGCTTTGCCCGGCGATGATCAAGACCAAATTGATCCAGCACGCGTGCGACAATATGATCGGTAACGTCATCAATATGAGTGGGGTGGTTATAATAAGCGGGCATGGGGGGAACCAATGACACCCCCAATTTCGAGAGCGCGAGCATATTTTCCAAGTGAATAGTGCTCAACGGCGTTTCTCTGGGAACCAACACCAACTTCCGCCCTTCTTTGATAATCACATCCGCCGCTCTGCCAATAAGCCCTTCTGCATAACCGGCTCGAATACCCGCCAACGTTTTCATACTGCAGGGAATAATGATCATGCCGTCCGTATGAAAAGAACCTGAAGAGATCGTGGCGGCCTGATCGGCAGAACCGTGCGTCACGTCGGCCATCGCCATCACGTCATGCACGGTGAGATTTGTTTCGAGTTCAATGGTCGTTTTGGCCCACTTACTCAAGATCAAATGCGTCTCTATGCCCTCCATGTCTTTTAGCGCCTGAAGCAACGCAGTACCCAGCGGCGCCCCGGTCGCGCCCGTCATCGCGATCACTAATCTCATACAATACCTCACAAAGTTCGTATACGAACGATTTATCAAATCTAGTCCCGAGATAGCGATAAAACAAGTGGGCAATATGTAACTGTTCGTAAACGAACAACTTTCCGGGCAGGTATCCCTTATCGGCTTATTTTGTTATATTGATATTATTGTTAGCTTTTTTCCTTTCAGGGAATAATGTATGAACAGAACGCTGGCCAATACTTTTTTCCACCTCATTCGCGAACTGCTTCAGGATCATAGTGCTCAATGGCAAAAATCGCTTCCTGAACTCAGCAAACAACAATATTCCATTCTGGCCACCGTTTCAGAAACGCCGGGCATTGAACAAATCGAATTAATGGAAGCGGCGATCAGCAGTAAAGCCGCGCTGGCCGAATTGCTAGGCCGCATGGAAGGAAAAGGTCTATTAAAACGGGAAGCCGGCGAGCATGATAAGCGCCGCCGATTTATTTACCTGACGCCTGCTGGGCAGGCGCTGTTCGAAGCCAGCCGCCCCATCGCCGACGCGATTGATAATATGTATCTCGAACGAGTCAATAAAGACCAACATGAGTCGGCGCTTTTCGTTTTAAAGACGATGATAGGGAAGCAATAAATTCACTGCGCCAACAGCGGAAGCTGAAAGCATAAAAAAAGACGCCCGCAGGCGTCTTTTTTATCGCGTTAACTGAAGCTCTGGGCAATCAGTTCACTTTCACCGGCATGCCGGAACGGGCCTTGATCGCCGCGTCCACTTCGCTCTGGTTGACGCCGGCGTCCATCAGCACTTTGCCGACCGGCGCGGAGATGGTCAACGGCACCGGATCCTTGGATTGCAACTGCTCTTCGTTGGCCGACAGCGGGTTGTGCACTTCCACGTAGCGCGAGCCGTCCGGTTCGACGGTGGCCTTCATCGGTTCGTTGATGAACTGCACGCGGGTGCCTACCGGCACGTTCTGGAACAGGTACTTGATGTCGTCGGCGCGCAGACGCACGCAGCCGTGGCTCACGCGCAGGCCGATGCCGAAGTTGGCGTTGGTGCCGTGAATGGCATACAGACGGCCGACATACAGCGCATACAACCCCATCGGGTTATCCGGGCCGGCCGGGAACACCGCAGGCAGGATCTCGCCGTCAGCCGCGTATTCGGCGCGCATTTTGGCGGTCGGCGTCCAGGTTGGGCCGTCTTTCTTGCGCTGCACGGTGGTGGTCCAGTTCAGCGGGGTGTCTTTACCCAGCTGGCCGATGCCGATCGGCAGCACCACCACGGTGTTGGAGCCTTTCGGGTAATAGTACAGACGCATTTCGGCGCTGTTGATGATGATGCCTTCACGCGGCGCGTCCGGCAGGATCAGCTGCTGCGGGATAGTCAGGGTGCTGCCGGCCTTCGGCAGGAACGGATCCACGCCCGGGTTGGCCTCCAGCATGTTGCTCAGCCCCATCTGATACTGGGCGGCGAAGCTTTCCAGCGGCAGTTTGCTGTCTTCCGGTACGGTGATTTGGATATTCTCGCCCACCAAACGGCTGTCTTTTGGCGGCAGCGGGTAAACGACGGCGAAGGCAGCCTGGCTGAATGCAACCAGTGCCGTAAACAGGGTTAATAACGCGCGAATGCTCATTTTCATCTTCGTGTTGGTCAAGGCCACTGGCGATTATGGGTATTGGTTTCTACGGCCACTTTGCCCCGTTGAATTTCAGCCGGCAGCTGACGGCGCTGCGGCCTGAAAAACCAGGGGGGATTTGACCGGATGCGCATTATATGTGCACATCAATCAAAGTGTGAACCATTACCGATGTAATATCGCAATTTTTTGTAACCTGACGCGCCACGCCGGCGATTTTTTGCGAGAACCGCCGCCTAGCTGGCGGCGGCCAACGCTTCCTCCCGCCGTATCGGAATCAGATATTCACAGCGGATCGCCGCGCCACCGAGCGGGCAACTGCCCTCCTGCGCCGGGTAGAAACGCTCGATATCCTGCCCTGGCCGGCGAATGGCGTTCATCTGCGGCATGGCGGTGTCATACAGCCGGACAATAAAGTTTTGTAACCCTTCCGCCTGTCCCTGGTAGGTGAAACGGGCATACTCGCCCTGCTCGATAGTCACCCGCTCTCCCGGCGCCCCTTCGTCCGGCAGAGCGGCGGTGTAGGCCATGCGCGGGCTGCCCCGGCGGCGCCGGTCAACTTCCAGACTGGTGAGGCCGTATACCACCTCCGGCAGCGCCTGCGGCTGCAGCAACTGCCGCCAGGCGTGGCGGCGCAGCTCACACTTGGAGGCCGCCAGTTGCCCCAGCGTAAAACTGCGGCGCTGGGTATGGCCCACCAACTGCATGGCGGGCAGCGTCACGATATCGGCCTGCGGCAATGGCGCTTCGGTCAGGCGCAGCGGCGGCTGTAGCCCATAGCTCGACCAATCCTGGCTGCGACGATAGCTGGCCGGCGGCAGACCGAACTGCTTGCGGAAGCAACGGGTGAAGGTCTGCTGCGAATCGAACTGGTAAGTATCGGCGATGCAGGCCACGCTGGTGCCGGTCAGGCGCAGTTCACGCGCGGCGGCGGTCAGCCTTCTGCGGCGCGCGTAGGTGCCGAGAATATGGCCGGTATGCTGCTTGAACATCCGCTGCAAATGCCATTTGGAGTAGCCGGACTTGGCGGCGATGTCGTCCAGCGTCAGCGGCTGATCCAGGCTCTGCTCGATCCAGGCCAGCAGCTGTTCAATCACCTGTTGCTGGTGCATGGTGTTCCCCTTATTTGATCAATAACGTCTGCGCCAATACCCGCCCTGCGGCTTCATCGGCGGCCACCAGTACCGGATAGCCCCAGAATTTGGCGCCGTATTCGGCGAATGCTTCCGCCGCCGCGCGTTTGGCGTCGTCCGGCTCCAGCATGATCATGCCTTTCACCCACCGCTTCAGCGCCTCGCGGTTATCACGTTTCCACAGCGCCACCTGGGTGCGAGCATCGCGGTCATGTTCTTGTTCTTCATCGCCGACGCTGCGGTCGGTGAGCAGAACAAAAGGCTCGGCGCGCGCCAGCAGCGCGCTGAATTCGGCCAGCTCGGCCTGGGTATCGCGTCCGTTTCGGCGCATCCACACCAGCGGAAAGTCGGCGGTATCCAATGACATAATCAGTTTCCTCGCGAAAGGGTTTAGAACTGGCGCTTACTTTATCGGCACCGGCGCTAGACCGCATTGCGCAATCAGGACATAATACTTTTCAATTCCGCCAAATTGAGAACTATTCTCATGAAAGTACAGATCCCCCGCCACTGTCTGGATATCGATCAGGTGCCGCGCCCGCTGTTTGCCCTGCAAGGTTCGACTCTCGAGCAGGATTGGGAAGTCGAGCCGCACCGCCACCGGAAGGCGCAACTGATCTACACCGTGCGCGGCATGATCCGCTGCGAAGTGGAAAACGGGCTGTGGCTGGTGCCGCCGCAGTGCGCGCTGTGGATGCCGGGCAACGTGTTGCACAACGCCCAGGGCGCCGGCTCCACCGAGGCCTACTGCCTGTTCGTCGATCAACATGCCGCCGTCGGCCTGCCGCAAAGCTGCTGCACGCTGTCGGTCTCGCCGCTGCTGCGCGAGCTGCTGCTGCAGGCCAGCACCTTCGAGCCGCTTTACGACGAACAGGGCGCCGAGGGGCGTCTGACGGCGGTATTGCTGGATCAGTTGGCGGCCGCGCCGATCGAGAATCTGCATCTGCCGGTGTCCGACGACGCGCGCATCCGGCAGTTGACCGAAGGCATGCTGAGCAGCCCGGCGGACAAATCCACCCTCGGGCAGTGGGCGCAGCGCATCGGCATGAGCGAACGCTCCCTCAGCCGCACCTTGCAACAGCAGATGGGCATGAGCTTCGGCCACTGGCGGCGCCAGCTGCACGTAATGCTGGCGCTGCAGCGCTTGACGCAGGGCGAGAGCGTACAGACGGTGGCGCTGGATTTGGGCTACGAGAGCGCCAGCGGCTTCGTCACCATGTTCAGAAAGGCGGTGGGCAAACCGCCGGCGCGCTATCTGGCGGAGCGCAACGCCTCTGGAGAGACCCTGGGCGGTGCGATCACCATGTAAAAAAGCCGGCGCAGGCGCCGGCTTGGAGCAGGTGAAAATCAGAAGTCGTAGAACACCGTTATCCAGGTGGAATCCGGCTCGTTGTCGCTGCTGTTGGCCAGCGTGCGCTCCACATACACCGACAGACCGTAACCGATGGTGGTGCCCGCGCCAAGATAGACGTGGTTGGCGTGATACGCCTCGTCTCCCTTCAGCCGCAGCGAGTCCGCCGCCACATAAGGCTGGACGGATTTGAGAAACGGCTTGTCGATATTGAAGGTGTAACCGACGAAGCCTTCCAGCCCGTAGCCGTCACCGGCGAAGAAGTGCGACAGCGTGCGCTGGCGGGTGCTCGGCACATAATCTTTGTAGTAGCTGGCGGTACCGACGATATACCAGTTATTCGGCTGCCAGGTTAACGCGGTGCCGGACAGCTGCTGGTGATAATCTTTTTCGCTGTACAGATTATCTTTGATCTTCGCATCGGTATAACTGTAGGCGGCGCTGAAGGTGAAGTCTTTCGTCACCTTGTAATCGAAGCCCAGCCCGCCGCCGCCTTTGCGACGATAAATCAGGTTATCCGCGGTGTGCAGATCGTCTTCCGGCAATAAATAGTTGGCGTACAGCGTGACCGGCCCGAAATCATTGGTGTATTTGATGCTGTTTTTCGGTTTATTGCCGCCGTCATAGTCGCCGGAAATACCGATGCCGGTGCCGCCCGCATGGCCATCGTTATCCCAGACGTCGCTTTTGATGCCGACCACCGAATAATAGATGCCGTATTGATGGCCATAGGTCAGGGTGCCGTAACGATCGTCTTTGAAGCCGGCGTACAGCTGGCGCTGATAGTCGCGCTTGCCGTCTTCGTTATAGTGCCCGTCCCAGCTGAGCGCGTGCGCCAGATCGACGCCCCACTCGTAATAGCCGATGATCGAGGTGTCCTGCGTCAGCGCATAATCGCCGCTGAAGCGAAAACGCGTGCCGCCGTCGTGGCCGTTTTTGTCATAGCCCGGCTCCGGGCCGTTATTGAAGATCCACTCGGGGCGAATGCTGCCGCCCACCTTTAAACTGAGCGGCGCCAGCAACACATTGCTCTGCGGGTTTTTATCCAGAATGGTGATCTCGGCCTGCGCGCCGGCGGAAATCGCCGACAGCAAGACGCCGCCAATGAATATTGGCGTTGTATTTTTTCTCATTATTACCCCTGCCCGAAAAAATTATTGTTATAAACGCGGTGGTCTTAAGCCACGCAGAAATAATTAACCGATGTGAACAGCGCACGCAAGATATAAAAATTCACGCCATAACCTGCCATTATTTTAGGTTGGATTTAATTTCAGCAAAAACGTGTTCACCTGTAACACGGAGAAAAACAATGTAATAACCGCAGCACGAAATAAACCAATCCGCACGTTTCACCCAAAATAACCCTTCGTGATTATCTGGGAATAATGATAGCAAATAACAAAAAAATATTATTGCCGCAGGTAAACCGTCACGCGAGGGAATTAATTAAAGGCGGGAAATAACGACGGAGCGCATTGCGCGCTCCGGGGAAAATCTCACTACTGCGCCAGCCAGCCGCCGTCCATGTTCCAGGCGGCGCCGCGCACCTGCGCCGCCGCATCGCTGCACAGGAATAGCGCCAGCTCACCGAGTTGCTCCGGCGTGACGAACTCTTGCGAAGGCTGCTTCTCCGCCAACAGCTCATCGCGCGCCCGCTGCGGATCGGTACCGGCAGCGATGCGCTTGTCGATCTGCTGCTGCACCAGCGGCGTCAGCACCCAGCCGGGGCAAATGGCGTTGCAGGTGACGGGCGTGCGGGCGGTTTCCAGCGCCAGCGTCTTGGTCAGCCCCACCACGCCGTGCTTGGCCGCCACATAGGCCGACTTGTCTTTCGACGCCACCAGCCCGTGCACCGACGCTACGTTGATGATGCGCCCCCAGTGGCGCTCGCGCATCCCCGGCAGCGCCAATCGGCAGGTATGGAACACCGCCGACAGGTTGATGGCGAGGATGGCGTTCCATTTATCCACCGGGAACTGATCCAGCGGCGCCACGTGCTGAATGCCGGCGTTGTTCACCAGAATGTCCACGCCGCCGAACTCGCGTTCGGCATAGTGCATCATGTCCGCTATCTGGGCCGCATCGCCGAGATCGGCGCCGTGATACCCCGGCGCGGCGCCCAGCCGGGCAACCTGCGCTTGCGCCTGCTCCACCTCACCGAAGCCGTTGAGGATCACGCGCGCGCCGGCGGCGGCCAGCACGGACGCTATTCCGAGGCCGATGCCGCTGGTCGAGCCGGTCACCAGCGCGGTCTTGCCTTGTACACTCATGGTATCGCTCCTTTAAACAATGCCGGTCAGGTAGAACACGCCGATCACGAACAGCACCGCGGCGCTCTTGATCAGGGTGATGGCGAAGATGCCGCCATAGGCCTGCCGGTGGCTGAGGCCGGTGATCGCCAGCAGGGTGATCACCGCGCCGTTGTGCGGCAAGGTATCCATGCCGCCGCTGGCCATCGAGGCCACCCGGTGCAGCACTTCCAGCGGGATATGCGCGGCGTGGGCGGCGGCCACGAAGTTATCGGCCATCGCCGCCAGCGCGATGCTCATGCCGCCGGAGGCCGAGCCGGTGATGCCGGCCAGCAGGGTGACGCTGATCGCTTCGTTCAGCAGCGGATTGGGGATCGCCGACAGCGCCTGCGACAGCACCAAAAAGCCCGGCAGCGCGGCGATCACCGCGCCGAAGCCGTATTCGGAGGCGGTGTTCATCGCCGCCAGAATTGCGCCGCCGACCGCCGTCTTGCTGCCTTCCGCCAGCCGGCCGCGAATATTGCCAAAGCCGAACGCCACCACCAGTAGAATACCCGACACCAGCGCCGCTTCCACCGCCCAGATGGCGGTGATCTTCGCCACATCGGTGGTGATGGGCTTGGCCAGCCCCGGCAGCGTCAGATCGTGGCTGGCGCCGTACCACTGCGGGATCCAATGGGTGAAGGCCAGGTTGAATACCCCGACCAAAATCAACGGCAGGATGGCGATCAGCGGATTCGGCAGGTTGATATCGTCCGGGGTTTCCGGTTCGTTCAGCAGCTCGGTGCCGTAACCCTCCCCCTTCAACTGCGCCTTGCGCCGCTGGCGTTCAAGATACAGCAGGCCGACCACGATGATGAACAGCGAGCCGATCAGCCCTAGCCAGGGCGCGGCCCAGGCGTTGGTGCCGAAGAAGCTGGTCGGGATGATGTTTTGGATCTGCGGCGTGCCGGGCAAGGCGTCCATGGTGAAGGAGAAGGCGCCGAGTGCCACGGTGGCCGGGATCAGCCGCTTGGGGATGCCGCTCTGGCGGAACAGCTCGGCGGCGAACGGATAAACCGCGAACGCCACCACAAACAGCGACACCCCGCCGTAGGTCAGCAGCGCGCACACCAGCACGATCACCGGAATGGCGTGGCGCCGGCCGAGAATGCGGATCGCCGCCGCGACGATCGAACGGGAAAAACCGGACAGTTCGATCAGCTTGCCGAATACCGCCCCCAGCAGGAACACCGGGAAATAAAGCTTCACGAAGCCGACCATTTTCTCCATAAACAGCCCGGTAAAGGTCGGCGCCACCGCGCCGGGGTCGGTCAACAGCACCGCGCCCAGCGCGGCGATCGGGGCGAACAAAATCACGCTGTAGCCGCGGTAGGCGGCCAGCATCAGTAATCCCAGTGCTGCCAGGGCAATCAAAACGCTCATCAGGCACCTCGCTATCGTTGTTATTGTCAGGTACGGCGTGCGAAATTAAGGTTTCAGCGCAAAGCGCAGCTGATGCGCCCGGCGCCGATGAATGCGTTCCCTGCGCGCTTCATCCCACAGATAAAATCCCCGGCCGCTGCGCTGGCCGGTATCGCCGCGCTGCAGCCGCTGTTCAACCAGCGCCATCATCTCGTCGCCGGTCGCCAGTTCCGGGAACAGGTGGCGGGCGATGTCCGCCACCGTCGGGAGCCCGGTCATGTCGGCGGCCTCCAGCGGGCCAACCATGGCGTAGCGCCGCCCCAGCGAGGCGCGCATCACCTGATCCACCACCTCGGCGCTGGCGATGCCGCTGTGGACGATGTGCAGCGCCTCGCGCAGCACCGCAAACTGCAGCCGGTTGCCGACAAACCCCGGCGCGGCGCGCTCCAGCAGCACCGCCTCAAGATCCATCTCGCCGAGCAGCGCCTGCACCGCCGCCAGATGACGCGGTTCGGTGGCGCTGCCGGGCACGATCTCCACCAGCGGGATCAGGTGCGGCGGGTGCCAGAAATGGGCGATCAGCAGGCGCTGCGGATGGGTCATGCGCGCCGCCAGCTCGTCTGGCGGCAGGCCGCTGGTGTTGCTGGCGATCACCGCGTCGTCGGCGATCAGCCCTTCCAGCTGCTCATACAGCGCATGCTTCAGCTCGAGCCGTTCCGGGATCGCCTCAATAAGCAGCCGGGCACGCACCACCGCGTTCAGATCGCCGGTCACGCGCAGCCGCGCCAGCGCCGCGTCGCGTTCGCCGCGATCAAACTGCCCGACGTCGCTCAGCTCGGCCAGAATGCCGCTCGCCACCGCCGGCGCTTCCGCCCGGCGCTGCGGATCCGGTTCATACAGCAGCACCTCATGGCCGTGGCGAATAAAGTGGGTGGCGATGCCCACCCCCATCAGCCCGGCGCCCAGTACCGCATAGTCAGATGACTGCATGGTGCCCTCCTCGGTTGTTTACGGGCGCTCTACCGCCAGCGCCACCCCCTGCCCACCGCCGATGCACAGCATCGCCAGCCCCTTGTTCACCTCGCGGCGCTGCATTTCGAACAGCAGCGACACCAAAATGCGGCAGCCGGACGCGCCGATCGGATGCCCCAGCGCGATCGCTCCGCCGTTGACGTTGACCCGCTCCGCCTCCCAGCCCAGTTCTTTGCCCACCGCCAGCGCCTGCGCGGCGAAGGCTTCGTTGGCTTCGATCAGATCGACCTCCTCCAGCCGCCAACCGGCTTTTTCCAGGCAGCGGCGCGCGGCTGGCGCCGGGCCGATGCCCATGATCGCCGGATCGACGCCCGACGAGGCGTAACCGGCGATGCGCGCCAGCACCGGCAAACGCAGCGCGGCGGCTTTTTCCGCGCTCATCAGCAGCACCACGGCGGCGCCGTCGTTGAGCGACGAGGCGTTGCCGGCGGTCACCGTGCCCTCTTTGCGAAACGCCGGGCGCAGCCGCGCCAGCGCCTCCAGGCTGGTGTCGCGCGGCTGTTGGTCACGCTCGACCCGCAGCGCCTCGCCCTTCGGCTGCGGCACCGTCACCGGCGTGATCTCCTGCACGAAACGCCCGGCCTGCTGCGCCGCCAGCGCCTTCTGCTGCGAGCGCAGCGCGAACCTGTCTTGTTCTTCTCTGCTGATGGCGTATTTCTCCGCCAGGTTCTCGGCGGTGATGCCCATGTGATAGTCGTTGAACGCGTCCCACAGGCCATCGTGGATCACGCTGTCCACCATCTGCGCGTGACCGAGGCGCAGGCCGGCGCGCGCGCCGGCCATCAGGTAAGGCGACTGGCTCATGCTTTCCTGGCCGCCGGCGATCACCGCGTCGGCGTCACCGCTGCGGATCGCCTGCACCGCCAGATGCACCGCCTTCAAACCGGAGCCGCACACCTTGTTGATGGTCAGCGCCGGCGTCGTAACGGGCAGCCCGGCGTTGAGCGCGGTCTGGCGCGCCGGATTCTGCCCGCAGCCAGCGGTCAGCACCTGGCCGAGGATCACTTCATCGATCTGCTGCGGCGCCACGCCGCTTTGCGCCAGCAGCCCCTGCACCGCCGCCGTGCCCAGTTCCACCGCCGTCAGCGGCGCCAGCGCGCCGTGAAAACTGCCGACCGGCGTGCGCGTCGCCGCCACGATCACCACTTCACGTTGTTGCACATTCACCTCCCGTCTCAGAAACGCATTTCCGGCACTTGCTCCGGCACGATCAGCCGGCCGGCGGTTTTGGCGACAATCTCCGCCACGCTGACGCCCGGCGCGCGTTCGCGCAGCACGAAGGCGCCGTCTTCAATTTCCAGGTAGGCCAGATCGGTCAATACCTTGCGGATGCAGCGGGCGCCGGTCAGCGGCAGCGTGCAGCGCGGCAGCAGCTTGGACTCGCCGCCCTTCGCGGCGTGGGTCATCACCACGATGATGTTCTCCGCCCCCGCCACCAGATCCATCGCGCCGCCCATGCCCTTGACCATCTTGCCGGGGATCATCCACGAGGCGATGTTGCCTTCGACGTCCACTTCAAACGCCCCCAGCACGGTCAGATCGACATGGCCGCCGCGGATCATGGCGAACGACTGCGCCGAATCGAAAATAGACGCGCCGAGGCGCGCGGTGACCGTCTGCTTGCCGGCGTTGATCATGTCGGCGTCCAGCTGCTGCTCGGTCGGGAACTCGCCCATTCCCAGCAAGCCGTTTTCCGACTGCAGCATCACGTCCATGCCCGCCGGCACATAGTTGGCCACCAGCGTCGGGATGCCGATGCCCAGGTTGACGTAGTAACCGTCTCTCAGCTCTTGCGCCACGCGCTGCGCCATTTGTTCACGGGTAAGCATGCGAATTCTCCTTATGCCCGCAGGGTGCGTTGTTCGATACGCTTCTCGAAGGTGCCCTGGATCAGCCGATCGACGTAGATGCCGGGGGTGTGGATCGCCGCCGGATCCAGTTCGCCCGGCGCCACGATCTCTTCCACTTCCACCACCGTGATGCGCCCGGCGGTCGCCATCAGCGGATTGAAGTTCTGCGCGGTGTGACGGTAGATGACGTTGCCGAAGTGATCGGCCTTCCAGCCTTTAACGATGGCGAAATCGCCGGTGATGGCGGTTTCCATGATGTAAGGGCGGCCGTTGAACTCGCGCACCTCTTTGCCTTCGGCGATCGGCGTGCCGTAACCGGTGGCGGTGAAGAACGCCGGGATGCCGGCGCCGCCGGCGCGGATCTTCTCCGCCAGCGTGCCCTGCGGCGTAAGATCCACCTCCAGCTCGCCGCTGAGCGCCTGCTGCTCGAACAGCGCGTTTTCGCCGACGTACGATCCCACCACCTTGCGGATCTGATGGGTTTCCAGCAGCCGCCCGAGGCCGAACCCGTCGACGCCGCAGTTGTTGGAGACCACCGTCAACCCGCGCACGCCGCGCCGGCGGATCTCTTCGATCAGATTCTCCGGGATGCCGCACAGGCCAAAGCCGCCCGCCAGCACCGTCATGTTGTCCGTCAGGCCTGCCAGCGCTTCCTGGTAGCTGCCGACGCGTTTGTCGAGCCCTGCCATATCGTTGCCCCTGCATGTTGCGGCGCAGGGCGAAATGCCCTGGCTTGCGTGAGGGCATCTTCAGGTCACAAAAATGATTTGTTAATTTTGTTTTTATGCCGCATTCATTTATAATTTTTATTAATTACTCGTTAACTGACAATTAACAAAGAGTTAACGCCAACCAAAATGAAAATGAGCATCAAACAGTTACGCGCGTTTTTAGCGGTAGCTCACACTCTGAATTTCGCCCAGGCCAGCGAGCGGCTGAATATTTCTCAGCCGGCGCTCAGCCTGGCGATCCGTGGGCTGGAAGACGCGCTGGGCGGGCCGCTGCTGCTGCGCACCACCCGCCGGGTGGCGCTGACGCCGGAGGGCGAAACCTTCTTCCCGATGGCGCGCCAGCTGCTGGCGGATTGGGACAACGCGGAAGAGGCGATGCGCCAGCGCTTCACCCTGCAGATGGGCAAGGTGGCGATCGCCGCCATGCCGTCGTTCGCCGGCAACCCGCTGCCGCCGATCCTCAAGGCGTTTCGCGATCGTTACGCCGGCATCAACGTGGCGGTGCACGACGTCATCAACGAGCAGGTGTTTGAAATGATCCGCGAAGGCCGGGTGGAGATGGGTATCGCCTTCGAGCCGGAGCCGAGCGACACCCTGCACTTCACCCCGCTGTGCCGCGATCGCTTTCTGGCGGTGGTGCCGAAGGATTCGGCGCTGGCACGCAGGGCGCAGGTGAGCTGGAAGGAGCTGCTGACGCTGGATTTCATCACCCTGCAGCGGCCATCGGCGGTGCGGCTGCTGCTGGAGCAGGAGCTGGCCCGCAGCGGGCGAACGCTGGAGGTGGCGTTTGAGAGCCACCAGTTGGTGACGGTCGGGCGCATGGTGGCCAACGGCCTCGGCGCCAGCGCGGTGCCGGCGCTGTGCGAGCAACAGATGGATGAGCTGGGAGCGGTGTGCGTGCCGCTGATCGGCCCGATCATCGAACGGCGCGTGGGCCTGATCCGCCTGGCGCAGCACCAACTCTCTTCCGCCGCGCAGGCGCTGGCGACGGTAATCGAACGGGAGATGGCGGGGAGTGGCGAGTAAAGCGGCACCAGCATTTTCAGATGATTCTCCGATCGAGAGCGTGAGCCAGAACCTGTTACCACCCTGTAGAAAATGTTAAGTTTCCTAAAAATAAGGAGGCTTTTCGACATGGAACAGAAGTCCAGCAGCATCGCACCGGGCTATTGCATCGCCCAACAAACCGGCCCGCTCGCCTTACACGCCAACTATCTGTTCGGTGGCAAGCCATCGGAAGCGGTACGCTTTTTTATGCAGCTCAATGCCGATACGCCGCTGGTTCAACCGGGGCAAATGCTGATCGTCGCCGATCCGCGCAATCATAACCAATCTACGCAGATCGCCGCCCTGATGCAGGCCAAGAGCCGCACCAGCAAAGCGGTGAAAGCCGGTGACAGCGATTTCTCCACCTTCTTGCACCGCAATTACGCCGCTATCGCCGCCTTCACCAGCTATGGGGAAACGGTCGTCGGGCTGGCTTCGGATGCCGGAGAACGCTACTTCAGCCAGATCAAAAATATCCTGGTCGAGATTGAAAAAACCTACCAAAATCAGTTCCGCACGAGTGGCGCGTTGATTGGCACCCAGTTTCAGGTGGAACGAGCGCGGCTGTTCGGTACATTAAAACCGTTACTGAATCGCCTTACTCGTGCTCAACTCAATATGAAAGAGTATGCGCAAATCAAACACGCGCTAGGGCTCTCCAGTAAATCGCTGGTGCATGAATGGAGCACCGCCGGCGTCGGCGCCATCAAGGGTTATTCGAACTACGTCGACAGCGCCAGCCGGGCGGCCAAGTTTATGAAAGCCGGCGGCTGGATCGGCATCGGATTGAGTGGGCTGAATACCACCAACGACGTCTACAACGCCTGCACCACCGGTCGCGAACAGGAGTGCGCCAAGATCGCGGTGAAGGGATACAGTCATTTTGCGGCAAGTACTGCGGCGGGAATTTGGGCAGGGAATGCAGGTGCAGGTCTTGCGATTGCAGCTTGTTCAATTGTGTTGGGTGCAGCAACAGCAGGAACAGGTGTGATCGTTTGTGGTATCGCTGGAGCCGCTATAGGAGGCGCCGCAGGATCCACACTGGGTGGCATGGGTTCCGATTATTTGACGACGTTAGTGGTAGGTGAATGATGAAATTTATCGTCATATCGTGTTTGATATTGCTGGTTTTAAGCGCCTTCATCCAGTTCATTGGTTACCGTCGCCATAAAAAAGAGTTTGATGCTTTCTATCAACGTTACGCCGGCAGCGGACATTTTATTCCGCCCTACGTCGCCTTTGCCGATAGCCTCGGCATGCTTGGAACCTCATTGAAAGCACAGTGGTTTCTTTGGATTCTGAAAAGGAAAAAAATAAAAATAAGGGATCAAGTTTGGCTCGATGCGAAAACCTACGATTTCGTGCAAAAAAACGCCTCTCCTGAGCTACAGAAGTGGCTGGCGATGGACTTTATACTTTTGCTCGTAGAAGCCATTATTACCACCGTGGGCTGTATTTTTATTTATCTCATCAAAATCAACGTATAAAAATGATCAATTATATTGAGTCTTACATAAAAGAGATAAAACTCTTAGTGGTATTACTATTCTTTCTTTTCCTTCTTATCGCTATTATCCAATTTATTTACTATCGACTTCATAAAAAAGAGTTTGATCTCTTTTATCAACACTATGTGGTGAGTAAACACCCTGTTCCACTTTTTGTCGTGATAGCGGACAACCTTAACTTCATCGGTGTTTCACTAAAAGCCCAGTGGTTTCGTTGGATTTTGAACAACCGGAAATTAAAACTGACTCGCAACGTTTGGCTAAGCCCCAAAACCTACGATTTCGTTCGAGCAGCTTCATCACCAAGGTTAAAAAATTGGATCCGTAATGATTTCAGATTATTAATGTTACAAGGAGCACTCTTAATCATCATGTGTCTCCTGAACTATCTCCTGAAGTCGGTCTAATCTCCCTCCACCGCCTGCACCGCCGCCTTCTGCGTGGCACGCTGATATAAGCACAGCTCCCTGCCCGGCTGGTTTTTCATAAACGGCTGCGGGTAGCGCCCGCCGATAAACAGCGCCGAATAGCCGACGTCATCACCGTAGTGAATAATCTCCCCTTCCACCCTGGCGTTTTTTAGCCCGCTGGCTTTCAGGCAGGCGGCGCGCATCGCCCGTTCGCTCTCGGCCCACGCCTGTGGGGAAGACGCGGTGGCGTGGAACGCGGCCAGCGCGGCGATAAGCAGCCCTATTCTCTTCATCGTTATCTCTCCTTCTACGGCCCATCTCGCCAGTATAGACCGTGCCGACCCGGCCAACCCGCCGCGCTCTTTACGGCATTTTTATTCCGCACCCCGTTAACGTTACGGCGTTTTTACAGACAGTTTTTGCCGCCGCAGATACCCTTTTCACATCGCCGCTATGGCCTCACAAGAGAGTTGTCTCATGCGTTTATCCCTGCCTCTGGCCGTGACCGGTCTTCGTTCTGGAGCGCGCCATGCATTCTAATATCATCGGGTTCAATCCTCTGCTGGCGGAGCTGCCCGCATCGCCGACGCGCACCTTCCGCAAAGAGCTGGAACACTACCTGCAGCGCTATCCGGATACCGAACAGCTGGATATTTATCTGCACGATCTGAACGGCCAGCTGCGCGGCAAGCGCCTGCCGATCGCCGAAGCCTTTGGCCTGGAAAAAGGCTGCTACTTCCCGCTGTCGATCTACGCCCTGGATCTGCACGGCCGGGTGATAGAAGAAAGCGGGCTGGGGCAGCGGGCGGGCGAGCCGGATCGGCTGTGCCTGCCGGTGCCCGGCACGCTGCGCCCCTGCGCGCGCGATCCCGAACGCCACGCCCAGCTGCTGCTGACGATGCAAAACGCCGACGGCGACGCCTGCGAGCTGGAGCCGCGCGTGGTGCTGCAACGGGTGCTGAAGCGCCTGCACGAGCGCAACTGCTTCCCGGTGGTGGCGGCCGAACTGGAGTTCTACCTGCAGGATCCGCAGCGCCCCGCCGAGGCGGAAGCCTGCCCGACGCAGAGCTTCGCGGTGGATGCGCCCGAGCGCCACCATGCGCTGCTGAGCGACATCGAACGGCACGCGCGGCTGCAAAGCCTGCCGCTGACCGGCGTGGTGGCCGAAGCCGCTTCCGGCCAGTACGAGCTGAACCTGCATCACAGCCGGCGCGTGCTGGAAGCCTGCGACCAGATCATGGCGCTGAAGCGCCTGACGCGGCAGATTGCCGAGCAACATCACCAGCACGCCTGCTTTATGGCCAAGCCCTGCGCCCATGCCGCCGGCAGCGGGCTGCATTTTCACATCAGCCTGCAGAACGAGCACGGCGAGAACCTGCTGACCGGCGCGCCGGGTGAACTGAGCGACAACATGCAGCAGGCGATGGCGGGCATGCTGGCGCTGATGCCGGCGTCGATGGCGATCCTGGCGCCCAACATCAACGCGTTTCGCCGCTTCCGCCCCGGCATGCACGTGCCGCTGCGCGCCTCCTGGGGCCACAACAATCGCACGGTGGCGCTGCGCCTGCCCTGCGCCGACAGCGCCAATCAGCGCATCGAATACCGCCTGGCCGGCGCCGACGCCAACCCCTATCTGGCGCTGGCGGTGATGCTCGGCGGCCTGCTGCACGGGCTGGAACACCCGCTGCCGCTGCCGCCCGCCGCCAACGGCTGCGAAAGCGACAACGCCGCACCCTTGCCGCTCGGCCAGCAGGAGGCGCTGGCGCTGTTCCGCCACAGCGATCCGCTGCGCGAGCTGCTCGGCCCGGCGTTCTGCACCCTGTGGCACACCTGCAAAAGCGCCGAACTGCGCCGCTTCGAGGAACAGGTCACCGCCGCCGAACTCGGCTGGATGCTGTAACCATCCACTGATTCGTTAACCTAAGGATAATCATGAACATGCAACCGCAATTGGCCCCCGTACAGCCGCTGCTCTGCTGGCGCAAAGGCGTTTTTCATATCAGCACCGATCGGCAGTTATTGGATATCGAGGCGATCCAGCGTTTCCTCAGCCTGCCGGATCGGGCGGCGGCGGAGCGCCTGGCGCGCCACGGCCTGTGCTTTGGCCTGTACCGCAAACGCCACCAGCTCGGCTTCGCCCGTATGGTGACCGATTACGCCACCTTCGCCTCGGTGAGCGAGCTGTTCGTCAGCGCCGAATACCGCGGCGTCGGGCTGGGAAGCTGGCTGACGCGCTGCTGCCTGGCGCATCCGGCATTGCGCGGCCTGCGCGTCACGCTGCCCGTGCTGCAAGCGCCCTGGCGCGCCGACTGCGCGGCGCACGCCCCGCGCGCCCTGCACTGATAAGGAGAATCCGATGTCTCGTTTGGTGCTGATTTCCAACAAGCAGTGCGACGGCAAGGATCTGGCCTGCGCCGGCCGGACGCTGGCGGCCGACGCCGAACCGGGGCTGTGGCTCGGCTGGAACGGCGACGTGCAGAATTTCGCGCAGCGCCCGATCAGTTGCCGCCAACGCGCCGGTTACGATCAGGTGACCTTCCCGCTGTCGATCGAGGAGTTTCGCCGCCACTATCAGGGCTACTACCACGACGGCCTGTGGCCGGTGTTCCACAACCAGCCGGAGAAGGCGCACTTCACGCCGGAAAACTACCGCGCCTACCGGCAGCTGAACTGCCGTTTCGCCGATATCGCCTGCGAGCACCTGTGCCCGGGCGACATCGTCTGTATCGACGACTACCAGCTGCTGCCCTGCGCCCAGGCGTTGAAGGAGCAGGGGCTGCTGAATGCCTGCGCGTTCTTCTTCCACCTGCCGTTCCCGTCGGCGGCGCTGCTGCGGCGCATCCCGGAACATCGTCAGCTGATCGCTTCGCTGCTGTTCTACGATCTGATCGGCTTTACCACCACGGACGATCGCAACGCCTTTCTCAGCTGCCTGTCAGGCGAGTTCCCGTTGGAGATGCTGCCCGACGACCAGATCCAGGCCAACGGGCATCTCTTCGCCACCGGCATTTTCCCCGCCGGCATCAACGGCAGGCAGGTTTATTAATGTTACGGCGCGCGCGGTATTCAGGCGCGCCGTTTTATTTCGCTGCGATTTATTTCCACCGCATTTACCGCCATCAAAATAGGTTATTTTATTTTCTGAATATAGCGATTAAAAAATGAATATTCATCCTGTTACATATCAACCGTAAAAACCGCGCGCCGCCAATTGCTTTTTATTAGCAAAACACATTACCCTCTCCGTGCCATATTTAAACCGAGGAGGGCCCTATGGGCGATGAAAGTTTTAGTTTTACGCTAATGCTATTGGGCACCTTTCAGTAATGCCATCCACGTTGCATTCTGAAAGATACGGAATGCGGCAACCGCTCCCCTTCTGACGGCCTTTCCCGCTCTGCCTGCCCGCCCATCGCCCCGCTGCGAAAACAACGTTTGTCTCAACCGCTGTGGCGGTATTTATCTGATGTCGCCGGGAGCATTACCCGAGCGCCGACGGATTTCTTATGGGAAAAATAAGGTATTGCGTTATGCAAAATAACCGGGGTACATCTGTTTTCAGAAAGTCTTATTTAAATGACTTTATCGTTATCGCCATCGGCGTTTTCTTCATTGCCTTTTTTATTCGCGCATGGGGCGACATGCACGGCAACTTCAATGAACAAAACGTCTCTGCCATTAGTCTCGATGCCTGGAACCTGCTTTATTATTCGCTCAGAACCAGCATGCGTTTTCTCCTCGGTATGGCCTGGTCGCTGCTGTTTTCTGTGGTGTTCGCCGTGCTGGCCGCGCGCTATGCGCCGCTGCGCCGGGTGATCCTGCCCTTCGTCAACTTTATGGAGTCGGTGCCGCTGGTGGGGTTCCTGACCTTCACGACCGTGTACTTTCTCAACCTCTACCCACACAGCGTGATGGGGCTGGAGTGCACCGCCATCTTCGCGGTGTTTACCGGCCAGGCCTGGAACATGATGCTGACGCTGTATCAGACGCTGCGCATCGTGCCCAAGGAGCTGGACGAAGCCGCCCGCAGCTTCAATTACAACCCGTGGCAACGCTTCTGGCGGCTGGAATTCATCTATTCGGTGCCGGGCCTGCTGTGGAACGCCATGGTGTCGCAATCCGCCGCCTGGTTCGCCCTGGTGGCCTCCGAAGCCATTCCGGTCGGCGATCGCTCGGTCGAACTGCCCGGCGTCGGCTCCTATATCGCCGAAGCGCTGGCGCAGCAGAACGTGCCGGCGATCCTGTATGCGATCGTCGCGCTGGCCGCCAACATCGTGCTGCTCGATCAGCTGGTGTTCCGCCCGCTGGTGCGTTACACCGCCCGCTTCAAATACGAAGACGTCACCGCCAATCGGGCGCTCGGCAATCCGTGGTTTTACAACAGCCTGGCCTTCTCGCACGTCGGCGCGGCGCTCGGCCGCACGCTGCGCGCGCTGGCTGACCTGTGGCTGTTCAAGCTGCCGCGGCTGTGGTACGCCCTCGGTCTGCACCGCCTGTTCAGGCTCGCCGCCAAAGGCAACTGGCTGTGGCGCAGCCTGTGGTATCTCGGCGTGGTGTTGGCCTGCGTGTGGTTCGGCTATCAGTTGTGGGAATACTTCCCCAAACAGTACTTCGCCATGCTGCCGGAGTGGATGTTGCTCACCACCGCGCGCGTGGCCGCGGCCATGCTGCTCAGCGTGGCGATCTTCACGCCGCTGGGGGTGTGGATCGGCCTGAATCCGCGCCTGGTGAAGATCTTCCAGCCGATCATCCAGATCCTGGCGGCCATTCCGCCCAACATTTTCTACCCGCTGATCGCCGCCTTCATCGCCATTTATCATCAGGATCTCGGCTGGTGGGCCATTCCGATGATCATGCTGGGCACCCAGTGGTACGTATTGTTCAACGTGATCGCCGGCGTTTCCGCCATTCCGACGCAGATCACCGAAGTCAGCGAAACCTTCGGCCTGCGCCGTTTCCGCTGGTGGCGCTACTACATGCTGCCGGCGATCTTCCCCTATATCGTGACCGGCATCATCTCCGCCGCCGGCGGCGCCTGGAACAGCGCCATCGCCGCCGAAGTGATCCAGTGGGGCAGCACCACCCTCAGCGCCACCGGGCTGGGCGCGTTCATTTCCGTCGTCACCGACGCCGGCAAGAACCCGGAGTCCGCACTGGGCTGTGCCGCGATGTGCGCGCTGGTGGCGCTGTGCATCATCTTCGTCTGGCAACCGCTGTATCGCATCGCGGAAACCAAATTCAAATATGACTGATCAAGGGGGAACCACATGCTGACTCAAGACGTGATTATCAGCGCCCGTCGGTTGAACAAAACGTTTATCGGCGAAAACAAGCGCTCCACCCCCGTGCTGCGCGACGTGTCGCTGACCGTGCACGCCGGCGAGTTCGTCACCATTCTGGGGCAATCCGGTTCGGGCAAGTCCACGCTGCTGCGCATGCTGGCCGGGCTGATCCCGCCGGACAGCGGCACGCTCACCCTGGCGGGCAAACCGGTCTGCGGCCCGAGCGCCAACGCCGGCATGGTGTTTCAGTCCTACGCGCTCTACCCCTGGCTGACGGTGTACGACAACATCGCCTTCGGCCTGCTGGCGCAAAAGCTGCCGCCGCAGACGATCGCCGAGCGGCTAGGGGCGCTGCTGCGCCTGGTGGGGCTGAGCGGCTATGAGCACGCCTGGCCGCGCGAGCTGTCGGGCGGAATGCGCCAGCGCGTGGGCTTCGCCCGGGCGTTGGCGGTAGAGCCCGATGTCTTGCTGCTGGACGAGCCCTTCTCCGCCCTCGATATCTTTACCGCGCAAAAACTGCGCAGCGATCTGCTGGCGCTGTGGGGAGACAACCGGCTGCGCACGCGTGCCATGGTGATGGTGACGCACGACGTCGAAGAGGCGGTGTTGATGTCCGATCGGGTGCTGATCCTGGACGCGACCAGCAAACGGATCGATGACGAATTCAGCATCAATATTCCCCGCGCGGCGCGCAACCGGGGCAGCCTGCGGCACCTCACCGATCGGATCCGCAGCTGCCTGTACAAAAAAATCGCGCAGGCGCAACCGGCCGGATAAGGCCGCATTTTCGTTAACTCAGGGTAGTGAAATGAAACATAAAAGCTTACTGATGGCGCTGGTCATCCTGATGCCGGCGGCCGCCGCCGGGGCAGAAATCGTCAACAAAGACGGCAATAAACTGGATCTGTACGGCCAACTGAACGGGGTGCATTACTTCAGCAGCGATGCCGACAATAACGGCGATCGCTCCTACACCCGTTTCGGTTTCAAAGGCGAGACGCAGATCGCCGAGGGGCTGACAGGGTATGGCCAATGGGAATATCAGGCGGGGCTCGATCAGGCGGAAAGCGCCGGGCCGGGCAATAGCTATACCCGGCTGGGCTTCGCCGGGCTGACGTTCGGCCGCTGGGGCAGCCTGGACTACGGCCGCAGCTACGGCCTGCTGTATGACGTGGCCGGCTGGACGGACGTGCTGCCCGAATTCGGCAACGACAGCTACGAAGCGGCCGACAACTTCATGACCGGCCGCGCCAACGGCCTGCTGACCTACCACAACCGCAGCCTGGGCGGGCTGTTGGACGGTCTGGATCTCGGCCTGCAATATCAGGGGAAGAATCGGGGGGACGACGCTCTGCGGGCGAAGGATATTCAGACGCAAAACGGCGATGGCTACGCCTTTTCCGCCACCTACGACACCGGCGCGGGGCTAAACTTTGGCGCCGCCTACGCCAACTCTGCGCGCACCCTGGCGCAGCAGCGCTTCGGCCTGGCTGACGGCGATCGCGCCCGGGCCTGGACGCTGGGGCTGAAATACGATCTGGACAACCTCTACCTGGCGGCCAGCTATGCGCGCACCGAAAACATGACCTATGTCGACGGCGATCGCTACGCCGGCTTCGCCCCCCGCGCGGACGCCGTCGAGGCGGTCGCGCAGTATCACTTCGATTCCGGCGTCACGCCCTCGGTGGCCTACCTGCAAACGCGCGGCCGTAACCTGCCCGGCATCGGCGACGCCGATCTGGTCAAATACCTGGATCTGGCGCTGAACTACAGCGTCAACGCCAATATGTCGACCTACGTGGAGTACAAGCTCAACCTGCTGCAACGGCAGAACGCCGTCGGCGCCGGCGCCGACGACATTATCGAAACCGGCATCATGTATCAGTTCTGACCCGATACCGGCCGCAGCGCGCTCTGCGGCCGGTTCATTATTTGTCTTGCGCCCGCCCTGTTATTCTCTCGTTTAATTCAGGTTTATATTTCCATAAAATAGCGCCTATATTCATTCTCATGATTTTCGTTGACGCCCCGTTTAATAAATAAAGAAAAACTTTCCCGCATTCATATTAAATTACATTTTGCCGCGATAATTCCGCCTAACCACATTGAATCACAGACAATATCACGCGTATTATGGCCACACGAAAAATAACGGGGAAATGATATGGACGGCGACAGTTGGTTGTTTATTTTATTGTTGGAATCGCTGAGGTCACAGGAGCAATAGTCATCCCATTGCATCCTGAAAGTGTCAGGATATGCGTCAGTTACCACATCCCTTCGCTTTACCCCTTCAGCGCATGGCCTCCGCGCACGCCGCTCCGGCGCGCCTGACAGGCTAATCCTTCCAGCATACGCTTATTAACAGTCCGATAACGCTCAGGCTTATTTGCGCTCGCATTTATTTTACCCCTGCGCGGCGATAACTATCGGCCATTTTTCCATGCTCATATTTTTAATTGAGTGGAGAAACATCATGATGGTAAAAAAAACCACGCTGCTGACGGTTAATAACGCCAGCAAAAGCGTTCAGCCTACCGGTAAAGAAAAACGCCTGGTGCTGAATGAAATCAACCTGCGCCTCTACGATAACGAGGTCGTCAGCATTTTGGGGCAGTCCGGCTCGGGCAAATCCACCCTGCTGCGCATACTTTCCGGCCTGATCGCGCCGGATCTGGGCACCGTGATGCTGGGGGATAAAAAAGTCTCGGGGCCGAATCCGCAGATCAACATGGTGTTCCAGACCTTCGCCATTTTCCCGTGGCTGAACGTCTATCAAAATATCGCCTTCGGGCTGCAGGCGCAGGATCTGCCGCCGCAGGTGGTCGAAACCCAGACGCTGAAAATGCTCGATCTGGTCGGTCTCGCGCCCTACCGCGACGCCTACCCGCGCGAGCTTTCCGGCGGCATGCGCCAGCGGGTCGGCTTTGCGCGCGCGCTGGCGGTAGAACCGATGCTGCTGTTGCTGGATGAGCCGTTTTCCGCGCTGGACGTCTATACCGGCGAACACCTGCGCAGCGATCTGCTGCGCATCTGGAGCACGCGCCAGATCAAAACCCGCTCCATCGTGCTGGTGACCCACAGCGTAGAGGAAGCGGTGATGATGTCTGATCGCATCCTCCTGCTGGGCGCCGGCACCCTCGACGGCTGCTATCACATCGCGCAGCGCCGCGAGACGCGTACCCGCGAGGGGATGCAGCCGCTGACGGACAAAATCAGCGAGACGCTCAGCCGGCAGATCGCCGCCGCGCACTGAGCGCCGCCCTGGCCTGGCGGGACGGATCCCGCCAACTTAACTACCTGTTTATCAAGAGTCACCCCGCCACGGGTGTCTCATGATAAGCGGATAATACATCGAGTTATTATCATGCATTTCATTCATACACTGCTGACGCTGCTGACCGCGTCCGTCCTGGGCGCCGCCATCGGCTACGAAAGACAATTCCGCCAGCGCACCGCCGGGCTGCGCACCAATACGCTGGTGGCCACCAGCGCGGCGATTTTCGTCCACCTGGCCATGACCATCGACGGCAGCGGCGGCGCGGTGCGCGTCATCTCCTACGTGGTCTCCGGCGTCGGCTTTCTCGGCGCCGGGGCCATCATGAAAGAAGGGATGAACATCCGCGGCCTGAACACCGCCGCCACGCTCTGGGGCTCCGCGGCGGTCGGCGCCTGCGCCGGCTGCGGCCTGTACGGCGATGCGCTGGCCGCCACGCTGTTCGTGCTCGCCGCCAACACCCTGCTGCGCCCTCTGGTCAATATGGTCAACAAACAGCCCTTCAATGACGTTAACGGCGAATCCACCTACCAGATTTGCGTCATTGCCTTCGAGCATGAACAGCGTGAAGCGCTGGCCAAATTCAAACAGGTGCTGCAAGGAGAAAACTGCTTTATCTCGCATCTGGATATCGAACCCTTTGGCGACGACGACGTGGAGATCACCGCCACGCTGATGCCGGCCTCCGTCACCACGCCGGTGCTCGACCAGACCATCAATAAACTGCTGAACGACAGCATGATGAAACAGGCCTATTACAGCCGCATCGCCGGCTCCGGCTAATGCCGTTCACTTCCAGGGAGATTCACCATGAAAACCATGCCAAAACTGGCTCATCTGACGATGTTCAAAGACATCGTTCACTGCGGAAGTTTGCACGATGCCGCGAAAAAACTGGCCGTCTCGCAACCGACGCTCAGCCGGGTGCTCAAAGAGCTGGAAATGTCCATCGGCGCGCGGTTGCTGGAGCGCAGCAACCGCGGCGTGCGCCTGACGGCGGTCGGCGAGTTGTTTTACCGGCGGATAGACGCCGCCACCAATCAGTTGCTCAGCGCGTTTGACGAGCTGCGCGGCATGAGCGCCGGCGGCGAGAAGCGCCTGCGGGTGGGGATGAGCGTCGATCCGCTGCTGTGCTACCTGCCTCAGGTGCTCGAAGGCTTCAACCGCCGCTACCCGCATACCCGGGTGACGGTGGTGGAAGACGGCCCGGAAGGCCTGCTCGCCCGGCTGAGAAACTGCGAGCTGGATTTGGCGGTCAGCAGCCTGAACGGCGCGGCGGGCGGCGCCGATCTAGCCATGCAGGCGCTGAAGAGCGAGCGCTTCTCGCTCTATCAAGGGGGCGACCTGACCGCCGCCGGGCAGCCGCCGGCCGAAGCCAAATGGGTGGTGCCGCGCTCCAGCTCGGTGGGGCACGCCGCCATCCGCGAGATCGCCGAGCGTTACACGCCGCACGGCCAGATCGTCGAGACCGACTCCTTTCTGGCGACCTGGTGCCTGGTCAGGCAGCAGGGCTATATCGCGCTGCTGAGCGATCGGGTCGTCGCGCACTACGCCCCGCAGCTGCACCTGCAGAAAATCCCGACGCAGGGGATCGACATCAGCGCGCGCTTTTATGTCTTTACCCGCCATGAGCCAGCCACGCCGCCGCTCAGCGCCGCCTTTATCCACCTGCTGCAAACCCTGCAAACGGGTTGAACGCTCAGGCCGCCGCCCGCTGGCGCTCCAGTTCGCGCACCAGCGGGATCACTTCGCGGCCGAAGTACTCCACCTCTTCCTGGAAGTGCAGAAACGCCAGCAACAGCAGATCCACCCCGGCGTCTTTTAACGCGATGATGCGCTCGGCGATCTGCTGCGGCGTGCCGATCAGGTTGGTTTTAAAGCCGTCGTTGTACTGCACCAGATCCTCAAACGAGGATTTGGCCCAGTTGCCCTCGCCCTCGGGCGAGGCCGCCCCGGCGTTCTTCACCTCGTGGCCGAATCCTTGCACCGCCTCCGGGTTGGCGTGATCGATAATCTCCTGCAGCACTGCCTGCGCTTCCTGCTCGGTATCGCGGGCAATGACGAAGCCGTTCACCCCCACCTTGACCCGGTGCTGGTTGGCCCTGGCCTTGGTCTGCAGATCGTCCACCTGCTGGCGAATGCCCTCCACGCTGTTGCCGTTGGTGAAGTACCAGTCCGAAACCCGCGCCGCCATGTCGCGCGCCGCCCGCGAGCTGCCGCCCTGGAAGATCTCCGGCAGCGGATCCAGCGGCTTGGGCTTCAGCGAGTAGTCGCGATAGCGATAAAAATCGCCGGCGAAGGTGAAGCTGGGCTCAGTCCAGATGCCGCGCAGGCAGCGGATAAACTCTTCCGAGCGCAGGTAGCGCTCCTCATGATCCAGCCACGGCTCGCCGATGGCCTTGAACTCGCCGCGGAACCAGCCGCTGACAATGTTCACCGCGATGCGCGCCTCCGAAAGGTGGCTGATGGTGGCGATCTGCTTGGCCGCCAGCGTGGGGTTCCACGGCCCCGGCAGCAGCGCGGCGATCACTTTCAGTTTCTCGGTGGAATCCAGCAGCGCCTGTGAGAACGACACCGATTCGTGCTGGTTCTCCGCGCCGTAACCGGCGGTGAAGCGGATCTGGGTAAGCGCGTAGTCGAAACCGGCGCGCTCGGCAATCTGCGCCAGCTTGCGGTTATAGCCGATGTCCCAACCGGTGCGCTGCGGGATGTTGCTGATCACCAGACCGCCGGAGACGTTCGGCACCCAGTAGGCGAACTGAATAGGCTGCTGCGAGTGGTTTGCTGCTGACATGCTTCTCTCCCTCTGCTCGTTGGCGCCGTGATGCGGCACGCATATAACCATTATCGATTTACAAATATTGAAAACCTTGTTTTGGTTATAAATCCGATAGCAGAATGCGTGCCAACCGCCGCGTTAAGGCATCTGGCTGATAAACCGAGGGTTTAAAGCCGGCGGGTTAAAGCGGGTGCTGCATTGGCAACAGCGGCTGGCGGGCGGCTGTTGGTTATGCAGCAAACCGCTTACCCCGCCAATCCAACCGTTCACCCGGCGGATCTGACCGCTGAGCGAAATACGCCTGTCTTCCCCCCTTACCCCCGGCGATGATGAGCTGTTCCTAAACCCGCCTTACCTCGGGAAAGACGCTACGGCTCACCGCACCACTCTGACATCTCTTACAAGCGGATGAGTTCATTCATATTTTGCAGACTGGAATTAAGGATACCTCATGAAACGAGAGGGGATTTTAAAGCACATTCCGTGGATGCTGCTGGGGATACTCGGCGCAGCCTGCCTCGGCGTGGTGGCGCTGCGCCGCGGCGAACACATCAGCGCGCTGTGGATCGTCGTCGCTTCGGTGGCGGTGTATCTGGTGGCCTACCGCTACTACAGCCTGTACATCGCCACCAGGGTGATGAAGCTGGACGCCGGCCGCGCCACCCCGGCGGTGGTCAACAACGACGGCCTCAACTACGTGCCGACCAACAAGAACGTGCTGTTCGGCCACCACTTCGCCGCCATCGCCGGCGCCGGACCGCTGGTGGGGCCGGTGCTGGCCGCGCAGGTCGGCTACCTGCCCGGCACGCTGTGGCTGCTGGGCGGCGTGGTGCTGGCGGGGGCGGTGCAGGACTTTATGGTGCTGTTCATCTCCTCGCGCCGCAACGGCGCCTCGCTCGGTGAGATCATCAAAAAAGAGATGGGGCCGATACCGGGCACCATCGCGCTGTTCGGCTGCTTCCTGATCATGATCATCATCCTGGCGGTGCTGGCGCTGATCGTGGTGAAAGCGCTGGCGGAAAGCCCGTGGGGGGTGTTCACCGTCTGCTCCACCGTGCCGATCGCGCTGTTTATGGGCATCTACATGCGCTACCTGCGCCCCGGCCGCGTGGGTGAAGTGTCAATCATCGGCATCGTGCTGCTGGTGGCCGCCATCTGGTTCGGCGGCGTGGTGGCACACGACCCGTACTGGGGCCCGGCGCTGACCTTTAAAGACACCACCATCACCTTCACGTTGATCGGCTACGCCTTTGTCTCCGCCCTGCTGCCGGTATGGCTGATCCTGGCGCCGCGCGACTACCTGGCCACCTTCCTGAAAATCGGCGTGATCGTCGGGCTGGCGATCGGCATCGTGATCCTCAACCCTGAGCTGAAAATGCCGGCGGTGACCCAGTTCGTCGACGGCACCGGCCCGGTGTGGAAAGGCACCCTGTTCCCATTCCTGTTCATCACCATCGCCTGCGGCGCGGTCTCCGGCTTCCATGCGCTGATCGCCTCCGGCACCACGCCGAAGCTGCTGGCCAATGAGACCGACGCGCGCTTTATCGGCTACGGCGCGATGCTGATGGAGTCCTTCGTCGCCATTATGGCGCTGGTGGCGGCTTCCATCATCGAGCCGGGCCTGTACTTCGCCATGAACACCCCGCCGGCGGCGCTGGGCATCACCATGCCGGATCTGCACCGCCTGGGCACCGAAGACGCGCCAATGATCATGGCTTCGCTGAAGGACGTGACCGTGCACGCGGCGGCGGCGGTCAGCTCCTGGGGCTTCGTCATCAGCCCGGAACAGATCCTGCAGACCGCCACCGACATCGGCGAACCTTCGGTGCTGAACCGCGCCGGCGGCGCGCCAACGCTGGCGGTGGGCATCGCCCACGTGTTCCACCAGATCATTCCGGGCGCCAACATGGGCTTCTGGTATCACTTCGGCATTCTGTTCGAGGCGCTGTTCATCCTGACCGCGCTGGACGCCGGCACCCGCTCCGGCCGCTTTATGCTGCAGGATCTGCTGGGCAACTTCGTGCCGTTCCTGAAGAAAACCGACTCGCTGGTGGCCGGCATCGTCGGCACCGCCGGCTGCGTCGGGCTGTGGGGCTACCTGCTGTACCAGGGCGTGGTGGATCCGCTCGGCGGCGTGAAGAGCCTGTGGCCGCTGTTCGGCATCTCCAACCAGATGCTGGCCGCTGTGGCGCTGGTGCTGGGCACCGTGGTGCTGATTAAAATGAAGCGCACCCAATACATCTGGGTGACCGTGCTGCCGGCGGTGTGGCTGCTGATCTGCACCACCTACGCGCTGGGCCTGAAGCTGTTCAGCGACAACCCACAGCTGGAAGGCTTCTTCTTCCTGGCCGGCGAATACAAACGCAAAATCGCCGAAGGCGGCGCCGAGCTGAGCGCCCAGCAGATCGCCAACATGAACCACATCGTGGTGAACAACTACACCAACGCCGGGCTGAGCATTCTGTTCCTGCTGGTGGTGTACAGCATCATCTTCTATGGGGTGAAAACCGCGATGGCGGCGCACAAGAACCCGAAACGCACCGACCAGGAAACGCCTTACGTGCCGGTGCCGCAGGCCGCGCCCGCCGACGGCGTAACTGAGGGGGAGGTCAAAGTTTCGACCCAGCATTGATGTGATTTAACGGATACCCTGCATAATAAGCATTAAGTAGTACCCAAAGCCGCACGGCCTGCGCATCGCAAGACGCCAGGCGTGCGGCGCGATGCAATCGAGATACCCGGGGCGACCCGGAGGTGGGGCATCCCTGCGGGACCCCCATCCCCCGGCTTCCCCTAATATCAGGCTTAAGCAAGCGCTGTAGTGATGCAGGGTAAAGTTGGAGAAGGCTTATGTTCGGAAATCTCGGCCAGGCGGGGAAATATCTCGGGCAGGCGGCGCGCATGTTGGTGGGCGTGCCTGACTACGATACCTACGTCCAGCACATGAAAGACAACCACCCGGACAAGCCGGTGATGACCTATAAAGAATTTTTCCGCGAGCGCCAGCAAGCGCGCTACGGCGGCGACGGCAAAGGCGGCATGCGCTGCTGTTAACCCGCAGTCACAAGGACCCGTATGAAACCCATTGCAGTCACCATCCTGACCGGCTTTTTGGGCGCCGGCAAAACCACCCTGCTGCGCCACATCCTGAACGCCGAACACGGCTATAAAATCGCGGTCATCGAGAACGAGTTCGGCGAAGCGCCGATCGACGACGCGCTGATCGGCGATCGCGCCAGCCGCATCACCACGTTAAGCAACGGCTGCATCTGCTGCAGCAAGTCCAACGAACTGGCGGACGCGCTGCTGGATCTGCTGGACGGCGTCGACAGCGGCCAGCTGGCGTTCGATCGGCTGATCATCGAATGCACCGGCATGGCCGATCCCGGCCCGATTACCCAGACCTTTTTCTCGCACGAGATCCTGTGCGAGCGCTTCCTGCTGGACGGCATCATCACCCTGGTGGACGCGGCGCACGCCGAGCAGCAGCTGAGCCAGTTCAGCATCGCCCAGGCTCAGGTGGGCTACGCCGACCGCATCCTGTTGACCAAAACCGACGTGGCGCTGGACTGCGAGGCGCTGATCCAGCGGCTGCAGCGGATGAACGCCCGCGCGCCGCTCTACCAGGTGACGCACGGCGATATCGATCTGAGCGTGCTGTTCGACATCGAAGGCTTTACGCTGAACGACAAACTCAACCTGACGCCGCCCGCCCCGCTGTTCCGCCGCATTCCGCAGCCGCAGAGCGACATCCGCTCGATCGTGGTGACGCTGGAGCGCCCGCTGCCGCTGATGCAAATCTCCGAGGTGATGGAAGGCCTGCTGCTGGAATACGCCGACAACCTGCTGCGCTACAAAGGCATTCTGTCTATCGAAGACGAACCGCGCCGCCTGCTGTTCCAGGGCGTACAGCGGCTGTATAACGCCGACTGGGATCGGGAATGGCTACCTGAGGAAGAGCGCAAGAGCACGTTGGTGTTTATCGGTGTGGATCTGCCTGAGGAGGAGATTCGGGAGCGGCTGCGTTGAGCAAGAGGAGACGTCAGCGAGATCGCGCTGTCATGATGAGAAAAAGAAATGGGGAAAACGGCGGCAACCCGCAACGGGTTGCCTGACCGAAAGCGTTATCGTTTGGCGAACGACTTAAGGAACCTGAGGTTCCTCACCAGCACCACGGCCAGTAAGACACCCCAATAGACAAACAGCTCGTATTTCATTTTCTCGCCTGCCAGCGCTGAAACCGACGCCCCCGCCAGACAGAGGAAAGTGAAGAAATACATTTCAAAACGTGGCATGGTCTTCCAGCTGATAATCGAGAATTCCGTTCTCAGGATCAGGAATGCCCAGAAGGCCAGACAGGTGCTTACCGCCGCGCCACCGGCGCCGAAACGTGGCACCAGCAATGCATTGGCCACCACGTTGATGAGCAACGCGCTCAAGGAAGCCAGCATGGTGTAAGCGGTCTTTCTGCTCAGGCCGATGCCGACCGCCGTCGTTTCCGACAGTGTGAACAACAAAGGGAAACCCAGACTCGCAACCAGAATATATTTCACATTCACGTAATTAGCGGGCAAGACAAAGTCAACCAGCCAGGAAAAGAGCCCGCCCAAGCTGAACAGGCAAACCACGGCAATCAGCATGCACTGCGTGACCTTGGTTACCATCTGCTGTTCGCCGCCTTCGTTAGACTCCGCCAGCTTGTACACCATCGGCGCCCAAACAGTAGAGAACACACTTTGCAGGATGCTCGCCACGCCGGCGAAGCTAACCGCCACCGAGAAGATAGCCAACTGTTCAAAGCCGGAATAGGCTCGCACGAACATCCTATCGACAGTGGTTAACCCCCAAAACGCCAACCCGCCCAAGATCAGCGGATAGCCGAACTTGAGCATCGCTTTCAGTTTGCCGTAGTCCAGCGAACTGCGCAGCGCGGCTATCCAATCCGCCCGGGAAGACCACATCAGCATCAGCGATACGGCGATAAAACCGACGGCGTTCGCCACCACCAACTGCATCAGCGTATGCTGGGTAAACAGAACATAGCACAGGCCGATGACGATCAGCGTCATCAGCTTGGGCATCAGTTGGCTGAGCGAAAACGCCATCCCCTTCTCCTGCATCCTGAGTATCAGGGACAAGAAACGGTTGATGAACGACGCCAGAAGAATCAACATGATAAGCCAGCTTATCGCCGTGTCTTTCTGTTCGAACAGCAACGCGGACAAACTGCCGGGGAACAGCAGGAATGCCGCACTGATGACTACGATCATCAGCAAGCCGGGGAAAGCGACGTTCTTCAACAGCTGCCCGCGATCGGATTCACCGTGGTATTCCCGAACGTAAGCCTGATCAAGCCCCAAACTGAAAAACAGCACGCAGAAAGACACGGCCACATTCAGCATGCTGATTCGGCCTACGTCGTCCGCCGAAAACAGCCAGGTAATGACCGGCAGGGTCAACAACCCCAGCGCGGCATTACCGATCGGCCCGATGGCGAACGCCAGGATCTTGCGGGCGTTCACTCAAAGAACCTCACAACGCTTTCAATCACTTTATTCTGATCGGCATCGGTCATTTTGTAGTACAGCGGCAGGCGAACCAGTCTCTCGCTTTCGCGGGTGGTGTAGTTGTCTTCGCCGATGAAGGTGCCGAAGACCTTGCCCGCCGGCGCCGAGTGCAGCGGAATATAATGGAATACCGCCATCACGCCACAGGCCTTCAGGTGAGCGATGAACTGCGTTCTTTGCTCAATATCCTTCAGCTTCACATAGAACATATGCGCATTGTGCTCGCAATCCGCCGGAATAGTCGGCAACGTCAGCAGCCCTTTCTCCGCCAGCGGCGCAAAGCTCGCGTAGTACTTGTGCCAAGTCGCCAGGCGGTTATCGTTGATCTCATCCGCCAGTTCCAGTTGCCCCCACAGGCAAGCCGACTGCAGTTCACCCGGCAGGAAGCTGCTGCCGAAATCGACCCAGGTATATTTGTCCACCTGGCCGCGCAGGAACTGGCTGCGGTCGGTGCCCTTCTCACGCAAAATTTCGGCGCGTTTGATAAAACGCTCATCATTGATCACCAGCGCGCCGCCTTCCCCGCCGCTGGTATAGTTTTTGGTTTCATGGAAGCTGAAAGCCGCCAGGTGACCTTTAACGCCAACGAAATCGCCCTTGTATTTGCTCATGACGCCCTGCGCGGCGTCTTCGACCACCAGCAGGTTATGCTGATCGGCCAGGCGCATGATCGCATCCATATCGCAGGAGACGCCGGCGTAATGCACGGGCACGATGGCTTTGGTTTTATCGGTGATCGCCGCAGCCACCAGCGCTGCATCCATATTCATGGTTTCAGGGTGGATATCGACGAATTTGATTTTCGCGCCGCGCAACACGAAGGCGTTGGCGGTGCTGACGAAGGTGTAGCTTGGCATGATAACTTCGTCGCCCGGCTGGATATCGACCAGCAGCGCGGCGATCTCCAGCGCGGCGGTGCAAGACGGGGTCAACAGCGCGTGTTTGCACCCCAGCTTGTTTTCAAACCATTTCTGGCACTGTTTGCCGAACGGGCCGTCGCCCGACAATTTCCCATTCTCCAACGCCGCATTGATATATTGAATTTCGTTGCCGGTTACCGGTGGTTTGTTGAACGGTATCATGTTATCCCTTGTTGTCGATTCTGAATGCATGCCGGGGCGATGTGCCGTGTGGCATCAGGAAGTAAAGACGGCCTTTAACTGCGCGGTAAGGTTCTCAGCGGAGAAATAGGCTTCGATTTTTTGCTCGTTGTCATGCTTTTCCGCCGCGCTCAGGCTGCGTAGCGAAAACGTTTGAAGATCCAATACCTGGATATTCTTTTCTTGAAAGAAGTCCCACTGCGTGGTGCCTGGATTCAAAAACACCGTTTTTTTCAGCCCCAGCAGGGAAATGGTGTTACCCATCGCCTGTTGGCGATGATGGTTGAACACCGCGATATCCACTTTCCCCAGCAGCGCCAGGTAGTGCTGGAAAGGCATAAAGTCGGTTAATGGTACAAATTTCTCGCCAAAGCGCCGCGTGCCTTCGGCCACCACTTCTGCCGCATAGCGTTTATTGCCGTAGGAGAGCGGTACGACGAGCTCAATATTCTCGTTTTTGTACGTTTCCAATATATCGAACGCGGAAAAATGATTGTTGGTTGGATCGGCAGAATTACCCAGCAGAATGGTGGTTTTACCGTCCTCGCCCGCCGCACGTTCATCGATGACGTTTTTCTTGTATACGTTGCTGGTATACAGCAGGCACTCATGCCACCGGCCGGTGCAGCCGTACCACTTTTTAGCCAACTCGTAATCGCCCTTGATGTAAGTGACAAAGTTGCCCATACGCTTAATGGCCGGGCGGCGGAGAAGCTCTGTCAGGCGCCATTTGAAGTTACGCTTGCCGATTTGGTATTGGTAAAGGTCACCACCCCATATGAACCAATAGCACTTTTTTAATACCCAAGGAGTCAACAGCAGCAACAGCGCCATCTTGATGCCGTGGAAGCTGTGCAGAATCACCCGATCGTGACGTTGAATGGCCTTCATCAACTTCAACGTCGGCTTGACGTTACCAAACAGATCCGCCCCGAGATAGTGAACGTTGTCCGCCGGCGGCAAAGCGAAACGCACCTTATCGCCATAGACCCAAAACGTGTGTTCATCGGGATCGAATTTCTCATTCACAAATTCAATGAATGAAGGAATAAATTTATCCAGAGGACAAATATGTACAGTGCTCATATCCGCTCTATATGCAGGTTCGTCCAGTGCCCCGCCGCGCTCCGGGTGTTCAAAGCACGGCGGGCCGGGGTTATTTTTCCGCGATCAGCTGCGACAGATACTGGCCATACAGCGTTTTGCCGAGCAGCTTGGCTTCGGTGGCCAGTTGCTCACGCGTCAACCAGCCTTTTCGGTAGGCGATCTCTTCCAGACAAGCGACCTTGAAGCCCTGACGCTTCTCAATAGTGTGTATAAACTGAGAGGCCTCGATCAAACTGTCGTGCGTGCCGGTGTCCAGCCAGGCGAAACCGCGCCCCAGCAGCTCGACGTTCAGCGTGCCGCGTTCCAGATACATCTGGTTGAGCGTGGTGATTTCCAGCTCACCGCGCGCCGACGGCTTCACCTGCTTGGCCATCTCAACCACGTGATGGTCATAGAAATAAAGCCCGGTGACCGCCCAGTTGGATTTCGGCACGGCCGGTTTTTCTTCCAGCGACAACGCGCGGAAGTTATCGTCGAACTCCACCACGCCGAAACGTTCAGGGTCCATCACCTGATAGCCGAAAACCGTCGCCCCTTCGCTGCGCTTCACCACCGACTCCAGCTTGTTGCCGAAGCCCTGGCCGAAGTGAATGTTGTCGCCAAGCACCAGCGCGCAGCTGTCACCGCCGATGAACGCTTCGCCAATGAGGAAGGCCTGCGCCAGGCCGTCCGGGCTCGGCTGAATTTCATAACTCAGATTGATGCCGAAACGGCTGCCGTCACCCAGCAAGCGCTTGAAGGAGGGCATATCTTCCGGAGTGGAGATGATCAGGATATCCCGAATGCCCGCCAGCATCAGCACCGAGATCGGGTAATAGACCATCGGCTTATCGTAAATCGGCAGCAACTGCTTGGAAACGCCGCGCGTGATGGGATAGAGACGCGTGCCGGAACCGCCCGCTAAAACAATGCCTTTCATTCTTCTTCCTTAAAAATCGATTAACGGGTCAACCCCAGACGCTCGCCGGCATAGGAGCCGTCTTTCACCCGGCTCCACCAGGCTTCGTTCGCCAGATACCATTCCACGGTTTTGCGAATGCCGCTTTCAAAGGTCTCTTGCGGCTTCCACCCCAACTCCGCATCGATCTTGGCGGCGTCGATCGCATAGCGCATATCGTGGCCCGGACGGTCGGTCACAAAGGTGATGAGATCCGCATAATGCGCGATATCACCCGGTTTGTGCGGCACCAGCTCATCCAGCAGTGCGCAAATGGTTTGCACCACTTCGATATTTTTGCGCTCGTTGTGACCACCGATATTATAGGTTTCCCCCACCGCGCCTTCGGTGACCACCTTATACAGCGCCCGCGCATGATCTTCTACATATAACCAGTCGCGCACCTGCGCGCCGTTGCCGTATACCGGCAGCGGCTTGCCTTCCAGCGCGTTCAGGATCGTCAGCGGGATCAGCTTTTCCGGGAAATGGTAAGGGCCATAGTTGTTCGAACAATTGGTGACAACGGTCGGTAAACCGTAGGTGCGCAACCAGGCGCGCACCAGGTGATCGCTGGCCGCTTTGGAGGCGGAATACGGGCTGCTTGGCGCATAAGGCGTAGTTTCGGTAAACAGATCGTCGGTGCCGTGCAGATCGCCGTACACCTCGTCGGTGGAGATGTGATGGAAACGGAACGCCTGCTTGCGCTCGGCGCCCAGGGCGTGCCAATACTGGCGAGCCGCCTCCAGTAAGGTGTAGGTGCCGACGATGTTGGTTTCGATAAAGGCGGCCGGGCCGTCAATAGAACGATCGACGTGACTTTCGGCGGCCAGGTGCATCACCGCATCGGGCTGGAAGGCGGCGAACACGCGATCCAACGCCTGACGGTCGCAAATATCGACCTGCTCGAAGGAGTAACGATCGCTATCGGCGATCGGCGCCAGGGATTCGAGGTTACCGGCATAGGTCAGGCTATCCAGCACCAAAATGTGATCAGCGGTATCATTGATAATATGGCGGGCAACGGCCGAGCCAATAAACCCGGCACCGCCGGTAACGATAATTTTCATAGAATCCTCTAAAATACGCCGTGGTCATTTCATCGCCACATTGTTTTACATGCGCATAAAACGGCTAAAGGCTTTTTCCTGGGTAAACACCCTGCCGGTAATCGATTAACAACATTCCCACCACGCCGCCGCGAGCAAGCCCCTAAAACCAACAGAGCTGCATCGCAGCTCTGTTGGTTTTAGGTCGGCACGCAACCGTCGTGTTCGGATATTGTCGCCGGAAACGTCGGATGGCTACGCTACCGCCCTTGGCTCACAGACGCCAATCTCTGGTGGTCGCTCGGGTATTGCCGCCGGACGGCGACATGCTCAGGCCATTCATCCGCAGGGCCGCAAGGCTGGCCAGTGAAACCGTTCACCGACGCAACGCAGGAAGCCATGCCGAGACAGAAGAAAGCGCGATGCTTTCAACCGCTAAAGGCGGGTGGGAACGGCCAAACTTTCGGGGGATAACATAACGTATAGCGGCTCGAAAGAGCAGTCTTGGGGCGCTCTTTCAGATTATTACTCAGGGTGGTAAGGGGAAACGGCTGAAACGCCGCCGCGGAAAAGCATGGTGGCAGGATGACATCGCTGCGCCGAGTGACGAGGGCTTAGGCGGCCAGCCTGGACCTTAACCCTCCGGACGCATTTCCGGGTTCAATCCCGCTCGTACGGCCCCGCCGCCACCGACTCGCGCTCGATCAGGCTGGCCGGGAAGCTGGGGCGCTTACTCAGCTCGCCGCCGTCCAGCATCGACAGCAGGCGGTTGATGGTCTCCTGGATCATCTCGGTGACCGGCATCTTCATGCTCGACAGCGACGGCACGGTATAGGGCGCCAGCGGGATGTCGTCGAAGCCGATGACCGATACCGCCTCCGGCACCGCCACGCCACGCTCCGCCAGCCGCTTCATCGCGCCGATGGCCATTTCGTCGTTGCCGGCGACGATGGCACTGAACGTTTGCCCGCCGGCCAGCAGCGCATCGACCGCCGCCACGCCGCTTTGCGCGTGCCATTTTCCTTCGACGATCAACGCCTCGTTAACCGCAATGCCCTGCTGCGCCAGCGCGGATTTATAGCCGGAAAGCCGCTCCAGCCCGGTGGGGGAATCGAGCGAGCCGGTGATAAAGGCGATATCGCGATGCCCGCGCGCGATCAGGTGCGCCACCGCCGCCGCGCCGGCGGCGTGCTGATCGCTGAAGATACAGTAGCTGTCGTTCAGCCGCAGCCGCCGGTTGATCACCAGAATCGGCTGACGGTGTTGGGAGACAATCTCGTCCATTTCCGCGATCGACAGAAAACGCGGGTAGATGATCACCCCGTCGCAGCGCAGATCCAGCAAAAACTGAATGGCGGCCCGCTCCTCTTCGGCGGTGTGCTTGCCGTCCGCCAGGATCAGTTGGCGGCCGTTCGCCTCCATGATGCGCGCCGACTGCGCCATCAGTTCGCTGAAATAGTTGCCGCTGTAGAGGGTGTTGGTGACCACCAGGCCGAGGGTTTGGGTGGTGTTGGTCGCCAGGCTGCGCGCCAGCAGGTTGGGCCGATAGCCGGTTTCCGCGATGGCTTTTTCCACCAACGCGCGTTTCTCCTCGCTGACATAGCCGCTGCCGGACAAAACGCGCGACACCGTCGCCTTTGAAACGCCGGCCTTTTTCGCCACCTCGAGTATCGTTGCCATCTGTGCGCCGCCAAAATCCATGGGTTCAGCGCAGTCTACCCAAGACGCCCGGCGTTTGGAACGTTTTCACGCCCCTGCACATCGGTATGTGCTTACCCCTAACGATCCAGATCACGAAAACGCAACGCCAAAAACCATAGTTCTTGCCAACCACAAAACACCAATACATGATTTTGTGAAACCGGTTTCTTATGGGCGTTTCATACGGATGGAACGACGGATCGCCCAGGCAGTAAATATTCGCCTTTGGGCTATCCGAATTGCTATCTGAGAGACGACACGCCATGCCGAAGAACTACGCAGAGATCTCGCACGCCATCGTGGCCGCCCTGGGCGGCGCGGGCAATATCGAGGCCGTGACCCACTGCATGACCCGCCTGAGATTCGTGGTGAAAGACAAAGCGCGGATCGACACGCCGGCGCTGAAGGCCATCGACGGCGTGCTGGGCGTGGTGCACAGCGGGGAGCAGTGCCAGGTGATCATCGGCAACGAGGTGGCCAAGGCCTATCAGGCGGTGCTGGCGCTCGGCATGCCGGGCGCGGCGGCTCCCGCCGCCCCGGTGAAGCGCAAGCTCACCCTGAAAGGCATCGGCGCCGGCATTCTCGACGCGCTGGTGGGCACCATGTCGCCCCTGATCCCCGCCATCATCGGCGGCTCGATGGTGAAGCTGCTGGCGATGATCCTGGATATGGCCGGGGTATTCGAGAAAGGCTCCTCGACCCTCGTCATCCTCAACGTGATCGGCGACGGCGCGTTCTTCTTCCTGCCGGTGATGGTCGCCGCCTCGGCGGCGCTGAAGTTCAAAACCAACATGTCATTGGCGATCGCCATCGCCGGGGTGCTGGTGCATCCCAACTTTATCGATCTGATGGCCAAGGCGGCGCAGGGCCAGGCGGTGGAATTCGCCTTCATCCCGGTGACGGCGGTGAAATACACCTACACGGTGATCCCGGCGCTGGTGATGACCTGGATCCTGTCGCACATCGAACGCGGGGTGGATCGCATCACCCCGGCGGTGACCAAGAACTTCCTCAAGCCGATGCTGATCGTGCTGATCGCCGCGCCGATCGCCATTCTGCTTATCGGGCCGCTCGGCATCTGGATCGGCAGCGGCATCTCTGCGCTGGTGTACACCGTGCACGGCTACCTGGGCTGGCTTTCCGTGGCCATTATGGGGGCGATTTGGCCGCTGCTGGTGATCACCGGCATGCACCGGGTGTTTACCCCGACCATCATCCAGACCATCGCCGAGACCGGCAAAGAGGGCATGGTGATGCCTTCGGAGATCGGCGCCAACCTGTCGCTGGGCGGCGCTTCGCTGGCGGTGGCGCTGAAAACCAAAAACCGCGAGCTGCGCCAGACCGCGCTGGCCGCTGCCGCCTCCGCCATCGTGGCGGGGATTTCCGAACCGGCGCTGTACGGCGTGGCGGTGCGCCTGAAGCGGCCGCTGATCGCCAGCCTGATCAGCGGCTTCGTCTGCGGCGCGGTCGCCGGCATCGGCGGGTTGGCCAGCCATTCGATGGCCTCGCCCGGGCTGTTCACCAGCGTGCAGTTCTTCGATCCGGCCAACCCGATGAGCATCGTGTGGGTGGTGGCGGTGATGGCGCTCTCGGTGGTGCTGTCGTTCGCGCTCACGCTGATGCTGGGCTTCGAGGATCTGCCGGAAAACGCCGCCGCGCCCGGCCAAACCGCACCGGCGGCGAACGCCGCCGGCGCAACGCAATGAGACACCAGAGGATTGCATGTCCGATTCAACATTCCCTAAAGGATTTTTATGGGGCGGCGCTTTAGCCGCCAACCAGGCGGAAGGCGGCTATCGCGAGGGCGGCAAAGGGCTGACCACCGTCGATATGATCCCGCACGGCGCCAACCGCATGGCGGTCAAACTCGGGCTGGAGAAGCGCTTTAGCCTGCGCGACGACGAATTTTATCCCAGCCATGACGCCATCGATTTCTACCACCGCTACCGCGACGACATCGCGCTGATGGCGGAGATGGGCTTTACCGTGTTCCGCACCTCCATCGCCTGGAGCCGCATCTACCCCAACGGCGACGAGCTGACGCCCAACGCCGAAGGCATCGCCTTCTACCGCAGCCTGTTCGAAGAGTGCCGCCAATACGGTATTGAGCCGCTGGTGACCCTGTGCCATTTCGACGTGCCGATGCACCTGGTGACCGAATACGGCTCCTGGCGCAGCCGCAAGATGGTGGAGTTCTTCACCCGCTACGCCCGCACCTGCTTCGAAACCTTCGACGGGCTGGTGAAATACTGGCTGACTTTCAACGAGATCAACATCCTGCTGCACAGCCCGTTCTCCGGCGCCGGGCTGGTGTTTGAAGCGGACGAAAACCCCGAACAGGTGAAATACCAGGCCGCGCACCACGAACTGGTGGCCAGCGCGCTGGCGACGCGCATCGCCCACGAAGTGAACCCCGCCAACCAGGTGGGCTGCATGCTGGCCGGCGGCAACTTCTACCCGTGGTCCAGCAAGCCGGAAGACGTGTGGGCCGCGCTGGAGAAAGACCGCGAGAACCTGTTCTTTATCGACGTGCAGGCGCGCGGCGCTTACCCCTCCTACGCCGCCCGCGTCTTCCGCGAGAAAGGCGTCAGCATCGTCATGGAACCGGAAGACGCCGACATCCTGAAGCACACCGTCGACTTCGTCTCCTTCAGCTACTACGCCTCGCGCTGCGCCTCCGCCGACATGAACGACAACAACAGCAGCGCCGCCAACGTGGTGAAATCGCTGGCGAACCCGCACCTGCCGCGCAGCGACTGGGGCTGGGGCATCGACCCGCTGGGGCTGCGCATCACCATGAACATGATGTACGACCGCTACCAAAAGCCGCTGTTCCTGGTGGAAAACGGCCTGGGCGCACACGACGAGTTCAATGCAGCAGGCGAGATTGAGGACGACTACCGCATCAGCTACCTGCGCGAACACATCCGCGCCATGGCCGACGCCATCGCCGACGGCGTGCCGGTGCTGGGTTACACCACCTGGGGCTGCATCGACCTGGTGGCCGCCTCGACCGGCGAAATGAGCAAGCGCTACGGCTTTGTCTACGTCGACCGCGACGACCAGGGCAACGGCACCCTCGCCCGCACCCGCAAGAAATCGTTCTGGTGGTATAAGAAAGTGATTGCCAGCAATGGGGGGGATTTGGGGTAGGTTTGGGGCGGTGGGGTTAGCGTGGGGTGAGGAGGGCTTCCAACCTAAGTTGATTATCTTCCTGTTGCACAACGAATTCGGCGACGAATTCACGCGCAGAGGGGAACTCACCTGCCTGCTGTTTCTTGAGGGAGACCAGCTTCGCGGAGAAATGGTATTGCTGCCCCGGCGTAAATACGTAGCCCTCATCAGGGACGCACTGATCGGGGGCGACATCCCGCAGCGGCTCGAAGAATTTGAACGTGCGACTCTGCGCCTCATTCAATCGGTAGATCGAGATGCCAGCGAGCTTTTCGTCTCCCTGGGGTTGAACGGTGATGCATACTTTGCCCTCACGCAGGCTGGCGGTAGCGGGATTGTCTACAGGGATACGATCGCCTATCGACGGACAGCCTGCGAGCAGGAAGGGAAATGCGAGGGGGAAGATCCGTTTCATTTTGTCCCTGCGTTATCTGCTGCCCTGTGTGATATTTTCAATTTCGTAAACACCATTGAGCTTTGTCACTTTGAAGTGAGCAATAAAGGCCCTGCCGGAAACATCCTGCAGGTTTCTGCGCTTCTCAATCGGCACAAAATTTAGCCTCATGCTATAGGTATGATTTTCCTGAAACGGGTAATCTTCTTGGGTAACGCAAATGCCCTTTTTCAGATCCTGATTCGCCACTTCAATCAATTTCTCATCCGTATCACCGCTGATATAGAGCGTATCTTGCCTTTCATTTTCCTTTGGCGACGGAGAGATGCAGATATCACCATTGGCTTTAGCATGGGCGGTGATAGGGATATCCGGCGCATAGCGCTGATCGAGACGATCGCCTACGCAGGCGCTCAGTAATGCTGCACCGAAAGCGATAAGTAAGAAATTAGCTTTAATCATATTCGAATATTTATAAATTTTAAGGAATAAATTTAATCCATGAATGGATGACTGATAATTCAACGCAAAGATGATATGCCGAATTGCGAGGTACATTCTAATCCTAAAAGTAAATAAACTGTAATTCTATACAGATTATTTTTTCCTTTTACTGATAACGCTATAGTTTTTTCGCTGTGACAAAATCCGCAGCCGGAGTTAGCGTTCCGAATCTGACATACTACCGCTGTATTATGTAATAATGCAGCAGCTTTAGTTCACTCCAAATAATGGTGGCTCAGGCGGGGGCTTCGCAAGAAGCGCCGGTTCGTATGTCCCGGTGACGCTAACCCCGTCTGGGCTACCACCCGAGTTTAGCGTCTCTGGTGATAGTCATTAACTAATGACATACGGAGATGCACCCATGACAAAGGTTCCCACTACAGAATCCGTTGCAAACACTCTCACCCTCTATCGCCAACTGTTTAACCACCTCGATCTTAGCGCTTTCAATCCCTCAGAACTCTTAGACCTGGCCGCCCTCTCTGCCGAGCAGGCGGAAGGTCTGTGCCACGGCCTGATACTGTTCGGCCACTTGCTGCAAAAGCACCCGCAGCTGGATACCGAAGGCTGGGAGCAGATGAATCGCTACCTCAACGCCACGGCGCATCTGGTTCCTGCGTTGTGTAACCTTTATGGGCGTGCGCTGCGGGAGATGGAAGCCTGCGGCTAACGTAAATGGCAATCAGGGCGATGCCTGTACTCGTCGCCCTTCCCAATCACGCTTTTCCAATAGATATGACTGACATATCACAACAAAAGCATTCATCAAGGTAGGCATTTCCTTCCCTACCTGGCATAGTTAACGCATTCGGTAAATCGATGAGTTAACTGCTGGGTATTGATGTATGGCTGCTGCAAAACTTTGGACTAGAGAAGAATTACTGATCGCTTTCACTCTGTATAGCCAAATACCGTTTGGCAAACTTCATTCGAGAAATCCCGAAATAATCCACTATGCAAAATTGATTGGACGCACGCCATCAGCACTAGCCATGAAGCTGGTTAACCTCGCTAGTTTGGATCCATACATTATCGAATCTGGTCGAAGCGGTTTGAAAGGCGCTTCCAATGCCGATCGCGAGCTGTGGGAAGAAATGAATCAAGATGCGGATTTATTCAATCAGCAATGCCAAACGGCAGTAGAACACCTGGAAAAACCAGCCGCACCTGAGTTTGATGAGGAGCCAAAAGATTTCAGTGGCAGAGATAAGCTCTCTACAGTCAAAACACGTGTAGACCAAAACCTGTTCCGCAAGAATGTATTGGAAGCGTACGAATATCGCTGCTGTATCACCGGATTAGAAGAACCGGCATTGCTCGTAGCTAGCCATATACTACCTTGGAGCCACTCGACCGAACAACGCCTTAACCCGAGTAACGGATTGTGCCTGTCCAGCCTACATGATAAGGCTTTTGACCGTGGGTTAATCACTTTCGATGACAAACTGAGGCTGGTCTTATCAAATAAAATCAAACAGTTGAAAAGTAGCATCGTTGTGGAAAATTTCGAGAAATATGAAGGAAAAATAATTCGAACACCTATAAGTCACTCTCCAGATAAAAAACATATTTTTTATCATAGAGAAAAAATATTTATTAAAAGTTAAATCAAATAATTACCAATGAAAATATAAAATTGCCAAACTAACCCTGTCAAATAGATAACCCCGCCGTTTCCATAACCGGATCCAAAAATCAATTATTAATATCACATTACTTGTTTTTTTAATTGACCTCACCTCTGCCAATCCTGATGGAATTATATAAATAAGCACTAACAAAAACTTCTACAAACCTGCCTCCAACCATTAATAGCCTACCTGATTTCGATAATATCTATGAACCAGTTCTCATTCAAGCATTCATCGAAAAACAGAACATTAAAATGCTCGAAAAATCCATTTTAAGTGAATTTAATCGGCCGAATTAAACGCAGTTCCATCCCATACTCTAAGACTCATTTATCCAGAGCGAGAGCGGTAATTTTCGAGTTCTGAACGTTTATTATCATCGCCCCGGATAACTACGAAGCAGCACAATGCTATCCAGAATTTGTAACATTAACGCACCTGAAATCCCAAAAGCAGTGGTGATCGGCAGGAACTCCTTCAGGAAATTATCGAGACATATTAGGCTCCTAATCCGGCGGCCGCTGGCGAGTACACCCATGAGAAATTTCATCAACGAGTCAACGTTCGGAGCTTCCGAGTGCAGAAGCGGCAGCCACTCATTTACCAGCCCTTTAAGACGTCGCCTGTGTTTTAACACCAAGCCATTAGCGGTATATCTGTTTGTGACTGAAGTGAAAACACTCGATGCGGCAATTACCAGATGCACCGATAATCAAAACGTCGGCGTTCAAGTACCAGTTCAGTGATGCATGCTGATAGCAAATACCGTAGCAGAACACTGAGTCTCATAGTGACGAGTTGACAGCAACAAACCAGCCAGACTACAGACACGACATTACGGCAGCCCCTTTACCTCACACATGACTTCTACGACTTCCCACTTCTTATCTGTTGTTATCTGTTGCCAAAACTTTCGCCCCAGAGCCACCTGAAGTACCTCCTTATCCAGCATGGCTTCGGCAAGCAGCTTCTTGAGCCTGGTGTTCTCTTCCTCAAGCGACTTCAGGCTCTTAACCTCGGGAACCTTTATACCGTCATACTTCTTGCGCCAGGTGTAAAGCGTGATATCGGAAATGGCGTGCTTATGTTAAAGCTCACGGGTAGAGGCTCCTGCTTCCGCTGCGCGGGGCTACTGATGAGCTGTTCATCGGAAAAACGCTTCCTCACGGGGATGCCCCCATGTGGTTTATGAAGGCATTACTAAGCAGGTCAGAACAAGCCATTCAGGGCTCAATATAGTAAACATCCGCGCTCCCTATAATTTCGTGCTTAATGGTCGTTCTCATCTATCCATACAACCGCTATGATGAGAAGAATTGTTCCGATATCGTTTTGAGAGCTGCTGCGTAGTTAGTCACAAGGCCAATTGGCCCCAAAGATTATTACGCCAATAACTTATTGAATTATAAGAGTGATAGAGGGAAGAGATGGCATTACTAGAATACATCAGCAATGAAAACTTATTCAGCGAAGTTGAAAATTTGTTAACAAAAGCAAAAAAGAAAAAAGAAACCGCTGAGAAAACTTTTAATAATAATGTGATAGACCCGTTTGGGGCTCTTTTTGAAGCTCCGGGATTCTCATCCCATGAAGAGTGGCGAAATTCCGAACTTGCACGGCAACAGCAGAAGACAATTCAGAACCATGTGGGTACCTTTCACCAAAAAATCCTCGGCCATGTGGATGGATGGCGGGACATGGGGATTGGTGGAATCGTTGACCTTCTCCATGAAGAGAGAAAAATCATCGCTGAAGTGAAGAATAAATATTCAACAGTTACTGGTGGTGACTTAGCTGATAAGTACAAAGGGCTAGATGAGCTGGTATCACCAAAACATAGCCGGTTTAAGGATTATTGCGCTTACTTTGTAAATATAATTCCTCGTAAACCGGTCAGATCCGACATGCCTTTCACTCCATCCAATAAAGGCAGTGGTACATTGTGCCCTTCAAATCCTAATATCCGAATTATTGATGGGGCAAGTTTCTATGGGCTAGTTACTGGTAGACCTGATGCGCTTAAAGAACTGTATACAGCTCTCCCGTACGCAATAGAGTATGTTTTGAATGAGCGTCTTGAGCAGGAAGGCTTCTCCATCCCTGATAAAGAGAGCTTTATTCAGTATTTTAGCCTCGCTTATGGTTAATAACCATGATCAATGTTTGACAAATCCCATGTAAACCCATACAGTAGTAACCATGACTAATGTTGACGTGGTTACTAAGTATGTTAAAGGAAGAGTTTTCACTTTCGGAAGTTGCAGACATCCTAGGTGTGTCAAAAGAAACTTTAAGACGTTGGGACACTTCAGGAAAATTAGTTTCTCATCGAAACGATGAGAATAACTATCGTTTTTATAGAATAGATCAACTCAAACATTTTGAACAGGCTCAATTTCTATTTAAAAGCCAATGGTCTGATGAGACTAAATTTTGCAATAACACTTATACTGTATTGGAATTATTTGCTGGTGCAGGAGGTATGGCTTTAGGTTTGGAAAAGTCAGGTTTAAAGTCTGTTTTGCTAAATGAAATAGATTCTCATGCATGTAAAACACTAAGAAGAAACAGACCTGAATGGAACGTTATTGAAGGTGATGTCAGCAAAGTAGACTTCACTCCTTATAGAAACAATGTCGATGTACTGGCAGGTGGTTTCCCGTGCCAGGCATTCTCGTATGCGGGAAAAAAACTTGGTTTCGAAGACACCCGAGGAACTCTCTTCTTCGAATTCGCTAGAGCAGTTAAGGAAACAAACCCAAAAATTCTTTTAGCCGAGAACGTGCGAGGATTACTAAATCATGATGAAGGTCGAACTTTAGAAACAATAAAAAACATTATTGCCGATTTGGGCTACACGTTATTTGAACCTAGAGTACTTAAGGCTATTTTTTATAAAGTACCGCAAAAACGTGAGCGTTTGATTATAATCGCTGTTAGGAATGATCTTGCTGATGGCATCGATTATGAATGGCCATCATCTTACAATAAAGTATTAACTCTTAAAGATGCCCTAAAAAAGGGAGAGCTGTACGATAGCGACGTGCCAGAATCAGAGGGGCAGAAATATCCTAAAAGAAAATCAGAGATCTTAAGCATGGTTCCGCCAGGTGGTTACTGGAGAGACCTTCCTGAAGACATCCAAAAAGAATACATGCTCAAAAGTTTTTACTTAGGTGGCGGTAAAACAGGTATGGCACGACGCTTGTCCTGGGATGAACCAAGCCTAACGTTAACCTGTGCCCCTGCACAGAAACAAACAGAACGTTGCCATCCGGAAGAAACAAGGCCATTAACAGTGCGTGAATATGCAAGAATACAGACATTCCCCGATGATTGGGTATTTGAGGGGCCAATTTCTGCAAAATATAAGCAGATAGGAAACGCTGTCCCTGTCAATCTCTCATTTGCTGTTGGAAAATCTGTTGTGAATCTTTTAGAAAAAATAAACAAAAGATGATCATATAGGGTAGGTTTGACTTCCTACCCTTCCATTCTTACAACATGTGAGTAAATTATATTTACTCCTAAATAATCTTTCCAATAAACCATTAGCATCTCTCCTCAGTAGTATAAGTATTCCTAGGCTCTCCAGCCCATGCGAGCCCGATTTTAAAGTATCCAGTCTAATATAAAAACACCCGATTTATTTTCGCGCAATTTTTGAAGTTTCACTTTTTCGGTCATTAGCCGGTACTCCTCCAGTATCGGGTTCTTCAAGAACTCATGAGGTAGCTCGCTATTGTATTCGACCCATCAACATTCTATAATTTCCCAAACTTCATTCAGGGTTCCAAACAGTTAAAATCTAGAATTTCTGTCCGGTACGTTCTGTTAAAGCGTTCTATAAAGTCATTCTACGTTGGCTTTCCGGTTTGATAAATTCTAGTATGACGCCATACCATTCAGCCTACTGCGCCAGCGTGAACGTGACCAGTTCCGGGTCGTTGTCTCTTCGTAGTTTCAGCGAAAAATCCTGGTTTGCCACAATTCTGTCCCGCACTCTGACCACCCACGCTGCCGAAATATTCAGTTCGATTTCTATTACGAGAACCTCGCAGTTGAAAGTCGTCCATCATATTGAAGGTTCGGAAACGCCTAACGCGGATCAGCGGATCAGCGGATCAGCGGATCAGCGAATCAGCGAATCAGCGAATCAGCGAATCAGCGAATCAGCGAATCAGCGAATCAGCGAATCAGCGAATCAGCGAATCATACATAAAATCGATGAACCAGCTCTAGTTCAGAGATTACGTTGTGATCAGCAGAGCCAAATTTCGCACCGGCAAACGTTGCTTTCCCTTCCGGCGAAAATTCAGTTTCAGCAGGCAATAACTACAGTGAACACGTTTATAGTGCCAAGTATGCCCTACCAGTACAGTAACCGGAGTAGCGTCTTAAAACCATAGCACTCAGCCAACTCAGCCAACACTTGGAGCACCGGTTCATCGCGCCAAAAATAGACCGTCCTGGTCAGCGATGACGCCTTGCAGGATTGGCGGATGCTCATGGTAAATCGTACAGTCAGATAACCGACGAGCTTACACATTATCGTTAGTTTTAAAACTTTTCCGATAACGTCTTTAAGTGCCCGGCATTCAAGGCTGAGTTCAGTAAACATCTGTTTAAGGTGACGGTAGGTATTTCATTCTTTATATCGGAGGCTTCTATACCGCTAAACTTCTCTTTCCAGTTGTAATTGCTGGCTTTATAGTAGCATTCTTAACGATACATGCGGCCTCGATGGACTTCAAAACGGCAATATCCTGATGCTCAGTGAGTCGGGATTGATGCAAGATAATCTCCTCAGTTCTCAGAGAAAATAATAGCATGTCGGAGGATACAAAAAGTGAATAGCTCACTTTGTCGTGATGCCTTACATACATAAAGACTTAGAGAACAATAGTATAACTAAAAGCCAATTCACTCATAAAAAATACGGCTCATTTAAAAGCCCTTCCATTTAACTTTCGACAACTTGACATTACCATTATAACAATTTCAATCAGAATATTAATAAACCATCAATTCAGAGTGTAAATTCTGATTTTTAAAATAAAATATGCTTAGTGATATAATATTTAGGTGGATAAAATTAAGTTATACTTTATAAATAATAAATAGTATAATATTCGCGTATGCTTTTCATAAAAAATTAGTTATGTGAATGGAGCTCCTATGTTAGATAAAGAAAAAAGAGAAGAAATTCTTGAAAAATCAAAGCATTGGTTTATTGAAAAAATAGCAAAAAGTCACATTAGAAACACTATAAAGTTAACAGACCCAAAAGAATTTAATATAAACCCATTTTTGAATATTTATTTATCAAACTTCCTAACTGGAAATTCATCTCCAGAAAGCATAGCTAAAGCACTTATTTATCCCCGTGTATTAGGAACATCAATTACAACATCATTTGGGCAGCATATTCAAAGTTTCACCAGTGAAGTTCTAGATGGCTTTGGTAGTACAACTAGCGGCATTGATATTGAGTTTATAGACCAAGTAGATGGGTTGAAAAAATACTGTCAGATAAAGTCAGGTCCTAACACAATAAATAAGGATGATGTTGAGACAATTGCAGGGCATTTTAGAGGTGTAATAAACCTTGGAAGAACAAATAATCTGAAACTAGGATTTGAAAATATGATTGTTGGTGTGATATACGGTGAAGAATCAGAGCTTAGTGCTCATTATAAAAGAATAACCAACCAATATCACTTCCCCGTAATTGTAGGTAAGGATTTTTGGCACCGATTAACTGGTGATGAGAATTTTTATAAAGACTTGGCAGAAGCAATCGATGATGCAGTAAAAGATTCTGACTATAGCACAGAACTTGATACTGTAATAAAGGCCCTAGCTAAATCAGAAAAGATAATGAATATAAAATAAAATACAACTGTCTCTTAATTAATAAGAGACAGTTTTTATAATCTAACCACACTAACAACCCGAAACATCTGAACTGTATTTACATAATCTTTATGCTACTTATCTAAATAATCTAACTCCATTAAACCTCATGAAAAACAACCATGAATTTTATATCAAGAATTAAAAACACAATTATCTAAGCCACTTTAGGTCTGTCATCACCAGAGAGCTAGCTGTCAAAAAAAGAAGCTATTTCCAATTTCATCGATAGTAACGTCAAAGACTAAGCACACACACATATTCAGAAAAAATAATAAATTTATTATCGACTGTCCGCCTAGAATCTAAGCCGTGGACTGCTATAAGTATATATCAACAAAGCCATAACTCCTTGAAGACCAATTCGCATCATTCCTACCAGCCCGATTAAAACGAGTCTGGCTTCAATACTATATATTCACCTTTTTCCATCTCCAAAAAAAAATCCAGCTCCACATGAGATAAGAAACACCTTAACAATTACTATATTACTTTGCCGATGATAAAAAACCGCCTATGCAAAAAACATCTCACTTTCTCAAAAACCAGTAGTTTTCGAACAGATTAGTGGATGTATATATAATCAATGCCACTATATTTCCAGATGGCTATCTTTGAAATAAATCCATCACTTATTATTTAATCATTATCAAAAATAGAAAAATTCTTAATCTACAATCTTGCGTTGCACTAGATATAAATTACCTTCCAAAGATAGCCCGAGGGAAAAAACCTAGGCAATAAAAAGATGCTGAGCTTCAGGATCCTGGCTCGCATAATCTCTTTCATAGAGTGACCTACGAAAGTACAACTCCCCATTCGGGCTCATCGCCGTGTACTGATTCTGTAGCCCAAACGGCAGGTAGCTGTCGCAGTGAACCAACACGCTCTGATAGAAAATGGTGCTGCCAAACACCGAGCGTGCCAGATTGATTTCGCCCGGCGTTAACGCCCGCATGACCCCTTCCTGTTGTGGCCCCATCCCGGAACGCCTGGCTCCGAAAGAGTTCAATGAAACGCGACTAAACCATTTAAAGTCAATAAGATATATCAAATTAAAGCATCGGGAAGCTCCGGTTTTTACGGGAGTGGGGAATGCGTCAATACGGAGTAAAAATAGTCAGGTAGTAGCTGCGGGCAGATTCCAGGCACAAAAAAACCACCTTTCGGTGGCTTCTTGTTCGCGCGGTACTTAATGGTGCCGAAGGCCGGACTCGAACCGGCACGTATCTCTACGGTTGATTTTGAATCAACTGCGTCTACCGATTTCGCCACTTCGGCACTGAAGTAGTATGCGGAAAACGGGTGAATTATACCTTCCCGCGACCAGCACGCAACACTTATCCGTTGTTCAATGAGTTAAGTGTCGAAAAAACCGCCGCAACACACGTTTGTCCGCCCCGCCTTACCGCTGCGCGCCCTTCCCAACCACGTTGGTGATGAACATGCTACATCCACAGGCTGTTGCAACGAGCATCCAGGATCAGGCACCACACTCACGCAATACCATCCGATTCCGCCTCGTCGCACAGAGCAATGATGGCTCCTGTGCCGAACTCCCTCCCTCCCACCAGCCAGAACCGCTCGCCCAACTAGCGAAACAGGTTCAGGAACCCGCCACGCGGAAGGTAGCACCTGCCTCTCCCATCAACCACGGCCTCACCCAGCGCCTGTCAAAAACAAAATAATCCCCAGCCGCAATGACAACGCTGCAAATAATTGCATAACAATGTGTCAGTCAATAAAGAATGAGGTTGCGCAACATTTCGAGAACACTATTTTTTCATTGGTAGATATCAGGCAGGAAATAAAAAAATTGGAATGGTGCTCTCAAAGGAGAAAGAATAATTCTATTAGATGGGTTTTATCTTAAATCACCAGAAAATAGCGCACATACCTAACAAAATGGCTGGTTAATGCCTAAAAACCAGCTGAGATCGCTTGCCTCTGCGGAGTTAATAGCTTTAAGATGGTGCAAGAAAATTTTCCCTGGTGTTGGCCAATATTGGCAACCTGGCCCTACGCGGTCAGGTTTTTTTTTGTATTTTTTATCAAAACATTACCGGGAAAGTGTATCGCCTCAAGGGGTGCGAAACCAGTTAGACTAAAGTACAGTCCCTTACTAGACCTTTATAAGTTCAGCTAGGTGATTATTTCATATCGCAGAGTTCGGGGCCGATACGTTATTGCTGCCTTTACGTTAATCGCCTCAGTGCCAAATCACTACCGATTTAACGCCCGTCATTTCCCGATTCGAAAGACGCTGCTCGCCAGCCGGTATTTTCTCTCTTTAGACGTATCCCGGCTGATGAGTTCTGCGCAGTCGTTGCCTCAGTATTCCACGGGCTAACTAGCCCGTCACTCCACCGGCTTAATCAGCCGCAGCTCCATCCCCAGACGCACGGCATGTCGGGCATTCGTGACCCCCAACTTTTTGACGACGTTGGACATATGAAACTTGATGGTGCCGGTCTTTATACCGAGGATCATCGCCGTTTCCTGGTAAGTTTTACCTACGCTGGCCCAATAGAGGATCTCGTTTTCCCTGTCGGTAAAGCGGGCGTTTCTCTCCAGGGCTGCGGCGTTTTTTGCTGTCAGTGGGGACAGCGCCAGATAGGACTCATGCAGCGAGGCCAGCAATACCGAAATGTCGCCTTTACGATCGGTGAGCGCCTGAATGGCTTCCGTTTTCTGTTCCGCATTGAAGGCAAAGGAAAGCGTGACGAGATTGTCGTTGTAATCGTGCAGCACGAAGGTATAGCCGTGCGTCACGCCAAACTCGCGGGCCTGTTCGAACAGTTCGGGAAAGTGCAGCCCTGCGTCGGCCATGATTTGCTCGTCCCAGGCGAACGGGGTCAGGCGGTTGCGGGCGGTAAGCACTACCGGATCAATGTACTGCAATCCCTGCTCTTGGTACTTTTTTACCCATTCACTCGGGTAGTTGGTGACGCCAAAGATGCAGGCAATGTCTTTTTTGGATAGGACCACATACGCCCACAGGAGATCGCCCAACTCTCCTAATGCCGCCTCCAGGCGCTTGCCGATAATGTTGCTGAGATTATATTCGTCTTCCATTGGCTGCCTGCTCCCTCTCCTGCATTGCTGCTGAAGTGACTATAGCACGACAAAAACCGCAGGCGGGGGCATGCCACACCAACAAAAAAGGCGCGGCCCCGCGGCCACGCCTTTCTTCACTACCGCTTGCCCCGCTACTTGCGTTTGAGCAGCATATACACGCTGATCAGCAGGAACAGCATGCTCGGCAGCAGCGCGCCCAGCACTGGCGGCATGCTGTACACCAGGCTCAGCGGGCCGAAGATCTGATCCAGCACGTAGAACAGGAAGCCGAAGCTGATGCCGGTCACCACGCGGATGCCCATCGGCACGCTGCGCAGCGGGCCGAAGATGAACGACAGCGCCATCAGCATCATCACCGCCACCGACAGCGGCGAGAAGATTTTGCTCCACATGTTGAGCTGGTAACGGTTGGCTTCCTGGCCGCTCTGCTTCAGGTACTTCACGTAGTTGTGCAGCCCGCTGATGGAGAGCGAATCCGGATCCAGCGCCACCACGCCCAGTTTGTCCGGGGTCAGGTTGGTTTTCCATTCGCCGGTCAGCGTCTGGGTGCCGGTCACCTGTTTCGGGTTGGTCAGATCCGAGGTGTCCACCTGCGAAAGCTGCCACAGGCCGTTCTCGAAGCTGGCGGTGGCCGCATAGCGCACCGTCTCGAGGCGACGCTGATCGTTGAAGTGGTAGATGTTCACGCCGGAGAGTTCTTTATCGCCGGAGACGCGCTCGATGTAGATGAAGTCGTTGCCGTCCTTCGCCCACAGCCCGCTTTTGGTGGAGAGCAGCGAGCCGCCGTACATCTGCTGGGCGCGGTAGTTGCGCGCCATCTGCTCGCCCTGCGGCGCCACCCACTCGCCGATCGCCATGGTCAGCAGCACCAGCGGAATGGCGGTTTTCATCACCGAGCCGGCGATCTGCAGGCGGGTGAAGCCGGAAGCCTGCATCACCACCAGTTCGCTGCGCGTCGCCAGTTGGCCCAGGCCGAGCAGCGCGCCGAGCAGCGCCGCCATCGGGAAGAAGATCTCGATGTCTTTCGGCACGCTCAGCAGGGTATACATGCCGGCGCTCAGCGCGGTGTATTCGCCCTGGCCGACCTTGCGCAGCTGATCGACGAACTTGATGATGCCGGACAGCGACACCAGCATGAACAGCGTCATGATGATGGTGTTGAAAATCGTTTTACCGATATACCGGTCTAATACGCCAAACATCAGGCCGCTCCTCTCAGGCGTGCGCGCAGCTTGCGCATCGGCACGGTATCCCACAGGTTCAGCGCCAGCGCGATCGCGAAGTAAACGCCGTTAACCAGCCACAGCCACAGCATCGGATCCAGCTTGCCCTTGCCGGCGTTGGAGCGCAGCGAGGTCTGCAGCAGGAAGAAGATCAGATACAGCAGGATGGCCGGCAGCATGCTCAGCACGCGGCCCTGGCGCGGGTTCACCACGCTGAGCGGCACCACCAGCAGCGCCATCAGCGCCACCGACACCACCAGCGTCAGGCGCCAGTGGAACTCGGCGCGCGCGTCCGGATCGTCGGATTCCCACAGCGTCTGCATCGACATCTGTTCGGATTCGGTGTTGTCCGCCGCCACGGTGCGGTGGCCAATCACCGCCTTGTAGTCGGTGAAGTCGGTAATGCGGAAGTCGCGCAGCAGCGCGGTGCCTTCAAAACGGGTGCCCTTGTCGAGCGTCACCACCTGCGAGCCGTCTTTCTGCTGCACGATGTTGCCGTGCTCGGCCACCACCACCGACGGGCGTTGGTTGCCGTTCGGCCGCAGCTGCGCCAGGAACACGTCGTTAAAGGTGCTGCCCTTCACGTTGCCGATAAACAGCACCGCGTTGCCGTCCTGCGAGGGTTTGAACTGCCCTTCCGCCAGCCCGGCGATGCTCGGGTTGGCCTTGGCTTCGTTCACCACCACGTCCTGATAGCGCGAGGCCCAGGGGCCGGCCCAAAACACGTTCACCGCCGCGACCGCAGAGGTGAACAGCGCCAGGATCATGGCGGCGATAATCAGGGTGCGTTTGCCCAGCCCGCAGGCGTGCATGACGGTGATTTCGCTCTCGGTATACAACCGCCCAAGCGTCATCAGCAAGCCGAGAAACAGGCTCAAAGGCAGGATGAGCTGCGCCATCTTCGGCACGCCCAGAGCGAGCAGAGAGAGTACTAAGTTTGTCGGGATATTGCCGTCCACCGCGTCGCCCAACACCCTGACCAGGTTCTGACAAAAGAAGATCAGAAGCAGGATGAACAGGATGGCGATTTGGCTCTTGAGCGTTTCCCGTACCAGATATCTTATGATGATCACGCTTATTACGCCTGTGAAAACTTGTCTTTTTGCAGGAAAATCGATAATTTCATCGCTAATCCGCCATTTATTCTCATCATATGGCAACCTTCACAGCTAAAATAGTATTACAACATCAAGCCGTTTGGGTGTCCTATAGGAACTTGCTTATAGTCGCCAAAACAGAGCAATTTACGCCGTTCAGGTTAACATAATCCGTTAACTCAAATGGCGGGAGATCGTTACGGAGTCGATTATTCTAGCCGTAGCGTCCGCCTTTGTCTTTAAGATTCAGGAGAGTGCATGGAGTTCAGTGTAAAAAGCGGTAGCCCGGAAAAACAGCGCAGTGCCTGTATTGTAGTCGGCGTTTTCGAACCGCGCCGCCTGTCCCCTATCGCAGAACAACTCGACAAAATCAGTGATGGTTATATCAGCGCATTGCTGCGCCGTGGCGAACTGGAAGGCAAGGTCGGGCAGACGCTGCTACTGCACCATGTGCCCAACATTCTCTCCGAGCGCATCCTGCTGATCGGCTGCGGCAAAGAGCGCGAGCTCGATGAGCGCCAATACAAGCAGGTGATCCAGAAAACCATCAATACCCTCAACGACACCGGCTCAATGGAAGCGGTCTGCTTCCTGACCGAGCTGCACGTGAAAGGCCGCAACACCTACTGGAAAGTGCGTCAGGCGGTAGAAACCGCCAAAGAGACGCTCTACACCTTCGATCAGCTGAAAAGCAACAAGGTGGAGCCGCGTCGTCCGCTGCGCAAAATGGTGTTCAACGTGCCGACCCGCCGTGAGCTCACCAGCGGCGAGCGCGCGATTCAGCACGGCCTGGCGGTGGCTTCCGGCATCAAGGCGGCCAAAGATCTCGGCAACATGCCGCCGAACATCTGTAACGCCGGCTACCTGGCCTCGCAGGCCCGTCAGCTGGCGGACGCCTTCAGCACCAACATCACCACCCGCGTCATCGGCGAACAGCAGATGAAAGAGCTGGGCATGAACGCCTATCTGGCGGTCGGCGCCGGTTCGCAGAACGAATCATTGATGTCGGTGATGGAATATAAGGGCAACCCAAATCCGGACGCTAAGCCGATCGTGCTGGTAGGCAAAGGGCTGACCTTCGACTCCGGCGGCATCTCGATCAAACCGGCCGACGGCATGGACGAGATGAAATACGACATGTGCGGCGCGGCGACCGTGTACGGCGTGATGCGCGTGGTGGCGGAGCTGAACCTGCCGCTGAACGTGATCGGCGTGCTGGCCGGCTGTGAAAACATGCCGGGCGGCCGGGCGTATCGTCCGGGCGACGTGCTGACCACCATGTCCGGCCAGACCGTCGAGGTGCTCAACACCGACGCCGAAGGCCGCCTGGTGCTGTGCGATACCCTGACCTACGTCGAGCGCTTCGAGCCGGAGCTGGTGATCGACATCGCCACCCTGACCGGCGCCTGCGTGATCGCCTTGGGCCACCACATCACCGGCCTGATGTCGAACCACAACCCGCTGGCGCACGAGCTGCTGGGCGCTTCCGAGCAGGCCGGCGACCGCGCCTGGCGTTTGCCGATGGCCGACGAGTATTACGAGCAGCTGGACTCCAACTTCGCCGACATGGCGAACATCGGTGGCCGCCCTGGCGGCGCCATCACCGCTGCCTGCTTCCTGTCGCGCTTCACCCGCAAGTACACCTGGGCGCACCTGGATATCGCCGGCACCGCCTGGCGCTCCGGTAAAGCCAAGGGCGCGACCGGCCGCCCGGTGGCGCTGCTGTCGCAGTTCTTACTGAACCGTGCAGGCCTGAACGGCGACGATTAAATACCCTTCATCTTTCAAGCCGCAGCGTTGTTGGCCGCATTCGTTCACCCCAGTCACTGACTTGATGTCAGCTCCTGGGGATGAACGAACTTGCCGCCTAGCTGCAACTTGAAATCTATTGGGTATATAATCCTCTCAGCAGCGAAGGGGTAGAGTTATCTGCTCCGTTCCCAAAAAGGGCGCAACCTACATGTTGTGCCCTGTTTTTTTATCGGCAGCGGTGGATCCTTAATGAAACAGGCGACGTTTTATTTGCTCGACAACGCGGAACCGTCAGGCGCGCTCAGCGCCCATGAGGCCGTGGCCTGCGCCGTTGCCGCCAACGGCTTCCGCTCCGGCAAGCGGGTGCTGATCGCCTGCGAGAGCCAGGAGCAGGCCCAGCGGCTGGACGAAGCGCTGTGGCAGCGCGAGCCGCATGAATTCGTGCCGCACAACCTGGCCGGCGAAGGGCCGCACTACGGCGCGCCGGTGGAACTGTGCTGGCCCGGCAAGCGCGGCAACGCCCCGCGCGATCTGCTGATCGCCCTGCTGCCGCAGTTTGCCGATTTTGCTACCGCTTTCCATGAAGTGGTAGACTTCGTTCCTTACGAAGACACTCTGAAACAGTTGGCGCGCGACCGTTACAAGGCCTATCGCAGCGTCGGCTTCCATTTGACCACGGCTACGCCGCCAACTCACTGAATACGATAAAGAATGGAAAAGACAAACAGTCAGCTCGATACCGCATACGACCCAAAACAGATCGAACAGAAGCTGTACGATCACTGGGAGAATCAGGGTTACTTCAAGCCGAACGGCGATACCAGCCAGGAAAGCTTCTGCATCATGATCCCGCCGCCGAACGTCACCGGCAGCCTGCACATGGGCCACGCGTTCCAGCAGACCATCATGGACACCATGATTCGCTATCAGCGCATGCAGGGTAAAAACACCCTGTGGCAGGCGGGCACCGACCACGCCGGCATCGCCACCCAGATGGTGGTGGAGCGCAAGATCGCCGCAGAAGAAGGCAAAACCCGCCACGACTACGGCCGTGACGCGTTCATCGACAAGATCTGGCAGTGGAAAGCGGAATCCGGCGGCACCATCACCCGCCAGATGCGCCGTCTGGGCAACTCCGTGGACTGGGAGCGCGAGCGCTTCACCATGGACGAAGGCCTGTCGAACGCGGTGCGCGAAGTGTTTGTCCGTCTGCACAAAGAAGATCTGATCTACCGCGGCAAGCGCCTGGTGAACTGGGATCCGAAGCTGCGCACCGCCATCTCCGATCTGGAAGTGGAAAACCGCGAATCCAAAGGTTCCATGTGGCACCTGCGCTACCCGCTGGCCGACGGCGCGAAAACCGCCGAGGGCAAAGACTACCTGGTGGTCGCCACCACCCGTCCGGAAACCGTGCTGGGCGATACCGGCGTGGCGGTCAACCCGGAAGATCCGCGCTATAAAGACCTGATCGGCAAAGAGATCATTCTGCCGCTGGTCGGCCGCCGCATCCGCATCGTCGGCGACGAACACGCCGATATGGAAAAAGGCACCGGCTGCGTGAAGATCACCCCGGCGCACGATTTCAACGACTACGAAGTCGGCAAACGCCACGGCCTGCCGATGATCAACATTCTGACCTTCGACGGCGACATCCGTCAGGAAGCGGAAGTGTTCAACACCCTGGGCGAAGTCTGCACCGACTACTGCAACGAGATCCCGGCCGAGTTCCGCGGCCTGGAGCGCTTCGCGGCGCGTAAAGCGGTGGTTGCCGCCTTCGAAAATCTGGGCCTGCTGGACGAGATCAAACCGCACGACCTGACGGTGCCTTACGGCGACCGCGGCGGCGTGGTGATCGAGCCGATGCTGACCGACCAATGGTACGTGCGCACCGCGCCGCTGGCCAAAGTGGCGGTGGAAGCGGTCGAACAGGGCCAAATCGAGTTCGTGCCGAAGCAGTACGAAAACATGTACTTCAGCTGGATGCGCGACATTCAGGACTGGTGCATCTCGCGTCAGCTGTGGTGGGGCCACCGCATCCCGGCCTGGTACGACGTGAACGGCAAAGTCTACGTGGGCCGCAGCGAAGAAGAAGTGCGCAGCGAGAACAACCTGGGCGCCGACGTGGTGCTGACCCAGGACGAAGACGTGCTGGACACCTGGTTCTCGTCCGGCCTGTGGACCTTCTCCACCCTGGGCTGGCCGGAGCAGACCGACGCGCTGAAAACCTTCCACCCGACCAGCGTGATGGTCAGCGGCTTCGACATCATCTTCTTCTGGATCGCGCGCATGATCATGCTGACCATGCACTTCATCAAGGATGAAAACGGCAAGCCGCAGGTGCCGTTCAAGACCGTCTACATGACTGGTCTTATCCGCGACGACGAAGGCCAGAAGATGTCCAAGTCGAAAGGCAACGTGATCGATCCGCTGGACATGGTCGACGGCATCTCGCTGGAAGATCTGCTGGAAAAACGCACCGGCAACATGATGCAGCCGCAGCTGGCGGAGAAGATCCGCAAGCGCACCGAGAAGCAGTTCCCGAACGGCATCGAGCCGCACGGCACCGACGCCCTGCGCTTCACCCTGGCGGCGCTGGCCTCGACCGGCCGCGACATCAACTGGGACATGAAGCGCCTGGAAGGCTACCGCAACTTCTGTAACAAGCTGTGGAACGCCAGCCGCTTCGTGCTGATGAACACCGAAGCGCACGACTGCGGCTTCAACGGCGGCGAGAAAGTGCTGTCGCTGGCGGATCGCTGGATCCTGGCCGAATTCAACCGCACGGTGAAAGCCTACCGCGAAGCGCTGGACACCTACCGCTTCGATCTGGCGGCCAACATCCTGTACGAATTCACCTGGAACCAGTTCTGCGACTGGTATCTGGAGCTGACCAAGCCGGTGGTGAGCAACGGCAGCGAAGCGGAACAACGCGGCACCCGCCACACGCTGATCACAGTGCTGGAAGCGCTGCTGCGCCTGGCGCACCCGATCATTCCGTTCATCACCGAAACCATCTGGCAGCGCGTGAAGCCGCTGACCGGCACAGCCGCAGACACCATCATGCTGCAGCCGTTCCCGGCCTACGACGCCGCGCTGGAAGACGAGCAGGCGCTGAACGATCTGGAGTGGATCAAGCAAACCATCATCGCCGTGCGCAACATCCGCGCCGAGATGAACATCGCGCCAAGCAAAGCGCTCGACGTGCTGCTGCGCAACTGCAGCGCCGACGCCCAGCGCCGCGTGCAGGAGAACCAAAGCTTTATCGCCCGCCTGGCGCGCCTGGGATCCATCGCGCTGCTGCCGGCCGGTGAGAAAGGCCCGGTCTCCGTCACCAAGCTGGTGGACGGCGCCGAGCTGCTGATCCCGATGGCCGGTTTCATCGACAAGGACGCCGAGATCGCGCGTCTGGCCAAAGAGATGGGCAAGCTGGATGCGGAAATCGCTTCGATCGAAGGCAAGCTGGCGAACGAAGGCTTCGTGGCGCGCGCGCCGGAAGCGGTGGTCGCCAAAGAGCGCGATCGCCTGGCGGCCTGCAAAGAAGGCAAAGTGAAGCTGCAGGAACAGCAGGCGACCATCGCCGCGCTGTAATCCACCGGCTCACGCCAACGCCTGAAAACAGCGGGGTCTTCCCCGCTGTTTTTTTATCGCCGTTGCATCCGGGCCGGGTTAGATGTTATTACAAGATATTACTGCTGCAGGGACGCCGCCGGGAAATAATCCCCGGCGCGTTTCGCGCTGCGATAAAAACGAAAAACGAACGTGGTCTCTTTCAATGGCGAGTGTAAACATGACAACAGCAACCCCGGCGCGCCTGCTGGTGCGCCCCATCACGGCGGAAGACAATGCCGCCATTGCTCACGTCATTCGCGAAGTCTCCGCCGAGCACGGCCTGACGGCGGATAAAGGCTATACCGTCTCCGATCCCAACCTGGACGCCCTGTACCAGCTCTATAGCCTGCCGCGCAGCGCTTACTGGGTGATCGAAGTGGACGGCCAGGTCGCCGGCGGCGGCGGCATCGCGCCGCTGCAGGGCGGCGCAGACGATATTTGCGAATTGCAGAAGATGTATTTCCTGCCGGTGTTGCGCGGCAAGGGATTGGCGAAACGCCTGGCGCTGCAGGCGCTGGATTTCGCCCGCCAGCACGGCTTCCGCTGTTGTTACCTCGAGACCACCGCCAGCCTGACGCAGGCCGTTGCGCTGTACGAACATCTGGGCTTCGAACACATCGACCATGCGATGGGCGCCACCGGCCACGTCGATTGTGAAGTCACCATGCTGAAAACGCTGTAATCCTCCCCGCCTCTTCATCAGGGCGCAGCTTGCTGCGCCTTTTTTATTAATATCGCAATCAATCAGTAAAACTCGCTATAACGCCGTTTTTCAAGCAGATAAACTGACGTTAAAAACCGATATGTAAATTTAATGTGAAGTTCGTTAATAAATTAACGATCGCAAATTGACCGCCTTTTCCCCCGCGTTACTCTGCCAGTATCCCAATCGCGCACGGAGAGCTGTCATGTCGGAAAATACCTTTGATTACATCATCGTCGGCGCCGGTTCCGCCGGCTGCGTGCTGGCGGCGCAGCTGATCCGCCGCACCCAGGCGCGGGTGCTGCTGCTGGAAGCCGGCGGCGACGACAATAACCTGTTCATCAAGATGCCGGCCGGGGTGGCCAAGATCATCGCCAAAAAGAGCTGGCCTTATGAGACGGAGCCGGAACCGCACGCCAACAACCGCCGCATGCAGATCGCGCAGGGCAAGGTGCTGGGCGGCAGCAGTTCGGTGAACGGCATGATCTACCTGCGCGGCCAGCCGCAGGACTACGACGACTGGGCCGAGCGCTACGGCTGCGCCGGCTGGAGCTACCGGGAGGTGTTGCCCTACTTCAAACGCGCCGAGGCCAATGAAAGCCTGTCAGACGACTACCACGGCGCCAACGGGCTGCTGCCGGTCAGCGAGAATCGCTATCGCCACCCGCTCAGCATGGCGTTTATCCGCGCCGGCCAGGAGCTGAACCTGCCCTATCGCAACGACTTCAACGGCGACAGCCAGCACGGCGTCGGTTTCTACCAAACCACCACCCACAACGGCGAGCGCGCCAGCACCGCCCGCACCTACCTGAAGGCGGTGCGCGACGAACGGCGGCTGGTGGTGAAACTGAACGCCCTGGCGCACCGGCTGACCTTCGAGGGCAACGTCGCCACCGGCGTGGTCTACAGCCAGAATGGCGGCGCGGAAGTCACCGCCCGCGCCACCAAAGAGGTGATCGTCAGCGCCGGCGCGGTCGGTTCGCCGAAGCTTCTGATGCTGTCCGGCATCGGCCCGCGCGACCACCTGCAGCAGTTGGGCATTGAGGTGCGGGCGGATCTGCCGGTGGGCAAAAACTTCCACGACCACCTGCACATGTCGATCAACGTCAGCACCCGCGAGCCGATCAGCCTGTTCGGCGCCGATCGCGGCCTGCAGGCGCTGAGCCACGGCGCGCAGTGGCTGGCGTTTCGCAGCGGGGTACTCTCGTCCAACGTGCTGGAAGGCGCCGCCTTCACCGACAGCCGGGGCGACGGCCGGCCGGACGTGCAGATCCACTTCCTGCCGCTGCTGGACAGCTGGGACGACGTGCCCGGCGAGCCGCTGCCGAACATTCACGGCTTCACGCTCAAGGTCGGTTACCTGCAGCCGAAGGCGCGCGGCGAAGTGCTGCTGCGCAGCAGCAACCCGCGCGATCCGGTCAAGCTGCACGCCAACTACCTCGGCCACCCGGACGATCTGGCCGGCAGCGTGCGCGCGGTGAAGTTCGGCCTGGATTTCCTGCAAACCGCGGCGCTGAAGCCGCTGATCAAAGATCTGCTGATGCCGCAGCCGGAGTGGACACGCGACGACGCTCAGCTGGAGGAGTTCGTGCGCAACTTCTGCAAGACGGTGTATCACCCGGTGGGCAGCTGCCGCATGGGGCCGTCGCCGCAGGACGCGGTGACCGATCCGCAGCTGCGGGTGCACGGTTTCGAGCAGCTGCGGGTGATCGACTGCTCGGTGATGCCGCAGCTCACCAGCGGCAACACCAATGCGCCGACCATCATGCTGGCGGAAAAGGCGGTGGATCTGCTGCTGGGCGCGCCGCAGTAAGGGCGCGCCTCAACCTCAGGCGGCGGAGGGCACGCCGCTGTGGAAACGCAGCTCACTGTCCGGCGACAGGATCAGTTCAGCTTCGAGGCGGCCGAAATGCGCCACCCGTTCGCTGATGTCGCCGCCGGCGATCTGCTCGGCCAGCGTCAGGTAGTCCTGATAGTGGCGCGCTTCGGATCGCAGCAGCGAGACGTAAAAGCGGTTCAGCTCATCGTCCAGGTGTGGCGCCAGCTTGGCGAAGCGTTCGCAGGATCGCGCTTCGATGTAGGCGCCACAGATCAGTTTGTCGATCAACGTCGCCGGATCGTGGGTACGGATCTCGCGGATCATGCCCTTGGCGTAGCGGCTGGCGGTGATCTTGCGATACGGGATCCCGCGCGCCTGCATGATCTCCAGCACCTGCGAGAAGTGATGCAGCTCTTCCTTGATCAACAGCACCATGCGATCCGCCAGATCCTGGCCGTAGGCCGAGCCGTTTTTCGGCAGGATCTTGCGGGTGAACTGGCCCTGGCGGAACAGCGTGTCCGGCGCGCCCTGCGCTTCGTGCAGAAACGCCTCGTAGGGCCGCAGCAGCGCCAACAGCGCGTCGCCGCTCTCTTTGTCCGCCACGTAGCGGCGGATCAGCCACATGCCGGTCTGCGCGGCTTTCAGCTCGCATACCAGGTGGTCGGTCAGCAATAGCTGCAGGTTTTCCGGACGGCGCGCGGCGTCGATCCAGGCGTCGGGAGTTTCACAGTGCAGGAAGCTTAAAATCGGGGCTAGCAGAGATTGGTATGTCATGGCGTCATTGCCCTATGTATTTCAAGTTGCAGCCAGGCGGCCAGCTCACTCATCCCCAGGAGCTTACTCAGGTAAGTGACTGGGGTGAGAGAGTGCAGCCAACAACGCTGCAGCTTGAAAGACGACGGGGATATCAGGGGCCGGCGAGAACCGGCCCATGTGAATAAGCGGGGTTAATCAGTGGCGTTTGCCGTCGTCGTCTTCGTCGATGTAGTCGCCATCTTCGTCATCCTCACCGTCTTCACCGTTCGGATCTTCGAAGTAGGTGCCCCAGCCGTCGTAGTTGACGCCGCAGCGCTCCGCCAGCGCCACCAGCTGCTCGACCTGGGCGTCGATCAGCTCGGCGTTCAGGCCGACTTCGCTGATCACGTCGCAGCACATCACCAGCGAACCGTCTTCCACTTCCAGCTCTTCGGCGTCGGTCACTTCGTAGCCCAATTTGAAGGCTTCAACGGCGGCCTGCTCCAGAACCTCAAATTTCTCGGCGGACAGATGGTGCTCGATGGTGTAGAGCGCGTCCGGATCGCTGCCGTCTTCCAGCAGCTCTTCGATGATCAGGCGGGTCTCTTCACGTTGTTCTTCCAGCAATTCGCGGTTTGCCATGCCTATATCCTCAAGTCAAATGGCCTTCATTCCTTCTATTTTCACACACCGCCGACATTGCTTCCACGATAAACGTGAAAGATTTCCTCGCCGGGGTTGAAATTGAATATTCATACATATAAAGTGAATTTTAATTCAATTACACAATCAGGGAATCGGACTATGAGCACCGGCAATGCGTTCTACCAACGTCACTTTCTGAGGTTAATGGATTTCACCCCCGCCGAACTGCAGGCGCTGCTGAAGCTGGCGGCCGATCTGAAACAGGCCAAGAAGCAGGGGCGGGAACAGCGCCGGCTGCAGGGCAAAAACATTGCGCTCATCTTCGAAAAAGACTCGACCCGCACGCGATGCTCTTTCGAAGTTGCCGCATTCGATCAGGGTGCGCAGGTGACCTATCTCGGCCCGAGCGGCAGCCAGATCGGCCATAAAGAGTCGATGAAAGACACCGCCCGGGTGCTGGGCCGCCTGTACGACGGTATTCAGTATCGCGGTTACGGCCAGGCGCTGGTGGAAACCCTGGCACAACACGCCGGCGTGCCGGTGTGGAACGGCCTGACCGACGAGTTCCACCCCACCCAGCTGCTGGCGGATCTGCTCACCGTGCAGGAACACCTGCCGGGCAAGGCGCTGAGTGAAGTGAAGCTGGCGTACGTCGGCGACGCGCGCAACAACATGGGCAACACGCTGCTGGAAGCCGCCGCGCTGGCGGGCATGGATCTGCGGCTGGTGGCGCCGAAGGCCTGCTGGCCGCAGCCGGAGCTGGTGGCCGAGTGTCAGGCGCTGGCGCAGCAAACCGGCGCGAAGCTCACCCTGACCGAAGACATCGCCGAAGGGGTGCAAGACGCCGACTTCCTCTACACCGACGTGTGGGTGTCGATGGGCGAACCGAAAGAGACCTGGCGGGAGCGTATTGCGCTGCTGCGGCCGTATCAGGTCAACATGGCGATGCTGAAGCTGACCGGCAACCCAAACGTGAAGTTCCTGCACTGCCTGCCGGCGTTCCACGACGACCAAACCACGCTCGGCAAGCAGATGGCGCAACAGTACGATCTGCACGGCGGCATGGAAGTGACCGACGAGGTGTTCGAGTCGGCGCACAGCGTGGTGTTCGATCAGGCGGAAAACCGGCTGCACACCATCAAGGCGGTGCTGGTCGCCACGCTGAGCGAAACCCTCTGACAATCCTCCTCCACCGCCCTGGCGCCCCCGGCCAGGGCGGCTAATATATTCCAGGAATATCAAATAGCGCATTGACCTTTGCCCACCACCGGTAAAGGTTTTACCGTGACAGGCCGACGGCGCCCGCGCCGTAAAAACCAACGATAACAAACCGTTCTCAGCGCCACCTTGTGGCGCCTTCAGGGGATATACACCGATGAAAGCCAAACTCTTGCCGCTGTTCTTACTCGCCGCCCTGCCCGCAGCCGCGTTAGCCGCCACGCCGCCGAATACGCTGGTGGTGGTGCAATCGCTGGATGACATCGTCAGCCTCGATCCGGCGGAAGCCAACGAACTCTCCAGCATCCAGACGGTGCCTAGCCTGTATCAACGATTGGTGCAGGCGGATCGCGACGATCCGGCCAAGGTGGCGCCGGTGCTGGCGGAAAGCTGGCAAAGCGATGCGGCGGCCAAAACGCTGACGGTGAAACTGCGGCCGCAGGCGGCGTTCGCCTCCGGCAACCCGCTGACCGCCGACGACGTGGTCTTCTCCTACAGCCGCGCGGTCAAGATGAACAAATCGCCGGCGTTCATCCTCAACGTGCTCGGTTGGCAGCCGGACAACATCGACGCGCAGCTCAAGAAGATCGACGAACATACCGTGCAGCTGCGCTGGACGGCGGACGTCAGCCCGGCGGTGGCGCTGAATATCCTCTCGACGCCGATCGCCTCGATCGTCGACAGCAAAGCGGCGCTGGCCAACGTCAAAGACGGCGACTTCGGCAACGCCTGGCTGAAGATGCACTCCGCCGGCAGCGGCCCGTTCAAGATGCGCGTCTATCAGCCGCATCAGGCGATCGTGCTGGACGCCAATCCCACCACGCCGGGCGACAAGCCGCAGCTGAAAAACATCATCATTAAAAACGTGCCGGATCCGGCCACCCGCCGCCTGCTGCTCCAGCAGGGCGACGCCGATATCGCCCGCGAACTGGGCGCCGACCAGACCGACACGCTGAAGAACCAGCCGGGCGTCAAGGTGCTGGAGATCCCGTCCGCCGAGCAAAACTACCTGGTATTCAACACCGGCAACGGCGCCAATCCGCTGCTGAGCAACCCGGCCTTCTGGGAGGCGGCGCGCTATCTGGTGGATTATCAGGGCATCACGAAGGATCTGCTGAAGGGCCAATATTTCGTGCATCAGAGCTTCCTGCCGGTCGGGCTGCCGGGCGCGCTGGAGACCAACCCGTTCAGCTACGATCCGGCCAAGGCGAAAGCCATCCTGGCCAAGGCGGGGATTACCCACGCCGCCTTTACGCTGGACGTGGAGAACAAACCGCCGTTCATCACCATCGCGCAGGCGCTGCAGGGCAGCTTCGCCGCCGCCGGCGTGAAGGTCGAGCTGCTGCCGGCCGCGGGCAGCCAGGTTTACTCCCGCGTGCGCGCCAGGCAGCATCAGGCGGCGATCCGCCTGTGGATCCCGGATTACTTCGACGCCCACTCCAACGCCAGCGCCTTCGCCTACAACGACGGCAAGAGCAGCACGGTGGCCGGGCTGAACGGCTGGCAGATCCCGCAGTTGAACCAGCAGACGCTGGCGGCGCTGGCCGAAGCCGATCCGGCCAAGCGCCGCGCGCTGTACACCGCCATGCAGCAGGAGCTGCAGCGCAGTTCGCCGTACGTGTTTATCGATCAGGCCAAAACCGAAGTGGTGCTGCGCGACAACGTCAAAGGCTATCAACAAGGGCTGAACGCCGACATGGTCTACTACGATCGCGTCAGCAAATAGCCGACGGGCGGCCATCGCCGGCCAATCGATTGCGGGGCGGCAAAAAACGGCGTTTTAACGCTTGCAGTGGCGAAAAGCGCGAGTATAATGCGCCACAATTTGCCAGGAGAAAGCATGAAAAACGACGTTTGTTTTGTTAGCCGCAATCGACAAAACCGACTGCCTATCGGCGGCCAGCTGCCGTTGTTTCTCCTGTTGCTAAACCGATCGTTTCAAGCCCCTCATTGAGGGGCTTTTTTTTGCCTTAAAAAGTCCCGCGCCACGGGCACGCGTCGAGGAGGAGTGAAAAATGGCCAACCCGCTGTATCACAAACACATCATCTCTATTAACGATCTCAGCCGCGAGGATCTGGAGCTGGTGCTGCGCACCGCCGCCGGTCTGAAAGCCAACCCGCAGCCGGAACTGTTGAAACACAAGGTGATCGCCAGCTGCTTCTTTGAAGCCTCGACCCGTACCCGCCTGTCGTTCGAAACCTCGATGCACCGCCTCGGCGCCTCGGTGGTCGGTTTCGCCGACGGCAGCAACACCTCGCTCGGCAAGAAAGGCGAAACCCTGGCCGACACCATCTCGGTGATCAGCACCTACGTGGATGCCATCGTGATGCGCCATCCGCAGGAAGGCGCGGCGCGCATGGCCTCGGAGTTCTCCGGCAACGTGCCGGTGCTCAACGCCGGCGACGGCGCCAACCAGCACCCGACCCAAACCCTGCTAGATCTGTTCACCATCCAGGAAACCCAGGGTCGCCTGAGCAACCTCAGCATCGCCATGGTCGGCGACCTGAAGTACGGCCGCACCGTGCACTCGCTCACCCAGGCGCTGGCCAAGTTCGAAGGCAACCGCTTCTACTTCATCGCCCCGGACGCGCTGGCGATGCCGGCCTACATCCTGAAAATGCTGGACGAGAAAGGCATCGAGTACAGCCTGCACGGCAGCATTGAAGAAGTGGTGCCGGAGCTGGATATTCTCTACATGACCCGGGTGCAGAAAGAGCGCCTCGATCCGTCCGAGTACGCCAACGTGAAGGCGCAGTTCGTGCTGCGCGCCGCGGATCTGGCCGGCGCGCGCGCCAACCTCAAGGTGCTGCACCCGCTGCCGCGCATCGACGAGATCGCCACCGACGTGGATAAAACGCCGCACGCTTACTACTTCCAGCAGGCGGGCAACGGCATCTTCGCCCGCCAGGCGCTGCTGGCGCTGGTGCTCAACGCAGATTTGGCTCTTTAAGGGGGAACCGCCATGACTCACGACAACAAACTGCAGGTCGAAGCGATCAAATGCGGCACGGTGATCGACCACATTCCGGCGCAGATCGGTTTCAAACTGCTGACGCTGTTCAAGCTGACCGCCACCGACCAGCGCATCACCATCGGCCTGAACCTGCCTTCCAACGAGCTGGGCCGCAAGGATCTGATCAAGATCGAGAACACCTTCCTGACCGAGCAGCAGGCCAACCAGCTGGCGATGTACGCGCCGAAGGCCACGGTGAACCGCATCGACAACTATGAAGTGGTGCGCAAACTGACCCTTAGCCTGCCGGACCACATCGACGGCGTGCTGACCTGCCCGAATGGCAACTGCATCAGCCGCAGCGAGCCAGTGGCGTCGAGCTTCAGCGTCAAATCGCGCGGCGGCGAAGTGCACCTGAAGTGCCGCTACTGCGAAAAAGAGTTCGAGCACCAGGTGGTGCTGCAGGCCGACTAAGCCCGGTATGGGCGCCGGGAGATGGCGCTGTTATTCTCCCGGTGACGCCCTATAATGGGATTTCTGGATAGAACAATCCTCGTTTATCAGGAGAAAACATGTCACGTAACATCAGCACTGAACTCGCCCCGGCAGCCATTGGTCCTTACGTGCAGGGCGTTGATCTGGGCAGCATGATCATCACTTCCGGCCAGATCCCGGTCGATCCGAAAACCGGCGCCGTCGCCGACGACGTCGCCGCTCAGGCGCGCCAGTCGCTGGAAAACGTCAAAGCGATCGTCGAAGCCGCCGGCCTGAGCGTTGCCGACATCGTGAAAACCACCGTGTTCGTGAAAGACCTGAACGACTTCGCCACCGTCAACGCCGCGTACGAAGCCTTCTTCACCGAGCACAGCGCGCCGTTCCCGGCCCGCTCCTGCGTGGAAGTGGCGCGTCTGCCGAAAGACGTGAAGATCGAAATCGAAGCCATCGCCGTGCGTCGTTAATCGACGCGCACGCGAATGACGGCCAGTGCAGACTGGCCGTTTTTATTTCTGTTCTGCCCCGACAGCCTGCCGTCCCTGCGCCTTCAGCGCTCACCGCCACCGCCATTTCGCCCTATATTAAGGCGTCGCTACGCCGCACCTGCACCGCAAACGGGCGTTTTTCATCGCGGCAGCCCCGCTCTGCGCCATTTTCGCCCGTTATCGCCTTGGCACGTTTTATGCTCGATTGATTGACAGCCTGCAATGTCGACGAGGTGACGATGCTGAATATCAATCTTTCCGCTTCACCGTTTTTTGATGAGATGCTTCTGGCTGAGGGAAAACACCGTGGCCACTACGACGCCTACTGGCAATGGCTGCAGCAGGCCGATCACCAGGCCGTGCAACGCAAGCGGGAAGAGGCTGCGCTGCTGTTTCACCGGGTGGGCATCACCTTCAACGTCTACGGCGACGATGACGGCGCCGAGCGGTTGATCCCGTTCGACAGCGTGCCGCGCATTATTCCGGCCGCCGAATGGGCGATGCTCGATCGCGGCATTCGCCAGCGCGTACAGGCGCTCAACGCTTTCCTGCACGACATTTACCACCAGCAGCATATTCTGAAGGCCGGCCTCATTCCGGCAGAACAGGTGCTGGCCAACGATCAGTATCAACCCTGTATGCAAGGTGTTGATCTGCATCGCGATATCTATGCGCATATCGTCGGCGTGGACATGGTCCGCAACAGCGACGGCCAATACTACGTGCTGGAAGATAACTTGCGCACCCCGTCCGGCGTCTCTTACATGCTGGAAAACCGCAAAATGATGATGCGTCTCTATCCGGAACTGTTCGCCCGGCAACGCATCGCGCCGGTGGAGCGCTACCCGTCGCACCTGCTGCAAACGCTGCGCGAAAGCTCGCCCATCAACGATCCCACCGTGGTGGTGCTGACGCCGGGCCGCTTCAACAGCGCCTATTTTGAGCACAGTTTCCTGGCGCAGCAGATGGGGGTGGAGCTGGTCGAAAGCGCCGATCTGTTCGTCAAGGACGGCGCGGTGTTCATGCGCACCACCGCCGGGCCGTGCAAAGTGGACGTGATCTATCGTCGGGTGGACGACGCCTTCCTCGATCCGCTGGCGTTTCGGCCGGACTCGATGCTCGGCGTACCGGGGCTGCTGTCGGTGTATCGCGCCGGCAATGTGGTGCTGGCCAACGCCATCGGCACCGGCGTGGCCGACGACAAATCGATCTACCCCTACGTGCCGGATATGGTGCGCTTCTACCTGCAAGAGGAACCGATCCTCAACAACGTGCCGACCTGGCAGTGCCGGCATAAAAGCGAACTGTCGTATGTGCTGGCCAACCTCGAACAGATGGTCGTGAAAGAGGTGCACGGCGCCGGCGGCTACGGCATGTTGATCGGCCCCACGGCGAGCAAGGACGAGCTCGCCCGATTCCGTGCGCTGCTGCTGGCTCGCCCGCAGAATTACATTGCGCAAAACACGCTGGCGCTGTCCACCTGCCCGACCTTCGTCAACGACGGTCTGGCACCGCGGCATATCGATCTGCGGCCGTTCGCCCTCAGCGGCGCGGAGATCCGCCTGGTGCCCGGCGGCCTGACCCGAGTGGCGTTGGCGGAAGGTTCGCTGGTGGTGAACTCGTCGCAGGGCGGCGGCACCAAGGACACCTGGGTATTGGAGGACGACCTATGCTGAGCCGCACCGCCAGTGAACTCTATTGGATGGCCCGCTATCTGGAGCGGGCGGAAAGCATCGCCCGGGTGCTGGACGTCACCAACAAGCTGTCGATGATGCCGATCCGCGACGGCGGCGATCAGGATCTGCAGGTGCCGCTCAATCTGACCGGCACCGGCCAGCTGTATGCCGCCGCCTACCCGGAATTGACGATGCCGAATCTGGTCAGTTTCTTCGCGCTCGACAACCGCAACCACAGCAGCATCTTCAGCTGCCTGCAAATGGGCTGGAACAACGCCCACGCGGTGCGCGGCAGCCTGTCGTCCGAAGTCTGGGAGTGCATCAACGCCACCTGGATAGAGATGAAACTGATCCGCCGCCAGGGCATCGGCTCGGTGGGCGCCGATGCCTTCTTCGACTGGGTGAAAGAGCGCGCCCATCTGTTTCGCGGCGCCATGTTCGGCACGCTGCTGCGCAGCGACGCCATGCGCTTTATCCGTCTCGGCACCCTGCTGGAGCGGGCCGACGGCACCGCCCGTCTGCTGGAGGTGAAGAACACGCTGATGGACATCGACGGCGACCCGGTGCGCGAATATTACCGCATGGACACGCTGCTGCGGGCGGTGAGCGCGCGCGAAGCCTACCACAGCATCTACAAGCAGCCGTTGAGCCGCGAGACCATCGCCGAACTGATGATTCTGCGCAATGAAATTCCGCGTTCACTGCTGGCCTGCGTCGGCGACATGGTGCAGCAATTGGAACTGATCGGCGGCGGCGCCAACCAACCGCGACGTCTGGCGCACACCCTGCATGCCGAGCTGCGCTTCAGCAGCATGAAGGATCTGAACAAGATCGGCCTGGGCGAGTGGTTGAGCGCCTTTCTCGGCCAGGTGAACGGCATCGCCGAAAGCATCCATCACACTTATCTGGAGGCGCAATGAAACTGAATATTGAGCACAACACCCATTATCGCTACGCCCAGCCGGTGCAGCGCAGCACCCAATATCTGCGGCTGACGCCGCAGGATTCGCCGCATCAGCGCATCCTCTCCTGGCAACTGTCGTTGCCGGATGACGCGGTGCGCACCACCGACGCCTTCGGCAACGTACTGCACGTGCTGACGCTCGATGAACCGCATCAGGCCATCACCATTCGGGTGCTCGGGGAAGTGGAGATTGAAGACGGCGTCGAAGATCGGGCGCTCGGGCATCTGTCGCCGCTGGTATTTCTGCGCCATAGCCCGCTGACCCAGCCCGATGACGCCATTCAGGCCTTCGCCCTGCGTTATCATCAACCGCAGGCGGTGCTGAGCGGCCTGGAACATCTGATGGGCGAGCTGCTGCTGAAGATGCCTTACAGCCCAGGCTCCACGCGCGTGACAGACAGCGCCGCCGAGGCGTTCGCCGCCGGCAGCGGCGTGTGTCAGGATCATACGCATGTCTTCCTGAGCTGCTGCCGCAGCCTGAACATCCCGGCGCGCTACGTCAGCGGCTACCTGTACAGCGAAGACTCGACCCATGTCGCCACCCATGCCTGGGCGGAAGTGTGGGTGGAGGAACGCTGGCACAGCTTCGACGTGACCAACAATACGCGCATGCCAAATCAGCACCTTAAGCTGGCGGTCGGCATCGATTATCTGGACGCCTGCCCGGTGCGCGGCATGCGGTTGGGCGGCGGCTGCGAAGACATGAGCGCCATCGCCGCCGTACAAATGATGCCAACCGGCCAGTAGCCGCTTGCCGATGGCAAATGTTTCGGGCACGCTGCGCGTTGGCGGCGTGCCGGTCTTGTTTTGAGGGATTGTAGTATGACCTACTGTGTGGCCATGCGTTTGTCGTCCGGGCTGGTCTTTGCGTCCGATTCGCGCACCAACGCCGGGGTGGATCATATTTCCACCTTCCGCAAACTGCACGTGTTCCAACAGGACGGCGATCGCACGCTGGTGCTGCAAAGCGCCGGCAACCTGGCGACCACCCAGAGCATCATCAGTTTGCTGTTGCACCGCAGCAAGGACGCCGAACGCCCCAACCTGCTCAACGCTCCCAGCCTCTACGACGCCGCCACGCTGGTGGGGGAAACGGTGCGCGAGGTGATCCAGCGCGACAGCGAGGCGCAGCAAAGCGGCAGCACCACCGACTTCAGCTGCAACCTGCTGCTCGGCGGCCAAATTAGCGGGGAAGAGATGCGGCTGTTCCATATCTACCCGCAAGGCAATTTTATCGAAGCCACCCGCGACACGCCCTATTTTCAGATAGGCGAAAGCAAATACGGCAAACCGATCATCGACCGGGTACTGCACTACGACACGCCGCTGGAACAAGCGATGCAATGCGCGCTGATTTCACTGGATTCAACCTTACGCAGCAACCTGTCCGTCGGGCTGCCGCTCGACGTGATGATCTACCCGCGCGACAGCTTCAGCCATGCCCGGCAATACCGCATTACCGAAGATCATCCGTACTTCAGCGCCATCCGCAAGGGCTGGGGCGAAGGGCTGGTCAGCATTTTTACCCAGTTGCCGCCGCTGCAGCTGTAGGGATCCGGGCTCACACGAGCCCGTCCGCTTCATTGCGGCTGGAGCCCCCGCAGCAGCGCCTCCAGCGGGTACACCGCCGCAATCACCACTTCGTCGCGCGTCTGCGCCGCCGCATCCAGCCGGCGCTGCACTTGTTCGGCTTCGGCCCGGCTCAGCGGTTTGCCCTGCTGATGGCGCTCCAGCAGCGTTAAGCCCAGCATGGCCAAAGCATCGACATCCTGCGCCACCGGCGCCAGCTCCCGCAGCGCGCGGTTGCCCGCGATCGCCGTCTGCAGCGCAGCGCCGTTCGCCTGCCAGCGCTGCAACCGTTCGCGCAGCGCCTGCGCCGCCGCCTTATCGCGCTTATCCTTCAGCAAAGCCGCGACCTGCGCATGCATCTCGCGCACCGCGCCACTCTCCGGCGGCAGCGCATCGGCAAAGCGATTCAGCGGTTCGAACTGATGATAGTTGCCGGCCTGGAACTTCAGGTGCTGGCGGGTGTAATACTGCGCCGGCTCCACCGCCTCGGCCAGGATCTGCAGCGGCAGGATCTGCACGCTGTTGCTCAGCCGGGTGAATTCGCGCGCCGTTTCCGCGTGCTGCTGCAGGCCGACCGACACCACCGACCAGGCGTCGATCGCCGCCAGCCGCCGGTACATGTTGCTTTCATCGGTGACGTCCTGCGCCGACCACAGCCGCTCCGCCACCGCGAAGGCGCGCGGCCACAGCTTGAGATCGAGCAGCGGCGCGCGCACGTTTTCCGCCCACAGCGCCGCTTCGCCGCCGAGAATGTTGGCCTGCCCCTTCTCGTCCGGCACCACCGGCATCTTGCCCGCCGGCGCCGCCGCCAGCTTGTCGCCGCTGGTGGGGTAACGCACGTTGCCGACCAGCGTATAGCCGCTGAGCTTGTCCTGTTGCAGCGTAAACACCGGCCGTGTGTCGCCCATCCAGGTATCGACGCGGAACGTCACCTGCTGCGGCGTGCGCCAGACGATGTCGTGCACCGCGCGGCGTGACTTGCCGTTGAAATCGATAAAGCCGCGCCAGCCCTGCTTGCCCTCGATCAGCGTGAAGCTGCCTTCCACCGCGCTTCCCTTCAGGCGCTGCATGCTGAAACGCCAGCTTTGCGCCTGCTCGCCGGGCTGCACCGCCGTCTCGACCCCCAGCGGCTGCGGCAGAATTTCATTGCGGTAGTGATAGGCGGTGCTTTGCGGCTGATCGAGATAGAAACCGGTGGAGAGAATGCCCTGATAGCCATCCTGCGCGCTGGCGCCCAGCGAGTCTTGCCCCTGCCAGGATTGAATGACGATCGAGCGCGGCAGCGACGGGTGGTAGATCTCATCCCAGCCGACCATCTGCCGCTGGTGCTTCTCGAGGATCTTTTCCAGCTTCTGGTTGAAGTAGGCCTGCAGCGCATGGGTATCCGCCAGCCCGTTCTGCTGCATAAACGCCTGTATCGACGGCGACGCCCGCCACTGGCTGGCGTCCACTTCGTCGCCGCCGATGTGCAGATAGGGATCGGGGAAGATCTCTGCCAATTCACCGACGATCGTGTCGACAAACTGATAAACCTCGTCGCGGGTCGGGTCTAGCGTCGGCTTATGCACGCCCCACTCGCGCTCCATGCGATACGGCCCCGGCGCGCTCATCAGCTCGGGATAGGCCACCGCGATGCTGGAGGCGTGCCCCGGCATGTCTATCTCCGGCACCACGCGAATGCCGCGCGCCGTGGCGTAAGCCACCACCTGCCGCATTTGCTCACGGGTGTAAAACAGGCCGTCGCTGGCCTGCTGCTGCAATTTGGGGTAATGCTCGGAGGCGAAGCGCCAGCCCTGATCGTCGGTCAGGTGCCAGTGGAATACGTTGAGCTTGGCCGCCGCCATGCCGTCAAGCTGGCGCAGAATGTCCGGCAGCGGCAGGAAATGGCGCGCCGAATCCAGCAGCACGCCGCGCCACGGAAAACGCGGCACGTCGCGAATGTCCACCAATGGCAGGAAAGTGTTTTGCCCGTCGGTCTGCAGCAGCTGCAGCAGGGTCTCCATGCCGCGCAGCGCGCCGAAGCGGGTGTTGGCGGTCAGCGTGGCGCCCTGCGGCGTGACCGCCAGCCGGTAGCTTTCGTCGCTGCCCGGCAGCGGCTGCGCCGCCACCCGATCCTTGATCACCACCTTGATCGCCGCGCCGTTCGCTTCTTCCCTCGGCGCCAGCGTCCAGCCGGTCTGCAGTTCGATGCGCTGGCGCCAGCGCGGCAGCGCGTCGCCCAAATCATCGCCCTGGAGGCTTAACGACAGCCGGTGATCCAAAATCAGTTTGCCCGCCGGTTGCGTCACTTCCACCTGCTGCGGCCAGGGCATCAGCGGCAAATCACCCGCCGGCTGCGCCAGCGCGCCGCAAGAAAACCATAACGATGAAGCCAGTAGCGTATAACGGAAAGGTCTGTGCATCGGAAATTCCTCAGAGGAAAAAAACAAAATATCCCCAATGAATTTCAAACCACCGCTAGGCGGCAAGCGCCCGCATCCCCAGGCGCTTAGGTCTGCTAAGTAACTGGGGGGCGGGCGTACAGCCAACAACGCGGTGGCTTGAAAGGCGCAGGGGAAAACAGCCAACGCTGTAGATAAAGACTCAGCACAGAACAGATGTCCAACCGTTGCGGTGAAAAAGCGGACGGGATCACAGTTGCCCCCTCCCGGCCGGAGGGGGCGAACGGGTTATTGCCAGCCGTAGCGGCGCACGAACCAGCCTTTCACGCACTGGGTCAGCACCATGTAACCGGCGAGGATCAGCACCAGCCACGGGAAGTAGGCGAGCGGCAGCGCCTGCAGCTGCAGGAAGCCGGCCAGCGGCGAGAACACCAGGCCGATGCCGGTGGCGATCACCGCCAGCGTCATGATGCACAGCGGCCAGGACGGTCGGCTCTGGATAAATGGAATTTTGCGCGTGCGGATCATGTGCACGATCAGCGTTTGCGACAGCAGCCCTTCCACGAACCAGCCGGACTGGAACAGCGTCTGCATTTCCGGCGTATTGGCCTTGAACACCCACCACATCAGACTGAAGGTCAGCACGTCGAAAATTGAACTGATCGGCCCAAAGAACACCATAAACCGCCCCAGATCGGCGGAGTTCCAGCGCTGCGGCTGGGTGATCTGATCGTCGTCGACGTTATCGAACGGGATAGCGATCTGCGAGATGTCGTACATCAGGTTCTGAATCAACAGGTGCAGCGGCAACATCGGCAGGAACGGCAGGAAGGCGCTGGCGATCAGCACGCTGAACACGTTGCCGAAGTTGGAGCTGGCGGTCATCTTGATGTATTTCAGCATGTTGGCGAAGGTGCGGCGCCCTTCGATCACCCCCTGCTCCAGCACCATCAGGCTTTTTTCCAGCAGGATGATGTCCGCCGCTTCCTTGGCGATATCCACCGCCGAATCGACGGAGATGCCGATGTCGGCCGCGCGCAGCGCCGGTGCATCGTTGATGCCGTCGCCCATAAAGCCCACCACGTGCCCCTGACGGCGCAGCAGTTTGACGATGCGCTCCTTGTGCAGCGGCGTCAGCTTGGCGAACACCGTGGTGCGCGCCGCCGCCTGCGCCAGCTGCTCGTCGTCCATCTGCTCGATCTCGCTGCCGCGCAGCAGATGATCGGCCTCCAGCCCGACGTCCCGGCACACTTTGGCCGCCACCAGCTCGTTGTCGCCGGTAAGGATCTTCACCGTGACGCCGTTCTGTTTCAGCGCCGCCAGCGCCGGTGCGGTGCTTTCCTTCGGCGGATCGAGGAAGGCAACGTAGCCTTCGAGGATCAGATCCGACTCGTCCGCCACGCCGTATTCATGGGTTTGCGCCGGCAGGATCTTGTTGGCCACCGCCACCACCCGCAGCCCCTGCTGGTTGAGATCGTCGGTGATGCGGCGGATCCTCGCCAGCAGTGCCTCGCTCAGCGGGATCACCTCGTCTTCGTGGCGCACGTGGCTGCAAATCGCCAGCATCTCTTCCAGCGCGCCCTTGCACACCAGCTCGTGATACTCGTTGTCTTTGGTCACCACCACCGACATGCGGCGGCGCACGAAATCGAACGGGATCTCATCCACCTTGCGGTAGTTTTGCAGCGCCTCCGGCTGCCGATTCTGCTCCGCGCAGCTCAGCACTGCCACGTCGAGCAGGTTTTTCAGCCCGGTCTGGTAGAAGCTGTTCAGCCAGGCGTAGCGCAGCACCCGCTCGCTGCCGGCGCCGAACGCATCGGTGTGGCGCTCCAGCACGATCTTGTCCTGGGTCAGGGTGCCGGTCTTGTCGGTGCACAGAATATCCATCGCGCCGAAGTTCTGGATGGCGTCCAGCCGTTTGACGATCACCTTCTGGCGCGACAGCTTCACCGCCCCTTTGGCCAGCGTCGAGGTGACGATCATCGGCAGCATCTCCGGCGTCAGCCCGACCGCCACCGACAGCGCGAACAGCGCCGCCTCCCACCAGTCGCCCTTGGTGTAGCCGTTGATCAGCAGCACGATCGGCGTCATCACCAGCATAAAACGGATCAGCAGCCAGCTGACCTTGCTGATGCCGCTCTGGAAGGCGTTCGGCTGCTCATCCTGGCTGGTGACGCGCTGCGCCAGCTGGCCGAAATAGGTGCTGCCGCCGGTGCCGATCACCATCGCCAGCGCGGTGCCGCTGACCACGTTGGTGCCCATGAAGCACAGGTTCCGGCAGTCGAGCGGATCGGCCGCCGGCGACTGCGGCGCGGCGGATTTTTCCACCGGCAGCGATTCGCCGGTCAGCGCCGCCTGGCTGATGAACAGATCCTTGGCCGACAGCACGCGCAGATCCGCCGGGATCATGTCGCCGGCCGCCAGCTTGATGATATCGCCCGGCACCAGCTGCGCGATCGGCAGCTCCACATGCTCGCTCCTGCCGGTGAGCGCATCGCTGCGGATCACCGTGGCGGTGTTGCTCACCATCGCTTTCAGCGCATCGGCCGCCCGGTTGGAGCGCGCCTCCTGGATGAAGTTCAGCAGCGTGGAGATCAGCACCATCAGCGCGATCACCAAGGCACCGGTGAGATCTTCGGTGGCGTAAGAGATCATGCCGAGCGCGGTCAGCAGCAGGTTGAACGGGTTGCGGTAGCAGTGCCAGAGGTGTTGCCACCAGGCCTCTTTTTGCTGATCGTCGATGACGTTCTCGCCGCAGCGCCGGCGCACCTGTTCCGCCTCATGGGCGGTGATGCCTTCCGGGTGGCTGTGGAAACGCTCAAACAGCTGCATCGTCTCTGCGGCGGCGCATTCCAGCCGCTGCTGCGCCAGGCCGGCAGGCATATCGCGCGCAGCGCCGCTGACGCCGTCCAGCAGGCTGTCGCGGCGCACCAAACGGCGCGGAAGGCCGCGGGCGAACAGGCCCAGCAGCTGACGGGGGAGTTTTTTCAGTTTCATGGTTCGCACCTCGTCGCCCGGTGCCTCACGGCAGCGGGTAAACGGGGATCGTCATCGGCCGGGCGAATGGCGGATGCGCCAAAAAGCCTCTGCCCATGCAGATCCTTATTCTTTTTTTCAGCAGCAGGAGCGAACGACGAAGCGCGCGCCACCGGTTACCGTGATGTTTTTCACCGGTAAAACAGCAGCGCCAGGCGGAGAGGTTTTACCGGAGAACCGAGTGAGTGTCTAAAGCAGTCGGGTCGGGGTCCATATGGGGTATAACCTCCGGTAAAGGGAAAAACAGAGCGGCAGGAGCGGCCGTTCAGCGCAGTGCAACAATCCCGTTTTGCATCAAGATCCGCGTCGGAAAATGAGCTATGCTGACGGGCATTGTTTTACAGGCCATTATGTTACGCCTGTCCACCTCAACGAAAAGTAAACCATGCAAAACCGGCTGACCATCAAGGACATCGCGCGCCTGAGCGGCGTAGGCAAATCCACCGTCTCACGCGTGTTGAACAATGAAGGCAGCGTGAGCCCGCAGACCCGCGAACGGGTGGAAGCGGTGATCCGTCAGCAAGGGTTTACCCCCTCCAAGTCGGCGCGCGCCATGCGCGGCCAAAGCGACAAAGTGGTGGGTATCATCGTTTCCCGTCTCGATTCGCCGTCGGAGAACCAGGCGGTGCGCACCATGCTGCCGCTGCTGTACCAACAGGGCTTCGACCCGATCGTGATGGAGAGCCAGTTCGAAACCCGCCTGGTGCAGGAGCACCTGCACGTACTGCGCCAGCGCAACGTCGACGGGGTGATCCTGTTCGGCTTCACCGGTCTGACCGCGGCGATGCTCAAGCCGTGGCAGGAAAAAATGGTGGTGATGGTGCGCGAATACGACGGCTTCTCGTCCGTCTGCTACGACGACGCCGGCGCGGTGAACCTGTTGATGGATCGTCTGTACCGGCAGGGGCATCGGCATATCGGCTATCTGGGGGTGCAGCTCAGCGACGCCACCACCGGCCAGCGCCGCTACCAGGCCTATCTCGACGCCTGTGAACGCCTCACGCTCACGCCGCGCGCCACGCTGGGCGAGCTGAGTTACCAGAGCGGTTTCCAGCACGCCGCCGAAGTGATCGATGCGCACACCAGCGCGCTGATCTGCGCCTCCGACAGCATCGCCCTCGGCGCGATCAAGTACCTGCAGCAGCAGCCGGCGCGCGCCATTCAGGTGTGCGCCATCGGCAACACCCCGCTGCTCAGCTTCCTGTTCCCCGACACTCTGTCGGTGGAGTTCGGCTACGGCAGCGCCGGCCTGCTGGCCGCGCAGCAGCTGCTGGCGCAGCTCAGCGGCGAACAGGGGATCCGCCGCCTGGTGGTGCCCAGCAAACTTTCCTGACTCCCTGATTAGAAATTGACCATTTTTTGTCATTTTGTGATCCTCGCCCCAAACCGGGAACGTTCCCATTTCATTCAAAAAGCCGAGTGGCTAAGCTTTGATCATTACTCAGTCAACACCTCTGCAGGTATCCCATAATGAGCAAAGTAAAACAGCAGGATATTGATCGCCTGATTGTTTTGGTCGGCGGCCGCGAGAACATCGCCACCGTCAGCCATTGCATTACCCGGCTGCGTTTCGTCCTCAACGATCCCAATAAGGCGAAACCGAAAGAGATCGAAGAGCTGCCGATGGTCAAAGGCTGCTTCACCAACGCCGGGCAGTTCCAGGTGGTGATCGGCACCGACGTCGGCGACTACTATCAGGCGCTGATCGCCAGCACCGGCGTCAACGAGGCCGACAAAGAACAGGCCAAGGTGGCGGCGCGCCAGAACATGACCTGGACCGAGCGCACCATCTCCCACTTCGCCGAGATCTTCTTCCCGCTGCTGCCGGCGCTGATCAGCGGCGGTCTGATCCTAGGTTTCCGCAACGTGATCGGCGACATCCCGATGTCCGGCGGCCAAACGCTGGCGCAGATGCACCCGGCGTGGAAAACCGTTTACGACTTCCTGTGGCTGCTGGGCGAAGCGATCTTCATGTTCCTGCCGGTGGCCATCTGTTGGTCGACGGTGAAAAAGATGGGCGGCACCCCGGTGCTCGGCATCGTGCTGGGCGTCACCCTGGTGTCGCCGCAGCTGATGAACTCCTACCTGCTCGGCCAGCAAACGCCGGAAGTGTGGAACTTCGGCTGGTTCGTGATCCAGAAAGTCGGCTATCAGGCGCAGGTAATCCCGTCGATCCTGGCAGGGATGGCGCTGGGCTGGATCGAGACCCGGCTGAAAAAGATCGTTCCCGACTATCTCTATCTGGTGGTGGTGCCGGTGGTCTCGCTGCTGCTGGCGGTGTTCCTGGCGCACGCGCTGATCGGGCCGTTCGGCCGCATGATCGGCGACGGCGTCGCCTGGGCGGTGAAAGCGGTGATGACCGGCAGCTTCGCGCCGGTGGGCGCCGCGCTGTTCGGCTTCCTGTATGCGCCGCTGGTGATCACCGGTGTGCACCAGACCACGCTGGCTATCGACATGCAGATGATCCAGAGCATGGGCGGCACCCCGGTATGGCCGCTGATTGCGCTGTCCAACATCGCGCAGGCCTCGGCGGTGCTCGGCATCATCATCATCAGCCGCAAGGCCAACGAGCGTGAAATCTCGGTGCCGGCGGCGATCTCCGCCTACCTCGGCGTGACCGAACCGGCGATGTACGGCATCAACCTCAAATACCGCTTCCCGATGCTGTGCGCGATGATCGGCTCCGCGATCGCCGGCCTTATCTGCGGGCTGGACGGCGTGATGGCCAACGGCATCGGCGTCGGCGGTCTGCCGGGCATTCTGTCTATCAAGCCGCAGTTCTGGCTGATTTACTCGCTGGCGATTCTGGTGGCGATCGTCATCCCGCTGGTGCTGACCATCATGGTCTACAAACGCAAGGCCGCGCGCGGCGAGCTGCCGGTTTGATTCACGCAATATGAATGTAGGAGCCTGCTCGCGCAGGCTCGTTGTCACGATTCAAAGGTATTGAACTATGAGCAACCCAACCCCCTGGTGGCAGAACGGCGTCATCTACCAAATTTATCCGAAGAGTTTTCAGGACAGCACCGGCAACGGCTACGGCGATTTGGCCGGGGTGACCCGGCGGCTAGACTATCTGCAGGAACTGGGCGTCGACGCCATCTGGCTGACGCCGGTCTACGTATCGCCGCAGGTGGACAACGGGTATGACGTGGCGGACTACTGCGCCATCGATCCGGCTTACGGCACGATGGCGGACTTCGAGCAGTTGGTCACCGCCGCCCACCAGCGCGGCATTCGCATCGTGATGGACATGGTGTTCAACCACACGTCGACCGAGCACCCGTGGTTCAAGGCCGCACAGGATCGCCACAGCCCGTATCGCCAGTTCTATGTCTGGCGCGACGGCGAAGGCGATACGCCGCCGAACAACTGGCGTTCCAAGTTCGGCGGCAACGCCTGGCAGTGGCACGCCGACAGCGGCCAGTACTACCTGCACCTGTTCGCCGCCGAGCAGGCGGATCTCAACTGGGAACACCCGCCGGTGCGCGAAGAGCTGAAGAAAGTGTGCCAGTTCTGGGCGGACAAAGGCGTCGACGGCCTGCGCCTCGACGTGATCAACCTGGTGTCCAAGCAGCAGGACTTCCCGTCCGACAGCCAGGGCGACGGCCGCCGCTTCTACACCGACGGCCCGCGCATCCACGAGTTCCTGCAGGAGATGAGCCGCGAGGTGTTTCAGCCGCGCGGCCTGATGACGGTGGGCGAGATGTCCTCCACCACGCTCGAGCATTGCCAGCAATACGCGGCGCAGAGCGGCGAAGAGCTGTCGATGACCTTCAACTTCCACCATCTGAAGGTGGACTACGCCGGCGGCGAAAAATGGACGCGGGCGGCGCCGGATTATGTGGAGCTGAAGCAGATCTTCCGCCACTGGCAGCAAGGAATGCACAACCGCGCCTGGAACGCGCTGTTCTGGTGCAACCACGATCAGCCGCGCATCGTGTCGCGCTTCGGCGATGAAGGCGCACTGCGGCTGCCGGCCGCCAAAATGCTGGCGATGGTGCTGCACGGCATGCAGGGCACGCCTTATATCTACCAGGGTGAAGAGATCGGCATGACCAACCCCGGCTTCCGCGCCATTGAACAGTATCGCGACGTGGAAAGCCTGAACATGTACGCCGAACTGCGCGCCCAGGGCCGCAGCGATGCCGAACTGCTGGCGATCCTGGCCGACAAATCACGCGACAACGGCCGCACGCCGATGCAGTGGAGCGCCGCGCCACACGCCGGTTTCACCACCGGCACGCCGTGGATCGGCTGTGCCGAGAACTACCCGCAGCTCAACGCCGACGCGGCGCTGGCCGATCTCGACTCGGTGTTTTACGCCTATCGCCAGCTGATCACCCTGCGCAAGCAGTACCCGCTGCTGACCCACGGCGACTATCAGGATCTGGCGCCGGAACACCCGGCGCTGTGGTGCTATCAGCGCAGCTGGAACGGCCAGCGCCTGCTGGTGGCGGCCAACCTGAGCCGCGAGCCGCAGGCCTGGGCGGCGGCGGGCGTGGAGCCTTCCGCCCAGTGGCGCCCGCTGATGAGCAACTACAGCGACTCGGCAGACCAGCCGCAGGCGCTGACGCTGCGGCCGTTCGAAGCGGTGTGGTGGCTGCTCGAAGACTAACCCCGCAGGGCGCGGCGAACGCTGCGCCCTACCATTTCCCCAGCAGCGCCGCCACGCCGGCGGCCTCTTGCGCCAGGCGTTCATCGCTCATGTCGAACACACCCTGCACCAGATGCGGCGGCAGATAATCCATGCCGGTCAGGTTGGCCATGGCGTGGAACGGCAGCAGCAGATCCTGCACCGGATAACGGTTGTACCCTTCCGCCGTATAGGCCTGCGCGTTGCCGCCAGTGCTCACCACCAGCTGCAGCGGCTTGCCGTACAGTTGGGTGCCTTCGCTGCCGTAGGCGAAACCGTAGGTTAATACCGCATCCTGCCATTCGCTGAGGATCGCCGGCGAGCTGTACCAATAAAACGGGAACAACATCACTACCGCATCATGGCTCTGCAGCAGCGCCTGTTCGCGCGCCACGTCGATGCGGTAATCCGGGTACGCGCGGATCAGTTCGTGAACGGTCACGTTAGGCAGCGGGCGTACGGCCTCGATCAGCGCTTTGTTGATGCGCGACTCGTCGGGGGTGCGGTGGGCGGTTAACACTAAAATGCGCGACATAACGATTCCTCGGTCATAAGAAGATGAGGGCATTTTTCCATTTCCGCCGCTTCGGGTGTAGGCTGTTAAAGGTCACTTCAATTTCAACCAAAAGTATCAACCACTATGTCGCTGCCCTTTGACGTGCACCGCCTGCTGCCGGCCTTCCTCGCCGCCGCGCAGGCGCAAAATTTCTCCGCCGCTGCTCGCCAGCTGGGCGTCACGCCGGCGGCGGTCAGCAAAAACATCCGTGCGCTGGAAGAGAAGCTGGCGCTGCGGCTGTTTCAGCGCAACACCCACAACGTGCTGCTGACCGACGAGGGTAAGGCGCTGCTGGCGCAGGTGGCGCCGCTGTGGCAGGCGCTGGCGGCCACGCTGGAGAGCGCCGGCGGCGAACGGCAGGCGCCGGCCGGGGTGGTGCGCGTCAGCATGATCCCCGGCTTCGGCCGCCAGATGCTGATGCCGTTGATCCCGCAATTTCTGGCGCGCTATCCGCAGATCGATCTCGATCTGTCGCTGGACGCCCGGGTGGTGAACCTGGTGGGCGAAGGCTTCGACGTCGGCATCGGCAGCCGGGTCGATCCCGACAGCCGGCTGGTGGCCCGCCCGCTCTACCCGATGCATATGGTGCTGGCGGCCTCGCCCGACTATCTGGCGCGGCGCGGTGAGCCGCAAACGCCGCACGATCTGCTGCGCCACGACTGCCTGCTGCACCGCAACCCGGGCAACGGCCGCCACGTCAAATGGCAGCTGCGCCATCAGGGCGAAACGCTGGCGCTGGATCTGAACGGCCGGCTGGTGGTCAGCCGGCCGGAGATGTTGCTGGATGCGGCGCTGGCCGGGCTCGGTATCGTCAACCTGGCGCGCTGGTACGTTGAAAAGCACTTCGAACAAGGCACGCTGCGGCCGGTGCTGGCGCAATGCTGGCCGCGCCCGGTGCAGCTGTGGCTTTATTACGCCTCGGCGGATCTGCCGCCGCGGGTGCGCGTCTGGGTCGATTTTCTGCTGGAACATTTTCGCGATCGGCCAACGGGCGATTGACGACTGTTCAGCTTGCACACGCTCTTCCGTTTTCCTTGTTCTACATCAAAAGAATCGCGCCAATATCTATATATAGTGCATTAAGAATTGCGAACACCTATATATAGTAGTTATCCACAAAATCATCCACACGTCGCCACAGCCCTTGCGCGCTGCGGCTTTGCCCTGTGGATAAGCGAAATTTGACGGTTGCTCGCCACGCCTGGCGGGTATGAACGCTCCCTCGGGGAACAAGGAGTACAACGTGAAACCAGTAGTGATTAAGCGGGACGGTTGCCAGGTACCTTTTGACGAAGCGCGCATTGCGCAGGCCATCGAGCGCGCCGCGCTGGCGGTGGGCGTGGTCGACGCCGACTACTGCGCCACCGTCGCCCGCGTGGTCGCTCAGCGCATGGAGCAGCAGCCGCGCGTCGATATCCACGAGATCCAGCAGGCGGTGGAAAACCAGCTGATGGCCGGCGAGTACAAACAGCTGGCGCGCGCCTATATCGAATACCGCCACGATCGCGACGTGGCGCGCGAGCTGCGCGGCCGCCTGAATCAGGAGATTCGCGGCCTGGTCGAGCAAAGCAACCGCGCGCTGCTGAACGAGAACGCCAACAAGGACAGCAAGGTGATCCCCACCCAGCGCGACCTGCTGGCGGGCATCGTCGCCAAACACTACGCCAAGCAGCACATCCTGCCGCGCGACGTGGTGCTGGCCCATGAACGCGGCGAAATTCACTACCACGATCTCGACTACTCGCCGTTCTTCCCGATGTTCAACTGCATGCTGATCGATCTGAAAGGCATGCTGACCAACGGCTTCAAGATGGGCAACGCCGAAATCGAGCCGCCGAAGTCGATCTCCACCGCCACCGCCGTGACCGCGCAGATCATCGCCCAGGTCGCCAGCCATATTTATGGCGGCACCACCATCAACCGCATCGATGAAATTCTGGCGCCGTTCGTCGACGAGAGCTTCCGTAAACACCTACAGGTGGCGGAAGAGTGGCAGATCCCGGACGCCAAAGGCTATGCCATGGCGCGCACCGAGAAAGAGTGTTACGACGCCTTCCAGTCGCTGGAGTACGAAGTCAACACCCTGCACACCGCCAACGGCCAGACGCCGTTCGTCACCTTCGGCTTCGGCCTCGGCACCAGCTGGGAGTCGCGCCTGATCCAGCGCTCGATCCTGAAAAACCGCATCGCCGGGCTGGGCAAAAACCGCAAGACCGCCGTGTTCCCCAAACTGGTGTTCGCCATCCGCGACGGCCTCAACCACCAGTACGGCGATCCGAACTACGACATCAAGCAGCTGGCGCTGGAGTGCGCCAGCAAGCGCATGTACCCGGACATCCTCAACTACGATCAGGTGGTGAAGGTCACCGGCTCGTTCAAAACGCCGATGGGCTGCCGCAGCTTCCTCGGCACCTACGAGCAGGATGGCGAGCTGGTGCACGACGGCCGCAACAACATCGGCGTCATCAGCCTCAACCTGCCGCGCATCGCGCTGGAAGCGATGGGCGATGAGTCGCGCTTCTGGGCGCTGCTGGATCAGCGCCTGCAGCTGGCGAAAAAGGCGCTGATGACGCGCATCGCCCGGCTGGAAGGCATCAAGGCGCGGGTGGCGCCAATCTTGTACATGGAAGGCGCCTGCGGCGTGCGGCTCAAGGCCGACGACAATATCGCCGATATCTTCAAGCACGGCCGCGCCTCGATTTCGCTGGGCTACATCGGCCTGCACGAGACCATCAACGCGCTGTTCGGCGGCAAAAACCACGTGTATGACGACGAAGCGCTGCGCGCCAAAGCGGTGGCGATCGTCGCGCGGCTGCGCGCCGCCGTCGACGCCTGGAAAGACGAGACCGGCTACGGCTTCAGCCTCTACAGCACGCCGAGCGAAAACCTGTGCGATCGCTTCTGCCGGCTGGACACCGCCGATTTCGGCGTGGTGCCGGGCGTCACCGACAAGGGCTATTACACCAACAGCTTCCACCTCGACGTGGAGAAGAAGGTCAATCCCTACGACAAGCTGGACTTCGAAGCGCCCTACCCGCCGTTGGCCAGCGGCGGCTTCATCTGCTACGGCGAATACCCGAACCTGCAGCACAACCTGAAGGCGCTGGAAGACGTATGGGACTACAGCTACACCCGGGTGCCTTACTACGGCACCAACACGCCGATCGACGAGTGCTACGAATGCGGCTTCACCGGTGAATTCTCCTGCACCAGCAAAGGCTTCACCTGCCCGAAATGCGGCAACCACGACTCGGCCAAGGTCTCGGTCACCCGCCGGGTGTGCGGCTATCTCGGCAGCCCCGATGCCCGGCCGTTCAACGCCGGTAAGCAGGAAGAGGTGAAACGCCGGGTGAAACACCTCGGTAATGGGCAGCTCGGCTGAAAAGCGCCGCGCAGCCTATGCAGAAGCCTGTTCATCAGGCGTGATTGTCGAGCCAGTTTGCCTTCGGCCAGCGCGCACCAACCGCAGCGTACACGCAGTACGTGAGGATTGGCAGCACTGCCCGGAGGCAAGATGGCCAGTAAAATAGCCTGATGGGCAGGCCTCACATGAATTATCACCAGTATTACCCAATCGACGTGGTCAACGGCCCCGGCACCCGCTGCACACTGTTTGTCGCCGGCTGCGTGCACCAGTGCCCCGGTTGCTACAACAAAAGCACCTGGCGGCTCAACTCCGGCCAGCCGTTTACCCCGGCGCTGGAAGACCGCATCATCGCCGATCTGAACGATACGCGCGTGCCGCGCCAGGGGCTGTCGCTCTCCGGCGGCGATCCGCTGCACCCGGCCAACGTGCCGAGTATCTTGCAACTGGTGAAACGGGTGCGCGCCGAGTGCCCCGGCAAGGATATCTGGCTGTGGACCGGCTACCGGCTGGCGGAGCTGGACGCACAGCAAATGCAGGTGGTGGACAGGATCAACGTGCTGATCGATGGCAAGTTCGTGCAGGATTTGAAAGACCCGGCGCTGATCTGGCGCGGCAGCAGCAACCAGGTGGTGCATCGGTTGCGTTGAGCCAGCAACACACGTTTCAACATGTATTCCCCCTAGCTTAAGGACTTGTCGCAGTTGCAGCATAGAACCAATCTTACGGGTGCTTCTGGGCCAACCAAGAGCAGACGTTGCTTACAATCCATTGGAGCTGGTCAGTGCATTTTAATTGCATCATTAATCTTTGATGAGTCCTATACTTTACACAACAAAGTACATACCAGCTACTTTCACTAAAAACATACAGATGGACTCCCTTTCATACTTTTTTTTGGTAGTATTAGTATGTGCAATGATCTGCGCACATTGATGTGAACAATACTAATTACTGAATCTCTACAAAAAAACTGAGGATAATGTGGAGTTAAAAACTGACAAACTATGGGATGAAATAGTCACCTACCTTATCGCAACGCCCAAAGTTCTAGGGGCATTCTGTGCAGCTTACTTCTCTGGACAATTATGGGTGTTTATTATTTTTGCATTCTTTATAAAAAAGAAATCCGCAAAAGACCTCGTTAGCAAATTTTGGGGGAAGGTATCTTTAGGGATTATCTGGCTGGCATTCATAAGCGTTCCAGTCTATTACTTAAGATATGGTACCTTCATCGTTTCATATGACGACTATCTAAATATAATATATACGACTGTTTTATTTTCATTCTTCATTCAATTTATAATCATGGCAGCCTTCACATGTTTTAAGGACGTTGTATGAAAGTGATAAACATTGTAAGCGGGAAAGGCGGGACAGGTAAAACGTTACTCACCGCAGTTCTTGCTGAAACACTAGGTAACGCAGGTTACAATGTATTAGTTATAGACCTAGATGTATTTGTCAGAGGGCTAACCTCGCTTCTTTACTATCATAAAAATGAAAAAATAAAATTGTGTGAGCCATGGGAGATGTCTGTTGCAGACTTTTTTATAAATAAAGGTGAGCCTTGTTTATTCGAAGGTCGTAGAAAAAAATTCGCAATCGCTCGATACAGATCTTTCGATGTAATTCCATCAGTAAGTAGAGTGGATGAGTTACTCCAATTCTCTGATTTGATGCCAGATACAAAAAATGATGCACTAAACTACATTCAAGGGTTATTGCGTGCAATAAAAAATGAAAAATCATATGATTTTATTTTCTTCGATAGCCGCGCAGGATATGATGAATTAATATCAGCCTCACACCGATGCAGCGATATTACCATCTGTGTAGAAGAAGAGGATAATATTTCAAAAATAACGACTGATAATCTGATCAATCAGATGCAGAATGACACAAGCAACCCTATATTCAGGTTAATTAACAAGACTACATCAGACAAGGAATATACAACCAACTCTGTAACACACATTGGCAACATCCCTTTCGATATGGATATCATGCAAACATTTGGACAAAGTAACTTCTGGGATGATTTGAAATCAACAATATACTTGGATGCACTTATAAAATCCTGGAATAATCTTTCTAACAAGATGGATTTATCTTGTATTATTGAATCAAAAAGACAATCACCTTTCAGAAACAGGTCTCTCGAGAAAAAACTACAATTTTACTCGTTAAAAGATAGAGTAATGATCCTTTATGGAATTTTAATTGGATTCATGGGTGTACTTTATCCTTTTTTCCAAGGTGGTTTGTTTAGTGATCTCTTAAATAATAGAGAGTTGTTGCTTAAAATCATTTCTAGTTTTGTTGGGATTTTTGGTTTCGCATTAACATTTATGATTATACTAAGAAATAGAAGAAAATAATTATAACTCCCCACACCTGATGGTATGGGGATACCTCTCTAATTGCAGCTTGAGTAGTTAATATGAACCACCCTTGATAATAATTAACAATGCTAATCAATTCTATGATATTTTAAATGCCGTGGAGTAGACATGCTGAGAGCTGCGCCTCGCTCAAACCGACCACCATCTAATATATTGCTCTTTCCGTAGAACCTGCCAGCCCTGCCCTGAACGAATCCCCCTCAGCCCCCTCGCCGATAACGTTCCCGCATTTTCGCTTTAAATATAGCCATTCGTTTTTCTGCCTCCGAATGGCTGAGGTAAACCGCGGTGCCGTTTCTTAAACGTTCAAAGGCGGCATCCACCCTCTCACGCAGCGCTTGCTCCAGCAACATCGCCTGTACGTCCCTTTCAGGTTTATTCCGTTGTTCCATCTCCATCTCCTCCCTTGAGATAGCGTCAAGTCACGAATCAGTTACACCAACCCCATCCCCACCACGCCGGTCAGTGCGCCGCACAGCGCCACCAGCGCCGCCGTCAGGCACAGCGCCCGGGCGGAGAAGGCCTTGTTGAGCATCAGCAGCGAAGGCAGGCTGACCGCCGGCAGGGTCATCAGCAGCGCCAGCGCCGGGCCTGCGCCCATGCCCGCCAGCATCATGGTCTGCACGATCGGGATTTCAGCCGCGGTGGGGATAACGAACAGGCAGCCGACGATCGCCAGCGCGATGATCCACAGCAGGCTATTGTCGACGGCGCCGTCGGCGTGCGGGAACAGCCAGACCCGCGCCGCCCCCAGCGCCAGCACCGCCAACACGTAGATCGGGATGGTCGACCAAAACAGCGCCCACAGCGCTTTGCCCCAGCGGGCGAGGAACGGCTGCTCATCGCTCTGCGCCATCATCAGCGGCGGCTGCGGCGCGGCGGGTTGCGGATCGTTGGCGGTCACGCGCTGCACCAGCCAGGCGATACCCAGCACCATCACCACGCCCGCCACCAGGCGGATGGCGGCGAACGGCCAACCGAGCACAAACCCCATAAACACCAGCGTCGCCGGGTTCAGTACCGGGTTGGCGAGCCAAAAGGCCAGCGCAGCGCCGCTGGACACCGACTGGCGGCGCATGCCGGCGGCAACCGGTGCGGCGCAGCAGGTGCACATCATGCCCGGCAGCGCGATCAGCGCCCCCAGCACGGTGCCGGAAAAACGCCGGTGGCCGAGCGTGCGCGCCAGCCAGTCGCGCGGGATCAGCACCTGTACCAGCGAGCCTAACAGCACCCCGAGCAGCGCCGCCTTCCACACCGCGGTGAAGTAGACCAGCGCGTACTGCCAGGCCGCCAGCCAGGGGCTCGCGGCGCCGTCGGCCAGGATCGACTTGCCGATCGAGTGGCTGTCCGCCGCCACGAAGGCCTTGCCGTAGTAAGGCTGCCATTTGACGTAGTAGAGGCCGACGGCCACCACCAGCAGAAAAAGGATCGGTTTCCACAGCGGCCAGGCGCGTGGGGCGTGTTCAGGGGCGTTCAGAGGTTGCGGCATGGTAGCGGCCAGAGTGAGTCAACAGTGGCGCCAGCATAGCGCGCCGCCGCCGCCCGTGCACGCCCGGGCTGTCCAAAATAGTTCATCTGTTCGCCACCGACGCGTAACGCGATTGTCATCTGCGCCCGGCACCATGATGCCAACTTGAAAACCATAGGGTAGACGCCCGATGAAACGCACTGCTTTCGCCTTCATCGCACCGCCATCGGTATGACGAGGTTTTTATTATGATGGAGTTATCTAGACATCCGACCACTTACCCCACCCGCTATCAGCAGATCGCCGCACAGCTGGAACAGGAGCTGCGCACGCAGTACCGCAGCGGCGACTATCTGCCTTCGGAACAGCAGCTGGCCGAGCGTTATCAGGTCAATCGCCACACCCTGCGCCGCGCGGTGGATCAGCTGGTAGAACGCGGCTGGCTGCAGCGCCGCCACGGCGTCGGCATTCTGGTGCTGATGCGGCCTTACGACTACCCGCTGCATGCCAATACCCGCTTCAGCCAGAACCTGTTCGAACAGGGCAGTCACCCCACCAGTGAGCGCTTACTCGCTGTCTTGCGCCCGTGCAATGGGCATGTCGCCAGCGCGCTCTCGCGTGAAGAAGGCGAAATGGTGATCCACCTGCGCACCCTGCGCCGGGTCAACGGCGTGCCGATGAGCGTCATCGACCACTATCTGCCCGATCTGGACTGGTGGCCGGCGCTGCAGCAGTTCCACAGCGGTTCGCTGCACCAGTTTATCGAACAGCACCTCCAGCAGCCGCTGGCCCGCCGCCAGACGCGCATCAGCGCGCGCCGCGCGCAGGCTAAAGAGAGCCGGCTGCTGGAGATCGCCACCCACGCGCCGCTGCTGTGCGTGCGCACCCTTAACGTCCGCAGCGGCGGCGAAGACGTGGCGGAATACTCCGTCAGCCTGGCCCGCGCCGACATGATTGAACTGACGATGGAGCACTGAATGCACGCCTTAGAGTCGAGACAACGCTGGATGTCGGTGCTGGCGCATAGCCGGCCCGAGCAACTGCGCAGCCACTGGCAGGCGCTGAACCTCAGCCCGGGTTACCGCAGCATCCGCGCGCCGGAGATCGGCCTGGCCCAGCTGCAGGGGCGCATGGGCGCCACCGGCCGCCGCTTCGTGCTGGGGGACATGACGGTCACCCGCGCGGTGGTGCAGCTGGGCAACGGCGGCTACGGCTACAGCTACATCGCCGGGCGCGACAAGGCGCACGCCGAGCTGTGCGCGCTGGCCGATGCGCTGCTGCAACAGCCGGAGCACGGCGAACGCCTGCAACAACAGCTGATCGCGCCGCTGGCCGCGCTGCAGCACGAACAGCGCCAGCTGCGCGCCCGGGCGATCGCCGCCAGCCGGGTGGACTTCTTTACGCTGGTGCGAGGGGATTAAGCCATGAGTTTATTGACCGGTTTTGAGCAACCGATAGACCAATCGCAGTACGCTTTCCGTTTGATTCTTAAAGCCTTAAGCGAACCGGGCCATCGGGTGACGCTGCCGAACGGCCCGGCCTGGGCGCCGCTGAACGCCGCCAGCACCGCCGCGCTGCTGACGCTGGCCGATCAGGAAACGCCGCTGCAGCTGTGCGCTGCGCTTAAAAGTGAGCAAGTGCTAACAAACATTCGTTTTCACAGCGGCGCGCCGCTGGCCGCCACGGCGCAGGAGGTCTGCTTTGCCCTGTTCGATGAGCACGTTCAGGCCGCCGATCTGCAGGCGTTGCCGCACGGCACTGAAATCTCGCCGGAATGCGGCGCCACGGTCATCGTGCAGCTCGCCGAGCTGGAGAACGGCGCCGCGCTGCGCCTGACCGGCCCCGGCATCGAGAGCCAACGCCTGATTGCGCCGCGCCTGCCGCCGGCGCTGCTGGATTATCTCGTCAACCGCCCGCAGCACTTCCCGCTGGGGCTGGATATCTTGCTGACCTGCGGCGATCGCCTGCTGGCGATCCCGCGGACCACCCGCGTGGAGGTGTGCTGATGTACGTAGCGGTAAAAGGGGGCGAAAAAGCCATTGAGGCCGCCCACCAGCTGCAGGAACAGCTGCGGCGCGGCGACGAGGCGCTGCCGGCGCTCGGCGCGGAACAAATCGAACAGCAGCTGGGGCTGGCGGTGGATCGGGTGATGACCGAAGGCGGCATCTACGATCGCGAGCTGGCGGCGCTGGCCATCAAACAGGCCAGCGGCGATCTGGTGGAGGCGATCTTCCTGCTGCGCGCCTATCGCACCACCCTGCCGCGCCTGGCGGTCAGCGAGCCGCTGGCCAGCGAAAACATGCGGCTGGAGCGGCGCATCTCGGCGGTTTACAAGGACTTGCCCGGCGGGCAGGTGCTGGGGCCGACCTACGACTACACCCACCGGCTGCTGGACTTCGCGCTGCTGGCGGAAGGCGAAGCGCCGCGCGCGCCGCAGGCCGACGAACCGCTGCCGGACAACTGCAGCCACGTGTTCGATCTGTTGTGTCGCCAGCAGCTGGCGCGGGAGGAACAGGACGACGGCAGCGCGCCGGACGACATCACCCGCAACCCGCCGGTTTACCCCTGCTCGCGCTCGGCGCGCCTGCAGCAGCTGGTGCGCGGCGACGAAGGTTTTCTGCTGGCGCTCGGCTATGCCACCCAGCGCGGCTACGGCCGCAACCACCCGTTCGCCGGCGAGATCCGCACCGGCCACGTTTCGGTGGAGATCGTGCCTGAAGAGCTCGGTTTCGCCATCGATATCGGCGAAATCCTGCTGACCGAGTGCGAAATGGTCAACGGCTTCGTCGATCCCAAGGACCATCCGCCGCACTTCACCCGCGGTTACGGGCTGGTGTTCGGCCGCGCCGAACGCAAGGCGATGGCGATGGCGCTGGTGGACCGCGCGTTGCAGAGCCCCGACTACGGCGAAGGCGTCGCCGGCCCGGCGCAGGACGAAGAGTTCGTGCTGGCCCACGCCGACAACGTCGAGGCCGCCGGCTTCGTCTCCCATCTCAAGCTGCCGCACTACGTCGACTTCCAGGCCGAACTGGAGCTGCTCAAGCGGCTGCGACAGGAATACAGCGAGCGTCAGGAGGCCCGCGATGAGTGAAGTATTGACCGGCTATAACCTCGGTTATCTGGACGAGCAGACCAAGCGCATGATCCGCCGCGCCATCTTGAAGGCGGTGGCGATCCCCGGCTATCAGGTGCCGTTCGGCGGCCGCGAGATGCCGATGCCCTACGGCTGGGGCACCGGCGGCATTCAGCTCACCGCCAGCGTCATCGGCCGCGCCGACGTGCTGAAGGTGATCGACCAGGGCGCCGACGATACCACCAACGCGGTGTCGATCCGCCGCTTCTTCCAGCGCGTCGCCGGGGTGGAAACCACCGAGCGCACGCCGGAGGCTACGCTGATCCAGACCCGTCACCGAATTCCGGAAACCGCGCTGCGCGAAGACCAGATCCTGATCTATCAGGTGCCGATCCCGGAGCCGCTGCGCTTTATCGAACCGCGCGAAACCGAGACCCGCAAAATGCACGCGCTGGAGGAGTACGGCGTGATGCAGGTGAAGCTGTATGAGGACATCGCGCGCTACGGCCATATCGCCACCACCTACGCCTACCCGGTTAAGGTCAACGATCGCTACGTGATGGATCCGTCGCCGATCCCGAAATTCGACAACCCGAAAATGCACATGATGCCGGCGCTGCAGCTGTTCGGCGCCGGGCGCGAGAAACGCATCTATGCCCTGCCGCCGTTCACCAAGGTGGAGAGCCTGGACTTCGACGACCATCCGTTCAGCGTGCAGCAGTGGGACGAACCCTGCGCGCTGTGCGGCTCGCGCCACAGCTATCTCGACGAGGTAGTGCTCGACGATCGGGGCAACCGCATGTTCGTCTGTTCGGACACCGACTACTGCCGGCAGCAGCTGGCGCAATCTTCGCAAGAGGCGTAGCACTGATGACTTCCACCCCTTTGAGCACCACTCCGCTGCTGTCGGTGAACCGGCTCACCCACCTGTACGCCCCCGGCAAGGGCTTCAGCGACGTGTCGTTCGACATCTACCCCGGTGAAGTGCTGGGCATCGTCGGCGAATCCGGCTCCGGCAAAACCACGCTGCTGAAGTCAATCTCGGCGCGGCTGGCGCCGCAGCGCGGGCAGATCCTTTACCGCCCGCAGGCGGAGCAGGAGCACGACCTGTACGCCATGGCGGAGAGCGATCGCCGCCGCCTGCTGCGCACCGACTGGGGCGTGGTGCACCAGCACCCGCTCGACGGGCTGCGGCCGCAGGTCTCCGCCGGCGGCAACATCGGCGAGCGGCTGATGGCCATCGGCCAACGCCACTATGGCGACATTCGCCGCCAGGCCGGCCAGTGGCTGGAAGACGTCGAAATCCCGCTGTCGCGCCTCGACGATCTGCCGACCACCTTCTCCGGCGGCATGCAGCAGCGGCTGCAGATCGCCCGCAATCTGGTCACCCACCCCAGGCTGGTGTTTATGGACGAGCCGACCGGCGGGCTGGACGTGTCGGTGCAGGCGCGCCTGCTCGATCTGCTGCGCAACCTGGTGGTGGAGATGCAGCTGGCGGCGGTGATCGTCACTCACGATCTCGGCGTGGCGCGGCTGCTGGCCCATCGCCTGCTGGTGATGAAACAGGGCGAAGTGGTGGAGAGCGGCCTGACCGATCGGGTGCTGGACGATCCGCACCACCCCTACACCCAGTTGCTGGTTTCTTCGGTGCTGTCGTAACCCAAGGCGATAACAGATGACTATGCAAATCCGAGTTGAACATCTCAGTAAAACCTTTGTGCTGCATCAGCAATACGGCACCCGCCTGCCGGTGCTGCACGACGCCAATCTGACGGTCCACGGCGGCGAATGCGTGGTGCTGCACGGCCACTCTGGCAGCGGCAAATCCACCCTGCTGCGCTCGCTGTACGCCAACTACCTGCCGGACAGCGGCCATATCTGGATCAACCATCAGGGCGACTGGCTGGACATGGTCAGCGCCGATGCGCGCCAGATTCTGGCGGTGCGTCGCCATACGCTGGGGTGGGTCAGCCAGTTCCTGCGGGTGATCCCGCGCATCAGCGCGCTGGAGGTGGTGATGCAACCCTTGCTGGAACAGGGCGTCGAGCGCGTCGAGTGCCGTGAACGCGCCGAAGCGCTGCTCGCTGCGCTCAACGTGCCGCAGCGCCTGTGGCCGCTGGCGCCGTCCACCTTCTCCGGCGGCGAGCAGCAGCGGGTAAACATCGCGCGCGGCTTTATCGTCGACTACCCGATCCTGTTGCTGGATGAACCGACCGCCTCGCTCGACAGCCGCAACAGCGCGGCGGTGGTGCAGCTTATCGAACGCGCCAAGGCGCGCGGCGCGGCGATCGTCGGCATTTTCCATGATGAAGGCGTCCGCCGACAGGTCGCCGACCGGCTTTATGACATGCAGGCGCCGCAGGCGCTGGAGGCCCTCTGATGATCGTCAATAACGTTAAGCTGGTGCTGGATGACCAGGTGGTGCAAGGCTCGCTTGAGATGCAGGACGGCGTGATCCGCAGCTTCGCCGACGGCCCGAGCCGGCTGCCGCAGGCGCTGGACGGCGACGGCGGCTGGCTGCTGCCGGGGCTGATCGAGCTGCATACCGACAACCTGGACAAGTTTTTCACCCCGCGCCCGAACGTCGACTGGCCGGCCCATTCGGCGATGAGCAGCCACGATGCGCTGATGGTGGCCAATGGCATCACCACGGTGCTGGACGCGGTGGCGATCGGCGACGTGCGCGACGGCGGCCACCGGCTGGAAAACCTGCAGAAGATGATCGACGCGGTGATCCACAGCCAGCGCGCCGGGGTGAACCGCGCCGAGCATCGGCTGCACCTGCGATGCGAGCTGCCGCACGAGAGCACCCTGCCGCTGTTCGAACAGCTGATGGACAAGCCGGGCGTGTCGCTGGTGTCGCTGATGGACCATTCGCCGGGCCAGCGCCAGTTCGCCTCACGCGAAAAGTATCGCGAATATTATCAGGGCAAATACCACCTCAACGACCAGCAGATGAGCGAGTACGAGGAGCAGCAGGTCGCCCTGTCCGCCCGCTGGGCCGCGCCGAACCGCGAGGCGATCGCCGCCCACTGCCGCGCGCGCCGCATCTCGCTGGCCAGCCATGACGACGCCACCGCCGCGCACGTGGCCGAATCCTGCGCGCTGGGCAGCGCCATCGCCGAGTTCCCCACCACCGAGGCGGCCGCCCGCGCCTCGCACCAGCAGGGCCTGCAGGTGCTGATGGGCGCGCCAAACATCGTGCGCGGCGGTTCCCACTCCGGCAACGTGGCGGCGCACCACCTGGCGGCGCTGGGGGTGCTGGATATTCTCTCTTCCGATTATTACCCGGCCAGCCTGCTGGACGCGGCGTTTCGCCTCGCAGCGGACGAGCGCAACGCCTACGATCTGCCCCAGGCGGTGCGCATGATCACCCGCAACCCGGCGCGGGCGCTGGATCTGCAGGATCGTGGCACCCTCGCCGAAGGGCTGCGGGCGGATCTGGTGCTGGCGCGGCCGCACGGCGAGCACGTTTACGTGCAGAACGTGTGGCGTCAGGGCAGGCAGGTGTTCTGATGGCGCGGCTCATCTATCTGATGGGGCCTTCCGGCGCAGGCAAGGACAGCCTGCTGGCCGCACTGCGGGCCGACGCCGACCGCGCGCCGCTGGTGGCGCACCGCTATATCACCCGGCCGGCGGACGCCGGCTGCGAGAATCATATTGCGCTGAGCGAACCCGAATTTCTGCGCCGCCGCGCCAAGGGGCTGTTCGCGCTCGACTGGCAGGCCCACCAGCAGCGCTACGCGTTCGGGATCGAAGTGGATCTTTGGCTGCTGCAGGGGATCGACGTGGCGGTCAACGGTTCGCGCGCCCACCTGCCGCAGGCGCAGCAGCGCTACGGGGCGCAGCTGCTGCCGGTGTGCCTGCAGGTCAGCGCCGCGATCCTGCGCCAGCGCCTGCAGGATCGCGGGCGGGAAAGCGCCGAACAGATCGAGCAGCGGCTGGCGCGGGCGGCGGAATATCAGCAGAGCCTGCCCGCCGGCTGCCGGGTGCTGCACAACGACGGCCCACTCGACGACACCCTGGCGGCGCTGCTGGCGCTGCTGCCGACCTCTACCCGACAAACTCAGGACGCGACGCCATGAACGACTTCGCCCAGCCGAAAATCGGCGACAACGTGACCCTTAACCGCACCCGGCTCGGCCAGTATGTGCACCTAGCCGACGATGCGATCCTGGAAGAGGTGGAGATGGGGGACTACTCCTACACCGCCGGGCACAACCAGATCTTTTACGCCACTATCGGCAAGTTCGTCTCCATCGCCTCCTATGCGCGCATCAATCCCGGCAACCACCCGACCTACCAGCGCATCGCGCAGCACCACTTCACCTACCGCGCTTCCGAATACGGGCTGGGGGAAGATGACGCGGCGTTCTTCGACTGGCGGCGCGAGCACCACGTCACCGTCGGCCACGACGTGTGGATCGGCCATAACGCCATCCTGATGCCGGGCGTCAGCGTCGGCAACGGCGCGGTGATCGGCAGCGCGGCGGTGGTCACCAAAGACGTGGAGCCCTACAGCATCGTCGCCGGCGTGGCGGCCAAGAAGATCGGCATGCGCTTTGACGACGCGCTGATAGAACGCATCGAACGCAGCCAGTGGTGGCACTGGGATCACGCCACGCTGCAGGCGCGGCTGGCGGATTTTCGCGACATTAACCGCTTTGCGCAGAAGTACCTTTAACGGAGGGGAGCGATGCAACTGACCTTTCTCGGCACCGGCGGCGCGCAGCAGGTGCCGGTGTTCGGCTGCGACTGCCCTATCTGCCAACGGGCGCGGCGCGAGCCGGCATTTCGGCGGCGAGCGTGCAGCGCCATGCTCAACTATCAGGGGGAAACGACCTTATTGGATGCGGGATTACCGGCTTTGGAGCGGCGGTTTTCGGCGGGGCAAATTCAACGTTTTTTACTGACACATTACCACATGGATCACGTTCAGGGGTTATTTCCTTTGCGTTGGGGGTGCGGAAATTCCATTCCGGTATATGGCCCGCCGGATGAACAGGGCTGCGACGACCTGTTCAAACACCCCGGCATTTTGGCATTTCAGCCGCCGCTGGCGCCCTTCGCCACCGTCGAACTGGGCGGCATGCGCATCACCCCGCTGCCGCTGCAACACTCCAAACTGACCCACGGCTATCTGATCCAGGCGGCGGGCGCTGCGCTGGCCTACCTGACCGACACCGTCGGCCTGCCGCCGGCCACCGTCGGCTATCTGCAGAACGTGGCGCTGGATCTGCTGGTGCTCGACTGCAGCCTGCCGCCTCAGCCGCAGGCGCCGCGCAACCACAACGATCTGACCCGCGCGCAGGAGACGCAGCGGTTGCTGCAGCCCAAACGCACGCTGCTGACGCACATCAGCCATCATCTCGATCTGTGGCTGCTGGACCACGAACTGCCCGCCGGGCTGGAGCTGGCGTTCGACCACCTCAGCGTCAGCCTCGGTAGCAGTGCAGCCGGTCCGACTCCAGCACCCTGACCCCTTCACCCGGCGTGAACGCCTGCTGCAACAGCGTCTGCGCCACGTCTTTGGCGGCGACCGCCCGCCATTTGCCGGGCAGCAGCCTGAACAGCGGCAACGTGAGGCGCTCCATCAGGCGCGGCGCCGGGCGATCCCCCACCAGCATGGAAGGCCGCACCAGCGTCAGGCGCGGCCAGCGCTGTTCGCGCAGCGCCTGCTCCATCTCGCCTTTGGTGCGGTTATACAGGAAGGTGGAATCCGCGTTGGCGCCCAGCGCGCTCACCACCAGACAGTGCTGCGCCCCCAAGCGGCGGCCGGTCAGCGCGCTCTCCACCACCAGTTGATAATCGACGTAGCGGAAGGCATCGGCGCTGCCCGCCGCCCGGCGGGTGGTGCCCAGGCAGCAGAACACCAGATCGACCGGTTGCTGCAGGCTACTCAGCAGCTCGAACAGCGCATCGCCGACCGGGTTGGTCAGCTTGCCGTGCGGCGGCAGCGGCGTGCGCGTCGGCGCCACGATGGCCGTTATCTGCGGATCGCTTTGCAACCGCTGCAGCAACTCGCACCCCACCAGCCCGGTTGCGCCGACTAACAGTGCTCGCGCCATGCGATCTCCCGTTGTAATCAATACGTCGACTTAAAGTATAGACCGCGCCCAGTGCAGCTTCTTGCCGAAGCCGAGGGTGTTGTCGGTCATCTTCACCTCGTGCAGATCCAGCCGCCAAACCGAGGCCTTCATCGCCCTGGCGATCGGGAAGCGCTTGCAGTAACGCGCGCGCGCCGCCTCGGCCTCTTCGCCGCTCAGCAGCATCGCCTCGGCGCGGTACTGCACGCCGCGGATCAGCGCGATGCTTTTCGGTTTCGGCGCGATGGTGCCGACCACCCGGCCGTTGTTCAGCATCAGCCCGCCGTGGCGGGTGTGCGGTTCGGTCATCAGCCACAGCGCCATCGTCGCAGCGTCGAACACGTAAAAACAGTTGGCGCACCACATGTCGAGGCCGTCGCCGGCGCACAACGTCAAGACGTGTTGTTTACCGATAAAATCCGCAATCTGCTGCCGTTGTTCTGGGGTATTCAAGGTCAATCGCCTCCCTGTTCACTCGCCTCATCTTACCCTGCGTTGTTGAGGCGAGTCACAAATAACGATAATCATCAAAAATCGCATGTGAATACAAAACCATTATATTTGAATTTTTACCCAATCCAGCATAAAGCAGATTGATAACATAAATAACACAATGCGGATTTATTTGATCGTTATACAGTCGGTTATTTGACCGCTTTTTTTATTCCTTCTCGAGCGGCATTAAAATTAAGCGCTCAAGGCCCGCGAACATTAGCAATTCATTTACATGCCAACCTCTGCGTCTGGATGATACTTATGCAACACATTGCATAACCGGTGAATAGTTATTTATCAAAACCGGCATTTATGTGATTCTCATCACGATTTTTAGTGCATCTTGCGCTAAAATAGCGCCATCTTTTCACTCAGCAAGGTGGATTAGAAAATGGAAAACAATAACCGAAAAATGGCGCACATCAGGCGTACAACCCATATTATGATGATGGCTCATCGCAGCTGCTTTAGCTTCGCATTCTTCAACTACAGATAACCCTCCCCCTCGCTCTTACGCCGTTGTTAAGAGTGTCTTTGCGTTTCACTTTATTCTCCGCACTCCGGTGATAATGTCTTTTTCTCGCTAAGCGGGAAGGGCGCGCAATACATTTTTAATTTCGGCCAAGCGTATCCAATATAAATAAAACAGCGAACACAGTTAATGCCTTTCGGCATCACTGGGTTCTCGCACACCTTTATTTTCGTGAAGGCGTTAACGGCAAATGGAATTATTTGCCGGCGGAATGCCTTTGCCTGAAGAATGAGAAAAATGAAAAAATTAAAAATTGCCGCCAACACCCAAACCCTCGGCTGCTTTGAAACTGAACGCGACATTGTCGATGTGCATCACAGCGATTTCAATGACGTCGCCGCCATCGTGCTGTCGGTAGACGACGTCGCGCAAGGCATGGTGGCGCGCATCGAAGAACACGGCCTGAACATTCCGCTGTTCGTCGCCGTCTGCTGCGAAGAAGAGCTGGATAATGCCGTCTTGCCGGCGCTGCACGGCGTGTTTGAGCTGTGCGGCAAGAATACCCAGTTCTACGGCAAACAGCTGGAGGCCGCCGCCGCCAAATATGAGAGCGAGCTACTGCCGCCATTCTTCAACACGCTGACGCAATACGTAGAAATGGGTAACGCCACTTTCGCCTGCCCCGGCCACCAGGGCGGCGAGTTCTTCCGCAAACACCCGGCGGGCCGCCAGTTCTTCGACTTCTACGGCGAAACGATTTTCCGCTCCGACATGTGCAACGCCGACGTCAAACTGGGCGACCTGTTGATCCACGAAGGCGCGCCTTGCGCCGCGCAGCAGCACGCCGCCAAGGTGTTCAACGCCGACAAGACCTACTTCGTGCTCAACGGCACCTCGGCCTCGAACAAGGTGGCGACCAACGCCCTGCTGACGCGCGGCGACCTGGTGCTGTTCGACCGCAACAACCATAAATCCAACCACCACGGCGCGTTGATCCAGGCCGGCGCTACGCCGGTTTATCTGGAAACCGCCCGTAACCCGTTCGGCTTTATCGGCGGCATCGACGCGCACTGCTTCGACGAACGCTACCTGCGCCAACAGATCCGCGAAGTGGCGCCGGAACGCGCCAACGAGGCTCGCCCGTTCCGCCTGGCGATCATCCAGCTCGGCACCTACGACGGCACCATCTACAACGCCCGTCAGGTGGTCGACAAAATTGGCCACCTGTGCGACTACATCCTGTTCGACTCCGCCTGGGTGGGCTATGAGCAGTTCATTCCGATGATGAAAGACTGCTCGCCGCTGCTGCTGGAGCTGAACGAAAACGATCCCGGCATCATCGTCACCCAGTCGGTGCACAAACAGCAGGCCGGTTTCTCGCAGACCTCGCAGATCCACAAAAAAGACAAGCATATCAAGGGGCAGAGCCGCTACTGCAACCACAAGCGCTTCAACAACGCCTTTATGCTGCACGCCTCCACTAGCCCGTTCTACCCGCTGTTCGCCGCGCTGGACGTCAACGCCAAGATGCACGAGGGCAAGAGCGGCCAGCGCCTGTGGCAAGAATGTGTGCGCGTGGGCATCGAAGCGCGCAAAATGCTGCTGGATACCTGCACGATGATCAAACCGTTCGTGCCGGATCAAATCGACGGCAAGCCGTGGCAGGCCTATGACACCGCGGCGATGGCCAACGATCTGCGCTTCTTCAACTTCGTGCCCGGCGAGAAATGGCACGCTTTTGAAGGCTATGCCGAATCGCAGTACTTCGTCGATCCGTGCAAACTGCTGCTCACCACGCCGGGCATCGATACCGCCACCGGCAGCTACAGCGAGTTCGGCATCCCGGCGACCATTCTGGCCAACTACCTGCGTGAAAACGGCATCGTGCCGGAAAAATGCGATCTCAACTCGATCCTGTTCCTGCTGACGCCGGCGGAAGACATCGCCAAGATGCAGCATCTGGTGGCCCTGATCGCCCGCTTCGAGAAGCACATCGAGCAAAACTCATTGCTCAGCGAGGTGCTGCCTGCGGTCTATAAAAACCACCAGCAGCGCTACAAAAACTACACCATCCGCCAGCTGTGCCAGGAAATGCACGACCTTTACGTCAGCTATGACGTTAAAGAACTGCAAAAAGAGATGTTCCGCAAAAGCTATTTCCCACGCGTGGTGATGAACCCGCAGGACGCCAATACCGAGTTCGTGCGCGGCAATGTGGAATTGGTGTCGCTGGCCAAGGCCGAGGGCCGCATCGCCGCCGAAGGCGCCCTGCCTTACCCACCAGGCGTGCTGTGCGTGGTGCCCGGCGAAATTTGGGGTGGCGCCGCGCAGCGTTATTTCCTGGCACTGGAAGAAGGCATCAATTTATTGCCGGGATTCGCGCCGGAATTGCAGGGCGTTTATATCCAACAGGATGAGGACGGCTGGAACCGCGCTTACGGCTACGTCATGAAAAATTAATCACCTTACGGGGCGGCGATTATTTTCGCCGCCCGGATCGCATCCTAAAAGAGAAAATGATCATGAGTAAGTCCAATAATAAAATGGGGGTCGTGCAATTAACGATCCTGACCGCCGTGAATATGATGGGTTCCGGCATAATTATGCTGCCGACCAAGCTGGCCGAAGTGGGCACGATTTCGATCGTTTCCTGGCTGGTGACCGCCGTCGGCTCGATGGCGCTGGCCTACGCCTTCGCCAAATGCGGCATGTTCAGCCGTAAATCCGGCGGCATGGGCGGCTACGCCGAATACGCCTTCGGTAAATCAGGCAACTTTATGGCGAACTACACCTACGGCGTTTCGCTGCTGATCGCCAATATCGCCATCGCCATTTCCGCCGTCGGCTACGGCACCGAGCTGTTTGACACCACGCTCAGCCCGCTCGGGATCTGTATCGCCACCATCGGCGTGCTGTGGCTTGCGACCGTCGCCAACTTCGGCGGCGCGCGCATCACCGGCAAAATCAGCGGCATCACCGTCTGGGGCGTGATCATTCCGGTGGTGGGCATCTCGGTCATCGGCTGGTACTGGTTCAGCGGCAGCGCCTACGTCGCCGCCTGGAACCCGCATCAGGTGCCGACCTTCGAAGCCATCGGCGCCTCGATCTCAATGACCCTGTGGGCATTCCTGGGGCTGGAATCTGCCTGCGCCAACACCGACGTGGTGGAAAACCCGGAGCGCAACGTGCCGATCGCCGTACTGGGCGGCACCCTCAGCGCGGCGGTGATCTATATCGTTTCGACCAACGTGATCGCCGGCATCGTGCCGAACATGGATCTGGCCAACTCCACCGCCCCGTTCGGGCTGGCCTTCTCCCACATGTTCAACCCGACGGTCGGCAAGATCATCATGGCGTTGATGGTCATGTCCTGCGTCGGCTCGCTGCTCGGCTGGCAGTTCACCATCGCGCAGGTGTTCAAATCCTCCGCCGACAGCGGCTTCTTCCCGAAAATCTTCTCCAGGCTGAGCAAGGCCGACGCGCCGGTTAAAGGCATGCTGACCATCGTCGTCATCCAGAGCGGTTTGTCGCTGATGACCATTAGCCCGTCGCTGAACAAGCAGTTCAACGTGTTGGTGAACCTGGCGGTGGTGACCAACATCATCCCGTACATCCTGTCGATGGCGGCGCTGGTCATTATTCAGAAAGTGGCGAAGGTGCCGGACAACAAGGCGCGCATCGCCAATATCATCGCCGGCATCGGCGCGCTGTACAGCTTCTACGCGCTCTACAGCTCCGGTGAGGAAGCGATGATGTGGGGCGCCATCGCCACCTTCCTCGGCTGGACGCTGTACGGCATCGTTTCGCCGCGCTTCGAGCTGGCGGGAAAAAAGGGGTAAAGCGGTAAGGCACCGGCGGCCGGGGATGGGATTGTGGCGGCGAACATGCCATCATACGCCGACCCTGGCCACCAAAACGGCATACGATGACCGACACCTCCCCCACTCCCTGGCACCTCTATATGCTGCGTTTACCGAGCGGCATGCTGTATACCGGTATCACCACCGACGTGGCGCGCCGCCTGGCGCAGCATCAGGCCGGCAAAGGCGCCAAGGCGCTGCGCGGCAAAGGGGAGCTGACATTGGCGTTTCACTGCCAGGTGGGGGATCGCTCAACGGCGTTGAAGCTGGAATACCGCGTCAAACAGCTGAGCAAAATACAAAAAGAGCGGCTGGTGAATCACCCGCCGCTGTCGTTGGAGTATTTGTTGCCGGTGGTTAAAAGCGATTAAACGGCGCCGAAAAAGCCACTTCGCCGCTGACGCCATTCAGGGCGTCTTCCGCCAGCGGATACACCTGGAATGCGCTTTCCGTGTCCGGCCAGCGGCAGTGCAGGCCATAGGCAGCGGCCGGTTTGAAACCGAAGCGGCCGTAATAGGCCGGATCGCCCAGCACCACCACCGCGGCGTAGCTGAATTCGTTCAGCGAGTCCAAGCCTTCGTACACCAGCTTTTCAGCCAGCCCCTGACGGCGCAGGCTTTCGTCAACCGCCAGCGGCGCCAGCGCCACCCATTGGCGGTCTTCGCCGGCCACGTCTACCGGGCTGAACGCGGCGTACCCCACCACCCCGCCTTCGTCGTCGGTGGCGACCACGCCCAGCGTCAGCAGGCCGTCTTCGCGCAGCTGCTGCACCAGATCGGCTTCGTCGTCGCGGCCAAAGGCGCGGCGCAGCAAGGCATCGATGCCCGCCGCGTCTACCGGGATCTCTACGCGGATCAGCATGATACCGCCACACGGGAAGCCGACGCCGTGCCCTCCTGCAGCCCTGCTTCGACAAAATCAGCCAACTGCAGCAGCCCCATGCGCAGCGGCGCAGGCATGCTTTCCAGCTCGATGGCGTCCATCAAATTTTTCACATACAGGCCCAATTCGGTATCCCCTTCAATCTGCAGCCGACGCTGAAAGAACAGCGTATCCGGATCTTGCTTGCGCGCCGCGATCAGGATCAGATCGTTGGCGTCGCCGCTGAAGCTGACGTCCGCTTCGGCGTGCTGGCTGACCACCAGTTTGTCGTTTTCTACCGTCATAAACCAGTGTAGCGCCAGATCGCGAACTTCGATCTTTAACCAGCGCGATTCGAGAAATTCCAGTTCGCCATCCGCCAACGCCTGGCGGAACTGCCAGCTCAGCACCTGTTGCAGCAGCTGGCGCTGCAGGGCGAACGGCGTGAATTTCAGCGGGATGCGCAGCAGCGACGGCCCCTGGCGCACAAGGCGTGCTCGTAGTTGTTCCAACACGGTCATCCACTCCTTTCAATACGGACTACCGCTATTTTGCCACACTGGCGCGCGGCTTCAGCGGTCTATATCAACAAATAGTGCATTTCACCGCCATGTTTATCAATACGCCATAAGCTGCCCCAAATCAAAACCTGTGCGCACCCCTTCGCCTAAAATGGCCTCCCCGATTCGCGTTTGCCGGCAGAACACCGCCGCCGGCAACCTTTAAAGACAGCGTGCGCCCGGCCGGGCGCACGGCTAAGCCAGGATAAATCTATGGAGCTGCTTTGCCCCGCCGGCAACCTGCCGGCCCTGAAGGCCGCGGTAGATAACGGCGCCGACGCCGTTTACATCGGGCTGAAAGACGATACCAACGCGCGCCACTTCGCCGGCCTCAACTTCACCGAGAAAAAGCTGCAGGAAGCGGTTGATTACGTGCATCGCCACGGCCGCAAATTGCATATCGCCATCAACACCTTCGCCCATCCCGACGGCTACGCCCGCTGGCAGCGCGCGGTGGATATGGCCGCCCAGCTGGGCGCCGATGCGCTGATTCTGGCGGATCTGGCGATGCTGGAATACGCCGCCCAGCGCTACCCGCAGCTGGAGCGCCACGTTTCGGTGCAGGCCTCCGCCACCAACGAAGAGGCGATCCGTTTCTACCAGCGCAACTTCGAGGTGGGCCGGGTGGTGCTGCCGCGCGTGCTGTCGATGCATCAGGTGAAACAGCTGGCGCGCACCAGCCCGGTGCCGCTGGAAGTGTTCGCCTTCGGCAGCCTGTGCATCATGGCCGAGGGGCGCTGCTACCTCTCCTCCTACCTGACCGGCGAGTCGCCGAACACCGTCGGCGCCTGCTCGCCGGCGCGCTTCGTGCGCTGGCAGCAAACCCCGCAGGGTATGGAGTCGCGCCTGAACGACGTGCTGATCGACCGCTACCAGGACCATGAAAACGCCGGTTACCCGACGCTGTGCAAGGGCCGCTATCTGGTGGACGACGTGCGCTACCACGCGCTGGAAGAGCCCACCAGCCTCAATACGCTGGAGCTGCTGCCAGAGCTGCTGGCCGCCAACATCGCCTCGGTGAAGATCGAAGGCCGCCAGCGCAGCCCGGCTTACGTCAGCCAGGTGGCGCGCGTCTGGCGCCAGGCGATCGACCGTTGTCAGGCCGATCCGGCCGCCTACCGCGCCGACGCCGCCTGGATGGAGACGCTGGGCGCGATGTCCGAGGGCACCCAGACCACGCTGGGCGCCTATCACCGCAAATGGCAGTAGCCGGAGGAAACATGAAATACGCACTGGGGCCGGTACTCTACTACTGGCCGAAAACCGACATCACGGCGTTCTATCAACAGGCGGCGGAGAGCAGCGCCGACATCATTTACCTTGGCGAGAGCGTCTGCACCAAACGGCGCGAGATGAAGGTCAGCGATTGGCTGGCGCTGGCGCGCGAGATCGCCCGCAGCGGCAAACAGGTGGTTATCTCCACGCTGGCGCTGCTGCAGGCGCCGTCCGAGCTGAATGAGCTGAAACGCTATGTGGAGAACGGCGAGTTCCTGCTGGAAGCCAACGATCTGGGCGCGGTGAACATGGCGGCGGAACACGGCTTGCCGTTCGTCGCCGGCCATGCGCTGAACTGCTACAACGCCTATACCCTGCGCCTGCTGCGCCGCCAGGGCATGATCCGCTGGTGCATGCCGGTCGAGCTGTCGCGCGACTGGCTGGCCAACCTGCTGACGCAGTGCGACGAGCTGGGCTTCCGCCACGATTTCGAGGTGGAGGTGCTGAGCTACGGCCATCTGCCGCTAGCCTATTCGGCGCGCTGCTTCACCGCCCGCTCGGAGAACCGCGGCAAGGACGAGTGCGAAACCTGCTGCATCAAATATCCGCAGGGCCGCATGATGCGCTCCCAAGAACAACAGCAGGTATTCGTGCTCAACGGCATCCAGACCATGAGCGGTTACTGCTACAACCTCGGCAACGAGCTGCCGAGCATGCAGGGGCTGGTGGACATCGTGCGGCTGTCGCCGCAGGGCGCCGAGACGCTGGCGCAGATCGACGCCTTCCGCGCCAACGAGCGCGGTGAGCAGCCGCTGGCCTTGAGCGACCACGCCGACTGCAACGGCTACTGGCGCCGGGTGGCGGGGCTGGAGTTGGTGTCTTAACGAGGATAGAGCCGGCAGCGGGCGCTGCCGGCTCTGTTTATTTATCAAGATTAATGCGCTCATCTCCACCGTGGAACCAATGGAATAAACTTACACACATCAGGCAGCAGCTTCTGATACCAAAATAAGTGAAAACCGCGATGGCCGCATCTACCAAATGTTCTCCGTATGAAATAATACTCAGTGAGGAGAACGAGACAAGTAACATACTCAACGTTAGCGCAATCATATTACATAGCGGGTTTAAAAGACGTCTGTTAACCATAACCCACCCTCTATTTTTGACACTCTAAAAGCGATTTACTCATCACCAGCGACATTACCCATTAACGCTATTGGCGTTTTTATTCCCACCCAAGGCGCCACCGTTATTCTTATTATTCCCGGCAGGGCTGTTATCTGCGCAAGAGACCGCCCCCATTAAGCCACCGGCAACGGCCATACCAATCATCCCTGGCGGGCCGCCGGAAAAACCGGCAAATGCACCAATGATAATGCCCATTCCAACCTGATTGGCACAAGAGTTTGGCGCACCTCTGCTTGGCCTGTCACGATCGCCGCCGTTATTTCCATCGCCACAACCGCCAATCAATTTCATCTCATCAAAATCAAGCGCTCTTATTGTTGAAATATTATTCCATCCTTTAAATAACACGTTATAGATAAAGTTAACGTCAACCATTAACTCCCTAAGCAGGTCGACAATTACAACTATCAAAATCAACATAACAAATCAAATTAAAAATAAGAGCAGACGCCCAGATAAATAAATCACCTTAGACATATCAATAATACGAAATAATAAAGGCGCCGAAAATGGCGCCTTTATTTATCCCCTACGCCCGCCGTTTCCTGAACATCCCGCGCAGCGCCACGCTGTTGCGCAAGAAGCCGACGCCGAAGCCCAGCAGGGTGTAGACCACGCCGAGTATCAGCATCATGGCGACGTCGCCCCACACCTCATTCAGCGACAGCCCCATCTGGTTGACGCCGGCGATCGCCTTGGTGCCCCAGGTGGAGGGGATGCTGTACGAGATGGCGCGCACCCAGGCCGGCATCGACTGCAGCGGCCAGATAGTGCCGGACAGGTAGAAGATCGGCGTGGTGATGAACGCCAGCGTCAGGTAGATCATCTCGACGCTGCGCAGGCACTCGGTCACCAGCTTGCCCAGCCCCAATACCGCCAGCAGGAACGGGAAGGTCAGCAGCAGCAGCTCGGCGATGTTCGCCGTCTGCCTATAGCCCAATACCCACGGCCACAGCACGAACAGCACGATCGACAGGAACAGCCAGATCGGCAGCAGCGCCGTCAGCCCGCCGAGGTGCGCCGCCAGCGGCGCCTTGCCGCCGGGCATGCTCTTCATGGCGATATTGACGCGGATACAGGCGATCAGCAGCGAGTGCTGCAACAGCATCACCAGCAGGCCGGGGAAGATGATCGCCGCAAAGCTGATGCCGGGGTTGAACACGTCCAGCGTTTGCCCCAGTATCGGCGTCAGCAGTATCTGCGCCTGCCGTTCGCTGAAGCCGCTGCGCAGCAGCAGCCCGTTGTTGTATTGCGTCAGCAGCTGCTGATAGGCCGCCACCACGTCCTGCTGGATCTGGCCGTTGGCCAGGCGGTTGGTGGCGTCGCCGTACATCGGCACCACAATGTTCTGCCCGCTGAGAATTTTCTTCTCCAGATCCACCGGCATGATGATCACCGCAAACAGCTTGCGCCAGCTGAGATCGCGCTGCGCCTGTTCCAGGCTGTCGTAGGTTTCAATCGCGATCTTGGAGGTTGCGTCCAGTTGGCGGATCAGCTGCCGGCTGGCGGTGCTGTGATCCTGATCGATCACACCCACCGGCAGATCCCACACCGTGCGGTTGGCGTACACCAGGCTCATGATGCACAGCGACAGGATCAGCATCAGCCACACCGGCCGCTCCAGCATGCCGAGCAGCACCTTAACGAAGGTTTGCCAATAAAGCTTCATCCGGCGCTCCCCTCTTTTGCCAGCCGCGCCGGCAGGCGATTGCGCACCAGCAGCGCGGCCACCAGCGGATAGACCGCCAGCAGCGCGCACACGCTGAAGATGGCGCTGGCGTGCACCTGCCGCAGGAACACGTCAAACATCGCGTACAGCGCGTGGGTCAGCGGTTCGATGTTGGAAATGATGCGCGCCGGCAGCGGCATCGACAGCTCAGGCACCGCCATGCCGGAGAAGGTCATCGCGATACTGACCAAAATACCGATCAGGCTGTAGGCGGTGATGGTGCTGCCGGTAAAGGTGTACAGCAGCAGGCCGATGCTCTGCGCCGCCATCACATAGAACAGGCCGATCATCAGCATAAACAGCGGGTTGCCGCTGACGCGGGCGTCAAAGATGCCCACCAGCGCCGCGATCTCCACCATCAGCAGGGTGGTGAAACACAGCGTGTACGGCGCCAGCTTGCCGAGCAGCGCCAGGCTGAACGGCTTGGCCTGCAGCAGCGACTTGCTGCGTGCCAGCACATAGATCATGCAGGTCACCGCGAACAGCTGCAGCAGGTGGATGGTGGCGGCGAACTGCTGGTAATAGATATAGCTGCCGCTGGCGTTGAACAGGCTGCCGTAGGAGAGCGTCACGTCCGCCAACGGCGGCAGCGTCTTGCCCATCTCGGTGGCGATGATGCTGCGGGTGCTGGCGTTGATTTCGTTCATCAGGCCGCCGAAGTCCTGGGTGGAGTACAGCCCGGCGCCGTAAAACAGCGCATTGTAGTACATCACCACGCTCGGCTGTTTGCCCGACAGCGCATTGGCCTCAAAGTCCGGCGGGATATACAGCAACGCGTAATCCTGCGCGCTGCGCAGGCGGCTCAGCGACTCCGGCAGCCCGCCGCCGTATGCCTCGACGTGGGCGTGCGAACCGGCGTCCAGCCGGCGCGTCAGCGATTTGGACAGCGGGCTGTGATCGCTGTCCACCACCGAGACCGGCAGATCGAGCAGCGTGCCTTCGGAGAAGTTGCTGCTGATCAGCGCAAACAGGATCAGCGGAAAGATCCAGCTCAGCCAGTGCACCACCGGGCTGCGAAAGGCGACGCGACACTCTTTGTCGAACGCGTGACTGAAGCAGCGCCAGCCGGCCCTTACTCTTTCCATTGCCATAAGGTGCTCATCCCCGGACGCAGGCCGTCCACCGGCTGTGACGGATACAGGCGCACTTCGAAGGTTTTCAGGTCGAAGTCGCCGGTGGCGCGGGTGGCGCGTTTGGTGGCGTAATCCCCCAGCGGCGCGATGTAGCGCACCTCGGTGTCGATCATTTTGTCCTTCAGCGCCGGCACCCGCAGCTTGACCTTGTCGCCTTTGCGCACGTGGGCCAGGATGTCTTCACGCAGGTTAAACACGAAGTAAGCGTCCGGCACCCGGATCAACGTCACCAGCGGGCTGCCGGCGTTCAGCAATTCGCCCACTTCGGCCGGGATCGGCCCCACTTCGCCGTCCACCGGCGCTTTCACCTGCAGATCGTCGCTCTGCGCCTGGATCTGCAGCAGGTTCTCTTCCGCCGCCCGCAGCGCCGCCGCATATTGCTGCCGCTGCTCGACGCGGTCGCCGTTGATGCCTTCATCCAGGTTGGCCTTGGCGGCCTGCACCTGCTGGAAGGCGGTGTCGCGCGACCGGCGCGAAGCGTCCAGCTCGGACTTCGAGATATAGCCCTTGCCGGCCACGCTCAGGTTACGGTTGTAGTCGTTTTGCGCATTGCGGTACTGCGCCTCGGCCTGCGCCAGGTTGGCGCGCAGGTTGCGGATGCTCTCTTCACGGGTGCCGTGCAGCGACAGCTCGAGCTGCGCTTTGGCCTCGTCGCGCGTCGCCTGCGCGGAGCGCAGTTGCGCCATTAGTTCGGGGCTGTCGAGTTGGATGATCAGCTGGCCGCTTTTCACGTCATCGCCGCGTTCGATCAGGCGTTCAACAACCCGGCCTTTCGCCTTGGATGCGACGATCACTTCGGGGGCATCCACTTCACCCTGCAGTAACAGATCCTGATTGTGCGCGCGGAACAGGATCGCCAATGCGATCGCCACCATCATCAGCAACAGGGTAAACAGCGTCTTTTTTTTCATTATATCGGCTCCCGGAACGGTAAGCGGCGGGCGGGGATCATCATTTCCATGTCTCAAATTGCTCCAAAAAACACCATTGCACTCATGAGGATATCACAAGCACATATCTCCTCTTTTATAACTATAAATTGGATTATGCTTTTAACACTAAAAAGCATCTTTTTTCGGCCTTTTAGTATGCAGATTCCTGCAATCGCCCTTTAAGCGATCCACTCTCTGATGGACGATGTCATGACTGAACACACTGCCGTACCGCTTTCGGTACTGGATTTATCGCCAATCCCGCAAGGGGCCAAGGCGCGCGACGCTTTCCACTGTTCGCTGGATCTGGCGCAACACGCCGAACGCTGGGGCTACCAGCGCTACTGGCTGGCCGAGCACCACAATATGACCGGCATCGGCAGCGCCGCCACCTCGGTGCTGCTGGGCTATCTGGCCGCCGGCACCCAGAGCATTCGCCTCGGCTCCGGCGGCGTAATGCTGCCGAACCATGCGCCGCTGGTGATCGCTGAGCAGTTCGGCACGCTGGAATCGCTCTACCCCGGCCGCATCGATCTGGGGCTGGGCCGCGCGCCCGGCACCGATCAACGCACCATGATGGCGCTGCGCCGCCACCTGTCCGGCGATGTGGATACCTTCCCGCGCGACGTGCAGGAACTGCAAAACTACTTCTGCGACGCGCAGCCCGGCCAGCCGGTGCAGGCGGTGCCGGGCCAGGGGCTGCATGTGCCGCTCTGGCTGCTCGGCTCCAGCCTCTACAGCGCGCAGCTGGCGGCGCAGCTCGGCCTGCCGTTCGCCTTCGCTTCGCACTTCGCTCCGGATATGCTGTTCCAGGCGCTGCAGCTGTACCGCGAGAACTTCAAACCCTCCAAACAGCTGGCGCAGCCGCACGCCATGGTGTGCGTCAACGTGATCGCCGCCGACAGCGACCGCGACGCGCGCTTCCTGTTCAGCTCGATGCAGCAGCAGTTCATCAATCTGCGCCGCGGTTCGCCCGGCCCGCTGCCGCCGCCGGTGGATAACATCCACGCGCTGTGGACCGCCGGCGAGCAGTACGGCGTCGAACAGGCGCTGCGGATGTCGATCGTCGGCGATGAAAAAACGGTGCGTCACGGGCTGCAAACGCTGCTGCGTGAAACCGATGCCGACGAGATCATGGTCAACGGCCAGATCTTCGATCATCAGGCGCGGCTGCGTTCGTTCGAGATCGTCGCCGGCGTGAAAGGCGACATCGTGAAGGGCTAAAAAGCGAAAAGGCGGTGGGAACCCCACCGCCTCGGCGTTAACGCTGGATCAGATAGCGGATGGTCGGCCCGTCCTGCTGGATATCCAGCACCTTGTAGCCGTGGTTGCGCGCATCGAGCGGGATGTTGTTGATCGACTGCGGGCAATCACTGATCACCTCCAGGATCTCCCCCGGCTTCAGCTGCGGCATCGCCTCCAGCGTCGCCACCGCCGGGTACGGGCAAGGCTCACCCAGCATGTCCAGCCGGTAGTCCGGCACTATCGTCGTCTCTTTCATGGCATGCTCCTCAAATTCACCACCTGCGCCTCAGGCCGGGCGCGGAAAAAGCGTTTCTCCCACCACAGCATGGCGGCGAAGGCCAGCGCCAGCAGCAGGTAAGTCACCAGCAGGCCGCCGATCGGGCCGAAGGTATCGAGCAGGTTGATCTTGTCGTAGTCGGTCGCCAGCGCCGGTGCCAGGTCGTCCCAGTAATAGGCCAGCAGCGTAGCGCCGATGATGTTGCCCAGCCCCACCCACCAGTAGTGCACCTGCCCTTCCACGGCGCGGTACATCCAGCCGGTCTCGCAGCCGCCGGCCAGCACGATGCCGAAGCCGAACAGCAAACCGCCCAGCACCGCATTCGGGCCGGCCCACATGATCTTCGGCGCCACACCGAGCTGCACATAGCTGAAGATGCCGATGGCGCTCACCGCCATGCCGATGATGATGGCTTTCGCCATGTGGGTGCGGCCGGTGATCCACAGATCGCGGAACGCCGAAGTGAAGCAGATCTGCGCGCGCTCGATCAGCAGGCCAAAGCCGATGCCGAACAACATGGCGATGCCGAGCTTCGGCGCATCGAACAGCGTCCACAGCGACCAGGCCACCGCCAGACCGAAGATCGCCATGCCCAACCGGAAGCGGCGGCGCGCCTGCTCAGGCTTCTGCGTCAGCGGCGCGGCGGCCTTCACCTTTTGCAATTTGACCGGAATGCGGAACATCGGCAGCAGCGTGAATTTGGCGCCGAAGTAAGAGCCGGCTGCGGTCGCCAGCGCGAAGAACCAGGCGTGCAACGAGAACTGAGGGATGCCGGTGAAGAACGCCGCCAGGTTGCACCCCATCGCCAGCCGCGCGCCGAAGCCGGCGATGATGCCGCCCAGCAGCGCCTGCACGATGCGAATGCGGTGCTGCGGTTGACGCAGCTTGATGTTGTTGGCCCACAACGCGGCGGCGATGCAGCCGGCGAACATGCCGATGATCATGCGCCCGTCGATGCGCTCCAGCGGCGTGCCCTGCAGGCCGATGACCTTGAAATAGCCCCATTGCTCGGGGTGCAGGCCGAACCACTGCAGCACATGGCCGCCCCAGCGGGTGAATTCGCCGGTCACCGCCCAGAAGGTGCCGGTCATGCCGAAGTAGTAGGTAGAGAGGATCCCGGCGGCGATCACCGCCGGCAGCGGCGCCCAAAAGCGCACCAGGTATTGAGATTTGAACTGCTGCCAACTCATGGCATCTCCCGTGCATATCATCCGTAAGAAAAAACCTTATGAATGATACGCCATTCAGGGGCGTTTGACGGCAATTTTCAGGCATAAAAAAACCAGCCCGCAGGCTGGTTTTTCAGAGCGCTTCACCGCGAACGGCGAATCAGCGATTACGCGTCGCCGAAACGACGACGTGGTGCCGCCGGTGCGCCGTCATCACGGCGTGGCGCCGGCTTGCCGTCACGGTTGTAGTTACCGCCACGACGCTCGCCGCCGTTGCCGCCTTCACGACGTTCGCCGAAGGAGCGACGTGGGCCGCCTTCGCGACGTTCGCCGTTGAACGGACGACCGTTGCCGCGACGCTCGCCGCCGTTGCCACCGTCACGACGCTCGCGACGTTCGAACGGCTGTGCATCGCCCAGCAGCTGCATGTTCATCGGCTTGTTCAGGATGCGAGTGCGAGTGAAGTGATTCAGGATCTCGCCCGGCATGCCTTTTGGCAGCTCGATGGTGGAGTGGGAAGCGAACAGCTTGATGTTACCGATGTAACGGCTGCTGATGTCGCCTTCGTTAGCGATAGCGCCAACGATGTGACGCACTTCAACGCCATCGTCACGGCCCACTTCGATGCGGTACAACTGCATTTCGCCAACGTCACGACGTTCGCGACGCGGACGATCGCCGTCACGGCTGTCACGACGGTCGCCACGATCACCGCGACGATCGTCACGGTCGTTGAACTCGCGGCGCTGACGCGGCTTGAAGACCGGATCCGGCGGCAGGATCAGCGGACGTTCGCCCTGTGCCATTTTCAGCAGCGCTGCGGCCAGAGTTTCCATATCCAGCTCTTCTTCCGGTTGCAGTTTGGTCAGCAGTGCGCGATACAGGTCCAGATCGCTGCTTTCCAGCTGCTGCTGAACTTTCGCGGCGAACTTGGCCAGACGACGCTCGCCCAGCAGTTCTGCGTTCGGCAGTTCCACTTCCGGGATGGTCAGCTTCATGGTGCGTTCGATGTTGCGCAGCAGGCGGCGTTCGCGGTTTTCCACGAACAGCAGCGCGCGGCCAGCGCGGCCCGCACGACCGGTACGGCCGATACGGTGAACGTAAGACTCGGAGTCCATCGGGATGTCGTAGTTGACAACCAGGCTGATGCGCTCAACGTCCAGGCCACGGGCCGCAACGTCGGTCGCGATCAGGATATCCAGACGACCGTCTTTCAGACGCTCCAGAGTCTGCTCACGCAGCGCCTGGTTCATGTCGCCGTTCAGCGCGGCGCTGCTGTAACCGCTGCGCTCCAGCGCTTCGGCCACTTCCAGGGTCGCGTTCTTGGTACGGACGAAGATGATCGCCGCGTCAAAGTCTTCGGCTTCCAGGAAACGCACCAGCGCTTCGTTTTTACGCATGCCGTAGACCGACCAGTAGCTCTGGCTGATGTCCGGACGGGTGGTGACGCTGGATTGGATGCGCACTTCCTGCGGCTCTTTCATGAAGCGGCGGGTGATGCGACGGATCGCTTCCGGCATGGTGGCGGAGAACAGCGCGGTCTGATGTTCAGCCGGGATCTCAGCCATGATGGTTTCTACGTCTTCGATAAAGCCCATGCGCAGCATTTCGTCGGCTTCATCCAGCACCAAACCGCTCAGATTGGAGAGGTTCAGGGTGCCGCGCTTCAGGTGGTCCAGCAGACGGCCTGGGGTACCCACAACGATTTGCGGGCCCTGGCGCAGAGCGCGCAGCTGCACGTCGTAACGCTGGCCGCCGTACAGGGCTACCACGTTGACGCCGTTCATGTGTTTGGAGAAATCGGTCATCGCTTCAGCAACCTGAACCGCCAGTTCGCGGGTCGGCGCCAGCACCAGGATCTGAGGTGCTTTCAGGTCTGCCTGCAGGTTGTGCAGCAGCGGCAGCGAGAACGCTGCAGTTTTACCACTACCGGTCTGCGCCATGCCCAGCACGTCGCGGCCGTTCAACAGGTGAGGAATACACTCAGCCTGGATCGGAGATGGTTTTTCATAGCCCAGATCGTTCAGGGCGGAAATGATTGGAGCAGACAGCCCCAGATCGGCAAAAGAGGTTTCAAACTCAGTCGTCATGTACACGTGCCTCATTAATAATGGCAGCCAGTCTACATAACTCGTCGAGAAAATTTTCAGTCATTTTCATTGAAAAGTGTGAACCGGCTCAAATTAGATTATAAAACGAACAAAAAAGCCCTCGCCCGTTAAGGCGATAACTTTGGTTAAAAACCAATGTCCATCAGGCTGATAGGTGTTCGTCAGCTATTGCTGGTCCGATTCCGATAGGTCGTCTTGCTCTTGGCCCAAAAGCGCCAATTCCAACAATGCATAGCGGTGCTCAACGAAGTTGTGAACGTTGTTAGACACCGTCAGTTTGAACAGCGCCGAAGCGGTGTCCTTGTCCCCCAGACTCAGGTAGTGTTTACCCAAATAGAAGTCAGTTTCACTGAGATGCTCAGCGAGCGAAGTGTTATCCGTTGCATCTGCCTTGAGGCGTTCCATCAGCGTTTTTTCGCTGATCTTGCCCAGGTAGAATTCGACAATATTCCATCCCCATTGCCCTCTGTCCGCTTTGTCATAGCGCTGCTGAAGCGCTACCTCGGCCTTCTTGGGATCGATTTCTCGCTCCACCAGATACAGCCATAACGAACGGAAGGGATCGTTTGGGTCGTCTTGATAAAACGCCTGCAGATCATCCTGCGCCAACGGGAAGCGGCCGCCATAATACAGTGCGATGCCCCGGTTTAAACGCGCGTAATTGTAAGTTGGATCAAGCTCTAGTACAGAATCAAACGCTTCATAGGCAGCATCAAAATTGCCTGCCTGCGTTAAGTAAATGCCCAGGTAGTTGAAAACTTCCGGCATGTCGGGACGTATCGCCAGCGCCTGCGAGAAATCATTGCGCGCTAATGCACGTAACCCGAGGCTATCATACAGCACACCGCGCTCATATAAAAGCTGTGCGCGTTCGTCATCCGTCAGTGCCCGGCTGGCAAGAATTTGTTCCATGCGCGCCAGGATCACTTCCTGCTGCAACGTTGGCTGCAACGGGATTGCCAAAACTTCGTCTTTACGCCAATCATGGTTGCTGCATCCTGCCAGCATGAGTGCTGTCGCAACGTAACACCAGCGCAAGAAAGGCTTCATTTCCCACTCCCGAAGACAAACATTGGATGAACGTCCTGTCCTCCGTTTGCTAAAACGCGGGCATCCTACCCGCGCGATACGAACAGCCCCCAACCCCGTGGCGGGGAGCTGTAAAACTATCTATACAGTTATTCTGCTTCAGGCGCAGGTGAACCTGCTTCCGGCGCCATCGCTTCTTTGATGCTCAGACGCACGCGGCCCTGACGGTCAACTTCCAGTACCTTAACCGGCACTTCCTGACCCATCTGCAGATAGTCGGTCACTTTCTCAACGCGCTTGTCGGCGATCTGAGAAATGTGCACCAGACCTTCTTTACCACCGCCGATAGCGACGAATGCGCCGAAATCAACGATACGGGTCACTTTACCCTGGTAGATACGGCCCACTTCGATCTCTGCCGTGATCTCTTCGATGCGACGGATAGCGAATTTCGCTTTCTCACCGTCGGTCGCAGCGATTTTAACTGTACCATCATCTTCGATTTCGATGGTAGTGCCAGTCTCTTCGGTCAGCGCGCGGATAACGGAACCGCCCTTACCGATCACGTCTTTGATTTTATCCGGGTTGATGCGGATAGTATGAATACGCGGTGCGAATTCGGAGATATCGCCGCGCGGGGTGCTGATAGCCTGTTCCATTACGCCCAGGATGTGCAGACGCGCGCCCTTGGCCTGGTTCAGAGCCACCTGCATGATTTCGCGGGTGATGCCTTCGATTTTGATGTCCATCTGCAGCGCGGTGATACCGTCGCGGCTACCGGCCACTTTGAAGTCCATGTCGCCCAGGTGATCTTCGTCACCCAGAATGTCGGACAGAACCACGTAGTTGTCGGCTTCTTTCACCAGGCCCATCGCGATACCCGCAACGGCAGCCTTGATTGGCACACCGGCGTCCATCAGCGCCAGAGACGCGCCGCACACGGAAGCCATGGAAGAAGAACCGTTGGATTCGGTGATTTCAGACACCACGCGAACCGTGTACGGGAAATCTTCCGGTTTAGGCATCATAGCCAATACGCCGCGTTTCGCCAGGCGACCGTGACCGATTTCACGACGCTTAGGAGAACCGACCATGCCGGTTTCGCCTACGGAGTACGGAGGGAAGTTGTAGTGGAACAGGAAGCTGTCGGTCTTCTCGCCCATCAGCTCGTCCAGGTTCTGTGCGTCGCGCGCGGTGCCCAGGGTCGCGGTAACCAGCGCCTGAGTTTCGCCACGGGTGAACAGCGCGGAACCGTGGGTGCGCGGCAGTACGCCGGTGCGCACGTCCAGGCCACGGATCATGTCTTTTTCACGGCCGTCGATACGCGGCTCGCCACGCAGTACGCGGCTGCGCACCACGTTTTTCTCCAGGTTGCCCAGGATGTCCTGGATCTCACCGGCGTCCAGCGTTTCGTCCTGCGCCAGCAGGGTTTCAACCACGCTGTCTTTGATCGCGTCAACCTGAGCGTAACGCTCTTGTTTTTCGGTGATGTGGTAAGCGTCGCCCAGGCGAGCTTCGGCCAGTTCAGCCACGCGCGCGTGCAGCGCTTCGTTGACCGCAGGCGCCTGCCAATCCCACTTCGGTTTGCCGGCTTCGGCAACCAGCGCGTTGATATTTTCGATAACCACTTGCTGCTGGTCGTGGCCGAACACCACGGCGCCCAGCATCTGATCTTCGCTCAGCACGTCCGCTTCGGATTCAACCATCAGCACCGCACCGGCAGTACCGGCAACCACCAAATCCAGACGGCTTTCTTTCAGCTCGTCGGTCGTCGGGTTCAGCACGTACTGGTCGTTGATGTAACCCACGCGCGCGGCGCCGATTGGGCCGTTGAACGGAATACCGGACAGGCTCAGGGCCGCGGAAGCACCGATCATCGCAACGATGTCCGGGTTCACCTGCGGGTTAACGGAAACCACGGTCGCGATCACCTGAACTTCGTTCAGGAAACTGTCCGGGAACAGTGGACGGATCGGACGGTCGATCAGACGGGAAGTCAGGGTCTCGCCTTCGCTTGGACGGCCTTCGCGACGGAAGAAGCTGCCCGGGATACGGCCGGCGGCGTAGGTACGCTCTTGGTAGTTAACGGTCAGCGGGAAGAAGCTCTGGCCCGGCTTGGCTTTTTTCTGGCCAACGACGGTAACGAAGACGGCGGTGTCATCCATGCTCACCATAACGGCGGCGGTGGCCTGACGAGCCATCATACCGGTTTCGATGGTGACGGTATGCTGGCCATACTGGAATTTGCGAATGATCGGTGTCAGCAAAATTATATCCTTGATTAGCGGCGCGCAATCGCATTGACGACTCGACACGCCTGTGACTCGATTTGCCTTCTCACTACATCCTCGCGACTAATGACAATCCTTATCTCAGGCGGGAGATAAAGCCTCTCATTAGCCGCGCGAACCTCTGTAACGGAAGAACCTGTTTGGAAACATCAGTAATACATTAACCTGATTTGCTTATGCTTCCTAGAAGAAAGGGGCCAAAATAGGCCCCTTTCCACTGAAACTTGCTAGATTAGCGACGCAGACCCAGACGCTCGATCAGGCTGGTGTAACGTGCTACATCTTTACGCTTCAGGTAGTCCAGCAGCTTACGACGCTGAGAAACCATACGCAGCAGACCACGACGGCTGTGGTGATCTTTTTTGTGCTCGGAGAAGTGGCCTTGCAGATGGTTGATCTGCGCAGTCAGCAGGGCAACCTGAACTTCGGTAGAACCGCTGTCGTTAGTACCACGACCGAAATCAGCTACGATTTGAGCTTTAGCTTCAACACTTAGAGACATTGTAATACTCCAGATTATAGATAATAAAAACAGGCGCCGATCTCTAATTCAGCAACCCAATGCATAAGCTGCGCCATTCTACTCTTAGCGCAGTGCGATCGCAAGGCGACGCAGTGCCCCGCCGTCAGTCGAAATGTTCGACCACTAGGCGGCGCGGCGCCACGCGACCATCCTCGGCGATATCGCCAACGCCGATGAATTTCCGCTCTTCACCCTCGGTGATACGCACCATGCCGGAGGCCGGCGCACCGGCCACCTGCACTGGCTGCCCTTGCTTGACGTAGCCCGCCACCACCGGCAGCAAATTCACTTCCGGATAGTTCTCAACCGGGCTGTCCATCGGCATCAGCAGCGGATCGAGCAGCTCGCCGGGCGCGATCGCTTGTTCCTGCGCCTGCGCCAGCAAAGCATTCAGCTGTTCCAGCGTCACCATGCGCGCGATCGGATAAGTCGCCACCTGCAGGCGGCGCAGATAAATCACGTGCGCGCCGCAGCCCAGCAGCTCGCCGAGATCGTCGGTGATGGTGCGGATGTAGGTGCCTTTTGAGCAGTGGATCTCCAGCTCCAGCTCATCCCCTTCCCAGCGGATAAACTGCAGCTCGTACACCGTGATGCTGCGCGCTTCGCGCGGCACTTCAATCCCCTGGCGCGCATACTCGTAGAGTTTCTTGCCCTGGTATTTCAGCGCCGAATACATCGACGGCACCTGCTGGATGTCACCGCGGAAGGTGTCCAGCGCCGCGTCGAGCTGCGCCTGGGTAAAGTTCACCGGGCGCTCCTGCACGATCTGACCGTCGGCGTCGGAGGTATCGGTACGCTGCCCCAGTTTGGCGATCACCCGATAACGTTTATCGGAATCGAGCAGATATTGCGAAAACTTGGTCGCTTCACCCAGGCAGATAGGCAGCATGCCGGTCGCCAACGGATCGAGCGCGCCGGTATGGCCCGCCCGGTTGGCGTTGTACAGGCGTTTTACTTTTTGCAGCGCATCGTTGGACGACAACCCTTGCGGCTTGTCCAGCAACAGCACGCCGTGGATGTCACGGCCGCGGCGACGAGGGCGACTCATCAGTCCTCCTTGTCATCGCCTGAGGCGGAACGGCGCTCGGCGTCGTTCTTCACCACGTTGGTCACCAGGTTGGACATGCGCATGCCTTCCACCAGGGAGTTGTCGTAAGCGAAGGTCAGCTCCGGCACCACGCGCAGGCGCATCGCTTTGCCCAGCAGGGTGCGGATGTAACCGGAAGCGTCCTGCAACGCTTTGATGCCGTTGGTGACCAGATCCGGATCGTGGTTCTCGGTCAGCACGTTCAGGAAGGTGACGTAAACCTTGGCGTACGCCAGGTCACGGGACACTTCCACGCCGGAAACGGTCGCCATGCCGACGCGCGGATCTTTCACTTCACGCTGCAGAATGATCGCAATCTCTTTCTGCATCTCTTGCGCCACGCGTTGACCGCGGCTGAATTCTTTTGCCATTTTGGATTCTCCAGACAAATCGGGGGGCACAAAGGCCCCCCGTAAACAGATATAAGCAGATGTGCAATCGTTAAGCGATGGTGCGTTGGATCTCAATGATTTCGAACACTTCGATCATGTCGCCGACGCGCACGTCGTTATAGTTCTTAACGCCGATACCACATTCCATGCCGTTACGGACTTCGTTAACGTCATCTTTGAAGCGACGCAGGGATTCCAGCTCGCCTTCATAGATAACCACGTTGTCGCGCAGTACGCGGATTGGGTTGTGACGCTTGATGGTCCCTTCGGTAACCATACAGCCGGCGATAGCGCCGAACTTAGGCGATTTGAACACGTCGCGCACTTCGGCCAGGCCGATGATCTGCTGCTTGTATTCCGGCGCCAGCATGCCGCTCATCGCCTGCTTCACTTCGTCGATCAGGTTATAGATCACGGAGTAGTAACGCAGATCCAGGCTTTCCGCTTCGATCACGCGGCGCGCAGAAGCGTCGGCACGCACGTTGAAGCCCAGGATGATGGCGTTGGAAGCCGCAGCCAGCGTCGCATCGGTTTCGGTGATACCACCTACGCCGGAGCCGACAATCTTCACCTTCACTTCGTCGGTGGAGAGTTTCAGCAGCGAGTCGCTGATCGCTTCGCAAGAACCCTGAACGTCGGATTTCAGTACGATGTTCAGCTCGGACACTTCGCCGTCGGTCATGTTGGCGAACATGTTTTCCAGCTTGGACTTCTGCTGACGCGCCAGTTTGACTTCGCGGAACTTGCCCTGACGGTACAGCGCCACTTCACGCGCTTTCTTCTCGTCACGCACCACGGTCGCTTCGTCACCCGCTGCAGGCACGCTGGACAGACCCAGGATTTCCACAGGGATGGACGGACCGGCGGAGGTCACTTCACGGCCCAGCTCGTCGCGCATCGCACGCACACGGCCGTATTCGAAGCCGCACAGGACGATGTCGCCCTTGTTCAGCGTACCTTCCTGAACCAGCACGGTAGCCACCGGGCCACGGCCTTTATCCAGGAAGGACTCGATCACCACGCCGCTCGCCATGCCGCTGCGTACCGCTTTCAGTTCCAGAACTTCGGCCTGCAGCAGGATAGCCTGCAGCAGCTCGTCGATACCGGTACCGGCTTTCGCGGACACGTGGACGAACTGCGCTTCGCCGCCCCACTCTTCCGGCATCACGCCGTACTGGGACAGTTCCTGCTTAACGCGGTCCGGATCGGCTTCCGGCTTGTCGATTTTGTTCACCGCAACCACCAATGGCACCTGCGCCGCTTTCGCGTGCTGGATAGCTTCGATGGTCTGTGGCATCACGCCGTCGTCGGCCGCCACCACCAGAACCACGATGTCAGTCGCCTGAGCACCGCGAGCACGCATCGAGGTAAACGCGGCGTGGCCCGGGGTGTCCAGGAAGGTGATCATGCCGTTCTCGGTTTCTACGTGGTAGGCACCGATGTGCTGGGTAATGCCGCCGGCTTCGCCCGCCGCCACTTTGGTGGAGCGGATGTAGTCCAGCAGAGAGGTTTTACCGTGGTCAACGTGGCCCATGATGGTCACGACCGGCGCGCGCGGCTCGGCCGCAGCACCCGTATCACGGTCGCTCATCAGCGCTTCTTCCAGCTCGTTTTCACGACGCAGGATAACTTTGTGGCCCATCTCTTCGGCAACCAGCTGCGCGGTTTCCTGGTCGATAACCTGGTTGATGGTGGCCATGGCGCCCAGCTTCATCATCACTTTGATGACCTGAGAACCTTTTACCGCCATCTTGTTGGCCAGCTCGGCCACGGTGATGGTTTCACCGATCACCACGTCGCGGTTAACCACCTGCGCCGGCTTGTTGAAGCCCTGCTGCAGAGCGCTAGGCTTGCGTTTGCCTTTACCACCACGGGTAACGGCGCGCGCTTCTTCGCGATCCGCTTTGGATTCGGACAGCTTGTTGCCTTTCTTCTGCTTGGTGGCTTTGCCGCCGCGGGTGCGGCTGCGACGATCGCCTTCAACTTTGGCGTCGTTTTCATCTTCAGCGGCACGGGCGTGCTGAGAGGTGGTCACGTGATAGTCGGCGCTTTCAACCGCGGCGCTTGCCGCGTCTGCCTGGGCCCACTTCTCGCCGTTCTCTTCGGCCATGCGACGGGCTTCTTCCGCCACGCGCTTGGCTTCCTCTTCAACCTTGCGGCGCACTTCCTCTTCCGCTTTGCGTTTCAGTTCAGCGGCTTCGGCTTCACGGCGTGCTTTTTCCGCCTGAGCTGGCTTGGTCATTTCGTCGGTATGTTGATTGGTCACTTTTTCTTTTTCCGCTGAATTACGCTTAGCAATCTCCGCGGCCTCACGTTTGGCTTGCTCTTCGGCTGCGCGCTTCGCTTCCGCTTCGCGTTTTGCGAGCTCTTCCGCTTCGCGCCGTGCCTGCTCTTCCGCTTCACGCTGTGCCTGCTCTGCCGCTTCAGCCAACTGGGCTTCCTGCGTATCGCGATTTACATAAGTGCGTTTCTTGCGGACCTCAATTTGCACCGATTTACTTTTACCGCCGGTGCTCGGGATATTCAAGGTGCTGCGCGTTTTGCGCTGCAAAGTGAGTTTACCCGGCGCGCTGCCGTGTTCACGGTTCAGGTGCGCCAGCAATGTTTCTTTTTCTTGCTGGGTAACAGAGTCCGACTCGGACTTGTTGATCCCTGCATCAGCAAACTGCTGTACCAGGCGATCAACCGGAGTCTGAATCTCTGCTGCCAGCGATTTTACGGTTACATCTGTCGTCATGCTGTTCCTTCCTGCTACAGTTATTACGCGTTGTCGCCAAACCAACAGATATTGCGCGCAGCCATGATCAGCTCGCCGGCTTGCTCGTCGCTAAGCCCTTCAATATCAGCCAGATCGTCAACACCCTGCTCGGCAAGATCTTCCAGCGTACAAACCCCACGCGCGGCCAGTTTAAAGGCCATGCTGCGCTCAAGACCCGGCAGGTTGAGCAAATCGTCGGCCGGTTTGTTGTCGCCCAGGCTTTCTTCTTGTGCCAGGGCCAGCGTGGTCAATGCAGCTTTGGCGCGTTCGCGCAATGCTTCAACCGTATCTTCATCCAGACCGTCGATTTCCAACAGCTCTTTGATCGGCACGTAGGCCAGCTCTTCCAGCGTGGAGAAGCCTTCTTCAACCAGTACGGTGGCGAAATCTTCGTCGATATCAAGATACTTGGTGAAGGTATCAATAGCGGCATGAGCCTCGGCCTGGTGCTTGGCCTGCAGGTCGTCCGCCGTCATCACGTTCAGTTCCCAACGATCGTCGCCGCGGTGTTGTTTCAGCAGCTGGGAAGCCAAACGCACGTTTTGGCCGTTACGGCCGATCGCCTGTGCCAGGTTGCTGGCTTCAACGGCGATATCCATGGTGCAGTTATCTTCATCTACCACGATCGACGCGACGTCGGCCGGCGCCATGGCGTTGATGACGAATTGCGCTGGATTATCATCCCACAGGATGATGTCGATGCGTTCGCCGCCGAGCTCGCTCGACACGGCCTGAACGCGCGCACCGCGCATACCTACGCAGGCGCCGACCGGGTCGATGCGCTTGTCGTTGGTTTTCACTGCAATTTTCGCACGGGAACCAGGATCGCGGGCTGCCGCTTTAATTTCAATCACTTCTTCGCCGATTTCCGGCACTTCGATGCGGAACAGTTCTTTCAGCATTTCCGGGCTGGAACGGCTGACGAACAACTGCGCGCCGCGGGCTTCAGGACGCACGGCGTACAGTACGCCGCGAATGCGGTCGCCCGGACGGAAGTTTTCGCGCGGCAACATGTCTTCACGGCCAATCACCGCTTCGGCGTTGTTGCCCAGATCCAGCGCGATGCTGTCACGGTTCACTTTCTTCACCACGCCGGTGACGATCTCGCCTTCATGTTCACGGAAAGCGTCAACCACCATCGCGCGCTCGGCCTCGCGCACTTTCTGCACGATAACCTGCTTGGCGGTTTGGGTGGTGATGCGGTCGAAGGTTACGGATTCGATCTGATCTTCGACGTAGCCGCCGAGCTCGATGCTCGGATCTTCAAACTGAGCGGCTTCCAGCGTGATTTCACGCGTCGGCTGCGTCACTTCGTCTACGGCGACCCAACGGCGGAAGGTATCGAAATCGCCGGTTCTGCGGTCAATGCTGACGCGCACGTCGATTTCCTGCTCGTATTTTTTCTTGGTTGCGGTGGCTAATGCAGTTTCCAGCGCTTCGAAAATCTTCTCGCGCGGAAGGGATTTTTCATTGGAAACTGCTTCAACAACAGCCAGAATCTCTTTGTTCATCCTAGTTGCCTCTTCCAAACTTTAAAAGTGGGGTACCAGGTTCGCTTTCTGGATGTTGCTCAGCGCGAACACTTCATCTTTCCCTTCCACAGTAACCGTGATCATCTCGCCTTCGACAGACTTGATAATACCCTGCCACTTGCGACGGTTCTGTACCGCCATGCGCAGGACCAGGCTGACTTCTTCACCGAGGAAACGCGTATAGTGCTCTGCGGTGAACATCGGGCGATCAAGGCCAGGAGAGGAGACTTCCAAGTTGTAAGCGACCGTGATTGGATCTTCGACGTCCAATACAGCGCTGACCTGGTGGCTGACATCAGCGCAATCATCAACATTGATGCCGTTGTCACTATCAATATAGATGCGGAGCGTCGATTGGCGCGCACGAATGAATTCGATGCCTACAAGCTCAAAGCCCAACGCTTCTACGGGTGCCGAAAGCATCTCTGTTAACTGTTGCTCTAATGTGGACAAGCCCACCCCCAAGACATAAAAAAAGGGCTAAATAGCCCAGTGATTCTGTTGCCAAATAACAAAAAACCCCGAAAAATCGGGGCTTTATGCAACTGGACCCTGTTTGCCGCTAGGCGGCCTCGGTACAACTTTCGAGCAAGTGTCATTTTCAAATGTTGATCGAGAAAAGCGGGTTTCAATCGAAAAGTGTATTTGAAAATAAACACTTAAAGGAAAGTGGTTGCGGGGGCCGGATTTGAACCGACGACCTTCGGGTTATGAGCCCGACGAGCTACCAGGCTGCTCCACCCCGCGTCCGAAAACGTGGCAAATACTACGCCGATAATCGCAAAATTGCAAGTTATCTCTGGGATTTGGTACCGAGGATGGGACTCGAACCCACAAGCCCGTTAGGGCACTACCACCTCAAGGTAGCGTGTCTACCAATTCCACCACCTCGGTACTGATTCTTACTGCTAACGGCCGTTGTTCTTTCGAGTTCACAACCACCGTTTACAAACTTTTTGCGGCTTACTGCGGGATGTCGCTGCTCGGCTTGGCAGGTGCTGCCGGCGCGGTTGTCTGCTCAGTTTTCACCGGCTGACCGAGGTTTTCCCACTCGCTGCCTTTCTTGCTTTGGTTGCTGCTGAGGTTGCCCAGAATCAGGCTGATGACGAAGAACAGCGTCGCCAATACAGCAGTCATGCGGGTCATAAAGTTACCGGAACCACTCGAACCGAACAACGTGCCTGATGCACCTGCTCCGAAAGAGGCTCCCATATCAGCGCCTTTACCTTGCTGCAACATAATCAGAGCAACCAGCCCGATTGAAATCAGCAGGAAAATTACCAGAAGAGCTTCGTACATAGTAGTACCCGTATCCTTGCGGCCTCACCGCATGCCAAATGCTTCACACTCATCAAGCAGGCGTGTTTATAAACTGCCTACTGAAGCGGGTGTGAATACTAACCAAAGCCGCCAACCCGCGCAAGGGCAATTTGCAGCCGCCGGCGCGTTTGCGGAAAAAAACGCCAACAATCGCCTGTTCGGGCTCAGCGATGCCAAGCCCGGCGGCTAACTGTCTGTTTTAACCTGCGGATTTCACCGCATCGGCGATGCGATGCGCCAGCGCGGTCACCTGCTGCTCGTCCTCACCCTCCACCATCACGCGGATCAGCGGTTCAGTGCCCGATTTGCGCAGCAGCACCCGGCCGCGGCCGGCCAGCTCGGCTTCCACCTGCTCGGTGACCTTGCGCACCGCTTCGGACTCCAGCGGATTGTGATCGCCGGCGAAACGCACGTTGACCAGGATCTGCGGCAACAGCTTCATGCCGCTGCACAGGTCATGCAGGCTCATGTGGTTGCGCACCATGGCGGTCAGCACCTGCAACCCGGCCACGATGCCGTCGCCGGTGGTGGTTTTGTCCAGCAAGATCACATGGCCGGAGTTTTCCGCACCGATGCGCCAGCCTAACTCCTGCAGCTTCTCCAGCACGTAACGGTCGCCCACTTTGGCGCGAGCGAACGGAATGCCCAGCTGTTTCAGCGCCAGCTCCAGCCCCATATTGCTCATCAGGGTGCCGACCGCGCCGCCGCGCAGCTGCCCCTGACGCAGGCCTTCGCGGGCGATGATGTACAGGATCTGATCGCCGTCCACCTTATTGCCCAGGTGATCCACCATCATCACGCGGTCGCCGTCGCCGTCGAACGCCAGGCCAACGTGCGCTTTTTCCTGCAGCACGCGCTCCTGCAGCTGACGCACATCGGTAGCGCCGCATTTCTCGTTGATGTTCATGCCGTCCGGCTCAACGCCGATGGCGATCACCGTAGCGCCCAGCTCGCGCAGCACGCTCGGCGCGATGTGGTAAGTCGCGCCGTTGGCGCAGTCGACCACGATTTTCAGCCCTTTCAGGCTCAGCTCGCTCGGGAAGGTGCCTTTGCAGAATTCGATATAGCGGCCGGCGGCGTCGATGATGCGGCTGGCTTTACCCAGTTCGGCGGACTCCACGCAGGTCAGCGGTTTTTCCATCTCGGCTTCAATTGCCTCTTCGACGTTGTCCGGCAGCTTGGCGCCGTCGATCGAGAAGAATTTGATGCCGTTGTCGTAGAACGGGTTATGCGAGGCGGAAATGACAATGCCCGCTTCGGCGCGGAAGGTACGCGTCAAATAAGCCACCGCCGGCGTAGGCATCGGCCCGGTGAAGGAGGCGGACAATCCGGCTGCCGCCAGACCGGCTTCCAGAGCGGACTCCAGCATATAGCCGGAGATGCGCGTATCCTTACCGATGATGATCTTGCGGGAACCGTGACGCGCCAGCACTTTACCGGCCGCCCAGCCCAGCTTCAGCACGAAGTCCGGCGTGATGGGGCTGTCCCCGACCTTGCCACGGATGCCGTCGGTGCCAAAATATTTGCGCTCGCTCATGTCTCTACTGTCCCTTAGCTGAAAGTGTTGCCTCGACGACACGCATCGCCTCGACGGTTTCTTTAACGTCATGCACTCTGACAATCTGCGCACCCTGCATCGCCGCGATCACCGCGCAGGCCACGCTGCCGATAACCCGTTGATCCGGCGGCACGTTCAGCAGTTGTCCAATCATCGATTTGCGCGACATGCCGACCAACAGCGGCAAACTAAAACGATGAAACTCCGACAACCGAGCCAGAAGCTGATAGTTGTGCGACAAATTTTTACCGAAACCGAAGCCGGGGTCGAGCAGCAATTTCTGATTTGTTATCCCCGCCTCGTTACAGCGCCGGATATGGTGTTCGAAAAACGCCTGAACGTCGGCGATCAGATCGTCGTAGTGCGGCGCCTGCTGCATGGTGCGCGGCTGCCCCTGCATGTGCATCAGACAGACCGGCAGGCCGCTTTCCGCCGCCGCCGCCAGGGCGCCCGGCTCCTGCAGCGAACGAATGTCGTTGATCAGATGGGCGCCGGCCTGCGCCGATTCGCGGATCACGCCCGCCTTCGAGGTATCGACCGAGATAAAGACCTCGAAGCGCTGCGCCAGCGCTTCCACCACCGGCACGACCCGTTCCAATTCTTCCTCTTCGCTCACCTCCGCCGCCCCCGGCCTTGTCGATTCGCCGCCGATATCAATCATCGTGGCGCCGGCCGAAATCAGCGCATGCGCATGCACCAGCGCCTGGTTCAGGGTGTTGTGGCGGCCGCCGTCGGAAAACGAATCCGGCGTCACGTTGAGGATGCCCATCACCTGCGGATGGGAGAGATTGAGCGTCATGTCGCGCACGGTTAACTGCATGGTTGGTCCACCTTACTGTTGCCTGGTTCACTGCCCGCCGGGCAAAAAAAAACCCCGGCGTACCGGGGTTTGATGTTATTACACAGCCGTTGTTACTTGTCGAGCTGTTCGGACATGGTGTTGCCCGGCGTTGGGGTGCGCGGCTCATCTACCGGCGTCGGGGCTTTCGGGGTGCCGCCGTTGTCGGAGCTGTTGCCTTTGTTCGCATCGTCCCAGCCCGCCGGCGGACGCACGTCTTTGCGGTTCATCAGATCGTCGATCTGCGGCGCATCGATGGTTTCATACTTCATCAGCGCATCCTTCATCGAGTGCAGGATGTCCATGTTTTCCATCAGCAGCGAGCGAGCACGCGTGTAGTTGCGTTCGATCAGCGACTTCACTTCCTGGTCGATGATACGCGCGGTTTCATCCGACATGTGCTTCGCCTTGGCCACGGAGCGGCCCAGGAACACTTCACCCTCTTCTTCCGCATACAGCAGCGGCCCCAGCTTCTCGGAGAAGCCCCATTGGGTCACCATGTTGCGGGCGATGGAGGTCGCCACTTTGATGTCGTTCGACGCACCGGTAGAGACTTTTTCCGGCCCGTAGATGATCTCTTCCGCCAGACGGCCGCCGTACAGGGTGGAGATTTGGCTCTCCAGCTTCTGACGGCTGGCGCTGATCGCATCCCCTTCCGGCAGGAAGAAGGTCACGCCAAGCGCACGGCCACGAGGAATGATCGTCACTTTATGTACCGGATCATGTTCAGGAACCAGGCGGCCAATGATGGCGTGGCCCGCTTCGTGATACGCGGTCGACTCTTTCTGCGCTTCGGTCATTACCATGGAGCGGCGTTCCGCACCCATCATGATCTTGTCTTTGGCTTTCTCGAACTCCACCATCGACACCACGCGCTTGTTGCCGCGGGCGGCGAACAGCGCCGCTTCGTTGACCAGGTTGGCCAGATCGGCACCGGAGAAGCCCGGCGTACCGCGCGCAATGACGGAGGCGTCGATGTCGGCAGCCAACGGCACGCGGCGCATGTGCACCTTCAGGATCTGCTCACGGCCACGCACATCCGGCAGCCCGACCACGACCTGACGGTCGAAACGGCCCGGGCGCAGCAGCGCGGGGTCAAGCACGTCCGGACGGTTGGTGGCCGCGATGACGATGATGCCCTCGTTGCCTTCGAAACCGTCCATCTCAACCAGCATCTGGTTCAGGGTCTGCTCGCGCTCATCGTGACCGCCACCCAGGCCGGCACCACGCTGGCGGCCGACGGCGTCGATTTCATCGATGAAGATGATGCACGGCGCGGCTTTCTTAGCTTGTTCGAACATGTCACGCACGCGGGATGCGCCCACGCCGACGAACATTTCGACGAAGTCGGAACCGGAAATGGTGAAGAACGGCACCTTCGCTTCGCCGGCGATCGCTTTCGCCAACAGCGTTTTACCGGTCCCCGGCGGGCCAACCATCAGCACGCCTTTCGGGATCTTGCCGCCCAGCTTCTGGAAACGGCTCGGTTCGCGCAGGTATTCCACCAGTTCGCTCACCTCTTCTTTCGCTTCGTCACACCCGGCGACATCGGCGAAAGTGGTCTTGATCTGGTCTTCCGTCAGCATGCGGGCCTTGCTCTTGCCGAAGGACATCGCGCCCTTGCCGCCACCGCCCTGCATTTGCCGCATAAAGAAGATCCAGACCCCGATCAGCAACAGCATCGGGAACCAGGAGATAAAGATAGAAGCCAGCAGGCTCGGCTCTTCAGGCGGCTCGCCGACAACTTTCACATTCTTCGTTAACAACGTATCCAGCAACTTAGGATCGTTGACAGGGATGTAGGTCGTGTATTTGTTACTGTCTTTCTTGGTAACGTTAATTTCACGTCCGTTGATTCGCGCTTCGCGAACCTGGTCCTGGGTCAGTTCGGACATGAAGGTAGAGTAATCCACCCTACGGCCATTCGACTCGCTGGGCCCAAAGCTCTGGAATACAGACATCAACACTACCGCGATGACTAACCAGAGAATTAGGTTTTTCGCCATGTCACTCAAGGGATTAACCTCATCTTACAACTGTGTTAACAAACAGCGTTAGGGTACTACAGTTTGCGCCCTGTCGCTACAATGTACACTTCGCGCGAACGGGCGCGGGAAGCGTCTGGCTTACGAATCTTAACCTTCGTAAACAGGGAGCGAATTTCCCGTAGGTACTCGTCAAAGCCATCTCCCTGGAACACCTTCACCAGGAAACTTCCGCCTGGTGCGAGGACATCACGACACATATCCAGCGCCAACTCCACCAGATACATCGACCTTGGAATATCGACCGCCGGGGTGCCACTCATATTCGGGGCCATATCGGACATGACCACCTGAACCTTACTCTCGCCTACTCGTTCCAACAGTGCCTTCAGCACCAGTTCATCACGAAAATCGCCCTGAAGGAAATCGACGCCAACGATAGGATCCATTGGCAAAATATCACAGGCGATGATGCGCCCGGTACCGCCGATTTGGGTGACCACATACTGCGACCAGCCGCCCGGTGCGGCGCCCAGGTCAACCACGGTCATGCCCGGTTTGAACAGTTTGTCGCTCTGCTGTATTTCATCAAGTTTAAACCAGGCACGGGAACGCAGTCCCTTTTTCTGCGCCTGCTGTACATATTTATCGCTAAAGTGTTCTTGTAACCAGCGACTGGAGCTAGCCGAACGCTTTTTATTAGCCATCTCGTTTTCCAACTATCATAAAAAGAGTCTTATGTCAGGGTCGCTGCTCACGTAGACTCACACCGGTGAAGACCGATTTGGTGATATACATGAGATGGCGGTAGAATGTACCGTTTTCAATCCCAACTTAAGCAAAAAAGACAATGAATCTGAATAATAAACAAAAACAGCACCTGAAAGGCCTGGCGCATCCGTTAAAACCGGTGGTGATGCTGGGCAATAACGGTCTTACCGAAGGGGTGCTGGCTGAAATTGAACAGGCTCTGGAGCATCATGAGCTGATCAAGGTAAAAATCGCCGCTGAAGATCGCGAAACCAAGACCCTGATCGCCGACGCTATCGTGCGTGAAACGGGCGCCTGCAATGTGCAAGTTATCGGCAGTACGCTTATTCTTTACCGCCCGTCGAAAGAGCGCAAGATCAGTCTACCGCGTTAATAACCATCAGGTTAACGAAAAGGTGCCATGCGCCTGACCAAGATAAAAGGCCGCTTGCGGCCTTTTTCCTATCTTTACAAAACGTTGGCGCATTAATGACCAATGGTCCCAATCAGAGATACTCGACCTTCAGGATCTCGTATTCCACGTCGCCGCCTGGGGTTTTGATCACCACCACATCGTCTTGCTCTTTGCCGATCAGGCCGCGCGCCATCGGCGAGTTTACCGAAATCAGATTTTTCTTGAAATCGGCCTCATCGTCGCCAACGATGCGGTAAGTCACTTCTTCTTCGCTATCCAGATTCATCACCGATACGGTGGCGCCGAAGATCACTCGGCCGGTGTTCGGCATCTTGGTGATATCGATCACCTGCGCATTGGACAGTTTGGCTTCGATTTCCTGAATGCGGCCTTCGCAGAAACCCTGCTGTTCGCGGGCGGCATGGTACTCGGCATTTTCTTTCAAGTCGCCGTGTTCACGCGCTTCAGCGATATCCGCAATGATTTTCGGGCGGCGCACGCTTTTCAGATATTCGAGCTCTTCGCGCAGTTTTTCAGCGCCAAACAAGGTCATCGGAATTTGGTTCATCGTATAAATACCTCTAAATCTTTCCTGTTCAAATAACCGTCATCCTGACGTATTCGTATGAAAACACGGTTGGCATACCGCCCCCCGCCTCCAGGCGACAAACAAAAGAAACCTGACTCGGAACGGAGCCCAAGCCAAGATCGGTTTTGCATTTTGATACGCATTTTAGCCTAGAGTTCCTTGAGGGTCATCGTTTACTTTTTCCCTGATTGCACCGTAGTATGACGGCACGTTATCCAGCTGTTATCCCGAGATTATGCGTTTTTCACGAATTGTCAGTGCATTGGCTTGCGCATTTGTTCTGAATGCGAATGCGGCCCCGGTTGAAGAGTACACACAATATCTGCCTGATGGGGCCAACCTTGCCCTGGTCGTTCAGAAGATCGGCGCCGGTGCGCCGACAATCGATTACCACTCTCAGCAAATGGCGCTGCCGGCCAGTACCCAAAAAGTGCTGACGGCGCTGGCGGCATTGCTGCAACTCGGGCCCGATTACCGTTTCACCACCACGCTGGAGAGCCAGGGTGATATCCGCGACGGCGTGCTGCGCGGCAACCTGATCGCCCGCTTCAGCGGCGATCCGACCTTCAAACGCCAGAGCCTGCGCAATATGGTGGCCGTCCTGAAGAAGCAGGGCGTGCGCCAAATCAGCGGCGACGTGCTGGTCGATACCTCGGTCTTCGCCAGCCATGACAAGGCGCCCGGCTGGCCGTGGAACGATCTGACGCAGTGCTTCAGCGCGCCGCCGGCTGCCGCCATTGTCGATCGCAACTGTTTCTCGGTCTCGCTGTACAGCGCGCCGAATCCGGGCGACATGGCGTTTATCCGCGTCGCCTCCTATTATCCGGTTAATATGTTTAGCCAGGTGCGCACCCTGGCGCGCGGCTCCGCAGACGCGCAGTACTGCGAGCTGGACGTGGTGCCGGGCGAGCTGAACCGCTTTACCCTGACCGGCTGCCTGACGCAGCGCAGCGAGCCGTTGCCGCTGGCCTTCGCCATCCAGGACGGCGCCAGCTATGCGGGCGCCATCCTGAAAGACGAGCTGAAGCAGGCCGACATCCAGATCGACGGGCATTTGAAACGCCAGACGCGCCCCGGCATCACCGGCACGGTGATCGCGCAAACCCAGTCGGCGCCGCTGCACGATCTGTTGAAAATCATGCTGAAGAAATCGGACAACATGATCGCCGATACCGTCTTCCGCACCATCGGCCACGAACGCTTCGGCGTGCCGGGCACCTGGCGAGCCGGTTCCGATGCGGTACGGCAGGTGCTGCGCCAGAAGGCCGGCATCGATCTGGGCAACACCATCATCGCCGACGGTTCCGGCCTGTCGCGCCACAACCTGCTGGCCCCGGCGACCATGATGCAGGCGCTGCAGTACATCGCGCAGCACGACAACGAGCTGAACTTTATCTCGATGCTGCCGCTGTCCGGCTATGATGGCACCCTGCGCTACCGCGGCGGCCTGCATGAGGCTGGCGTAGACGGCAAGGTGTCGGCCAAGACCGGCGCGCTGCAGGGCGTCTACAACCTGGCGGGCTTCATCACTACCGCCAGCGGCCAGCGCATGGCCTTCGTGCAGTATCTCTCCGGCTACGCCGTGCCGCCGGAAGATCAGAAACAGCGCCGCGCACCGCTGGTGCGTTTCGAAAGCCGCCTGTATCGGGATATTTACCAAAACAACTGAGGATCGCCATGAAGCTGCTGGTCGTTGAAGATGATGAACTGCTGCAACAAGGGCTGGCGCTGGCGCTGACCGGTGAAGGCTACGTGTGCGACTGCGCCGCCACAGCGGCGGAGGCCAGCAGCCTGCTCATCACCAGCCAATACAGCATGGTGATCCTGGATCTCGGCCTGCCGGACATGGACGGCGCAGCGCTGCTGCGGCAGTGGCGCCGCCAGCAGATCGATCTGCCGGTGCTGATCCTGACCGCCCGCGACGCCCTGGAAGACCGCGTCGATGGGCTGGACGCCGGCGCCGACGACTACCTGGTCAAACCCTTCGCGCTGGTTGAGCTGCAGGCGCGCGTGCGCGCTCTCCTGCGGCGCTACCAGGGCCACAGCGACAATCTGATGCAGGTGGATGACCTGCAGTTGAATCTCTCCAGCCAGCAGGTCTATCTGCAACAGCAGCCGGTGGAGGTCACGCCGAAAGAGTTCGCCATTCTGGCGCGCCTGATCATGCGTGCCGGGCAGACGGTCAACCGCGAACTCCTGCAGCAGGATCTCTACACCTGGCAAGATGATTTAGGTTCCAACACCCTGGAAGTGCATATTCACAACCTGCGCCGCAAACTGGGCAAGGATCGCATTCGCACCGTGCGCGGCATCGGCTACCGCCTGGAACCCTCGTCATGATCAGCATGCGCCGCCGCCTGCTGCTGATGCTGGCGCTGATCCTGCTGGTCACGCAACTCATCAGCGCCTTCTGGCTGTGGCACGAAAGCCAGGAGCAGATCAGCTTCCTGGTGGACGAAACCCTGTCCGCCAAAGTGCGTACCGAACGCGTCGATACCGAGATCGCCGAGGCCATCGCATCGCTGTTGGCGCCTTCGCTGATCATGATGATCGTCACCCTGTTGGCGTCATTCTGGGCTATCAGCTGGATCATCCGCCCACTCAACCAACTGCAACAGCGGCTGGAAAAGCGCTCTGCCGATAACCTGACGCCGCTGCCGATCACCAGCGATAGCCAGGAAATGGTGGCCGTCACCAATGCGCTCAATCAGCTGTTCTCACGGTTGGACAACACCATTCAACAGGAACGCCTGTTCACCGCCGACGCCGCCCACGAACTGCGCACGCCGCTGGCCGGCATCCGCCTGCATCTGGAATTGATGGAAAAACAAGGCGTCAAGGGCAGCCAGGCGCTGATCGCCCGCATCGATCAGCTGATGCATACCGTCGAGCAGTTGCTGATGCTGTCGCGCGCCGGGCAAGACTTCGCCAGCGGCCATTATCAGCATTTCGATTGGGTGGCCGATGTGATCCAGCCGCTGCGCGAAGAGCTCGACGAAATGGCCGCCCAACGCGGGCAGACGCTGGGCTGGCAATTGCCGGCTGCTGCCACAGTGAACGGCGATCCGGTGTTGCTGCGGCTTCTGCTGCGCAACCTGGTCGAAAACGCTCACCGTTACGGCCCGGAAGGCGGCGCGATACAGGTGCGGTTAACGCCGCAAGACAACGGCTATCTGCTGCAGGTCATCGACGATGGCCCGGGAATCAAGGAAGAAATGGTCGGGGAGCTGACGCAGGCGTTTCGCCGCATGGATCAACGCTACGGCGGCAGCGGACTGGGCCTGAATATCGTGATCCGCATCGCGCAACTGCACCAGGGGCGTTTGACGCTGGAAAACCGCCGCGATGCGCGCGGCCTGAATGCCCAGTGCTGGCTGCCGGAAAAGGCGCTCAAATAATAAGGGCCCAGCGTTGCTGAGCCCTTTATCACCGAATTACTTCTGGTAAATGATTTCGACGCCTTCGTCGTCGTCTTCGTCCCAGTCGTCATCCCAGTCATCTTCCGCTTCGGCTTCCACTTCCGCGATTTGCTCGCGGTGGTAGTCATCCCACATGAATTCGACTTTTTCCGGTGCGCTTTCTTCGATCGCCATCGCTTTCGGCTGGGTGTTGATGAAGTTCATCACGTCCCAGCACAGCGCGTTGACGCCTTCGCGGTTGGCGGCGGAGATCATGTAGTACTTCCCTTCCCAGCCCATGCCTTCCACAATCGCCTTGGCGCGTTCGGCGGCTTCTTCCTCACCAATCACATCAATTTTGTTGAACACCAGCCAGCGCGGCTTCTGCGCCAGATTTTCGCTGTATTGGTTCAACTCGTTAATGATGACTTTGGCGTTTTCCACCGGATCGGATTCGTCGATCGGCGCGATGTCCACCAGGTGCAGCAGCACGCGGCAACGCTCCAGGTGTTTCAGGAAACGAATACCCAGGCCGGCGCCTTCGGAGGCGCCCTCGATCAGCCCCGGAATGTCGGCGACCACAAAGCTCTGCTCGTGATCCATGCGCACCACGCCCAGGCTCGGCACCAGCGTGGTAAACGGATAATCGGCCACCTTCGGCTTGGCGGCGGACACCGCGCGGATGAAGGTCGATTTGCCGGCGTTCGGCAGCCCCAGCATGCCCACATCGGCCAGCAGCAACAGCTCCAGCAACAGGTCACGCGCTTCGCCGGCGGTACCCAGCGTCTTCTGACGCGGCGCGCGGTTGACCGAAGATTTGAAACGGGTGTTGCCCAGACCGTGCCAGCCGCCTTTAGCGACCATCAGCTTCTGCTCGTGGCGGGTCATGTCGCCGAGGATCTCGCCGGTGCCCTGATCCTTCACGCGCGTGCCGACCGGTACCTTGATGATGACGTCTTTACCGCGTTTGCCGGTACAGTCGCGGCTCTGGCCATTCTGGCCGCGTTCGGCGCGGAAAGACTTCTCAAAGCGGTAGTCGATCAGGGTGTTAAGGTTCTCGTCCGCCAGCAGGTAGACGTCGCCGCCGTCGCCGCCGTCACCGCCGTCAGGCCCACCGTTCGGGATATATTTTTCGCGGCGGAAGCTGACGCACCCGTTGCCGCCGTCGCCTGCAACGACCAGAATCGCTGCTTCATCTACAAACTTCATTTACCGTCTCCGTAAATCATTCACCGGGCTGCTTCAAAGGAGCAACCAGGGGGGGGTCTGCCCGTCGCGGCCACCACCGGTGACCAATTGCGGAAAACATGGCGCCCGCCACAACCACAAACGCACCGACATAGCCGACGATGTTCAGCGTCGGCATGGCGAATGCCTGGGGCCAAGCCAGCGCCAATAAATCTGAAAACAGCAGGGTAAACAGCGGGGTCAGCGTAACCAACGCGCTCACCTGCGCCGCCTGCCAGCGCGCCATCGCTTCTGCCAGCGCGCCATAGCCGATCAGCGTGTTGGCGCCGCAAAACAGCAGGCACGCCAATTGCCAGCCGCTAAGCTGGAAAATCACCTCGGGTTTGGCCAGAGGGAACAACGCAATCGCACATAAAGTGTACAACATAACCAGGATCTGCGGCGAAGCCAGCCGGCGCAGCAACACCTTTTGCGCCACGCCATAGCTCACCCAGACCATCGCCGCACACACGCCCAGCATGACGCCCAGCGTGTAGTCCGTCAGCCGGGTGAAGATCTCTATCAGACTGACGTTGAAAAACAGCATCAGCCCGCAAATCAGCATCAGGGCGCCAATGACCTGGGTGATGCGCATGCGCTCTTTTAAAATCAGCACGCTGGCGAACATCATACCGACTGGCGACAGCTGGCCAATCACCTGCGACGCCGTCGGGCTCAGGTATTGCAGCGAGGAGCTGAAGAACACAAAGTTGCCCAGCAGCCCCGCCGTCGCGATCGCCAACAGCAGCAGCCAACGCGGCTGGCGGAACATCGTCAGCGGCGGCAGCTTGCCGCGCACCGCAAGGATCAGGCCCAAACCGATGGCGGCCATGGTAAAGCGATACCAGACAACGGTAAACGGCTCCATCACCACCAACACTTCTTTCATCGCGATCGGCAACGCGCCCCAGCAAACCGCCGTGGTTAACGCCAAAGAAATACCAACGCCGACCTGCTGCTTCGTATCCATATCACCTTCGCCAACGCTGACGGGCCAACCCTCAGGCAACCCATAAATGTAAAAAGCCCCGCAACGAATTGCGGGGCTTACATCTATTTCGTAAGGCTCGAAAAATTATTCAGCTTCGATGCTGATGAATTTACGATTGCTCGGGCCTTTAACTTCGAATTTGACTTTACCGTCTTTCAAAGCAAACAGAGTGTGGTCTTTGCCGCAACCCACGTTGGTACCAGCGTGGAATTTGGTGCCGCGCTGACGAACGATGATGCTGCCTGCCAGTACTGCTTCGCCGCCAAAGCGTTTTACGCCCAGACGTTTAGCTTCTGAATCGCGACCGTTACGAGTCGAGCCGCCAGCCTTTTTGTGTGCCATTAATCCGCTCTCCTAACTTAAGCGCTGATGCCGGTGATTTTAACGTCAGTGAACCACTGACGGTGGCCCTGCTGCTTACGGTGGTGTTTACGACGACGAAACTTAACGATTTTAATTTTCTCGCCACGACCGTGAGCAACGACTTCAGCTTTGATCTTGCCGCCATCGACGAAAGGAACGCCGATTTTGATATCTTCGCCATTAGCGATCATCAGAATCTGGTCAAACTCAACCGCTTCACCAGTTGCGATGTCCAGCTTTTCCAAGCGAACGGTCTGACCTTCGCTTACTCGGTGTTGTTTACCACCACTTTGGAAAACCGCGTACATATAAAACTCCGCTTTCCGCGTGCCCGACTGTGTTAGTTCAGAGCGCGCTATAAATATTCACAATAGGGCGCGAATTCTACGCAAAAAAGCGGCGCATGACAAGAGCAGAATAAGACCAGAAGGAGAAAAAAGAAGAAAAAAAGCGCAGTTTCTTTCGTGGCGTTTATCTGAACCGTTTTTCAAGTACAATCATAGGGACAGTTACCGCCATGTACCGATGTGAGCAGCGATCTCAACGCGGTGAAGAGAAACACAGCTGAAAAAAACACAATGAACCTAGAGCAAATTACCGAGTTAACCGCGCAAGATATGGCGGCCGTGAACGCAACAATTCTCGAACAGCTGAATTCCGATGTCACGCTCATCAATCAGCTTGGCTATTACATTATCAGCGGTGGCGGTAAGCGCATCCGGCCGATGATCGCCGTCCTGGCGGCGCGGGCGTTGGGCTACGAAGGCAACAAGCACGTCACCGTAGCCGCCCTGATCGAATTCATTCATACCGCCACGCTGTTGCATGACGACGTCGTCGACGAATCGGACATGCGCCGCGGCAAAGCCACCGCCAACGCAGCGTTCGGCAACGCCGCCAGCGTGCTGGTCGGCGACTTTATCTATACCCGCGCCTTCCAGATGATGACCAGCCTGGAATCCCTGCGCGTGCTGGCGCTGATGTCGGAGGCGGTCAACGTCATCGCCGAAGGTGAAGTGCTGCAGTTGATGAACGTGCACGATCCCGACATCAGCGAAGAAAGTTATATGCGGGTGATCTACAGCAAAACCGCCCGTCTGTTTGAAGCGGCGGCGCAATCGTCGGCGATCCTGTCCGGCGCCAGCGCTGAGCAAGAACAGGCGCTGCAAGATTATGGCCGCTACCTCGGCACCGCTTTCCAGCTGATCGACGATCTGCTCGACTACAGCGCCGACGGCAGCACGCTGGGCAAAAACACCGGCGACGATCTGAACGAAGGGAAACCGACCCTGCCGCTGCTGCACGCGATGCACAACGGCGACGACGCCCAGCGTGACATGATCCGCGGCGCGATTGAGCAAGGCAACGGCCGCCACCTGTTGGAGCCGGTGCTGCAGGCGATGCAGCAATGCGGTTCGCTGGAATACACCCGCAAACGCGCCGAGGAAGAAGCCGACAAAGCGATCGCCGCGCTGCAGGTCTTGCCGGCCTCGGAGCACCGCACGGCGCTGGAAGGCCTGGCCCATTTGGCGGTACAACGCGATTTTTAAGAAATTTTAATTTCGCAATACATTCATCAGGCCCGCCCACGCGGGCCTGCCTAGGTATTGCTCTCTTCGTCGATACGCGCCAGCAGGCCGCCAATCCCTTCCCGCATCAGGAAAGCCACCATTTTCTCGCGCTCGCTCTCCGTCAAATGGTAGTAATACTCGATCCAGACCGCCAACGGATCCTGGCGTTCTACGTCATATGTCGCCCCGTCTTCTTTCAGCGCCAGCAGGTTACGCACGCCTGGAGGCAGGCTGTCGATATGATACTCCAACGCTTTTCCCTGCACGCCTTTACGCCTGCGGCTGATCCAGCCTTCGCGTCGGGCCATCAGATTGATTCCCTGTGGTGAGGAGGGTAATCCTGCGATGCCTGTCAGTTCCTTGGCGGCAAACCACTCGTTTTTCATAGCCATCATCTCTGGGCAATAGTGGACAATGTCGTTTTTTGGAAATTACTTGGGTATTTTTTAGGAAATTTAATGGTATTCTTGTTTCCTAATAAGCGTTTCACGTTGTTCAAACGCTTAACCATGACCCGTTAGTTATACCACTAACGCAACTTTGGCTAATCAGAAAAGGAATGTAAACATGAATTCAAGGAACCCAGATTGGCATCCGGCAGATATCATCGCGGCGCTACGCAAGCAGGGCACCACGCTGGCGGCAGTGTCGCGCAAGGCCGGATTAAGCTCATCGACGCTGGCCAATGCGCTGTCGCGCCCGTGGCCAAAGGGGGAATGGCTGATCGCCGAAGCGATAGGCATCCACCCTTCGGAGATCTGGCCAAGCCGCTATTACGATCCGCACAGCGATTGCCTGCTGGATCGCAAAGCACGCATCAAATCGTGAACGCGGAGCAAAAAAAACCGCCGGAACAGCGTCCGGCGGCGTTTATCGGCTGACTATCGGTGTCGATCAGTTATTGATGAACTTCTCGCCCAGTTCGATATCTTTATGCAGCACGTCCAGCATCTCGTTCAGTGCTTTCTGCTCGAAGGCGCTCAGGGTGCCGATATCTTTGCGTTCTTCAACGCCGTTCTTGCCCAGCACCAGCGGCTGCGCGAAGAAGCGAGCGTATTTGCCGTCGCCTTCAACGTAAGCGCATTCCACAACGCCTTTCTCGCCCTGCAGCGCACGCACCAGAGACAGACCGAAACGGGCGGCCGCCTGGCCCATGGACAGCGTTGCAGACCCGCCGCCGGCTTTGGCTTCCACCACTTCAGTGCCGGCGTTCTGAATACGTTTGGTCAGATCCGCCACTTCCTGATCGGTGAAGCTCACGCCAGGGATCTGCGACAGCAGAGGCAGGATGGTCACGCCAGAGTGGCCGCCGATCACCGGCACGTTCAGTTCTTCAGGCTGCTTGCCTTTCAGCTCGGCCACGAAGGTATTGGAACGGATGATATCCAGCGAAGTCACGCCGAACAGTTTGTTCTTGTCGTAAACGCCGGCTTTTTTCAGCACTTCCGCCGCGATGGCGACCGTGGTGTTAACCGGGTTGGTGATGATGCCGATGCAGGCTTTCGGGCAGGTTTTCGCCACTTGCTCAATCAGGTTACGCACGATGCCGGCGTTAACGTTGAACAGGTCAGAGCGATCCATGCCTGGCTTACGGGCCACGCCGGCGGAAATCAGCACCACGTCCGCACCGTGCAGAGCCGGAGTCGCGTCTTCGCCGCTGAAGCCTTTGATTTTAACTGCGGTTGGGATGTGGCTTAAGTCGACGGCAACGCCTGGGGTAACGGGGGCAATGTCGTAGAGAGAGAGTTCAGAACCTGAAGGAAGCTGGGTTTTGAGTAGAAGGGCGAGGGCCTGGCCGATACCGCCAGCAGCACCGAGAACTGCAACTTTCATCCTATACTCCTTTATTATCTTAAATATATAAAGCGCCGTGAATGTGTTGGTTACGGACCTTACGTTATTACACCTTTCAAAACAATAAATTAGCCAATTCTTGCCTGCAGGTGTAATAAAACGGCCGCTGTCGCGCCCATTTTAGATTAAATCGCTTACGCATGAAGGGCATAGCGCACACTAATCAAAAATAGTGCGAGGTTATTCACGAGCAAGTTAACCGGCCGTTACATTACACCCTTACGCAACATCAGAACAACATCATTTTAATAACATTTTATTTACCACCGCAGGCCGATTTTCCGTCGTCAAAAGGGCATATTCATCGCGGCCGGATTTTGTTAAAATGCCGCCCTTTCCTCGCCGTCCGGTCATTTTTATTTTCTTTGGGGCGGCCTTTGTTGCATAAAAATTCATCTATATGCATAATCATGACTTCCACTATCAACATTCCACGGTGCAAAATGCGTAATCCCGCAAAACAGGAAGATCTGATCAAGACGTTCAAAGCGTTATTGAAAGAAGAAAAATTCAGTTCTCAAGGCGAGATCGTTTTGGCGCTGCAAGAAGAAGGCTTCGAAAACATTAACCAATCCAAAGTATCGCGCATGCTGACCAAGTTCGGCGCGGTACGTACGCGCAATGCCAAAATGGAAATGGTGTATTGCCTTCCTGCCGAACTCGGCGTGCCGACCACCACCAGCCCATTGAAGAATCTGGTGCTCGACGTCGACCATAACGATGCCGTCGTGGTGATCCACACCAGCCCGGGCGCCGCACAGCTGATCGCCCGCCTGCTCGACTCACTGGGTAAATCCCAGGGCATCCTCGGCACAATTGCCGGCGACGACACGATTTTCGTCACCCCGTCCAACGGCTTTACCGCTCAGAAGCTGCATGAAGCGATCTTGGGCGTGTTCGAACAAGAGCTGTGAAACCTGGCGCTAACAAAGTGCGGCTGTAAACCGCATTTTGTTAGCGCTTCTTTAACCCTCGCGTTACCTTCCCAGCCTTCAACCGCGTTTAACACTGCTTTTTTATCCCGCAACAACACATTTCCATGACATCTCCATGTAACCAGCAGTACCCACTGTGATCTTCCGCACTTTTGGTCAAAATCACTTACCTTATTGAAATTACATAAATTTAACATCAAAAGATCGTTTTATGAGCGTTTTTTATTCCTTACGGTTATAAAAAATAAGGATCATGAGGTTAAAGTTTCACTAGCAACTGTTAGCGAACTATTAATTTTTCACGTTACTAGCTGTATACTCATTTTCGTGAACTGAATCACAGTTCGTTGGAACTGATAAAAGAATACGATGAGGTGAGATGATGAAAATTAAAGCTACCGTTGCAACCCTGAGCGTTCTGTCCATGCTTTCCTTTGGTGCATTCGCAGCACAATCTGTTGATGCAACCCAGGCCGCAAAACTGCAGCCCGCCGGTGTGATCACCGTGAGCGGCGTCGCCGCTGCGCCTTCCGACATTCGCCAGGCACTGTCCGACAAAGCCGACGCCAAAGGGGCGACCGCTTACCGCGTGATCGAAGCGCGCAACGACGGCAACTTCCACGCGACCGCTGAAATCTACAAATAAGTAACGGCATTACCCGGCAACGGGCAATACATCTCTGGAATCAAACGCTGTCATAACGGCCTTCAAGAATAAAAATCGCTGCCAAGCCCTTCCAGGCTGTTATGACCAAGGATCGCTATCATGAACATGAAAACTACTGTTGCTGCACTCGGTTTGCTGTCCGTCATCTCCTTCGGCGCGTCTGCCGCCCAGTTGGTGACTAACGATCAGACCGCCAATCTGCAATCTATCGGCACCATTACCGTCAGCGGCATCGACGGCGCGCCGACCGACATTCGCCAGGCGTTGTCGGAGAAAGCCGACGCGAAAGGCGCGACCGCCTACCGCGTGATCGAAGCCCGTAACGAAGGCAACTACCACGCCACCGCCGAGATTTACAAATAACAACTCTGGGAACGGCTTTGCAGAGCTGATTACCCTCGTCACTGCCACTGCCGAGTTCTGACGCAAACGCCGATTTCCCAGAGACCCTCTCGTCGTCCTATCCGACGAACCCCGTTGCCCTCGCTCGCGAGGGCTTTTTTATGGGCGTAAAAAAGGCCGCGAATGCGGCCCTTAGGTTGGCTTATGCGGCTAAGCGATCAGTAGGTCACCTTCGGTTCCTGCTTTTTCGCCAGCGCGTCCAGCAAGCGATCGTGAATACCGCCGAAACCGCCGTTGCTCATCACCAGAATGTGGTCGCCCGGCTGTGCGGTTTTCACCACCATGTCCACCAGCGTGTCGAGATCCGCGCTCCAATGCGCCGGCTGCACGCAGGCATCCGCCACTTCCGCGACCTGCCACGGAATGTGGTGCGGCTGGAACAGGAACACTTCGTCGGCACGGCCGAGCGAAGGCGCCAGATCGTTTTTGCTGATGCCCATTTTCATGGTGTTGGATCGCGGTTCCAGCACCGCCAGAATGCGCGCCGTACCGCCGACCTTGCCGCGCAGCGCGGCCAGAGTGGCCAGGATCGCCGTCGGGTGGTGCGCGAAATCGTCGTAAACCGTGACGCCGTTGGCTTCGCCACGCAGCTCCAGACGGCGACGGGCATTGATGAAATCGCCCAACGCGCGGCAGGCATCCGCCGGCTGCACGCCGACGTGGCGAGTCGCGGCGATAGCCATCAGGCCGTTATGCATGTTGTGCTCGCCCACCAGCGCCCACTTCACTTCGCCGACCTGCTCACCGTCGAGGAACACCGCGTAATGGCTGGCGTCCGGCGTCAGCTTCTGCGCGCGCCAGGCGCCCTCTTCGCCCACCAGCTCCTGTTCGCTCCAGCAGCCCATCGCCATCACCTGCTTCAGGTGGCTGTCGTTGTCCGGCAGAATGATTTTGCCTTTGCCCGGCACCAGACGCACCAGGTGGTGGAACTGTTTCTGGATGGCTTTCAGATCGTCGAAAATATCGGCGTGGTCGAACTCCAGGTTGTTCATGATCAGCGTGCGCGGGCTGTAGTGCACGAACTTGGAGCGTTTGTCGAAGAACGCGCAGTCATACTCGTCGGCCTCGATCACGAAGAACGGGCTGCCGCCGAGGCGGGCCGATACGTCGAAGTTGCCCGGCACGCCGCCGATGACAAAGCCGGGCTGGTAGCCGCAGGCCTCGAGGATCCAGGTCGCCATGCCGGCGGTGGTGGTTTTACCGTGGGTGCCGGCGACCGCCAGTACCCAGCGATCGCGCAACACGGCGTCGTGCAGCCACTGCGGGCCGGAAACGTAAGGGATACCACGCTCCAGCACCGCCTCCACGCACGGGTTGCCGCGCGTCATGGCGTTGCCGATGATCACCAGATCCGGCGCCGGATCCAGCTGGGCGGGATCATAACCCTGAATCAGATCGATCCCCTGGTTCTCCAGCAGCGTGCTCATCGGCGGATAGACGTTGGCGTCCGAACCGGTGACGTCATGCCCCAGTGAGCGCGCCAGCATCGCCAGCCCGCCCATAAAGGTGCCACAGATCCCAAGAATGTGAATGCGCATAGGTTTCTCATGTGAGTGCATCGAATGTCGGCATATTCTAACGCTCAGAATCGTCCAGAAGAAATGGATTTGCCTATGAATGGCGCGCATCTTTGGGCTACACTGCACGCGAAAACGTTGGCGGTTTGTTAACAGGCCGCTATCCATCCGTAGATTCAGGGATTGTGTCATGAAAACGTTAGGCGAATTTATCGTCGAGAAACAGCACGACTTCTCTCACGCCACCGGCGAGCTGACCGCGTTACTTTCTGCAATTAAACTGGGCGCCAAAATCATCCACCGCGACATCAACAAGGCCGGCCTGGTTGATATTCTGGGAACCAGCGGGGTGTCCAACGTACAGGGCGAAGTTCAGATGAAACTGGACCTGTACGCGAACGAAAAACTGAAAGCGGCGTTGAAAGCGCGTGGTGAAGTTGCGGGTATCGCTTCCGAAGAAGAAGATGAAATCGTGATATTCGACGGCGAGCGAGCTGAAAATGCCAAGTATGTCGTATTGATGGATCCGTTGGACGGTTCGTCCAACATCGATGTCAACGTCTCGGTCGGTACGATTTTCTCTATCTATCGTCGCATCACGCCGGTCGGCACGCCGGTGACCGAAGAAGACTTCCTGCAGCCGGGCAGCGCCCAGGTCGCAGCGGGTTACGTGGTTTACGGCTCGTCCACCATGCTGGTGTACACCACCGGTTACGGCGTCCACGCCTTCACGTACGATCCGTCTCTGGGCGTGTTCTGCCTCTCTCACGAGAAAGTGCGCTTCCCGGCGAGCGGCAACATGTATTCCATCAACGAAGGCAACTACATCAAGTTCCCTCTCGGCGTGAAGAAATACATCAAGTACTGCCAGGAGCAGGACGAAGCGACGCAGCGCCCTTATACCTCGCGCTACATCGGTTCTCTGGTGGCGGATTTCCACCGTAACCTGCTGAAAGGCGGCATCTACATCTACCCAAGCACCGCCAGCCACCCGCAAGGCAAGCTGCGCCTGCTGTACGAATGCAACCCGATGGCGTTCCTGGCCGAACAGGCCGGCGGCAAGGCCAGCGATGGCAAAAATCGCATTCTGGACATCACGCCGGTGAAACTGCACCAGCGCGCGCCATTCTTCGTCGGCACCAAGTCGATGGTAGAAGACGCAGAACGCTTCATCGCCGAAAACCCGGACGAGTAACGCGTTACTGGCAAGGGTTCGGCGCCGCGCCGAACCCTTATCGCCTTACAGCTTGAACGCCGCCATGCTCTGCGCCAGCAGCTGAGCCTGATCTTCCAGCGAGCGCGTCGCCGCCGCCGACTCTTCCACCAGCGCCGCATTCTGCTGCGCCACCTGATCCATCTGCGCCACCGCCAGATTCACCTGTTCGATACCGCTGCTTTGTTCGCGCGTCGCCGCCGAGATCTCACGCATCAACGCCGTCACCCGGCCCACTTCACCGGTGATACCGCTCATGGTCTGCGCCGCCGACTCCACCATCTGCTCGCCTTCCTGCACCCGGTTCTGCGACGCTTCGATCAACCCTTTGATCTCTTTCGCCGACTGGGCGCTACGCTGCGCCAGATTGCGCACTTCGCCGGCCACCACCGCGAAACCGCGGCCCTGTTCGCCGGCGCGCGCCGCTTCCACCGCTGCGTTCAACGCCAGGATATTGGTCTGGAAGGCGATGCCGTCCATCACGCTGATGATGTCGGCGATACGGCGCGAGCTGTCGGTGATCGCCTGCATCTTGCTCATGACCTGACTGACCACGTCGCTGCCCTGGTTGGCGATATCGGACACGCTCAGCGCCAGCTGATTGGCCTGCTCGCAGTTCTCGGCATTCATTTTCACCGTCGAGGTCAGCTGTTCCATGCTGGCGGCAGTCTCTTCCAGCGAAGCGGCCGATTCTTCGGTGCGCTGCGCCAGATGCAGGTTACCGGCCGCCAGTTCGCGTGAACCGGTGTCGATCTGGCTGCTGGCGTCACGCACTTTGCTGACCGAATTGGCCAGCGCTTGCTGCATGCGCTGCATCGCCCGCACCAGGCGGCCCATCTCGGTATCGCCCTCGCCGCGGATCTCATGGGTCAGATCGCCGCCGGCGATGTGTTCCAACTGCGCGATGGACTCATCCAACGGGCGCAAAATGATCACGCGCAGCGCGAACCAGGCCAGCACCGCCAGCAGCACGCTGAGCAGGCCCGCCACCACGATCAGCGAGATCTTGGTGCTGGCGTTGTTTTCCGCGTCATACACCTGCTTTTCGCCGAGCTTCATGGCGAAGCTGCGGAAATCGCTGAGATCCTTTTCAAACGCGATGCTCAACGCAGAGATGCGGGTCTCCTGAATATGGTAATACTCATCGATTTTACCGGCCTTGATGGCGGCGGCCATCGGCTTCACGCCCTGCTCGAGGTAGGCGCGATAGCTGTTTTGCAGACGATTGGAGAGTTCGCGGCCGCGCTCGGTCACGGTGCCGACGCCGACAAAGCGCGCCATTTCCTTGTTCGACTGCTCGAGGTAGCCGTAGATGCGGCCCACGGTGGCGTCGGAGACATCAGTCTGACCGATCTCCCGTTGGCGCACCGCCAGCGAGGCGGCGGTTCGGGCGCGCAGCGTCAGGTTGGAGCTGTTGGCCAGCGAGCCCAGCTCTTCGCCGAGGATCTGGTTTAAGGTATGGATCGAGCGCGATCCTTCGTTAATCGCGTTGACGCCAATAACGCTGACCATGATCAGCAGCATGGTCATCAGGCTCAGCAGGGCGATCAGCCCAGCCTTCACCGTAATCTTTTTTAGCATGAGTTCTTCCCGGCTTCAGAATAGTGAGATCAGACGTAGTAGGGGTGGCAAAACGCGGAGCCAGCTTTGCTGGCTCATTATTGTTTGTTGAAGTTATCGGCAGGCGGAGGCAAAACTTCATGCCGCGGCGGGATTAATCTGGAAATTCTCCGCGCGCAGAGACACTGGGTTTTCGACGATGAAAAGGGCAGGAAATCGCAAAAGAGTCCGCTATAATAGCCGCCACTCCATTTCTGGTTTGATGATTAAAGGAAACCGACATGAGCTTGAATCTGGTCCCAGCTGGCAAAGACCTGCCGGAAGACATCTACGTAGTAATCGAAATCCCGGCCAACGCCGATCCAATCAAATACGAAATCGACAAAGAAACCGGCGCGCTGTTCGTTGACCGTTTCATGTCCACCGCGATGTTCTACCCATGCAACTACGGCTACATCAACCACACTCTGTCTCTGGATGGTGATCCGGTTGACGTGCTGGTCCCAACCCCATATCCGCTGCAGCCGGGCTCCGTGATCCGCTGCCGTCCGGTTGGCGTGCTGAAGATGACCGACGAAGCCGGTGAAGACGCCAAGCTGGTTGCGGTACCGCACAGCAAGCTGACCAAAGAGTACGATCACGTGAAAGACGTGAACGACCTGCCGGAACTGCTGAAAGCCCAGATCGCTCACTTCTTCGAGCACTACAAAGATCTGGAAAAAGGCAAATGGGTGAAAGTGGAAGGCTGGGCAGACGCTGCCGCAGCTAAAGCGGAAATCATCGCCTCCTTCGAACGCGCTGCCAAGAAGTAATTTTCGCCGCCGTCCGATGAAAAAACACCGCTCATTGAGCGGTGTTTTTTTATTACTGATCTTCGAGGCGTTTCAGCCAGTCACCGCTGGTAATTCGCGGGTAACCGTCCACGCTGTGTTTATACAGGTAGATCCACGCACTCCCATAAGGCGTCTGAATCAGCTCGCGCTTATAGTCCTTGGTGTTGCTTTTCAGTTCGTCCAGCTCTGCCAGAATCGATGAGTTAATACGATACACTTCGCAATGTATCGTGCCCTCTCCAGGGATCGCCGCCGGGTAATGGCCCAGATTATAAATCTGATAGCCTTCGAGCTCGTGCTCGCCGAGCCATTGGGCGTTGGTCATCCAATGGCTGTTTCCCTGTTTGCGCCGTAAACTGCCGTAGACAATTATTCGCATCGCTAAAACTCAAACTGATAGAGCAAATCTAATGCCTGGTCGAGCCCAGACACCGCTTCAAGATACAACTTAGGCATCAGGCGATAACGCAACGTCAGCGTGGCCAGCGAGTCGAAAATGCCCACCCCATATTTTACTTGTAAGCCTGGGAGGACATAGCCGCTCACGACAACCTGGGAATTGTCGCCAACCCCTTGGGTGTCCAGAGCCAAATTACTCACGCCGAATGCCTCGCCGATTTTACCCACAAGTTGACCACTTTGTGCAACCCCCATGCCGATTAACATCGACGTCATGGCGTTGCCGTCGGCGCCGGAACTGCTTAAGCCCTGACCGCGCAGCAGATAAGACAGGGCTTCCTGTTGCGATTTGGCCGGATCGGAGAACACTTCCAGCTTCGGCGCATCCGCCAGGCCGGTCACGCGCACGCCGGCGGTCACGTCGTCCTCGGTGGATTCCGGGTTGCGGATCGCCTCGATATTGAGCAGCGGCTGATCCGGCGGGCCGGAGAACATCAGCTGCCCTTTACGCACGATCAAATCCTGACCATAAGCATGGAAGCGACCGGAAGGGATGTCAATCTGGCCATTGAGGCCCAACCCTTTCTTGTCCTGCACCACTTTCAAATCGCCCTTCAGGCGGGCTTTCAGGCCGAAGGCGTCCAGCCGCACGTCGTTGCCGACGTGGATCATCAGATTGCTGTTGATCGGGATCGAGGCGGTCTTCGGTTGAATCGGCTTCAGCTGATCGTCCAGCATCACCTCGTCGGAAGAGACGCCCACCGCGCTTTCCGGCAGTTCCTGCACCGTGATGCGCGCCCAAGGGATGTCGACCTTGCCGTTGAGCGAGAACAGCTGCGGCGTGGCTTCGAACACCAGATCCGGCGATACGTCGATGCGGATCATCGGCGGCACCGTCACCCGCAGCTTGTCGCCCTTGGCGGCAATGCGCGCACGCCAGGCATTGATGTCACGCCAGTCGGCATCGCCCGCCAGATTCAGCTGGCCGCGCGTGGTGCTGAGCAGCCCTTCCAGCGTCGAGGTCATGCCGTTGAAATTCACCGCCAGCCGCGCGTCGGTCATATCGAACGGCATCCAGTGTCCTTGCACCTTCGCCCGATCCAACGCCAGACGGCCGAACACCAGCGGCTTCTGCGCGCTGCCGCCCAGGCGCAGGTTGGCGTTCAGCATGCCCGCCGCGCTTTCGCCCTTCATCAGCGCCGGGTTGATCAGCGCCAGCGAGATGTTGGTGATATTGACATTGCCGCTGATGGTGCGCCGCACCTGCGGATCCGCCACCTGGATATTGCCGTCGAACTGGCCGTTGTTGGTCAGTTTGATCCGCCAGTCGGCCTGCGCGCGGCCGTTGTTCAGGCCGGCGTTGAGGGTCAGCGTATCGAAGGCGATCGGCAGCGCATTGCCCTGCACCTGCTGCACCACCTTGACGCCGTTGCCGGCCAACGTGACCTTCGCCTCCGGCAGCGCGCCGCCCGGTTTCCAGCTGACGTCGGCCCGGCCGGTGAACACGCCGCTCAGGGCGGTCTCCGGGCCGAGGAACGGCTTGATCATCGCCAGGTCGAACCGGTTGAGCACCACGCTGGCCTGGCCGCTCTGGCCGGCTTCGATGGTCTTCGGCACGCACAACTCGGCGTTCGGGTTCTGCCAGCAGTGCGGCCCGACGCTGATCTTCTGCGCGGTGTTCAGGTAGTCCAGCGCGATGGCGCGCGTCAGGCGCCACTCCCCCACCGGCGTATCGAAGCGGGTATTGTTCAGATTGCCGCGCCAGCGCTGCTGCTGACGATCGAAGCTGCCCTGCAGCGCCAGCTGGCCGGAGACCGGTTTGCCGTCGATCTTCAACTGCAGCTGATGCTGCTTCTCGCTGCCTTTGGCGTCGAGGGTCAGCAGGCTGACCTCCAGCGCGTCCTGCTTCAGCTGCTCGACGCGTACCGCCAGCTGCCCCTGGATCTGATCCGTGGAGCGCACGTCGCCGTCGATCTTCACGCGGTTGATGCGCAGCGCCTGCCACTGCAAGCCGGAGGCGGTCAAATCCGCCAGCAGCTGAGGCGCCTGCAGATTGCCGCGCAGCTTCAGCAGCCCTTTGGCGGTGCCGCCGAGGCCCGGCAGCGCGCCGTCCAGACGCGGCGCGTCGATGTTGGCGTCCAGGTTCCAGTTCTTCTCGTCCAGCTGTCCTTTGACATTCAGCTGGTTGCGCCCCAGCGTCAGATCGATGCCGGGGATTTTCCACTGCCCGGCGGCGTTGCCGCTCAGCGTGCCGCGCGCCGTGACCTTGTTCTGCTTCACGTTGCCGTCCAGCTGCAGCACCGGCACCTGCAGCTGCCAGCTGCCGCCGTGCAGGCTGCCGCGCGTGGTGATCTTGCCGTCGAGTTTCGCCGGCCATTCCGGCCACTGCTTGGCGGTATTGATGCCGCTCAGCGTCAATTGCGAGGTCCAGCTGATGGCCTTGCTCCAGTCCACCAGCGCGGTGAGATCGGTATTGCCCTGCAGCGCCGCCAGGCGCAGGCGCTCCAGCTTGAACTGCTCGACGTTGCCTTTGCCGTCCAGCGTCAGCACCGCCGGCGGCAGATCCTGGCCTTTCAGATTGGCGCGCGTCGACAGCGCATAGTCGGTCGCCTTGCCGTTAAAGCGCAGGCGGAAATCGTTGACCTGATACTGCGCCTCGCCGCTCAGCGGCCATTTCAGCTGCTTGCTCTGCAGCGTCAGCGCCAGCGGCAGGCCGGCTTCGGCCAGCCGGGTTTGCACATCGAGCTGGGCGCCGACCGGGCCGGACAGATTCAGCGCCACCTTCAGCTCATCACGCAACCCGCCGTCGATGTTCAGCTTCACCTTCTCGCCCTTCAACGGGTCGATATTCAACGCGCTGTTGGCGGTCAGCGCCACCGGCCAGTCGCCGGTCAGGGTCGCCTGCCCCTGCACCGACAGCGTGCCCTGCGGCGACTTCACGTCGAAGTTGTCCAGCTGGATATGCTGATCCTGCGTGCTGGCCTGCAGCAACAGGCTCGTGATCAGCACGTCAGTATCGCCGGTCAAGCGCAGCTGTTCGCCGCTGATCTCTTTCACGGTGATATCCAGCGGCAGGCGGATGTCCGGCAGATCCGGCAACAGCGGTTTGGCGAACAGTTCCTTCAGCGTTTCGCCGAGCGGCTTCTCCTCCGGCTGCGGCGCCGGTTTCGCCGCGTCGGTAACCTGCTCACCGACCTTTTTCGCCACCTCGACCGCCGGTTGCACCGCTTCCGGCAACGGATTTTGCGGCGTTTTCGGCAAGGCAATCAGCAACGAGCCGATCTTGGTTGGCATCAGCGTCAGCGCACGCTCTTGCCACTGCGCGCCGGTGCGGAACTCGGCCAGAGAAATGGCGGTGTCGTCGACGGTGACCTTGACGTTATTCAGCGCCAGCAGGCGCAGGGTGATCGGATAAGGGGTGCTGAGATTGGTGGTCGGTTCACTGCTCTCCTCCACCGGCGCGGAGGGCGCCATCTCTTTGGTGTTCACCGCCACGTCCACGTCCTGAGCGGTCAAAGCGTTGACGCACAGCGAGCTGCGTTTAAAGCAGGAGAGATCGAGGGAGAGATGGAACTGCCCGGCGTTGACCGTCACGCCCGGCATCTGATACTTCACGCCCTTCAGCGTCAGATCGCGCCAGCCGCCGCTGACGCCGGCGATCTCCAGCCCCGGCACCCAGCGCGCCGCGCCGTTGATGACCATATGCAAACCGGTGGTGGTCCCCACCAGGAAGGCCAGGCCGCCGATCAGCAACAGCAGAATGACCAGAAATCCGAGGCAAATCTTTTTAACCAGGCTCATAGTTCAGGCCCCAAACCGATGTAGAACTGCATCCCGTGGGTGTCCTTGTCCCCCACGGGCGCGGCGATATCCAGCTTCACCGGCCCCACCGGCGACTGCCAGCGCACGCCTACGCCGGCGCCGGTCTTGAAGTTGCTCTGCTTGATATCGTTCACCGCTTCACCGGAATCGACGAACATCGCCCCCCACCATTTGCCGGTCACGTTGTATTGATACTCCAGCGAGCCTGTCAGCATCTTGGAGGCGCCGGTCAGCTTGCCGTCGTCGCCGCGCGGCGAAATGTCTTTGTACTTGTAGCCGCGAATGCTGCGGTCACCGCCGGCGAAGAAGCGCAGATCCGGCGGCACCTTGTCGAAGTCGTTGGTTTCGATCCAGCCCACCTGCCCGCGCGCTACAAAGCGATGCTTGTCGGCCAGGGTGCGGATCCAGACGTTCTGCGCCTGCATCAGCGCGAAGTCCACGCCGGAGCCCCAGGAAGTGTCGGACACGTCGATGGAATAGCGTTGGCTGTCGCCCCAGGTCGGCATCAGCCCGCCGCGCGAACGGGTGCGGTTGAAGCTGACGCCGGGGTACAGCAGCATGGTGGTGTTGCTGACGTTGCCCTGGGTAAAGTTATCCCAGCGCCAGGTCAGGTTGATCGCCCGCTGCCAGCCGCTGGAGAGATCCCAGTTGCGCGAGGCCACCACTTTGGAGGTCACGGATTTGGTGTCGTTAAGATCGACGTTCTTGAGCCCGCCCTGCAGCAGGTAATACTGCTCCAGCGGGTTCTTGAGCAGCGGGATCTTGTAAGTCAGATCCAGCTGCTGCTCCGGCGCCGACACGCTGGCGCTGGTTTCCAGGCTATGCCCGCGATCGTTGAGCCAGGGCTTTTTCCAGGTGCCTTTCACCCGCGGGCCGACGTCGGTGGAATAACCGATACCGGTTTCGACGGTGTTGCGCGTGCGCGGCGTCACCAGCGCGTCCAACGGCAAAATCTTGTTCTCTTTGGCATCGTTGAAATCAGGGGACACCACCACCGAGTTGAACCAGTTGGTGGCGGACAAACGGCGGTTCAGCTCGGCCAAATCCTCCGAACTGTAGTAATCCCCCTGATGAAAGGGCACCAGATTTTGCAGATAGTCTTCGCGGATTTGCGAACCGGTGAATTTCACCTTGCCGAAGCGGTAACGTTCGCCGCTGTTGAAATCGATATCCCAAAACGCCTTGTGCAGATCTTCGGCCACGCCGAGCTGGCTTTTGGTCATGTCGGCGTCGAAGTAGCCTTTGCGCAGCGCCAGGCCGGTCAGCGAGCCTTTGAAACTGTCATACTTGCCGTGGTTGAGGATCTCACCGATGGTCGGCCGATCCTTCTTTACCAGCGCCAGGTAGTCCTCATCGGTCTTCGCGCCACCTTCCAGCACGATGTTGGCGCCGGCGATGCGCACCGGTTCGCCCGGATTGACCTTGGCATGCAGCACCGGACGCGACATCCCCGGCCGATCGTCCAGCGTAAACTCGATGGTTGGCTGGTAATAGCCGAGCGCGCGCAGCCCCTGGCGCACCGCCTCATCCACCCGTGCGCGGAAGCGGCCGTCGGTGCCGACCTCTTCAGGCGTGATCGACGACAGCCGCACCCGGACGTTTTTTTCCAACTCTCCGCTTAACCCCTCCACCTGCAGCCGCACGTTCGCCGCATAGGCTGCAGGTGCCGCAAGCAACACAGATATCAAGCACATGACCGGGTACTTTGGCACGTGTTCTCCTTATTGATTTTACTGTCCTGTTATGGTGTTCGCTCCGGGGCCAGGGCAGACTCCGCGCTATCATGACGGCAGCCCTCTTCAACCTTCTTCCGGACGCCGCCCGCCGCGCTTTGCCACCGCCGCGCAACAGGCGAATTCTTCACTTTTGGCGCTCAAAATACTGCGTTAAGCTTATACAAAATCCAACTTGCCGCTTATTGTGGGCAAAGACGCGGTGAGATACAACCGAACCGCCGCCATGTAGGGTCAATTCTTACTGTGACAACAGGAGTCAACCGTGGTGCCATTTTTTGATAAATCACAAACCGTCGATAAGGCAAGCGCGCTGCCTGGCCGCACCACGCCAATGCCTGTCGCAACGCTCAACGTCGTCACCGAACACTCGATGACTCAGGTGCCGGCCGGCATGGAGGTGGCAGTTTTCGCCATGGGCTGTTTCTGGGGCGTTGAGCGCCTGTTCTGGCAACAGCCGGGCGTCTACAGCACCGCCGCCGGCTACAGCGGCGGCTACACGCCGAACCCGACCTACCGCGAAGTGTGCAGCGGCCAGACCGGCCACGCCGAAGTGGTGCGCGTGGTGTTCGATCCGCACGTCGTCAGCTACAAACAGCTGCTGCAGCTGTTCTGGGAAAATCACGATCCGGCGCAGGGCATGCGCCAGGGCGGCGACGTCGGCACGCAGTACCGCTCGGCGATTTATACGCTGAGCCCAGAGCAGCAGGCCGAGGCGGAAAGCAGCCTGCAACGCTTCCAGCAGGCGATGGATGCGGCGGGCGATAAGCGCGCCATCACCACCGAGATCGCACCGGCTCTGCCGTTCTATTACGCGGAAGACGATCACCAACAGTACCTGTACAAGAACCCGGAAGGCTACTGCGGGCTGGGCGGCATCGGCGTTTGCCTGCCGCCGCAGGGCTGATTTGATGCCGGCCGGCGGCACTTTTTTAACCGCTGGCGGCCCCTGTGGGGCAACTGCTATACTATGCGGGCCGCTTCTGCGGCCCGATAGCTTCCCTTCTGGTTGTTATCGCTGCTTTTTTTACTATGTACTACCCTTCCTCAAGAGCGCCGGCATCCCGTCGGCACGTATGGATAGATTATGTTAAACAGTATTTTACTGATTCTTTTTCTGATCGCGGTGAGTGCGTTCTTCTCACTGTCGGAAATCTCTCTGGCCGCCTCGCGCAAGATCAAACTGAAGCTGATGGCTGACGAAGGTAACGTCAACGCCGCCAGAGTGCTCAAGCTGCAAGAAACCCCTGGCATCTTTTTCACCGTGGTGCAGATCGGCCTGAACGCCGTGGCCATCCTCGGCGGTATCGTCGGCGACGCGGCTTTCTCGCCCACTTTCAAGGTGTTGTTCGATCGTTTCCTGTCGCCCGAATTGGCGGAACAGGTCAGCTTCATCTGCTCTTTCGTGCTGGTGACCAGCCTGTTTATCCTGTTCGCCGATTTGACCCCGAAGCGCATCGGTATGATTGCACCAGAGACGGTCGCCGTCCGGATCATCAACCCGATGCGTTTCTCCATCATGATCTTCCGCCCGCTGGTGTGGTTCTTCAACGGCATGGCCAACCTGATCTTCCGTATGTTCAAGCTGCCGATGGTGCGTAAAGACGACATCACCTCCGATGACATCTATGCGGTGGTGGAAGCCGGCGCCCTGGCGGGCGTACTGCGCAAACAGGAGCACGAGCTGATTGAAAACGTGTTCGAACTGGAATCGCGCACCGTGCCGTCTTCGATGACCTCGCGCGAAAGCGTGGTGTACTTCGATCTGCGCGAAAGCGAAGAGAGCATCAAGGAGAAAGTCTCGACTCACCCGCACTCCAAGTTCCTGGTGTGCGACGGCCATATCGATCAGGTGGTCGGCTACGTCGATTCCAAAGACCTGCTGAACCGCGTGCTGGGCAACCAAAGCCTGGTGCTGAGCAGCGGCGTGCAGATCCGCTCGGCGCTGATCGTGCCGGACACGCTGACGCTGTCCGAAGCGCTGGAAAGCTTCAAAACCGCCGGCGAAGACTTCGCGGTGATCCTCAATGAATATGCGTTGGTGGTGGGCATCATCACCCTTAACGACGTGATGACCACGCTGATGGGCGATCTGGTCGGCCAGGGCCAGGAAGAGCAGATCGTGGCGCGCGACGAAAGTTCATGGCTGATTGAAGGCGGCACGCCGATCGACGACGTGATGCGCGTGCTGGACATCGACGAGTTCCCGCAGGCGGGCAACTACGAGACCATCGGCGGCTTTATGATGTATATGCTGCGCAAGATCCCGAAACGCACCGACTTCGTCAAATACGCCGGCTACAAGTTCGAAGTGGTGGATATCGACAGCTACAAGATAGACCAGCTGCTGGTCACCCGGCTGAGCGACAAGCCCGCGGCGGTGCTGCCGAAAGCGCCGGACGACACGCCTGCGGCCTGACGGCGGTAAGACAAAAACATCAGCGGCCCCATCGGGGCCGCATTTTTTTTACCGCTGTCAGCGAGGTGCTCACCCCATCTCGGTCTGCAACAGCAGCACCTGACGGTTCACTTCAGACATCACGCTGAAATGGCGCTTGTCGCGAATCTTCGGCGGCAGGATTTTCCCCTCGTCGAATTCAAATGCGCCCACGTCCTTGATATACAGCCTTCCGCGAAACAGGGTCTTAACGTACTTTGCCACTTTCAAAGGGTTATAACGCTGGAAGATTCTCATTCTTTTACGCTCCTCCCGTTGATCCATGCGCTCAGCGAGCCGCCAAAGGTGGCAGCCTCGAAATTCAGAACGCAACTTGATTGCATGTAGTAGACCCAGTAAAGACCAGAACGTTCACTTCTGCCCGGATATCTACGCTGGATTTACACTTTTTGACAGAATTGTATATGATAATTTATAACGTTTTCAGGATATCCCTTCAAAATCTGATGATTAGCGAACCAAGGGAAAATCTGCGATCCGGTTAACAGGACAGACCTCTTATCACATCCTATGCTTTAGGCTGTCGAAGTGCTGTCGCACAAATTCCCCCCATTACAAGGAGAAAGCATGAAAACAAGTCGCATGCTGATGGTATCCCTGCTGCTCGCCCCGCTTTTCGCTTCCGCGCACAACTTCCAGCTCCAGCAGCGCGTGGCGCCGGTCGGCGTCAGCGACAAAGGAGAGCTCAATTACGCTGACGGTAATTTTAGCTACCAGAACTGGAACAGCGCGCAGCTCAGTGGAAAAGTGCGAGTGATACAACATATTGCCGGCCGCAGCTCCGCCAAAGACATGAACGACCCACTGATTGAAGCGATCAAGAAGGCGAAGCTACCACACGATCGTTACCAAACGACGACAATCGTCAACACCGACGATGCCCTGATGGGCACCGCGATGTTCGTGCGCAGCAGCATTGAAGACAGCAAGAAGGAGTTCCCATGGTCGCAGTTTATCGTCGACAGCGACGGCAACGTGCGCAAAGCCTGGGATCTGCAGCCGAAAGGCTCCGCCATCGTGGTGCTGGATAAGCAAGGGCGCATCCAGTTCGCCAAAGACGGCGCGCTGACGCCGGAAGAGGTGCAGCAGGTGATGTCCAAGCTGCACCAGCTGTTGGCGAACTAACTCAGAACAGCGACACCCGGAAGCCGGGGTTGAGGAAAGATTCACGCGGGGTATAGAGCAATGGCTTACCCTGCCAATCGTGAATTTGCGCCCCGGCGGCCACCGCCACCGCATGCCCTGCGGCGGTATCCCAAATGTTGGTCGGCCCGAAGCGCGGATAGAGCTGCGCCTTGCCTTCCGCCACCAGACAGAACTTCAGCGAGGAACCGACTGACACGGTCTGGTGCTCGCCCAACTGCTGCAAATAATCTTTCAGTTCGTCATCGATATGCGAGCGGCTCACCACCACCAGCGGCGGATGCGCGTTGCTGACGCCGATCGCCTGCCGCACGCCCTTCTCTTCTTTCCAGGCCTTACCGCGCTCCGCCAGATACAACACGTCGATCGCCGGGGCATACACCACCCCCATCACCGCCTGCCCATCTTCAATCAGGGCGATATTGACCGTGAACTCGCCATTGCGATGTAAAAACTCTTTGGTGCCGTCCAACGGATCGACCAGCCAGTAGCGCGTCCAGCCGCGGCGCTCTTCCCACGCCGGCGGATCCTCTTCCGACAGCAGCGGCACCTCCGGCGTCAGCGCCGCCAGGCCGCGCTTGATGATATGGTGTGCCGCCAGATCGGCCGCCGTCACCGGTGAATCATCTTTTTTCTGTGCGACATCAAGCGGTTGTTCACCATCGTACACCGCCATGATCGCCGCCCCCGCCTCGCGGGACAGTTGGCAAATTCGCTCTAACATCATGCACCTCAACTCCGCATCTCCGTGGGAAATTTCCCCCTGTCTCTGCTAGCAGACTAGTTTTTTTTACGCCGAATATCCATCTCAACCGCCTAAGCCTCGGGAATTCCTCATTTCTTGTTGGGCACAACTGTGAACTTCCCCGCGTTACCCGCCGCCATTTTCTGCCACACTTCACAGTTTACTGTGGCAAGCAATGTTAATTACATTTCCCTCTGCGATAACACTCGAATAATGGAATGGAGAGAATCCCAAATGATGAAGCATCCACTGACGCTGTCCGCGCTTGCGCTGCTGGTGTGCGCCTCCGCGCAAGCGGCCACCGTCGATCTGCGCGTGCTGGAAACCACCGATCTGCACAGCAACATGATGGACTTCGATTACTACAAGGACACACCGACCGACAAGTTCGGCCTGGTGCGCACCGCCAGCCTGATCCAACAGGCGCGCCAGCAGGCCGCCAACGCGGTGTTGGTGGACAACGGCGACATCATTCAGGGCAGCCCGCTCGGCGACTACATGGCGGCCAAGGGGCTGAAACCGGGCGACGTGCACCCGGTCTATAAGGCGATGAACACGCTGGACTACGTCGTCGGCAACATCGGCAACCATGAGTTCAACTATGGGCTGGACTACCTGAAGAACGCTATCGCGGGCGCCAAATTCCCGTATATCAACGCCAACGTCATCGACGCCAAAACGCAAAAACCGCTGTTCACGCCGTACATCATCGTCGATACGCCGGTGAAAGATCGCGACGGCAAGGCGCATACGCTGCGCATCGGCTACATCGGCTTCGTGCCGCCACAGATCCTGGTGTGGGACAAGGCCAACCTGCAGGGCAAAGTGACGGTGGACGACATCACCGCCACCGCCAAGCGCTACGTGCCGCAGATGCGTAAAGAGGGCGCCGATCTTGTGGTGGCGATCCCGCATTCCGGGCTGTCCAGCGAGCCTTACAAGGCGATGGCGGAAAACTCGGTCTATTACCTCAGCCAGGTGCCGGGCATCGACGCCATCATGTTCGGCCACGCCCATGCGGTGTTCCCGAGCAAGGACTTTGCCAACATCAAAGGCGCGGATATCGACAAAGGCCTGCTGAACGGCGTGCCGGCGGTGATGCCGGGCCAATGGGGCGATCATCTCGGCGTGGTCGACCTGCAGCTCAACAACGATGGCGGCAGCTGGAAAGTGACCGCCGCCAACGCAGAAGCACGGCCGATCTACGACAAAGAGAACAAGAAATCGCTGGCGGCGGAAGACGCCGCGCTGGTGAAAGTGTTGGCGGACGATCACAAGGGCACGCGCGAGTTCGTCAGCCAGCCGATCGGTAAATCCGACGGCAACATGTACAGCTACCTGGCGCTGGTGCAGGACGACCCGACGGTGCAGATCGTCAACAATGCGCAGAAAGCCTACGTCGAACATTACATCCAGGGCGACCCGGACCTGGCCGATCTGCCGGTGCTGTCGGCGGCGGCCCCGTTCAAGGTCGGCGGCCGCAAGAACGATCCCGCCAGCTTCGTCGAAGTGGAAAAAGGCCAGCTCACCTTCCGCAACGCCGCCGATCTCTATCTCTACCCCAATACGCTGGTGGTGGTGAAGGCGAGCGGCAAAGAGGTGAAAGAGTGGCTGGAGTGCTCCGCCGGTCAGTTCAACCAGATCGACGTCAACAGCGCCAAGCCGCAGGGCTTGATCAACTGGGACGGCTTCCGTACCTATAACTTCGACGTGATCGACGGCGTCAACTACCAGATCGACGTCAGTCAGCCGGCGCGCTACGACGGCGAATGCCAACTGATCAACGACAAGGCGGAGCGTATCAAGCAGTTGACCTTCAACGGCAAGCCGATCGATCCGAACGCCACCTTCCTGGTCGCCACCAACAACTACCGCGCCTACGGCGGCAAATTTGCCGGCACCGGCGATAAACATATCGCCTTCGCTTCGCCGGATGAAAACCGCTCGGTGCTGGCGGCCTACATCAGCGCCGAAACCCAGCGGCATGGCGCGGTGCGCCCGCAGGCGGACAACAACTGGCGTTTGGCGAACTTCAGCAGCCAGCAGCCGCTGGATATCCGCTTCGAGACCTCGCCTTCGGACAAAGCGACAAGGTTTATCAAAGAGCACGCCCAATATCCGATGAGCGCCGCAGGCAGCGACAGCATCGGCTTCGCGGTTTATCGCATCGATTTAAGCGGTAAGTAACACGGTTTATGGCCGGCGCGCCCGGCCATTCATCGCCCGTCTGCGCGGCGCATAAAATAAGGGCGCCACGAAGGCGCCCAGAACAATCCTCGGTGGGATTACAGGATTTCCAGCAGCTCGACGTCGAACACCAGCGCGCTGAACGGCGGGATGGACGCGCCTGCGCCACGCTCGCCGTAGGCCAGGTTGTGCGGGATATACAGCTGCCATTTGGAGCCGACCGGCATCAGGGTCAGCGCTTCGATCCAGCCTGGGATCACGCCGCTGACCGGGAATTCTGCCGGCTGGCCGCGTTCAACCGAGCTGTCGAACACGTCGCCGTTGATCAGACGGCCGGTGTAGTGCACACGCACGCGATCCTGACGGGACGGAATTGGGCCGTTGCCCTGCTCCAGTACGGAGAACTGCAGGCCAGACTCGGTCAGCGTCACGTCATCGCGCTTGGCGTTGTCGTCCAGGAATTTCTGGCCTTCAACCGCCATCGCCTGCTGGCGCTCGCGGCGCACCGCGTCCGCACGCTCGTGGATTTCACGCAGCGCACGGTGCACCACGTCTACCGGAACCGCCGGGGCATTCCCTTCCAGCGCGTCACGCAAACCCGCCAGCAAAGCTTCCGGTTGCAAACCTTCCAGCCCGGACTCTTGCAGCTGCTGGCCGACCTGTAAACCAATCCCGTAACTTGCTTGCGCTTCAACGCTGTCAAAAGAAGGGGTTGTCATGGGGTTTTCCTTAAGTCTGTAAAAAGTCGAAAGCGCAGCATAACAGCGCGTCAATGCCGGGTAAAATCTTGTGTGGAGAATGATGACTTTTGTCGTAGAAAAAGAAACAATAACCTTCTGTTAACGCCCGCAGCCGCAAACCCCGGCTCTGCCGCTCAGCCGCCTTTCACTTCAATCAGTTAGCGGACTATACTGAAAGCAGGATATCGGGCAGGCGACGCGTTTGCCGCGCCGCACTGATTATTACGCCGTCGAAGAGAGGTCACCATGGGCAGAATCGCGCCCAGGAGAAGGAAAACCACCCGCATCTACCAGCCGCTGCTGCGCACCTGGCTGAACATCAGCCAGCGCCTGAAACCAGGCGCCGCACCCACGGCTGAAGGCGCGGAACCGCCATCGGAGCCGCCGTCGGCCAACGACAAAATGCAGCGGGTCAAAGCGCTGCTGATTAAAGTCTGGCATCTGCCGGACGGTTTCCATTGGATGGAACCGCTGCCCTACTTTCATCGCCGCTGGGTGCTGATCTTCGGCATCATTCTGCTGCTGGCGTTGCTATGGCCCTACTCGCCCGAAAGACAGCCGTTCCCGGTCTCTCAGCAGGAAACCAGCGTGCCGCTGCAGGCCGAGCTGCAAAACGGCGGTAGCGCCGCCACGCCTGCCAACGAACCGACGCCGGCAGGCAACTGGCAGCGTTATCAGATCCAGCCCGGCCAGACCCTGGCCCAACTGTTTCGCGACAACAATCTGCCGGTGAATGAAGTGTTCGCCATGGCACAGGTGGAAGGCGGCGACAAGCCGCTGAGCAACATGAAAGCCGGCCAGGAAGTGCGCATCGAACGCGACGCCAACGGTGTGATTAGCGCGCTGTCGGTCACCACGGCAGACAACAGCCAGGCGCTGTTCCGCCGCCAGGCCGACGGCAGCTACCGCCGGGAACGCTAATCTCTACAGCTGCGCCAGCAGAAACTCGCGCAGCACCACGCCCTGATTGTGCTCGGTATCTTTGCTGCCATACAGCAACGTCAGCGTTTGCCCCTGCCGTAACAGCGCCACCAGCGGCTGCCAGGCGTCGTTGGCCGCCAGCTGTTGGCGATAGCGCGTCTCAAAGGCTTCCCACTGGTCGGTATGCTGATGGAACCACTTGCGCAGCTCGTCATCCGGCGCCACCTGTTTCAACCACTGCACGCCCGTCAACCGCTCTTTGCTGATGCCGCGCGGCCATAGCCGGTCTATCAGATAACAGTGTTCCGGCGCCGGCGCGCTGAAATCGTAAACCCGCTGTAGCGTAATCGTTGCCATCGCACGCTCTCCTTTTCATTCCGTCTTCAAGCGTAGCGCGTTTTGCCGGGCGCAGAAAAGCAAAACGCCAGCGCGAGGCTGGCGTTTTAACCGGTTAACAGCAGCGTAAATTACGCTTCTGCAACCACAACTACATTCAGCTGTGCGAACACGTCGCTGTGTACCTGGAAGTGCACTTCGTGCTCGCCAGTGGTACGCAGAACGCCGTTCGGCAGACGAACTTCGCTCTTGGCAACTTCAACGCCTGCCGCAGTCACTGCGTCAGCGATGTCGCGGGTGCCGATAGAGCCGAACAGTTTACCTTCGTCGCCAGATTTGGAAGCGATGGTGACTGAACCCAGTTCGTTGATCTTGGTTGCGCGAGCTTCAGCAGCAGCCAGAACGTCAGCCAGTTTGGCTTCCAGTTCAGCACGGCGTGCTTCGAAGAACTCAACGTTTTTCTTGGTAGCAGGAACAGCTTTGCCCTGTGGTACCAGGAAGTTACGAGCGTAGCCCGCTTTAACGTTAACTTGATCACCCAGGCTGCCCAGGTTTGCTACTTTATCAAGCAGAATAACTTGCATTACCTTATCCTCTCAAAGTCGTTAATGGACAGTGGCCGATTACTGATGACGATCAGTGTACGGCAACAAAGACAGGTAGCGCGCGCGCTTGATAGCACGGGCCAGCTGGCGCTGATATTTTGCACGAGTACCGGTGATACGGCTCGGTACAATTTTACCACTTTCGGTGATGTAGTTTTTCAGCGTAGCGATGTCTTTATAGTCAATCTCTTGAACGCCTTCCGCGGTGAAACGGCAGAACTTGCGACGACGGAAATAACGTGCCATTTGGCTAGTCTCCAGAATCTATCAATTCAATCTGCTCGGCATGCAGAACCAATTTGCTCAGCCCGTTGCGCCCTTGATGGCAGCTTACAAAGCCTTGCACGGTAATCTGACTGCCGACCGTTAATCTTTGAGTTAGTGCTTGTGACTGTTGTCCGCTGACAACCACGGGCATTCGGCACCATGCTTGTCTGCTGAATCCGGCTTCCGTCTGCTGCGAACGGTGCTCTAGCACAAATTGGCAGTGCGGTATCCCGGAAGGACTCACTTTTCGAACCGGCGCCTTGCACACAGTGCCCGACAAAACCAGACGATTAGCCGTCACGGCGGCAATTACTCTTCAGAATCCCCAGCATCTGCATCATCTGCGGTTTCGTTAGCGAAATCTTCGCGGCGATCGCCACGACGTTCGTCTTTCGCTTTAACCATCGGAGATGCTTCGGTTACCGCGTGCTTAACGCGCATAACCATGCTGCGGATAACGGCGTCGTTGAAGCGGAAGTTAGTTTCCAGCTCATCGATCGCTTCCTGCGGCGCTTCAACGTTCAGCAGAACGTAGTGAGCTTTGTGCAGTTTGTTGATCGGATAAGCCAGCTGACGGCGGCCCCAGTCTTCCAGACGGTGAATCTGACCTTGCGCGTTAGTGATGGTAGCACTGTAACGCTCGATCATGCCCGGAACCTGTTCGCTTTGGTCAGGATGGACCATAAAAACGATTTCGTAATGACGCATCGAATTGCTCCTTACGGATTATTCAGCCTCCTGTCAGGGTCAACCGCGGCCCATGGAAGCAAGGAACGTGTTTAGTGTGCGGCTGAAAAATGACGCGTAATCATACTGACGCAGGGCGGGAAACTCAAGGACTGCGTGGGTTTTATTCGCGTTAATGCGAGGCGCTATGGGAAATAGCACGATTTGCTCGTGAGTGAACCTATGTACGCCGATCCATCAGTTTCAAAAATCTTTCAATGAAATCAGCGTTGAGTCACAAATCTATTTCACTTTTTTTGAAAGATGCCTTCAAAACACCCCGCTTTTTAATCGTCGGCAACGGACTAAAATTAACCATATCCGCCGCAGACAGCGCGACGAAAAAGATCCCAGGTTATTCAATGCAGATAAATGACTTTTTGCCGCAGCGACACTCGCTGTCAGGCCGTAACGGCAAAAAGTAAGAGAGGCACTATGAAACGCATTATTCTCGCGACGGCGCTGGCCGCCCTGTTCTCCGCCAATGTGATGGCCGCGACGGAGATCACCTCGCACCAGGCCGATCAACGCCAAAGCGTCGGCTTCGTCACCCTGAACCAGAATGTGGTTTCGCCGGACGACGCCAGCAGCCAGGTCAGTAAAATCGCCGACCAACGCGGCGCAAGCTCATATCGCATCATCGCCCTGCACGAACCGGGCGACAACAGCACGATGCACGTCAGCGCCGAGCTGTACCGCTAAAGAGACGCGCCACGCCAGGGAAATCCCAAGGCTTCATCAGAAAGCCCGTTCAGTCCGCACCGGAGCGCCGCCCGTTGGGCGCTCCGCTTCCCCCGCCAATCAGAGCTTGAGCAACGCCGGCGCGTTGAGCGCCTTGCCCGGATTGTGCAACTGCAACGCCATCCGCAGATAGTGGGTGCGCATTTGCAGCAGATCGGCACTTTCCGCCAGGGTCGCCCGCTGTTCGAACGAGAGTGCTCCCGGCGCCGCAGTGTGAGTGGCCGCCGCTTTCGGCGCGAAAGAGAACAGTGCCGTCATGTTTTGCACCGTATGCGCGGTAATGCGCGACAGCGGATGCACCTTGCCGTCGGCTGCCTCCAGCATCTCGCTGAAGGCCGCTGAGTTAAGCTCGGCGCGCGCTTTCATCGTTCCCATCAAACTGCGATCGGCGTCGGCCGTCTTGCTGATACCCTTTATCATGCCCTGCTCCTTGCTGCCCCAGAAAGAATTCACGCTGACATTCTCCCCTTCGGGCGGCCAAACGATGGCCGAAACAGCAGGCACAGAGCGCTGCAATTCCATGCATCGTGCCCGGCGGCGCATCACAGCTCGCGGCGGAAAAAGTCGGCCGTGGCGGACAACGCCAACGGCGTGATGCGGTGCTTCACCCCCGGCTCGACGAGCGACGTCAAACGGCCATCCGCGCCTTGCCGCCGCAGTTCGGCCGCCAAACGCAGGCTGTCCGCCGCCGGCACCACGTCGTCCGTCTCGCCGTGCCACAGCAACAACGGCCGCCCGGCTATCGTCTCCAAACGCCCTTCCAGCTCATATTCCGCCAGCACGGCGGTGCGCGCGGCAAACGCCGCCGGCGAGAGCACCTCGCCCTCTTCGCCCAACGGCGGATACAGCGTTTGCGCCAGTGAACGGTAATAGCCGGAGCCCATCAGACTGGCGGCCGCCCGGATCCACGGGAAGCGCGCGAAGGCGCCAAGCGCGGTCATGCCGCCCATTGAGGCGCCGGCAACGCCGATGCGTCCGTCGGCAATCAGGCCAAGCCGCTCAAAATGTGCCTTGATCTGCGGCAGCTCGTCGATATTGCTGCGCAGGATCTCCCAGAACGCCGCCAGGCGCCGCGTCTCATCGCCGTCGAACCGCTCGCCGTGCCGATCGGCATCCGGCAGCACCGCCCGAAAACCGGCGCGCGCCAGCGCATAGGCGAAGTAGGCGTACACCTCTTTCGACGAGGTATAGCCATGGCAGAAGAACACCGTCGGCAGCGGCCGATGATACTGCCCCGCCGGCACCGCATGGATCACCGCAATATCGCCCGCCCGCTCGTCATGAATTTCGATCATCCGTTCATCCTCAACTCACCTGTTGGCATTCATCATGACAAACTTGCGCCAGCCAGCGTTAGCTCAATCTGTTCCAGCTTATATTGCGTTACACTGAAGCCATCGCACCGGCTCTTTCGAGGTTCCCATGACGTTTGTCCGCACACTTATCGCCCTGACGCTGGCCGCACAGCTTTCCGCCTGCGGCATCATGACCACCACGCCGAAACCGCCGCCGCCGCCCACCGCACAGGCGCAGGAGATCGTCCGCGCGCAGACCGTCGAGCTGGTGAAAATCGGCACCGTCACCGCCGTGGTACGCGGCAGCCCGATGGACGTGGAAGCGGAGATCCAGCGCAAGGCCACCGCCGCCGGCGCCCGTTATTATGTGATCATCATGAACAGCGAAACCGTCGTGCCGGGCCAATGGTATTCCCAGGCAATCCTGTATCGCTAAGGCGGGGATTTTTTAAGCAGATTTACACTGGCTTTGCACAGGCTGAAGCAGGGTGTTGCACACTGAGGGACAGCATGCCGCATGTTGCGGGTGCGATTCAGGATCTGACGAAGGGGAACGCCATGAAACGCTCCACCGCACTCACCTCCCTCTTGCTTTCCATGGGGTTGCTCAGCACCGGCGCACAGTCCGCCGAGCTGGCGCCCGCCGATCGCGTGACGCCGCTCAGTGAAATCGCCGAGATCACCTTCAGCAATCTGCCCGGCTCGCCGCAGGAAGCGGAACTGGCCATCGCCCGCACCGCCGACCGACACGGCGCCAGTTATTACCGCATCCTGCGGATGGAAGAGCAGGCGCACCCGCTTGGCTGGCGCGCCTCGGCCATCTTATACCTTTAGTAGCTCATGCACGCCGCATTCAACACGCCGCCGCTAACGGAGACGCCCCCCAGGAAAATCCCGGCGGCCAGGTGATTCGCTTCGATCTTTTCGCTGATGCGCGGCATGTAGATCTTCACGGCCGCGAACAGCAGCAGTTGCACCACCAGCGCCACTACGCCCCACAGCAGGTAATCCAGCAGGCTGATCGAGTTGATCGCCGCGCTGGCCAGCGGGATCACATACCCCAGGCAAGCGCCGATAAAAGCAAAGGCGGCGGATTGATTATCGGCCTTGATCAACGCCCATTCGTCGTGCGGGGTGATGCGGGTATAGACGAACAGAAACACCAAAATCATGGCGAAACCGCTGAAGAAGTAAGAGGCGAACGCCGCCAACGCGCTGAGAATATCCATGTGCATTTTCCTGTCAGAGTGAGGCTGAATTAAAAAGGTTTTCGCCGCCGCGCGCCACCCTTTTCCCTAACCGCCGATGGCGCGGTTCAGCAGCAGTTCGCACACCTCGGCCGACAGCAGGCTCTCGCCGCGATGATCCAGCGTCAGGTGGCACCAGGCGTCGGCGATCTGCGGGCTGGCATGCTGCAGCAGCTGCGCGGCGCAGCACAGGTCGAACAGCTGCTGGGTCAGCAGCCGCCCCATCTCTTCACGCGGTTGCCGGGCGCGCTGCTGCCACTGCCGCCAGGCGTGATCGAACAACCGATTCTGGCCGCGCACCGGCTGCAGCTCGAACTGCAACATCTCGAGCGCGCCCGGCAGTTTATGCAGACTGCGCAACACGTCCAGACACATGATGTTGCCGGAGCCCTCCCAGATGCTGTTCACCGGCATTTCACGGTACAGGCGCGGCAGCTCGCTCTCTTCGCAGTAGCCGATGCCGCCCAGCACCTCCATCGCCTCGGCGATGAACGGCATGCCCTGGCGGCAGATGCTGTATTTGGCCGCCGGCGTCAGCAGGCGGCTGTAGATCAGCTCGCCCTCATTGCTGCGACTTTCCCAGGCGCGAGCCAGCCGGAACAGCAACGCGGTATGCCCTTCCAGCCGCAGCGCCATGCGCGCCAGAACCTGGCGCATCAGCGGTTGTTCGATCAACAGCTTACCAAATGCCTGCCGCTGCAGCGCATGATACAGCGCCACCGACAGCCCGCGGCGCATCAGGCCATGGCTGCCCAGCGAACAGTCGAAACGGGTCAGGCCGCCCATTTTCAGGATATGCCGCACGCCATCGCCCTCATCGCCCAGCAGCCAGGCGGTGGCATCCTGAAACTCCACCTCGCTGCTGGCGTTGGAGCGGTTGCCCAGCTTGTCTTTCAGCCGTTCCAGGCGAATGGCGTTGCGGCTGCCGTCCGGCAAAATGCGCGGCAGGAAGAAGCAGGACAGCCCGCCTTCGGCCTGCGCCAGCACCAGGTGCGCATCGCTCTGCGGCACCGAGAAGAACCACTTGTGCCCCACCAGCCGGTAGGCTTCGCCCGGCCCGCGCGCGCCGAGCGGCGTGGCGGTGGTGGTATTGCTCAAGACATCGGAGCCGCCCTGTTTCTCCGTCATGCCCATGCCGATCAGCAGGCCGCGCTTTTGCCCGCCCGGCAGCAGGTGAGCGTCATAACGATCCGACAGCAGCGGCGTCAGCCAGGAGCGAAACTCGGCCGGTAACGCCTGCTGCAGCAGCGGTGTGGCGCCGAAGGTCATGGTCACCGGGCACAGCGTGCCGGCCTCGACCTGCGCATGCAGCATAAAGCGCGCGGCGCGCGCCACGAAGGAACCGATGCGCGCATCCTCCTGCCAGGGCAGGTTGTGCACCCGGTTGGCGATCAGCCCCTGCATCAGGATATGCCAGGCCGGGTGAAAGCGGACGTCGTCCAGTCGCTGGCCGGTGGCGTCGTAGCGCAGCAGCTCCGGCGGGTTGGCGTTGGCCAGCCGCCCCAGCTCCAGCGACTCCTGCGTGCCGAGCTGCTGGCCCAGCGAAGCCAATACCTCGGCGTCCCAACCACCTTGCTCGCGCTGCAGCGCTTCGCGCAGCGGCGTATCGGAGAGAAACAGGTTGCTGTTACCCAGCGGCTTGGGTTGGTTAAAAACGGTGTGCGTAGTCCAGACCATGAGAGTGCTCCCTGAAAAAAGCGTCAGGAGTAAGTATGGTCGGCGCAGGGATTTCTGCCGCAGGCGGGATCACAAGAGGGGGAATTAACGGGGGCACTGCGCCCCCGTCAGGAGAATCAGCCACGCTGACGCACCGCTTCGAACAGGCAGATGCCGGTGGCGACCGACACGTTCAGCGAAGAGACGGTACCGGCCATCGGGATGCTGATCAGCTCGTCGCAGTGTTCGCGGGTCAGGCGGCGCATGCCTTCGCCTTCCGCGCCCATCACCAGCGCCATCGGGCCGGTCATTTTGCTCTGATACAGCGTATGGTCGGCTTCACCGGCGGTACCCACCACCCAGACATTCATCTCTTGCAGCAGACGCAGCGTACGCGCCAGGTTGGTCACGCGGATCAGCGGCACGTTTTCAGCCGCGCCGCAGGCCACTTTCTTGGCGGTGGCGTTCAGCTGGGCGGAACGGTCGCGCGGCACGATCACCGCGTGCACGCCGGCCGCGTCGGCGCTGCGCAGGCAGGCACCGAGGTTGTGCGGGTCGGTCACGCCATCCAGCACCAGCAGGAACGGCGTCTCCACGCTTTCCAGCAGGCTAGGCAGATCGTTCTCCTGATACTGGCGCCCTTCGCGCACCCGGGCGATGATCCCCTGGTGCACCGCGCCTTCAACCTTGTCATCCAGCCATTGGCGGTTCGCCACCTGAATAACGATGCCGGTCGCTTCCAGCTCGGCGATCAGCGGTTGCAGGCGGCGATCTTCGCGGCCTTTCAGGATAAACACTTCCAGGAAGCGTTGCGGGTCGCGCTCTAACAGGGCTTTGACGGCGTGGATGCCGTAAATAATTTCGCTCATGATGCTCTTTTAAATTCGTGCGGCCGGCGATAACCGGCCGATGATAACGATGTGCGGCAGGTTAGGCCTGCTCGGCACCTTTCTTCTTGGCTGCGCGTTTGGCTTTGGTCGCCGCCGCGATTTTCCGCGTTTTGTCGGACGCTTTCTTGGCTTTCTTTTTCGCCTTCTTCACGTTGTCCGCAGGCTTGGCGTCATCCTGCTTGCGGAAGGCGCTGTCCGGCTCGAAGTTGGCCGGCGGTTTGCCGCCGCGGCGCTTGCCGCGCCCTGCGCTACCGTTGTCGCGCAGCGTACGCTGGCCGCCTTTCTTGGCGCGATCGCGCTCGGTTTTGCCTTCACCGCGCGCTTTGCGGGTGCTGGACACCAGCGCGAAGTCGATCTTGCGCTCGTCCATATGCACCGCGTCCACGCGGATCTCCACCGTATCCCCCAGGCGATAAACCGTGCCAGAAGACTCGCCGATCAGGCGCTGGCCGATATTATCGTAGCGATAGTAATCATTATCCAGCGTTGATACGTGCACCAGCCCGTCGATAAACAGATCGTTCAGGCGCACGAAGAAGCCGAAGCCGGTCACGCTGGAGATGATGCCGCTGAACACTTCACCGACGTGATCCTGCATGAAGTCGCACTTCAGCCAGTCGGCGACGTTGCGCGTCGCTTCGTCCGCGCGGCGCTCGGTCATCGAACAGTGTTCGCCCAGCTGCAGCATCTCTTCGAATTCGCTGTGCCAGCCGCCGGTCGGCGTCCAGCGCTCTTTCGGCTCGCCGTGTTCCTTGGCCAGCTGATATTTGATCGCGCGGTGCAGCGCCAGATCCGGATAACGGCGGATCGGCGAGGTGAAGTGGCCGTAAGAGGCCAGCGCCAGGCCGAAGTGGCCGCGGTTTTCCGGATCGTAAATCGCCTGCTTCATCGAGCGCAGCAACATGGTTTGCAGCATTTCGTGGTCAGGGCGCTCGGACACTTCATCCATCAGCACCGCATAGTCCTTCGGCTGCGGCTTATTACCGCCGCCCAGCGTCAGCCCCAGCTCGCTCAGCACGCTGCGCAGCGCGGAGATGTGGTCGTCGCTCGGACGATCGTGCACGCGGTACAGCGCCGGCTCGTTGCGTTTCTCGACGAAGCGCGCGGCCGCCACGTTGGCCATGATCATGCACTCTTCGATCAGCTTGTGGGCGTCGTTGCGCACCGTCGGCTCTACGCGCTCGATGCGACGCTCGGCGTTGAAGATGAATTTGGCTTCTTCGGTTTCGAACGCGATGCCGCCGCGCTCGGCGCGCGCCTTATCCAGCACCTTGTACATGGCGTGCAGCTCTTCCAGGTGCTTGACCAGCGGGTGGTAATGCTCGCGCAGCTCCTGATCGCCCTGCAGAATGTGCCACACCTTGTTGTAGGTCAGGCGGGCATGGGAGCTCATCACCGCTTCGTAGAACTTGGCCGTGGACAGGCGCCCCTGGGCAGAGATGGTCATCTCGCACACCATGCACAGGCGATCGACCTGCGGGTTCAGGGAGCACAGCCCGTTGGACAGCACTTCCGGCAGCATCGGGATCACCTGCGACGGGAAATAGACCGAGTTGCCGCGGCTGCGCGCTTCATCGTCCAGCGCGGTGCGCGGACGCACGTAGTAGCTGACGTCGGCGATCGCCACCCACAGGCGCCAGCCGCCGCCGCGTTTTTTCTCGCAGTACACGGCGTCATCGAAGTCACGCGCATCTTCACCGTCGATGGTGACCAACGGCAGCTTGCGCAGATCGACGCGGCCCTTCTTGGCCGCTTCCGGCACCTGTTCGCTGAGATCGGCCACCTGTTTTTCCACCTGCGGCGGCCAGGTATGCGGGATCTCATGGGTGCGCAGCGCGATGTCCACCGCCATGCTGGTGCCCATCTTGTCGCCGAGGATCTCGACGATCTTGCCGACCGCTTTGGTGCGGCGGGTCGGACGCTGAGTCAGCTCCACCACCACCATAAAGCCCATGCGCGCGCCGCTGACGCTGTCCGCCGGGATCAGAATATCGAAGCTCAGACGGCTGTCGTCCGGCACCACGAAGCCGGTACCGGCGTCCATGAAGAAGCGGCCGACGATCTGGCTGGTTTTCGGCACCAGCACGCGCACGATGCGCGCTTCGCGGCGCCCTTTGCGATCCGCGCCCAGCGCCTGCGCCAGCACCACGTCACCGTGGATCGCCATTTTCATCTGTTCGGCGGACAGGTACAGGTCGTCTTTGCTGCCTTCAACGCGCAGGAAGCCGTAGCCGTCACGGTGGCCGATCACCGTGCCGCGCAGCAGATCCAAACGTTCCGGCAGCGCGTAGCACTGGCGGCGGGTAAACACTAACTGACCATCGCGCTCCATGGCGCGCAGGCGGCGGCGCAGCGCTTCCAGCTGTTCTTCACCGCTGAGACCCAATTCGTTGCCCAGTTCTTCGCGGCTGGCCGGCGTTTCTCTTTTCGCCAAATGGGCCAGGATATATTCACGGCTGGGGATAGGGGATTCGTATTTTTCTGCTTCTCGTTCCAGGAATGGATCTTGTGACATTGCGGTTCCTCCGTTGTCATCAGCAGGATGACGTTGAGCCTTGTCTTTTCAACGTCGTTTTATTCGACAAGCAATAGCTTGTAGAGCGGCGGATTGTCTTCGACCATGTCGGCCAACGTATGCTTATCCAGCTCTTCAAGGAAATTCTGTACGCCCTGTTGGAGCACCTGCTTCAATCGGCAGGCAGGGGTGATGTGGCAAAACTCGCTGCTGCAGTTAACCAGCGCGAGCGGCTCCAGCGCCCGCACCACGTCGCCGAGGCGAATGCTCTCGGCCGGTTTGCCCAAACGGATGCCGCCATGCTTGCCGCGCACCGCCGTGACAAAACCCACCCGGCTCAACTGATTGATGATCTTCACCATATGGTTGCGAGACACGCCATAAACCTCGGTCACTTCCGAGATGCTGGTCATCTTGTCCTGCGGCAACGAGGCCATGTAGATCAACGCCCGCAGGCCATAATCAGTAAAACTTGTTAACTGCACATCTTACCTCTGGGTATCACTTTACCCGTCTGATACGCCGCTTTTCGGCGCTATTCAAAAGATTACTCATTGGATAATAAACCAGCCGGAGAGTTCGTCGCTAATTATTTAGCGAATCCCGCGCCCTAAGGCGGGTTTATGAAAGGATTTTTTGACGTGAAACCGCAATCGGAGGGAGTCAGGATAAAAACAAACCGGGACGCGCCCGGTTTGTTTAATGCCGCAAAGCCTGATTATGCGTCGAACGGGTCGCGCAGGATCATGGTTTCGCTGCGATCCGGGCCGGTAGAGATGATGTCTACCGGTACGCCGGTCACTTCTTCGATGCGCTTGATGTAGTTCAGCGCAGCCTGAGGCAGCTTGCTGTGCTCTTTCACGCCAAAGGTGGTTTCGCTCCAGCCCGGCATGGTTTCGTAGATAGGCTCGATGCCTTCCCAGCCTTCAGCCGCCAGCGGAGTGGTGTCCACTTCGCGGCCGTCCGGCATGCGGTAGCCCACGCAGATCTTCACTTCTTTCAGGCCGTCCAGGACGTCCAGTTTGGTCAGGCAGAAGCCGGACAGGGAGTTGATCTGCACGGCGCGGCGCACCGCTACCGCGTCCAGCCAGCCGGTACGACGACGACGGCCGGTGGTGGCGCCGAACTCGTTACCCTGCTTGCACAGGTACTCGCCGGTTTCATCGAACAGTTCGGTTGGGAACGGACCTGCACCCACGCGAGTGGAGTAGGCTTTCACGATGCCCAGCACGTAGTCCACATAACGCGGGCCGATGCCGGAACCGGTAGCCACGCCGCCGGCGGTGGTGTTGGAAGAGGTGACGTACGGGTAAGTACCGTGGTCGATATCCAGCAGGGTGCCCTGAGCGCCTTCGAACATGATCAGATCGCCACGCTTGCGCGCGCCGTCCAGCAGTTCGGAAACGTCAACCACCATGGCGGTCAGGATGTCGGCGATAGACAGCACGTAGTCCAGCGTCGCCTGATAATCGACGGCTTCAACTTTGTAGTAGTTGACCAGCTGGAAGTTGTGGTAATCGACGATCTCTTTCAGCTTAACGGCGAAGGTTTCTTTGTTGAACAGATCGCCGACGCGCAGGCCGCGACGAGCCACTTTATCTTCGTAAGCCGGGCCGATGCCGCGACCGGTGGTGCCGATCGCTTTCGCGCCGCGCGCTTTCTCACGCGCGTTATCCAACGCAACGTGGTAAGGCAGGATCAACGGGCAAGCTTCAGAGAGCAACAGACGTTCGCGTACCGGGATGCCACGCGCTTCGAGTTCACCCATTTCTTTCATCAACGCGTCCGGCGCCAGAACAACACCGTTGCCGATGATGCTGGTGACGTTTTCACGCAGAATACCTGAAGGAATTAAATGAAGAACGGTTTTTTCACCGTTGATTACCAGAGTGTGGCCAGCGTTATGGCCACCTTGGTAGCGCACAACATATTGAGCCCGTTCAGTCAGCAGGTCTACAACCTTGCCTTTACCTTCGTCACCCCATTGGGTGCCCAGTACGACGACGTTCTTACCCATTTTTCAAAATCACCGATTGCTTAAAAATGGATTCTACCACCGTAATTTTCGATTTTCAGCACTTTTAGCATACGATTGCATAAATTTTGGGCTAGACTTTAAAGACCCGTGCGGCCGCTCAACATGTAGTAGATCACGCAGCCCGCAACCACTATTCCACCGCCAAATCGCCGCAGCGTCGCGTCCGGCAACTGCGACATCGCCACAATCATTTTGCGCCAGGCCTGCGGAAACAGCATCGGCCCCAATCCTTCCAGCACCAGAACCAGCCCGAGCGCCAGCCAAATCGTTGAGTTCATGCATCCCCCAAAAACGAGAAAGGGCCCGCGTAAACGGGCCCTCGATCAGATTGCCTCCCGCGCTTATTTGCGCAGGGTATCAGGCGACTTCATGTAGCGGAAGAAATCGCTGTCCGGGCTCAGTACCAGCACGTCCTGATTGTCCTTGAAGCTGGCTTCATAGGCGCGCAGGCTGCGGATAAAGGCATAGAAGTCCGGATCCTGGCTGAACGCGTTGGCGAACAGCTTGGCGGCTTCGGCATCGCCTTCACCGCGGGTGATACGCGCCTGACGCTCTGCTTCCGCCAGGGTACGGGTCACTTCGTAATCCGCGCTGGCGCGCAGCTTCTCGGCTTCTTCCTGGCCCTGCGAGCGCAGACGACGGGCTACCGCTTCACGCTCGGCGCGCATACGCTGGTAGATGGCGTCGGACACTTCGGCCGGCAGGTTGATCTGCTTGATACGCACGTCGATCACTTCGATGCCCAGCGCCGCCATGCTGTTCGGGTTCACCTGCGGCTGTTTGCCGGTGGTTTCCCGCTCAACGCGCGCCGCCGCAGAGGCGATAGCGTCATCGGCTTCGGTGGTCGCCACTTCTTCGCCGTCGCCCACTGTGCCGGTGTTCAGCGCGTCACGCACGTCAGACATCAGCTTGCCGCGCGAGTCGGTCACGATGTCTTTCACGTCCAGGCGGCCGATTTCGGAACGCAGACGGTCGCTGAACTTGCGTTTCAGCAGCACTTCGGCCTGGGAGACGTCGCCGCCGCCGGTCGCCAGATAGTAACGGCTGAAATCGCTGATGCGCCACTTCAGATAGGAGTCGACGATCAGGTCTTTCTTCTCGCTGGTCACGAAGCGATCGGCCTGGTTGTCCATGGTCTGGATGCGCGCATCCAGGTTCTTCACGGTCTCAATGAATGGGATCTTGAGGTGCAGACCCGGCGCATACACCAGCGGCTTGTTTTCGCCATCGCGCAGCACCTTGCCGAAGCGCAGCACGATGCCGCGCTGGCCTTCCTGCACCACGAACAGCGAAGCGTACAGCACCACCAGCACCGCGAGGACAATAACTACAAAAGACTTACGCATTGATTACTCTCTCCCTACGCGAGTGGTGTCGTCACGCTGCGCATTCGCCCGGCGCTGATCCATAACCGATCCGCCGCTGGTGCGCGGAGTGCTGCTGTTGGCAGCCGGCGCAGGATTCGGATTGAGGCGAATCAGGCTGGTATCCTTGTTGCCGCTCTCCGTCGCCGCGCCTTGGCCGCGCAGCATCTGATCCAGCGGCAGCACCATCAGGTTGTTGCCTTTGTCGCTCACCAACACCTTACGGGTATGGCCCAGCACTTTTTCCATGGTTTCGATATACAGACGCTCGCGGGTGATCTGCGGTGCGGACTTGTATTCCGGCAACAGCTTGGCAAAGCGCGCCACCTCACCCTGAGCTTCCAGGACGGTGCGGTCCTTATAAGCCTTGGAGTCTTCCAGCAGACGCTGCGCCTGGCCGTTCGCACGCGGCTGAACTTCGTTGGCGTAAGCTTCCGCTTCACGGATGTATTGCTGCTCGTTCTCACGCGCGGCGATCGCATCGTCGAACGACGCCTTCACCTCTTCCGGCGGACGCGCCGCCTGGAAGTTGACGTCCAGCAGCGTGATGCCCATGTTGTAAGGACGAATGGTCTCTTCCAGCATGCGCTGCGTATCGTTACGCACCACGGTACGGCCTTCAGTCAGGATGCGATCCATCGAGTATTTGCCGATCACGCCGCGCAGGGCGCTGTCGGTCGCCTGGCTCAGGCTGTCGTCGGCATTGACGACGCTGAACAGGTACGCTTCCGGGTTGGTCACGCGGTACTGCACGTTCATTTCCACGCGCACCACGTTTTCATCGGAGGTCAGCATCACGCCGGACGCTGCCAATTCGCGCACGGACTCCACGTTCACCGGACGCACGTCGTCAATGAAGGTCGGCTTCCAGTTCAGGCCCGGCTGCACCAGATGGCTGAACTTACCGAAACGCGTCACGACGCCGCGCTCGGCTTCCTTGATGGTGTAGAAGCCGCTGGCGGCCCAGATCACCACCACGGCGACCGCCGCGATACCGATAATGCGGCCGCTGAAGCCCGGACCAGAGGTGCCGGTGCCGCCGCTATTGCTGTTGGAGCCTTTGCCCCCGCCGAAACCGCTCAATTTCTTGCTCAGTTTGCGGAAGATATCGTCCAAATCAGGTGGCCCTTGATCACGACCGCCTTTGTTGTTACCGCCAGAGTTGCCGCCATTGTTATTGCTGCTCCCCCACGGGTCGCGGTCCTGTCCGTTATTACCGGGCTGATTCCACGCCATGTTTTAGCTCCATATTCTGTGATTGGGTACTTCAGGCTTTCGCGAAGCATAAATGTAACAGGATATGATCATACGATAAAGTCAATCAGGTCCTGTTCTTGCTTGCAGAGACGACGCCATTCGACGATCGGCATTCGCACCACCACGCCAATGCTGCCGTCTTCTTCGTTCCACTCTTTTTCAATCGCCTGAAGCTGGTAAAAACGGCTGCGAAGACGGCCTGCCCGTGGCGGTAAGCGCAATTCGTAATGCGCGATCTCCCCCGATAAGCGCTCCGTCAACGCCTGATACAGCAACGGAATACCCTCTCCGCTGGCGGCGGACAGCCACACCCGGATCGGCAGGTTTTCGTCGTTGCGGTCGATACGCGGCACAAAATCGTCCAGCATATCTATTTTGTTCATCACTAACAGTGTAGGAATTTCATCCGAGTCTATCTCCGCCAGCACGGTGTTCACCGCTTCGATGTTCTCATCGACGCGCGGATCTGCGGCATCGATGACGTGCAGCAGCAGAGATGCCTGGCGCGTTTCCTGCAGCGTCGCCTTGAAGGCGGCCACCAGATCGTGCGGCAGGTGCCGGATAAAGCCTACGGTATCCGCCAACACGGTATTCCCCACGTCCGGCACGTCAATGCGCCGCAACGTAGGATCCAGGGTGGCAAATAGCTGGTCCGCCGCATACACCTCGGCAGACGTTATTCGGTTAAACAGGGTGGATTTGCCGGCGTTGGTGTAGCCCACCAGCGATACGGTCGGCACATCGGCGCGGGTCCGCGCGCGTCGGCCTTGTTCACGCTGCTTTTCTACCCGCTCCAGGCGGCGCAGAATCAAGCTGATGCGATCGCGCAACAGGCGACGGTCGGTCTCAAGCTGGGTTTCCCCCGGCCCGCGCAGGCCAATCCCCCCTTTTTGCCGCTCCAGGTGCGTCCAGCCGCGTACCAGGCGCGTGGCGATGTGACGCAACTGCGCCAGCTCCACCTGCAGCTTACCTTCATGGGTGCGGGCACGCTGGGCAAAGATGTCTAAAATCAGCCCGGTGCGATCGATCACCCGGCATTCGCACAGGCGCTCGAGGTTTCTTTCCTGCGCCGGGGAAAGGGAATGATCAAACAGGACAACAGACGCGCCGCTGGCTTTCACCGCATCTGCAATTTCTTCGGCCTTTCCTTCGCCGACAAAGTACTTCGGATGCGGGGCTTTGCGGCTACCAGTCACCACTTGCAAAGCTTCGACACCGGCTGAGGAGACCAGCGATTCGAACTCGTTGAGGTCTTCCGTATCTTTGTCTTGCGAGAAATAGATATGAACCAGTACGGCCTGCTCACCGGCTTCATAACGGTCAAACAAGCGTGCAACCTCTCAAACGGACACTCACCGTGAGTTTGGGGGACATAAACAGCCCGCGGCTGCTTATGCTCCCCGTCATGGTTGACTTGCAACGCGCTTTATTCAGCGTCATCGCTTTCCTGCTGCGGCTGTTGCTGCGCAGACGGATTGTTGCCATGGTGATAGTTGCTTGAACCGCCGCTCGGGTTGTTGCTGTGATGCGAAACCGGGCGTGACGGGACAACGGTAGAGATAGCGTGCTTGTACACCATCTGGCTAACCGTGTTCTTCAACAGGATGACAAACTGGTCAAAAGACTCAATCTGGCCTTGCAGCTTAATACCATTCACCAAATAAATAGAAACCGGAACACGTTCACGACGCAATGCGTTCAGGAACGGATCTTGCAAAGATTGCCCCTTAGCCATTCTATCTTTTCCTTATTTGCTTGTTGTTTGTAACTAAGAACCTGTCGGCTCTAAAATAAACGACGTAAAAAATTTGCGCGCTGAATACTCAGCAATTGTACACAATCACCCAACCTATGCACTAACAACCTGTGTCACCGAGTCCAAAGCCTCTCCCGGCTTTTCACTGTCCAACCAATGGACCGACTCCCAACCCCGTAACCAGGTCATCTGGCGTTTAGCCAACTGACGCGTTGCGCAAATACCACGATAAACCATCTCATCGTAACTAATTTCACCAGACAAGTATGACCACATCTGGCGGTAACCGACACAGCGAATGGAGGGCAAGTCCGTATGCAAATCACCCCGTGCGAAAAGTGCACGCGCTTCCGTCTCAAAACCCGCCGCCAACATTTGATGGTACCGCAGCTCGATGCGTTGATGGATCAACTCACGGCTGGTCGGCGCTATCGCAAATTGGTGAACTTGATACGGCAACGATTCACCCGAAATTTTAGTCAGTTCCGTTAAAGTTTTACCCGAAATAAAAAAAACTTCCAGTGCTCTGGACAGTCTCTGCGGATCATTCGGATGAATTCTCAATGCCGCGACCGGATCGATCGCCTGTAACTGACGGTGCAACGCCTCCCAGCCCTGCTCCGCCGCTTGCCGTTCGATGCGCTCGCGCACCGCGGGATCGGCGGACGGCAACGGCGACAATCCTTCCAGCAACGCCTTGAAATACAACATGGTGCCGCCCACCAACAGCGGAATGCGGCCGGCGGCGGTGATGTCGGCCATCTCTTTCAGCGCATCGGCGCGAAACTCCGCGGCCGAGTAAGCTTCGGCGGGATCGCGGATATCGATCAGCCGGTGCGGCGCCTGCGCCAATTCTTCGGCGCTCGGCTTGGCGGTGCCGATATCCATGCCGCGGTAAATCAGCGCGGAATCGACGCTGATCAGCTCCACCGGCAGGCGTTCACGCAGCGCGATCGCCAGCGCAGTCTTGCCCGAGGCGGTTGGCCCCATGATGAAAATAGCCGGGGGACGTGGTGTCATTTCAGTGTCAGTCATGCTTGAGGGCCGCCAGTGCGGCCTGTAAATCAACGGGTTGTAAAAGTCCGCTCGGTGGCGATTTGACCAGCTGCGGGCAAAGTCGTTCAACGTCGGTCAGCAATTGTATCGCTTGCGAGGTGTTCCACTGTTCATGTTCGCTGCCAAGGCGGCGAGCGAGCCAGGTAGCCAGCACCGCGGGCGACATCTCCTGATGTTCGGCCAGATAGCCTAACAGTTCGGGTATCAGTTTTTGTAAATTTTGTTGGCGTAATGGTAAAGGCACTGCGCGCAGCGTCACACGGCCGTGATCCGCCTGCAGATCCAGCCCCATCATCGTCAGCAGCGCCTGATGCCGCGCGATGGCCGCCGCTTCGCTCTTCTCCAACGTCAGCTTGACTGGGATCAGCAGCGGCTGCGGCCGCAGCCCTTCTGCCGGCGGGTTGAGCTGCGCCTGGCGCAGCCAGCGTTCCGCCACCGTCAGGTTAAGCAACGCCGGCTGCTGGCGCTGTTCAATCAACGCATAACACGGCGGATGGATCATCAGCACCCGGCCAAAGCTGTGTTGCCCGCTCGCCAACGGCGTTTCCGCTGCGGCTTTCGCCGGCGGGAACAGCGGCGGCTTGCTCGGGGTTTCCGGCGCGGCCTCGGCCGGCAGCTCGGCGGCGGGCTGCATCAGTTTACCGTACAGCTCGCCTTCGCGTTTTTGGTAACCGCCCGCCGTTTGCCAACCGGGCTGCGGCGCGCGCTCGCGGGCGGCGCCGGGCGATGACGGCGTTTCACGACGCGACGCCGGCAAAGAAAAATGGTTGCCGCCGGCGGCGACGCGGTTTTCCTGCTGCCAGACCGGCGCGGGCGCTTCGTCCGGCGTTTCCGCCAGCGGCAGCAACGGCGTCTGCCCGGCCTGTTGCAGCACCGTGGTCACTGCCTGGTAGATAAAATCGTGCACCAGCCGCGCCTGATGGAAACGCACCTCGTGCTTGGCGGGATGAACGTTGACATCCACCTGGTGCGGATCGACCTCCAGATACAGCACGTAAGCGGGCTGCTGATCGTCCTTCAACTGATCCTGATAGGCCTGACGAATGGCGTGATTGATCAAACGATCGCGCATCATGCGACAGTTGACGTAACAATACTGCACTTCACCCAGTTGGCGTGCCCCGGCCGGATCCGCCACCCAACCGCGGATGCTCAGATCGCCGTGCTGCCAGTCGATGCTCAACGCATGCTGTAAAAACGCCGGGCCGCAGATGCTGCCTAAACGGCGCTCGTGCTGGCTCTCTTCCTTCGCCGCCCGGTATTGGCGGATCAGTTTGCCGTTGTGGCTGAGGTTGATCGCCACATCGAAACGCGCCAGCGCGATGCGCCGCACCACTTCATCGATATGGCCAAATTCGGTTTTCTCGGTGCGCATGAACTTGCGGCGCGCCGGAGTATTGTAAAACAGATCCAGCACTTCCAGCGTGCTGCCGACCGGGTGCGCGGCGGGTTTGACCGTCACCGCCTGCTCGCGCCCTTCGGCGTAGGCTTGCCACGCTTCGCTCTGCTCGGCGGTGCGCGACGTCAGGGTCAAACGGGACACCGAACTGATACTGGCCAGCGCTTCGCCGCGAAAACCGAGGCTGACGATCGCTTCCAGGTCGTCGAGCGTGCTGATTTTACTGGTGGCATGCCGCGCCAGCGCCAGCGCCAGGTCGTCCTTGCCGATGCCGCAGCCGTTATCGCGAATGCGGATCAGCTTGGCACCGCCGCGTTCGATATCGATATCGATGCGCGTCGCACCGGCGTCCAGACTGTTTTCCACCAGCTCTTTGACCACCGACGCGGGGCGTTCAACCACCTCTCCGGCGGCGATCTGGTTGGCGAGCTGTGGCGGTAACACCTGGATAGGCATGCTGACTCCTGTAGCGGTGGCGCTAGGCCTGCGGAATGGTCAACGTCCGATCCAGCGGCGCGACGTCCGACTTCAGATTATTGACCCGTTTCAGATCGCCGACGCTGACCCCATAACGAGAAGCGATAGAGGACAGCGTGTCCCCACGGGCCACTTTATGTTTAGACGGCTTCTTCGCCGGCGTTTTCGCCTTGGCGACGGCGGTGACGGCGGCGGTTTTCCCCGCCGGCACCTTCAGGCGTTGCCCGACCCACACGCCGTCTTTCTTCAGTTTGTTCAGATCCCGCAGGGCCGCCATGGTGGTGCCGTAGCTGTCGGCGATGCCGGACAGCGTCTCCGCCCGCTTCACCACGTGGATCTGGGTCTTGCCGCTAACGCTGCGGCTCGCGCCGGCCGGGCTGACGATAGGCTCCGGCTGGCGCACGTCTGGTGTTGAGGTGTTAACCGCCGCTGCGACGTCCAGCGGTCGGTTTTCCACCTTTGGGTCGGCTTGCAGCGGATGCGCCAGGAAGTAGCTACGCAGGCCGTTATGAATGGCCTTGGCAATCTTCTCCTGATACGCGCTACTGCCCAGCAGCCGCTCCTCCGTGCTATTACTGATAAATCCTGTTTCCACCAGCAGCGATGGAATATCCGGCGAACGCAGCACACCCAGGCTGGCGTGTTCCGGCCGGCGTTTATGCAACGAGCCGACGCTCTGAAGCTGCTGCAGCACCTTCACCGCCACATCGTACCCGACGCGCTGCGAGTGGCCGAACTGCAGATCCAGCACCGCCTGGCTCAGATAAGGGTCGGCCTGGCTATTGGCCAGCAAATCGCCGGCGCCGCCGAGCAGCTCAGACTGCTTCTCGTGCTGTTCCAGCCAGCCGGCCATTTCGCTGTTGGCGCGGCGGTTGGACAGTACCCAGACGGAAGCGCCGCTGGCGCTGCGGTTTGGCGCGGCATCGGCGTGGATGGAGACCAGCACGTTGGCGCCCTGTTTGCGCGCAACGTCGGAACGCCCCATCACCGAGATAAAATAGTCGCCGTTACGCGTCAGCACCGGTTTGAACTGCGGATCGGCGTCCAGCATCGCCTGCAGGCGGCGCGCGATGGCGATGGTGACATTCTTTTCTTTCAACCCGCTCGGGCCAATGGCTCCCGGATCCTGGCCGCCGTGGCCGGCGTCGATCGCCACCACCACCCGATCGCCGGAACCGGCGGAAACGCGGCTGCTGCGCGGCGTGACCTCAGTGGCGGTGCCTGCGACCACAGTCTGTTTTTGGGTGAAGGGATTCGATCCCGTCGGCGCTTTGCGCAGCGGCGGCTCCGGCGCTTCACGCACCGCAACCGGCGCCTGACGCGGCGGTTGACTGACGGCGACCGGCGGAGGCGTTTGCACCGGCGCTTTACGCGCCACGATATTGGCGCCGCCTTCGGCCGAAATGGTGAATACCACGGTATGCACGCCGCCGTTCTGGCGAGTGGAAACGCGGGTTTTGGCGCGCTGGGTCAGATCAAACACCAGGCGCACGCTCTGAGCGTCTTTCGGCGCGCTGGAGCGAATGCTCTTCACCAGGTTTTGCCCGCTAAAGTTGAGCGGCAGGCCGCCGACTTTGCCCTTCTGGTTAACGTCCAGCACCACCCGTTCCGGGCCGTGCAGCGGGAAAAACGCATAGTCCGGCGGGCCATTGAAGCTCACCGACACCGTCGCTTCGCGTTGGGCGTTCGACACTTTGATATCGGACAGCGAGGACGCCGCCAGCGCGTTCAACGCGCCGAGCGGCCCCAGCACGGCGATCAGCATGATGACCGCAAATTTTTTCAACACCTGCGTCATTGCAGCATCATCCCTGTGATCCATGAATGCGGTCTAACAGCTGGCTGCCGTAAGCAGAAATCGCCTCGATCTTCGCCTCTCGTCCCTCGCCCTGATAGCCGAGGTGCAGCGCCAGGTCCGGCTCCGGCAGCACGCCGGTGCCCTGCTGCGGCCATTCGACCAGGCAGATGGCGTCTTGCGCGAAGTAATCGCGAATGCCCATGAATTCAAGCTCTTCCGGATCGGCCAGGCGATACAGATCGAAGTGATACACCGCCAGCGGCTGCAAGGCATAGGGTTCCACCAGCGTGTAGGTCGGGCTTTTGACGTTGCCCTGATGCCCCAACGCCTGCAGGAAGCCACGGCTGAAGGTGGTTTTACCGGCGCCCAGGTCGCCGTAGAGATAGATGACGCTGGCGCGATCGCAGGCCTTGGCCAAAGTGGTGCCCAAAGCGACAGTCGCTGCCTCGTCCGGCAGAGGTAAAACGAGTTCTTTCATTCGATAAAGTCTATTTTGCCCACTCAGGGTTAACGAAATGAAGGATGTCCGGCAGTAAATCGGTCGCCAACATGCCTCTTGTTCCTTGTCTTTCCGCTACGCGATCGCCGGCCGCGCCATGCACGACGCAGCCCGCACAGGCGGCATCATACAGCGGGAGCTTTTGCGCCAGCAAACCGCCGATGATGCCCGACAGCACATCGCCCATGCCGCCGGAGGCCATGCCGGCGTTGCCGACGTCGGCGATCGCCATCTGCCCCTGCTCATCGGCGATCAGCGTACCGGCGCCTTTCAGCACCGCCACGCCGCCGTAGCGCGCCGTCAGCTTGCGCACGGCAAGTAAGCGATCACTCTCGATGTCGGCAGTGCTGCAGCTCAACAGCCGCGCCGCCTCTCCAGGATGCGGAGTCATCACGCGATTCTGCCGTTTCTCGGGATTTAATGCCAGCAAGTTCAGCGCATCGGCGTCCCACAAGGCCGGTTTATCGCTGGTTTGCAGCACGCTCAAGGCGTTTTTGCCCCACTCAGCCTGGCCCAGCCCCGGGCCAATCACCAGCACATCCGCCCATTGCATCGCCTGCCGCAGCGTCGCCTCGTCGAGCGCCTGCGCCATCAGCTCCGGCCTGGCCGCCAGCAGCGGCGCAACATGATCAATGTGAGTAAGCACTCGCACTAATCCAGCCCCGCTGCGCAGCGCCGCCTCCGCCGCCATGCGAATGGCGCCACCGAAACCGCTATCGCCGCCCACCAACAGCAGGCGGCCATGCTCGCCCTTATGCGCACAAGGACGGCGCGGATGCAGCCAGCGCGGCAACGCCTCGGCGGTAAGCCGCTGAATCTGCTCCGGTTGCTTCGCCAACCAACCCGATAAGCCTAGCGCATTCTGATGAAGTTGCCCGACCCAGTCGCGCGCCTGGCCAGTCAGCAGCCCCGGTTTGAGGCCGATGAACGTGACGGTGTGCGCGGCACGCACCACCGCGCCTGGCGCCGCGCCGCTTTCCGCCAACAAGCCGGACGGAACATCGAGCGCCACCACCGGCGCCGAATGGCGGTTGGCGGCCTCGATCAGCGCGTCGTAAGGCGCACGCGGCGCGCTGCCAAGGCCAGTGCCCAGCAGGCCGTCGATAATGAGCGAAACAGACGCCGGCCAGCGGCTGTTCGCCGGCAGAATGTCGCCGCCTGCAGCTTGCCAGGCCTCGCGAGCCACTGCGGCTTCCGGTGGCAAAGGGCGTGCGCCTTCGCAGGCGATCAGCGTCACCTGCACGCCTGCCGCCTTCGCCAGGCGCGCCACCACATAGCCGTCGCCGCCGTTGTTGCCGTGGCCACACAGCACCAGCCAGTGGTCGCGGGAGGGATACGCGTTGCGCGCCAGCGCGTAGGCCGCCTGACCGGCGCGCTGCATCAAATCGTAAAGAGAAATACCGAGCGAGGCCGCCGCCGCGGGTTCCGAGCGACGGATCCAATCCGCAGGCCAGACAGAGTGTGGTAAACTGTCAGCGTATGCTTTTTCACTGTGGCCCGTCATGACGCACCCCCTCGATCTCCATCAACTCGCCCAACATATCAAGCTATGGGGGCAATCGCTAGGATTCCAGCAGGTTGGCATCTGCGATACCGATCTGAGCCTTGAAGAGCCGAAGCTGCAGGCCTGGCTCGACAAGCAGTACCACGGCGAGATGGAATGGATGGCGCGCCACGGCATGTTGCGCGCACGCCCTCACGAACTGTTGCCGGGCACGCTGCGAGTGATCAGCGTGCGCATGAACTACCTGCCGGCCAAGGCGGCGTTCGCCAGCACCTTGCAGAATTCGCAACTGGGCTACGTCAGCCGCTACGCGCTGGGGCGTGACTATCACAAGCTGTTGCGCCAGCGCCTGAAAAAACTGGGCGATCAGATCCAGGAATACTGCGGCGAGTTGAATTTCCGCCCCTTTGTCGATTCTGCGCCGGTGATGGAGCGCGCGCTGGCCGCCAAGGCGGGCATTGGCTGGGTTGGTAAACACTCACTAATTCTCAACCGTGAAGCCGGGTCGTGGTTTTTCCTCGGCGAGTTGCTGATCGATTTGCCGCTGCCGGTGGATCAGCCGCAGGAAGAACAGTGCGGCCGCTGCGTCGCCTGCATCACCACTTGCCCGACCGGCGCCATCGTCGCCCCCTATACCGTCGACGCCCGGCGCTGCATCTCCTACCTGACCATCGAGCTGGAAGGCTCGATCCCGGAAGAATTTCGCCCGCTGCTCGGCAACCGCATCTACGGCTGCGACGACTGCCAGCTGATCTGCCCGTGGAATCGCTTTTCGCAGCTCACTGACGAAGACGATTTCAGCCCGCGCGCCGCACTGCATGCGCCGCAGCTGATCGATCTGTTCAACTGGACAGAAGAAAAATTCCTGCGCATCACCGAAGGCTCGGCGATACGCCGCATCGGCCACCTGCGCTGGTTGCGCAATATCGCCGTGGCGCTGGGCAATGCGCCTTATGAGGACGGCGTCGTGCTCGCGCTGCGCACGCGTTTGGGCCAGGACAGCATGCTGGACGAACATATCCACTGGGCGCTGGCGCAACAGCTTGCTCGCCGTGAAGCGCAGGGCATCGAGGTGCAGACGGCACAGAAAAAACGGCTGATACGGGCTGTGGAAAAAGGTTTGCCGAGGGACGCCTGACGGCGTGCGCCGCGCGGCCGCATCATCGGCATCCTTACTCTGTGGATTTGTGCATAAAAATAAAAACACGTTGTCTTTCAACTGCAACAAAAAGAGCAAGTGATCGGCATAACGTTTTGGGATAAATAAATAAGCATATAAATCAAATAGATAAATATTTAATTTGTATGACGTTGATTTTTCAGGCAGGCGAGTTTATGTGCAGAGGCTGTGGATAACTCTGTTCACAACATTTTTACCGGGCGTGTAAAACGGGACAAAAATCCGCGCCGGATAAGGCGTTGGACTTGAGTTTGAAACGAAGAGAAAATTGGAGCGGGAAACGAGACTCGAACTCGCGACCCCGACCTTGGCAAGGTCGTGCTCTACCAACTGAGCTATTCCCGCATAGAGATGCTTTCGGCATCCGGTCACCAAACACTGGCGTGACCTTTGAATTTTTGGAGCGGGAAACGAGGCTCGAACTCGCGACCTCAACCTTGGCAAGGTTGCGCTCTACCAACTGAGCTATTCCCGCGTCGCATAGGTACTGCTTGATACTGCTTTATTTATTCATCATGCCGCATCGCGACATTGTTGAATTTGGAGCGGGAAACGAGACTCGAACTCGCGACCCCGACCTTGGCAAGGTCGTGCTCTACCAACTGAGCTATTCCCGCCCGGCGTATCGATGGTGGAACGTTACGAAATTCTTCATCGGTACGGGGTGCGCATTATACGAGAAATCCTTTTTGCCGCAAGCCCCTGAAAGCAAAAAAACGCGATTTTTGTTTGATTGCCGATTAAAGCGCCAGATTGGCGAATTAAGCGGCTAAAAACGGCGTGTTTTCCCCGCAGGGGCCGCCATCGCCTTAAAGCTGAATGAAATGTTCGCGGTAATAAGCCAGTTCGGCCACCGATTCGCGGATGTCATCCAGCGCCTGATGGGTGCCCTGCTTCTTAAAGCCGCCGAGAATTTCCGGCTTCCAACGGCGCGCCAGTTCCTTCAGCGTGCTGACGTCCAGGTAGCGGTAATGGAAGTAGGCTTCCAGCTCCGGCATGTAGCGGAACAGGAAACGGCGATCCTGGCCCACGCTGTTGCCGCAGATCGGCGATTTGCCGGCCGGCACCCATTGCTGCAGGAAGGCGATGGTTTCCAGCTCGGCGGCGCGATCGTCCTGGCGGCTGGCTTTCACCCGCTCCACCAGCCCGCTGCCGGTATGGGTGCGCACGTTCCACTCGTCCATCAAGGCCAGCTGCTCGTCGGATTGGTGCACGGCGATCACCGGCCCTTCCGCCAGGATGTTCAGGTTGGCGTCGGTGACCAGCGTGGCGATCTCGATAATGCGGTCACGCTCGGGATCCAGCCCGGTCATCTCCAAATCGATCCAAATCAGGTTATTTTCGTTTCCTGTCATGATGTTTCCTGCCTAAAAGCCGAGAGAAAAACGCTGTGCGGACGAGACGACGGGCGCCGCCGGTGGCGACGCGCCGCAGCCGGCGGCTAACAACGGTTATTTAATATAAAATAGCGTGTATCATAGTCTTTTTGGTCGCCTTGGGCGACATATACCCTGACGGGTTCAAGGCTGCGCCGGGGGCAACTCCCCGCCGCGGCTGTGCATATACGTAAAGGTATAAAACCGATTCAAGTGAGGCGCAGTGAGTAAGAACAAACTGTCCAAAGGTCAGCAACGCCGCGTGCAGGCGAACCATCAGCGCCGTTTGAAGCGCGCCGATAACAAACCGGAACCGGATGATTCCCAACTGGGCGAGCCGCAGGAAGGCGTCGTCATCAGCCGTTTCGGCATGCACGCCGACGTTGAGGCGCCGGATGGCACTCAGCACCGCTGCAACATCCGCCGCACGCTGCGTTCGCTGGTCACCGGCGATCGCGTGGTGTGGCGCCCCGGCCTGGGCACCCATGAAGGGGTGAAGGGCATCGTGGAAGCGGTGCACGAGCGCACCTCGGTGCTGACGCGCCCGGACTTCTATGACGGCGTGAAGCCGATCGCCGCCAATATCAATCAGATCGTCATCGTGTCGGCGATCCTGCCCGAGCTGTCGCTGAACATCATCGACCGCTATCTGGTGGCCTGCGAAACGCTCGAAGTCGAGCCGCTGATCGTGCTCAACAAAATTGACCTGCTGGACGCCGAAGCGCGCAAGCTGGTCGACGGCATGATGGATATCTATCGCAAGATTGGCTACCGGGTGCTGGAAGTCTCCAGCCAGACGCGGGAAGGCATGGCGGAATTCGAACAGGCGCTGGCCGGGCGCATCAGCATCTTCGCCGGCCAGTCGGGGGTCGGCAAATCCAGCCTGCTGAACGCGCTGCTGCCGCCGTCTGAAGAGCAAATTCTGGTAAATCAGGTTTCCGACGTCTCGGGCCTCGGGCAACATACCACCACCGCCGCGCGGCTGTACCACTTCCAGCACGGCGGCGACGTGATCGACTCCCCCGGAGTGCGCGAGTTTGGCCTGTGGCACCTGGAGCCGGAACAAATTACCCGCGGCTTTGTCGAATTCCGTGATTATTTAGGCGGTTGCAAATTCCGCGACTGCCGCCACGATACCGATCCCGGCTGCGCTATCCGCGCGGCGATGGAGAAAGGCGATATCGCGCAAGAGCGTTTCGACAACTACCACCGCATTCTGGAAAGCATGGCGCAGGTGAAGGTTCGCAAGAACTTCACGGACGCCGCAGACTGACACTGACGGGCGGGCATTGACGACGGCGGAGCCCTCGTTACAATGCGCGCCCTTTACCCTGATTCACGAGGTTAACGTGCTGGATAGCATCAAGATTAAACTGCAATATTGGCTGCCGAAGCTGGCGCTGACCCGCCTGGCGGGCTGGGGCGCCGACAAACGTGCCGGCTGGCTGACCCAACTGGTGGTCAAAACCTTCGCCCGCTACTACCGCGTGGACATGCAGGAAGCGCAAAACCCGGACCTGGCGTCTTACGCCACCTTCAACGACTTCTTCGTGCGCCCGCTGCGCGATGGCGCGCGCCCGATCATCGCCGACGCCAACTGGCTGGCGCTGCCCGCCGATGGCGCCATCAGCCAGCTCGGCCCGATCCGCGAGGATCAAATCTTCCAGGCCAAAGGCCACCACTACAGCCTGGAAGCGCTGCTGGCCGGCAACTATCTGTTGGCCGAGCCGTTCCGCAACGGCCTGTTCGCCACCACCTACCTGGCGCCGCGCGACTATCACCGCGTCCACATGCCGTGCGCCGGCGTGCTGCGCGAAATGATCTATGTGCCGGGCGATCTGTTCTCGGTCAACCCGCTCACCGCCGCCAACGTGCCTAACCTGTTCGCACGCAACGAGCGCGTGATCTGCGTCTTCGACACCGACATCGGGCCGATGGTGCAAATCCTGGTCGGCGCCACCATCGTCGGCAGCATTGAAACCGTCTGGGCCGGCACCGTCACGCCGCCGCGCGAAGGCATTATCAAGCGCTGGACCTACCCGGCCGCTGGTGAAGAAGGCGCCATCACATTGGAAAAAGGCGCCGAGATGGGCCGTTTCAAGCTCGGCTCCACGGTGATCAACCTGTTTACCGCAGGCAGCGTGCAGTTTGCGCCGCAGCTGCATAACGGCACCGTCACCCGCATGGGTGAAGCCTTCGCCGAAATCCCGGCCGCCGCTGAAACACCACAGACCCCGATCTAAAGGAATCGACGCCGTGCGCCTTTTCATCACGCTTTTGCTCGGTTGCCTGTTGTGGCAACCGGCGCTGGCCGCCCCCGTGCCGACCGAGAGCCAGCTCAAACAGGAGCTGAAGCAGGCGGAAAGCAGCAAAAACGCGCCGAATCAGGCGGAAACCACCGAGGCGCTGCAAAGCGCCCTCAACTGGCTGACGGAGCGCAAAGAGTCGCAGACTCGCTCCGAGCAGTATCAGAGAGTGATAGACGATTTCCCGAAGATGACGCAGGAGCTGCGCCGTCAGTTGGTGCTGGAAAGCAACAAGATCCTGCCGAACGGCGACGATTTGCCGGCCGCCGAGCTGGAACAGCAGATCCTGCAAACCAGCAGCCTGCTGCTGGAACAGGCGCGCCTGCTGCAGCAAGAGCAGGATCGCACGCGGGAGATCAGCGATTCGCTCGGCCAGCTGCCGCAGCAGCAGACCGACGCTCGCCGTGCGCTGACGGAAGTGCAGCGCCGCCTGCAGGCGCAGCCTGCCAACCCGACCACGCCGTACGCGCAGGCCGCCCTGGCCCTGCTGCAGACCGAAGCGGCGGCGCGCAAAGCCAAAGTGGACGAGCTGGAGCTGGCGCAGCTGTCGGCCAACAACCGGCAGGAGCTGGCGCGCATGCGCGCCGAGGTCTATAAAAAGCGCCACGAGAAAATAGACGTGCAGCTGCAGGCGCTGCGCAACAACCTCAATGCCCAGCGCCAACGCGAAGCGGAACTGGCGCTGGAAAAAACCGAGCAGTTGGCCGAGCAGAACGGCGACTTGCCAAGAAGCATCAGCCAACAGTTGCAGATCAACCGCGAACTGTCCGCCGCGCTGAACAGCCAGGCGCAGCGCATGGATCTGATTTCGTCGCAGCAGCGGCAGGCGGCGGCACAGACGCTGCAGGTGCGCCAGGCGCTGAGCACCATCATCGAACAGGCCCAGTGGCTCGGCTCGTCGTCGGCGCTGGGGGAAACCCTGCGCGCCCAGGTGGCGACGCTGCCGGAAATGCCCAAGCCGCAACAGCTGGACGGCGACATGGCCCAGCTGCGCGTGCAGCGCCTGCAGTTTGAAAATCAGTTGGAAAAGCTGTCGCAGCGCGAATTCAAGCGCGACGACGGCAGCGCGCTGACCAGCCAGGAGCAGCGCATCGTCGATGCCCAGCTGCGCACCCAGCGCGAGCTGCTCAACTCGCTGCTGTCCGGTTGCGACACCCAAATCCTCGAGCTGACCAAGCTGAAGGTGGCCAACACCCAACTGATCGAAGCGTTGAACGAAATTCGCGACGCCACCCACCGCTATCTGTTCTGGGTGCCGGACGTCAATCCGATCAACTTCTCTTATCCGCTCAACGTGGCACACGATCTAACGCGCGTCCTGTCGTTGGACACGTTGTCGCAGCTCGGCGGCGCCTTCATGATGATGGTGACCAGCCGCGAAACGCTGATCCCGATCTTCGGCGCCCTGCTGCTGGTGATTTTCAGCATCAGTTCACGCAAGCACTATCACGCCTTCCTCGAGCGCGCCAGCAGCCGCGTCGGCAAGGTGACGCAGGACGAATTCTTCCTCACGGTGCGCACCGTGTTCTGGTCGATTCTGGTGGCGATGCCGCTGCCGGTGCTGTGGGCCGCGCTCGGTTACGGCCTGCAGAGCGCCTGGAACTACCCGGTGGCAGAAGCGATCGGCAAAGGGGTGACCGCCACGCTGCCGATCCTGTGGATCTGCATGATCTGCGCCGCCTTCGCCCACCCGCAGGGGCTGTTCATCGTGCACTTCCGCTGGCCGACGAAGCAGGTTTCGCGCGCCATGCGCTACTACAAGATGTCGATCTGGCTGATCGTGCCGCTGATCATGGCGCTGATCACCTTCGATAGCCTGAAAGAACGCGAGTTCGCCAACACCCTGGGACGGCTGTGCTTTATCCTGCTGTGTCTGGCGCTGGCGCTGGTCACCCACAGCCTGAAACGCGCCGGCATTCCGCTGTATCTGGATAAAAACGGCTCCGGCGACAACATGCTCAACAGCGCCTTCTGGGGGCTGCTGCTGTCGGCGCCGCTGCTGGCGGCGCTGGCCTCGACCGTCGGTTACCTCACCACCGCGCAGGCGCTGTTGGCGCGCCTGGAGACCTCGGTGGCGATCTGGTTCCTGTTGCTGGTCATCTACCACATCATCCGCCGCTGGATGCTGATCCAACGGCGGCGCATCGCCTTCGATCGCGCCAAACAGCGCCGCGCCGACATCCTGGCCCAGCGCGCCCGCGGCGAAGACGAAACCTCGCACACCCCGAACAGCACCGAAGGCGCCATCGATCCGGACGATTCGGACTTCGATCTGGACACCATCAGCGCCCAGTCGCTGCGGCTGGTGCGGTCGATCCTGACGCTGATCGCGCTGGTGTCGGTGATCGTGCTGTGGTCCGAGATCCACTCCGCGTTCGCCTTCCTGGAAAACATCTCGCTGTGGGACGTGACTTCGACGGTCAACGGCGTAGAGACCGCCCATCCGATCACCCTCGGCGCGGTTCTGATCGCTATTCTGGTGCTGATCATCACCATGCAGCTGGTGCGCAACCTGCCGGCGCTGCTGGAGCTGGCGGTGCTGCAGCACTTGGATCTGTCGCCGGGCACCGGCTACGCCATCACCACCATCACCAAGTACTTGCTGCTGCTGTTCGGCGCGGTGCTCAGCTTCGCCTGGATCGGCATCGAATGGTCAAAACTGCAGTGGGTGGTTACCGCGCTCAGTCTGGGGTTGGGCTTCGGCATGCAGGAGATCTTCTCTAACTTCATCTCCGGCCTGATCATCCTGTTCGAGAAACCGATCCGCATCGGCGACACCGTGACGATCCGCAACCTGACCGGCACCGTCACCAAGATCAATACCCGCGCCACCACCATCTCGGACTGGGACCGCAAAGAGATCATCGTGCCGAACAAAGCGTTCATCACCGAACAGTTCGTCAACTGGTCGCTGTCGGACACCCTGACCCGTGTGGTGCTGACCGTACCGGCGCCGGGCGAAGCCAACAGCGAGGAGGTGACCAAAATCCTGATGAACGCCGCCGAACGCTGCTCGCTGGTGCTGGATAATCCGGCGCCGGAGGTTTACCTGGTCGATCTGCAACAGGGCATCCAGATCTTCGAGATGCGTATTTACGCCGCCGAGATGGGCCACCGCATGCCGCTGCGCCACGAGATCCACCAACTGATCCTGGCGGGCTATCGCGAGCACGGCATCACGCTGCCGTACCCGCCGTTCCAGGTGCGCACCGAGACGCTGTCGCGGTTGACCAACAACGGCCGTACGCCGCCGTCTACGCCGGCGCCGAACACCAAACGCGACGCCGGGGGGTTGTAAGCGCTTCTCGCGATAAAAAAAGGGCCGGCATTTGCCGACCCTTTTTGCTTTTTTCACCGCCTGAAACGTCAGGCGATCCCGACCGGGAAGGCTAATACGTCGCTCAGGCTCTCGGCGCCCAGCGCCAGCATCACCAGACGATCCACGCCCAGCGCCACGCCGGAACATTCCGGCATGCCGTGCTGCAACGCCGCCAACAGGTGATAGTCGATCGGCTGCTGCGGCAGACCGCGCTCCGCGCGTTTGCGGTTGTCCTGCTCGAAGCGCTGCTGTTGTTCACGGCCGTCGGTCAGCTCGCGGAAACCGTTCGCCAGTTCGATGCCCTTGAAGTACACCTCGAAACGCTCCGCCACGCGGTGGTCTTCGGTGCTGATCTCCGCCAACGCCGCCTGGCTGGCCGGGAAGTGGTAAACGAACGCCGGCTTTTCACGGCCGATATGCGGTTCCACGCCCACGGTGAACAGCAGCTGCAGCAGCGTATCGCGATCTTCTTCGGTATCGGCGATGTTGCTCAGATCGAGTTTGGCCGCCGCTTCGCGCAGCTGCGTCTTCTCCGCCGACAGCGGATCGATGTCCAGATGGCGCAGGAACGCCTGCTGATAAGACAGGGTCTCCGCGCTCTCGCAGTCCAGCACCTGTTGCAGCAGATCGTCCACCTCATTCATCAGGCGGTACATGTCGTAGTGCGGACGGTACCACTCCAGCATGGTGAATTCCGGGTTGTGATGCCGCCCGGCTTCTTCATTGCGGAAGCTGCGCCCCATTTGGTAGATCGGGCCGCTGCCCGCCGCCAGCAGGCGCTTCATGTGATATTCCGGGCTGGTCATCATGTATAGCGTCAGGCCCTCTGCCGCCCCCGGCCCGACGAAACGCGTCTCGAACGGGAACAGGTGAACGTCGGTGACCGTCGCCTGGCTCATGGTGGGCGTCTCAACTTCCAGCACGCCACGATCGGCGAAGAAACGCCGGATCTCAGCCAGAATCGCTGCGCGTTTCAACAAATTGGCGATGGGTGCACTAGGCTGCCAGCTTGCCGTTTCGCTCATGGTAATTAACTCCGAAATCAAACAGGGGATGCAGTCTACTCGCATCCTTGCAGCCAAACAAATTCTTCACGATGCGCAACCGGTCATAACGCCAATTTCCGATAAATAGGCGGCAAAAGCGCGTTAAAAAGGGTAAAGCACGCCGAACGCGCGAAAAGGCAGGCAAGCCTGTTGGGCAAGCGTTAATCGACAAAACAATCGATCACATCAAATTTCGACTACTTAACTTTAGGTATAGTTAATTCCCCATTATTGGTGGGAGATATCTATCCTTAACCTTTAAGCAACATTAATCGGTTCAATTAGTTAGCACCCGAAGAGTTCGCTAAATTTTAAGCATAGATATTTAACTTGCCGTTCTTAACAAGAACATTGGAGGAATGCAGTGCAAACCTTTAACGCCGATCTTGCCATTATTGGGGCCGGGGGCGCTGGTTTACGTGCAGCAATAGCCGCAGCGGAAGCCAATCCCCAACTGAAAATCGCGCTGATCTCGAAGGTCTACCCGATGCGCAGCCACACGGTCGCCGCCGAGGGGGGCTCCGCCGCCGTCACTCAGGATCACGATACCTTCGACTACCACTTCCACGACACCGTCGCCGGCGGCGACTGGCTGTGCGAGCAGGACGTGGTCGATCACTTCGTGCATCAGTGCCCGCGCGAGATGACCCAGCTCGAACAATGGGGCTGCCCGTGGAGCCGCAAACCGGACGGTTCGGTCAACGTGCGGCGTTTCGGCGGCATGAAGATCGAACGCACCTGGTTCGCCGCCGACAAGACCGGCTTCCACATGCTGCACACCCTGTTCCAGACCTCGCTGAAATACCCGCAAATTCAACGCTTCGACGAGCACTTCGTACTGGATATCCTGGTGGATGACGGCCAGGCGCGCGGCCTGGTGGCGCTCAACATGATGGAAGGCACCCGCGTGCAGATCCGCGCCAACGCGGTGGTGATGGCCACCGGCGGCGCCGGGCGCGTTTACCGCTACAACACCAACGGCGGCATCGTCACCGGCGACGGCATGGGCATGGCGTTCCACCACGGCGTACCGCTGCGCGACATGGAGTTCGTGCAGTACCACCCAACCGGCCTGCCCGGTTCCGGCATCCTGATGACCGAGGGCTGCCGCGGCGAAGGCGGCATTCTGGTGAACAAAGACGGCTACCGCTACCTGCAAGACTACGGCATGGGCCCGGAAACCCCGCTGGGCGAGCCGAAGAACAAATACATGGAGCTGGGCCCACGCGACAAAGTGTCCCAGGCCTTCTGGCACGAATGGCGCGCCGGCCGCACCATCGCCACCCCACGCGGCGACGTGGTCTACCTCGATCTGCGCCACCTGGGCGAGAAAAAGCTGCTGGAACGGTTGCCGTTCATCTGCGAACTGGCCAAGGCCTATGTCGGCGTCGATCCGGTGAAAGATCCGATCCCAGTGCGCCCAACCGCGCACTACACCATGGGCGGCATTGAAACCGACCAGAACTGCGAAACCCGCATCAAGGGGCTGTTCGCGGTCGGCGAATGTTCCTCCGTCGGCCTGCACGGCGCCAACCGTCTCGGCTCCAACTCGCTGGCGGAACTGGTGGTATTCGGCCGCGTCGCCGGTGAGCACGCGGCGCGCCGCGCGCTGGAAACCGCGCCAGCCAACGGCGCCGCGCTGGATGCGCAAACACGCGACGTCGAAACCCGCCTGAGCAACCTGATGAAGCAGGAAGGCAACGAAAACTGGGCGAAGATCCGCGACGAAATGGGGCTGTCGATGGAAGAAGGTTGCGGCATCTACCGCACGCCGGAGCTGATGCAAAAAACCATCGATAAGCTGGCCGAGCTGAAAGAGCGCTTCAAACGCGTCAAAATCACCGACAACTCCAGCGTGTTCAATACCGATCTGCTGTACACCATCGAGCTGGGCTACGGCCTGGACGTCGCCGAATGCATGGCGCACTCCGCATTTAACCGCAAAGAGTCGCGCGGCGCCCACCAGCGCCTGGACGAAGGCTGCACCGAGCGTGACGACGTCAACTTCCTCAAGCATACGCTGGCGTTCCACAACCCGCAGGGCGCACCGCGTCTCGAATACAGCGACGTGAAAATCACCAAGCTGCCGCCGGCCAAACGCGTCTACGGCGCAGAAGCCGAAGCGCAGGAGAAAAAGAATAAGGAGCAGGCAAATGGCTGAGATGCAAACCCTGAAGATCGACGTCATGCGCTATAACCCGGAAAGTGACGCCGAGCCGCATTTCGTCACTTACGCCGTGCCTTATGATGAACAGACCTCGCTGCTCGATGCGCTGGGCTACATCAAGGATAACCTGGCGCCGGATCTCTCCTACCGCTGGTCGTGCCGCATGGCGATCTGCGGCTCCTGCGGCATGATGGTCAACCGCGTGCCGAAGCTGGCGTGCAAAACCTTCCTGCGCGACTACGTCGGCGGCATGAAGGTCGAAGCGCTGGGCAACTTCCCGATCGAGCGCGATCTGGTGGTGGACATGACCCACTTCATCGAAAGCCTGGAGGCGATCAAACCGTACATCATCGGCAACGATCGCAAACCGGAGGATGGCCCGAACGTGCAGACCCCGGCGCAGATGGCCAAGTACCACCAGTTCTCCGGCTGCATCAACTGCGGCCTGTGCTACGCCGCGTGCCCGCAGTTCGGCCTCAACCCCGAGTTTATCGGCCCGGCGGCGATCACGCTGGCGCACCGCTATAACCTGGACAACCGCGACCACGGCAAGAAACAGCGCATGCCGCAGCTCAACGGCCAAAACGGCGTCTGGAGCTGCACCTTCGTCGGCTATTGCTCTGAAGTCTGCCCGAAACACGTCGATCCCGCCGCCGCCATCCAGCAGGGCAAGGTGGAGAGCGCCAAAGACTTCATGATCGCCATGCTGAAGCCGCAATAAGGGAGAAAAATTGCCATGACAACTCAACGTAAGCCCTATGTGCGCACCATGACGCCCACCTGGTGGCAAAAGCTCGGCTTCTACCGTTTCTACATGCTGCGCGAAGGCACCTCGGTGCTGGCGGTGTGGTTCAGCATCGTGCTGCTCTACGGCGTGTTCGCGCTGAAGGGCGGCGCCGAGAGCTGGGCCAGCTTCGTCGGTTTCTTGCAGAATCCGCTGGTGCTGTTGATCAACGTCGTCGCCCTGCTGGCGGCGGCGCTGCATACCAAAACCTGGTTCGATCTGGCGCCGAAGGCCGCCAATATCGTGGTCAACAGCGAGAAAATGGGGCCGGGCCCCATCGTGAAAGGGCTGTGGGCCGTCACCATCGTCGTCAGCGTGGTCATCCTGGCCGTGGCCCTGATCTAATCCGGAGGAAACATGATAAATCAAGCACCTAAACGCTCCGACGAGCCGGTTTTCTGGGGATTGTTCGGCGCCGGCGGCATGTGGGGCGCGATCGTCGCGCCGGCCATCGTACTGCTGGTCGGCATTCTGCTGCCGCTGGGGCTGTTCCCCGGTGAGGCGCTGGGTTACGAGCGCGTGCTGGCGTTCTGCCAGAGCCTGATCGGCCGCCTGTTCCTGCTGCTGATGATCATTCTGCCGCTGTGGTGCGGCCTGCACCGCATCCACCATGCGATGCACGATCTGAAGATCCACGTGCCGGCCGGCAAGTGGGTGTTCTACGGTTTGGCGGCGATCCTTAGCGTCGTCACCGTCATCGGCGTCGTCACGCTGTAAACCGCTCAGGCGGCCAACGCCCGTTGGCCGCCCTTTTCTCATCGGCTACACTGTCTACTCGCCCCCGGTAAACAGGAGTCACCGATGCGTTTATGGTCAAAGCTTAGCGTCATGCTTTCCGCCCTGCTCTCCGTCGCTTGCAGCGTCTCCCCGCCTAAAGACATCAAGGTCGTGACCCCTTTCGACAGCCAGCGCTATCTCGGCACCTGGTATGAGATTGCACGTCTGGATCATCGCTTTGAACGCGGTTTGCAGCAGGTGACCGCCCACTACAGCCCGCGCGCCGACGGCGGACTGAAAGTCATCAATCGCGGCTTCAATCCGCAGAAACAGCAATGGCAAGAAAGCGAAGGCAAAGCCTACTTTATCGGTTCACCGCAGATCGCGGCGCTGAAAGTGTCGTTCTTCGGCCCCTTCTATGGCGGCTACAACGTGATTGCCCTGGACCCGGACTACCGCTACGCGCTGGTTTGCGGCCCGAACCGCGACTATCTGTGGATCCTGTCGCGCACGCCGACGCTTGACGCCGCCGTGCGCGACCGTTTATTGCAGACAGCCAAAGGCTACGGTTTCGCCACCGACAAGCTGATCTGGGTGCAGCAGTCCGCCGATCAGTGACTGCTGAACTTCAACCCGAGGATGCCGACCACGATCAGGCACAGGCTGATGATGCGCGCGATATTGGTCGATTCCCCCAACAGCACCATGCCCATGATGGCCGCGCCCACCGCGCCGATGCCGGTCCACACCGCGTAGGCGGTGCCGGCGGGCAGCGTTTTCATGGCATTGGCCAACAGCAACATGCTGACCACCATCGCGGCGATGGTGATAATGCTCGGCGTCAGCCGGGTAAAACCGTGGGTGTATTTCAGACCGATAGCCCAAACCACTTCGAGCAAACCGGCGATAAGCAGAATAATCCAGGCCATGAGACGGCCTCCCTACCACTGGGGTCGTCCCCGATAAAATGACGCGTAAACGGGTCGTCCCGTTCAGCGAGGTGATGCATGACGGGTAACCTCACCCGCACTGCGGCAGGATAGCAGCAGCGTTAACGCTCAGGCAAGGGATAGAAATGTGGCGGCTCTCCGCAGCCGGAACGCCGCCGGGTGGAATGCGGATTATTCCGCGCTGCGCTGAATAGCCTTGCCGCCGGCCTGAATGTCTTCACCCACACCGCGGGTGGTATTGCAGGCGGTCAGCGAGCTCAAAATCATCAAAGAGAAGATCGCGATAATACTTTTCTTCAGCATAAGAAAGTCCTTATTTGTCGTTGATGAAAAAGTACGGCTTTCTAAGCGTAGTCAAAATTGACGGAGGGTGTGGGATCGTGACCGGCTTTGTGGCGCAAATACATCGGGTTAAAGGCGGGATCAGCTGGCCGTGCGGGAGATGGCGCCGCCGAGATGCTGAACGTCTTCGCCGAAACCGCGAAACGTATTGCAACTGCTGAGGGAGAAAAGGAACAACAGGGAGAGCACGGCCAACAGCGTTTTCTTGAACATGCGGATTTTCTGCCAACGAACGAGGATGGGATAAAACAGAGGAACCGCGGGGGTTCCTCTGTTTTGAAACTTACTTAACGCGAGAGACGTATTCGCCAGAGCGAGTGTCAACTTTGATCACTTCGCCGATCTGGACGAACAACGGCACTTTTACTACGGCGCCGGTGCTCAGGGTCGCCGGCTTGCCGCCAGTCCCTGCGGTATCGCCTTTCAGGCCAGGATCGGTATCGGTGATTTCCGCTTCGATGAAGTTCGGCGGCTGAACGGCGATTGGACGGCCATCCCACAGGGTGATGATGCACTCTGCGTTATCCTGCAGCCATTTGGCCGCGTCGCCGACGGTTTTGCCGTCAACCTGATGCTGTTCGAAAGACTCAGGGTGCATGAAGTGGTAGAACTCACCGTCGCTGTACAGGTAGTTCATGTTGGTGTCCATCACGTCTGCGCCTTCGCAAGAATCGGTAGACTTGAAGGTTTTTTCCACGCGGGTGCCGGTCAGCAGACGGCGCATTTTCACGCGTGCAAACGCCTGGCCTTTGCCCGGCTTAACGAACTCACTGGCTTCGACGGCGTAAGGTTCGCCCTCGAACATGATTTTAAGACCCGGACGGAAATCGTTGCTAGAATAAGTCGCCATGATGGCCCTCTGAATATTTGAACTGGTAGCTTAGCCAAAAAAATGGCACACATTATAACCCAAAGTACGGCACATAGAGAAGATTGGTTGCATCAACTCGCCGATGTTATTACCGATCCCGATGAATTACTGCAGCTTTTGTCACTGAATACGCACCCGGAACTGCCGCAGGGGCGCGATGCCCGCCGGCTGTTTGCCCTGCGCGTGCCGCGCGCCTTCGCTGCGCGCATGCGCCCCGGCGATGCCAACGACCCGTTGCTGCGCCAGGTTCTGACCGCCAGAGAGGAGTTCATCAACGCCCCAGGGTTCACCACCGATCCGCTCGATGAGCAGCGCAGCGTGGTGCCGGGCCTGCTGCACAAATACCGCAATCGCGCACTGCTGCTGGTCAAAGGCGGCTGTGCGGTCAACTGCCGTTACTGCTTCCGCCGCCACTTCCCCTATCAGGATAATCAGGGCAACAAGAACAACTGGCGGCAGGCGCTGGATTATATCCGCCAACACCCGGAACTCGACGAGATCATTTTTTCCGGCGGCGATCCGCTGATGGCCAAAGACAGCGAGCTGGAGTGGCTGGTCGGCGAACTGGAGACCATCCCGCACCTGAAACGCCTGCGCATTCACACCCGTCTGCCGGTGGTGATCCCGGCGCGCATTACGCCGGCGCTGTGCCGCCTGCTGTCGGCCTCGCGCCTGCAGGTGCTGATGGTCACGCATATCAACCACGCCAACGAAATCGACCGCGAGCTGCAGAGCGCCATGGCTCAGCTGCGCCTCGCCGGCGTCACGCTGCTCAATCAAAGCGTGCTGCTGCGCGACGTCAACGATGACGCCGATACGCTGGCCGCGCTCAGCAACGCGCTGTTCGACGCAGGCATCCTGCCCTACTACATTCACGTGCTGGACAAGGTGCAGGGCGCGGCGCACTTCATGGTCAGCGACGATGAAGCGCGCGTCATCATGCAGGCGCTGCTGAGCAAGGTGTCCGGTTATCTGGTGCCGCGCCTGACGCGTGAAGTGGGCGGCGAACCGAGCAAAACACCGATCGACCTGCGCCTGATGCAGGAGTGATGCGCGCCACATGGCCTGATGGAACGAAAAGAGGAATGCCGTGGCATTCCTCTTTTTTTATCTCTGTGCGGCGTTTGGCCTCAGCGCCTTACGGGCACTTGTAAACCTGGCCGACCATTTTGCTGTCCAGCGGCGCGAAGCTGGAGAGCAGGTTCTGGCTTGGGCTGTTGGCGCCGTAGATCACGTTGCCGCCCATTGCCGCCGCCTTGTTGCGCAGATCGTTGGCCGCACCGCGCATGGAGCTGCCCTCACCGCCGTTGCCGGACAGCCAGTTGCTCTGGGTGCCGGTCACTTCCCCCAGCAGCTGGCATTCCGCCGCCGGCTTGCTGTCGGTGAACTTGATCTGCTGACCCGCAGCGGTCAGTTCATGAGTGGTGCTGCAACCCGCCAGCAGCACCGCTGCCGAAAGACCCAGTAAGGCTTTAATCCGCATCTTGTTCCCCATTCGATGTTGAGAATTACGCAAAATCTTCTACCCGTCGCCTTTCAAGCTGTAGCGTTGTTGACTGCACTCGCTCACCCCAGTTACTTACTCAAGTAAGCGCCTGGGGACTCACGAGCTGGCCGCCTAGCTACAACTTGAAATTCATAGGGTATATCAGAAAGCGATGCCATCTCTTAAGCATCCGTTGCCGCGCGAGCGGGCCAACGTCTTGAGCGACAGCTGATGACTAACCAGTTTACCAGCTAAATCGCCCCGGGCGGCAAAAATATCATCAAATACAGAGCGGCGGCATTATACCCAGCCGGCACCGGCCGCCGAAGCCGACGCTTCCGGCTCTCCCGCCAGTTGGAATACCGCCACCGCCTGCGCCAGCAGGGCCGCCTGCTCCTCCACGCCGACGGCGGTGGTCGCCACCTCTTCCACCAGCGCGGCATTCTGCTGGGTTACCTGATCCATCTGGGTCACCGCCACCCCGACCTGCTCAACGCCCTTGCTTTGCTCTTGCGACGCGTACGAGATGTTATCCATCAGCGACGTCACCTGGTTCACCGAGCCGACGATGGCATTCATCGTCTCGCCCGCCTGTTCCACCAGCCGCACGCCGGCGGCGATATCGCCGGTGACGCCGTCGACCAGGCTGCTGATCTCCTTGGCCGAAGTCGCGCAGCGCTGCGCCAGGTTGCGCACTTCGCCGGCCACCACCGCAAAACCCCGCCCCTGCTCCCCGGCGCGCGCGGCCTCGACGGCGGCGTTCAGCGCCAGAATGTTGGTCTGGAAGGCGATGCCGTCGATCACGCTGGTAATATCCCCCACCTGACGCGCGCTGTCGTTGATCGCCCGCATCTTGTCGACCGCGCTGGCCATCAGCGTTTCGCCGTTGCGGGCAATGCCGGCGGTCTGATTGACCATCCCGGCGGCCTGGTTGGCGTTATCGGCGTTTTGCCGCACCGTGGCGGTGATCTGTTCCATGCTGGCGGCGGTTTCCGTCAGCGCGCTGGCCTGTTCTTCTGTGCGGCTGGAGAGATCGGCGTTGCCGACGGCGATCTCATGCGTGCCGTGGTTGATCGACTCCACGCCGTCACGCACCTGCTGCACGGTGGCGCTCAGCTCCTGCTGCATCGCCTGCAGGCTGGCGAACAGCATGCCAATCTCATCGTTGCTGCGCGCCACGATCTTGCTGCGCAGATCGCCGCGCCCAACCTTTTGCAAATGTTCGGCAATCTGGCGCAGCGGCAGGATCAGGCGCCGGCGGAAATCACGCTGTACGGCGACCAGCAGCAGCAGGATCGCCGCCAGGGTGCCGCTCAGCAGGCGGGCGAACACTTTCTGAGTCTGCTCCGCCTCCTCCACCGCCAGACGGTGGGCGGCCACCGTGGCCCGCATGTAGTCGGCAAACTGGCCGTCCAACCGTTGGCGCACCTGACGCTTCTCGGCCGCCATGGCGTGCAGCCGTTCAATCAACGATGCCTGCGGCGTCTCGGCCAGCAGCGTCAACTCTTGCTTCAGCACTCTCTGCTGCGCCAGGTAGACCTTTTTCATCGCCTCGCCCAGCTCCGGGCGCGATACCGTCAGGCCCGGCGTATCCCAGAACAGATTGAAAGCGACATCGGCGCCGCGCAGCTCGCCGCGCGCCTCATCAATGCCCTGCTGAATATCGGCTCTGCTGGTCTGCGCCATACGCTCGAACGCCAGGTTGTCGATCAGCGTCTGCGTTTGCAGCAAGGAACGCCAGCTGCGGTTCAGCGCCGCTTCCTCGTCGGAGAAAGTGCTCATCCTGCCGATGCTGTTGCCGTTTTGCTGCATGAAATAGAAGGCGATGGCGCCGGTTCCCATGGGCATCAAGCCCAGCAGCAACAGCATCAACATCAGCCAGGTGGCTATTTTCATATTTTTCAGCATAAGTCGTCTCCGTTGACAGTCACCCCGGCGGGGGAAAATTCCCCGCCCGGTAGGGGCTATATCGGTACGAAACGACAACGGTTTAGGGTAAAAGCAAAATAATGCAATAATTCATTCAGTGAACTAATAACGCGCTAAACAAACATTCTTTTTATTGATTTTTAAGATAAAAAAACCCCGGTCGTTTGACCGGGGTTCTCAGCACACAAGCGTGTGGGGGATGATTACATCATGCCGCCCATACCGCCCATGCCACCCATGCCGCCTGCTGCGCCCAGATCCGGTGCGTCAGCCTTCGGCAGGTCGGTGACCATGCATTCGGTGGTGATCATCAGGCCAGCCACAGAAGCCGCGTACTGCAGAGCAGAACGGGTCACTTTGGTTGGATCCAGGATACCCATCGCGATCATGTCGCCGTATTCTTCAGAGTAAGCGTTGTAGCCGTAGCTGCCTTCGCCCGCTTTCACCTGGTTGGCGATAACGGAAGCTTCTTCACCGGCGTTAACCACGATCTGACGCAGAGGGGCTTCCATTGCGCGCAGCGCAACTTTGATACCCACGTTCTGGTCTTCGTTGTCGCCTTTCAGCGCGGCGATTTTGCCTGCAACGCGGATCAGCGCGACGCCGCCGCCGGCAACCACGCCTTCTTCCACTGCAGCGCGGGTGGCGTGCAGGGCGTCTTCAACGCGGGCTTTCTTCTCTTTCATTTCAACTTCAGTCGCTGCGCCAACCTTGATAACGGCAACGCCGCCGGCCAGTTTCGCTACGCGCTCCTGCAGTTTTTCACGATCGTAGTCAGAGGTCGCTTCTTCGATCTGCTGACGGATCTGAGCAACGCGGCCCTGGATGGTTGCTTCGTCGCCCACGCCATCGATGATGATGGTGGTGTCTTTGTTGATGACAACGCGTTTCGCCTGACCCAGGTCTTCCAGGGTGGCTTTTTCCAGCTCCAGACCGATCTCTTCAGAGATAACGGTACCGGCAGTCAGGGTCGCGATGTCCTGCAGCATGGCTTTACGACGGTCGCCGAAGCCAGGCGCCTTAACGGCAGCCACTTTCACGATGCCGCGCATGGTGTTGACCACCAGGGTCGCCAGCGCTTCACCTTCAACGTCTTCAGCGATGATCAGCAGCGGTTTGCCTGCTTTGGCAACGGCTTCCAGCACCGGCAGCATTTCGCGGATGTTGGAGATCTTCTTGTCAGCCAGCAGGATGAACGGGCTTTCCAGCTCAACAGAACCGGTTTCCGGCTTGTTGATGAAGTATGGGGACAGGTAACCGCGGTCGAACTGCATACCTTCAACCACGTCCAGCTCGTCTTGCAGGCCGGTGCCTTCTTCAACGGTGATAACGCCTTCTTTGCCCACTTTCTCCATCGCTTCCGCGATCAGTTTACCCACGGTTTCGTCGGAGTTGGCGGAGATGGTGCCCACCTGAGCGATAGCTTTGGAATCGGAGCAAGGTACGGACAGTTTTTTCAGTTCTTCAACCGCAGCGACAACCGCTTTGTCGATGCCGCGCTTCAGATCCATCGGGTTCATGCCGGCAGCAACCGCTTTCAGGCCTTCGGTGATGATGGATTGAGCCAGTACGGTTGCCGTGGTGGTGCCGTCGCCCGCCGCGTCGTTCGCTTTGGAGGCCACTTCTTTCACCATCTGTGCGCCCATGTTCTCGAACTTGTCTTCCAGCTCGATTTCACGCGCAACGGAAACGCCGTCTTTGGTGATGGTCGGTGCGCCGAAAGATTTATCCAGCACTACGTTGCGGCCTTTCGGGCCCAGGGTCACTTTTACTGCATCAGCGAGAACATTCACGCCGCGGAGCATTTTCACGCGAGCGTCATTGCCGAATTTTACGTCTTTAGCTGCCATTGGTATTTCCCTTCAACTCGTTCAGTTCAGAAGATAAAGCGCAATTACGCTTCAACAATTGCCAGAATGTCGCTTTCGGACATGATCAACACTTCTTCATTGTCGATCTTCTCTGCTTTCACGCCGTAGCCGTCGTTGAAAATCACGATATCGCCAACTTTCACATCCAGCGGTTGGATGTTGCCGTTTTCCAGCACACGCCCTTTACCCACTGCAACCACTTCACCGCGAGTGGATTTACCCGCAGCAGAGCCAGTCAGGACGATGCCGCCAGCAGATTTTGATTCAACTTCTTTGCGCTTGACGATAACGCGGTCATGCAATGGACGAATACTCATTGAACGCTCTCCTGTAAGAAGGTCTCTATCAGATTTAGGGTTGTACACCGGATGGTTGTTATTACCGGCCTCGTGGCATTTGAGATGGGGGCGTTCCAGCCCCCTTCAAGGGGGCTAACGAAAAAAATTTCGCATTTTTGGTTCGGCGAGTGCCGCAGAGATGAAAAACGCGGCCTGGGCCGCGTTTGCTTAACGATCGTGAGGTTTGCGATCCTCGTCCGGGCGGTGTTCCAGCACCGGGCGCTCGTCGTCCTTACGCTGGAATTCGCCGTCAAAGGTGTTGCCGTTGGCGGCGTCGCCGCCCGTCCAACCGCCGGGGCGATACACCGACAGATGCGGCATCAGCTTCAGCGTCAGCGATTTTTGCACCGGCGGCAGCAGCAGCAGCAGGCCGAGGAAGTCGGTGAAGAAGCCCGGAATCAGCAGCAGGAAGCCCGCCAGCACCAGCGAAACGCTTTTCACCATTTCCGCCGCCGGGCTTTCGCCGGCCGCCAGTTTTTGCTGCATCTGCACGAAGGTTTTCATGCCCTGATTGCGCACCAGCGAAATGCCGACGCAGGAGCTGAACACCACCAGCAACAGGGTGACAGCCACGCCGAGCACGGCGGCGACTTTGATAAAGATGGATATTTCTATGTAAGCCAGCAGAAATATCAGCAGTAGCGGTAACCAGCGCACCTGGTTCTCCTATCGGTAGGTAAAGCGCGGCCGCCACGGGGCGACGGCGCGAAAAAAGAGGCCGTAAACGGCCGACACCATTACAATGAGGGCATCCCCCCACCATTTCAACCGAGAGCCGGTTTTTATTGCTAAAGTTCACAAACGTGAAAGAAGTCACAGAACCGGAAAAGGGCATATCCTTAAACACCATAAGGTGATCTGGATTCAGTCATTTCTTATCAACCAGCATATGATCTGGGCAGCAACGGGCGATTTGGTTAATCGTTTCACGCCCCAAGCCTTCGGCAATATTAATTTAGGCTGTGCCCTTTAGCCTTGACCTGACAAATTATTAATTCGGCAGCAACACATAGAGAAGGTTCTCATGTCAAACAACATTCGTATCGAAGAAGACCTGTTAGGAACACGTGAAGTCCCCGCAGACGCTTACTACGGAGTTCACACTCTGCGTGCGATTGAAAACTTCTACATCAGCAACAGCAAAATCAGCGATGTTCCCGAGTTCGTTCGCGGCATGGTGATGGTGAAAAAGGCCGCGGCGATGGCCAACAAAGAACTCAAAACCATTCCGCGCAAAATCGCCGACGTGATCATCCAGGCCTGCGACGAGGTGCTGGATAAAGGCAAGTGCATGGATCAGTTCCCGGTGGACGTATTCCAGGGCGGCGCGGGCACCTCGCTGAACATGAACACCAACGAAGTGCTGGCGAACATTGGCCTGGAGCTGATGGGCCACCAAAAAGGCGAATACCAGTACCTGAACCCGAACGATCACCTCAATAAGTGTCAGTCCACCAACGACGCCTACCCGACCGGGTTCCGCATCGCGGTGTACGCCTCCAACCAGAAACTGATCGACGCCATCAACCAGCTGCGCGAAGGCTTCGATCGCAAGGCGAAAGAGTTCGAAACCATCCTGAAAATGGGCCGCACCCAGCTGCAGGACGCGGTGCCGATGACCCTCGGCCAGGAATTCCACGCCTTCAGCGTGCTGCTGAACGAAGAGACCCGCAACCTGCACCGCACCGCGGAGCTGCTGCTGGAAGTGAACCTGGGCGCCACCGCCATCGGCACCGCGCTCAACACCCCGGAAGGCTACCAGCCGCTGGCGGTGCAAAAACTGGCGGAAGTCAGCGGCCTGCCGGTGGTGCCAGCGGAAGACCTGATCGAAGCCACCTCCGACTGCGGCGCCTACGTGATGGTGCACAGCGCGCTCAAACGCCTGGCGGTGAAACTGTCCAAAATCTGTAACGACCTGCGCCTGCTCTCCTCCGGCCCGCGCGCCGGCCTGAACGAAATCAACCTGCCGGAGCTGCAGGCGGGATCGTCCATCATGCCGGCCAAAGTGAACCCGGTGGTGCCGGAAGTGGTCAATCAGGTGTGTTTCAAGGTGATTGGCAACGACACTTGCGTTACCATGGCGGCCGAAGCGGGCCAGCTGCAGTTGAACGTGATGGAGCCGGTGATCGGCCAGGCGATGTTCGAGTCGATCCACATCCTGACCAACGCCTGCTACAACCTGCTGGAAAAATGCATTAACGGCATCACCGCGAATAAAGAAGTCTGCGAACACTACGTCTTCAACTCGATCGGTATCGTCACCTATCTGAACCCGTTCATCGGCCACCACAACGGTGACATCGTCGGGAAGATCTGCGCCGAAACCGGCAAGAGCGTGCGCGAAGTGGTGCTGGAACGCGGCCTGCTGACCGAAGCCGAGCTGGATGACATCTTCTCCGTGGAGAACCTGATGCACCCGGCCTATAAAGCCAAACGCTATACGGATGAAAATGAACAATAACAGACCTACCCGGTAGCCCTGAAAGGCACGCTAAATCCTCTGGATAGCGTGCCTTTTTACTTTTCGGCGCCCACAAAATTTTAACGTTTTATTTTCAATTTACACCCTAAATCATTGGGACTGCATCAAGGCGGCAAGAGCGCAAGTCCCCAGGAGCTTACTCTAGTAAGTGACTGGGGTGAGTGCTCGCAGCCAACACCGATGCAGTTTCAAGGATGACGGGAAATCTCATTTTAAGGAGTAAACACTATGCTAGCCGTAGAATTGGTTATCGTTCTGCTGGCCATCTTTTTAGGGGCCAGGTTGGGCGGTATCGGTATCGGGTTCGCGGGGGGGTTGGGCGTTCTGGTCCTGGCGCTGATCGGCGTCAAGCCGGGCAGCATCCCTTTCGACGTGATTTCCATCATCATGGCGGTGATCGCGGCGATCTCCGCGATGCAGGTCGCCGGGGGGATGGACTACCTGGTGCAGCAGACCGAAAAGCTGCTGCGCAAGAACCCCAAACATATCACCATTCTCGCCCCTATCGTCACCTACTTCCTGACCATCTTCGCCGGCACCGGCAACATCTCGCTCTCGGCGCTGCCAGTGATCGCCGAAGTGGCGAAAGAACAGGGCATCAAGCCTTGCCGGCCGCTGTCGACCGCCGTGGTCTCCGCCCAGATCGCCATCACCGCCTCGCCGATTTCCGCCGCGGTGGTGTACATGTCTTCGGTGATGGAAGGCCACGGCGTCAGCTACCTGCACCTGCTGATGGTGGTGATCCCGTCCACCTTCTGCGCCGTGCTGGTGATGTCGCTGCTGGTGACCTGGCTGTTCGACTCCAGGCTGTCTAACGATCCGGTCTACCTGAAACGCCTGGAAGAAGGCCTGATCACCCTGCGCGGCAACAACGCGCTGGCGATCAAACCGCGCGCCAAAGCCTCGGTGCTGCTGTTCCTGCTGGGCGTGCTGTGCGTGGTCGCCTACGCCATCATCAACAGCCCGGGCCTGGGCCTGGTGGCCAAGCCGCTGATGAACACCACCAACGCCATCCTGATCATCATGCTGAGCGTCGCCACGCTGACCACCCTGCTGTGCCGCGTCGACACCGACATGGTGCTGAACTCCAGCACCTTCAAGGCCGGCATGAGCGCCTGTATCTGTATCCTCGGCGTCGCCTGGCTGGGCGATACTTTCGTGCAGGCCAACATCGACTGGATCAAAGAGACGGCCGGCAGCGTCATTCAGGCGCACCCGTGGCTGCTGGCGGTGATCTTCTTCTTCTGCTCGGCGCTGCTGTACTCGCAGGCCGCCACCGCCAAGGCGCTGATGCCGATGGCGCTGGCGCTGAACGTGTCGCCGCTGACCGCCGTCGCCTCCTTCGCCGCCGTTTCCGGCCTGTTCATCCTGCCGACCTACCCGACACTGGTCGCCGCGGTGCAGATGGACGATACCGGCACCACGCGCATCGGCCGCTTCGTGTTCAACCATCCGTTCTTCATTCCCGGCACCATGGGCGTGATCTTCGCGGTGGTATTCGGCTTCCTGCTCGGCAGCGTCATGCTGTAATGCTTTGACCGGGGCTGCGGCCCCGGTTTTCCTTCTGGCGATAAACTCGCCTTCTAGCCAATCCGCCTTCAGGGTATAGTGCTCATTCGAACCGATGAGAGGGCTGAAGATGTCTGATTGCGAAGCTGTCGTCATACTCTGTACCGCACCCGATGAAGCCAGCGCCCAGGAACTGGCGGCGCGGATCCTGGGCGATAAGCTGGCGGCCTGCGCCACGCTGCTGCCCGGCGCCACCTCACTGTATTACTGGGAAGGGAAACTGGAACAGGAATACGAGGTGCAGATGCTGTTCAAAAGCGATCGCCGCCGTCAGCAGGCCCTGCTCGACACCCTGAAACAACATCACCCCTACCAGACACCCGAGCTGCTGGTATTGCCGGTGATGGCCGGAGATAAAGACTACCTGTCATGGATCAACGCTTCATTAAACTGATTTTGCTGCTGTGCAGCCTGTTCTTCCTGCCGCAGGCGGCGCAGGCTTCGCTGTTCGCACCGACGGGCGGCAGCCAGTTCGTGCCCGTCGATCGGGCCTTCGCTTTCGATTTCAAACAGCAAGGCAACCAGGTAACGCTGAACTGGCAGATCCGCCCCGGCTATTACCTGTATCGTCAGCAGATCAAACTGGTGCCCCAGCAGGCGACGCTCGGCGCCTTTACCCTGCCGGAAGGATTGAGCCACAAGGACGAGTTCTTCGGCGAAGTCGCCATCTTCAAGCAGCAGCTTAATCTGCAGGTGCCGCTGCAACAGGCGGCGGCCAACGCCAGCCTCAGCGTCACCTATCAGGGCTGCGCCGAGGCCGGCTTCTGCTATCCGCCGGAAACCCGGGTCATCCCGCTGGACGCGGTCAGCGCCGGCGCTGCCGCCCCGCTCCCGGCCGCTGCACCGGCTGAAGCGCCCGCCGCACCGGCCAGCCTGCCGTTTTCGCCGCTGTGGGCGCTGCTGATCGGCATCGGCATCGCCTTCACGCCGTGCGTGCTGCCGATGTACCCACTGATCTCCGGCATCATCCTCGGCCGCGACCGGCCGCAAAGCAGCGGCCGCATTCTGGCGCTGGCGGTGGTTTACGTGCAGGGCATGGCGCTGACCTATACCCTGCTCGGGTTGGTGGTGGCCGCCGCCGGCCTGCAGTTCCAGGCGGCGCTGCAACATCCTTATGTCTTGATCGGCCTGTCGGTGCTGTTCATCGCCCTGGCGCTGTCGATGTTCGGCCTCTATTCCCTGCAGCTGCCTTCCGCACTGCAAACCCGGCTGGCTAACTGGAGCAACACCCAGCGCGGCGGCTCGCTGACCGGCGTGTTCCTGATGGGCGCTCTGGCCGGGCTGATTTGCTCGCCCTGCACCACCGCGCCGCTCAGCGCCATCCTGCTGTATATCGCCCAGAGCGGCAATCTGTGGGCCGGCGGCGGCACGCTGTACCTGTACGCGCTGGGGATGGGCATTCCGCTGGTGATCGTCACCCTGTTCGGCAACCGCCTGCTGCCGCGCAGCGGCCCGTGGATGCAGTACGTGAAAGAGGCCTTCGGCTTCGTCATTCTGGCGCTGCCGGTGTTCCTGCTGGAGCGGGTAATCGGCGATCTGTGGGGCATGCGCCTGTGGAGCCTGCTCGGCCTGGCGTTCTTCGGCTGGGCTTTCGCCCTGAGCCTGAGAAGCGCGCGCGGCTGGGCTCGCGCCCTGCAACTGCTGCTGCTGGCGGCGGCGGTGATCGCCGCACGGCCGCTGCAGGACTGGGCTTTCGGCGCCGACCAGGCGCAGCAGGCCGCTCAGCCGCACCTGGCCTTTACCCGCATCAACAACGTCGCACAGCTCGATCTGGCGCTGCAACAGGCGCGCGGCAAGCCGGTGATGCTGGATCTGTACGCCGACTGGTGCGTAGCCTGTAAAGAGTTCGAGAAATACACCTTCAGCGATGCGGCGGTGCAGGCGAGCCTGGCCAACGCGGTGCTGCTGCAGGCGGATGTGACCGCCAACAGCGCGGAACAGGCGGCGCTGCTGAAGCATCTGCAGGTGCTGGGGCTGCCGACGATCCTGTTCTTCGATCCGGCGGGCCAGGAACTGACGGCGCAGCGGGTCACCGGTTTTATGAAGGCGGAAGCCTTCAACGCGCATTTGCAGAAAGTGATGCGATAACTGACACTGAAGATCGGAAGCGAATGGGAGGAAGCACAAGTGCAACGTGAACACGTCCTTGATACCGCGCTGGGCCTGTTGGAACAACAGGGCCTGGCGACCGCCACATTAGAGATGCTGGCGGAAAAACTCGACGTTCAGCCTGGCGATCTCAAACGGTTCTGGCCGGATCGCGAAGCGCTGCTGTACGACTGCCTGCGCTACCACGGCCAACAGATCGACACCTGGCGCCGCCAGCTGCTGCTGGACGAAAATCTGAGCCCGCAGCAAAAGCTGCTGGCGCGCTATGACGTGCTGGCGGAATACGTGCAGCAAGACCGCTATCCCGGCTGCCTGTTTATCGCCGCCTGCAGCTTCTTCCCGGAAACGGACCACCCGATCCACCAGCTGGCGGAGCAGCAAAAGCTGACCTCGCTGGAGCTGACCCGCGAATTGCTGCGTGAAATGGACGCCGACGACGCCGACATGGTGGCGCAGCAAATGGAGCTGATTCAGGAAGGTTGCCTGAGCAAACTGCTGGTAAAACGCCAGCTCCAGGACGTATCGGTCGCCAAACGGCTGGCGGAAGACATCTTGCAGGTGGCGCAGTGCCGCCGCAACGGGGCGCTGAGCTGAATCGGCAGGGTTGGCAGCGCCACCAACCCGAGGCGATAGCCACAACAGGCGCATTTTTTGCGCCCTTTGCCTGAAAAGCCAGCAACCGGACGCATTTTAGCGTCTTTCACGCATAAAGCCGTTGACGGCTTTATGCCAATACGGTTTAATGCTGCCCGTTGCCCGGATAGCTCAGTCGGTAGAGCAGGGGATTGAAAATCCCCGTGTCCTTGGTTCGATTCCGAGTCCGGGCACCATATTTAGAGAACCCAGCCTATGGCTGGGTTTTTGCTTTTCAGAGACAGGACTCTCCATCGAACTGCGTTCGATTATTCGGCCAAAGGCCTCACCCTGCGGGCCAGCGCTAAAGCGCTGTTCAACACGGCGCCAGCGCCGGTTGTCCGAGTCCGGGCACCATATTTAGAGAACCCAGCCTATGGCTGGGTTTTTCGCTTTCTGGGATACGGACTCTCCATCGAACTGCGTTCGATTATTCGGCCAAAGGCCTCACCCTGCGGGCCAGCGCTGAAGCGCTGTTCAACGCGGCGCCAGCGCCGGTTGTCCGAGTCCGGTCGCCCTATTCAGAAGAACCCGCCTATGGCGGGTTTTTCGCTTTCTGGGGGACGGACTCTCCATCGAACTGCGTTCGATTATTCGGTCTTCCGCTTCCTCGGTGGGATCAGCCCAATCAGCGCCAGTACGCAAGATTTGGCGGCTAATACCAGATTGAGATGCCCGGGGAAAGCGACGTTGATAAACCAAAAGGCCAGGAAGATCGCCAGAGAAACCGGCCAGGCGAGCACGAAGAACCGGGTGTCACATAATCGCCGGGCGCAAAACAGCAGCGTCAGCACCACCGCCAATAGCCCGACAGGAAGATACAGTATCAGCCTCAGGTAAGGGGCGATGACATCGGCGAACGATACGTTATTGATGACGGAAATCGTCAACTTCTGAAAAAATAACGTATCACGATTATAAATCTCTAAAAGATTTAGCCACGCAAAGCTGAGCCCTATCGTTAACGACATCCATACTGCGTACTCTTTGCGGGATAGGGGATTGGTGATCAAACTCAGTCTCTCGTTCAGCCAGCGGTTCCGAACAAAGGATATAGCATAACAACGCTGAACCGGCGGTAAACGGCGGTTCAGCGTTGTTGTTCAACTCGTCTGAACAGACACTCTTTTTCTCACTCCGCCATCGTCTCCGTACGCGCGAAATGAATAAACTCAGGCGCCGCAATACGCAGATAATCCTGCGCATTGAGCACCACGGAGCGTTGCAGATCGCCGGCGTTAAACGCAATTTCATCGTAACGGTCAAACAGTTCCGGGTCGGCCACCAGCCTGAGCTGCGGGTGGAAGCTGAACGGCGGGATCGCCCCCGGCACGCAGGCCGTCAGGGTCGTGATTTCCGCCGGGCTGACCAACGATGCCTTTTTACCGCCCAACTCGGCCGCCAACCGCTGCAGATCCGCCTGACGGTCCGCCGCCAGCACCGCCAAAATGTAATGCTTGGCGCCGTCGATGCGCGTTTGGCAGACCAGTGCCTTGGCGCCCTGCCCCTGTTCGGTGCCGCGCAGCGCCGCCACCGCTTCGCAGCGCCCCTCCGCCGGATGTTCTATCACCCGGAATCCGGCCTCTCCGGCGCTCAGCAGCGCCATGACCTGCTCAAATACTGTCTTGTCTGTCACCATGGTTCTCTCTCGTCACCCGCCTGTTTCTATTGACCTGCCAGCAACTCGCCGTAGCGGCGAATGTCGACGTTGCCACCGCTGATGATCACACCGACGCGTTTTCCCCGCAGCATCGATTTATGCGCGCAGGCGGCGGCGAATCCCAGGCAGCCGGTTGGCTCCACCACCATTTTCATTCGTTCGGCGAAAAAGCGCATGGCGCTAATCAGCTCATCGTCGGTCACCGTCAGAATGTCGTCAACGTCCCGGCGGATAATAGGGAAAGTATATTGGCCCAGGTGCTGCGTCTGCGCGCCATCGGCGAGGGTCTGCGGCGTCTCAATGTGAACGATGCGGCCGGTACGGAATGATTGCTGCCCGTCATTGCACGCCACAGGCTCTACGCCATAGACTCGGCAACCCGGCGACAGCCGGCGCCCGGCGAGCGCAGAACCGGCCAGCAACCCGCCGCCGCCCAGACAAACGAACAGCGCGTCCAGTTCGCCAACCTCGTCGAACAGCTCTTTAGCTGCGGTGCCCTGCCCGGCGATCACCTGCGGATGATCGTAAGGCGGGATCAGCGTTAATCCCTGTTGCTGCGCCAGATCCCGGCCGATCTGCTCGCGATCTTCATGATAACGGTTGTACTCCACCACTTTGCCGCCATAGCCGCGCGTCGCAGCCACTTTGGCCGCCGGCGCGTCGTGCGGCATGACGATCGTGGCGGGAATGTCGAGCAGCCGGGCAGCCAGCGCGATCGCCTGCGCATGATTGCCGGAAGAAAAGGCCACGACCCCGGCCTTGCGCTGCGCCGGAGAAAACTGCAGCAAAGCATTCATCGCACCGCGAAATTTAAAGGCGCCCATGCGCTGCAGGTTCTCGCATTTGAAAAATATGCTGGCGCCGAAATCGTCGTCAACCGTGCGTGAAGTCTGTACCGGCGTGCGGTGAGTATAATCATTGATGCGCGCGGCGGCGGCGGCCACGTCGTCATAAACGGGTAAAATCAAATCGGTCATAGCGTTACCTGTCAGTAAGGGTTAAAGGGCGGCCAACGCGACAGCTTCCACTTCCACGGCGGCGCCATAATGCAGTTGCGATACGCCGGCCACCGCGCGCGCAGGGCGAAACTCGCCGATCCATTCGGCATACAGCGCATTGAAGGTCGGCCACAAATCGATATCCGTCAGATAGACGCGCACCTGAACCAGCTGCGCGCGGCCGACGCCGGCCCCTGCCAGGCAGGCATCCAGATTGTCCAGCACCTGACGGACTTGCCGCGCGAAAGGTTCGTCGGCAAGACTCTCACCGGAAAAGGCGATCGGCAATTGACCAGAGATATAGACCGTCCCATTGGCCGTACAGCTGGGCGAATAATGACCGGCGGGAGGAAAGCCGCCGGCGGCGTTGTAAACCACATCATGCTTCATATTTAATCCTTGCACAGGTTCGAAAAGCCCTGCGGAAACGGCGCAGGGCGGCATTCAGACGGGTTTGCGCGCAGCCGCTTCAGGCAGCCTCGCCTGAAAACCCACACGTTCTTTCTGCCAGTAAGAAATCGCCATGGTCGCCACGCCGTTGCCGGCCACGTTGGTCAACGTACGCATGGTATCCATCAAGCGATCCACGCCGAGAATCAGCGCCAGCCCCTCCATCGGTATCTCTGGAAACATCAACAGCGAAGCGGACAGCGTGACGAAAGCGCCGCCCGTCACGCCGGCTACGCCTTTCGAGGTCAACAGAAACACCATCAATAGACCGGCCTGTTGCGCCAGGCTCAGCTCCAAACCGGCGGCCTGAGCGATAAACAGCGCCGCTAACGTCATGTAGATTGAAGAGCCGTCCAGATTCAAGGAGTAACCGGTCGGCACGACAAAACCGACGGTGGCTTTACTGCAGCCGACCGATTCAAGTTTTTTCATCAGGCCAGGCAAGGCGGCTTCCGATGAGGTGGTGGTAAAGGCGATGATCAGCTCTTCCCTGATGAGTTTTAAGAAACTGAACAGGCTAAAACGGGTCAACCAGGCCACCACGGAAAACACCACCACAATGAGGAACAGACACCCCAGATAGACCAGCCCCACCAATTTCATCACCGGCATCAGCGCGCCGATGCCGTATTTGCCCAGCATGAACGCCGCCGCGCCAAATACGCCAACGGGCGCCAGCTTGAGGATGATATTGACCACTTTGAAGGTGGCGTCGGTCAGCAGATTCACCAAATCAACCACCGGCTTGCCTTTATCGCCCATTGCGTACAGCGCATAGCCAAACAGCAGAGCCACCAACAAGATTTGCAGCATGACGCCGCCGGCCAACGCATCAACCACCGTTTTCGGGATGATGCTCATCACGAAGTCCACGCCTTGCAGGGGCTCCGCCGGTTTAAGCGCCGTGGCGGCATCGGCATGCAAGGCCAGCCCTTTGCCCGGCTCAAACAGATTGCCCATCGCCAGGCCGATCAGCAGCGCCAACGTGCTGACCACTTCGAAATAACAGACCGAGATCATGCCCAGGCGGCCAACGCCGGCACCGCGTTTAACCTGCGCAAAACCGGCTACCACGGTGAGAAACACAATCAGGCCGGCCACCATTTTGATCAGTTTGACGAAGGCCGCCGCCGATTTGCGGCCACAACAGGCCCAGCGCGCCACCGGCCGCCAGCCCTACCACCAACTGAAAGGTCAACGTGTAATAAAAAGGTTTTCGTGCAGAACCGACGACTGAAGTTGCAGACATTATTGTTCTCCATGCCCTTGCGGGCCGTTGAAGCTAGCGCTGAAAAACCCCGGTGTGTGCGATACGGCTTTTAACGCACGAACATTGTCATGCTTAAAACAAATAATCTAAAATTAGAAAATAAGTCCAGTAATGATGTTATATACCTGCGCGACGGCCAAATGCCAATCGGGAAGTGCAGAATTGGGAGCAAGATCATTTTTAGTGCCGCCAGGCGCCAGATGAAAACCGCCGTGCGCCGCACTTGTGGTATGTTCTTCATCTGGCTCGAAATGAGCCAACGCCGCCAAGAAAGTGATCGGAGTGCCCTATGCCTGAAGTGCCGGAAAACCTGTTGTTATCCCAGTTGAATGTGATTGCCGAGGGGCTGAGCGCCACCTTCGCGCCGTTTTGCGAGGTGGTGGTTCACGATCTGCAAAATCCCGAACACGCCATTTTGGCGATCCACAACAACCTGTCCGGACGAGAAGTCGGCCAAGCGGCGACGGAACTTGGCCTGGCTCGCATCGCTTCGGCGGAGTTTCCCAGCGTGATCGCCAACTACGGCAACCAGTTCGCCGATGGCCGCCCGGCGAAAAGCACCTCGATCGGCATCAAGAATGCGCAGGGCGACTACGTCGCCGCACTCTGTTTGAACGTTGATATGACGCTGTTCCGCGGCATGCAAAACGCGCTGGCGCAGTTCACGCAAACGGCGGCCGGCGCGGTGACGGAACACCTGGAGCCCAGCGGCGCGGAGGCCATCCGCAACCGTATCGATCGCTTCGCCGCACGCCACGCCACCACGCCGCGCGCGCTGAAAACGCCGGAGAGAAAGCGGTTGATTCAGGAACTGAGGGAGCAAGGCCTGCTCGAGGTGAAAAAGGCGATGGAGATTGTGGCGCAGCACCTCGGCGTTTCCCGCGCTTCGGTGTATCTCTACGCCAAGGAAGAGTGAAGTTCAGGAAACGGCCAGGCGCGGATTGACGAAAAGCAGGCAGACGGCTGCCAGCAGCGACGGCAGCGCGAAAGCCATAAAGTTTTGCTGAAGCGTCAATTCACTATCAATCAACAGACCCCCCATGAAGGGCCCCAGAATCGCGCCAATACGGCCAATGCCCAGGCCCCAGCCAAGGCCCGTCGAAGTCATGGTTCCAGGATAAAAACGGGCGACATAAGAACTCATCGCGATTTGCGTACCAATGGTGCTTGCACCTGCAATAATCAGCAGCAAATACAGGATGTACACCGGCGTCTGAGTACCCAACAACACTAAAGTGGCGGCGCCCAGCAAAAAATACCCAATAAGAATACGTCTTCCATTCATTCGGTCCATCAGCCAGCAACTGCTCAACGCCCCGACAATGGTGCCCAGATGCAGCGCAAACAGGAACGACAGGCTGGAGCCTAATGGATAGCCAGCCTGCAACATCAACTTAGGCAACCAGGAGGTCATGCCGTAGATGACAAACAGCGACATGAAGAAAACCAGCCAGAACATCAACGTACTTAAGCCTCTGCGTTCAGCGAACAGATCCTTCAGGGTCGCCTTTCCCGCTTTTATACCTGCCGAGGAAGAGCTGATAAACTTCGTACCGGGTTGATGGATATAGTCTGGCGCAATCTTTTCCAAAAGGCGTTTTAAACGGTCATGCTGTTCGGTTTTCACTAAAAATGCCGCCGATTCGGGCAGGTGGCTTAACATCCATGGCAAAACAATGAGTGGCAAAGCGGCAATATAAAATATAGATTGCCACCCCGCGACCGGGATCAAATAAATGCCTGACAGCGCCGCGAGCATGCCGCCGATGGAATAACCACTAAACATCAGCCCAACCATCAGGCTCCGCTTACTTTTAGGTGAATATTCGCTGGTGAGGGCCGTAACGCTGGGCATAACGCCTCCCAGCCCCATGCCGGCGATAAAACGACACCAGCCGAATTGGCCAGCATTAACGCTAAAGCCGCAAAGAAAAGTAAATAGGCTAAAGGTGATAATACACAAACTAATGGTTTTCTTCCTGCCTATTTTATCTGAGAGCGGACCCAATAAAATCGCGCCGAGCATCATGCCTACTAAGGTATAACTGCCCAGCAGGCCCGCCTGAGCCGCAGTGATGCCCCAGTTTGCCATGAGTTCAGGAAGGACCACACCCAGTACTGCAAGATCGAAACCGTCAAAAACAATAATAAAAGCGCACCATAACACCGTGAGTCGGTGCATATTATTCAGTTTCGCATTATCTATTATTGGATTGATATCCACGACATAAATATTAGCTTGCGACATATGTCCTCCCGGAAATGAAATCGGCACCAACCATAAATATCAGAGCAAACCACCAATAATAGGTTGAGCTTATGTATTTCACTTATATAGACTAGTTGGATTTAGCTAGAAAACTTATTCTTTAATAAAAATTAAAAACCACCTATGATGAGTGGCCAATACATATTTTATTTTCATTCGCGACGATATCGCTCATGGGCGCGCTCGTCTAACACCCATTTTGCATCGTATTGATACCTTAAAGGCATAATCTTGGAGCTGCGTCATTTACGCTATTTTATCGCCGTCGCGGAAGAGCGGAATTTCAGCCGAGCGGCTGAACGGCTGCATATCAGCCAACCGCCGCTCAGCCGGCAAATTCAGCAGTTGGAGGCGAGCCTGGGGGTGAGGCTGTTTAAACGCGGCGCCCGTCCTCTGGTGCTGACCGCGGCCGGGCGCTTTCTCTATGGGCACGCACTGCAATTCCTGGCGCAAAGTCTCGAATTGAAGACCATGACCCAGCGCGTGGGGCAAGTAGAGCGCCCGCTGTCGCTCGGTTTTGTCGCCTCAACGCTCTATGACATCCTGCCGCAGCTGATTCGCCGTTTCCGCACCGCTCACCCCGAAGTGGGTCTGAACCTGCATGAAATGACCACTCTGGAACAGATTCGAGCGCTCAAGGAAGGGAAAATTGATGTAGGATTCGGCCGCATTCGCCATGAAGACATGCATATACGCCGCATTATCCTGCGAGAAGAGCCTCTGATGGCGGCCTTAGCGGCCGATCACCCGCTGGCTCGTTCGGAGGGATTAACGCTGCGCGCCCTACAGGCGGAAACGCTGATCGTTTACCCGCAAACACCGCGCCCAAGCTTTGCCGATCAGGTGCTGGCGACCTTTCGCGATCGTGTGTTAGTCCCCAGAAAAATCATGGAGGTGCGGGAACTGCAGGTCGCATTGGGGCTGGTAGCCGCTGGTGAAGGCATCGCGTTGGTTCCTCACTGCCTGCACAGCCTGAAGCGCCCGGACGTGGTCTACAACATATTGAACGAACGGCGCCTGGTTTCCCCGATCATCATGAGCACCCGACAGTTGGATGAATCTGAAGATATCAGGACACTGTTGCGGATGATTTACACTCTGTATGACGAACAAGGCATTGCCTACATCAAGCCTGAACGGCAAGATTGAGATACCTATGGCGGGCAAAACGAAGAAAAAGCCCACCATAGTCGTGGCGGGCTTAATTACATACATCCTTACTGACAAATCGAAGCGTATTTCTTCATAAACGGGCTGGCGCAAATTGACGCGTAAATGTCTTTTTGCAGTTGGCTGGCGCTAGAATCCGGCTTTTGCGAACCGCCAACGTTTACACCGGTGCCGTTGTTGCCGTTAGTGCTGCCGTTAATGCTCACGTCAACTGAAGCACCGTTGCCGCTGCCGATATTGCCATTAAGACCACCGTCGATCACCAGCTTGGCCTGAGCCAGCTGCGAACACATCAGCAGTGTGCAACCCAGTAATGCGATTTTTCTTCTCATCATGTCCTTCTCCTTGTTTATTGAATTACCCGTTTGTATTTATTTCCCTGTGCGGCAGACCCTGTACCGGTTTCCTGTTGCGGCTAATGCCCTCTTCCACCTATCGCCAATCGCCTTTTCTTCATACGCTGATCGTGTTTGAAAAACGCATATAAACTCAGAAAAAACAAAAAAATCGCCAGATAAAAAAGATCCAATTTACCATCCCTGGGTACATCTCGGCACCACACAAAATATAATATTCACTTGATAAATAGTTTTTCATAACTCATAATCCATAGCGCGTTATGAGCCAAAAAAAGCAGGACTCATTCCTGCTTATCGATAAGAAATTATTAGCAAATCCCCAGCAGACTCGCCCACTGCCGTGTAGCGGTCTAATTCAAGCTTGAAACAACAGAGAGAACTAGGGTAACAACAAATAAGCAATAGACCATCCCTAATCAAGGTTAGGAATACTCTTCCATTCAGGATACCTTCTGTAACCTAGTAAAGCATTAAGATCACTTTTTCATTGAATGGATACCACAATTGTAGCGCTCCCTTGAAAATCACCCACTTCACCAGAGTAATTAGCCAGCGTTGAGGTCAAATTAACTTTCGTACCGGCCGGCCCAGCGTCAATAAGGGCACCTTTTGAAAAGGGTCTCCCGTTGATCGTTACGATGCTACGAAAGTTACTGGCTTTACTCAGGCTAATAAAGTCAGTGGCATTCGCTTCTGTTGCGACAATACGCACCGGAAAAGTTTCATTGCACCAAACGGTAATCTGTGCCGAAGCCTGGCTGCCGTTAACTTTGTCTGGCGCAACCAATCCATGTCGAATCTCTACCTGGGGTTCGCGAATATTACACTGAGTAGGGAGCACAACAGGCGCCTCGCAAGCCGGATAGCGATCTGCATCTAAAGCGCCGCCAGGAATAGAACCTTGTATCACTGCATGGTCAGAGTATTGCAAGTAAGTACACAGTCCCCAGCCACTCGTTGAGTTAACGATATATCGAGGCGAATTCGGTCCGACCCACCCCTTTTGTTGAGCCCTCAGAGCCAATTCGCCAAGCGTCTTGCTGTCTCTAATCCAACCGTCCCCGTAGTCACCAAATACATAAACATCAGAGCCCATCCCCCCCCAAGGCAAACGATACCGCAGATGGAGCGCGCAGCTGGTACAACCGTACATAGGGTTAGGCCTGAGATCATTGGTATCCCATTGCTTAATATAAACGCTCCAGATCCCCTGAACAGCCGGCCCCTGCCCTGGTGAATTTGTGGGTATAAGCTCCACTTCTGCCGCCGTTTTCCAATCAGCTACGGCGCTGATTGGAAAAAAGAGCAAGGCTGCCACTTTCAGCGCCAATATAAATCGTAACTTAATGCTGTCCTTTAACATCATCGTGCTCCAATATCAAAAACCAACCTCCCCATGCGGTTATTAACAAGATATCTCAGATCGGTACTATTTCCCAATGCCCAACCACAAATTGAAAGAGCCGCGGATGAAAAACAGAAATGAAAAATATCAACTTTCAGTATATTCATCACCATGAAGCAATAACCAATAAATAAACTCATGATGCCGAGTTAACATTAACTTTCTCATTATCGAGCGTTTATGGCTATGAATCGTCTTGACGCTTAACCCCAGCAACCTAGCAGTATGGGATTGATCGAACCCATTACGAAGATAACCGACCACCTGCCGCTCTCTGCCGGTTAAGATTTGCCGCTTAGCGGTAGCCGGGAACGCAGAACCGGACAATGCTTCAGACAATAACTCAAACAGCTTGTTCTGATTATCTGTTCGGTACAGCACGCCAGAGATACCCCTCGCAGCTAAAACAGGCCGTTCCTTAACGGTAAGGATAAACGGTGCGCCTGAAAGATTCGCCCTGCGCCAGCGTTGCGCACGCCGCAGTGAAGAAGCAACAAGTATGTCGGTATGCCCCTCACCGTCCGGTGATAAAAAATTGACGGATTTATTGCGATTCTGCGCATACTTTTCAATACTGAGTCGAAGCCCCTCAGCAAAATAGCGATTCTCATCATCTATTACGATATTAAATGTTCCCATGCAACACCTCTTGTCGGCCAGGATAATTTTATTCCATACAGAATTGGTATTCTGCTCGGCCTGTTTTAAAGTTTTCCACCGGATATATTACGATATTTATTCTACTCGTATCGCTTACAGTCTATTATTCGTAATCAAGTAAAAATGTAGCCGTGCTGACAAATTCTCCTCTGGCTATACTCTTGTTTTTAATAGCCTCAGGTTCACCACGCACATAAGCTTTAAGCGTAATTCTATTGCTTCCTTCCTGTAGTCGCAGTTTTCCCGAAGGCTGATTCAAGGGTAATAGCTCACCTGAAACATTCTCCAAGCCAATGGCGATGCCGCTCGCACCACCGCTACTGATAGCCAGCAACCCCGGCAACGCAACGCTTTCCGTACCGCTGAAGGAAACGCTTACCGTTTCACCAAGGCTGAGATCACACTCCGTCAGCTGTAGAGAAAACGCTTTCCCCGCCGTACGCTGATTGAGATAGAGATATTTATCAATCACCGTGCCAAAATCCAGTTCGATATTTTCCTCTCCAGGGGGAATCACACAGGGCTCCGCCACCAGTTCACCACGGTAGTTAACCGCCACCGTAGGCGGGGCCCCCCAACCGGTATAGCTAATACACAGCAATGCCATCGCTAACGCTGTCTTTTTCATCCCTTTCTCCTGGTTGATATCGTATAAAAACGCTTATATCTGCGATGTGCATAATCAAGACGGAGTGATACCCTCCGTCACAGATGCCCACCACCAGTCATATATTTGTCCGATTCGCCAGGCAATTAATTAAAAAATCGGAAATATTACTACTCGTAAATGCCATTCTCAGATTTACAAGTACACTGTTGCTTCGCCACATATATCTGTTCACCAGGTCGTCACGCAGTACCGCGATGACGACGCGGCACAGGGGAGAGATATCTCGTTACCTATCGGTCTCCAAAATATTCTAGCCTATGGACACCTAACGTATTTATAGCCGCGCCTTGTGTGGCAAGGTAAGCAACACCTTTAAACTCCACTATAGAAATATTAGTGCTGCTGTTTTTTATGAAAGTCACGCTGGAAATACCCATACCGATTAAGGTAAAGAAACAATGATCGTTTTAGATCCCTGAAACACCCCAATACTGCCATCATATCCCATCAGCGTGGAACTTAAGGTCAGCGTTACCCCTTGCGGCGTTGCCTCAACGACTTTCCCTTCACCTAAATCCTTGCCATCTATTTTCAGTTCACTCCGGAACTGTTTCCCACCATTAAAGTAAACGCTGCCGACTCTGTCTGCCGACATAATTCGCACCGGATATTTGGAACTGCACGTCACATGCAGCGAGGTGCTAACAGTCTGACCATTCACCTCCTCGTCACGCAGCACGCCATGGCGCAACTCAATCTCTTTTTCCGCCAGGTCACAATAGGTGGGATCGACCACCGGCGGAACACATTGCATCCCCCCAGGAAAACGAGCAGGGCCATAAGCCCCTCCGGGGTATCTCCCCCAATAGCCAAAAAATATACATACATCTTTGGCACCAAAACCTTGCTTACTATAGAATTCCTTATTAAAGAGCGCTGACTGGGCAAAGCTTTGCGCTAGTTCCCCCATGGTCTTGCTGGTCGTGATCCCTGGGAAGCTCACTTCATTCATGGGAGACCCCGCCGTCCAATTGGTTGTTACAAAAAAGGTGACATTACATAAATAAGAACAGCCATACAGTGGATTCGGCGTGACATCACCAGTATCCCAGTAGGTTACCTTGGCAAAATACTGTTTTTCTCTGGGCGAATACCGCACATCAGCACTCCACCCCGCCCACGCGCCTGAGGTATATAAGAGCAGTAATATAAAAAAACTTCTCACTAAATTTAATCTGGCTAATGTATTAACCACGATATTGATTCCCGTTTCACTGAACCTATTAAGAACATAGGTAAATGGGACCGCTACTGTAGATATCAATTTCAGGAAACTATAAAAACGCCGGCATAAACATCTTGTTCTCTTTCTCGTCATTTACCCTCGCGCAGTTAGTTAACAGCCGTGAGTTCAATCATATTTAAGAAGAAACGATGCGGAGGCATTGAACGCACCTGGCACCAGCTCTGTATTCACTTTACGGACAGGCACCACCTGGAAATTAATGTCCATATCAGCCAGGCCGTTAATCATACCGCCGACGCCAAGATCAACAAAAGCGCCATTTTTTTGCCACTGCGCCTTAATCCCCAACCCCTTGACGTTAGTGGCCAACGCCGCCGTATCAAAACTACTGGGTTGACCGACATAGTAAATCTTATAGGCAACATCGAATTCCGCCGGGCAACTCACCTTCACCGAAAACGACTTCTTGTAACGCTCCCCATCGATTTTATTAACGCCCACCGTTTCAAAATCCACGTTTATCGGTTGCCCATCATTGAGCTCACAGGGCACATCCTCGCGTAGCGTCCCTTTGAAACTCATGTTTTCCACTGCTATCCCCTCTCGAGCAGTGATACCCAATAGGATGAGGCAAACTATGCCAAGCTTTTTCATCGTTGCCTCTCCTCTATTGATAGGCTAGCAGCAGGGTGGCGCCGGCAGTAAAGTCACCGCCGGGCAGCTTCGCATTCGCTCTTTTTACCGGAACAGCCTCTAATGGCGGAGCCTGACTACCCGAGTAGGTGAACTTCAGCCAGCTATTAATGGGCAATGGCTTCCCATCAGAACGAAATGCCACCCCGAAGTCGCTGATATTAGTCCGCAGCGCGGAAGCATCGAACACGGTCGCACCGCCTTGGATTTTCATCTGCATGGCATTGGACTTAATGCCCGAACATTTCAGCGTATAATCAACCGATTTCTTATAATTGTTGCCATCCACCTTGACCGTCAGGATCTCGCCGAAGTCCACTTCGATGGTTTTATTGTCGTTAATCACGCAAGACGGTGTTTCCAGTACGGTGACGCTGACCGTTACAGTGGTCGCCGCATTGGCCAATGGTGACATTCCCACACAGAGAAGACACATCGCCGCATTGCGCCAAAGGCTGCAACTACCGGCCGGGTTGAATATGTGCGCCATACTTCTCAACTCCTTAGTCATAGCTCAGGCTAAAATCCACCGTGGCACGATAGGCTCCGGCCGCCAGACGGGCCGCCGTGCGTTCCGGCGCCACGCTATAGCTCAAGGTATTCTGCCCCGGCGTCAGCAGCAGCGGTTCCCCGCGGCTGCCCAGCCGCACATCCTGTCCACGGCTGTCGGTAAGACGCAATCCCAACCCGGCAACGCCCTGAGCCCTGACCAGCTGCGGATTATCCGCATCCTGCCCGGCGCGGAAAGTGACCGTTACCGCCGGTTGATCATTGGCCCAGGTTAAGGCGCCGGTGCGTGAATCCCGGCTGCCGGCCGGGCTGCGCAGGCAGTCTCTCAGCCGTAACTCAAAGGCTACCGGCACGCCGCGGTCACCAATATTCTGCAGGCGCCCGGTGCCGATCTCCCCCAGGCTGATAACCTGCCACGCGCTTTCCATCTCCAGCCGACAGGCGCTCTCCGTCAGCGCGCCGCGCACCTGCAGCACGCCATTGGCGCCGTCGGTGTACCAGTTATCCGCCACCTGCCCTTGCGCAGCCGGCATCAGCCACAGCATCGCCCCGAGGGTGAGGGGCACCATCAGCGCCAGCCCGCCCAAGGTGCCGTAATACCGACAGTCGTGACGCTTCGGCAGGTGTTTTCTCAGTTTCTCGCTCATCCATTGCATCTTTATTCCTCCCGATGACCCGCCACAGCCGGTGGTGTTACGACTTGCTCTTTTCCGGCACGACCTGGCAGGCGCTGCCGCTGCAGTTAAATGTCAGCTGCGGGCGACCGCCGTAGTCGTTGATATAGGTCAACACCGGGCCGTTACCCAAAGCGCTGGCGTTGACGCCGAGCGGCGCACTGCTCTTCGGCGGCACCATCAACGGCTCGAAACCTTGCACGCCAGCCACGCCTTTCCTGGCCCCTGCGTCCACCAAAGTGACGTAATAAGGCGTCGGGTTATTCACCACATACTTGTCGCCCTGCTTGCTCAGCGTCAGTTGCTCTTGCCATGGCGCGGCATTCTGCTGCGGTGCAATCGCCGCCGGGCGATAGAACAGCTTGATGCGCGTCTGCAGCGCAATCTGCAGCGTGTTCGGCTTGTCGCTCTTCGGCGGGATCTCACGCAGGTTGAAGTAGTAGAGCGACTCCCTGTCCTGCGGCAGCTGTTTGGTCGCCGGCAGCGCCTGGATCTTCACCTGGCTCGGCTTGCCCGGCTCCACGCGCTGCACCGGCGGCAACACGGCCAGAGGGCTCTGAATCTTGTTGCCCTTTTCGTCCTCCAGCCAGCCCTGCGCCAGGTACGGCAACTGCTTGTTCTGGTTGCTGATGTTCAGGCTGACGGACTTTTCGCTGCCGTCGAAGATCACCCGGGTGCGATCCAGCGCGATAGCGGCCTGCGCCTGCGGCGCCAGCAGCGCGGCCAACAGCGCGGCGGTCAGCAATTGATGTTTGCTCATGGTAAAGTTCTTTTTCATACGTTTATCACTCTTACAGATTCAAATAGGGTGTTCGCGTTCATTACGCCTCTGGCTCATTGGCCGGCAGCGCCCGGCACGGCAGCAGCAGGTTGCTCATCATGTCAGCCGGCAACGCTTGCGGCAGGCTGATGGCGCACTGCGCCGCGCCGTTCCAGTGCACGGTCATGCTTTCACCTGGCCGGATGCCGCTCAGGTAGACGCTGCCGCCGTCGTTCACAATCCCTGTATCCTGTTTGCTGGCGTTCATCACCGTGGCGCCGAACGGCGGCGTGCTGCCGTCCGCCAGCCGGATAACCGCCATCGCCTTCTCCCCGGCGATCACATCAAACTTGCGATAGCCGATTGCCCCTTCGGTCAGGGTGGCCTGCACCACCGATTTGGTAGCCTCGGCGTTTTCTCCCAGCTTGTTCAGATCGATGCTGGCCTTGTTGCGGTAGTAACTGTTAACGTCTGTCACCACCGCCTTGCCCCAGCGGTTGGTATCTACGGTGCTGCCGTAACCACGCACCGGCACCCCGGCCACGCCGCCGGTATCCAGCAGCAGCCGGGTACTGCCCGGCATGCCGATGCGGTGCAGCGCTCCGCCTTCTGCCGTTAAGGTCGCACCGCCCTGCGCGCTGAAGCCCAGCGCGCTGTAGCTGCCCTGCTGATAGCTGGCGTTGGCACTCAACTGGGCCATATCGCCCTGACGATTGTAATAGCCGCTGAAGCTGGCGCCGTTTCTGGCGCTACCGATGTTCAGCTGATAGTTGTTGTGCTCATCCAGCCGGTCGTAATACCCCACCCGTTGGCTATTATCGTGACGGTTTACCGTCGCGCTGTAGCTCAGGTTGGCGCTCTGTCCCCACGGCAGCGACAGCGACAGGTACATGCCGTCGTCGTTGGTGTTTTCGTACTTGTTGCGGTAACCGGTCAACGACAGGCTCAGGTTACGGAAGCGGCCGATATCGAAATAGCGCGACAGCGTCAGGTTGTAACGATCATTAGCCGGCCGATCCCAATAGGTCTGGTGGTCATAGTTCAGGTACAGGCTCAGGCCGATATCCCGGAACTGCTGGTTAAAGGTGATGGTGTACATCTCCTTGTTGTTGCCCACCCGGCCGCCGTAGTAGCGCGCGTCCAGATACTCGCTCATGCTCATAAAGTCCTGCTCCGAGAAGCGGTAGCCGGCGAAGGTCACCTGGCTGTCGGTCTCGTCGAAGGTCTTCGAATAGCTCAGGCGGTATGAACCGCCGCTCAGCGTACCGTCCTGCTGCGGCAACCGCGCCCGCGACTGGGTGGCGTCGAACGACAGCGCGCCCAGCGCCATCAGATCGCGGCCGATACCCAACGAAGCCGCGTTGTAGTCGCCGCCGAACAGGCCGCCGCCGTACAGCGACCAACCGTTGCTCACCCCCCAGGAAAACTCGCCGGTGCCGAACAGCGGCCCATTGCTGCGATGCTGCCAGTCTGAAGGTTTGCCCGCCGCCATTTTGAAGCGCCAGGAACCGGGGCGCGTCAGGTATGGAATGCTGGCGGTGTTCATCTTGAACGCCTGCACGCTGCCGTCTTGCTCCTCCACCCGCACGTCCAACTCACCGGAGACCGCCTCGCTGATATCCTGGATGCGGAACGGCCCCGCCGCCACCTGAGTCTCATAAATCACCCGCCCCTGCTGGCTGATGGTGACTTTGGCGTTGGTTTTCGCCACCCCGACCACTTCCGGGGCATAGCCGCGCAGGTTCGGCGGCAACATGTTGTCGTCAGACACCAGGCTAACGCCGGTGAAACGGAAGCTGTCGAACAGGCCGGAGTTGAGGTAGTCCTCACCCAGCGTCAAGCGCGAGCGCAGCGCAGAAACGGCCCGATAGGCATAGTAACGGCTCCAGTCCAGCCGCTGATCGGTACCCTGGCCGCTGCCGGTTTGGTGATTGAGCTGCCCCTGCCAGTCAGCGCGCAATCGCCAGGCACCGACGTTGGCGCCGGCGGTACCGTTGCCGCTCAGGCTGTTACTCTGCCCACCGCTCCGCTCCTGGCGCTGAGTCTGGCCGTTAACGTTATAGTCAAACAGCAGGCCCGGAATGCCCTCATCCCAGCGCGACGGCGGATCCCAGTCAGGCGAGGAATATTCCAGATAAGCCTGCGGAATGCTCAAATACAGTGCCGCCGTGGCTAAATCGCCGCGCGCCTCCATGCCCTTCAGGCTGGCGATATCCAGACACTCGTCCTGATGCCACCAACGCAGTCCTTTCGACGCATCCGGTTTCAGCCCCAGCTGTTCCACCAGCGCCGGTGAAATACAGGCCTGGCTGCCCTGAGCATCGTCATCCGGCGGATAAAAACTGACGCTCTGTTCCGGCAATTCATTGTTATTAAGATGAATCACCATGGCATAGGCGCCCGGCATGATATAGCCGCTGCGTGAAAACTGGCTCAGGTCGATATTTTTTCTATCGTTCACGTCCAAAATATCGGTATTAAACTGAATGCCATCCTCGGCTTCTGCCTTTGGCGTTAAATGCGCTAACGCCAGAAATATACCGATACTTAGCGCATGAGGACGAAACAGCTTCCATGCAGGAGAAAAAAACATATCCACGACCCTGTTTATTTAATAGTATTTATCGGCAGAGCTCAGCCTCAGTAATAGTCCATTTTAAAACGCACCGCAGAATAATACTCTCCTGCCTGCAGTGGCTGATTATTAGCGACCAGCCGCATTTGGTAGTTAAGCAGCATTCTTTCCGGCAATACTTCTCGAATGGGCAATGGGTTTCCTGGGTGGGCAATATTTCCTTCTGCATCGACGATTTGCAATCCGATGCCTTTTGCCCCACCATGCATCTCAAATAACTCCCCGTCGGCATCCCCGTCAAAAGTCACCCGAAAACCACTCCAGTCTGGCAAATTACTCTCAGCCCGAGATAAAACACAGTTAATTAGCTCAATGGAGAAATAACTAGCTCCCCCGCTGCCGTCACGAATAATATCTGCAACCGGTGTGACATCCATATCGATTAACTGTTCCCGACTGCCGGCGGCAATAGCGCAGGCGGTATTGATAATGGCTCCTTGCATATTGACCTGTCCCCATCCTTGACTGGGGCGAGCGGCCTGAACGTTATCCGCGATTAACATTAAGGACAATAGGCAGGGAAGCATTAATTTTGCAGGAAAATAACTCATTGAATGCTCCCTATTCACAGAATTTCCACCGCTCGAATCCCGGGAAAAGCATGCGGGCAAGCCCGCATGCTGCATTATCACTGCACAACCGGACTTACTGGTAAGCCAAGGTGAAGTCAGCCACGGACTGGAAGTCACCCGGGGTGATAACAGCGTTAGAAGCCTTGTTACCCTGCAGGTAAGCGGAGAAGCTCAGGGTGTTATTGCCATTGCCCAGCGTTTGCGCTGAAGAAGCTTTACCCAGCTCGATCACCTTGCCGGAACCGTCGGTGATGGCGATGCCAGCGCCTTTAGCAGTACCGGTAATGCCCAGCAGCTTAGCGTCCTCTACTGAAGCTGCACCGGTGAAGGTGATAGCTACAGCATTATTCTTGCCAACGCCATTTGCATCACCAGCGTTCAGCTCGCAGTTTTCCAGCTTAATCTGGAAGTTTTTCGGCGTAGACTGGCCGCCGTTTTTCAGCGCCACGTTGGAAACCTGGCCCAGGTTAACGGTCTGGTCTACGGTTTCCGGGGTAATTGAGCAAGGTGCGTCAATGATCGCGCCTTTAAAGGTTACGGTGCCGTGGCCCTGGTCTTTTGCGTGAGCCACAGACGCTACGCCGAAAGCCAATACTGCTGCCATCATGATTTTATTCAGTTTCATATTAAATCCCTTACATTCCTTAGTAAGAAAGAGGTACTCATTGACGTCAATTAGATCAACAATTCACTCTTGATGTTTAACGCGCCGCTTTATTATCGAGCGCAGATTCTTTCGCTGATACCTGCCTTTCAGCGTTCCGTATCAGTGGCAACAAATTTACCCCGCCCAGATCAAAAATAAAACGTTATGTCGCAAAAAGACAAAAACACAGGATTTAAATATGAAAAATACACATTAAATAGATTTAAATACCAAAAAATAGAAATTAAATGACCTTATTTATTTTTTAATACTTATACACTTAGACCCGGATTAATATAATTATATGAATAGAGGGAAAAATCCTATTGACCATTAATGCGAAGGATTGAAAAAACAGCACGCAGGTCTCAGAATCATCTCTCGACAGGTAAGTTGACAGGTTGAAAAAATGATCTTCCATATAAATAACAACGTTCTCTATGATGAAGATGAGAACACATTGTCGCATATTGATAATGCGGCAACTAAAATAGTCTTACTTAGACCCAGCGCCAGGCTGTTATCACTGTTCATCCGTAACAATAATGTGTTATTAATGCGTGAAAGGCTGCTTAATGATGTCTGGGTTGAGCATGGTCTTAAGGCCTCGAACAACAATCTGAATAATTATGTATCAGGGTTACGCAAATCGCTGGCGCAGTTCGGCGAAGAGGCGCTTATTGTCACCTATCCGCGTCAGGGGTTTAAGTTCACCGCAGATATCATTCATGAAGTAAATAACAATGAGGAGGTAAAAAAACCGGAAAACAATCCAGAGGGAGATAATGAGGTCAGTAAACTAACCAATAAAGAAGTGCTGCATAATGGCACCAATAGCCCATTCAGGCGTCTTCTGCTGGCATTTTTAGCCTGCCTGGTGCCGTTTGCCGCTATCGTGCTTTATCAAAACGCCACCCGTATCAGCATGTATCCTTTAGGTGACTACGATCGCTGCCAAATATACAGCATGAATTCGGGGAGCGGCCACTTATCCGAAATCAAGCGATTTATCCAGCGCGCTGGTTTTAATTGTAGAAGTAAAGCTGACGTGTATTACTATGATAACATTCGCGATGAGGCTTCGCAGAAAGGCAAAGAGCTGTTAACCTTCTGCCCGCGAGAAAAAAGCAGCCCGTGTATCTACAATTATATCGACAAAGAATAGCATTGATATTGCAAGATGTTACCTCACCAGGCCATCTCACTCTCAGGATCCCCTTGTCCTAACCAAGGGGATTCATCTTAGGGTGTAGCACACACAAATAACGGCGCATGGTTATCGGCAAACAAGAAATGCCGGCTATCGATTTGCTCGATCCGCCAGTGTAGTTGCATACCTTCCACCGGCAACCGCCGATTAAAATCCTCAAGCCTTATCGAGTCATGCGGTTTCTTGATATTTTCCTTCACCCACAGCGTATAGTTATTGCCCTGCCGCCGATAATCCAGAACCAAAGTGCGTGAGACAACATAACGAGCCTTACCGTCATAGACTCTGCCGTTCAACAATATGTTAATGCGCCGCGGGCCATCGGGAACCACAGTTATCAGAACAATGCGTTCAACGCTGCGGCCGGCAATGTTGTCAGTTACGTGTTCAACTGCCCGGCACTCCGGGATTTGCGGTCTGAAAAATAAAAAGTAACCAGCGATGGCGCAGCACCCCATAGCCAGTAACGCCGCAATCGCGTAACCATATCGTTTCATCGCTTACAGGCCCCAGCTTTCATAGAAACTCTCGCATTGCACCTTGTTATCCGCCATTTGCGACTCTGGGCAGTAATAGAAATAGGACGTTCGGGTTCTCCCGGCGCCGTTTGGCACCAGTGTTTGCGTGTCGTAGTAGAGCAGCGTCGCCGGTTCGTTGCAGTGAATCTGCGGCCGCCGCTTCAGCATGTCGCGCAGATGATCCAAATCGACCTTGTTGATTGCCGGCTTGTGATAAGTGGTGATAAGGCGCACGCTGCAGCTGTCGATGCGCCCCCCGTCGATCGTGCTGATCGGCTGATAGCCTGCATCGCACCACGCCCAAATACCGCTGCCCAACGCCAGAACCAACAAAGCCGCCAGCCCGGCGGCTTTGAAACGCGTATAGCTGCGTACAGCGGCGGAGCCTACCTCAGAGGGGATACCCACATCCTGGCCCACCTCCGGAGCCGGATCCTCTGCGGGCGCCTGGCTGTCCGCCGTTTTGATCGTAGCGGCGGTGAACATAAAACCTTGCCGCGGCAAGGTGACGATGATCTCCTCCTCGCCAAGCGAAGAGAACGCCTTGCGTAAAATTGAAATGGTATTGTTGAGGTTATTACCGGAAGCGACCTGACCGTGAGCCTCCCACACCTGCGTCAACAACGTCTCTCTGGATAACACCAGATTGTTGTTTCTGACTAATGTGGAAAGCAGGCGGTTCAGTGTGGCCGTCAGCATAATCGGCGGGATATCGTCATGCACCGAGACCAATTCCGATCTATCTTCGTGATATTTAATATTATTATTAATTATGTATCTCATACATTCCCTGCGCTACAAACCATGTCAACGCCAATTCCCCACCAAACAACATGATATTAGCACAGCAATTATAATAAGAAAATTCTTACAAATTAAATATAAGTCCATATAAAACAATGAAATAAAAAAATAAATCATAGAGAACGGCGGAACCTTGGGCGCAGTTAAGGCTCCCGGCCTTCGCTTGATGCGACAACGTTCATTGCGATATATATAAAAAAACCCGCCATAACGGCGGGCTAATTCTGTTTGAAATTTATCAAACTAAGCGAGTGATTTGCCGATCCTGCCAGCGCCCGAACAGCAACAGGCCGCACATCGCCCCGAGCAGCGCGCAGAACATGTCGGACTGGGTGTCCCACGGGTCGCCCTGGGTGCCGAGAAACTCGTCGGCGCCCTGGCCCAGCGCCAGCGCCGCCCACCATTCGATCAGCTCATACAGGGCACTGATGGCGAGCGCGATGCAGCACACCACGAAGCCCAGCATCTTGCGCCCCTGTACATAACCACCGCGCAGCAGGATCTCGCGCGCCGCCAGCGCCGGCACCAATCCCTGAAAGAAATGCCCCAGTTTGTCGTACGGGTTGCGATCAAGATCCAGCCACTGCTGCACCTCAAACCCCAGTGGCACGCGGGCATAGCTGTACATGCCGCCAAAAATCAGGATCAGCGCGTGGAAGAAAATCAGCGTGTAGAGCAGCGGCGTCAGCGGGTAACGGCGGTGGGTGAGCCACAGCAGCGGCAAAACGATCAAGACCGGCGCCACCTCCATCAGCCAGGTGGTGCGATCGTAAGGGCTGATGCCGCTGTGGATCAGCGCGGCCAGCAGCAGCAGAGTGATAACGGACAACAACAGCGGAGAGCGTGAGACGGGCATAACCAACGTTCCTTCGGGTCAATAAGGCAATCCACACGTTATACCGCAGATCGCACGGCGAAAAAAAACAGGCGGAGCGTCGCCGCTTCGCCTGTTCGGTGTGCTTACCTGGGTGGGATTATTTCAGCACGACGCGGATCACGTCGTCCGGCGCGGTCGCTTCTTTCTCGCGGCTGGAAGCCTGCTTGACGCTGACATACAGCGTTTGGCCATCAGGCGACAGCGCCAGGCTGTTCGGATGGGTCGGCGTCTTGATGGTGTTCAACACCTTGTAGCTCTTGGCGTCGATCACGCTCACTTCGCCCGCCTGACGGTGGGTGACGTACACTTCATTGCGCGCCGGGTTGAACAGCACCGCCAGCGATTCCGGCACGTCGATCTTGCTCAGGATGTTGCCGTTACGGGTATCCACCACCAGCACCTGTGGCTGCTTGGAATCAGTGATGAAGGCGCGATGGGTGGCGGTATCCAGGCTGATGTTCAGGAAGAAGTGCTCTTTGGACTCATCCAGTTTCTTGCGCGACAGCACCTTGTTGCTCTGGGTATCGATGGTCACCAGTTCGCCGTCGGCGTTGGTGACGTACAGGCGTTTGGCGGCGGCGTCCAGCGCCAGGCCAGTGCCGTACTTGCCGGTGTCGGTCACGGTGGCGCGCAGGGTCAGATCCTTGCCGTCCACCACCCATACTACGCTGGAATCCCCCAGCCCGGTGATGTACAGGGTATCGCTGTCGGCATCCGCCACCAGTTCACGCGGCGCCAGCGGCTTGACGGTTTCGGAGCGCTGGCGCGCGTCCAGCACCAGGCGACCTTTCACGTCGCCGGTCTTGGCGTCGATGGCGGTCACCGAGTTATTGACGGTGTTACCGAAGAACAGCGTGCCGGTCTTGGCGTTGACGGCGGCGCCAAACGGCTTGATGTCGTTATGGATAATTTGGGTCACGTCCAGCGTGGTCGGATCCAGACGGTAAACGATGCCGCCCTTGTCCAGCTTGCGGCTCTGCGAGGTGGCCAGGTAGAGCGCGTTCTCGCTCGGGCTGTAGGCCATTTCATAGGCGCCTTTGCCGACCGGCTTGCGCAGCACTTCCGGCGCGGTTTGCGCCTGCAAAGTGTTGGAGAACAGCAGCGTAGACAGCAGCATCAGCGGAAATGCCGCACGTTTTCCCTTGGTGATCAAAGTATTCATCAAAATCTCCTTATAAAGCCAACAGGGTGGCCGAACGGCCGCCCTCTGCTCGTGATTAAAATCAGGCTTTCTCTTCGGAAAGCAGCGCCCACCAGCTGTCGATGGTCGGGTTGCGCGCCAGCGCGATAAAGTCGATGTCGCCGCGGATCTTGCGCCAGCGGGTCGCCAGTTCCATGATGCGCACCGAATCCAGGCCGTAATCGATCAGGTTTTCATCGTTGCCCATGTCCTCGCTGTCTTCGTCCAGCAGCGGCAGGATCTGCTGACGCAGCGCATCAATGCTGGCGATGCCGGCCGCCGGCAGCAGAGACGCGGTGGTCACCACCCGGCCGCAGCGGCCGGCGGTGTAGCGCAGCGCCATCAGGTGTTCGTCGCGCGAGAAGTCCGCCAGACCGTCGGCCACCATGAACGGCTGGATGTTGCGCATGAAGGCGTCGATGGCGGTGGTCAGGCAGCCGATGTGCGCATACACGCCGCAGATGATCAGCTGATCGCGGCCGGACTCCTGCAGGATTTCCTGCAGCGGCGAGCGATGGAAGGCGCTGTAGCGCCATTTCACCAGCACCGTATCGTCTTCGTCCGGCGCCAGCGCGGCGGTCACCGCCTGCTGCTCGGGGTGTTTGTTCAGACCCGGCCCCCACATGTCGTTCAATAGCGCGCGATCTTCATCGCTCTGCTGGTTCGGCTGCGCGGTATAGAACACCGGAATGCCCTGCTGTTTGCAGTAACGACGCAGGTTGGCGATGTTCTCCACTACCTGTTTAATCAGCGCGCTGTCCTCGCCCCAGAAGTTGAGGAAATACTGCTGCATATCGTGGATCAGCAGCGCGGCGCGCTGCGGTTCTACCTGCCAGGTGACTTTATTTTGCGGCAGTTCGTCCGCCGTCGGCAGCGCGTAATCATTAAGTTTTGGAATGGCCATCGATTAATCTCCCTGAGCCTGAGTCTGTAGTTGCGCGTCGAGCTGCTGGCGCAGCCGTTTTTTGTCCACTTTGCCGACCGGGGTCAGCGGCAGGCTGTCCACCTGAATAAAGCGATCCGGCAGTTTGAAGTCCGCCACGCCCTGTTCACGCAGGTGACGGCGCAGCACCACCGGTTTCAGCGGCGCGTTGGCGATGATATAGGCGCAGCTCTTCTCCCCCATCAGCGCGTCCGGCATCGACACCAGCGCGGCGTTGATCACGTCAGGATGACGCAGCAGCAGGTTCTCGATCTCCTCGGCGGCGATCTTCTCCCCACCGCGGTTGATCTGGTCTTTTTGCCGCCCCTGCACGGTGATGTAACCGTCTTCGCTGATGCTGATCAGATCGCCGGAGCAGTAGAAACCGTCGGCGTCGAAAGCATCGGCGTTGTGCGCCGGGCTCTGGTAGTAACCGCGGAAGGTGTAAGGCCCGCGCGTCATCAACCGCCCGACCTCGCCCGCCGGCAACGGATTGCCGTCGTCATCCGCCACCCACACTTCGTCGTCCGGCGACATCGGCCGCCCTTGCGTCGCCAGAATGTGGCGTTCGTCATCGTCCAGCCGGGTGTAGTTCACCAGCCCTTCCGCCATGCCGAACACCTGCTGCAGTTGGCAGCCGATTTCGTTCTGAATGCGCGCCGCCAGCGTTTCGCCCAGCTTGGCGCCGCCCACCTGCAGCAGTTTCAGGCTGGCGAGCTGGGCATTGCCGCCCCACTCTTCGATCGCCTGCAGCCACAGCGTGACCGCCGGCGGCACCAGCGCCGTCACGTTGATTTGGTGCTGTTCGATCAGGCGGAAGCATTGCCCGGCGTCCGGATCGGCGGCGAACACCACCAGCCCGGCGCCATAAAACACGCCCAGCACGCCCGGCGAACTCATCGGGTAGTTGTGCGCCACCGGCAGCGCGCACAGATAGCGGGTCTGCGCGTCGAAGCGGCAGATCTCCACGCTGCGGCGAATGCTGTAGTAGTAATCATTGTGGGTGCGCGGGATCAGCTTCGGCGTACCGGTGCTGCCGCCGGAAAGCTGGAAGAACGCCACCTGATCGGCCGCGGAAGGCTGCGCGACGAAACCGTCGCTCGCTTCGTTCAGCCAGGCGGCCAGCGCCAGCTCGCCCTCGGCCTGACTGCGCAGCGCCACGACGCGCAGCGAAGGATGCGCATCGCGGAAGGCGTTCAGGAATTGATCGTCGGCAAACAGCGCGTGCTGGCGATCGGCGATCAGCAGCGCCGGTTTGATCTGCTCGGCATAGGCGTTCAGCTCACTGCGCTGATGGCTGAACAGCGCGTTGACCGGCGCCACACCAATTTTCAGCAGCGCGAAGAACACGATATAGAACTCCGCCACGTTGCCCAGCTGCACCAGTGCGGTGTCGCCGGATTTCACGCCGCGGCGCAGCAAAGCGGCTGCCAGGCGATCGGAGCGCTGCTGCAGCTCGCGGTAGGTCAGGCTGCCCTGGGCGTCGATGATCGCCGGAGCGTCATTGTTGGCCTGGCGGTCGAGGATCTCGGTCAGCGGCTTGTCAGTCCAGTAGCCGCGCTCGCGATAGCGGCTGGCGAACTCCGCCGGCCAGGGGGTAAAGGCAATGCTCATCTTGTCGTTATCCTTGATTTATACCAAAGGCACGCAGAATGGTGCTGAGTTTGGTGCCTGTTTCATGCCATTCAGATTCGGGTGAAGAGTCTTCCACGATGCCGGCGCCGGCGAACAGCCGTACCCGGTTGCCGTCAACGGTGCCACAGCGGATGGTGACCACCCACTCGCCGTTGCCTTCATCGTCGCACCAGCCGACGATGCCGCCGAACAGGCCGCGATCGAACGGCTCCAGCTTGCCGATCAGGGCGTGCGCCTGGGCCGTCGGCATGCCGCACAGCGCCGGCGTCGGGTGCAACAGGCAGGCCAGCGACAGGGCGTTTTCGTCGGGAGATGCCGCCTCGCCGTCGATCGGCGTGGAGAGATGCCACAGCGTGGTGGTGGTCAGCAGTTCAGGGGTTTGCGGCACGTTCAGGTAGCGGCAGCGGCCGGCCAGCACGTCACGCATGCTTTCGGTGACGATGCGGTGCTCGTGGCGATCTTTCGCCGAGGCCATCAGCCGCTCTCCCACTTCGCGATCGCGCTCTGGGTCGGCCTCGCGCCGGGCGGAACCGGCCAGCGGGTTGGAATAGAAACGGCCGCCGTCCTGGCGCAGCAGCAGCTCGGGGCTAGCGCCCAACAGCGCGCCCTGCTCCAGCGGCACATGGAAATGGAAACCGTGCGGGTTTTGGGCAATCACGCGCGCCATCAGCGCATGGCGATCCACCGGCTGACGCGTTTCGATCTCCAGCAGGCGCGACAAGACCACTTTGTCCAACTCACCGGCCTTCATCGCGTCGACGGCGTCGCTGACCATATTCATGAACGGCTGCTGTGGCGGCAGTTCCGTTACCCCGGCCAGCTCCGGCCCATCCGCCGCCGGCCTAACGCCGGCCATAAAGGCGGCGCGATCGAACCAGCGGCTCTGCTGCGGAATAAACAGCGCCGAAGGCTGCCGGGTATCGAACGGGATGGCGCCGCACAGCAGCGGCTTTTTGATGCCGGCCTGGCGGGCCTCGGCAAACGCCTGCCGTACGCTGCGCTGGAACTCGCCGTTCAGATCGGCGCCGTCTGCGGCCGGCAGGCGAATGCGGCTGAAACAACCGGTGGTGGTCAGACTGCGGAAAGGAGAAGTAAAGAAGAAGCCCGACGCGGGAGAAAAATCAGCGGCAAATCGCTGCTCTTCGCACTCCTGCACTTCCTTTCGATTGATGTCGTTCACGGCAGTATCCATCGCTTCGCCCTCAAGAATTTGAAGTGATAACCAATATAATAATGATTATCATTTGAGTTAATTCCGCGCTAAATTACTCGCCGATATTTGCTATGTCAATAAACGTAAGCACTTCTTTCATTTCGAAATCATGACATAAACGCTGTGGGTTTTACGCATGCCGATGATAAGCATTGCTATTTGATCCCACAGCGTTGTTTTAACGCGTTCGACTACTTTTCTGTGGCGGGCTGCGGCTCCGGTTTGTGCAGCGTAACCTGGCGCAAACCGGTCATGGCGAACAGCAACAGGATGCCGAGCAGCGCCGCGCCGAAGCCGAAACCGCTGGCGCTCATCGCCGGCAGCATAAAGGCGCCCATCGCCCCCAGCAGCAACGCGCCCAGCGCATCGCCAACCACGTTCTGCGCCGTCCACAGGCCATTGATGCGGCCGAGGAAGTTGTCCGGCGTCAGGCTCTGGATCAGACCGTATTGCAGCAGCGAGTTCAGCGCGCTCAGGTAGCCGAACGCCACCAGGCACAGTAACGCCAGGCTGTACCACGGCATCAGGCCGAACAGGCCGATGGCGGCGAACGCCGCGATCGCCGTCAGCAGCATCACCCAGCCGGGGCGCGCCACATGCGCCACGCGCCCGCTGGTGAACGCGCCGATGGCGGCGCCGAGCGGCACGGCGGCGTACATATAACCGAGGTGGGCAGCGTCGATGTGCCAGCCTTCCGCCATCGCCGGGTACAGCACGCGCACCGCGCTGGCCATGGTCAGCAGCGCGCCGATCAGTGCCACCATGCCGATCACCTTGTTCTGGAACAGGAAGGCGAAACCGCCCGCCAGCGCGCGCAGCGGGTGTTCACGCGGCTGCGGCGGCGGCATCAGCTGCGGCAGACTCAGCAGCGGCAGCAGCGTCAGCAGGGTGCCGAACGCCGCCAGACCGTAGTTCCAGGTGATGCCCATATGGGCGATCACCAGGCCGCCGATCGCCGGAGAAAGAATCGAGCCGAAGCGCACCGTCAGCATGCTGATGGCGCCCGCCTGCACGATGTTTTCGCGGCCCACCAGCGCCGGCGTGGCCGCCAGCAGCGCCGTCACCCCCACCGCGCCAAAGAAGCCGTCCCACACCGCCAGCAGATAAATGGCCGCCAGCGAAGGCGACGGCAACAGGGCATTGAGACACAGGCCGACAAATCCGACGCCGCAGGTGGAACGCGCAAACAGAATCAGCCGGCGTCGCTCATAGCGATCGGCCAATACGCCCCCCATCAGCAGCCCGGCGAACATGCCGCCGCCGGCCAGCGTCACCGCCAGCCCGACCTGCAGGGTGGAACCGGTCAACGCCTGGATCTGCACCGGGATGGCGATCGCCATCAGTCCCAGCGCCACAATGGAGATAAAGCGCGCGCAGAACACCGCGCGGAAAGCCCGGTTGGTTTTCAGCAGGCTGAAATCAAGCAGGATGGAGGGTTTGCTACTCATCGGTTGTTCACCACATCTTTAAACGGGGATTCTGCAGTTGCGGAGCGCTATGCTAGCACAGATGACGAAATCAATAATGATAATAAAAATCATTGATATTCAATTGTGAGCAGCCGCAAGAAACGCCGCCAAACGCGAGGCAATCCCCGTGCCTGGCGGCGGGATGAGGGCGTCATTACAGCGTGCGCAAGATCCGGTTCAGCAGCGGCCCCAGCACTTTGAACGACGCCGGCGAAACGATATCGACGTGCGCGCAGTCCAGCTCGTGCGCCTGCAGCGCATCGACGTACTGCGACCAGGTTTGCTGCACGTCCATCCCTTCCTGCAGCGTGCGTTTGGCGACGAACAGCGTCGCCTGGCCGTGGAAACGGGCGGTCCGCGTGTGCGACAACAACCGCACCGAATCGGCGTAGTTGGCTTCGATGTTGTCGAACATCGCCGTGCGCGTCTCACCCAGCGCCGGATCGAGCGTGTCCTGCGACACCGCCAGGAACTGCTCGCGCTCGCGCTGCACTTCCTTCAACACGTTGTCGTCCAGCATCACGTCCCAGTTTTGGGTCTCCGGCGGATAGGTATCCAGCAGGCCGAGGAACGCCACCTGCTCGCCGCGCGCCTGCAGCCGGGCGGCGATGCCCTGCGCCAGCGTGCCGCCCAGCGAATAACCGATGAAGTGGTACGGCCCGTGCGGTTGGACCTGCAACACCGTCTGCAGGTGAGCATCCACCACCTGATCCATGTCTTCGCTCAGCGCCAGCGGGCCGTCCGGCCGCGGCGACTGGATGCCGACCAGCGACCAGTGCTGGTCGAGATAGCGCGGCAATACGCTGAACTGCCAGGAGAAGCCGGATGCCGGGTGCAGGCAGAACAGCGTCGGCCCCTCGGTAACGCGCAGCGGCAATACGCTGTCGAAGCCGCTGCGATCGGCCTCTTCCTGCGTGCGATCTTCCGCCAGCAAGGCGGCCAGTTGCTCAACGCGCGACGCCACCATCACCTGGCCGACGGACACCGCCTTGCCCAGATCGCGGCGCAGCTCCGCCGCCAGGCGCATCGCCAGCAGCGAGTGGCCGCCGAGCGCGAAGAAATCGTCGTCGGCGAACACCTGCTCGCGCTGCAGCAAGCGGGCGAATACCGCCGCGATCTCGCTTTCCAACCCGGCCTGCGGCGTCCGCCCCGCCTTGCGCTCACCGCCCTGCGGCTGCGGCAACGCCTTGCGATCCAGCTTGCCGTTGGCGCTCAGCGGCAAATCCTGCATTTCCACCAGCGCCACCGGCACCATGTGCGGCGGCAGGCGGTCGGCCAGCGCCGCGCGCAGGGCTTCCGCATCCCAGCTCGCGCCTGGCTGCATCACCAGATAGCCCACCAGCTGGCGCGCATCGCCGCCGGCGTCCACCGGCGTGCCCTGCAACACCAGCGCGTGCGTCACCGCCTGGCGCACGCCCGGCAGCGACAGCAAGGCGTGATCGATTTCACTCAGCTCAATACGCTGCCCGCGGATCTTCAGCTGATCGTCGCTGCGGCCCAAATATTCCACCGCGCCGTCCGGCAGCCAGCGCGCCACGTCGCCGGTGCGGTACATCCGTCCTCCCTCGCCGAACGGGTCGGCGACAAAGCGGCTGGCGGTCAGATCCGGCCGGCCAAGGTAGCCGTGCGCCAGCTGCACGCCGGTCAGATACAGATCGCCCGCCACGCCCGGCGGCACCGGCCGCAGGCGCGCGTCCAGAATGCGCAGCCCGGTGTTCCATACCGGCAGGCCGATCGGCACGTTGGCGCCGGTCACCTTCGCCAGCGCGTCGCCGTAGGCCGGATGCCAGGTCACGTCCACCGCCGCTTCGGTCGGGCCGTAGAGGTTGTGCAACGGCACCGCCGTGCGGCTTTGCCACAGGCGGCACAGCTCCGCTGGCAGCGCTTCACCGCTGCAAAACACCTGGCGCAGCGCGGCGCAGTTCGCCACCGCCGCGTCGTCGTCCAGGGCGGCCACGAAAGCCGTCAGCATCGACGGCACGAAGTGCAGCGTGGTAATGCGATGTTGCGCGATCAGCTGTTGCAGCTGCTGCGGATCGCGGTGCGCCTCCGGCGGCGCCATCACCAGCCGGGCGCCGACCATCAGCGGCCAGAAGAATTCCCACACCGAGACGTCGAAACTGCATGGCGTTTTCTGCAGCACCGCGTCGTCCGCCCCCAGCGGATACTGATGCTGCATCCACAGCAAGCGGTTGACGATCGCCTGATGGCCGACCAGCACGCCTTTCGGGCGCCCGGTGGAGCCAGAGGTAAAGATGATATAGGCCGCATGATCCGGCGTCGGGCCCGCGATCGCCACCCCGTCGGCGTGATCGGCCGCCAGCGGCGCGTCATACAGCAAAATTTCGCCCTTGTCGGCGAAACGCGCCTGCTGCGCCGGGCTGGTGATGACCAGCCGGGGTGCGGCGTCTTCCAGCATCATCGCCAGCCGCTCGTCCGGATAACCGGTGTCCAGCGGCAGGTAGGCGGCGCCCGCTTCCACGATCGCCATCAACGCCAGCGACAGGAACACCGAGCGCGGCAGCGCCACCGCCACGATGTCGCCCGGCCGTACGCCCTGCACAATCAGCTGGCGCGCTAGCGCCGTGACCTGTTCGCGCGTTTCGCGGTAGGTGAAGCTGAAATGCGCATCCGCCAGCGCCGGCGCGTTCGGCGTGCTTTGCGCCTGCTGCGCCAGCAGTTGGCTCAGCGTGGTCGCCGGCACCGGATGCGCCGTGTCGTTGACCCGCGCCAGCAGCGCGCGATCGGCGGCGGTCAGCATATCGGCTTCGCCGATCGGCAACGTTGCCTGCGCGGCGAACTGCGCCAGCAGCAGCGGCAACCGCTGCAGATGCGCCAGCAGTTCCTGACGGCTGTAACGCTCGGCGTTGGCCAGCAGCTCCACCTTCAGCTGATGGTGTTCGTCGATAAACAGCGCAATCTCCAGATCGCGCACCGGCCCGGAGGCCAGATCGTGGGTAATGCCTTCGATACCGGCGAAGTCCAGCTGGTAATCGAACATTTTGAAGTTGAAGACCGTACCGTACAGCGGTTCGCCGTCGCCGATGCGCCCCAGATCGCGCTGCACCTGTTCGGCGTCGTAGCGCTGATGGCGGCGCACCGTTTTCAGCTCGCGGCTGATGCGGGCGGCGGCCTCATACAGCGTGGCCTGCGGCTCGAGGTGCATCTCCATCGGCAACACGTTGATCACCGGGCCGGCGGCGCACAGGGCGGCCGATCCGGTACGGCGCATGAAGATAAAACCGGCGCTGAAGCTCGGTTGGCCGCTCAGACGCGACACCCACAGCGCCACCAGCGCCACCGCCATATCGGCGGCGTTCAGCTTCTGCTGCGCGCCGCACTGCACCAGTTCGGCGAAGGCCTGCGGATCGCAGCGCTGTTCCAGCCGGTGGATGCGCGGCGTGGGCGTTTGCCCGGCCAGCGGCTGCGGGCAGATCGTGGCCGGCGGCGGCAACTGCCGTGCTTTTTCGCGCCAGAAATCGGCGTCGCGTTGCCAGGCCGGCGCCTCCCGGTAAGCCTGGTATTCCGCCACCACGTCGCTGAACGCCGTGAAAGGCGTCGGTTCCAGCGCGTCGCCGCGGCAAAGATGGGTGTAAATCGCCGCCACGCGGCGCGCGATGGCGGTGAAGCTGAAACCGTCCACCAGCAGATGGTGATAGCGCTGATACCAGAACCAGCGGTCATCCGCCAGACGCATCACCACATGACGATACAGCGGCGCGCCGCTGCCGGCGCGCAGATCGCTCGCCAGATCGATGTCCATCAGCGCGCGCGCGGCGGCTTCAGGGTCCAGCGACGTCGTCAGATCGACAAGTTCCGGCGCGTGCACCACCAGCGTGTCATCCAGCCATTGCACCGGCACGCCGTCGCGTTCCGCAAAACGCAGGCGCAGCATGTCCACCTCGCCCAGACCCTGGATGATGGCCTGCAGCAGAGGCTCCACGGCGACAGGGCCGTTGAGTTCGATGGCGTGAGCCACCGCGTAGGCATTGCGATGCGGGGAGATTTGATCGGCGACCCAGATGCCGGGTTGTGCCGCGACCAGCGGCCATTCGCCCGCAAGCGCCGGGCCGCTGAGAGAGTTAGGGGTGTGTGACACTGCTTATTGCTCCCGTGATTACCTGGCGCCGGTCACGCCTCGCGTGCTGCGACCGGCAGAATATCTTGCCAATGCTGTTCCAGCCATTCGGCGCACTCGAGGCGCGCCGCCGGGCCAAAGACGATCGTCCACTCGGACGGAATGGCGCGGAAATCCGGCCACAAACTGTATTGTTGTTGTACGTTGCGCAGCACCAGGCTGCGCTGCTGTTGATCATCGAACGGATTCAGGCTTTCCATCATGTGTTCCTCGTGCCGTCGCCGATGCCGGGTAAGCGGTGGCGAAAGCGGAAGCCCATACCGCCTGCAGCCCATCGGTCAGGCCGCTGCGCCAGCACAGCGCATCGTGCCCGCCCTCCACCACCCGGTAGTGCACCCGATGGCCGGCGTCGCTCAGGCGCGCCGCCATTTCGCCACTGACCCGATGCACCAGTTTTTCCTGCGAACCGGCTTCCATAAAGACCTTCAGCGCGCCGTGGTTGCCCAAGCCGTGCCGTTCTACCTGTTGCATCAGCCAGCAGGCGTCGTCGGGAATGCTCGGCAGCTGCAGCATGTCGCGCCGCGGCCACCAGTAGGAACCGGACTGGGTGATCACCGCGCCGAAGCGCTGCGGCCAGCGCAGCCCGGCATACAGGGAGGCCAGGCCGCCAAAGCTTTGCCCCGCCACCACCGTATCGGCCGGCTTGTCGCTGTGCGGCGCCCAGTCGGCCAGCTGCGGCATCAGTTCTTCCTGCACCGCCAGCCAGAAATCGTCCTTGCAGGTTAATTCTCGCGCCCGGTGCGGCAGATCGATGATGTCGATCAGCACATAAACCGCTTCCGGCAACGCCCCCTCGCGGGTCAGCTGCATCAGCGGCGCCCAAACCGGCATCTGCTTCGCCCAGAACTGGCCGTCGAGCAAGATCGCGAGCGGGCGCTCGGCCGGCTTGCTGTCGCCGGTGGTGTAGATCCAGACATCGCGGCTGTTGCCCAGGCGCTCGCTCTGCCAGGTATGCCGCTGCAAACGCGCCGGCAGCGGCGGCGTGCAGCGCCCGCTGGCGATCTCATATTCGTCGAACGAACGCCATACCGGCTGCGGCGGCGCATCCGGCATGTGCAGACCGGAGACGCTGTGACCGCTGGCGCTTTGCCAGGAGCGATACGGGTTGAGCAGATCGGGGGTAGCGCTGGCGAACACCTGATGCCACCAGTGACGCAGGTTGTGCATGTTGGCGTGCGCATCGTCGCCGCTGAACGCCGGCGGCCGCTCGTCAAAGCAGGGGATAAAGCAGTAGCTGCCGCGCCAGGCGCCGCTCAGTTCGGTCTGCCAATACCACACGTCGGTGCCGGCCAAACGCTGCAGGCTTTGCGGCGGATTCGGCTGATGGTGGTCGGTCAGGCAGTTAATGTTGATCCACACGCGACGGTAGGCGGAGGTCAATTCGCATCCCTGGGGATCGCGCCAGAAAAAGGTGGTGCGCCAGCGGCCGTTACCCGCCGGTTCTACCCATGGCGTACCGCGTCGTGCCACCGTCAACCACCACCCTGGACTGCCCGCATTGCTGCTGGCCAATAATCTGCTGCTTTCTGACTGTAGTTCTGTATTCACAACGCCTACCCATTTTGTAGTTGGCGGCACCGGGAACGTCGACTTTTCCCTATCGCCGGCCACCGCCCGAACGCACTGTACGCCAAATACTATTGATAATAATTTGCATTTGCAATAGTGTGTAAGGCTTGGAGATCGTGCTGGTATTGCGCGCAACGGACAGGGATCGGGGATACATCAATGGCATCCCTTGCCGCAGCCGATTTTCTATTTCCGACTACACAAAAACTACAACCGCCCTTCCCCCCGTTCGGCGAGGGATGGCAGCAAGGTAGGACACTCAGATGAAAAGCAAGCTATCACGTTATTCTTTAGCCACTCTTATCGGCTTGGGATTGGGCGCGTCCGCGTTCGCCAGCGCCGCGCAGCAAACCGACACCACCACCACGGAAGAGAACAGCGGCGCCACGGATAAAAAGCCGCGCGGCGAAGACACCATCGTCGTGACCGCCGCCCGGCAGAACCTGCAGGCGCCGGGGGTGTCCACCATCACCGCCGACGAGATCAAAAAACGCCCGCCGGCGCGCGACATCAGCGAACTGATCCGCACCATGCCCGGGGTTAACCTGACCGGCAACTCCACCAGCGGCCAGCGCGGCAACAATCGCCAGATCGATATCCGCGGCATGGGCCCGGAAAACACCCTGATTCTGATCGACGGCAAACCGGCCTCCAGCCGCAACTCGGTGCGTCAGGGTTGGCGCGGCGAACGCGACTCCCGCGGCGATACCGCCTGGGTGCCGCCGGAAATGATCGAACGCATCGAAGTGCTGCGCGGCCCCGCTGCTGCACGCTACGGCAACGGCGCCGCGGGCGGCGTGGTCAACATCATCACCAAGAAAGCCGGCGATGCGCTGCACGGCTCGCTGAACGGCTACTTCAACGTGCCGCAGCACAAGCAGGAAGGCGCCACCAAGCGCACTGACTTCAGCCTGTCCGGCCCGCTGAGCGATTCCCTGAGCTTCCGCCTGTTCGGCGGCTACAGCAAAACGCAGGCCGATGCCTGGGATATTAACCAAGGCCATCAATCCGAGCGCACCGGCAGCTATTCCAATACCTTACCTGCCGGACGTGAAGGGGTGGTCGATAAAAACATCGACGCTCTGCTGCACTGGGATTTCGCCCATCTGCAGTCATTGGAGTTCGAGTACGCCTATGGCCGCCAGGGCAACCTGTACGCCGGCGATACCCAGAACACCAACACCAACCCCCTGGTGCAGAGCAATTACGGCAAAGAGACCAACCGCATCTACCGTGAAACCTTCGGCCTGACCCACCGCGGCGCCTGGGACAACGGCGTGAGCACCAACAACTACGTGCAGTTTGAGCGCACCCGCAACACCCGCCTGAACGAAGGGTTGGCCGGTGGCACCGAAGGCATCTTCGACACCAATAACACCGGTTTCGGCACAATCAAGCTGGACGACTTCCTGGCGCACAGCGAAGTCAGCGTGCCGTTTGAGCTGGGCGTCGCGCAAACCGCCACGCTGGGTACCGAGTGGTCTCAGCAACGGATGAAAGACGGCACCTCCACCAGCCAGTCTCTCACCGAAGGTGGAGCGATCCCTGGAGTGGACAGCTCTAACCGTAGTCCTTATTCCTCCGCACATATCTTCTCGCTGTTCGCCGAAGACAATATCGAGCTGACCGACACCACCATGCTGACGCCGGGCCTGCGCTACGATCTGCACTCCGAATCCGGCAACAACTGGAGCCCGGCGCTGAATCTGTCGCAGGAACTGGGTGATTACTTCACGTTGAAAATGGGGATCGCACGCTCCTACAAAGCGCCCAATCTGTTCCAGAACAACGGTAACTATATCCTGTATAGCCGTGGTCAAGGTTGTGCAGCCAGTGCTGGCGCTTGCTATCTGATGGGCAACGACGATTTGAAAGCGGAAACCAGCGTTAACAAAGAGATCGGGCTGGAGTTCCATAACGACGGCTGGCTGGCCGGCGTGACCTACTTCCGCAACGATTACCGCAACAAAATTGAGGCTGGCTATGCGCCAATTTCCTCAAACAGTCTTAAAACCGATATCTATCAGTGGGAAAACGTGCCGAAGGCGGTGGTGCAGGGGCTGGAAGGCTCGTTGAACGTGCCGGTCAGCGAGACCGTCACCTGGAGCAACAACGCCACCTACATGATCGAGAACAAGAACAAGACCACCGGCGATTACCTGTCGGTGATCCCGAAGTTCACCGTCAACTCGACCCTCAGCTGGCAGGCCACGCAGGATCTGTCGATGCAGTCCACCCTGACCTGGTACGGCCGCCAGAAACCGAAGAAGTATAACTATAAAGGAGAGAGCGCTGTCGGCTCAGAAGCCCGCGAGGTCAGCCCTTACGCCGTCGTCGGCGCCAGCGCGACCTATGACCTGACCAAAAACGTCAGCCTCACCGCCGGCATCGACAACCTGTTCGACAAACGCCAATTCCGCGCCGGTAATGCACAAACTGTCGGTAACGCGAAAACCAACTCCTACATGTATGGCGCAGGCGCAGCCACCTATAACGAATCGGGCCGTACCTACTACATGAGCATCAACACCCACTTCTGATGACATGACCCAACGAAAAAGGGGCGCCGCGGCGCCCCTTTTTTATCTTTCCATTGCATTACCTGGTGTGCAGCTGAATGCGCACCACGCTTTCCGGCTTGCCGGCCTTGGTGGAAGCGCCGTCGTTTTTCACCGTCACGAACAGCGCGTCGCCTTTCGGATCCAGCGCCAGGCTGTTAGGGTGCGGCGGCAGGTCTACGGTTTGCAGGCGCTTGAGGGTCTTGGCGTCAAACACCGTCAGCGTCCCGGCGCCGTGATCCACGCGCACGCCTTTGCGGTTGGCGACATACAGCCGCTGGCTACGCTCATCGAGCAGCAGGCCGATCGGCACCTCATCCGTCAGCTCGCTGGCCAGCACTTTTCCGCTGTCCGCATCCAGCGCGAATACCCGGTGGCCGCTGCTGCGCTTCACATAGTCGTGCCCCAGATGATGATTGCGGTAGTCGTCGCGATCGATGCCCTGATCGACGCCCAGCAGGCGATTGCTCGCCGGGTCATACACCAGGTTCAGCAGCTGATCGGCCTGTACTTCGTGCGTGGCGGTGATCGCCAGCGTGTCGGCGTTCAGGGTGATCACCTGCCCCTGCATGTTGGAGACGAACACCCGGCGGCCCTTCTCATCCAGCGTGATGCCCACCGCGTTGTAGCCGAAGCCCGGGATCACTTTCTCCAGCTTGCCGGCCTTGGTATCGACCACATACAGCACGCTGTCGACGCCGAAGCCCAGACCCGGCAGGAACAGACGGCCGCTTTGCGCGTCATACTTGAGCTCGCGGAGGCGGTACAGGTAGTCCTCGGTGATTTTAAACTTCTTCAGCTCCGCCAACAGGAAATCCAGACGCTTGCCGCTGATGCCCGCCTGCTTGTAAGCCTGCTCCAGCACCGCTTTGTCCAGCAACTTGATGCTGCCCAGCGCGTGGTTGGTGGTGGTGTCCACTACCCCGACTTCGCCGTTGAAGGCCTGCGTCAGGTACAGGCGATTGCCCGCGTCGTTCAGCGCCACGCCGAAGCCTTTCACCTGCAACGGGATCTCCGCCTTGATCGCCAGGGTGTTGGGATCCAGCCGCAGCACGCGGGAGCGCGCCTCTTCCTTCCAGTCCGGCGCGCTGACGAACAGCGCCTGTTGCGAGGTGCTGTAGGCCATCTCCACCACCGTCGACGACAGCGCCTGGCGCTTGATGTCCTGCGGTTTGATGCCGGCATCGTCGGCCTGCGCGGCGCCGGCGACCACCAGAGAGGCCGCCACCAGCAGCGACAGTAACGCGCGCGGGGTTGCTAGGGTTCCAGACATCCTTTTATCTCCTTGAAAATCATGCTTTCGGTTAGAGTGAAACAACGTCATGCCTGCGGCCCGGGCGGCAGCGCCGCCAGAGCGATATCGCCAGCGATGTGCTGCGCAAACTGGGTAAAGACGTGCTGAACGCCGTCGGCGATCAGATTGGCCTGCTCCCGGCTGTAGTGATCCTGGCGGTAGGTCATCATCACCCGCAGGGATTTCGCCCCCCCCAGATCGTCTTCCATCACCTCAAACTGCAGGCCGAGCAACGATTCGGCTTTCTCCGGCTCCACCTGACGGTAGGCGATCGCGCTGCCGTCCTGCAGCCGGAACTCGCCGTTCAGTTTGATGCGGCTGTGGATCTGGATGAACACTTCAAACATGTGGTTCTTGCGGTCGGCGTCCACGCCGAACAGCCCTTCTTCCACCAGATCGATCGGAATGTCGGTGTATGGCAGCGAGCCGTTGATGGTGTTTTTCACCTGGCTGACCAAGCCGGCCACCGTCAACCCTTCGTCGAAGCGCACGCGGTGCACCACCACGGTGGTGAAGTAGCCGACGGTATCGAAGAACTCGGCGTCGTTACGGCCGGAGGTCGAAGTGCCCACCAGCAGATCCGCCGGGCCGCCAAGCAGGCGCAGCGCCGAGGTGATCCCGGCATACACCACGTTGAACAGCGAAGCGTTATTGCGGCGAGCGAGCTGATACAGGCCTTCCGCCACAGCGGGATCGACCTCGAACTCCAGCCAGCCGCCGTTGACGTCCGCCGGCGCCGGCACTGCCGGGTGGGTAGAGGGTTCTTGCCGGAAGATCGGCTGGCCGACCGGCGCGCCGCGCAGCGCATCGAGCCAGTAGTCCAGATGTTGCTGCTGCACCCCGGAGGCCCGCTGCTGCCGGGCGAAGGTGTGGAACTGCGGCGGTTGCCCGCTCCACTGCGGCGCCTGGCCGACGACGCGATGGCGGTAGGCGATGCCCAGCTCATCCATCATCAGGTTGAGCGACCATTCATCCAGCACCACATGGTGGAACAGCAGCGACAGCAGCTGCTGGCCGTTGTCCGCATCGCGCAGCAGCGTGACGCGCAGCGGCAGCTCGGCGGCCAGATCGAACCGGTGCTGGCCGGCGTCGGCCAACAGGGCGGCGGCGTTGCCCGCCGGCGTCTCGTGAGAGAAGCGGAACCATGAGTAATCCGGCAGTTCGGCGGCCGGCACCACCACCTGCACCACCTCGCCCAGCTGCTCAACAAAGCGTGAACGCAGCACGGTATGGCGAGTCATGACGTCGATAAACGCCTGATGCAGCGCCGTTTCATCCACCGCATCGAAGAAGCGCAGAGAGAACGGCAGGTTGAAAATCTCGTCATGGCCGAAGGCTTCATACACCTTCCACAGCGATTCCTGCGCCAGCGACAGCGGCGCCTGCGCGCGATCATGATCGTCGGCGGCGGCCACCGGGGCATTCGGCTGCGCGACGTTCAGACGTTTGGCGTAGCCCGCCAGCCCACGCGCCGTCGGATGGCTGAACAGATCGTTAATGTTGATTTCGATCTGATGCAGGCTCAACAAGCGGCCGATCACCCGGGTGGCGACCAGCGAATGGCCGCCGCGATCGAAGAAGTCTTCATCCAGGGTCATTTCCGGCGCCACCAGCGCCTCACGGAACTCCTGCAAAATCAGCGGTGCAACGCTTTCGTCCGCCTCGCCGTTCGTCGCCGGCGCGGCCATCGCCGGGGAAGCGGCCTCAGCCGCCGGCAAGGCGACGGCAATCCGCTGCCCGGCCAGGAACGCGCTGAACTGCTCCAGCAGGAAAGGCGCCACATGGGGAGACAGGCGCGGATCGGTGACCAGCTCGAGCGTCAGCGCTTCCGCCTCTGGCAAGCCCAACAGCAGCGCCAGTTCAAACGGCGTATGCAGCGGCGGCAGCAACATGCGCTCGGCGTGAACGCCTTCCAGCCGCCACTCTGCGGCCAGATCGTCGCGCCAGGCCACCAGCAGCTGCGCCCGTTGCGGGTCCGGCTGTTCAGCCACGGCCTGCACCAGCAGCCGCTGCCCGACGTCGCTCTCGCCATGCTGCACGGTCAGGCGCATCAGCGGCGGCGCCGTCAGGCCAAGCTCCAGGCCGACGAACTCCGCCGTTTCCGCGGCCGGCACGCACAGCTGCACCGCTTGGCCGCCGGCCTGCGCGGCGACGAACTCGGCAAACCGCGCCGCCACCGCCGCCAGCAAGGCCCGCGGCGTGTCGTTGGCGGGCAACAGCGAGCGATCAATGCGCGTGACCACGCGCGCGCCCACCGGCGGCAACGCTTCAGCACGCGGCGCCGGGCTGCGGTAATCCTGCAGCGAGACCGCCTGGCGCGCCCAGGGCAGTTGCGGCTCCGTGGTTTCCGCCAGCTCGACCGGCTCCGCCGCGAAAGGCAGAGGCATCACATCCCCGTTGTAACGGGCGGACAGCATCGCCGGCAGGTGGCGCCAAGGCAGCGTTTCCGCCAGGATGTCATGCAAGACCACGCCCAAAATCACGGCATCGCCCGGCGTGAGCAACAGCAAGCCGCGCAGCGGCGCTTCGTTTTCCAGTTCAAACGGTGCCGCCTGCGCCTGCAGCAGGCAGCCAATGGCGTGCTGTTCGTCCGCCACCTGACGAAGGCTCACCGGTAACGGCGCCGAACCGGCGGCGCGTTTAATCAGCCCGTTTTCGTCATCAAAAACGTAGCGCACGTCCACGCCCGGCGTCTCCCGCACCAGCGCCTGCAGCGCCGCCGCCAGCCGGGCGATATCCACTTCCCCCGTCAGGCGCCAGGCCAGCGCCCGCTGCCCGCGTGCGTCACCCTGCTGCAGATGGGCGAACCATGCCCGCTCTTCGGCTTCGCTTACCGACCGCTCGCCGTTGGCCGACGCCGCGCCCAGCGCCTGAAACGCGCTCTCCAGCCGCTGGGCCTCTTCATCGCTCAGAATGCTGTCAAAATCACCGATCACTGCGTTATCTCCTTTGCCCGGCCGTGCCGGGATAGCGCACAAAACGGGGGACATGCGTCCCCCGTCACCGCGATAGCGTTAGAAAGTCAGCTCAACCGCCGCGCCGATCAGGCGGCCGCGCTGGAGCGTCGCCGTGTAGATGTCATTGCTTCGGATCATCTCGCGGCGGTCGGAGTCAAACAGGTTCTTCGCATACAGCGTGGCGCGGCCGTAGTCGAAGGTGTAAGCCAGCTGGGCGTTGGCCGTCCAATAGGAGCCGATGCGCCCGCGCGAGTCGTTATCGTATTGCGAATAGTAGGAGTCGGTGAACGCCACGTTGCTGCTCAGCTCCCACCCTTTCAGGAACTGATACTTGGCCCCCATGTTGGCGGTGTAAGCCGGCGCGCGCGCCAGCTCATGCCCTTCCACGCCGCTGCCCGAGAACTTTTTGATGTCGGTTTTCAGCAGGCCGAGGTTGCCGAACAGCTCGAAGTCCCAGCGCGGCTGCCAGGTGGCGCCGATTTCCGCCCCGTAGGTTTCCACCTTGTCGGCGTTGCGGATCACGCTGGAGTTCTCACCCAGCGAGTACGGCAGCTGCATGTCTTTGTAATCGTTGTAGAAGATGTTACCCGTCAGCACCACGTTGGCGTCTTTCAGGTGATGACGGGTGTACAGCTCGTAGTTCCAGACATACTCGGAACCGTAGGTGTAGCTGACCACCGGCGTGCCGATCGTGATGCCGCCACCGCCGGCGTTATAGCCGCGTGCGATCTTGGCGCCGTAGGTTTGGGTATCCGTCGGTTTCCAGGCCACGTCCAGCTTCGGCAGGAACACGGTGTAGGTTTCATCAAAATCGATGCGCACCGCCTGGCTGCCGCCGTCGCGGCGACGGTGTTCGCGTTCCAGACGGCTGGCGGCGGTCACGTCCACCTGCGGCGTCAGCGCATAGGTCAGCTCGGCGAACGCCGAATGGGTATCGGTTTTATCCTTGAAGGTCGAGCCGCCGAAAATGTTGACGAACTCATCCTGCGTGCCGTGGAAGTAACGCAGCCCCGCCAGCCCGTGCAGGTGGCTGTCCGCGCCACCGAAGCGCACCACCGGCTCCACGTGAACTTCCTGGCCGTCGATCTCGGCGTATTGGATGTTGTAAGCGGTAGGACGGTTGATGTTGAAATCGGTGTAGATAACGCGGTTTTCAAACGTCAGCGCATCGGAGGCCTCCCAGGCCAGATCCCAGATAGTGCTGTTCATGTTGCTTTTGAACACGGCGCGGCGCGGATCGTGACGCGGATTGGTCGGATGCGGCTGCGGGTTGAGGCTTTCGTTTTGCGGCGCGGTGCTGCCGAAGTGGTTAAAGGTCAGCTTGGTGGTCAGATCGCGCAGGCCGGCCGGATTGAACAACAGCTTGGCGCGGGCGGTGGTGGCTTCCACTTCACGCGGATCGCCCACTGGCGCATAGGCCGGCAGGTCAGCCTCGCTGCGGCGGCGTTGGCGATCGACGCTGACGCGGAACGCCAGCTGATCCTCCACCAGCGGGCCGGACGCCATGGCGGCCAACTGTGAAGAGTGCTGGTTGCCGGCTCCGCCCTTGAAGGCACTTTCCCATTCGAAGGTCGGGTCTTTACTGGCCATGACGATGGCGCCGGCGATGGCGTTGCGCCCCTGGATGTAGCTTTGCGGGCCGAGGAACACTTCGACGCGATCCAGATCCCACAGCGACTGCGGGCCGAACGCCTGTTCGTTATAGGTCAGCGAACGGCCGTCCAACGACAGATTGAGGCGCGGGCGGGTGCCGCTGAGGAAAGCATTGGCCCCGACGTTCGGGCCGGAACCGTCGATACCGCGCACGGTCGGCAGTTCGTTGCCGATGCCCAGATCCACCACGTTGGGGGTCATGCGCAGCAGATCGGGGATCTGCACCGCGTCGGGCATCGAGGCGATGCGGTTGCTGTCGAACACCTGCACGCTGGAGCCGGTGTCGAAAATGGAACGTTTGATCTTCTCACCGGTGACCAGCAGCGTTTCCGCGTCCTGGTAGGTTTCGTTGCTCTTCGTTTCCGCCGCGTTGACGTTACCGATCGCCAGTGAACACACGCCTAAAAATACCGAGGAAAACGCCCCAATGGCTCTTAACCCCGCCTTTTCCCCGTTTCCTACGCTTTCATGCCGTTGAGCCGCAAAATGCTTGCCCATAGATGTCTTCTCCTTTCATCCCAGAGGTGCACAAAATTTGATTTTTTTTACACAACCTACATCGACACTCACACAGACCATGACGCTGCGGCCTTCCCGACCTTGCTGTTGCTTATCCCTGCGGCAAACCTATGCCTTGCGCGGCCGAACGGGCGCGGCCCGTCCACGGCCAAGCCGCCGGCGGAGCGGCCGACGGCTTGTATAAAAACGTAAAATAATGTTAAGAATGATAATATTTTGCATTTTCTAATGCAAATCATTATCAATAAAGGTGTGAGAGCGGCCACGATAACCGCCAGAAAACCTTATACTTTCGCAGGTAAAACAAGCGCTGAAATAACAGGCAATAATTACAATGCTAAGAATAATATGAATAAATTATTCACACCCAACCCCATACCTGCCCGTTGCAGCTAAAACCCCTTATAGATAGCACCCTCGCGTCAAATGGATCAAATAATAATAATTTTCATTCCTATTAACATTTGGATATATTCTTGCAGTCTCGTTGGCTGAATCAAAATGGATACCCGATGAAAGCTTTGACCACGATGCAGGCCGCCTATTGGGTTGGCCGACAGTCCGCTCCCCCTCTGGGCGGCATGGCCGCCCATCTGTATGCGGAGTTCGACGGCGGCGAGCTGGATATCGCTCGGCTGCGCCAGGCCGTCGAGGCGTTGTACCTGCGTCATCCGCTGTTGCGCCTGCGCATTACCGACGATGGCCGGCAGACGATCGCGCCTCCCGGCCCCCGACATACCTTGCATCTCGACGACTGGCGACACGCCGATGAAGCAACGCAGGCGGCCGCGCTCGCCGCCAAACGCCAGGCGAAAAGCACCCAGTTGCTGCCGCTGGAACAGGGCGTTCCCTGCGATATCAGCCTGAGCCTATTGCCGGAAGGACGCAGCCGCCTGCATGTCGATCTCGACATGATCGCCGGCGATGCCATGAGCTTTCGCCTGTTGATGGAAGATCTGACGGCGTTTTATCACCAGTGTCCGGCGGCCCCAGCCCATGACGCGCCGCCGGCCTACTTCGATCACCTAGAACGACGCGACGCCGACGTGGCGCTGCGCCAACGGCGCGAACGCGGCCAGCGTTGGTGGCGTGAACGCCTGGCGCAGATGCCGCCGGCGCCGCGCCTGCTGCGCACGCCGGATCGCTGCCGCAGCGATCGTTTGGCCATACAGCTGAATGCAGAAGAAAGCCGCGCGCTGGAAAACGTCGCCAAACGGCATCACACCTCCCTCTCTACGCTGTTTCTGGCGCTGTTCGCGCTGGCCGTCGGCCAGGGTTGGAACATGACGCGCTTCCGGCTCAACGTGCCGCTGTTCCACCGCGAGAGCGAACGGGAGGACGCACATCGCCTCATCGGCGATTTCTCTAACCTGGTGCTGCTCGGCGTGGAACTGAACCCGACGGAAAACCTGAACGCCTTCTGCCGGCGCCTGATGACGCAGCTGGCGGAGCTGATCGAGCATGCGGATTACCCCGGCGTCAGCGTGATGCGCGATCTGTCGCGCCTGCACGGCAGCCTGCAGCCTTCGCCGGTGGTGTTTACCGCCGGTTTCGGCATCCGCGGCAAAACGCTGTTTTCCGAACGGGTCGCCAACACCTTTGGCCGTCTCGGTTGGGTGATCTCTCAGGGGCCGCAGGTGGCGCTGGATGCGCAGGTCGCCCACGTCGACGACGGCATTCTGATCAACTGGGACGTGCGGCTGGACGCGTTCCCCGAGCAGGTGCTGCCGCGCCTGCTGGCCTGTTACCGGGCGCTGCTGCACCTGGCCGCGCGGCAAGCGGGGGCATTCGATCGCCCGCTGTCGCAGCTGCTGGCGCAATGCACGCCCGACGCGCTGGCGCAGCAGGCGCCGGTGCGCCAGGTGCTGCACCGGCTGCTGGCGCGGGTGGCTCCCGAGGCCAGTGTGCGCGACCACGACGATATCCGCCGGTTGGCCTTGCCGGATGCCGGGGTGAACGCGCTGCTGACGGTGCTCAACAAGTATCTGGCGGCGGCGCTGACGGCGCAGGATCTGACGGCGCATCCCTCCCCGGCTGCGCTGGCGGCGTTGATCTGCCAACGGTCGCCCGAGGCAGGAAGGCATGCGAAAACGCTGCTCGCCGCCCTGGCGCCGCAGCACTGAGATCGGTTTCCGGGCGCACGGCGCCCGGCTCGTTTTAATCGGTTAGCGACTATAGGGAAGTACCATGGAGACAGCTTTAACCGCACTGCAGCAGGCCTATCTTCTGGGCCGCAGCGATCGATGGCCGCTCGGCGGCGTGGCGATGCACGACTTTCGCGAATACCGCGCCCGGCAGCAGGATGTACCGCGCCTTGAAGCGCGCCTGACCGAGCTGGTACAGCACTACCCGGCGCTTCGCACCTGCATCGATGTGCAGCGCGGCACGCAGCACGTACGCCCGGAGGTGACGCTGCATCTGGATCGCCACGATCTGCGCGCCCTTGATGGCGAAACGGCGCAGCGCCAGGTCGAACAACTGCGCGAGCGTTACTCCCACCAGCGCCACGATCCGAGCCAACCGCTGTGGCGCATCGCCGTGATCCAACTTGCCGAACAGCAGGATCCGACGGGATCGCCGTACGATACGCTGATCTTTACCAGCTTTGATGCCTTGATCCTCGACGGCCAGGGGATCTCCACCGTGATCGCGCGCCTGTTCGACGATCGCCCTCTGACGTCGACCGCCGCCGCACTGGCGCCCCCCGCCGCATCGGCGGCGCAGCGCCAGGCCGATGCCGCCTACTGGCGTGAAAAGCTGCAAGATGTCACCACCCCGTCGGCACTGCCGTGGCGCGCCCCGCTCGCCAATCTCACCTCATCACGCTATCGCCGCGCCACCCTGACGCTGCCGCGCGATACGGTAAAACAGCTTGGCCGCCTGGGATCGCCGCATGCGCTGCTGCGCAACAGCCTGCTGTCGGCGCTGGTCCTCGATACGCTGGCCCACTGGACCACCGACGGTGAGCTGTGCGTCGGGGTGCCGGTAGCGTTCCCCGCCGCCGATGGTGCCCTGGGCAACGCCTCCAGCTTCGTGGCGGTGCGCTATTCCCGTCACGGTGAAGACTTTATCCAGCGCGCGCAAGCCCTGCAGGACGATGTGCTCGGCGCGCTCGACCACCTGACGTTTTCCGGCGTCGATCTGGCGCGGCAGTTACTCGGCCAAAGCCAGGGCGGCCCGGCGCTGCCGGTGATCCTGACCAACTGTCTGGGTTGGGAAACGCTGCCGGCCGAGGCGCCGGTGCGCTTTCACGACGGCCTGACCCAAACGCCGCAGGTCGCCATCGATATTCGCCTGACGCTGGACAGCGAAAAAAACCTGCAGCTGTGCGTGGACTACGCCGAACAGGCGCTGCACGGCGAGCAGGTAGAAGCCATGCTGGCGGCGTTGCAGCGACGCATCCTGCGCAGTTGCCAACGCGCCGACCTGGCGATCGCGCCGCGAGATTTCATCGATCTGGCGCATTATCGCCACAACGACAGCGAAGCGAATTACGCGCCTTATCCTTATCTGGCGCAGCTGGCCGAGCGGCTGTTTGGCGCACAAAACGGCGGTAACGCGCTGATCTGCGGCGAACAGACGCTGACCTACCGCGAACTGGGCCAGCAGATCGCCACGGCGATCGCCAACCTGCAGAGCCGCGGCGTGCAGCCGGGCAACGTGGTGGCGCTGTATCTGCCGCGCAGCCCAGAACAGATCATCTTCAGCCTCGCCTGCGCCCTGCAGGGGGTGATCTGGGTGCCTATCGATATCAACTCACCGCCGGAACGCACCGCCTACCTGCTGGAGAACTGCCGGCCAACGCTGGTGGTGCACGGCGGCGATCTGGAGACGCCGATCGGCGTGACGCCGGCGATCCTGCTGGCGCCGACGGATCGCGCGCCTGCGCTGCCGGATGAACAGACGTTGGTGGAACGCAGCGCCAGCCTGGCCGCAAGCTACTATCTGTATACCTCCGGCACCACCGGCAAGCCCAAATGCGTGGTGCTCAACAACCGCGCCACCGCCAACGTTATCCACCAGACCCAGCAGCGCTGGGCGGTCACCGCCGACGACGTGTTCATTTCCGTCACGCCGCCGCACCATGACATGTCGATGTTCGATCTGTTCGGTTCGCTGTGCGCCGGCGCTACGCTGGTGCTGCCGGCGCCGCATCAGGAAAAAGACGCCATCAGCTGGAACCAGCTGGTGGAAAAACATCGGGTCAGCCTGTGGTGTTCGGTGCCGGCCATTCTGGAGATGCTGCTCACCTGCAAAACGGCCGACAGCCTGCGTTCGCTGCGTCTGGTGGCGCAAGGCGGCGACTACATCAAGCCGGCGACTGTGCAAACCCTGCGAACCCTGCGCCCGGATCTTGCGCTGTTCTCGCTCGGCGGGCCGACCGAAACCACCATATGGAGCATCTGGCACCCGATCGCCCCGCAGGAGAGCGGCACCGTGCCTTACGGCCGCCCGCTGCCCGCCAACCGTTATTTCATCTGCCATGACGACGGCAGCCACTGCCCGGCCGGCGTGGTCGGCCGCATCCATACCGCCGGGGTGAACCTGGCGTTGGGCTACCTGGAGCAGGGGGAGCTGAAGCAGCACGATTTCATCACCCTCGAAGGGCCGGACGGACAACCGCTGCGCGCTTTCCGCACTGGCGATCAGGGCTACTACCGTGCGGACGGCAACATCATGTTCGCCACCCGAGTGAACGGCTATGTGAAGATCCGCGGCGTGCGCGTCTCGCTGCCGGAAATCGAAGACGTGCTGCGCCGCCATCCGGCGATCCTGGATATGGTGGTGGTGGATTATCCCAGCGGAGAGAACAACGAGGCGGCGCTCGGCGCCCTGTATCTGACCCGCGACGGCAAACCGCTGCCGCTGTCCGAGATCCGCGCCTTCGCCACCGGCTATCTGCCCTGTACCCATATTCCGACGCGCTTTATCCATGCCGAGGCGCTGCCGCTGTCTGCCAACGGTAAAACCGATCGCCATCGCATCCGCGCCGACCTGAGCCACCAGCAAACCGCGCCGGCGTTGAACGCCTGCGCGGCCCCGCCGCCGAACGCGCCGCTGGCGCGCAGCGCCGAGATACTGACCATTTACTGGCAGGCGATCGGCGTGACCCCGCGCCCGGAATGGGGGGAAGAGACGGCGTTTATCGCCATGGGGCTGAAGCTGCCGCATATCAAACAGGTGGCCTCACGCCTCAATGACGCTTTCGGCACCCGTCTGGTAAGCAGTTCGCTCTTGCCGTGCAAGAACGCGCGCGAAGTGGCGGCGTTGCTGGCCAGCTGAAGTCCTGCCACTCGGGCGGGAGCACCCTCCCGCCCGCACTTTCTCAGGCGGGCAACGCCGTCAGGGCCGCCAGCGGTTGCTCCCAGGCTTCCCGCTGCAGCGCACGCAACAGAAATTCTTGCAGCGCCTCGCCATAGTCCAGCGCATCCTCCGTCGGAAACTGCTCCAGATAGATATCGATATCCACCTGCAGATCGCGGGCGTCGGTGCGGCCACGATAAGTCAGGTTGAAACCGTCGCCCGAGCCGCCGGCCAATACGCTGCGCGTACCGCTGCAGCCGGTAAAACGGGGCGTATCGAAGGGTTGCACGTTGATGAAAGGGGAAATAAAGAAGCGCGAGTCCGGATCCACGCCGCGATCGGCGGCCAGTTGGCGCAGGCGGTAGCCGGCGTGGCTGCGCAGCTCCCGCAGCTGCTGCGTCAGCGTGGTGAGAAAGCTCCCCAGCGTCTCCGCTTGCGGCGGTGACACCAGCAGCGGCAGGGTATTGACCGCCAGCGAAGGCACGTTGGTGGCGGCATGCCCACGGCGATTCAGCGCCGGCATCCACATCGGCAGCGTATCGCCCTGCCGGGTACCGCGCGGCATCACCTGAAACAGCCAGGCCGCCGACAGCGCCACCAGCAAGTCGGGCCAATTGATGCCACTGCGTTCCGACTGCTGCGCCAGACGTTGCGCGACTTCTGTCGGCAACCGACGGTTGACGCTCAGGCGTCGCACGCCATACTCCCTGCCGCCCTTGCGCACCGTCGGCAGCGCCTGCGACGGCGGCAGATAGCTCTGCCAAAAGCGCCGATCGCGCTCGCATCGCTCAGAATCAGCGTAGGCCAGCTCGGCCTGTTGAAAGACATTAAAGGCACCCAGGGGCATACCCGCGCTACCCTCACCCAGATAGTGCGCGTATAACGCGGCGCAGCGGTGTTCGATCAGGGCCATACCGAAGCCATCAATCAGAATATGGTGCGCACGCACGTACCAGAGGTAGCGCTCCGGCCCCAGTTTGAGCAGCCAGGCTGCGGCTAGCGGCTCGCTATGTAGCGCCCGGCGCTGCGCGATATCTTCGCGCATCAGGCTTTGCGCCGCCTGCCAGGGATCGCCGTGCGTTTGCAGATCGATGCGTTGCAATGGCGGTGTGCACTGTGGATCGTAACGTAACGGCGGGGGAGCGTCGCCATGCCGCTCACCAAAGCGCAAGGCAAACGCCTGCGTCTCGGCGAGAGTGGTGGCGATCGCCCGGCAGAGCGCCTCTTCCTCTACCGCGCCACACAGTTCGGTGCAATGTGCGACGGTGGACAGAGTCTGCCCAGGGTGCAAGGTGTGTTCTTCCCAGAAATCAAGCTGCGCTGGCGCCAGCGGCAACCATTCAGAGGCCAAAGCGGTGTCCGACATGTTACCTACCTTTGATAAGCCTGAATAAAGACGCCGAACGGGCGTAACCCCACCGTTCAACGGCTTTGCGTGTCTCCATACATCATCAAATGAAAATGATAATAACATCTATTATCATTTCTATTAATTTGGTAACACTTTAGATTCTGTTAAGCGGGGATGCAAGTCGCGCAGTAGGACAGAGAAAAGAAAGTGGCCGGTTGAAGAGCCATAAAAACAAAACGCCCCGGCACAACTGCCTGGGGCGTTTTCAACGTCGGCGATACTCGGTAATTAGGCCTGGTTGGCCGGCTTCACCTTCTGCGCCAGGAACTCCGTTTCGTAGGCCAGCGCCTTCTTGCGATCAAACTGGTGCTCCCATTTGGCGATCACCAATACCGCCAGCGCGTTACCCACCACATTCAGCGCAGTGCGCGCCATATCCAGGATACGGTCCACGCCGGCGATGAACGCCAGGCCTTCCAACGGAATGCCGACGCTGCCCAGGGTGGCCAGCAGCACCACGAACGAGACGCCCGGCACGCCGGCGATCCCTTTCGAGGTCACCATCAGCGTCAGCACCAGCACGATCTCCTGCCCCAACGACAGCTCGATGCCGTACAACTGGGCAATAAAGATGGCGGCGATGCTCTGGTACAGCGTCGAGCCATCCAGGTTAAAGGAGTAACCCGTCGGCACCACGAAGCTGGTGATCGACTTGGGCGCGCCATAAGCCTCCATCTTTTCGATGATGCGCGGCAGCACCGTTTCCGAACTGGCGGTGGAATAAGCCAGGATCAGTTCGTCTTTCAGGATACGGATCAACGTCCAGATGCGCAGGTTGCACAGCCGGGCGACCGCCCCCAGCACCACCAGGGCGAAGAACGCAATGGCGAAGTACACCAGCACCACCAGCTTGGCCAGCGGCAGCAGCGAAGCGAAACCGAAGTTGGCTACCGTGACCGCAATCAGGCCAAACACCCCGATCGGCGCATAGCGCATAATCATGTGGGTGACTTTGAACATGCTCTCGGACACCGCCTTGAACACCTTCAGCAGCGGCTCTTTGGTCTCTTTCGGCAACGACGACAGCCCCAGACCGAACAGCACCGAGAAGAAGATAATCGGCAACATGTCACCCTTGGCCATCGACGAGAAGACGTTCGACGGAATCAACGACAGAATGGTCGCCACCAGACTGTGCGAACCGCTTTGCACCTGTTCGGTGGTTTTCTCGTACTGCGAAATATCCACCGTGGTCAGCGTCGACATATCGATGCCGTGGCCGGGTTGGAAAACGTTGGCCAAGGTGAGCCCCACCACGATGGCGACGGTGGTGATCACTTCGAAGTAGATAATGGTTTTCAATCCGATGCGGCCCAGCTTTTTCGCATCCCCCACGCCGGCAATACCGACGATCAGCGTGGAAATAACGATCGGCACCACAATCATCTTGATCAGACGAATAAAGATATCACCCGCCGGGCTGAGAATATTGCTCACCAGCCACTCACGAGATTCGGTCTGGTTGTGCAATACCGCGCCAACAATAATACCCAGTACCAACGCGATCAGGATTTGCCAAGCCAGGCTAATTTTTACACTTTTCATACCCAAAAAGTCCTCAAAGACTCTTTGCGCCGTACAAAGTCGCAACACGGCGAAAAGAATACTTAATCATTTATTACAGGCTTATGTTAATTCAGTGGAAGCGTTCACCTGCCCTGGGTGCGACGCAGTATAAATCTGTATCATCCGGGCGGCATGCTCTGCAAGCCTTGATTTGTCAGGCTTGAGCGCTGAATCGAATCACAAAAATTTCTCGTAACTATTTCAAATGGCATAATTGCTTGTTATTAAAAACATAATTTTTCATATAATGAAGTACATAACCGCGCCGACGACGGTTTTTTGAACGCGATTAAAATGCGTTATTTTTCGCTCATTCTGCATATTTAATCCGCATCGTATGTTTATATTTTGTTACTCAAAAGTCAAACAAATGAGAATTGGCCGAGTGACACTTTCGTCCATAAATGCAGCGACACTTTATATTTCGATTAAAAATCGAACGATGCCGCAGGATGAATGCCACTGGGTATTTCCCGAGTTTTCATCAGGAATTAAGCGTTAATAAAACGTTATTTCACGCGGTGCAGTCCATCGTTATATCGTGCTAATGCCAACTTAGAATATTAATAGCGAAAAACAACCCAAAAAGATTTATAGCGAGAAATAATGGCGGCCCTGATCGTATCTATTAATTTCGCGGCAGTTGAGTCCGTTTTGGTTTATTCTTTTTTGTTCTTTATATAAGTGTTTTTGGTTAAAAACGTGGGTTTATGAGGATTTAAGCGCCAAAGAGATAGATACGCCCTGCAAATGCGACAGAACGATTACAAATCAATATCTTTGTTGCGTGATCTGCCGCGCAAAAAAGAAACAAAGAATCGTAGCAAACTATACTTAACCTTCAGTTGACATATCATTAACAACTTCAAGGAGAAAAGCTATGAGCCAACTGCATAAACACGCTATTCCTTCTGCAATTGCAGAACGCGCCCTGATTAATCCGGCACAATACCAACAGTATTATCAACAGTCGGTTCAAGACCCAGAGGCTTTCTGGGGTGAGCATGGCAAAATCCTGGATTGGATCAAACCCTATACCAAAGTTAAAAATACCTCGTTCGATCCGGGCCACGTCAGCATTCGCTGGTTTGAAGACGGCACCTTGAACCTGGCGGCCAACTGCCTGGACCGCCATCTGGCCGAGCGCGGTGACCAAACCGCCATTATCTGGGAAGGCGATGATCCGACCCAATCCAAAAAGGTGACTTACAAACAGCTGCACCACGATGTCTGCCAATTCGCCAACGTGCTGAAACAGCTCGGCGTTAAAAAAGGCGACGTGGTGGCCATCTATATGCCGATGGTGCCGGAAGCGGCGGTCGCCATGCTGGCCTGCGCGCGCATCGGCGCCGTACATTCGGTGATCTTCGGCGGCTTCTCGCCGGAAGCCGTCGCCGGGCGCATTATCGACTCCAACGCCAAACTGGTGATCACCGCCGATGAAGGCCTGCGCGCCGGCCGCGCCGTGCCGCTGAAAAAGAACGTCGACGATGCGCTGAAAAATCCCGGCGTGGTCAGCGTGGCCAACGTGGTGGTATTCAAACGCACCGGTAAACCGGGCTACTGGCAGGAAGGGCGCGATCTGTGGTGGCATGAGCTGACCCAGGGCGTCTCCGCAGACTGCCCGCCGGAAGAAGTGAACGCCGAAGATCCGCTGTTCATCCTGTACACCTCCGGTTCGACCGGCAAGCCGAAAGGCGTGCTGCACACCACCGGCGGCTACCTGGTCTACGCTGCGATGACCTTTAAGTATGTGTTCGACTACCACGACGGCGACATTTACTGGTGCACCGCCGACGTGGGCTGGGTCACCGGCCACAGCTATCTGCTGTACGGCCCGCTGGCCTGCGGCGCCACCACGCTGATGTTCGAAGGCGTGCCTAACTATCCGGGCGTCAATCGCCTGTCGCAGGTGATCGACAAACATCAGGTCAACATTCTGTATACCGCACCGACCGCCATTCGCGCGTTGATGGCCGAAGGCGACAAGGCGATCGAAGGCACCCGACGCGATTCGCTGCGCATCATGGGCTCGGTCGGCGAACCGATCAACCCGGAAGCCTGGGAGTGGTATTACAACAAGATCGGCAACGCGAGATGCCCGATCGTCGACACCTGGTGGCAAACCGAAACCGGCGGCTTCATGATTACCCCGCTGCCGGGCGCCACTGAGCTGAAAGCCGGTTCCGCCACGCGGCCGTTCTTTGGCGTACAGCCGGCGCTGGTCGATAACGTCGGCACGCCGCAGGAAGGCGCCTGCGAAGGCAACCTGGTGATCGTCGATTCCTGGCCGGGCCAGGCGCGCACCCTGTTCGGCGATCATGACCGCTTCGAGCAAACTTACTTCTCGACCTTCAAAGGCATGTACTTCAGCGGTGACGGCGCCCGCCGCGACGAGGACGGTTACTACTGGATCACCGGCCGCGTCGACGACGTGCTGAACGTCTCCGGCCACCGTCTGGGCACCGCCGAGATCGAGTCCGCGCTGGTATCGCACCCGAAAATCGCCGAAGCGGCGGTGGTCGGCATTCCTCACAACATCAAAGGCCAGGCGATCTACGCCTACATCACGCTGAACCACGGCGAAGAACCGACGCCGGAGCTCTATACCGAAGTGCGCAACTGGGTGCGCAAAGAGATAGGGCCGATCGCTACGCCGGATGTGCTGCACTGGACAGACTCGCTGCCCAAAACGCGCTCCGGCAAGATCATGCGGCGCATCCTGCGCAAAATTGCCGCCGGCGACACCAGCAACCTGGGGGATACCTCCACGCTGGCGGATCCGGCCGTAGTCGACAAGCTGTTGGAAGAAAAACAATCAATGAAAGTGCCGTCATAATTTACGCCGCTTCAGGCCGCTCATTCGGATAACGCGCCGTTGAGCGGCCCTGGCGCGGCGTACTCTCTCAATACCGACTGGAGACACTCTGATGAATGACACCATTTATCAAGGGATTGAAGAAAACCCGCGCTTTAAAGAGCTGGTGAGAAAACGCGGCCGGTTCGCCTGGCTGCTTTCGCTGATTACGCTGGCGCTGTACGTCGGCTTTATTTTGTTGATCGCCTTCGATCCACAATGGCTCGGCACGCCGATCGCCGCCGGATCGACCATCACCCGCGGGATCCCGGTCGGCGTCGGGTTGATCGTGATCTCTTTCGTCTTGACCGGGATCTACGTGTTTCGCGCCAACGGCGAGTTCGATCGCCTCACCGCAGAGATCCTGCGCGAGGTGAAACAATGAAGCGCTTATTGTCCGCCGCCGCGCTGCTGTTACTGCCGGGCCTGGCCTGCGCCGACGCCATTGGCGGCGAGGTGCATCGCCAGCCGCTGAACATCCAGGCGATCGTGATGTTTATCCTGTTTGTCGGTGCCACGCTCTACATCACCTATTGGGCGTCCAAACGCACCCGTTCCCGTCAGGACTACTACACCGCGGGCGGGCGCATTACCGGCCTGCAAAACGGCCTGGCGATCGCCGGTGACTTCATGTCCGCCGCCTCGTTCCTCGGCATCTCCGCATTGGTCTACACCTCGGGCTATGACGGGCTGATCTACTCCATCGGCTTCCTCATCGGCTGGCCGATCATTCTGTTTCTGATCGCGGAACGCCTGCGCAATCTCGGCCGCTATACCTTCGCCGATGTCGCCTCTTACCGTCTGCAGCAGAAACCGATCCGCACCCTCTCGGCCTGCGGCTCGTTGGTAGTGGTGGCGCTATATCTGATCGCGCAGATGGTCGGCGCCGGTAAACTGATCCAGCTGCTGTTCGGGCTCAACTACCACGTGGCGGTGATCCTGGTCGGCATTCTGATGGTGCTGTACGTGCTGTTCGGCGGCATGCTGGCCACCACCTGGGTGCAGATCATCAAAGCGGTGCTGCTGCTGGCCGGCGCCAGCTTTATGGCGCTGATGGTGATGAAGTCGGTCAACTTCGACTTCAATACCCTGTTCGCCGAAGCGGTGAAGGTGCATCCGAAAGGCGTCGCCATCATGAGCCCCGGCGGGCTGGTGTCCGATCCGATTTCCGCGCTGTCGCTTGGCCTGGCGCTGATGTTCGGCACCGCCGGCCTGCCGCACATCCTGATGCGTTTCTTCACCGTGAGTGACGCCAAGGAAGCGCGCAAGAGCGTGTTCTACGCCACCGGCTTTATCGGTTACTTCTATATTCTGACCTTTATCATCGGCTTCGGCGCCATCTTGCTGGTCAGCGCCAACCCGGCGTTCAAAGACGCCACCGGCGCGCTGCTGGGCGGGACCAACATGGCGGCGGTGCACCTGGCCAATGCCGTTGGCGGCAACTTCTTCCTCGGCTTTATCTCGGCGGTGGCGTTCGCCACCATTCTGGCGGTGGTTGCGGGCCTGACGCTGGCCGGCGCCTCGGCAGTGTCCCATGACCTGTACGCCAGCGTGATTAAAAACGGCAAGGCGACCGAGCGCGATGAGCTGAAGGTCTCCAAGATCACCGTCGTGGTATTGGGGCTGGTCGCCATTGCCCTGGGGATTTTGTTCGAGAAGCAGAATATCGCCTTTATGGTCGGGCTGGCGTTCTCCATCGCCGCCAGCTGTAACTTCCCTATCATCATCCTGTCGATGTACTGGTCGCGTTTGACGACCCGCGGCGCGATGATTGGCGGCTGGCTGGGTCTGTTAACAGCGGTGATTCTGATGATCCTCGGCCCGACGATCTGGGTGCAGATCCTCGGCCATGAGAAACCGATTTATCCGTACGAATACCCGGCGCTATTCTCAATGATCGTGGCCTTTGTCGGTACCTGGCTGTTCTCGATCACCGACAGCTCGCTGGCCGGGCAGCAGGAGCGGGAACGCTTCCGGGCCCAGTTTGTCCGTTCGCAAACCGGGCTGGGCATCTCCCAGGGCAGCTCGCATTGATCGAATAATAAGTGAAAAAAGCAAACACACCCTAATCAAAGGCCCTTCGGGGCCTTTTCTCTGGCTCGCTGGCGGAGAATAAGGAGGAGGGGGAAAACCGCGCAGCGTAGCTGCGCTTTTTTACGTTTTACGCATAGCAAAAAGCCCTGAACGTCAGTTCAGGGCTTTCGGCTTTATTTGATGCCTGGCAGTGTCCTACTCTCGCATGG
>NZ_JBXUNV010000002.1:0-619955 GCF_057196085.1 Serratia sp. DFXYC6 | reverse complement strand
ATGCCGAACTCAGAAGTGAAACGCCGTAGCGCCGATGGTAGTGTGGGGTCTCCCCATGCGAGAGTAGGACACTGCCAAGCATCAAATAAGCCAAGAGGCCATCCGAAAGGATGGCCTTTTTGCTTTTCATCCGCTTTACTCCCTCTGCTTATATCCCGGCGCAGGCTGCGCAATGAAACATTTTCACCTTTCCGCTGAATGCTCGACAGCGACGAAAAAAAACGCTATCTTCGGGCATCTAGAAGTCTAAACGTATAAATGGATGTGTGAGGGTTAAGCAATGCCGATTCGTGTTCCTGATGAGTTACCTGCGGTCAATTTCTTGCGCGGTGAGAATGTCTTCGTGATGACATCCTCGCGGGCAAAAACACAGGAAATCAGGCCACTGAAAGTGCTGATCCTCAACCTGATGCCAAAGAAGATCGAAACGGAAAACCAGTTTCTGCGTCTGTTGTCCAACTCGCCGCTGCAGATTGATATCCAGCTGCTGCGCATCGACAGCCGCGAATCGAAGAACACGCCGGCCGAGCATCTGAACAACTTCTACTGCGACTTCGAGGATATCCAGAATGAGAACTTCGATGGCCTGATTGTCACCGGCGCGCCGCTGGGGCTGGTTGATTTCTGCGATGTTGCCTATTGGCCGCAGATCGAACGGGTGATTGACTGGGCCAAAAACCACGTCACCTCCACGCTGTTCGTGTGTTGGGCGGTACAAGCGGCGTTGAACATCCTGTACGGTATTCCCAAGATGACGCGCGAAGTGAAGCTCTCCGGCGTTTATCCGCACCAAACGCTGCAGCAGCATGCGTTGCTGACGCGCGGCTTCGACGAAAGCTTCCTGGCGCCGCACTCACGCTATGCCGATTTCCCGACCGAGGTGATTCGCCAATATACCGACCTGGATATTCTGGCCGAATCCGAGCAGGCCGGCGCCTACCTGTTCGCCAGCAGGGATAAGCGCTTGGCGTTTGTCACCGGCCATCCTGAGTATGATGCCCTGACCCTGGCCGGGGAGTATTGTCGCGACAACGAAGCTGGCCTCGATCCTGCCGTACCGCTCAACTACTTCCCCGATGACAACCCCGCACTGACACCGAAAGCCACCTGGCGCAGCCATGGCCACCTGCTGTTTTCCAATTGGCTCAACTATTACGTCTACCAGATCACGCCTTACGATCTGCGCCATATGAATCCGACTCTCGACTGATCTTTTCTGCCTGCCGGCGGCTGAATCGAGGCCGCCGCGCTGTTGATCCTCCGCACGATCCCCTTTTTACCGGTCACTTTCCCCAAAAAACCATTGGCCAACAACGCGTTAGCCTATCTTTGCGATTCTATTGGAACCAATTTCCTTACCTGTTGGTTATGTTATTTGTTCTAACTAATTGATAATAAAGTGTTAATAAAATATTTAATAATAAAATGGAAATGGTTTTTGATTTTTATTTTTTGTTGAGTATTCTTAGAGCTATCGGGATGAGATCTGACCAGTTTAGGATCGTTTCATCCGCCCTGATCCACAGTGATTTCTGATGAAAATGCGCCGGTCGCTCGGGCGCAATGATGGGAAGGAGCAAGGTCATGACGCAACAGATAGCAGGCACGGAGTTAAGGTTTACCCAGGGTTTCGCCGCAGCGGAGCGCCAGGTATTAACGGATGAAGCGGTTGAATTCCTGGCGGAACTGGTGGGGAAATTCACGCCGCGGCGCAATGAGCTGCTGGCGGCGCGTGCCCGCTGGCAGCAAAATATCGATCGCGGCGAGCTGCCTGGATTTATTTCGGAAACCAATTCCATTCGTGAGGGCGACTGGCAGATCCGCGGCATCCCGCAAGACCTGCGCGATCGCCGGGTCGAGATCACCGGGCCGGTAGAACGCAAGATGGTGATCAATGCGTTGAACGCCAACGTAAAAGTATTTATGGCGGACTTCGAAGACTCCCTGGCGCCAAGCTGGGACAAAGTCATCGATGGTCAAATCAACCTGCACGATGCGGTTAACGGCACCATCTCCTACACCAACGAAGCCGGCAAGATCTACCAACTGAAACCGAATCCGGCGGTGTTGATCGCTCGCGTGCGCGGCTTGCACCTGCCGGAGAAACACGTCTTGTGGCGTGATGAAGCCATCCCCGGCGGCCTGTTCGATTTCGCGCTGTACTTCTACCACAACTATCGTCAGCTGTTGGCCAAGGGCAGCGGCCCGTATTTCTACCTGCCGAAAACCCAGTCCTGGGAGGAAGCGGCCTGGTGGAGCGATGTCTTCAGCTTTACCGAGGATCGTTTCGATCTGCCACGTGGCACCATCAAGGCGACCGTGCTGATCGAAACCCTGCCGGCGGTGTTCCAGATGGACGAGATCCTCTATCACCTGCGCGATCACATCGTCGGCCTGAACTGTGGCCGCTGGGATTACATCTTCAGCTACATCAAAACGCTGAAGAATCACGGCGATCGCGTGCTGCCGGATCGTCAGTCGGTGACCATGGAGAAACCTTTCCTCAGCGCCTATTCACGTCTGTTGATCAAAACCTGTCATAAGCGCGGCGCCTTCGCCATGGGCGGCATGGCGGCGTTTATCCCGAGCAAAGACGCTGAGAAAAACGCCTGGGTGCTGAACAAGGTGCGGGCGGATAAAGAGCTGGAGGCCAACAATGGCCACGATGGCACCTGGGTGGCGCACCCAGGGCTGGCGGACACGGTGATGGAGGTGTTCGGCAAGGCATTGGGCGATCGCCAGAATCAGCTGGACGTGATGCGTGAGCAGGATGCGCCAATCAGCGCCGCGCAGCTGTTGGAACCATGCGACGGCGAACGCACCGAAGCGGGGATGCGCGCCAATATCCGCGTGGCGGTGCAGTACATCGAAGCCTGGATCTCCGGCAACGGCTGCGTGCCTATCTATGGGTTGATGGAAGATGCCGCGACGGCGGAGATCTCCCGTACCTCTATCTGGCAGTGGATCCACCACGAGAAGAGCCTGAACGACGGGCGCCCGGTCACCAAGGCGCTGTTCCGCCAGATGTTGCAAGAAGAGATGTTGGTGGTGCGTGAAGAAGTAGGGGAAGCGCGCTTTAACGCCGGCCGGTTCGAAGAGGCGGCGCGCCTGATGGAGCGCATCACCACGCAAGATGAATTAATCGATTTCCTGACGTTGCCCGGCTATGAGCTGCTGGCCTGAACTTTCCCAATCAACCCTACATGACTGAAAGGATAAAAATTATGTCTACCTCTCGCTCTCAACAGATCCAGCAGCTGGAACAGGAATGGAAATCGGCCCGTTGGGAAGGCATCACCCGCCCTTACAGCGCCGAAGACGTGATCAACCTGCGCGGTTCGGTCAACCCGGAATGTACCCTGGCGCAAAACGGCGCCGCCAAACTGTGGGCGTTGCTGAACGGCAAGGCGCGCAAAGGCTACGTGAACTGCCTGGGCGCGCTGACCGGTGGCCAGGCGCTGCAGCAGGCTAAAGCCGGCGTCGAGGCTATCTACCTGTCCGGCTGGCAGGTGGCGGCCGACGCCAACAGCGCGGCGGCCATGTACCCTGACCAGTCGTTGTATCCGGTGGACTCGGTGCCGAAGGTGGTCGAGCGCATCAACAACACCTTCCGCCGCGCCGATCAGATCCAGTGGGCGAACCAGATTGAGCCGGGCAGCAAAGGCTACACCGATTACTTCCTGCCGATTGTCGCCGATGCGGAAGCCGGCTTCGGCGGCGTGCTGAACGCCTTCGAGCTGATGAAAGCGATGATCACCGCCGGCGCCGCCGGGGTGCACTTCGAAGACCAGTTGGCGGCGGTGAAGAAATGCGGTCATATGGGCGGCAAAGTACTGGTGCCGACACAGGAAGCGATCCAGAAGCTGGTCGCCGCTCGCCTGGCCGCCGACGTGCTCGGCGTGCCGACGCTGGTGATCGCCCGTACCGACGCCGATGCGGCCGACCTGCTGACGTCCGATTGCGATCCGTATGACAGCGCCTTCGTCACCGGCGAGCGCACGGCGGAAGGCTTCTTCCGCACCCATGCCGGCGTCGAGCAGGCGATCAGCCGCGGCCTGGCCTATGCCCCTTACGCCGATATGGTGTGGTGCGAAACCTCAACGCCGGATCTGGATGCCGCTCAGCGCTTCGCCGACGCCATTCACGCCAAATACCCGGGCAAGCTGCTGGCCTACAACTGCTCGCCGTCGTTCAACTGGAAGAAGAACCTCGACGATCAGACCATCGCCCGCTTCCAGCAGGCGCTGTCGGACATGGGCTACAAGTATCAGTTCATCACGCTGGCGGGCATCCACAGCATGTGGTTCAACATGTTCGACCTGGCGCACGCCTATGCGCAGGGCGAGGGCATGAAACACTACGTCGAGAAGGTGCAGCAGGCGGAGTTCGCCGCGGTGGATCGCGGTTACACCTTTGCGTCGCACCAGCAGGAGGTGGGCACCGGCTACTTCGACAAGGTCACCACCATCATTCAGGGCGGCGCCTCTTCGGTCACCGCGCTGACCGGTTCGACGGAAGAACAGCAGTTCTGATGCGGCAAGCTTGAAGACGTTTCACCCGGAGCCTGCATGCGCAGGCTTCTTTTTCTGGCGGGGGTAAGGATGGCGGCAAAACTGGAGTTGTTGATCGCACAGACGATCCTGCAGGGCTTCGATGCGCAGTACGGCCGCTTTTTGGAGGTGACCGCCGGCGCGCAGCAGCGCTTCGAGCAGGCGGACTGGCCGGCGGTGCAGCAGGCGATGAAAAAGCGCATCCATCTGTATGACCATCATGTCGGCCTGGTGGTGGAGCAGCTCAAATGCATCACCGGGCAGAAATATTTCGACGCCGACTTCCCCAGCCGGGTCAAAGCGGTTTATATCGATCTGCTGCCGGACTACCCGCGTTTCGAGATCGCCGAAAGCTTTTTTAACTCGGTCTACTGCCGGCTGTTCAAGCATCGCGATCTGACGCCGGACAAGCTGTTCGTGTTCAGTTCGCAGCCGGAACGGCGCTTTCGCGACATTCCGCGTCCGCTGGCGCGCGATTTCACCTCCAATGGCGATCTGCCGGCGATGCTGCGCAGCGTGCTGAGCGATCTGCCGCTGCGGTTGCCGTGGGAAGATTTGACGCGCGATATTCGCTACATCACTCAGGCGCTGCAGCGCGCCTTCAGTCCGCAGCAACTGGCGGGGGCCACCTTTCAGATCGCCAACGAACTGTTCTATCGCAACAAGGCCGCCTGGCTGGTCGGCAAGCTGCGCCTGGCCGACGGCGTTTACCCGTTCTTGCTGCCGATCCACCACAGCGAGTCGGGCGCGCTGTTTATCGATGCCTGCCTGACCGGTAAGGCCGAGGCCAGCATCGTCTTCGGCTTCGCCCGTTCTTATTTCATGGTCTACGCGCCGCTGCCGGCGGCGATGGTCGAGTGGCTGCGCGAGATCCTGCCGGGCAAGACCACCGCCGAGCTGTACATGGCGATCGGCTGCCAGAAGCACGGCAAAACTGAATGCTACCGCGAATATCTGACCTTTATGGCGCAGTCGCAGGAGCAGTTCATCATCGCGCCGGGGGTGAAGGGCATGGTGATGCTGGTGTTTACCCTGCCGTCCTTCGATCGGGTGTTTAAAGTGATCAAGGACGAATTCGCCCCGCAAAAAGAGGTGACGCAGGCGCAGGTGATGGCCTGCTATCAGCTGGTGAAAGAGCACGATCGCGTCGGGCGTATGGCGGATACCCAGGAGTACGAAAATTTCGTCGTCGACAAGGCGCGCCTCAGCCCGGAACTGTTGGCGGAGCTGCGGCGCGAAGTGCCGGGCAAACTGGAAGATCTCGGCGATCGCATTGTGATTAAGCACCTGTATATGGAACGGCGCATGACGCCGCTGAATTTGTATCTGGAGCAGGCCAACGACCAGCAGATGCGCGATGCGATTGAAGAGTACGGCAACGCGATCAAGCAGTTAGCCGCCGCCAATATCTTCCCCGGCGACATGCTGTTCAAGAACTTTGGCGTGACGCGCCACGGGCGGGTGGTGTTCTATGACTACGACGAGATTTGCTACATGACCGAGGTCAACTTCCGCGATATCCCGCCGCCGCGTTATCCGGAAGATGAGTTGGCCAGCGAGCCGTGGTACAGCATCGCGCCCAACGACGTGTTCCCGGAAGAGTTCCGCCACTTTCTGTGCGGCGATCGGCGCATTCGGCAGGTGTTTGAAGAGCTGCACAGCGATCTGTTTACCGCGGAGTATTGGCGCGGGTTGCAGCAGCGCATCCGCGAAGGGCATGTGGAAGACGTATTTGCTTATCGCAAGAAGCAGCGGTTCAGCCAGCGCAGCGGGGCGGCGCTGCCGGCCGCCACCGCTGCGATGTAAATCAGGCCTCGGCGCCCGCGACGGCGGCGCGCGCCAGTTCAGTGATGCGCGCGTAGTCGCCGCTTTCGAGCGCGTCCGCCGGCACCAGCCAGGAGCCGCCGATGCACAGCACGCTTTTCAGCGCCAGATAGCTGCGGTAGTTGTCCGGTGAGATGCCGCCGGTCGGGCAGAAGCGCACCTGCGGGAACGGGCCGCCGATCGCCTGCAGCGCTTTTACGCCGCCGTTGGCTTCCGCCGGGAAGAATTTAAACTCGCGCAGGCCGTAATCCATGCCCTGCATCAGTTCGGAAACGGTGCTGATGCCCGGGATCAAGGGAATGGAACCGGCGGTGGCGGCTTTGAGCAGCTCGTCGGTCAGGCCTGGGCTGATGGCGAACTGCGCACCGGCTTCGGTCACTTCCCGCAGCTGCTGCGGATTGATCACCGTACCGGCGCCGATGATCGCTTCCGGCACCTCTTGGGCGATGGCGCGAATGGCGTCCATGGCGCAGGCGGTGCGCAGCGTCACCTCCAGCACCCGCACGCCGCCGGCGACCAGCGCTTTCGCCAACGGCACCGCATGTTCCAGCTTGTTGATCACGATGACCGGCACCACCGGCCCCGCCGTCAGGATCTGCTCGGCGCTTGTTGTCCACTTGTTCATGCTGACGTTCTCCTCTGTGGCCGCCGCCAGGCGGCGATGCGGCCAGGCTATCGATTAAAATTTGATGCAGCAGGCGCCCTGTTCGGCGCCGGACAGCTGGCTGCGCAGCGCGCCGAACAGCTCGCGGCCGCAGCCGATGTGTTCCGCGCTCAGATCGGGTTGGCAAGGCGTGCGCCGCGCCAGCTCCTCGGCGTCGACCAGCACCTGCAGCTCGCCGCTGCGGCCGTTGACGCGGATCGGATCGCCGTCGCGCACTTTCGCCAGCAGGCCGCCGGTATAGGCTTCCGGGGTGACGTGGATGGCGGAAGGCACCTTGCCGGAGGCGCCGGACAGGCGGCCGTCGGTCACCAGCGCCACTTTGAAGCCGCGATCCATCAGCACGCCCAGCGGCGGCATCAGCTTGTGCAACTCGGGCATGCCGTTGGCCTGCGGCCCCTGGAAGCGCACCACCACCACGCAATCGCGATCCAGCTTGCCGGCTTCGAACGCCGGCACGATATCGTGCTGGCTGTCGAACACCACCGCTGGCGCTTCGATGATCTGGTTATCAGCGGGCACCGCCGAGGTTTTCATCACCGCGCGGCCCAGATTGCCGGCCATCACTTTGGTGCCGCCGTGATGTTCGAACGGCTGGGCCACGCTGGCGATCACGCTGGCGTCGAGCGAGCCGGCCACGCCTTCGCGCCACACCAGTTGGCCGTTATCCAGCCACGGTTCTTGGGTGTAGCGGCGCAGGCCGAAACCGGCCACGGTATGCACGTCTTTGTGCAGCAGGCCGTGTTGCAGCAGCTCGCGCACCACCAGCGGCACGCCGCCGGCGGCCTGGAACTGGTTGATGTCGGCCGGGCCGTTCGGGTAGATGCGGCACAGCAGCGGCACCGCCTCCGACAGCTCCGAGAAATCGTCCCAGGTAATGATGATGCCCGCCGCGCGCGCCATCGCCACCAGATGCATGGTCAGGTTGGTGGAGCCGCCGGTCGCCAGCAGCGAGACGATGCCGTTCACCACCACTTTCTCGTCCACCAGGCGGCCGATCGGCAGGTAGTTGCCGGCGGTATCGGTCAGTCGGGTCACCTGGCGCGCGGCGGCGTCGTTCAGCGCGTCGCGCAGCGGCGTGTCAGGATGGACGAAGGAGGCGCCCGGCAGATGCAAACCCATCACTTCCATCACCATCTGGTTGGTGTTGGCGGTGCCGTAGAAGGTGCAGGTGCCGATGCCGTGATAAGAGGCTGCCTCGGCTTCCAGCAACGCCAGGCGGTCGGCCTTGCCCTCGGCGTACAGCTGGCGCACGCGCACTTTTTCCTTGTTCGGCAGGCCGCTGCTCATCGGGCCGGCCGGCACGAACAGCGCAGGCAGGTGGCCGAAGGAGAGGGCGGCCATCACCAGCCCCGGCACGATCTTGTCGCAGATGCCGAGGAACAGCGCGCCGTCGAACATATTGTGCGACAGGCCGACAGCGGCCGACATGGCGATCACGTCACGGCTCATCAGCGACAGCTCCATACCGTCCTGCCCCTGGGTCACGCCGTCGCACATCGCCGGCACGCCGCCGGCCACCTGGCCCACGGCACCCACCGCCTTCAGCGCCTGTTTCAGCCGCTGTGGGTAATGTTCGTACGGCTGGTGGGCCGACAGCATGTCGTTGTAGGCGGTGATGATGGCGATATCGCTGCGCACCATGTTTTTCAGCGACGCCTTGTCATCGGGCTGACAGGCGGCGAAACCGTGGGCCAGGTTGCCGCAGGCGAGCTGCGCGCGGTGGACGGTTTGGGAGCGGGCCGCCTCGATACGCGCCAGATAGGCGGCGCGGCTGGCCTGGGAACGGTCGATGATGCGCTGTGTGACACGGGACAAGGTTGGATTAATCATGCCTTCCTCACATTGCTGTTGTTATAGTCGCCGCCTGTGGCGGTGCCCCCGGGGGTGATTTGCAGCCCTGGTGTGCAAGGCCGGGGGCGATTTAGGATTTAAAACATCGTGAATGCAATCATGCCGATGGCGCCGCCGACGCTGCCCAGAATGGTTTCCATCACCGTCCAGGTTTTCAGCGTTTGCAGTTCGTTGGCGCCGGTGAATTTGCCGAACAGCCAGAAGCCGGCATCGTTGACGTGGCTCAGCACGATGGAGCCGCCGGCGATGCAGATGGCCAGCGCGGCCAGTTGCCCGCCGCTAAGCCCGAGCTGGCTGGTGACCGGCAGCACCAGGCCGACGGTGGTCAGGCAGGCGACGGTGGCCGAGCCCTGGATCACCCGCACCATGGCGGAGAGCGCAAAGGCGGCCACGGCGATCGGCAGGCCGGCGCCGATCATGGCGTCACCCAGCGCCGGCCCGACGCCGGAATCCACCAGGATCTGCTTGAACACCCCGCCGGCGCCGGTCATCAGCAGGATGATCCCGGCCGGCTGCACCGCGGCGGAGCAGATGGCCAGCGTCTGTTCGTTGCTCATGCCGCGCGGCTTCGCCAGACCGTAAATCACGATCAGGCAGGCCAGCAGGATGGCGGTGAACGGGTGGCCGATAAACTCCAGCCACTGCTGCAGCTGCGAGCCGGGGGTGACCAGCCGCGCGCCGATGGTTTTCATGCCGACCAGCACCAGCGGGCACAGCACCAGCGCCAGGCTGAAGCCGAACGACGGCAGATTGCCCTTGGTCAGCGTCGGCTCATTCTCTTCCGGCGGCATCGGCCAGTTGACGAAACGGCTGATAAAGCTGCCGTACAGCGGGCCGGCGATCAGCATGCCGATCACCGCCGCTACCAGGCCGATGGCGATCATCCAGCCGAAATCGGCCTTCATCTGCGACGCCAGCAGCATCGGCACCGGCCCCGGCAGCAGGAAGGAGGCGGCGGCGGCCACGCCGGCGAACAGCGGAATAGCCAGCTTGACGATATTGCCGTCGGTGCGGCGCGCCACGGCGAACACGATGCCGATCAGCAGCACCACCGCCACGTCGAAGAACAGCGGCAGCGCGCAGATCAGCCCGGCGATGCCGAGCGCGTAGTGCGCCTTGCTTTGTCCGAATCGTTTCAGCAATTGCGCCGCAATTTGGTCGAGCGCGCCGACCTCATGCAGGATCTTGCCGAACATCGCCCCGAGCGCCACCACGATCGCCAGGAAGCCCAGCGTGTCGCCCATGCCTTTTTGCATGGTGTCGGCGATGTGTTCCAGCGGCATGCCGGAGAAAATGCCGGCGGCGATGGACACCAGCATCAGCGCGACGAAGGCGTGCATGCGGGCCTTCATCACCAGGAATAGCAGCAGTAAAACCGAGCCGACTGCGGTACCGACCAGCGTTACGGTACTCACGCGCACACGTCCTGCGGCAGGAAGCTCTGGATATGGCGTACGGTATCGGCGATCACCGCGTCCAGCGGCTGATTGATGTCGATCGCCATCACGTCGTTCTCGTCGGCGCCCGGCTGCTCCAGTGCGGCGAACTGGGTGACCAGCATCTGCGGCTTGAAGAAGTGGCCGTTGCGCGCCGCCAGGCGGGATTCGATCACCGGGAACTCGCCGTGCAGATAGATGAACGACAGGTTGCCGTTGCCGGCGCGTAGGCGGTCGCGATACTGCTTTTTCAACGCCGAGCAGACGATGATCGACACGTTGTTAGTGCGCTGCATGGCGAAGGCGGCGTCGTTGAGCGCGGCCAGCCACGGCGCGCGATCGTCGTCGTTCAACGCCTCGCCGGCGGCCATCTTCAGGATGTTGCTGCGCGGGTGCAGGAAGTCGCCGTCGAGGAAGCCGGCGGAGAGTTGGCGGGCCGCGGCGGCGGCGACGGCGGACTTGCCGCTGCCGGAAACGCCCATAACGACGTAAATGCGATTTTGATTGTTGGTCATGGCTTGGCTCCAAAACACCGGGTGACGTTACCTTCGTTCAGCTTGATTGTTACCGGTAACATGTTATCGGTAACATTGTCGAAGGAAGTTTGAGCGGTTGCAATGGGCTTTCGCCGTGAGGATCGTTAACTGTGATCGGCTTCAAGCTTTTTTCCTGTGCGCTAAACAGGATGCCGACAGCCTGTTACATGCTGACAACAGAACAGAGCGGGGGAACAAGGGCGCGCTGCGGCGCCCCTCGGATGGACAGGATTAGCGCACGCCGCCGTAGGCCAGGCTGATCTCTTTCGACGCGTGGATCACCAGCGCGCCCAGCTCGATCACGCGATCGTCAGTGATGCGCGACACCGGGCCGGAGATGGAAATGGCGGCGAAGGCTTCGCGGTGTTCGTCGAAGATGCAGGCCGCCACGCAGCGCAGGCCGAGCGCGTGCTCTTCGTCGTCAAAGGAGAAGCCCTGTTTGCGGATCTGCGCCAGCCCCTCTTTCAGGTTGTGCGGCGTCAGGGTATGCGGCGTGTAGGTGTGCATGCCTTTCTTATGCAGCAGTTTGGTCACCTGATCGTCCGGCAGGGTGGCGAGGAACGCTTTGCCGGCGCCGGAGGCGTGCATCGGCAGTTTGCCGCCGATCGGCGCCGACATGCGCATCAGCGCCGTGCACTGCACCTGATCGATGATGATCGCCTGGTACTCGCTGGTATCCAGCACCGCCAGGTTGACGGTTTCGCCGGACTCTTCCATCAGGCGGCGCAGCGTCGGATGCACCATCGCCAGCAGGTTGCGGCTTTGCAGGAAGCTGCTGCCGACCACAAAGGCGTGCGAGCCGATGGTCCACAGGCCGAGATCGCCGACCTGGCGCACGAATCCCTGCTGCTGCATGGTGGTGAGCAGGCGGTGAGTGGTGGAGTTCGGCAGGCCGGCCTGCTGGGCCAGATCGGTCAGCGCCACGTTGCCCTGGGCTTCCGAAATGTATTCCAACAGTTTCAGGCCACGGGTCAACGATTGTACCTGACCGGTCGCCGCACTGGCGGCGGGGGCTGCTGCGCGGGGCTTCTTGCCGCGCTTGGCGGGAGCAGGGGTGGCCATGGGTGAGATTCCTTTTTCCGTATGATGGAATTCATTTTCGTTTTTTGCCGATGAATTGCAAGCCGCCGTCAGCTCATCGGAGGTGTTGGCGCACAACCTGAAAAACTCTCAATTGTTGCCTGGCCCTTTGTCCTTACAAGCTGTGCTAGGATGACTCGTTGGTGTTTGCGGCAGTTGAGCAATGGGCTGGATGGCAATGGAAGGGGTTACAGTGACGAATCGAGTAGAACAACTGCGCCGCCAGTTAGCGCAGCGCATTTTGGTGTTGGACGGCGGCATGGGCACCATGATCCAGAGCTACCGTCTGGATGAGCGCGATTTCCGCGGTGAGCGTTTCGCCGACTGGCGCAGCGATCTGAAAGGCAATAACGATCTGCTGGTGCTGACCAAGCCGGAAGTGATCACCGCCATTCATTACGCCTATCTCGAGGCGGGCGCCGATATCCTTGAGACCAATACCTTCAACGCCACCTCTATCGCCATGGCCGACTACCATATGGAGTCGCTGTCCGCCGAGATTAACTATCAGGCCGCCTGCCTGGCGCGCGCCTGCGCCGACGAATGGACGGCGCGCACGCCGGAAAAACCGCGCTACGTCGCCGGGGTGTTGGGGCCGACCAACCGCACCGCGTCCATCTCGCCGAACGTCAACGATCCGGCGTTCCGCAACATCTCGTTCGATGAACTGGTGGCGGCTTACCGCGAATCGACCCGCGCGCTGGTGGAGGGCGGCGTCGATCTGATCATGATCGAAACCATCTTCGACACCCTCAACGCCAAGGCCGCCGCTTTTGCGGTGGAAACCGAATTCGAAGCGCTGGGGGTGGAACTGCCGATCATGATTTCCGGCACCATCACCGACGCCTCCGGCCGCACCCTGTCCGGCCAGACCACCGAAGCGTTTTACAATTCGCTGCGCCACGTCAAGCCGCTGACCTTCGGCCTGAACTGCGCTCTGGGGCCGGATGAGCTGCGTCAGTACGTCGCCGAGCTGGCGCGCATCTCGGAGACCTACGTCACCGCGCACCCGAACGCCGGTTTGCCGAACGCCTTCGGCGAATACGATCTGGATGCGGCCGAGATGGCGCGCCAGGTCGGGGAGTGGGCGCAGGCCGGCTTCCTCAATATCATCGGCGGCTGCTGCGGCACCACGCCGGAACATATCGCCGCGATGGCCAAGGCGGTCGAGGGCGTGCCGCCGCGCCGGCTGCCAGAGCTCCCGGTCGCCTGCCGCCTGGCCGGTCTGGAACCGCTGACCATTGACGCCAGCACCCTGTTCGTTAACGTCGGCGAGCGCACCAACGTCACCGGTTCGGCACGTTTCAAACGCCTGATCAAAGAAGAGAAATACAACGAGGCGCTCGACGTGGCGCGCCAGCAGGTGGAGAGCGGCGCGCAGGTCATCGATATCAACATGGACGAGGGGATGCTCGACGCCGAAGCGGCGATGGTGCGTTTCCTCAACCTGATCGCCGGCGAGCCGGATATCGCCCGGGTGCCGATCATGATCGACTCCTCCAAGTGGTCCGTTATCGAGAAAGGCCTGAAGTGCATTCAGGGCAAGGGCATCGTCAACTCGATCTCGATGAAGGAGGGCGAAGAGGCCTTTATCCACCACGCCCGGCTGGTGCGCCGCTATGGCGCCGCGGTGGTGGTGATGGCGTTCGACGAAGTGGGCCAGGCGGACACCCGCGAGCGCAAGTTCGAGATCTGTCGCCGCGCCTATAAAATTTTGACCGAACGCGTCGGTTTCCCGCCGGAAGACATCATTTTCGACCCGAACATCTTCGCCGTCGCCACCGGCATCGAAGAGCACAACAACTACGCCGTCGACTTTATCGAAGCCTGCGCCGACATCAAAACCCACCTGCCGCACGCGATGATCTCCGGCGGCGTGTCCAACGTGTCGTTCTCGTTCCGCGGCAACGATCCGGTGCGTGAAGCGATCCACGCGGTGTTCCTGTATCACGCCATTCGCAATGGCATGGACATGGGCATCGTCAACGCCGGGCAGCTGGCGATTTACGACGATCTGCCTGGCGAGCTGCGCGAGGCGGTAGAGGACGTGATCCTCAACCGTCGCGAGGACGGCACCGAACGCCTGCTGGAGCTGGCGGAAAAGTACCGCGGCAGCAAAGACGGCGAAGCGGCGGTGCAGCAGGCGGAGTGGCGCGGTTGGCCGGTGGAAAAGCGGCTGGAGTATTCGCTGGTGAAGGGCATCACCGAGTTTATCGAGTTGGACACCGAAGAGGCGCGGCAGCAGGCCGAACGGCCGATCGAAGTGATTGAAGGGCCGCTGATGGCGGGGATGAACGTGGTCGGCGATCTGTTCGGCGAGGGCAAGATGTTCCTGCCGCAGGTGGTGAAATCCGCCCGCGTGATGAAGCAGGCGGTGGCCTACCTGGAACCGTACATTGAGGCCAGCAAGCAGCAGGGCACCTCCGCGGGGAAAATCCTGCTGGCGACGGTGAAGGGCGACGTGCACGACATCGGCAAGAACATCGTCGGCGTGGTGCTGCAGTGCAACAACTATGAAATCGTCGATCTGGGCGTGATGGTGCCGACGGAGAAAATCCTGCGCACCGCGCGCGAGGAGAACGTCGACATCATCGGCCTGTCGGGGCTGATCACGCCGTCGCTCGACGAGATGGTCAACGTGGCCAAAGAGATGGAGCGCCAGGGCTTTACGCTGCCGCTGCTGATCGGCGGCGCCACCACCTCCAAGGCGCACACCGCGGTGAAAATTGAGCAGAACTACAGCGGCCCGACCACCTACGTGCAAAACGCCTCGCGCACCGTGGGCGTGGTGTCGGCGCTGCTGTCCGCCACCCAGCGCGACGAGTTTGTGGCGCGCACCCGCAAAGAGTATGAGACGGTGCGCATTCAGCACGCGCGCAAAAAACCGCGCACGCCGCCGGTCGATTTGCACAAGGCGCGCGCCAACGCCATGGCGCTGGACTGGGCCGACTATCAGCCGCCGGCGCCGCGGCAGCTTGGCGTATTCCCGGTGTCGGCCGGCATCGAGACGCTGCGCCACTATATCGACTGGACGCCGTTCTTCATGACCTGGTCGCTGGCGGGCAAATACCCGCGCATCCTGGAAGACGAGGTGGTGGGGGAAGAGGCCAAGCGCCTGTTCCACGACGCCAATCAGATGCTGGATCGGCTGGCCGCCGAGCGCAGCCTCAACCCGCGCGGCGTTTACGGCCTGTTCCCGGCCAACCGCGTCGGCGACGACGTGGAAGTGTACCGCGACGAACAGCGCAGCGAGGTGCTGGCGGTGAGCTGCCATCTGCGCCAGCAGACGGAAAAAACCGACTTCCCGAACTACTGCCTGGCGGACTTCGTGGCGCCGAAAAGCAGCGGCAAGGCCGACTACTTCGGTGCCTTCGCGGTGACCGGCGGGCTGGAGGAGGACGCGCTGGCGGCGGCGTACGACGCACAGCACGACGATTACAACAAAATCATGGTCAAGGCGCTGGCGGATCGTCTGGCGGAGGCTTTCGCCGAATACCTGCACGAACAGGTGCGCAAGTTGCACTGGGGTTATGCCGCCGACGAGAATCTGAGCAACGAAGAACTGATCCGCGAAAACTATCAGGGCATCCGGCCGGCGCCGGGCTACCCGGCCTGCCCGGAGCACACCGAAAAAGCGACCATTTGGCAGCTGCTGGACGTCAATCGCCACACCGGCATGGAACTGACGGAGTCCTTCGCCATGTGGCCGGGGGCGGCGGTGTCCGGCTGGTACTTCAGCCATCCTGAGAGCAAGTACTTCGCGGTGGCGCAGATCCAGCGCGATCAGGTGGAAGACTATGCGGCGCGTAAAGGGATGAGCGTGAGCGAGGTCGAACGCTGGCTGGCGCCAAACCTCGGCTACGACGCCGACTGACTTTCCTCTTTAAGGGCGCAGCGATGCGCCCTTGTCATTTACAGCGCTTCCACATCGATGTGCAGCGCGTCGTACCGCCAATACTCCAGGTCGCAATCGATCACCCGGTCATGTTGATCGCGATTCACCCGCGTAATGAACAGCGCCGGGCTGCCGTAGGTCACCTTCAGCATGGCGGCGGCCTGCTGCGGCAGCAGGGTGGGCAGCATGTCGAAACGTACCCGGCCGTAGTGAATGCCGTAGCGTGCGGCGTACAGCGCGGTCAGCGACTGGGTCAGATCTTCGTCCAGAATACCGGGGAAATAGGCCGGATTGAGGTAGTGCTCGCAGTACAGCACCGCGCGCCCGTCGATGTAGCGCAGCCGGCGAATGCGATAGGCTTCGGCGCCGGAGGGCAGCGCCAGGCGGCCGGCCAGCGGCGCGTCGAGCGTGACGACCGCGCTGTCGATCGCTTCGGTATGGGCGGCGCGCCCCTGCTGCTGCGCCATGGCGTGAAAATGGCTGCGCTGCAACGGGTTGTAGATCAAACGTGGCGGCGAGATAAACCAGCCGCGCCGCACCTGGCGGTAGATGACGCCCTGCGCCTCCAGCTGGCCGAGCGCCTCCTGCAAGGTAATGCGGGTGGTGGCGAACTGTTCGCTCAGGGCGCGCTCGGAGGGCAGCTTGCCGCCCGCGGCGAACTCGCCGGCGGTGATGCGGGCGCTCAGCGTTTGGCAGATGGTGGCGACGGTCGTCGGTGCTTCACTCATACAGCGGGTGTCCCGTTTCAGTGCGTTTGGCCTTCCTTAAGGTAGACCAGCGTCGCGTTTTCGCCGTTGCAATGGGTGATAAAACTGTCGCTTTTTTAAGCTGACATATAATTATCACATTCGTCCGTTAGATTGGTTTGGTCCTTGCTGGACTAGTCCAGCCATCCCCACACTACCACCTGGAGCATCAGTTATGAAACGTTTGTGCGCTTCTGTGTTAACCAGTGCCATCGTGTTATCCAGCCAGATGAGCTGGGCCGCGGATACCGATCTGGCGGCGCTGGAGCAGGCCGCGAAGAAAGAAGGCGAAGTCAACAGCGTCGGCATGCCGGACAGCTGGGCCAACTGGAAAGGCACCTGGCAAGATCTGTTGAGCAAGTACGGCCTGAAGCATGTCGATACCGACATGAGCTCCGCACAGGAGATCGCCAAATTCGATGCGGAAAAGAACAACGCCACGGCGGACATCGGTGACGTCGGCGCGGCCTTCGGCCCGGTGGCGGTGCAGAAGGGCGTAACGCAGCCGTACAAACCGTCTACCTGGGATCAGGTGCCGGAGTGGGCGAAAGACAAAGACGGCCACTGGGCGCTGGCTTACACCGGCACCATCGCCTTCATCATCAACAAGCAGCAGGTGAAAGACATCCCGCACAGCTGGGCCGATCTGCTCAAGGGCAGCTATCAGGTCACCATCGGCGACGTCGGCACCGCGTCGCAGGCGGCCAGCGGCGTGCTGGCGGCCACCTACGCCATGGGCGGCAACGAGAAAAACCTCAAGCCGGGCCTGGAATTCTTCGGCAAGCTGGCCAAGGCCGGCCGCCTGAGCCTGAGTAACCCGGTGATCGCATCGCTGGAGAAAGGGGAAGTGCAGGTTGGCGTGGTGTGGGACTTCAACGGCCTGAACTACCGCGATCAGATCGACAAAACCCGCTTTGAAGTGCTGATCCCGTCGGACGGTTCGATCACTTCCGGCTACACCACCATCATCAACAAATACGCCAAGCACCCGAATGCCGCCAAGCTGGCGCGCGAATACATCTTCTCCGACGCCGGTCAGATCAACCTGGCGCGCGGCTATGCCCGCCCGATCCGCGCCGAACATCTGACGCTGCCGGACGACGTCAAGGCCAAGCTGCTGCCGGCCGAGCAGTACAAGAATGCGCACCCGATCGCCGATCCTGCGGCCTGGGAACAGAGCGCCAAAGCGCTGCCGCGCCTGTGGCAGGAAAACGTCATTATGTTTATGCAGCAGTGAGTTAACGCACCATGAAAACGATCCTCGTGCTGCTGGACGGCCTCAACTACCGGGTGGCGCACGACGCCATGGGTTATCTGCAGGCCGAATGCGCGGCGGGACGCGGGCGGTTGTACCTGCTGGAGAGCGAGTTGCCCTCGCTCTCCCGGCCGCTGTATGAATGCATCCTCACCGGCGTCACGCCGGTGGAGAGCGGCGTGGTGCACAATCACGTCTCGCGCCTTTCTCATCAACAAAGCGTGTTTCATTACGCGCGCGCCGCCGGGCTGACCACCGCCGCTGCCGCGTATCATTGGTTCAGCGAATTGTATAACCGCACGCCGTTCGACGCCGCGCGCGACCGCCATACCGACGCCCCCGAGCTGCCGATCCAGCACGGGCATTTCTATTACGACGACGGCTATCCCGACAGCCATCTTTTCGACGACGCCGAAAGCCTGCGCCAGCGTCATCAGCCGGACTTCTTGCTGATCCATCCGATGAACATCGACGACGCCGGCCACCGCTTCGGCCTCTCTTCGCCGCAGTACCGCAACGCGGCGCGGCACGCCGACGGCTCGTTGTCGCGCTACCTGCCCGAGTGGCTGGCGGCCGGTTATCAGGTGCTGGTTACCGCCGACCACGGCATGAACGACGATCGCAGCCACGGCGGGGTGTTGCCGGAAGAGCGCCAGGTGCCGCTGTTCGTGTTCGGCGCGGGCTTCAGCCTGGACGACGCCGATCCGCAGCAAACCGAGCTGTGCGGCACGATCTGCGATCTGCTGCAGGCGCCGCACGACAAGCCGCGCTGCCGGGCGTTGCTGGCGCAGGATGCGCGATGAACAGCAAAACCAAATGGATCGCCGCACTGTGCCTGCTGCCGTTTATCGTGCTGTTCGGCGCGTTTCAGATCGCCCCGCTGGTGTGGATCGCCATTCACAGCTTTTTCAGCGAGACCAGCGGCTGGGGCTGGGGCAACTATGTCGATATCCTCACCTCGCCGTTCTACCTGCAGGCGTTTCAGTTCTCGCTGGAGATCTCGCTATGGTCGAGCGTCTACGGCTTGCTGATCGCATTAGTTGGCAGTTACTCACTGCGCCAGCTCGGCCAGACCCGGTTTCATGACTTCGTGATGTCGTTCACCAACATGACCAGCAACTTCGCCGGGGTGCCGCTGGCGTTCGCCTTCGTCATTCTGCTGGGGCTGAACGGTTGCCTGACGTTGCTGCTGCGCAAATACGGCCTGATGGAGAGCTTCAACCTCTATTCGAAGAGCGGCCTGATCGTGCTGTATACCTACTTCCAGATCCCGCTCGGGGTGCTGCTGCTGTATCCGGCATTCGACGCGCTGCGCGCCGACTGGCGCGAATCGGCGGCGCTGCTCGGCGCCGGCCCCTGGCGCTACTGGCGGCATATTGGCCTGCCGGTGCTGGCGCCGGCGCTGATGGGCACCTTCGTCATCCTGCTGGCCAACGCGCTGGGCGCCTACGCCACGGTGTATGCGCTGACCACCGGCAACTTCAACGTGATCCCGATCCGCATCTCGGCGCTGGTGGCGGGGGACATCTCCCTCGATCCGAACCTGGCCAGCGCGCTGGCGATGCTGCTGGTGGTGATGATGGCGTTTATCACGGTGATCCACCAATGGATGCTGCGCAGGAGCTACCTCAATGCGCGCTCATAACCGGCTGGAGAATGCTTATGTCGCGTGTTGAACGCTTGTACCACCGCACGGTGACCGGCCTGCTGCTGTTGATCCTGCTGCTGCCGCTGGCGGCGACGCTGATTTACGCGCTGGCTACCCAGTGGGGCGCCACCATTTTGCCGGACGGTTTTACCCTGAAGTGGCTGACGGCGCTGTGGAGCGACCCGCGCTTTTTGCAGGCGCTGTGGCACTCGCTGCTGATCTGCTTTGGCACGTTGCTGCTGTCGGTGGTGGTGATCCTGCCGGCGATGTTTGTAATCGCTTACTACTTCCCTAGGCTTGACGCGGTGATGAACGTGCTGATCCTGCTGCCGTTCGCCGTGCCGCCGGTGGTGTCGGCGGTGGGGCTGATGCAGCTGTTCGCCGCCGATCCGCTGCCGCTGCTCGGCACCCCCTGGATTTTGGTGGGCTGCTATTTCACCATCGCGCTGCCGTTTATCTACCGCGCCATCAGCAACAACATGCAGGCGATCAACCTGCGCGATCTGATGGACGCTGCGCACCTGCTCGGCGCCAGCACCTGGCAGGCGGCGCTGTGGGTGGTGCTGCCGAACCTGCGCAAGGGCGGAACGATCGCTGTGTTGCTGTCGTTTTCGTTCCTGATCGGCGAGTTCGTGTTCGCCAACCTGCTGGTGGGCAGCCAGTATGAAACGCTGCAGGTCTATCTGTTCAACATGCGCAACGGCAGCGGGCATTTCACCAGCGCGCTGGTCATCTCCTATTTCGCCGTGGTGCTGCTCGTCACCTGGCTGGCGAACCTGCTGAATAAAAACAAGGGTTAACCCGATGGCTTATCTCAACGTCACTCGCCTGAACAAACACTATGGCCAGACCCAGGTGTTTCAGGATATCGATTTCACTGCCGAAGAGGGGGAGTTCGTCACCCTGCTGGGGCCGAGCGGCTGCGGCAAGTCGACGCTGTTGCGCTGTCTGGCCGGCCTGACTCCGGTCGACAGCGGGCAAATTTTACTGCAGGGCCAGGATCTGGTGCCGCTGGCGCCGCAAAAGCGCGGCATCGGCATGGTGTTCCAAAGCTATGCGCTGTTTCCCAATATGACGGTGGAAGGCAACGTGGCCTTCGGCCTGAAAATGCAGAAGCTGGCGGCCGGGCAGATCGGCCAGCGGGTGCAGGAGGTGCTGGCGCTGGTGGAGCTGAGCGATCTGGCGAAGCGCTATCCGCATCAGCTGTCGGGCGGCCAGTGTCAGCGCGTGGCGTTGGCGCGATCGCTGGTCACTCGCCCGCGTCTGCTGCTGCTCGACGAACCGCTGTCGGCGCTGGACGCGCGCATCCGCAAACATCTGCGCGAGCAGATCCGGCGCATTCAACGCGAGCTGAACCTGACGGCGATCTTCGTCACCCACGATCAGGAAGAGGCGCTGACCCTGTCGGATCGCATCGTCCTGATGAACAAGGGGCAGATCGTGCAGAGCGGTGATGCGGAAACCCTGTATACCCAGCCGGCGGACGCCTTCGCCGCCGGTTTTATCGGCAACTATAACCTGCTGAGCGCCGAACAGGCCGGCCGGCTGACCGGGCGCAGCTATGCCGGCAAGGTGGCGATCCGCCCAGAGTCTATCGGGCTGTTGCCGGCCGGACAGGGGATCGGCGGGGTGATCCTTGGCCACAGTTTGCTCGGGAATGTGGTACGCTATCGGATTCAGGTTCGCGAGGTAGAGTTGCTGGTTGACGTGCTCAACCGTTCGGTGGCCGATCTGCGGCCCGACGGCGCGGAAATTGGGCTACACTTGGAACCTGTTGTATTGCGGGAAGTTGCATGACTTCGCAGCGTGGCGCCGGGGCTCTCCCACCGCCGCCTTAACCCTTCTCTTCTGCGGTCTGCCGCCCGCCCGCTGTCCTGCCAGACCCACGCCCGGCAGGCGGGACCGCGCGCTGTACCCGTCATCCTTTGGCTCGCCTCTCTGCGTCGCGTGACAGGCATCGGGTATCAGCCTCCTTTGGCCGGGCGTTAATGGAGCGTATCTTCCGTGCTGACCCTTCTTCACCTGCTTTCGTCCGTGGCGCTGTTGGTGTGGGGCACCCACATCGTGCGCACCGGGATCATGCGGGTTTACGGCGCCAATTTGCGGCGCGTGTTGAGCGACAGCGTTGAGAAAAAACCGCTGGCGTTCGTTTCCGGCATCGGCGTGACCGCGCTGGTGCAAAGCAGCAACGCCACCGCGCTGCTGGTGACCTCTTTCGTCGCGCAGGGGCTGGTGGGGCTGGCGCCTGCGCTGGTGATCATGCTGGGCGCCGACGTCGGCACCGCGCTGATGGCGCGCGTGCTGACCTTCGATCTTTCCTGGCTGTCGCCGCTGCTGATCCTGGTCGGCGTCTTCCTGTTCCTCAGCCGCAAACAGATGCGGATCGGCCAGATCGGGCGCGTTCTGATCGGTCTGGGGCTGATCGTGCTGGCGCTGGAACTGATCGTGGCCGCCGCCACGCCGATCACCCAGGCGGCAGGGGTGAAAGTGCTGTTCTCGTCGCTGACTGGCGATGTGATGCTGGACGCCCTGACCGGCGCGCTGTTCGCCATCGTCAGCTATTCCAGCCTGGCCGCGGTGCTGCTGACCGCCACCCTGACCGCCACCGGCGTGATTTCGCTGAAGGTGGCGCTCTGTCTGGTGATCGGCGCCAACCTCGGCAGCGGCCTGCTGGCGATGATCAACGCCAGCGGCCAGAACGCCGCCGGGCGGCGCGTGGCGCTCGGCAGCCTGCTGTTCAAATTGGTGGGCTGCATCCTGGTGTTGCCGTTCGTCTCCTATCTGGCGGATGTGATGGCTCAACTGCCGGGCGGCAGCGAAGAGCTGGTGATCTATTTCCACGTGTTCTACAACCTGATCCGTTGTCTGGTGATGATCCCGTTGGCCGGTCCGATGGCGACGCTGTGCGAGCGGCTGATCGTCGACGTGGCGGCCGACGACCCGCGCATGCGGCCGCGTCATCTGGACGCCAGTGCGCTGGATACGCCGACGCTGGCGCTGGCCAACGCGGCGCGCGAAACGCTGCGCATGGGCGACGTGGTGGAACACATGATGATCCTGCAGCGCGAAGTGCTGCACGGTAAGCAAGGCGTGGATAAAGAGGTGCGGCGACTCGACGATGACGTCGACGTGCTGTACACCGCCATCAAGCTGTATCTGGCACAGATCCAGAAGGAAGATCTGGGCGAGGAAGATTCGCGCCGCTGGGCGGAAATCATCGAAATGGCGCTCAACCTGGAACAGGCGGGCGACATCATCGAGCGCATGGCCGGCGACGTGGGCGCCAAATCGCACGCCGCGCGCCGCGCCTTCTCGGCGGAAGGATTGGCGGAACTGGACGGGTTGCACGAACGGCTGATCGGCAACCTGCGTCTGGGGTTGTCGGTGTTCCTGTCCGGCGACGTCACCAGCGCCAAACGCCTGCGCCGTTCCAAGCACCGCTTCCGCATTCTGGATCGCCGCTATGCGCATGCGCACGTCGATCGTTTGCATCAGCAAAACGTGCAGAGCATCGAGACCAGTTCGCTGCATTTGGGATTGTTGGGGGACATGAAGCGCCTGAACTCGCTGTTTTGCGCCGTGGCCTACAACGTGTTGGATCAGGATGCGAAAGACGACGATCGCGACTGGGAAGACACCCCGAGCACGCTGTAAAAAAACGCCCCCGGAAAACCGGGGGCGTTGTGTAGGGGAGGCGCGTTATTTGCCGCTGAACACGCCGGCTTTGGCGTCCGCCTGCTGAGTTGAGGCATGGCCGCTGGCGAACGGCACGTTGCCGTTGACGCTTTGCTTCGCCGCGCCGCCTAACAGTCCACCTACCGTGGCGGCCGCATCGACGCGGCCGCCGCCCTGATAGCGCTGGCCGCTGACGTCCTGCTGGCTGACCTGGCTACCGCCCAGTTCCACCTTGCCCTGCTGGCTGCGGATTTCGCCGCCGGTCAGCTGGGTTTGGCCGCCGACCTGCAGCGCCACGCCGTGCTTACCGGCAATCGCTGATTGCTCGCCGACCGCATTGTTGTTCACCACGTCGGCATTGACCTTGAGCTGCCCCTGGCGACCCGCCGGCCCGGTGATGCTGTCTTTCACCGCGCCGCCGACGGTGCGTGCGCCGCGATCCCACAGTGGGCCCTGCGGTTTTTCGCCGGCCGGCGTTTCCGGCAGCGTGACTTTGCCGTCAGCCTTGCTGAAGCTGACTGCACCGGTGGTATCCTGCTGCGGATCGAGGCGACGCGCCACGCTGTTGTACTTGTCGGTGGTGGCGTCGGCCACTTTGTTAACCCCGGCTTCCAGTTTCTCTTTCACTTTACCGGCGTAGCGCGGCGTGCCGACCTTCGACAGCTTGGAGGTGATGCTACTGCCCGGATCGTTGCTGTGGCTCAGACCGGCATCCACATCCACCTTCACGCCTGTCTCGACGTCTTTGCGGCTTTCAACGCGCAGATCGCCGCCCACCTTGCCCTGTACGCTGTCGGCGTCGACGCGCGCGCCGGCAAGGCGGGTGTCTTTGCCGCTGTTGAGCGCCACGTCGCCCGCGGTGATGCCGGTATTGGCGTGGGTGGTTTTATCCTGCTGCTCCACGCCGACTTTCAGACCTGCGCCCAGCGTGTGGGTGTCTTTGCCGGTGTTCGGATCGACCTTGCCGCCTGCGTCCTTGTTGAAGGTTTGACCGCCTCTGGCGTTGGCTTTGATGCCCAGATTCCAGTTGTCCTTATGCTGCTCGTTCTTGGCGGATTCCAGCAGGATGCCGCCGTTTTTCGCTTCGAGCGCGGCGCTGCCGCCGCTGACTTTGGCCCCCTGCAGATGCAGCGCGTCATCGCCTTTGCCGTTGGCGGACAGGGTGACCTTGCCGTCTGAGGCGATAGTGACGCCCTGGCGTTCTGTCGTGGACTCATTGACCTTGGCGATGTCGAAGGCGCCGCCGGCGGAGAGGCTGCCGCCGGTTTTTTCCTTGCTGTCGCTGCTGCCGGCGCCCAGATCGATATTGCCGGACAGCTTGCTTTCCTTACGCGTTTGGGTCGATTCCGCCGCCTGCAGCGCGACCTTGTTGCCCGCGTTCAGGCTGACGTCGCCCTGGCTCTTGACGTTGGTGCCCTGCAGCGTCAGATCGCGGCCCGCCTTCAGCGCCACACCCTGGCCGTTGACGTTGCCGACTTGCGCGGTGCTGCTGCTGCTTTCACCGTTGTTGGTGCCGCCGCCGAAACCGGCGCCGAAGTTTTTGCTGTCGGCGGTGAAGCCGCCTTTGGCGGACGCTTTGACGTTAAAGCCGCTGTGGTTCTCGCTCTGTTTGTCGCTGGCCTGATCGAAGCGGATATCGCCGCCGGCGTTGACGGCGGTTTTACCGCTGCCGCCGTTCAGCGCGGTACCCTGATAGACCGCGTCTTTTTTCACGTTGACGTTGATGCCGTTGGCCGCGTCGATCGAGCCGGCCACCGCCTGGCTGGCGCTGCTGTTGCTGCGCTGGGTGCCGCCTTCGCCCTTGGCGTCCACGGTCAGATCGCTGCCGGTGGTGGTGTAGACGCGCACGCCGGCGCTGCCGCGGGTGTCGCGGCTCTGCTCGTCCTGACGGTTTGCCGCGGCTTCGCTGCGGTGGCTGTCCGCCGTCAGGTTGACCGCGCCTTTGCTCGCCTGGTACTGCGTGCCCTGATCGCGCACTTCGCCTTTGGCATTGATGTCGATGCTGCCGGCTTTCACCGAGCTGACCACCGCCTGCGAGCTGCTGCTGTGTTTTTCGCTGCCGCCGCCCTGTGCGCCGATATCCAGGCCGACGTTAGGCGCGCCGATGCCGCCGATGTCGTTGATAACGCCGGTAGCGTCCAGCTTGGCTGCCTTGCCGACCGCGCGCTCGACCGGACGGGTCACGGCGCTGTAATCGACGTTGGCGCCGATGTTCACGCCGACGTCGGTTTTGGTGGTGGTGGTGCTGGCGGTGTCGGCAGCGGCAAGGTGATCGACGCCGGCGGCGTTTTCTTGATAGGCGCCGCCGACGCTGTGCTGCGCGCCTTGCTGGGTCAGCTTGTCGCGGGCGTTGATCGTCAGATTGCCTTTGACGTCGCTGCCGGAGGTGATCGCCTTGCTGCTTTGCGTCTGGGTTTTGCTGTTCTCGTAGCCGGCTTCCACGCCGCTGCCGAGTTTGTCGATGCCGCCGGTGTAATAGAAACCGCCGCCGATCTTGGTTTGCTCGGTGTTTGAGGCCGTTTTGTCGTCGGCCGCCAGGAACGAAACCTTGTTGCCGCTGACGCTGGCGTCGCCTTTGTCGGCGACCAATTGAGAACCGCTGAAGGTCACGTCCTTCTCCGCCTTGAGCTTCACGCTGCCGCCGCTGAGGCTTGAGGCGCTATTCTCGGTGCGGGTGGTTTTCTCGCTGTCGCGGGTGTGCTCGATGCGCAAACCGGCGCGGTACTGCTTGTCACCGGCTTCTTTGGCGTAGCCGTTAACGGTGAGCGCGGTCTTTTGCTCGTCGATGTTCTGCTGCCGCTCGGCCGCCTTGACGTTGATGTTGCCGGTCTTCGACTCGACGCTCAGCTCACCGCCGCTGGTGACCTGGCTGCCGATCACGTCGGCATCCTTGTGGCTGACCAGCGTCAGGTTGGTGTCGGACTTCAGCTCGCTGGCGGTGCTGCTCTGGTAGCTGTTGTCGGCCTTGTGCGAACTGCTGGTGATGTTGAAGGCGGTGCCGGTGCGCGCGTCGATTTTGTCCACGGTGGTGCTCAGCGCGTTGTCGATGCGCAGGCCGCCGTGGGTGGCGGTGACTTCGCCGCCTTTCTGGCCGCGCGCCTTGCTGCCGGTAATGGTGACGCCTTGCTGGCCGTTCAGGCGCAGGGTGCCGCCGCTGGTCAGCTCGGAAGCGTGGCTGATCTCGCGGCGATTGCTGTTGTTTTTGTTGTCGCCGCCGCCGATGCCGCCCCAGGAGGTTTTGTCATCGCGTACCGCTTTGGCGTTGGCGGTTTTCTGCACCCCGACCTGGATCTGGCTGTCTGCATCGATCGTCAGATCGCGCTGGGCATGGATCTTGGCGCCCTGAGTCGAGACATTGCGACCGGCTTTCAACGTCAGTTCGCCCTGGCTGCGCAGTTCGCTGGCCTTCAGGCTTTCGCTTTCGTCGCTGCTGCTCCATCTGCCGGTGCGCAGGCTGGAGGTGTGATTGCGCTGGTAGCCGCGCTCGCTGGATTTATCCTTCTCCACCAGCCCGGCAAGGTGTACGTCGCGCGCCGCTTTGACGCTCAGCGCACGCTCGGCGCTGACATTGGCGCCCAGCAGCTTCACGTCTTCCTGGGTGCTGATGAGTTTGGCGCTGCCGTTGGCGGCGACGGTGCTGCCCGCCTGCTGCAGCTGCTCGCGTTCGCGGGTGACGTCGTATTGCCAGGAGTAGAACCAGCGATCGTCGGTATGGCCTTGCGTCTGCTTCAACTGCTGGCCGTCGAGCGTCAGCTTACCGCCCTGCAGCGTAATGTCTTCGCCGCGGATATCGGTGGCGGTGAGGTGCGCATGATTATCCGCCACCAGGCTGATGTTCTTGCCTTTCAGCTCGGTGCGGGTCAGCTTCTGGCTGCTGCTGCGATCGTTGACGTAGATGCCGCCACGGTAATTTTGATAGTTATCGCCGCCGTTTTTGTTGCTGCTGGCGTCGTCGACGCGGCTTTCGCTGCGGATATCATAGGCTTTCACCTTGAGTTCATCGCCGGCGTTCAACGAGCCGGCCAGTTTCACGCCGCTGCCCTGCGCGGTGTTGATGATGTTGATGCGCCCGGCCTGCATGCTGCCGAGGTAGTAGCTGTCCAGCGCGGTCGGCGTCTGTTGGCTGGCCTGCACCGTGCCGTCGCGCGCTACCCGGTTAAGGCCGCTGATGGCGTTGATCGTCGCCGAGGTCACTTTACCATTCGAATGTTTGAAATCTTGCACGATCACTTCGCCGCGGCTGTCGATCTTCGGCGCGATCAGATCCAGTACGCCGCCGGCGTTCAGGGTGCCATTGAGGCTCAGCGTGTTGCGGTTGCCGAAGGTGCTGTAACCCTGCAGCACGCCGTTTTCCACCAGCGGGTTGCCGACCACCAGTGAGGAATGGCTGGTATTGATGAATCCGCAGCCCTGACAGCTGATGCCGTTCGGGTTGGCCAGCACGTAGTCGGCCGCCATGCCGAAGATCTCTTGCTGGCCATGCAGCAGCGACGGGTTACGGCCGATCACCTCGTTGAGGATCACGCTGGCTTCATGCCCGCCCAGATTGGGGTTGGCGCCCAGTTGGCCGGCCAACTGCGACAGTCCCGCCTCGCGGGAGTTGTTCAGCACCGCGCCGGGCTGGTTGACGTTGAAGTCCTGATATTGGTTGTGCGACAGCCCGTTGCCGTTCGGCGCGACGATATCGACCACCTGCGCACCGGTGGCGGCGGTGGAGACGCCGGGGCCGTTGGCGCCGTTGGCCGCAACGATCTCTGCGGCGTAGGCGCCGGCGGAAGCGGCGAGAATAATCGCCAGCGCGGCGGCCAGTTTGCCTGCCGCCGAAAGTCTGAAGTTATTATTTTTCATCCATGTATCTCCGTATATTGCCGTGGGGTCCTGCAAAACTGTTGATTAAAAGGTGTAAGAAAAGCGGGCCAACACCTGAACGGGATCTTCCGGCGTAGCGTGGTTAGACAAAATCCAGCCGCGGCTGACCTCGAGATCGACCAGCGCCTGGCGGTAACGTAACGTGGCGCCGCTGCTCACCCCGGCGCTGCTGCGCCAGCCCGAGTTGTCCTGACGCGGCAGAATGCGGCCAACGTCGGCGCCAAGGCGCGGCGTCAGCGTGGTGGCGCCCAGATTGAAACTGCGCGACAGCGTGTTCTGCAGATACCAGCCGTTGTCGCCGGACTGGGTGCTGCGGCTAAAGCCGCGTACGGCGCTGCGATCGGTGAGGCTAAGCCACTCCACGCCGGGCAGCGGGTCGCGGCTGTACTGGCCGTAGAACAGATTGTTGAGCTGATAGGTGGCATCACCCAGCTTGAGGCGCTGGCTCAGGTTGGCGAACAGCTTGCCCTTGGTGAACTGGCTGTCGAGGTGCACCGAACTCGGGTGGCGATCGGCGCCCAGCCAGGGCAGGCCCTGCTCGACGCTGAGGTTGGCGCTGAACACGCCATGGGGCAGAATTTGCAGGTGGCTGGCGCTCAGTTCGGCCAGGGTCAGCGTTGGGCTGCTGACCTCAAGGCGCACGCTTTCGAAGTAGTTGTCGATGCGCTTGTAGGTCAGCTGGCCGCTCAGGCTGTCTATCTGATCGTGATCGCGATAAAACACGTAGTCGCTGCGCAGCCCGTACTGTTGGGTCTGGCCGTGCAGTTTGACCACGTTGTGCGGCAGCTGCTGGTGGTTTTCATAGGACGAGAAGCTGGCGAACCCGCTGAAGGTGAACGCGCCGTACGGCAGCGAATAGAGCAGGGTGTAGGCGCGATTATAGCGGTGAGCCGGGTTTTCCAGCGTGCTGTTGGCGTTCAGGCTGACAAAGTCCGACAGGCCAAACGGGCTGTCCAACGTGGCAGTGGCGCGCGCCAGCCACCGGCCGGTGCTTTTTTGGCCGTAATTATCCGTGCCGGCGGTAATCAGCCAGGGCTTGGCATGCTGATTGCGCAAACGAATAACCGAACCGCCAACCTGGCGGCCGGGCAATATATCCAGCTTGGTGGTATTTGATTGCAAACGGTTGGCCTGATCCAATCCCTGATCGAGCTCGGTTAATTTCAACGGCTTGCCTTCCAGCCCCGGAAATAATAAACGGCTGTTGACCCAGCGATCGCCGCCTTCTATTTTCTCGATAAATCCTTCCGTCACGCTTAACCCCAATTCTCCTTGTGAATTAGGGCGAACAATTTGCACGCGCGCGGTGATATAGCCCTTTTGCACATAAAGGCGCGTTAATTCACGGGTCAAGCGATTGATATCGTTGCTGCTGATGCAGTTTTCCGGCAGCGCGCTCAGCGCAGATAAATCACCCGGTGAGAGCAGGGTAATGCCTTGCAGATAAACGCCGGCGATCGGCAGGCACTGCGCGGACTGCGGCAGTGCGGGCGCGGCCGGTTCCGGTTCCGCCAGCAGGCGCTGTTGCTTCAGCTGCTGGTAGCGGCGTTGCTCAATCAACTGGTTGACTTCACGCGTGCTGTCTTGCAACGCGCGCCGTGATTCCCCCATCGACATGTCCATCATCATGTGGGAGTCCGGCAGGGTTTCGGCGGAAAGGGCCGTGCTGACCAGCAGTGTCAAGGCGGTGATTTTTTTTATCATTGTAATCCATTCTGAGAGGCCGCCGGGGCAGCCAGCCCAATCCATGAGGTTAACCACGGGCGGCCGACGGCCGGCCCGAAATAATGAGCGACATGCACATTGCGAGGTATCTTGATTTGCCGCAGCAAATAAGACGGTGGGTATATATCTAAATAATAATTAGGCTGCTTCTTTTATGGCGGGCAACCCTGGTGACTTAATTAATTAAAAAAAGTGGAGCGTCTCTTCCTCTTGCCAACATTATCGGCATTGATAGGAAGAATCTGAATTTTTATTTTTCACGGATGATAGGGGATGAGGGGAATTATGACAATCCGACCAGTGGGAAATACGAAATTTCGCAGGAAAGAAAAGGGACGCAATTGTTTGCGTCCCTACAGGCGGTTTATTTCTTCTTGATAGGGCGGCCGGACCAATAACCTGCCAGCAGCGAACCGGAGAGGTTGTGCCAGACCGAGAACAGCGCGCCTGGCAGCGCGGCCAGCGGCGAGAAGTAGATTTTGCCCAGCGTGGCCGCCAACCCGGAGTTCTGCATACCGACTTCGATCGCCAGCGTGCGGCAGGTGGACTCGTCGAAACCGAACAGTTTACCGCCCCAGTAGCCGCTCAGCAGACCGATGCCGTTGTGCAGGATCACCGCGATGATAACGACCAGGCCGACCGAAGCGATATGGCTTTGGCTGCCCGCCACCACCGCGCTGATGATCGCCAGAATGCACACCATCGACAACGCCGGCAACAGTGGCTCGATGCGTTTCACCACCTTGGTCAGGGTATGGTGGACGATCAGGCCCAGGCCGATCGGGATCACCACAATCTGCAGAATGCTCAACAGCATGCCCATGATATCGACGCTGATCTTGGCGTCGACGTACAGACGGGTCAGCAGCGGCGTGGCGAACACCCCCACCAGCGTCGAGACCGCCGAGATGGTCACCGACAGCGCCACGTCACCCTTGGCCAGATAGATCATCACGTTGGAGGCGGTGCCGCTGGCCACGCTGCCCACCAGCACCATGCCGGCGGACAGATCCGGCGGCATGCGGAACAGCATCGCCAGGATCCAGGCCGCCAGCGGCATGATCAGATAATGCAGGAAGATGCCTGCCGCCACCGGGCCGGGACGCGCCAGCACGCGTTTGAAGTCGTCGAGCCGCAGCGTGACGCCCATGGCGAACATGATCAGCATCAGCAGCGGGCTGACGTAGGGGCCGATACCGGTAAAGGTGGTCGGCGTGTAATAAGCGGCGACGGACAGCAGTATCGCCCAGAGGGGGAATAAGCGCGTGAGTAGTGCCAGCATGCAGGTTTTCCTTAGCCAGATTGAGAACGGTGGATGTGGTTGTGTTTTTATTGCGGGCTCAACATGCTGAACCCCTGCAGGTTTTGAACGGATTTTTTAGACGCAGGGGCGCAGCATGCTGCGCCCGCAATCAGGGATAATGACTTATTCGAACAGGTTGTGATGCAGGGTACGCACCACCTGCTCGGCTTCTTCGCCCGGCACCAGGAAGCACAGGTTATAGCTGCTGGCGCCGTAGCAGATCAGGCGGATATTGAACGGATCGAGCACGCCGAACACCTCTTTGCCCACGCCGCAGGCGCGCGACAGCTGGTTGCCGATGATCGCCACCAGCGCCAGGTTTTCTTCCACTTCCACCCGGCACAGCGACGACAGTTCGGTCAGCAGTGAGGTGGTCAGCAGGCTGCCGCCGACGGAGGTGGCGCCGGTGGTGTCCATGGTCAGCGCGATGCTGACTTCCGAAGTGGTGATCAGATCGACGGAGACATTATGGCGCGCCAGGATGTTGAACACCTCGGCCAAGAAACCGCGCGCGTGCAGCATGTTCAGGCTGTGCAGCGTCAGCAGCGTTTGCTTGCGGCGCAGCGCCAGCGCGCGGAACAGCGGCGGGTTCTCGGTGGTGTTGCACACCAGCGTGCCGCCGGCCGCCGGATCCTTGCTGGAACCGACGAACACCGGAATATCGCTGCGCACCGCCGGCAACAGGGTGGCCGGATGCAGCACTTTAGCGCCGAAGGTGGCCATTTCCGCCGCCTCTTCGAAACCGATTTTGTCGATGCGCTTGGCCGCCGGCACCACGCGCGGATCGGTGGTGTAGATGCCCGGCACGTCGGTCCAGATATCCACCCGGCCGACGCCGAGCGCTTCGCCGAGCAGCGCGGCGGTATAGTCGCTGCCGCCGCGGCCGAGCGTGGTGGTGCGGCCCTTCGGCTCGCTGCCGATAAAGCCTTGGGTGACCACCAGCGCTTCCTGCAGGCGCGGCTGCAACTGCGCCCGGGCCAGTTCGCTGAGCGCGGCGCTGTCCGGCACGGCGCGGCCGAAGTGATCGTCGGTGCGCATCACTTTGCGCACGTCGAACCATTCGGCCTGCACGTTGCGGGCGCGCAGGATTTCAACGAACAGCAGGGTGGACATCAGCTCCCCATGGCTGACCAGTTCGTCGGTCAACGCCGTCGAGGTGGCCAGCGACGCGGCTTCCGACAGCATGGCGATGTTTTCCAGCAGGCGGTCTATTTCGTCGCGGATCACCGCCGGCGCCGCGAGGCGATCGAGGATGGCGTATTGGATACGCCGGATTTCATCAAGCTGGTAATTGCGCTTGTCGGCCTCGCAACCCTCGGCCAGGGCGACCAACAGGTTGGTGACGCCCGCCGAAGCGGACAACACCACCAGGCGGACCTGCGGGTTGGCCAGCACGACGTCGGCACTGCGGTTCATGGCTTCAAAGTCGGCGACGCTGGTGCCGCCGAACTTGGCTACCACGGTGGAATTCTGGGGTGCTGCTTGGTTCATCTAGAAACCTCGTGTCAGGGATGCCCGTTTGGGGCACTGTAATTCCATAGCCTTGGCACAAGGGGAGAGCGGTAAACAGGGGGCAGGCGTAGAGGTCAGGCTACGATACACCCAGAAGCGCCCCACCTTGTCGATCGCCCTGCGGGCGATCCCCTGGTGACAACCCAGGGGATTCAGCCCCTGTAGTCGATACGATAATGGCCGGCCATTACCCTACCTCGGCGTCGCTCCCCCTCGGGTGCCGTCAACGGAGAAACGGCTCCTCTGACACTCTACCTGGGCGACGCGCCTCTTCTGGCTTGCGCACCGGGTGCGCAAGTAGGCTGTTAGGAATAGCCGGTTATCGCCATTCTGTCAACGTACAGACGGTGAGGGATTTTCATCTTGCACCAGCGCGATAAGCGTACAGGGCATCGCGGGCGTGGAACCGGCGCCAATCGGTTGCAGAGAACCGTCTTCCTTTTGGCTGAATAGCGGAATAACGCCCTGATGTTTCTCCAAATACTCCAGCCAACCGAAATTTTCGTTCAATTTGGTCGCTTTGATGGTGGCTCCCCTGGCGAGCAGGCTGCTCAGGCGGCCGTAGGTGGCTTCCTGATTAAATAAAATTTCATGCCGGCGGAAACGCGAACTTTCCGCGCTGGCGCCGCGTCCTTTCAACGGCGCCCCCGAACGGATGGCGAACACGTGATCTTCGCCGAAGAGATGGCCGAAGTGGTAGACCGCCAGCGCGTTCTGGTGGCGATTGGGCGACAGCGCCAGCACCTGGGCGATATTGCTCAGATCGAGGTAGTTCTCGGCGTGTTCGGAGTAGGCGTGGCCATAGTAGGCCGGAATGCCGTCCATGCGCGCCTGACGGTAGTATTCCCAGCTGCTGTCGGTGACGATCACCGGCACGTTCAGCTTGATCAGCGCCTGCGCCAGCATGCGCGCCACGCTGTTGGCGCCGACGATCAGCACGCCGCGCGGTTTCTGCTGCTGCACCCGCAGCCAGCGCGCCATCATGCCGCTGGTCAGGCTTTGCAACACCACGGTGCCGATGATGATGGCGAACACCACGGTCACCAGCCGGTCGGCGCCCTGATAGCCACTGCGCTGCAGCGTCAGCGCGAACAGCGAACTGACCGCCGCGGCCACGATGCCGCGCGGGGCGATCCAGCACAGCAGCAGCCGATCGCGCCAGTGCAGGGAAGAGCGCCAGGTCGACACCGCGATGCACAGCGGCCGGGCGATGAACTGCACCGCCAGCAGCAACAGGAGCAGCGGCCAGCCCATGTTCCACAGCGCCTGGATGTCGAGCCGCGCCGCCAGAATGATGAACAGCGCCGAGATCAGGATCGCCGACAGCTCCTCTTTGAACGCCAGAATATCGCTGGTGTCCACGTCGCGCATGTTGGCCAGCCAGATGCCCATCACCGTGACGGTCAGCAGGCCGGATTCGTCGGCGATGGCGTTGGAGACGCCGAAGGCGGTCAGCATAATAGCCAGCACCGCCAGGTTCTGCAGGTAGCGCGGCAGCCAAACGCGGCGCAGCGCCAGGCCGAGCAGGTAGCCGAACAGCGCGCCGGCGATCAGGCCGACGGCGGCGGTCACGCCCAGCGTCCAAAACAGGTGGGTATAGGACTCCGCATTCTGCTTCAGCACGATAAACTCGAACACCAGCAGGGTGAAGATGGCGCCGACCGGATCGATGACGATCCCTTCCCAGCGCAACACCTGGTTAATGTTGGCGTTCGGCCGCACCACGCGCATCAGCGGGGCGATCACCGTCGGCCCGGTCACCACCGTCACCGCGCCGATCAACGCCGCCAGCTCCGGCGGGAAATCCAGCAGCCACCAACTGGCGAGGCTGATGACCAGAAAGGTGACCAGCATGCCGACGGTGACCAGGTTGCGCACCACGCCGCCGAGGCCGCGTATCTCCTCGAAACGCAGCGTCAGCGCCCCCTCGAACAGGATGATCGCCACCGACAGCGACACCAGCGGAAACAGCAGATCGCCGAACAGCAGATCCGGCTGCACCAGATGCACCGTCGGGCCGAGCACGATGCCGAACAGCAGCAGCGGCAAGATGGCCGGCAGGCGCAGCAACCAGGCCAGCCACTGCGCCAGCAGCGACGCCAGGCCGATAAGCACCAACATGAGCGGGGCGGATAATTCCATAAGCGAGATCCCTTTCAAATGACGAAATAAACGACGATGACACAGCCTGATGACAATTCGGCAACCCCGATAACAGGCCGTTAGCCAAAAGTATAGAGTGAAAGCTGAAACGAGGCGGCAATGCGTTGACAGTTAGCGCCTATCGCAAGAAAAGCGATCATAATCACAGTCGAACAGGCTACAATCGGACAAACGCGTCATTTTTATTCTCAAGCCTAAGAGTGTTGCTATGAAAAATATCAATCCTAGTCAAACCGCTGCTTGGCAAGCCCTGCAGCAACATTATGCACAGATGAAAGACGTACGGATCGCTGACCTGTTCGCCGAGGACAGCGATCGTTTCTCCAGGTTCTCCGCGACCTTCAATGACCAAATGTTGGTGGACTATTCCAAGAACCGCATCACGCAGGAAACTCTGGAGAAGCTGCAGGCGCTGGCGAAAGAAACCGATCTGCAAGGCGCCATCAAATCGATGTTCGCCGGTGAGAAGATCAACCGCACCGAAGATCGCGCGGTGCTGCACATTGCCCTGCGCAACCGCAGCAACAGCCCGATTCTGGTCGACGGCAAAGACGTGATGCCGGAAGTGAACGCGGTATTGGCCAAGATCAAACAGTTCTGCGCGCGCGTCATCGGCGGCGAGTGGAAAGGCTACACCGGCAAGCCGATCACCGACGTGGTGAACATCGGCATCGGCGGTTCGGATCTCGGCCCTTACATGGTGACCGAAGCGCTGCACCCTTATAAAAACCACCTGAACATGCACTTCGTCTCCAACGTCGACGGCACCCACATCGCCGAAACGCTGCAGCCGCTGAATCCGGAAACCACGCTGTTCCTGGTGGCCTCCAAAACCTTCACCACTCAGGAAACCATGACCAACGCCCACAGCGCGCGCGACTGGTTCCTGAGCAGCGCCGCCGATCAACAGCACGTGGCCAAGCACTTCGCCGCGCTGTCCACCAACGGCAAAGCGGTAGCCGAGTTCGGCATCGATACCGACAACATGTTCGAATTCTGGGACTGGGTCGGTGGCCGTTACTCCCTGTGGTCGGCGATCGGCCTGTCGATCGCGCTGTCCATCGGTTATGACAACTTCGAGCAGCTGTTGAGCGGCGCGCACGCTATGGACAAGCACTTCGCCGAAACGCCGGCGGAGAAAAACCTGCCGGTTCTGCTGGCGCTGATCGGTATTTGGTACAACAACTTCTTCGGCGCCGAAACCGAAGCCATTCTGCCGTACGATCAGTACATGCACCGTTTTGCCGCTTACTTCCAGCAGGGCAACATGGAATCCAACGGCAAGTACGTCGATCGCAACGGCAACCCGGTGGATTACCAGACCGGCCCGATCATCTGGGGCGAGCCGGGCACCAACGGCCAGCACGCGTTCTACCAGCTGATCCACCAGGGCACCAAGCTGGTGCCGTGCGATTTCATCGCGCCGGCCATCAGCCATAACCCGCTGGGCGATCATCACGCCAAACTGCTGTCCAACTTCTTCGCTCAGACCGAAGCGCTGGCGTTTGGCAAATCGCTGGAAGTGGTGGAAGCCGAGTTCGCGGCGCAGGGCAAAACCCCTGAGCAGGTCAAGCACGTGGCGCCGTTCAAGGTGTTTGAAGGCAACCGGCCGACCAACTCGATCCTGCTGCGTGAAATCACCCCGTTCAGCCTGGGCAGCCTGATCGCGCTGTACGAGCACAAGATCTTCACCCAGGGCGCGATCCTGAACATCTTCACCTTCGATCAGTGGGGCGTGGAGCTGGGCAAACAGCTGGCTAACCGCATCCTGCCGGAGCTGGCGGGCAGCGAGAAAATCAGCAGTCACGACAGCTCGACCAATGCGCTGATCAACCGCTTCAAGGAATGGCGCTAAGCGTCTGAGCTGAAGCCAATAAAAAAACCCGCCGCGGCGGGTTTTTTTACGTCTGCAAAAAATTACAGGTTGATCGGCACTTCGAAGCTGACGCCAGCGCCCACGTCGTCGGCGGTGCTGTGATCGTTGTCGGTGTACCACAGGCTGGTATCGAACTTAACCTGGGACGGGAAGGTGTAACCCCAACCGACCTGGACGCCCTTCAGCGTATCGGATTTCGGGAACGCCTGGTTGATGCTTTGGCTCAGCGGGTTCACCTTGGCGTATACCAGACGGGTGCTCCAGCGCTGACTGTCGTCCAGCACCAGCTCGACGCGGCCGGACAGCATCTGGCCGTCGCCGCCCATCGCGTGACCCAGCGGGTAGCCCTGCTGATAGTAGCCGCCTTTGTAGATGTAGTGGTTGTACACGTAGTTTTTACGGCTCATATCCGAACGGGTATCGGAACCTTCAATATACCAGTTGATGGTGGTCGGGCCCCATTCCGGGTGACCTTCCAGACCGAGCAGATAGGTGTTTTTCGACGGCAACATGCCGGCTTCATCTTCGCCGACCAACTGGCCATAGAGGCTGACCGGCAGGCCGATCAGCGGCTGCATTTTCAGCTTGAAGTCGAAACCGGCGAGCTGGTTGCCCGGATCGTTGCCCTGACCTGAGTCATCGTTATCGTTACCGCTAAAGGCATCCCAGAATGAACTCCATGACTGCGGACGGCCTTTCCCCCCCCACTGCATGATGCGCGATGCGCCCAGCTCGACGAAGTCGGTAGGCATCATGGTGAAACGGCCGCCGATCAGTTTGGTGTGCGGTACAGAACTGTACTGCGACAGCTGGCCGGCGGACAGCTGGTATTGCCAGCGGCCGATCCACGACAGCCACGGGGTTTCAAACGGCGATTGGTCGGCGCGCTGCAGCATAAAGCCGGCGACCGGGCGCGCGGCGTCGGAGCGGATCAGGCTGCCGTCGTAACCCGGGCCCCACCACTGGGAAACCTCGCCGAAGGAGAGCCATTGGTTCCAGATCTTCACCGCGCCGTAGGAGCCGTTCATGTTGAATTTGGAACCGTCGCTGACACGCTGATCGCCTTCCACCGAGCCCTGCAGACGCACGTCCCAGAACTCGCCGTTGGCGCCGGCGCCGATGGTCAGGCGATCGTCGGCGTACTCGTTTTGGCCGAAGCCCTGCGGGGTGCCGGGTTTATCGGTCGAGGCGTAACCGCTGACGCGGATGTTGGCTTTCAGGGCGTCAACGCGGCGTTGCACGCGGTCGATGACGTTTTTCTCGGTGTTGGTCACCGGTTTGGCCTGCGCGATAACGGAACTGATCTCTTCCTGACTCAGCGGCCAGGTGGACAGGCTGACGTTGATGACGCCGCGGTCAGACAACCAGGCGAGATCGTTACGCAGATCGTTGTCAGGGGCTACCAGGCCGGCGGCGTGGCCGGACAATGCACAGGTAAACAGGCCTGCAGCGACCAGTCCGTTAAGTTTAGCGCGCATAAAGAATTCCCTTGTTAATTCGAGGTTATTGGTTTTATGTAAAGATCTCTGTGACCCATGATAGTTGACATTTCGATTTGCTACAAATCTATAAGCCAGAAACATCTTATTATAACGTGATGAATTAAATGGGGTTTAAAGTGCTTTCGCGAAGGGCGGAATTTTTAGGACAATGCCTATATTGGCACGGTTGAATCATATAAGCGGTATTCAGGAGAGGTTTTATGGCAAAAACGTCGCGTTCGATCATGATAGCGAAGGGGCTGCAGCGGGTGCTGAACGTGGGCTTGTTGCTGCTGGCGGCAATTCTGGTGGTGTTTCTGGTCAAGGAGACCATCCATCTGGCGAAGGTGTTATTTATTAACAGCGAAGAGTCGTCCTCTTACCTGTTGATTGAAGGCATCGTGATTTATTTTCTGTACTTTGAATTTATCGCCTTGATCGTCAAGTATTTTGAGTCGGGTTATCATTTCCCGCTGCGCTATTTTATTTATATCGGCATTACCGCGATTATTCGTTTGATTATCGTGGATCACAAAAATCCCATCGACACCCTGATCTACGCCGCGGCGATATTGGTGCTGGTGGTGACGCTCTATCTGGCCAACACCGACCGGCTGAAACGGGAGTAGCTGAGATAAAAATGGCGGCCAAAGGCCGCCAAAGACACAGGATATAATTACCCGTCATCTTTCAAGCGACAGCGTTGTTGACTGCACTCGCTAACCCCAGTTACTTACTGAAGTAAGCGCCTGGGCTTAGCGAGCTGGTCGCCTAGCTGTAACTTGAAATCCATAGGGTAAAAGATAAGGAAAAACATCAAACGCACTGCAGTGGCACAAATTACCCCTTCACGCCGCCGGCCGTCAGGCCGCCCACCAGCCAGCGCTGCGCCAGCAGGAACACGGCGGTAATCGGTATCGCCGACAGCACCGCAGCAGCGGCGAAGTCGCCCCACAGGTAGTTCTGCGGGTTGAGATATTGCTGCATCCCCACCGCCAGCGTGTAGCTGTTCACATCGCGCAGCAGCAGCGACGCCACCGGCACCTCGGTGATGGCGGCAATAAACGACAGAATGAACACCACCGCCAGAATTGGCACCGACAGCGGCAACAGCACCAGACGGAACGCCTGCCACGGCGTGGCGCCATCCAGCGCCGCCGCTTCTTCCAGCGAATTGTCGATGGTTTCGAAATAGCCTTTGATAGTCCAGACGTGCAGCGCAATGCCGCCCATGTAGGCGAAAATCACGCCGCCGTGGGTGTTCAGGCCGATAAACGGAATGTACTGGCCCAGGCGGTCGAACAGGGCGTACAGCGCCACCAGCGACAGCACCGCCGGGAACATCTGGAAGATCAGCATGCTTTTCAACAGCGTGCTCTTGCCGCGAAAACGCATGCGGGCGAAGGCGTAGGCGCAGGTGGTGGACAGCGTCACGATACCGATGGCGGTGATCGCCGCGATTTTGACTGAGTTCCACAGCCACAGCAGCACCGGGAACGGCGGCGGCGTCACGCTGCCGTCGGCGTGGGTGACGCTGAAGCCGAGCGCCAGCCGCCAGTGATCCCAAGAGAGGGTTTCCGGTATCAGGCTGCCGGTGGCGAAGTTGCCGGCGCGCAGCGAGATGGCGACCACCATCAGCAGCGGAAACATGATCAGGGCGATAAAGCACAGCATCAAGATATGGGTGATCCACAGGCGCAAGCGCTGGGATTTGGGTTGAACCATGGCCATCGTTATTCTCCCTAATCGAAGTTCATCTTGCTGGCTTTCAAATTCAGGATCGCCAGCGCGCCCACCAGCAGGAAGATCAGCGTGGCGATGGCGGCCGCCAGGCCGAAGTCTTGCCCGCCGCCGCCTTCGAAGGCGATGCGGTAGGTGTAGCTGACCAGCAGATCGGTATAGCCGGCCGGCGTGGTGGTGCCGATCATGTCCGGGCCGCCGTTGGTCAGCAGCTGGATCAGCACGAAGTTGTTAAAGTTGAAGGCGAAGCTGGCGATCATCAGCGGCGTCAGCGGCTTGATCAGCAGCGGGAAGGTGATGCGGAAGAAGTTTTGCCACGGGTTGGCGCCGTCCATCGCCGAGGCCTCGTACAGATCGTCCGGGATCGCCTTCAGCAGCCCCATGCACAGGATCATCATGTACGGGTAGCCGAGCCAGGTGTTGACGATCAGGATCATGCTCTTGGCGGTGAGCGGATCGCTGAACCAGGCCGGTTTGATGCCGAACAGGTGGCTGAGCATCATGTTGATCTCGCCGAAGCTCTGGTTGAACAAGCCTTTGAAGATCAGGATCGAGATGAACGACGGTACCGCATAGGGCAGGATCAGCAGCACGCGGTAGATAGCCTTGCCTTTCAGCGCCTCCCACTGCACCACGCAGGCCAGCACCATGCCGACCGCCACGGTGAGGATCACCGTCATCACCGAGAACACGATGGTCCAGATGAAGATCGATACGAACGGTTTCTTGATGCCTTCGTCCTGCAGCACCCGCAGGAAGTTTTTCCAGCCGGTGGTGACGGTATAGCCGGGGCTCAGGGTTTCCTGCGCCCAGCCGCCGTCGGCGTTGATCGCCTGATAGAAGCCGATGTCGCCGTTCGGCCGGTAGCGCACCTGAGTCTGGTTATTGGTCAGCGTGCTGCCGTCTTGGTCCAACGCATACAGCGGGCGGGTGCCGGAGAACTGGCGCAGGGAGCTCATGCGCAATTCACCGCCGTCGGGCAGTTGCGCCACCAGCTGGCTCAGCGCTTGCCGGTTCTGGGTGATCACCCGCAGCGTGGCGCGTTCGCCCTGCGGCGCGGCGCTCTGCGTGGTCAATGTCAGGGTTTGCGGCGCAGCGGCGTCGAGGTGGAAAGGCTCGGAAATCAACGGCTGTTCACTGTCCGGCGAGGTTAATTGCAGGCGCCATTGCTGATTTTCCGCCGGGTAGAGGCCGAAGGTGAAGGTTTTGCCGCTCTGGAACTGGCGTTGCATCAGCACCGATTGCGCGCGCTCAAAGGTCAGCTGGTTGGTGCTGCTGTAGTTGGTAAAGGCGATGGCGATGGTGCAGATCAGCGGGAACAGGACGAACAATCCCATGCCGGCGACGCCGGGATACACATAGCGCCAGGCGTAGGCGCGGCGGTTGGCGAAGACGTAAAGTCCGGCGCTGACCAGGATCAGCGTCAGGATGGCGAACAGGTATTCACCCTGTGCATACATCAACACAATCAGGTAGCAGGTCACCAGGCTGAACAGGCCGACCAACAGCCATTTCAGCGCGTCGCTTTGCCACCACTTCGATTTTTTACGCGCAGGCGTCCCGGCGTGAGCGAATTGCATAGGGCGTTCCTTTCTGTGAAGCAATGGCGGGGCGCCACGGCACCCCGCACGACGTCGTTACTTGGTGATGCGGGTCTGCACGTCGTCCAGCGCGGCTTTCACCGTCTGACGGCCGCTGACGGCGTTGATCACTGCACTGCGTTCGGCGTACCAGAAGGCGCTCATCTGCGGGATGTTCGGCATAATCTCCCCGTTTTGCGAGTTCTGCATGGTGGCGGCGATCTTCGGATCTTTGGCCAGCGTTTCCTGGTAGGACTTCAGCGCCACCGCGCCCAGCGGTTTATCTTTGTTGACGTCCGCCAGCCCTTCGTTGGTCAGCAGGTAGTTTTCGAGGAACTCGGTCGCCAGCTCCTTATTCGGGCTGGCGGCGTTGATGCCGGCGGTCAGCACGCCGACGAACGGTTTGGACGGTTTGCCTTTGAAGGTCGGCAGCAGCGTCACGCCGTAGTTGATTTTGCTCTGCTCGATGTTGTTCCAGGCCCACGGGCCGTTGATGGTCATCGCGGTCTGGCCTTTGTTGAACGCGGCCTCGGCGATCGAGTAATCGGTATCGGCGTTGATGTGCTTGTTTTTCACCAGATCGACGATGAACTGCAGGCCGGCCTGCGAACCGGCGTTGGCGACGCCGACATCCTTGATGTTGTATTTGCCGTTCTCATACTTGAAGGCATAACCGCCGTCGGCGGCGATGATAGGCCAGGTGAAGTAGGGTTCCTGCAGGTTCCACATGATGGCGCTCTTGCCGGCGGCGCGCAGCTGTTTGTCCAGCGCCGGGATCTCTTCCCAGGTCTTCGGCGGCTGTTTGACCAAGTCCTTGTTGTAAATCAGCGACAGCGCTTCGACGGCGATCGGGTAGCCGATCAGCTTGCCGTCATAGCGCACGGCGTCCCAGGTGAACGGGAACAGCTTGTCCTGGAAGGCTTTGGACGGGTGGATTTCGGCCAACAGGCCGGACTGCGCATAGCCGCCGAAGCGGTCGTGGGCCCAGAAAATGATGTCAGGACCGTCGCCGGTGGCGGCCACCTGCGGGTATTTTTCTTCCAGTTTGTCCGGGTGCTCGACGGTGACCTTGATGCCGGTGTCTTTTTCGAATTTCTTGCCGACTTCCGCCAGGCCGTTATAGCCCTTGTCGCCGTTGATCCAGATAACCAGTTTGCCTTCCTCAATCTTGGCGAAGGCGGAAGAAGAGAGCACCAGGGTGGCCAGTGCCGAGAGCGCCAGCGTGCGGGCGAGGGTAATGCTGCGAGTCATAATCCAGTCCTTCTTTTTGTGGGCACATAAATCAAGGAGAGACGTTTCGCGGTAATAGTGGGTCACAACGCGACATATTCTCATCCTCCCCCCCTCTACGCCCCTGAGATGAGGAGTGTGATCCAGTTAACGTTGTGCTCTATTCTGTGGCGTCAGGCACACAATAGGGGGGCGATTTTTGCCAGCCGGATCACAGATTTGCCTTAAGCGCGGAACTTCTCATCGCCGCGGTCGTTCTCTCATCCTCCCGCCTCCTCCCCCATGAAAAATCCTGTTACGGATGATTACCCTTTCCGGTGACTCCCGCACTATCGGCACATCGATTTTTAACGCCACGCGCAGCAGGGATACCGGATTTATGTCGTCAATGCCTATCGCCACTCAGCCCACCCTGTACCGGATCCATCCGGCCAGTTTCCGTGACGGAAACGGGGACGGCGTGGGCGACGCGCACGGCATGCTGGCGGCGCTGCCGTACCTGAAAGCGCTGTCGATCGACGGCCTGCTGCTGCCGCAGACGCTGGCGCCGGAGGCCGAGGCGACGGTGACGGGCGAAGGGCTGACGCTGTGGTACGGCGATGAAGCCAACCGCGTTCGCAATGCCGTCGCGCCGCAGCGGTTCGCCCACGGCGCGCTGGCGCTGGACGTGATGCCGTTCAGCGCGGAGAAGCTGGCGGCGGTGTTGCACGCCCGCCGCGCCACGTTGGCGGACAGCCTGTGGAGCACCGGGGACGCCGAGCAGCCAAGAGTGGTCAGCCGCTGGGGGCAAGGCGATCTGCGTTCCGCCGCCGCCTTTTTGACGCTGTTGGCGATGTTGCCGGCGCCGATCTGCCTGTATCAGGGCGAAGAGCTGGGGCTGCCGCATGCCGCCGGCCTGCAGGATCCGCGCGGCGCGCAAACGCCGATGCCGTGGCATGAAGCCCCCGAACAGGTCACCGCCGGGGAGATCAGCTGGTATCAGCAGGTGGCGATCGAACACCGCGCATTGGCCATCAGCCGCCAACAGCACGACAGCCACTCCACCTTACGTTACTGCCAGGCGCTGTTGGCTCTGCGCCGTTCGCCGCTCATCCAGCGCGGCGAGCTGAACGCGGTCAGCCAGCGGGACGGCGTGGTGCGCTTACTTATTACCCATCAGGATCAATGCCTTGAAGCGCTGATAAACCTGCAGCCTTATACTCAGGCGGCCGCGCCGTCTGAGGCGACCTTGCCGTTGGCATGGCAGCACGGCGCGCAGCAAGAGGGTCATCAATGGGTTTTGGCGGGCTTTGCCTCCGCCATTTTCACACGACATGTTAACTGCGAAAGCAGGGGAGTAACGCATGGCTAGCGTGACACTGCGCAGCGTTTATAAGGCCTTCGGTGAGGCCGTGATTTCCAAAGACGTCAATCTGACCATCGAAGACGGCGAGTTTGTGGTGTTCGTCGGGCCGTCGGGCTGCGGCAAATCGACGCTGCTGCGCATGATCGCCGGGCTGGAGGACATCACCTCCGGCGACCTGCTGATCGGCGAGAAACGGATGAATGAGGTGCCGCCTTCCGAGCGCGGCATCGGCATGGTGTTCCAGTCCTACGCGCTGTATCCGCACCTGTCGGTGGCGGACAACATGTCGTTTGGCCTGAAGCTGGCCGGCGCCAGGAAAGCGGAAATCAATCAACGGGTGAACCAGGTCTCCGAGGTGCTGCAGCTGGCGCACCTGCTCGATCGGCGGCCGAAGGCGCTGTCCGGCGGTCAACGTCAGCGCGTGGCGATCGGCCGCACGCTGGTGGCCGAGCCGGACGTGTTTCTGCTCGACGAACCGCTGTCCAACCTCGATGCCGCGCTGCGGGTGCAGATGCGCATCGAGATCTCCCGTCTGCACAAGCGCCTGCAGCGCACCATGATTTACGTCACTCACGATCAGGTCGAAGCGATGACGCTGGCCGACAAGATCGTGGTGCTCGACGCCGGTCGCGTGGCGCAGGTCGGCAAGCCGCTGGAACTGTACCACTACCCGGCCAACCGCTTCGTCGCCGGGTTTATCGGCTCGCCGAAGATGAACTTCCTGCCGGTCAAGGTGACCGCTGCGCAGCCGCAACAGGTGCAGGTCGAACTGCCCAACCGTCAACTGGTCTGGCTGCCGGTGGAAGGCGCGGGCGTTCAGCCCGGCGCCAACCTGTCACTGGGCATTCGCCCCGAACATTTGCTGCCCGGCGAAGCCTCTGAAGTGCGGCTTACCGGCGACGTACAGGTGGTGGAGCAGCTCGGCAACGAGACGCAAATCCACATCCAAATCCCGGCCATCCGTCAAAACCTGGTGTACCGCCAGAACGACGTGGTGCTGGTAGAAGAAGGTGCCACATTCGCCATCGGCCTGCCGCCTCATCGTTGCCACCTGTTCCGTGAAGACGGTACGGCATGTAAACGGCTGCACCAGGAGCCGGGCGTTTAAAGCATCAAAGTCGGTATAACAGGAGAATAATGATGACTACTCTGCGCAAACTTCCTCTGGCACTGGCTGTCGCCGCCGGTGTTCTCTCTACTCAGGCGCTGGCCGTGGATTTTCACGGTTACGCCCGTTCCGGCATCGGCTGGACCGGCAGCGGCGGTGAGCAACAGTGCTTCAAGGCCACCGGCGCCGCGAGCAAATACCGTCTCGGCAACGAATGTGAAACCTACGCCGAACTGAAACTGGGGCAGGAAGTGTGGAAAGAAGGCGACAAGAGCTTCTATTTCGACACCAACCTGGCCTATTCGGTCTCGCAACGTTCCGACTGGGAAGACGTGACGCCGGGCTTCCGCGAAGTCAACGTGCAGGGTAAAAACCTGATCGACTGGCTGCCGGGCTCCACGCTGTGGGCCGGTAAGCGTTTCTATCAGCGTCATGACGTTCACATGATCGACTTCTACTACTGGGATATCTCCGGCCCGGGCGCCGGTCTGGAAAACATCGATCTGGGCTTCGGCAAGCTGTCCGCCGCCGTGACCCGCAACTCCGAATCCGGCGGCTCTTACGGCTATCTGGATAACGAATGGAAACAGCGTCCGACCGTCAACGATACCTTCGACCTGCGTCTGGCCGGCCTGGAGCTGAACCCGGGCGGCACCCTGGAGCTGGGCGTGGACTACGGCCGCGCCAATGCGCAGGATAACTACCGCCTGGCGGACGGCGCCAGCAAAGACGGCTGGATGTTCACCGCGGAACACACGCAGAGCATCCTGAACGGTTACAACAAGTTCGTGCTGCAGTACGCCACCGACTCGATGACCTCGCAGAACAACGGCCGCAACGAAGGCGCCACCATCGATAACAACGGCAAGATGATCCGCGTGCTGGATCACGGCGCCATCGACTTCAACGATCAATGGGCGCTGATGTACGTCGCCATGTTCCAGGACATCGACCGCGACAACAACAACGGCACCACCTGGTACACCGTGGGCGTACGCCCGATGTACAAATGGACGCCGATCATGAGCACCTTGCTGGAAGCCGGCTATGACAACGTCAAATCCCAGCGCACCGGCGATCGCAACGGCCAGTATAAAGTGACCCTGGCGCAGCAATGGCAGGCGGGCAACAGCATCTGGTCGCGTCCGGCCATCCGCCTGTTCGCCACCTACGCCAAGTGGGATGAGAAGTGGGGCTACGCCACCGGCGATGATACCGGGTATAACGCCGGCACCGCTTACAACGACACCAGCATGCATACCTTCAGCCGCGGCAAGGATGACGAAGTCACCTTCGGCGCCCAGATGGAAATTTGGTGGTAACGACAGGACGGGGAGGGCCGCAGGCTCTCCCCCAATCGCATTCGCCGCGGCCGGATCTCTTGCCTGAACCATCGCGGCGCTGAAAGAGGATATAACGATGAAAAAGAATCTGCTGTCACTCTGCCTGTCGCTGGCGCTGACCGTCGGCGCGCCTTTGGCGGCCAATGCCGATACGCCGGCCAACGTTTCCGTCGCGCCGGCCATCAGCGCCGCCACGCTGCAAAGCCTGCCGTGGCAGCCGTTGCAGCCGCCGGTGTCGCAAGAGGTGAAGCTCGACGCCGTCAGCCCGCAGCTCAATCAGGGCGAGATCCAGGGGGCGATCGCCGCCTATACGTTGCCGGCCGATCGCGGTTCGCTGGAAGTGACGCTGAGCAGCCTCGCCAAAAACAATTCGCTGTACGCGCCGAGCGTGCTGGTGCTGGACGAGCATCTGCGCCCGGCGGCGTATTACCCGAGCAGCTATTTCCCTTACCAGCCGCCGGGGGCGATGTCCTCCGATCGTCTCGAAGGCACGCTGAAGCTGACGCCGGCGCTCGGTCAAAAACAGATTTACCTGCTGGTGTACACCACTCGCCAGGATTTGGTGAAAACTACGCAGCTGACCAACCCGGCCAAGGCCTATGCGCAGGGGGTGGGCAACGCGGTGCCGGATATCCCGGATCCGATCGCCGGCCACGCGACGACCGGCACGCTGAAGCTTAAGGTCACCGCTGAACAGGGCACCGGCAACGTGATGATCGGCATGCTGCAGCCTGCGCCGACCGTGGCGCCGGTGGTGGTGGGGTCGAGCACCCCGGCCGCGGCGGCGGCACCGATGCCGACGCCGGAGAAACCGGCGGAGCCGATGCTCAACGATACCGAAAGCTACTTTAATAACGGCATCAAGCAGGCGGTGAAGGCGGGCGATATCGATAAGGCGCTGAAGCTGATGAATGAGGCCGAGAAGTTGGGCTCTACCACTGCGCGTAAAACGTTTATCAGCAGCGTTAAAGGCAAGGGGTAACACCCGGCGCTGCCGATGCTGGCTCGATGATTGGTGCGCCTTGGCGCACCTTTTTTCATCCGCGCGCCAGCGTTGCGCCGATCAACGCCAGCAGACGGGCGTTGTCCACCTGCTGCATGATGCGCACCGGCTTGCCCTGCGGCGGCGGCATACCGACCGTCAGGCGCAGGCCGCCCGGCCGCCAACGGCGTGAGCTGCCGCGCGTCAACGCCCCTTCCAGCGCCACATCCACATGGAACATTTCGGTCGTGACCAACTGCGGTTCCAGCAGCCAGGCGATCACCAGCGCATCATGGATCCAGCAGCCCGGCAGGCGCCGCGTATGGCGCGAATAGTCGATCCACGGCTGCGTGGTGGCGCGCAAATAACGGCATAGCGGGGTATCCGGCTGGGTCAGCGCGGCCAGATCCGCCTGGGTCAGCATGGTCTGGGTGGTGACGTCCAGCGGCGCCAGCGTGATATTGGCACCGCTGTTCAACACCAGCCGCGCCGCTTCCGGATCCAAACCAAAATTGGTGTCCTTGATGTATCCTTCGACGTTGAACACGCCGCCCATGATCACGATCTCTTTCACCGCCTGCGCCATCTGCGGGTAAAGCTGCATGGCGTGCGCAACGTTGGTCAGCGGGCCGATCGCCGCCAGCGTGATCTCGCCGGGATGCCGGCAGATCAGTTCGCCGATGGCGATGGCGGCGTCCGGTGCGGGCGCGTTGGCCAGCGAGGGGGCGGGCAAGTCGCGCCACAGCGCCGCCAGCTGCGGATCGGCGATCGGGCGGTCCAGATGGGCGCGCCACGGCTCCGGCGGCTCGCTCAGGGCGCGCGCCGCGCCGAGGGCGACCGGTACCCGGTAGCCGCTCTGCGCCAGCAGATCGGAGGCGACGGCGAAGCCCACTTCACGCGGGGTATTGCCGGCCACGATGCTGATCAGCTCCAGTTGCAGCTGCGGTTTGGCCGCCAGCGCCAGAGCCAGCGCCAGACCGTCATCGACGTTGGCGCCGGGAACGCCGTTGCCGGGATCGCAATCAATGATTAAACGCATAGTAAGGTGTCCTGAAAAACCGCTAGCAGCCGCACGAGTGGCGGATGCGCAGTTGAAAAGCGAATTCATGCAGCTCGGCGGGCGCGGCGCCGGCGGCCAGCATGGCGATGGCCCGCTTGGCCATGGCGTCGATCGGCTGCTCGACCGCGCTGAGCGGCGGCACGCTGAATTCGGATTGCTGCGTGCCGTTAAAACAGATCAGCGCCAGATCGCCCGGCGCGCGCAGCCCATGTTCCGCCAGCGCCGACAGGCAGCCGAGCGCCTGCTGCTCGTTAGAGGTGAAAACGGCGCGCGGGCGCGGGCCTTGCACCAGGCGCTGGGTGGCCTGGTAACCGCCCTGGCGGGTGTAGGGCACCTCGAAAATCCATTCGTCGCGCGGCGCGATGCCCGCTTCCAGCAGCGCATCGCGCCAGCCGTTCAGGCGATCCTGTGCGTTGAGCATGGTCAGCGGGCCGATAAAAATGCCGATATCGCGATAGCCGTGCTGCAGCAGATGGCGGGTCGCCTGGCAGGCGGCGTCGCGCTCGTCGACGCGAATGGCGCAGACGCCGGCCTGGCTGTCGATGGTATCTATCATCACGCAGGGCGTGCCGGAGGCGCGGATCAGATCGAACCACGGATGGCGATCGACGCTGGTGTACAGCAGGCCGTCGACCTGGCGGCGCAGCAGGTTGTTGATCAGCTCATATTCGCGCTGCCGGTCGTCGCCGGCGTCGCCCAGCAGCAGCACGCGGCCGCGGCTGAAGGCCTCCTGCTGCAGCGCCCGCGCCAGCGTGGCGAAGAACGGGTTGGAAATATCCGGCACCACCAGCCCGTAGGTTTGCGTGCTGCCGGAGGCCAGCGCTCGCGCGATGTCGTTCGGCCGGTAGCCGGTCTGCTCGATCGCCGCCAGCACGCGTAGCCGGGTGGCTTCCGCCACCGGGCGCGGACCGTTGTTGATCACATAGCTGACCACGGCGACGGAGGTGCCCGCTATGCGAGCCACGTCGGCGCGGGTAACGCGGCGCGCGGAGTGATTATCCAAATTGAGGTCCTGTTCGCCTTCCCGCTACGCGGCATCCTGCGGCAGGTTGAGATCGCGGCCGCGGGTTTCGGGAGCAAAGAAGGTGGTGATTAAGCCGATGGCCGCCATTACAACAAAATAGCAGGCGACAGGCCACCAGTGACCGAAACCGGACAGCAGCGCGGTGGCGATCAGCGGCGCGGTGCCGCCGGAGAGGATCGACCCGAGCTCCTTGGCGAACGCCATTTTGGAGTAGCGGTTCTTCACGCCGAACAGTTCGACGCCGTAGGCCGCCTGCACGCCGAAGATCCCCAGCGATGCGATGCACATGCCGACCACGATCACCGAGATGACGATCGCCGGCTCACGGCTGTCGAGCAACCAGAACGCCGGGAAAGCGTACAGCACCAGCAGCAGGCAGAACCACCGGTAGGTGATGCGGCGGCCGAAACGATCGGAGAGCCAGCCGGCCAGCGGGATCACCAGAAAACCGCACAGTGAGGCGATCAGCACCGCCAGCGCCGGCACCGATTTATCGACCATCAGCACCTTGGCGACGTAGCCGACGATAAAGCCCTGGCACAGGTAGGAGGGGCCGTTTTCGCCGATGCGCAGGCCGAGCATCACCCAGAACGCCTTGGTGCGCTGCAGGTAGCTGCGCGTATCCGGCGCGGCCTGGGCGGCGTCCAGCATGCGCTGGTGGTTTTGCTGCAGCTCGCGTTCGAACACCGGCGTTTCCCGCACGTGGCGGCGCAGATACAGCGCCACCCCGGCTATCAGGATGCTGGCGAGGAACGGAATGCGCCAGCCCCAGCTCATCAGGTCTTCCTTGTCGAGCTGCAATACCAGCAGCCACACCAGCGACGCCAGCAGGGTGCCACTGTTGGAGCCTATGGCGATGATAGACGCCACCAGCCCGCGCCGCTTGGCCGGCGCGTATTCCGCCAGCATCACCGCCCCGCCGGACAGCTCCGCACCGGCGCCGAACCCCTGCGCGAAGCGCAGGATCACCAGGCAGGCGGGCGCCCAGACGCCGATTTGCGCATAGGGCGGGATCAGGCCGATCAATGTGGTGGAGAGGCCCATCAGCGCCACGGTGGTGATCAGCACCACGCGGCGGCCTTTGCGATCGCCGATCCAGCCGAACACCAGCGCGCCGATCGGCCGCGCGACGAAGCCGACGGAGTAGGTGGCGAAGCTGGCCAGCAACGCCACCAGCGGCGTGGCTTCGGGGAAGAACACGTCGCCGAACACCATGCCGGCCGCCAGGCCGTACAGCGCGAAGTCGACGTATTCCATGGCGGTGCCGAGCCAGCAGGAGAAGGTGGCGCGCCAAAATTGGCTGCGCCCCTCTTTGGTTGCCAGGCGTTCATCGGCCGCCAGCGCGGCGTCGGCGGTCTGTGAAGGGGCAAGCGTTGTTTCGCTCATGGCAGTGCTATCCTCTTTTATTCTGCGCCTGGAGGGGCGCGGTTAAAGATGGTTTCCCTGGTGCCGGCAACAAAGGTGTGCCGACAAATCATGTCGGACGCATGGCGATTCAACGCTGCCGTATCAGGGTATCTACGCGCGTAGATAACACAACGCGAGGAAGCTGAAACTTTGCGGGCGATCACAGAATCGTCAGCGCGCCGGGAAATGAAGATAGAGAATGCGGATGGCAAAAAGATGACAGAACCCCGGTTTTTCCGGCCGACAGACCTGCCGTTTTCGCCACGAATCAGCCTGCCGCTTTCGCATTTCTGCGCTACAATGGGGGCCTGTTAACAGTTTGTATCGTCTGGCGCGCCGTACCGGCTGCGGTTCAGGCGAGGAGTAAAGCAATGTCTGGCATCAGGGATTCCATCCTGCCGCCGCTGGAGTGGTTATCCGAACAGGATCCTCCGGCGCCCGCCGCCGTCAGCGACTGGCTGATGGAGTTAGGCTCCATGACCCGACGATTTGAACGCCATTGCGCCCAGGTGCGCGTTGAACCGCAGCGCGAATGCTTCGTCACGCGCGAGGCGCTGGGCGACGAGGCGAACCACCTGCCCGATAGCCCGCGCTACTGGCTGCGCGAAGTGGTGCTGCTGGGCGACGGCCAGCCCTGGCTGCTGGGGCGCACGGTGATCCCGGAACATACGCTGACCGGCCCCGACCAGGCGCTGGTGGATCTGGGGACGCTGCCGCTGGGGCGCTATTTGTTCAGCAGCGGCGATCTGACCCGCGACTATATCCATATCGGCCGACAGGATGCGCTGTGGGCGCGTCGTTCACGGTTGCGGCTGGCGGGCAAGCCGCTGCTGCTGACCGAACTGTTTTTACCGGCTTCGCCGCTGTATTCAGCGGTCCCCGCATAAGAGAGGAGAGCAAGACGTTGGAGGGAAGCGTGACTCAAAGTAAATGGCGGGCTTACAGCCATTTGATGCGCATTGATAAACCGATTGGCACGCTGTTGCTGTTGTGGCCGACGCTGTGGGCACTGTGGCTGGCCGGAAAAGGCGTGCCGCCGCTGTCGATTTTGCTGGTGTTCGTGCTCGGCGTGTTCCTGATGCGCGCCGCCGGCTGCGTGGTGAATGACTATGCCGATCGCGCGGTGGACGGCTACGTGAAACGCACCGCCGGGCGGCCGATGCCGAGCGGCCGGGTGAGCGCGAAAGAGGCCAAGGTGCTGTTCGTGGTGCTGGTGCTGATCTCGTTCTGCCTGGTGTTGACGCTGAATGCGATGACCATCTGGCTGTCTCTGGCGGCGCTGGCGCTGGCCTGGGTGTATCCGTTTATGAAGCGGGTGACCAACCTGCCGCAGTTCGTGCTGGGCGCCGCGTTCGGCTGGGGCATTCCGATGGGCTATGCGGCGGTCAGCGAATCGCTGCCGCTCAGCTGCTGGCTGCTGCTGCTGGCGAACATCTGCTGGACGGTGGCCTATGACACGCTGTATGCGATGGTCGATCGCGACGATGATCTGAAAATCGGCATCAAGTCCACCGCTATCCTGTTCGGGCGTTATGACAAGCTGATCGTCGGGCTGTTGCAGTTCGCGACGTTGTTGCTGCTGGTGTGGGTCGGTTATCTGGCGCAGCTCGGCGGCGCGTTTTACTGGTCGCTGCTGCTGGCGGGCGCACTGTTCATTCACCAGCAGAAGCAGATCGCCGGGCGCGAGCGCGACGCCTGCTTCAAGGCCTTTCTGCAGAACAACTATGTCGGGCTGGTGGTGTTTATCGGCATCGCGCTGAGCTATCTGCCGGCGTAACGGTTCCCTGCCGCAAGAAAAAAGGCACCCCAAGGGGTGCCTTTTGTGTTTCCGCGCCGGGCGAAATCACTCGTCTTTCTCTTCTTCCGCATCGGTTTGCGGCAGAGCGTTGGTCTCTTCCGGCATGTTGACGCTTTCGATGGTCAGCTTGATTTCCGGCGTGATCAGATCGCTCAGCATGCTGTACACCTCGAGGGTGTGCTCGCGGATCGCATCGCCGCTGTCGTTGATGTAGCCTTCTTCACGCAGCGTCGCCACCAGGGTGGAGAACACCGCCTTGTCGAAGAACTCCGGCGCATTGATGCCGTGCAGCACCGACAGACGTTGCGCCATGATGCGGCTCTCTTTCTCCAGCGCGCCGCGGTTGATGCTCGGGTTGGCGCTGAGGATCGACATGGTGATGGCGTAGCGTTGCAGGGTTTCGCGCACCCCGGCGGCCAGCAGCTGCAGCGGGCGAATGCGCGCCGGGTTGAGCACCAGATCGTCGCCTTTGTCGCAGATCAGCTGTTGACGGATCAGCTCGTCGATCATCGGCCGCAGCACCTCCGGCAGCTGTTCCTTGTCGTTATGCAGGAACAGCTCGGCTTTCAGCATCGGGTAGATCATGCCGATCTGGCGCAGCAGCTCGGCGCGCGACACCCGGCGATGATGCATCACGATGCTGGCGATCAGCGACGGCAACACCAGCAGATGGTGGATGTTGTTGCGGTAATAGGTCATCAGCACCGCCTGCTCGCGCGGCAGGATGATGATGTCGCCGATGCTGTCCTTCTCCACCTCGAACTTGTTCATGTTCAGCGCGTGATCCAGCAGCTCATCCGGCGTTTGCGTCGGCACGGTGACGTCACGCGCGTAAGGCGCGTTGCGCATCAGCTGCAGGTAGCACTCGAGCTGCTCGACCAGCTGCTCGCGGGTCAGCGAACGCTGACGCGAGGCCAGCAGCGCGGTGGAACACAGGTTCATGGCGTTGGCTGCGGCGGCATTGTTGATGCGCACCATGATCTGGCCGGCCAGATCGTTGACCGTCGGCGTCAGCCAGCTTGGACGCTGAGCCTCGATCGGATCGATCGATTCGCGCCACTGCGGCACGTTCTGGTTGAGGTAAGCCGTCAATGGCAGCGGTTCGCCGAAGTTGACGTATCCCTGGCCCAGGTTGCGCAGCTTGCGCAGGCCGCGCAGCATCTGCGGCAGGCTCTCTTTTTCCTTGGTGGCGCCGCGCAGCTCTTTGGCGTAGGTACCCACTTCCATCACGTGTTCGTAACCGATGTAAATCGGCACCAGCGTGATCGGACGGGTGCCGCCGCGCAGCATCGCCTGGATGGTCATCGACAGGGTGCCGGTCTTCGGCTCAAGCAAACGCCCGGTGCGGGAACGGCCGCCTTCCACGAAATATTCCACCGAGTAACCGCGGGTGAACAGCTCGCCGAGGTATTCACGGAACACCGTCGAATACAGCTTGTTGCCTTTAAAGGTGCGGCGGATGAAGAACGCGCCCAGGCGACGGAAGATCGGGCCCGCCGGCCAGAAGTTGAGGTTGATGCCCGCAGCGATGTGCGGCGGCACCAGGCCCTGGTGATACAGCACGTACGACAGCAGCAGATAGTCCATGTGGCTGCGGTGGCAGGGCACGTAGACGATCTCGTGGCCGTCCTGCGCCAGCTGGCGCACGCGCTCGGCGTTGGTGACGTTGATGCCCTGATACAGCCGGTTCCAGGTCCAGCTCAGCACGCGGTCGGACAGGCGCACGGTTTCGTAGGAGAAGTCGGCGGCGATCTCTTCCATCAGCGCGATGGCGTTCTGCTGGGCCTTCTCGTGCGAGATCTTCTTGCTGCGCGCTTCGTCCTCGACCGCTTTTTCGATCGCTTTGGACGCCAACAGCTTGTTGAACAGATCCTGACGGGCCGGCAGACTCGGGCCCACCGCGGCCAGGCGCTGACGCGAGAAGTGCATGCGCGCCACGCGCGCCAGTTTCTGCGCGATGGTTTTATCCGTGCCGTGTTCGGTAGCCATGCGGCGCAGCGACACGGTGTTGGAGAAACGCACGAAGCTGTCGCGGCCGAGCCACAGCACGGCGAAGAATTTCTGCACGCCGTTCAACAGACGCAGGTGCGGCGTGCCGTGGCCTTCGCGGCCCGGCGAACGGCCGAACATCACCGAAACCGGCAGCATCTGAATGTCGAGATCCGGGTTGCTGCGATGCAGATCCAGATAGTCGTGGAACAGCTTTACCGACTCTTCTTTTGGGGTGTAATAGCGGAATACGCGCGGACCGTCGTGAATGAACACGTAGCTCGGCAGCACGGTGCCGTCGATCTCCAGCGAGTTGAGCGGATCGGGCAGATCCTGCGCCAGGCACTGGGTGCGCAGCGTCAGCAAATCCGCCTTGGAATTGTAAGGTAAAACATACAAAATCGGCCGTGAGGGATCCAACCCTAGCTCGGTAACCGGATCTGAAGGGATGACCTTACTTCTTACCAACAATTTAAGTGGTAAATTCAATATTTTATAATAAATTTTACGCCAACCTGACATAACAACGTGAAGCCTCTTGTTAGCAATGCGCCGCAAGCATACCAGAAACCGGGTAGCAGATCTGTGGTGTTCGAAAACCGAGAGCCGTCAGCGCGGACTGTTCTAGACTCTTTTTATTATGACCGACCTCTGAGAAAGGCACGAAAACATGGCAAACCAAGCAACCGGACTGACCCGCATCATCAAGGCAGTCGGCTATTCTTATAAAGGGCTATCCGCCGCCTGGCAGCACGAAGCGGCTTTCCGCCAGGAACTGGTGGTCACCCTTCTGGCTATCATACTGGCTGTCTGGCTGGATGTGGGTGCGATAGCGCGCATTTTATTGATCGGATCGGTAGCGCTGGTGATGATCGTCGAGATCCTGAACAGCGCGATCGAGGCGGTGGTGGATCGCATCGGCAGCGAACATCACGAGCTGTCCGGGCGGGCCAAGGACATGGGATCGGCGGCGGTGTCGCTGGCGATCGTGCTGGCGCTGTTCGTTTGGGGCACGGTCTTATGGCAGCATTTCGGCTGACGAAAAGCGCCTACTGACTGATTTTTATTTATTCTTCGGTTCCCAATCCGCGCTTACCTGTATATACTCACAGCAAGACTGTATAAACAAACAGGGGGCGGAATGAAAGCACTAACTACCAGACAGCAAGAGGTCTACGATCTGATTCGCGAGCACATTTCGCAAACGGGCATGCCGCCAACGCGTGCCGAGATCGCGATGCGTCTGGGGTTCCGTTCGCCTAACGCCGCCGAAGAGCACCTGAAGGCGCTGGCACGCAAAGGCGTGATCGAAATCGTCTCCGGTGCCTCGCGCGGTATCCGTCTGCTGATGGAAGAAGAAGAAGGGCTGCCGCTGATCGGCCGCGTCGCCGCCGGCGAGCCGCTGCTGGCGCAGCAGCACATCGAAGGGCACTACCAGGTGGATCCTTCCCTGTTTAAACCGAGCGCCGATTTCCTGCTGCGGGTGAACGGCATGTCAATGCGCGACATTGGCATTCTGGACGGCGATCTGCTGGCGGTGCACAAAACGCAAGACGTGCGCAACGGCCAGGTCGTGGTCGCGCGGATCGAAGACGAAGTGACGGTCAAGCGCTTGAAAAAGCACGGCAACGTGGTTGAACTGCTGCCGGAGAACAACGAATTCCAACCGATCGTGGTCGATCTGCGTCAGCAGAATTTCACTATCGAAGGGCTGGCGGTCGGCGTGATCCGCAACGGCGACTGGATTTAATCGCCGCGCCATCACCGCCGCTCCCTGTATCAATCGCCCCTGTTTTGGGGCGTTTTTGTTTCTGACTTCGCCCTTTGTCACTCAGTCACAGGAACATCCCATCATGCGCCTGATTTCCGCTTTCACCAGCGACACCGATAAAGCCCTGTGGCGCCTCGCCCTGCCGATGATCTTCTCCAATATTACCGTGCCGCTGCTCGGGTTGGTGGACACCGCGGTGATCGGCCACCTCGACAGCCCCATTTATCTGGGGGGCGTGGCGATCGGTGCGGTGGCGACCAGCTTCCTGTTCATGCTGCTGCTGTTCCTGCGCATGAGCACTACCGGCCTGGCGGCGCAAGCGCTGGGGGCGCAGAACCCCCAGGCGCTGGCGCGCGCCTTTATGCAACCGCTGCTGCTGGCGCTGTTGGCCGGGGTGGCGATCGTCCTGCTGCGCTATCCGCTGATCGAACTGGCGCTGCGGATCGTCGGCGGCGATGCCGACGTGCTGGAACAGGCGCGGCGTTTTCTTGAGATCCGCTGGTTAAGCGCCCCGGCGGCGCTGGCCAACCTGGTGCTGCTGGGCTGGCTGCTTGGCGTACAGTACGTGCGGGCGCCGGTGATCCTGCTGATCGTCGGCAACCTGCTGAACATCGTGCTGGATATCTGGCTGGTGATGGGCCTGGGCTGGAATGTGCGGGGGGCGGCGGCGGCAACCGCCATCGCCGAATACGCTACGCTGCTGCTCGGCCTGTGGTTGGCGTGGCGGGTGATGCGCCTGCGCGGTATTACCCTGCAGATGCTGCGCCAGGCCTGGCGTGGCGATCTGCGTCGCCTGCTGGCGCTCAACCGCGACATCATGCTGCGCTCATTGTTGCTGCAACTGTGCTTTGCGTCGTTGACCATTTTCGGCGCTCGCCTGGGAAGCGAGGTGGTGGCGGTCAATGCGGTATTGATGAATCTGCTGACGTTCACCGCCTATGCGCTCGACGGTTTCGCTTATGCGGTGGAGGCTCATTCGGGCCACGCCTACGGCGCCCGGGACGACAGCCAACTGCGCAAAGTGTGGCATGCGGCCTGCAGGCAGGCAGGGCTGGTCGCGTTGGCCTTCGGCCTGGCGTATGCCGTTACCGGCCAGCAGATCGTGGCAGCCTTGACCTCTTTGCCGGAACTGCGTGCGTTGGCCGCCCATTATTTACCCTGGCAGGTCATTCTGCCGCTGGTTGGGGTGTGGTGCTATTTGCTGGACGGCATGTTTATCGGCGCCACGCGCGGCGCCGAGATGCGCAACAGCATGGCGGTGGCCGCGGCGGGATATGGTATTGCGCTGCTCAGCGTGCCGCTGCTTGGCAACCACGGGCTTTGGCTGGCGCTGGCGGTGTTTCTGGCGCTGCGCGGCCTGGCGTTGGGCTGGATTTGGCACCGTCACCAGGTGCGCGGCAGCTGGTTTACTGCCCATTAAACCGGACGTCTTGTTGGGTTAATGGTTAGTTTTTCTTATGATTTTGATCATGTTTGCTTACATGTTTTCAGCCTTGGTCTGTTCGCGTTAGTTCGTTGTTTGTTAGCGTTTTTTGTTTTTATCTTGTTTGTTAATGGTTTTTTATCCTGTGTTTTGGCTTTTTTATTTCCATGTTTAACTAGAATGAATCATGTGGCTGGTAAATGAAGGGGAGCGGTGCTTCTTAAGGTGGAGGGAGCATCAGCCAGAAAAATTTCTGGTTAACCCCGGCCGGCGACAGGGATCACTGATTCACCACAGGTTAACGGAGAGACTATGAATAAAGATCAAGCCGACGGTAACTGGAAGCAGCTGAAAGGCAAAGTGAAAGAGAAATGGGGCAAGCTGACCGATGACGATCTGACGGTCATCGAAGGGAAACGCGAACAGCTGGTCGGCAAAATTCAGGAGCGCTACGGTTACCAGAAAGAGGCGGCCGAAAAAGAGGTGAAGGCCTGGGAAGATCACACCAAACACCGCTGGTAACACGCAGGGCCGCCACTGACGGCGGCCGGCAACAGCGCAGGCCGGCGTCGCTCCATCCTCTGGCGCCCCGGCCGCAGGTACAGGGAAGTACCTGACTTCGTCTTACTTCTTCTTGATGGCGATGCTGTGATCGTGTTCGGCGCAGTCATGCTTGCTGTCACAAGCTTCAACTTCAACGCAACCGGCGCACAGGCCGTGCGCTTCCACCACGCTGTGCCGCAGCGCAAATCCGGCTTCCTGCGCCAGCTTCTGCAGCGTCTCCTCCACGCCTTCGGTGGTGCGTTCGGTCACCTGGCCGCAGCGATCGCAGATAAACAGCGCGGACGTATGCATCGGCTGTTCGAAGTGGTGGCACAGCACGTAGCTGTTGGCGGACTCCACCCTATGGATAAACCCTTGCTCCAGCAGAAAATCCAGCGCGCGGTAGACCGTCGGCGGCTTGGCCTGCGGTTCGGCGACGCGCAGCAGATCGAGCAGGTCATAAGCGCTGATTGCACCGGGTTGCTGAGTCATCAGACGCAGCACTTCCAGCCGTTGCGGCGTCAATCGCACATTGCGTTGCTGGCAGAGGTGTTCCGCCTGCGCCAGCAGCTTTTCCTGGGTGGTTGAGTTCATCGCAAATATCCCGGTACGTAAAAAAGCCGATTTTACCATGATTACGGCGAATCGCCGAGAGTTGCCCCCTTTTCCCCTGAGGATAGCGCAGAGAAAGGCGCGCTGAGTGCGCTAAAAGAGAGATGCATCACAACTTTTCCCCTCCGCCGGGCGGTAGATCAACGTTGCCGGTTTTAGCGCTGGAGAGCGGGGGACGAGAGCGGTATAACGCCTTTCACCCGCGTGATGAGCAGGAGCCCTGTGTGATGACGGAAAGAGAGAAGCTGTTAAGCGGCCTGGAATACAACAGCCGCGATGAAGAACTGATCGCCCTGTACCATCGGGCGAGGGCGTTGACCAAAAGCCTGGGGGCGCTGGACTCGCATCAGGCGGACGAGAAAAATCGCCTGCTCGGCGAGCTGTTCGGCAACTGGGGTGAGGCGAGCTGGATCGAAACGCCATTCTGGTGCGACTACGGGCAGCATGTCCGCATCGGTAAAAACTGTTTTATCAACGTCAATGCGGTGTTCCTCGACTGCAACACCATCACCATCGGCGACAACACGCTGATCGGCCCCAACGTACAAATCTACACGCCGAGTCATCCTCTGAAGGCCGGTGAACGCTTTACCGGTGACCCGGCTTTTCCTTTCCGCACCTCGGCGCAGCCGGTGTCTATCGGCAGCAACGTGTGGATCGGCGGCAACGTGGTGATCCTGCCGGGAGTGACCATCGGCGACGGCACGACCATCGGCGCGGGCAGCATCGTCACCGGCGACATTCCGGCCAATGTGCTGGCGTTGGGGCAGCCGTGCCGGGTTATCCGCGCGTTGGAATAGGCCGCTTAACACGAATCGGCGGCCAGCGGTTTATCGGCGAGTGCGGGGCAAGGGCGGAGGAGGGGTCTTCTTACGGTGCGAATCGTCGTTTGGCAACTGGCGGTCATCGGCCAAGGCCAGGCGTGCGGCCGCCAGGCGGCTCATGACGGTGCCGATTGGCACCGCCAGCACTTTCGCCGCTTCCCGGTAGGACAGCCCTTCGACATACACCAGAAACAGCGCGTTGCGCTGGGCCGCCGGCAACCGGCTTACGCGCCGCATCACTTCATTGAGCCAGACCGGCTGTTCACCGTTGTCCGCATCACCAAGCTCTTCCGCCGCCATGCAGCCTTGCCCCTGACGACGATGCTGGGCGCGAACTTCATTGAGCCAAATAGAGTGCAAGATGGCAAACAACCAGCGATCCAGGTGTGAACCGGGGGTGAATTGCGCGGCGCGCTCCAGCGCACGCACGCAGGTTGCCTGCACCAGGTCGTCGGCGACATCCCGCCGGTGCGAAAGCACCAGCGCATAGCGCCACAGGCGGGAGAGATAGTGGCCGAGTTCATCGCGTATCGCATCGCCGCTGATAGTCACCTCCGCAGGCGCGTCGGATCAAGATTCCGGTTGGCGGTCGATGGCTGCCGCCAAATCTCGGTACTCCTCGCACCCGGTGCCGCACAGCGACTGGATCACCAGCAGCTGTTGGCGCGCCAGGTCGGGCCGCCCTTTCAGCATATAGGCTTCTCCCAGGTACTCGCGCACTTTGGGGTATTTCGGATCGAGGGCCACTGATTTTAAATAATAGCCGATACCCTCATCGGTGCGGCCCAGTTTGCGCGTGGCGTAGCCGCGATAATTCAGTGCGACGGCGGTGTTGGGATTTTGCAGCGTGTTGAGCATATCGATCGCTTCCTGATAGCGGCCGCTTTTCGCCAGTGCATAGGCATAGTTAGTGCGGTCGGCGTCGTCGACTTTGCTGCCTTTATCCACCGTGCAGGTCTGGGTTTTACTGTCGTAAACCTGGCCTTTCGGACAGGTCGGCGGGGTTTGGCCGCTGCCGTCGCCGCCCATCGCCAGCGCCGCGCCGGAAAACAGCAGGCAGCCGGCAATGGCCGATGCCAGCAGGCGTTTAATGAAGCTGTTCATGGTTGTGTCCTCAAGGCAGAGGCGCCGTGCGCGCCCGTAATGAGATAACACCTGAACGAGTGAATTTATTCGCCTTACTCCCGCTTATTTACGCCACCGGCAAGGCGGTTTTCCCAACGGCGTCGATTGTCGTTATAATAGCCGTTTGCGGCCGCGCGCCGTTCGTTGAACCCAGACAGACTCAGGTAGCCAGTAACTCAGCATGACGAAAGACAACCACGCCCCAACCTACGCCGCCAATCGCTTCTCCATCGCGCCAATGCTCGACTGGACCGATCGTCATTGCCGTTACTTCCACCGCCTGCTGACCAAGGAAACGCTGTTGTACACCGAAATGGTGACCACCGGCGCGATCATCCACGGCAAGGGCGACTATCTGGCCTATAGCGAAGAAGAGCATCCGGTGGCGCTGCAGCTGGGCGGCAGCGATCCGGCCGCGCTGGCGCACTGCGCCAAACTGGCGGAGCAGCGCGGTTATGACGAGATTAACCTCAACGTCGGCTGTCCGTCCGATCGGGTGCAAAACGGTATGTTCGGCGCCTGCCTGATGGGGCAGGCGACGCTGGTCGCCGACTGCATCAAGGCGATGCGCGACGTCGTATCGATTCCGGTGACGGTGAAGACCCGCATCGGCATTGACGATCAGGACAGCTACGCTTTCCTGTGCGACTTTATCCAGACCGTCGCCGGGCGTGGCGAGTGCGACATGTTCACCATCCACGCTCGCAAAGCCTGGCTCTCCGGCCTCAGCCCGAAAGAGAACCGCGAAGTGCCGCCGCTGGACTACCCGCGCGTTTATCAGCTGAAGCGGGATTTCCCGGCGCTGACCATCGCCATCAACGGCGGGGTGAAAACGCTGGAAGAGGCGCAACAGCACTTGCAGCATCTGGACGGCGTGATGATGGGGCGCGAGGCTTACCAGAATCCGGGCATCCTGGCGCGGGTCGACAGCGAACTGTTCGGCGCGCAGACCGCGGTGCCGGACAGCGTGGCGATCGTCGAAGCGCTGTATCCGTATATTGAGCGCGAGCTGTCCAACGGCACCTATCTCGGCCACATTACTCGCCATATCCTCGGTCTGTTCCAGGGCGTGCCGGGCGCGCGCCAGTGGCGTCGCCATCTGAGCGAGAACGCCCACAAGCCGGGCGCCGATGCGCGGGTGGTGGAGCAGGCGCTGGCGTTGGTGCGCCAGCCGCGTGTCGAAATGGCGTAGCCGAAAAAATTTGACCAACAGTTAGTCTTTTTCACCAGGCATTTGGCGCGCTGCCGGATGCCTTCCCCATTTTTTCAATAGGTTAGCCCTTCCGCCATTCTGGCACGCTTCTTGTAATTCACTCTGCAGATACGTTGCATTGCAAAGGAGCAATCATGTTGGAAATCTTCTTTCTCATTGGCTTTGTGGTGATGCTGATGGTGACCGGCATCTCGCTGCTGGGGATCTTCGCTGCGCTGTTGGCGGCGGCGGCGTTCATGTTGTTGGGCGGGTTATTCGCGGTGGTCATCAAGCTGCTGCCGTGGCTGATTTTGGCGGTGGTTGGGGTATGGATTTACCGTTCAATGCAGAAACCCCAGGTCAGGCGTTACTGATTTTTTGCTGAATAATCAGTCAGTCGCGATGAAACTTGCATAACTACCCACCACGCTAATGCGGCAGCGATCACAGCTTGGCAGTTTTCCCCGGCGATGTGGCACATAAAGCGTGTTTTTTGCCGGACGGGGCTGTTAGGATATTTATCGATGCAGTGATGCGACCAATTTCATCACCGTGAGAGACACCTAAAATTCGTGTTGCTAAAGCAACCCCCTGTCTCTGGCGGACTCTGCTCTACCCCTACAAAACGCAGTAACAGAAAGGGCTCCGCAAGGAGCCCTTTTCTTTGGCTGCTATCAGGGGATCAGCAGGCTGGAACCGCTGGTGCTGCGGCTTTCCAGCACCTGGTGCGCACGCTGGGCGTCGGCCAGCGCGAATTTCTGCTCGTCTCTCACTTCCACCCGAATGGCGCCGCTGCCGATCAGCGAGAACAGCTCATTGCTGGCGTACTGCAGCTCGGCGCGGTTGGTGATGTAACCGTTGAGGGAAGGGCGGGTGACGTACAGCGAGCCCTTCTGATTCAGCAGCGCCAGATCGACTCCCGTCACCGGGCCGGAGGCGTTGCCGAAGCTGACCATCAGGCCGCGCCGCTTCAGGCTGTTGAGCGAGGCCTGCCAGGTGCTTTGCCCCACCGAATCGTACACCACGCCAACCTTCTCGCCGTGCGTCAGCTCGGCCACCCGCTGGGCGATATCCTCTTTGTGGTAGTTGATGGTGGCCCAGGCGCCGGCCTGTTTCGCCAGCGCGGCCTTCTCGTCGGAGCCGACACTGCCGATCAGGCGTGCGCCCAGCGCTTTGGCCCATTGGCAGGCGATCAGCCCGACGCCGCCGGCGGCGGCATGGAACAGGAACACTTCACCCGGTTGCACGTCGTGGGTCTGGCGCAGCAGGTAATGCACCGTCAGCCCTTTGAGGAAAGAAGCGGCACCCTGCTCAAAGCTGAGGTTGTGCGGCAGCAGCGCCACTTTTTCTTCCGGCACATTGTGGACTTCGCTGTAGGCGCCGAGCGACGACTGCGCATACACCACCCGGTCGCCCGGTTTGATCGCGCTGACCCCGGCGCCAACCTTGACCACCACGCCGGCCGCCTCGGTGCCGAGGCCGCTCGGCAGGCTGGCCGGCGCGTACAGCCCACTGCGCACATAGGTGTCGATGTAGTTGATGCCGATCGCTTTGTTCTCGATCTGCACTTCGCCAGCGGCGGGGTCGAGCGGTGTAAAATCAACGTATTGCAAGACTTCCGGCCCGCCGGTGGCGGAAAACTGAATGCGCTTGGCCATATCGTTACCTCGTTTGAGTGTCTGATTTCACCCTATTCTTTTTAGTATCGGAGATCCAGTTCACCCGTGCGGGATTCAATACCTTTTTTGCATCGGTTATGACGCAAAAATCACGTATACTCTCGCGTCAAGATCCTTCATTCGCAACCGGATAAAGACTACGTTTCATGGCAGGAAAAAAACCAACCAACAAAACAAACGCGGACGAAACCAGAGAGCGTTCCAGAGATCGTCAGATGGAAGGGCTGAAGATGCCGCCGCACTCGCTGGAGGCCGAGCAGTCGGTGTTGGGCGGTTTGATGCTGGATAACGAGCGTTGGGACAACGTGGCGGAGCGCGTGGTCGCCAACGACTTCTTCAGCCGCCCGCATCGCCTGATCTTTACCGAGATGCAGCGTCTGCTGGAGATGAGCAAGCCTATCGACCTCATCACCCTGTCCGAATCGCTGGAGCAGAAGGGCGAGCTGGACTCGGTGGGGGGCTTCGCCTACCTGGCCGAGCTGTCGAAAAACACCCCGAGCGCCGCCAACATCGGCGCCTACGCCGACATCGTGCGCGAGCGCGCGGTGGTGCGCGAGATGATCTCGGTGGCTAACGAGATCGCCGACGCCGGCTACGATCCGCAGGGGCGCAGCAGCGAAGACCTGCTCGATCTGGCGGAATCCCGCGTATTCCAAATCGCCGAGAACCGCGCCAGCAAAGACGAGGGCCCGAAGGGCATCGAACGCATCCTGGAAGACACCGTCTCGCGCATCGAGCAGCTGTATCAGCAGCCGCACGATGGCGTGACCGGGGTCGATACCGGCTATCAGGACCTCAACAAGAAAACTGCGGGCATGCAAAAGTCCGATCTGATCATCGTCGCCGCCCGTCCTTCGATGGGGAAAACCACCTTCGCCATGAACCTGTGCGAAAACGCCGCGATGACCCAGGAAAAACCGGTGCTGATCTTCAGCCTGGAGATGCCCGGCGAACAGATCATGATGCGTATGCTGGCGTCGCTGTCGCGTGTGGATCAGACGCGCATCCGTACCGGCCAGCTCGACGATGAGGACTGGGCGCGCATTTCCAGCACCATGGGCATCCTGCTGGAGAAGCGCAACATGTACATCGACGACTCCTCCGGCCTGACGCCGACCGAAGTGCGCTCGCGCGCGCGGCGCATTTTCCGCGAGCACGACGGGCTTAGCCTGATCATGATCGACTACCTGCAGCTGATGCGCGTGCCGGCCCTGTCCGACAACCGTACGCTGGAGATCGCCGAGATTTCGCGCTCGCTGAAGGCGCTGGCGAAAGAGCTGCAGGTGCCGGTGGTGGCGCTGTCGCAGCTGAACCGCAGCCTGGAGCAGCGCGCCGACAAACGCCCGGTCAACTCTGATCTGCGTGAATCCGGCTCCATCGAGCAGGACGCCGACCTGATTATGTTCATCTATCGTGATGAGGTGTATCACGAGAACAGCGATCTGAAAGGGATCGCGGAAATTATTATCGGTAAGCAGCGTAACGGCCCGATCGGCACCGTGCGCCTTACCTTTAACGGCCAGTGGTCGCGTTTCGATAACTACGCGGGGCCACAATACGATGACGAATAATCAGCTAAGGAACTGAAATGAAAGCGGCAACCGCTGTAATCGACCGCCGCGCTCTGCGACATAATCTGCAACAGGTGCGCCGCCAGGCGCCGCAAAGCCGCCTGATTGCCGTTGTGAAAGCAAACGCTTATGGACATGGCCTGCTGGAAACAGCACACACCCTGCAAGACGCCGACTGCTACGGCGTGGCGCGCATCGGCGAGGCGCTGATGCTGCGCTCCGGCGGCATCGTCAAGCCGATCCTGTTGCTGGAAGGCTTCTTCAGCGCCGAAGACCTGCCGGTGCTGGTGGCGAACAACATCGAAACCGCGGTGCACAGCATCGAACAGCTCGAGGCGCTGGAGCAGGCCGAGCTGGCGCGCCCGGTGCCGGTGTGGATGAAGCTCGATACCGGCATGCATCGGCTGGGGGTGCGCCCCGAACAGGCGGAGGCGTTTTATCAGCGCCTGTGCGCCTGCCGCAATGTGGCGCAGCCGGTCAATATCATGAGCCACTTCAGCCGCGCCGATGAGCCGGAGTCCGACGCCACCCTGAAACAGATCGCCTGCTTCGAGCAGTTCGCGCGCGGCAAACCGGGCCAGCGCTCGGTCGCCGCCTCCGGCGGCACGTTGCTGTGGCCGGACGCCCACAACGAGTGGGTGCGCCCCGGCATCATTCTGTACGGCGTGTCGCCGTTGGATAGCGGCAGCGGCGCCGGGCATGGTCTGCAGCCGGCGATGACGCTGAAATCCAGCCTGATCGCGGTGCGCGAGCACCAGGCCGGCGAAGCCGTCGGCTACGGCGGCACCTGGGTAAGTCCGCGCGATACTCGCCTTGGCGTGGTGGCGATGGGATACGGCGACGGTTACCCGCGCAGCGCGCCGACCGGCACGCCGATCCTGATTAACGGCCGCGAAGTGCCGATCGTCGGCCGGGTGTCGATGGACATGATTTCGGTCGATCTCGGGCCGGACGCCGCCGATAAGGTGGGGGATGAAGCGGTGCTGTGGGGGCCGGCGTTGCCGGTCGAGCGCATCGCCGCCTGTACCGGCATCAGCGCTTATGAACTGATCACCAAGCTCACGCAGCGCGTGGCGATGGAATACATCGGCGACTGATGCGCCGCAGGGGCCGACGCGCGTCGGCCCCGTTCTTCAACGCGTTACTTCTTTACCGCTAACCACTTGTCGATAATTTTCTGATACTCGCCGGTCGCCTTGGCCAGGTGCAGCCACTGATCCACATACAGTTTCCAGCTCAGATCGTCGCGCGGCAGCATGTAAGCCTTTTCGCCGTACTGCATCGGTTTGGTCGGATTCACCGCGCACAGCTTCGGATAGCGCTTCTGCTGGTACAGCGCCTCGGAGGCGTCGGTGATCATCACGTCCGCCTTGCGATCCACCAGCTGCTGGAAAATGCTCATGTTGTCGTGCGTCAGCGTCAGCTTGGCCTTCGGCAGATAGGCGTGCACGAAGGCTTCGTTGGTGCCGCCCGCCGGTTCCAGCAGACGCACCGACGGTTTGTTGATCTGTTCTATCGTGCGGTATTTCTTCACGTCGGTGCAGCGCACCAGCGGAATTTTGCCGTCGGTATCCAGCTTGTCGGCGAAGAACGCCTGTTTTTGTCGCTCCAGCGTGACGGAGATGCCGCCCATGGCGATGTCGCACTTGCCGGAGACGAAGTCCGGCGTCAGGGTTTTCCAGCTGGTTTTCACCCACTTCACCTTGGCGCCCAGGCTCTTCGCCAGCGATTCCGCCATGTCGATATCGATGCCTTCATAGCCGCCGTCTTCCTTGAGGAAGGTGTAGGGCTTGTAGTCGCCGGTGGTGCAGACCTCCAGGGTCTTTTGCTGCAGCACTTTGTCCAGGTGGGATTGCGCGCCGGCGCTGCCGGCGGCGAGCAGCAGCGCGAGAGGGAGTAACTTTTTCATCTGGCGTCCTTTTTATACATTCGTGGTTTTATGCGTTACTTCGCCGTTAATTGTCGTTTGCCTGCATGAGTTAGCCGTTTTTTATGCCGCTTACCGGCGAAAACGTCGGGCGTTGCTGCTGTACGCGATTTAAGCGCCAGGGTGTGACGTCGGCAACGGTAAAAAAACTGGTAGGCTGTAACGTCAACATTTATTAACACAGTTTACAGGTGGCTATGTACAACATTGACGATTTTGATATGAAAATCCTGACGCTGTTACAGGCCAACGGCCGTCTGACCAATCAGGAGCTGAGCGAGCTGGTGGGGCTCTCCGCCTCCCAATGTTCGCGGCGGCGCATCAGCCTGGAGCAGGCGCAGCTGATCCGCGGTTACCACGCGCGGCTGGCGCCAGAGGCGGTCGGCCTGGGGCTGGTGGGGCTGATCGAAGTCAGCCTGATCACGCACGCGCAGGAGCAGATCGACAGCTTTCATCAGATGCTGGAGGAAGTGGACGCGATCCTGGACGCTTACAAGACCACCGGCGACGCCGATTACCTGCTCAAAGTGGCGGTGGCGGACCTGCCGGCGCTGAGCGAATTCATCAGCCAGACGCTGTCGCCGCACAAAAGCGTGGCGCATATCAAAACGGCGGTGGTGCTCAATCGCATCAAGGAAAACGGTTTATTGCCGGTGGCGAGATAAAGCTAAAACCGAATGCGCTTTTCCGTCTATATTAGGAACGTAACGCTGTGCCCAAAACCACAATAAACCAGGAGAAAAACCCCGTGTTCCAGAACGTTGACGCCTATGCCGGCGATCCCATTCTGTCGCTGATGGAAAAATTCAAACAAGACCCGCGCGCGCACAAGGTGAACCTGAGCATCGGCCTGTACTACGATGCGCAGGGCATCATTCCGCAGATGCGGGCGGTCGCCGCGGCGCAAGCGCAGTTGAACAGCGTCGAGCATGGCGCCTCGGTATACCTGCCGATGGAAGGGCTGCAGTCTTACCGTTCCGCCATCCAGCAGCTGCTGTTCGGCGCGCAGCACCCGATGCTGCAGCAGGGGCGCATCGCCACCATTCAGACCGTCGGCGGTTCCGGCGCGTTGAAAGTGGGCGCCGACTTCCTGAAAAGCTATTTCCCGGATTCGCAGGTGTGGGTCAGCGATCCGACCTGGGAAAACCACGTCGCCATCTTCAGCGGCGCCGGTTTCAAAGTGAATACCTATCCATATTTCGACAGCGAAAGCCTGGGCGTGAAGTTCGACGCCATGCTGGCTGCGCTGAAACAGCTGCCGAAGCACAGCATTGCGCTGCTGCACCCGTGCTGCCACAACCCGACCGGTTCCGACCTGACTCCCGCCCAGTGGGATGAGGTGGTCAAGGTGATCGCCGAACGTGAAATCATTCCGTTCCTCGACATCGCCTATCAGGGCTTCGGCGGCGGCATGGAGCAGGACGCCTACGCCATTCGCGCCATCGCGGCGGCCGGTTTGCCGTGCCTGGTGAGCAACTCGTTCTCGAAGATCTTCTCGCTGTACGGCGAGCGCGTCGGCGGCCTGTCGGTGGTGTGCGAAAGCGAAGAGGCGGCCGGACGCGTGCTGGGCCAGCTGAAGGCCACCGTGCGCCGCAACTACTCGAGCCCGCCGAACTTCGGCGCGCAGCTGGTGGCCAAGGTGCTGAACGACGCCCAGCTCAAAACCCAGTGGCTGGACGAGGTGGAGAGCATGCGCACCCGCATTCTCGAGATGCGTCACGCGCTGGTGGACACCCTGAAGAGCGCGCTGCCGCAGCGCAACTTTGATTACCTGTTGGCGCAGCGCGGCATGTTCAGCTACACCGGCTTCAGCGCGGCGCAGGTCGATCGCTTGCGTGAAGAGTTCGGTGTCTACCTGATCCACAGCGGCCGCATGTGCGTGGCCGGCCTGAACCACAACAACGTGCGTCAGGTGGCCGAGGCGTTTGCCGCGGTGCAGTAACGCCTGTTAGTCTGAACGGACGTTGATCGGGAGCGATAGCGATATCGCTCCTTTTTTATTGCCGGCGCGCCGCCGAAGTTGCCGCAAACCGGAGAGAGAATATACTGATTGAGGGGCGCTCACTCATGTGGCATCAGCAAACGCTAATCCTCAGCGCAAAAGCGCGTGGCTTTCATCTGGTTACCGACGAGATAGTCAACCAGTTAACCCACTTACACCGCCTGCAAACCGGCCTGCTGCATCTGTTGCTGCAGCACACCTCGGCCTCGCTGACGCTCAACGAGAACTGCGATCCCACGGTGCGAGCCGATATGGAGCAGCATTTCCTGCGTCAGGTGCCGGAAAACGCACCCTATCAGCATGACTACGAAGGGCCGGACGACATGCCGGCGCACATCAAATCCTCGCTGCTGGGCGCTTCCTTGACGCTGCCCGTCAGGCACGGGCGGCTGATGTTGGGCACATGGCAGGGCATCTGGCTGGGAGAGCACCGCATGCACGGCGGAGCACGCCGTATTGTGGCCACGTTACAGGGGGAATAACCCAATGAATAACAGCGCATTGCTGGAGTACTGCATGGCGAAGCCGGGCGCGGAGCAGAGCGACCAGAACCAGTGGCAGGCCAGCCAGATCAAGGTGGGCGACGTGATGTTCGCCATGGTGTGCGAGGTCGAAGGGCGGCCGGCGCTGGCGGTCAAGTCCAGCCCGGAGCTGGCGGAAAGCCTGCGTGAACACCATCCGGAGATCGTCGCCTGCGACGGTCTGAACAAGGCGCACTGGAATACGGTGTTTCTCGACGGCAACCTGCCGAACTCGCAGTTTTACACGCTGATCGACAGCTCCTATCAGCTGGTGGTGGACGGCCTGCCCGAACACGTGCGCCAGGAACTGCGCGCCTGATTGCCGGGCGGCGGCGCCGCCCGTTTTTCTTCTGTTTTTTTCATGTTAAAGCGTGATCGCGACCTGAGTTTGGGAACGTTCCCTTTTTATTGCGGCACTAAAACAGCTACGCTTGGGCATTCAAGACACGCGGATGAAGGAGGCCGACATGGCCATGAGCGAAGAAAAGCGCAAGATGATCGCCGGGGAACTGTACGACGCCGGCGATGAACTGCTGCGCAGCGAACGCCGGCGCGCACGCCAGCTAACGCATCGCTATAACCACTCTTCGCCGGAAGAGGGCGAGCTGCGCAAACAATGGCTGGGTGAGTTGCTGGGCCGCTATCAGGGCGGCACCATCGAGCCGACCTTCCGCTGCGACTACGGCTATAACATCTATCTCGGCAAGAACTTCTACGCCAACTTCGACTGCGTGATCCTCGACGTATGCGAGGTGCATATCGGCGACAACTGCCTGCTGGCGCCGGGCGTGCATATCTATACCGCCACCCATCCGCTGGACGCCGAGACTCGCGTCGGCGGGGCGGAGTTCGGTAAGGCTGTCAGGATTGGCGACAACGTGTGGATCGGCGGGCGTGCGGTGATCAATCCGGGAGTGACCATCGGCGATAATGCGGTCGTGGCCTCCGGCGCGGTGGTGACCAAAGACGTGCCGGCCAATTGCGTGGTGGGCGGCAACCCGGCCAGGATCATCAAGCAGCTATAAAAAAACGGGCGCCGCCGGGCGCCCGCCGTCATCAGGCGCGCAGCGAGTCGATATCCACCACGAAGCGGTACTTCACGTCGCTTTTCAGCATGCGTTCATAGGCCTCATTAATTTGCTGCATCGGGATCAGCTCGATATCCGACGTGATGCCGTGCTGCCCGCAGAAGTCCAGCATCTCTTGCGTTTCCGCGATGCCGCCGATCAGCGAACCGGCGATGCGGCGGCGCTTCATGATCAGGTTGAACACCTGCGGTGACGGATGATCGTGCTCCGGCGCGCCGACCAGCGTCAGGGTACCGTCGCGGCGCAGCAAGTTGAGGAACGGGTTCAGATCGTGCTGAGCCGCTACCGTGTTGAGGATGAAGTCGAAGCTGTTGACGTGCTGCGCCATCTCATCCGGGTTGCGCGAAATCACCACTTCATGGGCGCCGAGGCGCTTGGCGTCTTCGATTTTCGACGGCGAGGTGGTGAACAGCACCACATGCGCGCCCATCGCCCGCGCCAGTTTGACGCCCATGTGCCCCAGCCCGCCGAGCCCGACGATGCCGACCTTTTTGCCTGGCCCCGCGCCCCACTGGCGCAGCGGCGAATAGGTGGTGATGCCGGCGCACAGCAGCGGCGCGACGCCGGCCGGATCGAGGTTTTCCGGCACGCGCAGCACGAAGTCCTGATCCACCACCAGATTGGTGGAGTAGCCGCCGTAGGTCACGGCGCCGGTGTGGCGATCCTGGCCGTTATAGGTGCCGGTAAAGCCGTTCTCGCAATACTGTTCCAGCCCCTCATCGCAGCTCGGGCAGCTGCGGCAGGAATCCACCATGCAACCGACGCCGACCAGATCGCCGATCCGGTAACGCGAGACATGGTCGCCGACGGCGCTAACGCGGCCGACGATTTCGTGGCCCGGCACCACCGGGTAAATCGTATTGCTCCATTCATTGCGCGCCTGGTGCAGATCCGAGTGGCAGACGCCGCAGAACAACACCTGAATTTGCACATCGTGGTCGCGCAGGGCGCGCGGCTGGTAATCGAAAGGCACCAGCGCAGACTTCGCGTCATGCGCGGCATAGGCATGGGTAATGTTCATGGTCGCTCCAGTTATCAATGTAGGGGGGACAACGTTTGACCGGCAGCGAAGTGCCGGCGAGACGCGGCCTGAATCAGACAGGGCGGCCGCCGAGGGAACATTGATGATAGAAGCGGTGAGCGTGGAGGGAAATGCCTGAAAATGTCGAAATCTTGCCTGTTTCTGTTCGATTGCGGGGAAACGGGGCAGCGTGCGGACCGCCTGAACGACGGCCTGCACGCCGGCGACATTACTGGTTCAACAGCGGCTTCAGGAAGCGTGCGGTGTGCGATTTCTCGCAGTCGGCGACCGTTTCCGGCGTGCCGGCGACCAGGATCTCGCCACCGCCGCTGCCGCCTTCCGGCCCCAGATCGACGATCCAGTCGGCGGTCTTGATCACGTCCAGGTTATGTTCGATGACCACGATGGTGTTGCCCTGATCGCGCAGCTGATGCAGCACCGCCAACAGCTGCTGGATATCGGCGAAGTGCAGACCGGTGGTCGGTTCGTCGAGGATATACAGCGTTTGGCCGGTGCCGCGCTTCGACAGTTCGCGCGCCAGCTTGACGCGCTGCGCTTCACCGCCGGAGAGCGTGGTGGCCGACTGGCCGAGGCGGATGTAGGACAGGCCGACATCCATCAGGGTCTGCAGCTTGCGCGCCAGCGCCGGCACCGCGTCGAAGAAATCGCGCGCTTCTTCGATGGTCATCTCCAGCACTTCGTGGATGCTCTTGCCCTTGTACTTCACTTCCAGCGTTTCGCGGTTATAACGCTTGCCCTTGCACTGGTCGCACGGCACGTAGATGTCCGGCAGGAAGTGCATCTCGACCTTGATCACCCCGTCGCCCTGGCAGGCTTCACAGCGTCCGCCCTTGACGTTGAAGCTGAAGCGGCCCGGCGTGTAACCGCGGCTGCGCGATTCCGGCACGCCGGCGAACAGCTCGCGCACCGGGGTGAAGATACCGGTGTAGGTGGCCGGGTTGGAGCGCGGCGTGCGGCCGATCGGGCTCTGATCGATGTCGATCACCTTGTCGAAATGTTCCAGGCCGGTCACTTCGCGGAACGGCGCCGGTTCGGCGATGGTGGCGCCGTTGAGCTGGCGCTGGGCGATCGGGAACAGCGTATCGTTGATCAGCGTCGATTTGCCGGAGCCGGACACGCCGGTGATGCAGGTAAACAGACCGACCGGCAGCGTCAGCGTCACGTCTTTCAGGTTGTTGCCGCGCGCGCCGCTCAGCTTCAGCACCTTGGTCGGATCGGCCTGCACGCGCTGCGCGGGGATGGCGATCTCGCGTTTACCGCTGAGGAACTGGCCGGTCAGCGATTCCGGCTGCGCCATGATGTCGTCGACGGTGCCTTCCGCCACCACCTGGCCGCCGTGTACGCCGGCGCCGGGGCCGATGTCGATCACATGGTCGGCGGCGCGGATGGCGTCTTCGTCATGCTCCACCACGATCACCGTGTTGCCGAGGTTGCGCAGGTGGATCAGCGTTTCCAGCAGGCGCTCGTTGTCGCGCTGGTGCAGGCCGATCGACGGCTCATCCAGCACGTACATCACGCCCACCAGGCCGGCGCCGATCTGGCTGGCCAAACGGATTCGCTGCGCTTCGCCGCCGGAGAGCGTTTCCGCCGAGCGAGACAGTGACAGGTAGTTCAGGCCGACGTTCACCAGGAATTTCAGGCGGTCGCCGATCTCTTTCAGCACTTTCTCGGCGATTTTGGCGCGCTGGCCGCTGAGCTTCATGTTCTGGAAGAAGGTCATCGCATGGCCGATGCTCAGATCGGAGATCTCCGGCAGCGTGGTGTCTTCGACAAACACGTTGCGCGCTTCTTCACGCAGGCGAGTGCCGTGGCACGAGGCGCAAGGGCGGTTGCTGATGAACTTCGCCAGCTCTTCGCGCACCGCGCTGGACTCGGTCTCTTTATAGCGGCGCTCCATGTTGTGCAGCACGCCTTCGAACGGATGGCGGCGCACGGTGGTGTCACCGCGATCGTTGATGTATTTGAACTCGATCGACTCTTTGCCGGAGCCGCTCAGCACCGCCTTCTGCACGTTGGCGCTCAGGGTGTTGAATGGCGCTTCGACGTCGAACTCATAGTGCTCCGCCAGCGAGCGCAGCATCTGGAAGTAATAGAAGTTGCGGCGATCCCAGCCGCGGATCGCGCCGCCGGCCAGCGACAGCTCGGGGTTTTGCACCACGCGATCCGGATCGAAGAACTGCTGCACGCCCAGGCCGTCGCAGGTCGGGCAGGCGCCGGCCGGGTTGTTGAAGGAAAACAGGCGCGGTTCCAGCTCGCGCATGCTGTAGCCGCAGATCGGGCAGGCGAAGTTGGCGGAGAACAGCAGCTCGTCCGCTTTTTCGTCGTCCATATCCGCCACCACTGCGGTGCCGCCGGACAGCTCCAGCGCGGTTTCGAACGATTCGGCCAGGCGCTGCGCCATGTCGTCGCGCACCTTGAAGCGATCGACCACCACTTCGATGGTGTGTTTCTTCTGCAGCTCCAGCTTCGGCGGATCGGACAGATCGCACACTTCGCCGTCGATGCGCGCGCGGATATAGCCCTGGGCGGCCAGGTTTTCTAGCGTTTTGGTGTGCTCGCCCTTGCGGTCTTTCACCACCGGCGCCAGCAGCATTAGGCGCTTGCCTTCCGGCTGGCTCAGCACGTTGTCGACCATCTGGCTGACGGTCTGCGCCGCCAGCGGCACATGGTGATCCGGGCAGCGCGGCTCGCCGACGCGGGCGAACAGCAGGCGCAGGTAGTCGTGAATCTCGGTAATGGTGCCGACCGTGGAGCGCGGGTTGTGCGAGGTGGATTTCTGCTCGATGGAGATCGCCGGCGACAGGCCTTCGATATGATCGACGTCCGGTTTTTCCATCAGCGACAGGAACTGGCGCGCATAGGCAGAGAGTGATTCGACATAGCGCCGCTGCCCTTCGGCATACAGCGTATCGAAAGCCAGCGAAGACTTGCCGGAACCGGACAGGCCGGTGACGACGATCAGTTTGTCACGCGGGATGATCAGGTTGATGTTTTTCAGATTATGGGTTCGAGCACCACGAACTTCGATATTGTCCATTTACACTTCCCGTCTTGATGATACACCGCGCCTGTCGCGATTTTTGCGGGGGATTTTGTGATGGATCTCGCAAAAAACCGGCACAGCCTGGTCGAAACGCATAATTATGACACAAAAAAACCTGAATGAATATCCAGTATGCGAATGCAACAAGGTCGATCGAAAAGACAATTCTGGAATGCAATTCGCACTTATCAACACGGGTGTGGTTTCGTACTCAGCGTGGTAAACTGACGCGTTTATACTGTGTAGAAATCAATCATCGGGAGAAGTGCTCATGGCCAGCAGAGGCGTAAACAAAGTAATTCTGGTCGGGAATCTGGGTCAGGATCCAGAAGTCCGTTACATGCCGAACGGCGGCGCAGTGGCCAACATTACCCTGGCGACCTCCGAAAGCTGGCGTGACAAGGCGACCGGCGAACAGAAAGAGAAGACCGAGTGGCACCGCGTCGTGCTGTTCGGCAAACTGGCCGAAGTGGCGGGGGAATACCTGCGTAAAGGCTCTCAGGTCTACATCGAAGGCTCCCTGCAGACCCGTAAATGGCAGGATCAGAGCGGCCAGGATCGCTACACCACCGAGATCGTGGTTAACGTCGGCGGCACCATGCAGATGCTGGGCGGCCGTCAGGGCGGCGGCGCACCGGCCGGTCAATCTGCCGGTGGCCAGGGCGGTTGGGGCCAACCTCAGCAGCCACAGGGCGGCAACCAGTTCAGCGGCGGCCAGCAGCAGTCTCGCCCGGCGCAGAACAGCGCACCGGCGACCAGCAACGAACCACCAATGGATTTCGACGACGATATTCCGTTCTAAGCCTGGCGACAGCGCTAAAAAAACCCCGCTCAGGCGGGGTTTTTTGTGTTCGTTAGCCGCTGATTTTCTGCGGCGGTGTCGCCAATCAGTAAATTGCTACCGGGTTGATATTGACCTGGGTTGAACCGACATACAGCGGTTGCCCCAGTACGAACAGGAATTCCCAGGTTTTCGTGCGCACCAGCGGGCGGCTGTCGATCAGCTCCAGGTTATAGACGCCGCGTTTGGCCAGCAGGTACTGGTTGACCGGGAACTCTTCGTCATTTTTCGGGTTAGGGTAAACTTCGGAGGCCCAGGTATCACCGCCGAAGGCCACGATGCCTTGGTCGGCCAACCATTTCGCCGCTTCCATGCCGATGCCCGGTTCAACTTCCAGGAACTTTTTATTGTCTTTGCCAATCAGCTCCAGCCAGCCGGTGTTGAACAAGACAACGTCGCCTTTGCGTAAACTGATGCCCTGCTTTTTAAGCACCGCTTGAATATCCGCAACGGAAAATTCGGTGCCGCCCGGAACGATCGCTTTATTATAATAAGCCGTCATATCGAGTACGACGCCGCGTGTGACCATGGGCGGCACTTTTTCCACGCCCAATTTTTTTACGCCATCTACGGTGACGAAATCCGCCGCCTTATTGCCGTTATAATAAACATTGTCGATGCCGATATGGCCAATGCCATTCAACTGAGTGCCGACGCCGGTCCAGGCATTCACCAATTCATCATTAAAGGTGAATTTATTTGGGCCAAGCGTTTTACCGTCCTGCTGACCAGGCTGAATATTATATAAGCGGAAGCTGCGGTGGCGGAACGCCGGGAAATCTTTATCGACGGGCACCGCCAATGGCAATGTCTTGCCTTGTTTTACCAACTGCACAGACTGTAATACGACCTCAGGCGTGAGCAGGTTGGCCGCGCCGATTTCGTCTTTTGCGCCGTAAACGGAAGGATACCAGTCTGACGACTGCGCGGCGGATTCTGCAGCGTGCGCGGGCACTGCGGCCAGCAAGGGCAGCAAGAGGGAGAGGCGATACAATGATTTCATCAGTGACTCATCCTTATAACGGAGTATTGCAGGGCGAATGAAAGTGAGCCTCCGGAAATTGGCGGCGTGAGGCCGCCGAATAATAACCGGTGAGGGAACGGCTCATTTTTTCTGTGTACTGGGTACGCCAGCGTGATTTTTAAAAAGGCGCCCGGCGATGATTTCCTTAATCATGCGGCAATGAATAACGCCGTATGCACGGCGTTATCGCTAAACGCATTATTTTTTCAGTTCTGCACTCATGGTGACGAAATTGCCCATGTAGGCGCTGGTAATTTTGTAGCCGCTTGCGCCGGCTTCTTGCGCTTTTTTAGCGATGAGGGCTTCGGTGGAATCCAGTGTTCTGCCGGTTGCGGTCACGCTTTCTGCCGCGGCGTTAAACGACAGCATGGAAAACAGAGCGAGTGAAATAACGGTGGTCATGGTTTTCATATCTTTATCCTGTGTTCGAAGGTTCGAAAAATAAGGGGGTCCGGTACGACACGATGGAGCGAAGGATAAAGACGTCGGGCTGGTGAATAAATAACAGAATCGTCAATAAACTATTCCATTTTTGCGCATAAACTAATTCTATTATTGTCTTTCAAGGCCGAATATGCCGTGCGAGGTGAGAAGCGGTCGTCGGGGAGCGAATGAAAAAAAGCCCCTTGCGGGGCTTTGAGCGCTACGCCGAGAAGCCGCCGTCGATGCTCAGACTGGCGCCGGTGATATAACCCGCCTGCGGGCCCGCCAGGTAGGCGACGAAACCGGCGATTTCTTCATCTTTGCCGTAACGGCCGATCGCCATCAGCTGCTTGAGCTGATCGGCGAACTCGCCGGCGTCCGGGTTCATTTCGGTGTCCACCGGGCCGGGCTGCACGTTATTGACGGTGATGCCGCGTGGGCCGAGATCGCGCGCCATGCCCTTGGTCAACCCGACCAGCGCCGATTTGCTCATCGCGTACACCGCCGCGCCGCCGAACGGCACGCGCTCGGCGTTGGTGCTGCCGATGTGGATGATACGGCCGCCGTCGTTCATGTGGCGCGCCGCCTCCTGGCTGGCGACGAATACGCTGCGTACGTTGACCGCCAGCATGCGATCCAGGTCGTCCAGCGCCAGTTCCTCGGTGCTGCCCAGCGTAAATACCCCGGCGTTGTTCACCAGAATATCCAGGTTGCCGAAGTGACTCACCGCCTGGCGAACCGCCTGCTGCAGCGCCGCAGCATCGGCGCTGTCGGCCTTGATGGCGAGGGCTTTGCCGCCGGCGGCGGTAACGGCGCTCGCCACCGCTTCGGCGCGATCGGCAGAGGCGGCGTAGGTAAAGGCGACGGCGGCGCCCTCGCTCGCCAAGCGTTTCACGATGGCGGCGCCGATGCCGCGGGAACCGCCCTGAACGAATGCGACTTTGCCTTGCAGTGGGAGTGCTGTGGTCATGTTATTTCTCCAGAGTGGATGAGGGTAAAGTGTCGGCATTCAGTATCGGAGATCGCTTGCACGGCCACTAGCCACAAAGAGCTATAATCAGTTAAAACCATTAGTTTAAAATCCATAAGGAAAAAGCATGCTGGGACATCTGGAGTGCTTCGTCAGCAGCGCGGAAAACGGCAGTTTCTCCGCCGCCGGCCGCAAGCTGGGCCTCAGCCCGGCGGCGGTAAGCAAGAATGTCACCCGGCTGGAGGCGGTGGTCGGCGTGCGGCTGTTTCAACGCAATACCCGCAAGTTGATCCTCACCGAAGCAGGCGAGCGTTTTCTCGGTGAGGTGAGCGGCGGGTTGCAATCGATCCAGTGTGCATTGAAGGGGTTGAGCAGCGGCGGCGGCGCGGCGGCCGGCGGCTTGAAGGTCAGCATGGGCACCGCCTTCGGCCTGCACTTCGTGTTGCCGATGCTGCCGATGTTTTTGACGCAGTACCCGGCGATTGTACCGGACTGGCATTTCGACAATCGCCAGGTGGATCTGATCGGTGAGAACTTTGACGCTGCGCTGGGCGGCGGCATCGAGTTGGCGCAGGGGATGATTGCTCGCGAGCTGGCGCCCGCGCATGGCGTATTGGTCGCTTCGGCAGAATACTTGCGGCAGCGGCCGCCGTTGACGGAGCCGGAGCAACTGGCGCAACACGCCGGGATTTTCATCCGTTCGCCGCAGACCGGGCGCATTCGCCACCAGCCGCTGCGAAATGCCCAGAATGAGCAGCGTGCGCCGGGGATGACGGTCAGCATGACGGTCAATGAACCGGAAGCGGCGGCGCGGGCGGCGGAAATGGGATTGGGCATCGCGCTGATCGGCATGCCGAATGCGGCGCCTTATCTGGAAAGCGGCCGTCTGGTGCGGGTTCTGCCGGGCTGGTATGTCGATCGCGGCAGCGTGTATCTCTATTTCCCCACCACCAAATTCTTACCGACCAAAACCCGGGTGTTTGTCGATTTCATCACCGAACAGTTCCGCCTGCAGAAGTTGGCGGCGCGCTTTGACGCCCGCTAAAACGAGAAAAGCCCCTTGCGGGGCTTCTTTCTTCCGTCGGTTGGCTGTCCGACGATCAGTTGAAGATTTCTGCGGTGCCGTACAGTTTGTTCTGACCACCGGCGGCGACGATGCGGTAGGCGCTGGCGCCCGAAGCGGCGGCTTTGCTGGCCAGTTCGCTTTCCAGCGCGCTCAGGTTAGCGGCGCCGCTCACGGTGACGACGCCGATCTTCTGGGCGTCTGCAGCAGGTTGGCTGGAAGGCAGGTCAGCGGCGAAGGTAGCGAAAGAAGCGGTAGCCAGCAGCGCAGCGGTAGCAAAAATTTTGATGTTTTTCATGATGCGTTCCTCAGAGTGTTTGTTAGGTGAGAGCCCGTTGTCTCTCGATGTGTTAAATACTAGTGCACCGGATGTGAATAAAAAATCGGAGAGTTTTGAGTATCTCTGTCAAATAAATTGATTATTTTTCATCCGCTGGCGCGGGGCAACAATCGCCACTACCCTTTACAGACGATCCTTAACCGGAGAAGCGTCATGACGATGAATGCGTTTATCGGCAGTTGGGCGTTGGTGTCGTCGGCGTTCAAAAACCAGAACGGCGAGCTGAATTACCCGCTGGGCGAGCAGGTGTTGGGGCGCATCCACTATGAGGCCAACGGCACGATGGCGGCGCAGCTATACAGCGCCGTACGGCCGCGTTTCGTCGCCGACGATTTGGCGCAGGGATCCGAGCGGGAGATCCATGCCGCCTTCATCAATATGATTTGCTACTTCGGCCGTTATCAGGTGGAAGAAAGCGAGCAACGGGTGGTGCATCAGGTTGAAGGCTGCTCGTTCCCCAATTGGATAGGCAGCCGTCAGGTGCGTTTTTACGCCTTTAACGCCGATCGGCTGACGTTGCGCACGGTGCCGCTGCAGCTCGGCAACGGCGTGCAGGTTGGCGAACTGGTGTGGCAGCGGACAGGAGCGTCGTCATGATCATCGTTCATCATCTCAATCACTCGCGGTCGCAGCGCATTCTGTGGTTTCTGGAAGAGCTGGGCGTGCCCTATCAGGTGCAACGCTACGAGCGCGATCCCAACACCATGCTGGCGCCGCCGGCGCTGAAAAAGATCCACCCGTTGGGCAAATCGCCGGTGATCGTCGATGGCGATCTGACACTGGCGGAATCCGGCGCCATTATCGAATACTTGCAGGAAGCCTACGACGCACAGGGCATGTTTATGCCAACCGACTTCCACGCGCGTCAGCAATACCGTTACTGGCTGCACTACGCCGAAGGATCGCTGATGCCGCTGTTGGTGATGAAGCTGGTGTTCAGCCGTCTCGGCCAGCCGCCGATCCCCTGGCTGCTGCGGCCGGTGGCCGGCGCGATCGGCAAAGGCGTGCAGCGGGAATACCTCGACAAGCAGATCGCGCCGCACTGCGAATTCCTCGAACAGCACCTGAATAAGGGCAGTTGGTTCGTTGGCAACGACTTCAGCGCGGCGGATATTCAGATGAGCTTCCCGCTGGAGGCGATGGCGGCGCGCGGCGCGTTGGATGATTGCCCGAAACTGCGCGGTTTCCTGCAGCGCATTCACGCCCGGCCCGCCTACCAGCGGGCATTGGAGCAGGGCGGCCCTTACGACCTGCTGAGTTAGGCGGATGGGCTATACTCGATGGGGTCATTCTTCATCGGAGGTAGCCCATGGCTACGCAAATCTTCGTCAATCTGCCCGTACGCGATCTGCCTGCCTCAATGGCGTTTTTCACCCAGCTCGGCTTCAGCTTCAACCCGCAATTTACCGACGATACCGCCGCCTGCATGGTGGTCAGCGACACGATTTACGTGATGCTGCTGACCCACGACAAATTCAGGATGTTTACCCCGAACCCGATCGGCGACGCCAAACAGGCCACCGAAGTGTTGGTGTGCCTGTCGCAACCCAGCCGGGCAGCGGTGGACGAACTGGTGCGCAAGGCAATCGCCGGCGGCGGCAATACCTATCATCCGCCGCGGGACTATGGCGTGATGTACGGCCACGGATTTCAGGACCTGGACGGCCATATCTGGGAATTGATGTATATGGATCCCGCGGCGGTGCAGGCGCAATAAGCTCGCCGTGAAGCAGGTCGGCAGGGGCGCCGGATCGCCCCGTCTTTTCGCGCAGAAGCTATTCCCGCCGTTTTCTGCATAAATTGCCGCGATCTTTAGTTGATTAGACGCTAGGGAAGGCAGGATAATCGTTTGCCTTGAATAAACCACCATAAATCACCCGTACCGCGCGCTGCGAGTTAAACGTTTGCCTGGGTGCGCATCGCCGTTGGCGGTGTGGCATAAGGGCAGGGATGCGGAACGTGACGTAAACGATTACGTGGCGATCGGGCGCGGGCGAGATTACAGGCCTGCTGTGACGGGCCGATTCATGAAACACAGGGGAAGTAACCTATGTCGAACTCTCAAGCGAACCACGCCGCAAAACCAACCGGCGGGCTTGATGGCTATTTTAAAATTTCCGCGCGCGGCAGCAGCGTGCGTCAGGAGGTGGTGGCGGGGCTGACCACCTTCCTGGCGATGGTGTACTCGGTGATCGTGGTGCCGAGCATGCTGGGCAAAGCGGGTTTCCCGCCGGCGGCGGTGTTTGTCTCCACCTGCCTGGTGGCCGGTCTGGGGTCGCTGTTGATGGGGCTGTGGGCTAACCTGCCGATGGCCATCGGCTGTGCGATCTCGTTGACCGCCTTTACCGCCTTCAGCCTGGTGCTGGGCCAGCACATCAGCATTCCGGTGGCGCTGGGCGCGGTGTTCCTGATGGGCGTGCTGTTTACCATTATCTCGGTCACCGGCATCCGCGCCTGGATCCTGCGCAACCTGCCGATGGGCGTGGCGCACGGCACCGGCATCGGCATCGGGCTGTTTCTGCTGCTGATCGCCGCCAACGGCGTCGGCCTGGTGGTGAAGAACCCGCTGGATGGCTTGCCGGTGGCGCTCGGCGCGTTCACCTCTTTCCCGGTCGTCATGACGCTGGTCGGCCTGGCGGTGATCTTCGGCCTGGAGAAACTGCGCGTGCCCGGCGGCATTCTGCTGGTGATCATCGCCATTTCCATCATCGGCCTGATCTTCGACCCGGCGGTGAAATACCAGGGGCTGTTCGCCATGCCGAGCCTGGCGGACGCTGACGGCAAATCGTTGATCTTCAGCCTGGATATCATGGGCGCATTGCAGCCGGTGGTGTTGCCGAGCGTGCTGGCGCTGGTGATGACCGCGGTGTTCGACGCCACCGGCACCATCCGCGCGGTGGCCGGGCAGGCCAACCTGCTGGATAAAGACGGGCAGATCATCAACGGCGGCAAGGCGCTGACCTCGGATTCCCTGAGCAGCATCTTCTCCGGCCTGGTGGGCGCCGCGCCCGCTGCGGTTTACATCGAGTCCGCCGCCGGCACCGCCGCGGGCGGCAAGACCGGCCTGACCGCCACCGTGGTCGGCATTCTGTTCCTGCTGATCCTGTTCCTGTCGCCGCTGGCCTATCTGGTGCCGGTTTACGCCACCGCGCCGGCGCTGATGTACGTCGGCCTGCTGATGCTGAGCAATGTCACCAAGCTGGACTTCAACGACTTCGTCGACGCGATGGCCGGCCTGCTGTGCGCCGTGTTCATCGTGCTGACCTGCAACATCGTCACCGGCATCATGCTGGGCTTCAGCTCGCTGGTCATCGGCCGCATCTTCTCCGGCGAATGGCGCAAGCTGAACATCGGCACCGTGCTGATCGCCGTGGCGCTGGTGGCGTTCTACGCCGGCGGCTGGGCGATTTAAGCCGCTTGGGTTTCCCTCGCCCGCCGGGCGGGGGAGCCTGTTACGGCAATTCCCTTCTTAAGATAAGTCTTCTTCTGCTCTGCATCGCGTTTTGAAAGGCACAACAAGCTTTAACGGCTGTAAAAAAAGTGATCTACTATCGTGACCAACGCAGGCCCTGAGCCGATGTCGTCTGAATCGTAGAGTCTAAGGAAAGCATGGAAATCTTTTTTACAATCCTCATTTTGATCCTGGTGGTCTCCCTGTCCGGGGTGGTGACGCGCATGTTGCCGTTCCAGGTGCCGCTGCCGCTGATGCAAATCGCCATCGGGGCCCTGCTGGCCTGGCCGCATTTCGGGCTGCACGTCGATTTTGATCCCGAACTGTTCCTGGTGCTGTTCATCCCGCCGCTGCTGTTTGCCGACGGCTGGAAAACGCCGACGCGCGAATTCCTGCATCACGGGCGTGAAATTCTCGGCCTGGCGCTGGTGCTGGTGCTGATCACCGTGGTCGGCGTCGGTTATCTGATCTACGCGATGGTGCCGGGCATTCCGCTGGTGGCGGCCTTCGCCCTGGCGGCGGTGCTGTCGCCGACGGATGCCGTGGCGCTGTCCGGCATCGTCGGCAAAGGGCGGATCCCTAAGCCGATCATGGGCGTGCTCGAGGGCGAGGCGCTGATGAACGACGCCTCCGGCCTGGTGTCGCTCAAGTTCGCCATCGCGGTGGCGATGGGCACCATGGTGTTCACCGTGGGCGGCGCGACCCTTGAATTCCTCAAAGTGGCGATCGGCGGCCTGCTGGCCGGCGTGGCGGTCACCTGGACCTACAGTAAATCGCTGCGGGTGATGAGCCGCTGGAGCGGCGACGATCCGGCGACCCAGATCGTGTTCCTGCTGCTGCTGCCGTTCGCGTCCTACCTGATCGCCGAACATATCGGCGTTTCCGGCATCCTGGCGGCGGTGGCGGCGGGGATGACCATCAGCCAGTCCGGCGTGATCCGCAACGCGCCGCTGGCGATGCGTCTGCGCGCCAACAGCGTGTGGGCGATGCTGGAATTCGTGTTCAACGGCATGGTGTTCATCATGTTGGGCCTGCAGCTGCCGGGCATTCTTGAAACCTCCATCCTGCAGGCGGAGCTGGATCCGACCATCCAGACCTGGTACCTGTTCGCCGACGTGGCCACCATCTACGCCGCGCTGTTGGTGCTGCGCTTCACCTGGCTGTGGGTGATGAAGAAGGCCAGCAACCGCTTTATGAAAAAGCGTCCGCTGCAGTTCGGCGATTACAGCACGCGTGAGCTGTGGGTGGCGTCGTTCGCCGGGGTGCGCGGGGCGATTACCCTGGCCGGTGTGCTGTCGATACCGCTGTTGCTGAGCGACGGCACCGCCTTCCCGGCGCGCTATCAGCTGGTGTTTATCGCCGCCGGGGTGATCCTGCTGTCGTTGATCGTCGGCGTGCTGGCGTTGCCGCTGCTGCTGCGCGGCGTGCAGGTCACCGACAAGAGCGCCAGCAAGCAGGAAGAGCGCATGGCGATCGCCATGGCGGCCGAAGTGGCGATTGAGAGCGTGAATAAAATGGAAGAGCGCCTGGTTGCCGATACCGAAGAAAACCTCGATCCGCAGGTGTTGAAAGAGGTCAGCTCGCGGGTGACGGGCATGCTGCGGCGGCGCATCGCGTCGAAAGACGATATCGAGAATGCGCTGGCGATGGAAAACCTCGAGCGGCGTTTCCGCCTGACGGCGCTGCGCGCCGAGCGCGGCGAGCTGTACCACCTGCGCGCCACGCAGAAAATCAGCAACGAGACGCTGCAAAAACTGCTGCACGATCTCGACCTGCTCGAAGCGCTGCTGATCGAACGCGAAGGGTAAATCTCAGAAGAGGAATAAACGTTTTCCTCTTTATTTCTGTCCTGAAGGGCCGCCTGTGCGGCCCTTTTTTTGGTTACTTGAGCGGCGGCCAGTAGTCGCGGCAGCAGGCGATCCAGGCCTGCGCGCTGTGCGACAGGTAGCTGCCCTGGCGCCAGATCAGGCCGATTTTCCACTCCATGCGCGGCTCCAGCGGCAGCCAGACCAGGTTTTCCTTGTCCAGCCAGCGACAAACCGGCTCCGGCAGCATGGCGATGCCCACGCCGGCCTGCACCATCGAGGCGAGAAAGTCCCATTGGCCGCTGCGCACCGCGATTTGCGGTTCAAAGCCGGCCAGGCGAAACGCCTTCATCAGCATCTTGTACAGCGCAAAGTCTTCGTTATAAATCAGGATCGGGCTGTCGGCCAATTCGGCGATATTGATGCTGGTGCGGTTGAGCCACTGCGGCGTGCGCGGCGCCACCACGCACATCGGATGGCCCAGCAGCGGCAGAAAGGTCAGCGGCTGCGCCGAATCGAAGGGCAGCACCGTCATCGCCAGATCCAGTTCACCGGACATCACCGCCTGTTCGACCGACAGCCCGCCCAGCTCGGAAATCTTTAATTCGATGCCGGGGTAGGTCTGGCGAAAGCGGCGGATCAGATCGGCAATCTGCCTGCCGACCATCGGCGGAATGCCCAGCCGCAGCACGCCCTTTTTCACCGAGCTGATGTCTTCCAGCTCCGCCTCCAACTGGCGGAACTCGTCGAGGATCGTCAGGCCGCGCTGGTACACCGCCTGGCCGCTGTCGGTCAGGCGCAGCTTGCGGCCTTCGCGGATCAGCAGCGTGCATTCCAGCTCTTCCTCCAGATGCCGCAGCATTTTGCTGATGGTGGGCTGGGTGACGAACAGTTTTTCCGCCGCGCGGGTGAAGCTTTGCTGGCGCACCACTTCAACGAAGTAGCGCAGGGTGCGGACATCCACGTTAGGGTTCTCCTTGGGGACGCTACCGGCGAGAAACTATTCCCGGACGGCATGATGTCGATAATTTTAATTCATTTCAGGCGTGGTTTCCCGGCTGCGTATACTGTAGGCCGTCAATTATTGTTTGAGGTCATCTTTCATGTCTCTGGCGTTACGCCGCGTTGCCCCCTCCCTGCTGACCCGTTTGCAGGTGCCGATCCAGGTGGCGTTGTATGCGGCGCTGTTTCTGATCGCCGATCGTCTGGTGCAACAATTCCACCTGCCGCTCCCCGCCAATATCGTCGGCATGCTGATGCTGCTGGCGCTGATCCTGCTGCGCATTCTGCCGCTGAGTTGGGTCAAGGCCGGCTCCCGCTGGCTGCTGGCGGAAATGCTGCTGTTTTTCGTGCCGGCGGTGGTGGCGGTGGTCAACTATGCCCAGCTGTTGATGGTCGAAGGCTGGAAGATCTTTTTGGTGATCGCGGTCAGCACCATGCTGACGCTGGGCGCCACCGGGCTGGTGGTGGACAGGGTGTATCGGCTGGAGATTTGGCTGCAGCGGCGGAAGCAGCGCCATGAATGATTTTATCCTCAGTCTGGCCTGTTTTCTGGCGACGCTGGCGCTCTATTTCGCCAACAAGAAACTCTATCGCCGCCGCCGCACGTTGCTGCTGATGCCGCTGGTGCTGACGCCGATGATTCTGGTGTTGCTGCTGGTGGTCACCCACATCTCCTATCAGGACTACATCGGTGAAACCCACTGGCTGCTGTGGCTGCTGGGGCCGGCGACCATCGCCTTCGCGGTGCCGGTGTACGAGAACCTGCATATCATCCGTCGCCACTGGCTGTCGCTGACCGCCGGGGTAACGACCGCGGTGCTGGTAGCGGTTTACAGCTCGGTGTGGCTGGCGCGCCTGCTGACGCTGCCGGAAGAGGTGCAGCGCAGCCTGGCGGTGCGGTCGATCACCACGCCGTTCGCGCTGGAGGCCGCCAAGCAGATGGGGGGCCAACCGGACCTGGTGGCGTTGTTCGTGGTGATCACCGGGGTGTTCGGCATGGCGGTGGGCGACATTCTGTTTCTGCGGCTGGCTGTACGCAGCCGCCTGGCTAAAGGGGCCGGATTTGGCGCATCGTCGCACGGCGCCGGCACCGCCCGCGCCTATGAACTGGGGCCGCAGGAGGGCGTAGTGTCGAGCCTGGTGATGATGTTGGCCGGCATTATCACGGTGGTGGCCGCGCCACTGATCGGCCGGCTGATGTGGTAAGGAGGCGGTCTGCGGCGAACTGCGCCGCAGACCGTAGAGCGTCAAGGAAGGTTGCCGAGCATCGCCGGCGTGCGCGATGACTGCCGCAAGGCGCGTCCTATCTCCTCGTGGCTGAAGATAATGGAGTGATGATTGCAGGGCAACGGATGCACCTGCAGATGTTGACCGATTGCCGACAGGCCATTGTCGGCAATCGCCAGCAGTTCCCGCTCATCGCCCAGGCCGGTGATATTCAGATTTGCATCTTCGGTCGCCTTGAACAGCGTGATGCGTGCATGTTGCAACGGTGCGCTGAGCGTTTGTTTTGCCAATGCCAGCTCCGTCGGCTCTGCCTTTAAGGCCCGGTCGGCGGCCTCGCCGTCAATACCCAACATGGCCAGCATCGCCGCCAGCATGCCCGGCTCGCTGCGGATCTGGAATGGGGTTCGGTAGAAGGTATCAAGCAGGAACAGTTGGATATCGCGATAGCCCTGGCTTTCCAGTTGAGCGGCCATCTCCAGCGCGATCAGGCCCCCTAGCGACCAACCCAACAGACGGACGGGGCGCGCCGGCGACAGCCGCATATGGCCGAGATAATACGCCGCCAGCTCGCGTAGCGAAGTGATGTGCGGCTGTTGGAACAGGTTGTAATTGTTGATGCCTAACACATTGAAATCTTTCTCTAAATAGTTCGCCAGATCGCGATAAACATCGCAACCGGTGACGGCAGGATGGATCATCCAAACGCTGTCGGGGGTGATGGCGTGGTTCAGGCGCTCTACCTGTTTAAAGGTAAAACTGGCCTGATTCAGACGGGTCAACAGCTGCTGCAGGGGTTCGGAGGTGGCTGGAGCCGTTGCGGGCACGCCGTCGGTGAGAATACGGGCCTGGCCGCGCAGCGTCGAGTGAGCAAACAGCGTTTTAATGCCTAACGAATGCCCGTGTCGCTTCAGTTTAACCAGCAGTTGAATGGCGTGCAGCGAATGGCCGCCCAGCGCGAAGAAATCATCGTCGCGGCCAATGCGCGTTGTGCCCAGCAGTTCGCTCCACAGTTCGGCCAACTGCTGTTCCTGCTCGCCTTGCGGGGCTTCATAAGCAGCGGTTTCCTGCATGTTGGCTGGTGCCGGTAACGCTTTGCGATCCAGCTTGCCGTTGGGCGACAGCGGAAAAGCATCCAGCCGGATAAAACAGGACGGCACCATAAAGTCCGGCAGGTGTTGCTGCAATTGCCGACGCCATTCGGCGGCGTCGGCCGTTTGCTCTGGGGCGATGACATAGGCGACCAGGCGCTTGCCGCCGCTTTCGTCTTCCCGTGCCAGAATGGCGGCGTCTTCAACCCCTGAACACTGTCTGAGCTGTTGCTCGATCTCGCCTAATTCAATGCGCAGGCCGTGGATTTTGACCTGGAAATCGTTTCTGCCCAGATACTCAATGTTGCCATCCGGCAGCCAGCGGGCCAGATCGCCGGTTTTATACAGGCGAGCCTGCGGCTCGGCGCTGAAAGGATCGGCGATAAATCGCTCGGCGCTCAGCGCCGCGCGGTTCAGATAACCACGGGCAACCTGAATACCACCGATATGCAATTCGCCGGCGATGCCAGGCGGTAACGGTTGCAGTTGGTCATCCAGAATATGGAGCTGGGTATTGGCGATCGGTTTACCGATCGGTACCAGTGGGCGAGGATCATCGGGCAGGCATTGCCAGCTGGAAACGTCTACGGCGGCTTCCGTCGGGCCGTAGAGATTGTGCAGTTCCGCCTGCGGCAACTGCTGCAGGCAACGTTGTACCGTCGCGAGCGGCAACGCCTCGCCGCTGCACACGATGCGTTTCAGGGAGGCGCACTGCGCCATATCGCCGTGGCGCAGAAACAGTTGCAGCATAGAGGGGACGAAATGCAGTGTGGTGACGCCATGTTGTGCGATGCAGGCGCTGAGATAATCCGGTTCCTGGTGACCGCCCGGTTTGGCGATGGCCAGCCGGGCGCCGACCATCATCGGCCAGAAAAACTCCCAGACAGAGACGTCGAAGCTGAACGGGGTTTTCTGCAGCACGACATCATCCGGCGTCAGTGTATAAGCCTTTTGCATCCACAGGAGTCGGTTGATCACCCCGCGGTGTTCGTTCATCACCCCTTTGGGTTTCCCCGTCGAGCCGGAGGTGTAAATCACATAAGCCAGGCTGCGCTGTGGATCGGCGGCCAGCGGCGGCGGGTTGCCATCCGGCGCTTGCCGCCACAGATGGCTCTCACGTTGAAGATGCAATCGCGGCACGGCGATATCGCGCAGCGGGTGCAGCGCGTGTTCGCCGCCATCGTCGATCAGAACGAATCTGGCGCTGCAATCTTGCAGCATGTGGCGCAGGCGGTCTTGTGGATAGTCGGGATCGAGCGGTACATAGGCGGCGCCCGCCTTCAGGATGGCGTACAGGGCAATCACCATATCCGGGCTGCGGTTGACGCATACCGCGATGCGATCGTCAGGCTGTAATCCCTGCAGCCTGAGAAAGGCAGCCAATCGATTCGCCCGCTGATTCAGCTGTTGATAACTGATCTCGTGGTCCCCGTAGCACAGCGCCGGCGCTTCTGGCGTCAGCGCGGCCTGCCGTTCCAGGAATTGATGTACGCCTTGCGGCATGTCTGCCCATGTTTGTCGGGTTTCATTCCATTGATGGAAGATTTGCTGTCTTTCCTGCGGCAACAGCAGCGGTAACTGCCCCAGCGGCAGCGCCGGATCGCCGTCCAGTAGCGTGTTCAGCAGGTGCAGTATGCGGGCGGCGATGCGCTCACCGTCTTCCTGACTGAACCAGGCCTGATTGAAGTTGAACTCCAACAGCGGGTCGTCGCCCGGATGGTAATGGCGCAGGTAGACGCCGAGGGGCAGCTGTTCCTGACCGTGGTGCAGGTTTTCCACCTTGAACTGGCTGCCTTCCAGTTCGATGTCGGTCGGAAAAACCTCCAGAGAAAAGCTGATGTCGAACAGCTGGCGCCGCTCCTGCTGATGCAGGTTCAACTGGCGGTTGAGTTCGGCAATGGGAAAACGCTGGTGACGATAACACTGGCGCAGCTCGCTGCCGATTTGCCGCAGTAAGTGGCCGAAGGATTGCTGTGAATCGACCGTGATGCGCAGTGGGATCATCGAGGAAAACATGCCCAATGTTTGCTTATGTTCGGCGGTACTGCGGTTATGTACCGGCACGCCCAGCGTGAATTGATCGGTTTGCCAAATCCGGGCGAACCAGGTGGCCAGCAAAGCGCTAAAAAAATGCATTGCAGAACCGCCCTGCGCGGCGGCGTATTGTTCCAACTGTAGGAAACGCTCGCGTGGCAACCGCTTGATTATCTGATGGCTGGGGTAGGTTTGTTGCCCACAGTGATTTTGGCGGCGTTCCAGCATGGAGGGGGGCGCGTCGATGAAACGCTTCAACCAGAAATCACGATCGCGCTCGTAGCGTGGAGACTGCTGATAGGTGCGATCGCTGATGACGAAGTCTTGGTAACGCGAGTGGGGGGCTTCGTTTTTTATCCCTGCTTTTAATTGTTTATAGCGCTCCATGATCATTTTGCTCAGCAGGGAAATTGAGGTGCCGTCCGCAATCAGGTGATGGGAAGCAAGCAGCCATAGCGTGCTGGATCCGCTGACTTTGGCCAGGTGGCAGCGCCAAAGCAGGCTGTCATACAGTGAATAAGGCTGCAGGAATTGAGAACGAAGGTGTGTTTCTGCCAGGCTGATGGCATCTTGTCTGTGCGAAAAATCGTGGTAATGCAGGTCGATATAGGCCCGGTCGCAGGTTTCCTGGGTAATGCCTTGCGGCGTTTCTTTCAGCGTGGTTTGCAACGCATCATGTTGTTGCTGTATTTGCCGTATGGCTTCTTGAAACAGCGGTAGCGAAATCTCGCGCTCTACGCGCCATAAACACCCAACGTTATATAAGGGGATATCGGGGTTTAAAGATTGGTCTAGCCACACGGCTTGTTGCACGGTCGTCAGGGAATAAGCGGACACGGAACCACCTCCACAAATAAGGAATGAATCGAATTAAATAAAGTGAGTCGCAGCCAAGCACTCGAACATTATAAAAGGTGATTATTAAGTTGGCCTGTTTTCACATTAAATATTTTTAATGGTTTTATTTTATTATAATAAATGCAATGATTTTAGCGTTAATGATTTGTATTTTATTTATTTTTAAACTGGTTTTTTGCCATTGCTTTTGTGGCGTGTTAATCACGATTGACTAGCTTTTATTCGTGATATTAGTAAGCGAAATCATGTAATTTATTGTTTTATTTGTGATTTTTTATTTTTGGCAAAAGGGGGGCGGAGCTGAGGCGGTTCGTAAGCGATAACGGAGTGGTATCTCAGCGGGCAAGTTCGGTTGCTTCTCTGCAAGAGATAACAGGCTGAATCATAAAAAATTATAAAGAATCTCTTATGTTGTATTATTATAAAAGAAATAATAATGAATAATAAGAAGTGAAGCTTATTGTGATTTCATGCATTTCTTTATTCGTAATTCTGCTGTTAACTTTCATAGGAGTATGACGTTTCAATTAAACTGCGATGAATGATCCGTTATTGGGCAATTAATGGATTAACTTTAATGAGATAATAAATGTGAAACGTTGATGCCGAGTGATACCCGAAATGAAAGACGCAACGAGAACCCTGTCTCGCTGCGGCTCGATCCTACGGGGAGGTAGCAGGTTAGCAGACGGCGGCTTTGACGAGTTCCACCACCAGCGGCGAAAGCTCGCCGCGCAGTGCAGCGCGTTCTGATTGGAACAGCGTGGCGACGTAAAAACGCCGCTCCGGCAGTTCGATGGCGCGCACGTCGCCTTCGGCATCGTGGCCGCTGATAATCAGCGGGAAGCGCTCAAGGTCGGCGACGAAGTCCGGAGCCACGCCAAAGTTGCAGTGGTAGCCTTCATGGGTGCTCAGGCTGCCGTAGGCCTGCGCGACGCGGGTGTCAGGCTGAAAAACGATGTCGCCGGTTTTTTCCACCAGCGAGCAGCTCAGCGGGGCGATCACCAACCGGCCACCGCTGTCGGTTTCCGCATGGCCGGCGTCGTGCCAGCCCATCACGTTGCGGGCGTACTCGATGATGGCGTACTGAAAGCCGCCGCAGGAACCGAGGAACGGCACGTCGTTTTCCCGCGCATGCCTGATCGCCATAAAGGCGCCGTCGTCGTGACAATATGGGCTGCCTGGCACCACCCAGATGGCATCGAAATCTTGCAGGACATCGGGGGAGGTCAGGGTTTCGGTCGGTAGCCACTGGGGCTGCACGTCGATGTCGAGATGGGCGGCGGTGAGCTGGAGCGCCACGGGGATGGCCTGATGGGCCACGGCTTGCGGGTTGTAATCACCGACCAGAGCAATGCGGACTTGAGCTTTCATCATTTCCTTTCCTGTGCGGGTAAAGAGGGAGATTACAGGAAAGCGACATGTTGAGCCGCAGATTTTTTAAACGCGGCGCACAAAAAAGCCCGGCGTCGGCCGGGCTGGAAAACGGGGCTCAGTACAGCGACGGCGCGCCGACTGGCCGGGTTTTGAAGCGGCGATGTAGCCACAGATATTGCTCCGGCGCCCGCATGATCTCTTTCTCGATCACTTTGTTCATATAAGCCGCCGCCGCCTGTTCGTCGCTGAGCGGGTAGTCTTCCAGGGCCGGCTGGATCAGCAGGTCGTAGCCGCGGCCGCCTTCACGGCGGATCAGCACCACCGGCACCAGCGCCGGGTTGGCCATGCGCGCCAGCATGAAGGTGCCGCTGGTGGTGGCGGCCTGATCGACGGCGAACAGCGGCGCGAATACGCTGCCGCGCGGGCCGTAATCTTGATCCGGCGCGAACCAGACCGCCTCACCGCGCTTGAGTGCGTGCACCATGCCGCGCAGATCCTTGCGATCGATCATCGCCTTGTTGGAGCGCATGCGGCCCTTGGTTTGCGCCCACTCCATCGCCTTGTTGTTGTGCGGGCGGTACATCGCCATCATCGGCTGGCACAGGCCCATTGCCCGGCCGCCCAGCTCAAGCGACATAAAGTGCACGCCGATCACCAGCACGCCGCGGTCGTCACGCTGCGCCATTTTGAGGTGGTTGATGCCGGAGACGTTAAACCAGCGCTTAACGCGTTTATCCGACCAGAACCAGGCCATGCCGGTTTCCAGCAGGCCCATGCCGAGGGACTCAAAGTTGCCCACTACTTTACGCTCGCGCTGCGCTTCGTCCATCTCGGGGAAGCACAGTTCGAGGTTGCGGCGGGTGATGGCGACGCGACGCTTAAGAAAGCGCATCGAGGTGCGCCCCATCCATACGCCAAGGCGGTTAAGCAGCGGGTAGGGGAGTTGCACCAGCAGGAACAACAGGGCCAGACCGAACCAGGTCAGCCAGTAGCGCGGGTGCAGCAAGGAAAGTTGAAATCTCTTTTGGCGTTTCATAGCAGCTCGTTTATGCGTTAGGGGGGTAGCAACCTGTAGCGCATAAAGGATCCACTCGATAGCGATACAACGACTCAGACACCCGGGGACGGCCAGGGTTTAGTCAGAATTCCATAATTGACTAAACATTTACATTCGAAGGGCGGTTTGCGCTGCTATCAGGCTTCGGAGGGATAGCTGTTGGCCAGCGGAGGCGGCTCTAGGAATGCGTATGTTAACACAGGGTACGGGGTTCAGAGGAAGAGAGGCATGCGAATATTCTCATTCGCATTGCCTCTGGATTGACGATTGGCGACGGTTTACAGGCTGGGGAGGATGATGGCGGCGAAAATGGCGGCGATCACCAGCCATTTCAGCAGGTAGTAACCGCGGCGATTACGCGCCTTCAGGCGCTGGCCGGCGTCGCGCACCGCGTTGACGTATTTGAAGATGCGGTTGATGCCGCCGGTGCGGTCCTGATCGTCGTTCGGCGAACTGGCCGCCGACATCAGCGTAGCGCCGACCCAGTGGTTGACCGCCTGCGCCCAGCGCCATTTCATTGGCCGCTCGACGTCGCAAAATAGAATGATGCGCGTCTGGTCGGTGGCGTTTTGCGCCCAGTGCACGTAGGTTTCGTCGAAGATCACCGCTTGGCCGTCGCGCCAGCTGTGCTGCTCGCCGTCCACTTCGATGAAGCAGCGATCGTCGTTAGGCGTCATCAGCCCCAGGTGGTAGCGCACCGAGCCGGCGTAAGGATCGCGGTGTTTACCCAAATGGCTGCCGGGCGGCAGCTCGGCGAACATCGCCGCCTTGACCGATGGGATGCGGTTGAGCAGCTCGACGGTTTTCGGGCACAGCGTTTGCGCCGAAGGGTGGCTGTCGCTGTACCATTTCAGATAGAAACGTTTCCAGCCGCGTTTGAAGAAGGTGTTGAAGCCGGCGTCGTTGTGCGACTGCGCCTTTTTGATGTGATCCTGCAAACGCACGGCTTCCTCGCGGATCACCTGCCAGTTGTCGGTCAGCGTTTGCAGCTCCGGGAAGCCTTTTTCGTCGAAATAGGGCTGTTTGGCGGGCAAACGCGAGAAACCGGTCATAAACATGTTGATCGGCCCCATAAACGTGGAGTGATCGAACAGCTGACGGGTAAGCTTTTGTTTCTCTTTGCCGCGGGAGTGTGCGTAGAGGAAGCTGATGATAAAAATGCCGATAATGATCGCGGCAACCATAGAATCCATCCCTGTTGGAGCTTGTTAAAAATTCGTACAAATTATAGTTTTATGACAGGAAAAATTTAACTTTTTCGTGCGCTTTCCCTGCGTGTGCTGCTTGTTGGCATAAAAAATCAATAAAATGATTTGTAATGAAATTTTATATCGATTTTTTTGGTTTTAGTCCTATTCTTAAATCGTTCAAGGGGTGTTTCATGCCATCTTGTTTCATGACGAATGGCACGTATCTGAGAAAAGAGGGACTTATGAAAAAATCAATCATTGCCTTGTCTGCACTGCTGCTCGCTTCCCCGGTGTTCGCTGCTGAAACCGCGACCGACACCGCCGCTCACGCCAGCAACGAAGTTGTCGCCGAGGCGCACAAAGGGGCGGATACCGCCAAAGAAAAGCTGCACCAGTCTCAGGACAAGGGTGAAGAGCTGAAGCTGAAAGCCAAGCATGCCGCCGAAGGCAAGAGCGACAGCGTCGGCAGCAAAGTGAGCGAAGGTTCGCAAAAGGCCTGGCACTCCACCAAACAGGGCTCGGAGAAGGCTTGGGACAAGACTAAGCAAGGGGCGGAAAGCCTCAAGAACAAAGTGACCGAGTAAGGTCTCCGCTTTACCCCAAGGGCCGCGCTGCGGCCTTTTTTATTGCCTGCAATCCAGAGCCGATGCCCCGCTTTGTCGCCCCGATTAAAACGTGAGAGTATTCTTCATCGATTGGCGACTCAATCGTAAGCAAGAAGGAAGCGCTATGAAATCCCACTGGATAAGGCGGTTATTGACACCCCCACCAGCCTGGACAGGCAGAGCATCGGTTATCTTGGGCCTGCTGGTGTTTGTTGTGTTGAGCGGGCTGGATAGCCTGGGCGTGGATTTGGACGGGTGGAAGCGCTACGTGATGATCGCGGGCGTGGCGGGTATTTGCTATTTCTTTGCCGGATATATAGATAAGCGCATTCCGCGCAAATCCTTGCCAATGTAGGCACAAGTCAGAAAAAGAAAAAGGCGCTTATCAAATGAGATAAAGCGCCTTTTCAACACGTTAACTGACTAGTATCAGTTCATGCCGTATTTTTTCAGCTTCTTGCGCAGCGTGCCGCGGTTGATGCCCATCATCAGGGCTGCGCGGGTCTGGTTGCCACGGGTGTATTGCATCACCATGTCCAACAGTGGCTGTTCAACTTCAGCCAGTACCAGCTCATACAGGTCATTTACGTCTTGACCGTTCAGTTGAGCAAAATAGTTCTTCAGTGCTTGTTTAACCGAGTCACGCAGAGGCTTTTGAGTCACCTGATCTTGTGAGTTAACGGTAGAAACGGTCAGTACGTCAGAATTTACGCGTTGTTCGAACATAGTTCTGTCAGCTCTTTTTTTACGCTAAGATTTTCGAAATATGCCTCCAACGCCTCCAGCTGTTCGCTGGCATCCTCTATGGCGTTGAATGTGCGCCGAAACTGGTCATTCGGAGCGTGTTCCTGGAGATACCAGGACACGTGCTTACGAGCAATCCGGAATCCCTTGCCTTGGCCATAGAAGCCGTGCAATTCCCGAATGTGCCCAATCAACAAGCGCTTCACCTCGCCAAGCGGCAGCGGCGGCAGCAACTCCCCAGTGTCCAGATAATGCTGGATTTCCCGGAAGATCCAGGGTCTCCCCTGAGCAGCGCGGCCTATCATCAGGGCATCAGCCCCGGTGTAGTCGAGCACTGCTCTGGCTTTATGCGGGTCAGTAATATCCCCATTCGCGATAATCGGAATGGAAACACTCTGCTTAACTGCCCGAATGCTGTCGTATTCCGCGTCGCCGTTAAACAGACAGGCGCGGGTTCGGCCGTGAATCGTCAGGGCCTGAATACCACAGTCTTCGGCCAGTTGGGCAATCTCTACACAGTTACGGTGCTCTGGCGCCCAGCCGGTGCGAATCTTCAGCGTTACCGGCACATCCACCGCGTCAACCACCGCGTGGAGGATCTGTTTTACCAGATCCGGGTACTGCAACAAGGCGGACCCGGCAAGCTTCCGGTTCACTTTTTTGGCCGGGCATCCCATATTGATGTCGATGATCTGCGCGCCGCTGGCCACGTTGATACGCGCGGCGGCGGCCATATCATCAGGATCGCATCCGGCAATCTGCACGGAGCGGATCCCTGGTTCATCGCTATGCACCATACGCAGACGCGACTTATCCGTCCGCCACACCTCCGGGTTGGAGGAGAGCATTTCGGATACAGCCATCCCAGCACCCATTGCATGACAGAGGGTTCTGAACGGGCGATCTGTAATACCGGCCATCGGGGCCGCAATCAGGCAATTAGTAAGCTGGTGGTGTCCAATGCGCATAGACAAAGAGTGACCATACTGTGTCCGCAAGGGCGCGTATATTACGCATTTTTGCGCCGAGATGAAAGGCCAAACTTTAACCAATTGGCTCGCTATTAGGGCAAAAAATGCGCTGCGCAGTGATTCATAAAAATATTGTATATATTTTACAATGAGTTGACGAAAGGTGCTTATTTTGTGTGCGGTAAAATATTCGCCTTTGCGCAGGATATTATCTGCATTCGCCCGCTATTTTTGCCGGGATAACCTGCCTGGAAGGCGCATTGTCAGGGCGATCCATCGTTGAAAGGCAAAAAATTGCATAAAATTTTGTCTTGCCCGTGGGTCGATCGCCGGACAAAAAAAATCCACCGGCGCGGGGCCGGTGGATGAGGGAGCAATATACCGTGACGCTTACTTACGGCGGCCGGTGATGCGGCACCACTCTTCACGCTCGGCGACCGGATCGAGCGTGAACTTCTCTTCGTAGGCTTGTGCAACGCTGCTCGCCTGGCTGGCCAGCACGCCGGACAGCCCCAAATGACCGCCGGCCTTCGGCAGGCAACCGATCAGCGGCGCCAGTTCGCGCAGCGGGCCGGCGAGGATGTTGGCGACCACCACGTCCGCCAGCAGGTCCGCCGGCTGGTCTTTCGGCAGATACAGCTCCAGACGCTCTGAGACGCCGTTACGCTGCGCGTTGTCGCGGCTGGCCTGAATGGCCTGGGGATCGATGTCGATGCCGATAGCGCGCGCCGCACCCAGCTTCAGCGCGGCGATCGCCAGGATGCCGGAGCCGCAACCGAAATCGATGACGGTTTTGCCGGCCAGATCGAGGCCGTCCAGCCACTGCAGGCACAGCGCGGTGGTCGGGTGGGTACCGGTGCCGAACGCCAGGCCCGGATCGAGCATCACGTTGACCGCGTCGGGATCCGGCACGTCACGCCAGCTCGGGCAGATCCACAAGCGCTCGCCGAAGCGCATCGGGTGGAAGTTGTCCATCCACTCGCGCTCCCAGTCCTTGTCTTCCAGCTGTTCTATCTTGTGGCGGAAACCGGCGCCCAGCAGCGGGTGCTGTTCCAGCATCGCCACCACCTCGGTCATATCGGTTTCCGCGTCGTACAGGCCGATCACATCGGTATCGCCCCACAGCAGGGTTTCACCCGGCAGCGGCTCGAACACCGGGTTATCGTGGGTGTCCTGGAAGGTCACCGACACGGCGCCGCTTTCCACCAGCGCGTCGCTCAGGTCTTCCGCCTGGCTGCCGGTGGTGTTCAGTTTGAGTTGGATCCAAGGCATAGCAATTCTCTTCAAGAGGGTAATGATGACGCCGCCCGGCGCTTTTCGCCGACGACGTTACCGAGATAAAACGCCAACAGGCTGAGCAACAGCGAAGGCACGATAGGATGCAGCCCCGCCGGTTGCAGGTTGAAGCTGGCCAATAGCGTATAGCATACCGCACCCGACACCATTGAGCTAAGCGCTCCCTGAGCATTGGCGCGTTCCCAATACAGGCCCAGCACCAGCGGCCACAGGAAGACCGCCTCCAGCCCGCCGAAAGCCAGCAGGTTGAGCCAGATGATCATCTCCGGCGGGCGCCAGGCCGCCAGCAGCACCAGCAGGCCGAGGATCAGCGTGGTCAGGCTGGAGAAGCGCTTGATCAGCCGCTCGTTGTGGATCTGCTGCGGACGCACGCCAAGGTAGAGATCCTTGATGATGGTGGCGGAGGATTGCAGCAACTGGGCGTTGATGGTCGACATGATCGCCGCCATCGGCGCCGCCAAAAAGATCCCGGCGGCGTACGGCGGCAGCACGGTGATCATCAGCGTCGGGATCACCTGGTCGGGGATCTTGAGATCCGGCAACACCGCGCGGCCGAGCGCGCCGGCCAGGTGCATGCCGAACATCAGCACCGCCACCACCACGGTGCCGAGCAGAATGCCGCGATGCACCGCCTTGCTGTCCTTGTAGGAGATGCAGCGCACGGCGGTGTGCGGCAGGCCGATCACCCCGAAGCACACCAGGATCCAGAATGACGCCATAAACGGCAGGCTGAGGATCTGATCGCCGCCCTGCGGCGACACCAGCGCAGGATCGATCTGCTGCAGTTTGCTCACTGCGCTGTCCAGTCCGCCGGCGGCATGGATCACTGCCACCAGCAGCAGCACGGTGCCGAGCAGCATCACCAGCCCCTGCATGGCGTCGTTCAGCACGCTGGCGCGGAAGCCGCCGAAGGCGGTGTACAGCGCGATGCTGATGCCGAAGATCAACAGGCCGGTGTCGTAAGGAATGCCCGCGGCGGTCTCCAGCAGGCGTGCGCCGCCGATGAACTGCACCGTCATGGCGCCGAGGAACGCCACCAGCAGGCTGAGGCTGGCCAGCCACACCAGCAGGCGGCTTTGGTAGCGGCCATACAGCATGTCATTGAGAGTAATGGCGTTGTAGCGCCGCGCCAGGATGGCGAATTTCTTGCCCAGCACGCCGAGCGACAGCCACACCGCCGGCAGTTGGATCATCGCCAGCAGCACCCAGCCCAGGCCGTATTTGTAGGCGGCGCCCGGCCCGCCGATAAACGAACTGGCGCTGATGTAGGTGGCGGTCAGGGTCATCGCCAGCACAAAGCCGCCCATCGAGCGGTTGCCGAGGAAATATTCGCTGAGGAAGTTTCCGTTCTGGCGGCGCCGATAGGCGTACACCGACAGGCCGAACACCAGCAACAGGTAGGCGACCAGCGGCAGGATCACTTCAGTTTGCATCGCGGTCCTCCAGCGAAATGTCGCGGAACACCGTGCGCACCATCAGCCAGCACAGGCCGATGAACAGCAGCGGCACCAGCAGGCAGGCCATTTCGAACCAGTGCGGCAGGCCGGTGACGCCGATGGCGCTGTCCGGCAGGTAGGCCGCCAGCCCCCAGGCCAGCAGGTAGAGCAGCGTCAGCCCCAGCGCCCAGCGCGCTTCGCGGTGCGCCTGAATAAAGCGTTTGTCCATCAGTGTCCCCCATAGGTTTACGATGATGGCTTGTGACAAGAACAGATGAAGGAACAGGATTGTACGGAATGTGCGGCGTTTGGCTAATAAATTATTCACCTTTCCGGTGAACGCAACGGGGCGATGGAAAGAAAAGAGGGGGGTAAATATATAAATTTTTACCGGTTTATTTCGATGAGAAAATAATTAAAGAGAATGGGAAAAGGAATGGGTTTTATATTGGTTGGCGCAACCGGAATCGAACCAGGTGACCTCTGTGAAGTATGACACAGCGCTCTACCACTGAGCTACACGCCTGCAATAAACAAATTTATAACATCTCCTAATCATTCATGTAAATAGATTTATTTTATTTTTTAGCATTAAATAAATCATTCGATTAAATAATGACCTGCATATCCTTCGCTATTTATTTACTGTGATTAATATCACGATAAAGCCGCCCCGTTAATACGTTTAAACAAGGGCGGCGTTAATTAGCGGGTTAACAATGTCACGCGGTTATCGTTCTTTTCTCAGATATTCTTTCCGAAATAGTATAAAGAACGATGACGCCGATGCATAAAAAGAACATCACGGCATACAGGGCGCCACCGCCACCTTGTTTTAACAGCAAACCGCCGACAAAAGGGGCGAGCGCCAGGCCAAATTCGTAAAACGTGGCGGCACCGAAGTAAGCCCCTTTTAGGTTAGCCGGCGCCATACGATCAATTTGTATATTGAGCGTAGGGAACAGGATGACTTCGCCGAGGCTGAGCAGGAACATGGCGACCAACCACAGCAGCCAGCTTTCACTGGAAACCAGCAGGAAGACAATTTGTGAAAGCGCGAGAAAGAACACGCCCAGGCTGGTTTTCAGTGCCAATGACATGCGGCGGGTAAAGCGCTCGGTGAAATACTGCAGCGTTATCACCGTGGCTGCATTGATGAATATCAGCACGCTGAGCAGGTATTCGGGGTTGTACACCTGGCTGATCATGAGGTATTGCGGCAGCGTCACGTCGATCTGCCCGTAGACCAGCATCACCAAAATGTTGGCGACTACCAACACCTTGAACGCCTGATCGTTCCAGATAATCCGCAAAGAGCCAATGAATGAGAAGGTGGCGTTGCGCGTTTCTTTACCGTGCCCCGCTTTGAATACCGCGAGCACCAGCAGCAAATAGCAAAGGAACGACAATGCGGTGACGAAGAAGGTAGCCTTCTGCGCCGTCAGCCCGAGAGCGACACCCACTAATGGGCCTACGGCTGCGCCCACGTTCATCAGGAAGTAGCGGATGTTCAAGGCGCGTTCCCGCTCTTGCCTGTCATGGAGAATATCGCCGATCACCGCTTTGCTGGCGGGTTCGATCAATGAGCGCGAAATGCCATTGAGTAAAATACCGACAAAATACCACGCCGGTGAGTTGGCCAACGCAAGTACGCTAAATGAAATGATAGCGGCGATTGCACCAAGAATAATCAACGTGCGACGGCCATATTTGTCTGATGCGCCACCGAAGAGATAGCCGAAAGAAATAGACACGATAAGTGATACGCTCATCATGACGCCGATTTCCACCGGCGTCATCGCGTAGTTATTTCTCATGAGAATGGTAATGAATGGCCAAATCATGAAAAAGCAGGCGCGCGTCAAAAACGTCCCGATAAAGATAACCCATATTTCTTTTGGGAAATAAGGGATGAATGTTGACCTCAAGGCGGTTTCTCCTTAAATGTTGCTCGTCGTCTGTTGAACCGAGTGTATTACACCTTTTCCAAACTTTCCTTTTCCCATCGGTTAGCCAGAGTGAGTAACGGCGTCACTCCGGTTTCTCTAATCCTCGCGATGAGATTTTTCCGCTGATCGAAGATAACCGGATGCGGGCTGATGCCTTGAATAATCGCGGCGACAGTCGCCGAGACTGGCGCGCTATGCGCCAGCGTTGGAATCGCCAGAACGTTCATGCAGTATTCGAACATGGAATCGACGGAGTTCAATTTACCCAGCATCAAGAACGTCATTTCATCTCCGACGAGGGTAGCGCCAAGGCTGTCGAATATCATTTTGACTTGCGCCACGGGCTTCTCTTTCAGATGGAAACTGAGCAGTGCGCGGAACTGGTCGCGATTCAGACGGCCCTGTTTCATCTCGTCATTCAGCATGGCGAGTGCCTGGCGTACATAATTTTCCTCTTCGTTGAACAGATCTGCCGAAGCGCAGCGGAAATGCTGTTTGAGGAAATACCAGTGAAAGACATATTTGCCGTCGAATTCAAGGCGAACAACGTTGGTGAAGTCTTCCAGATCGTGCCGTTCCGGGTGGAAGTCGCTGAGATCGCAACGAATATCGATGCCGGAAGCGGAGGCGATTCGGCGGCAAATGGTGGTGATATCAGCTTCGCCCAATAGCGCTTGCAGCATATGCTGCATGTTGTTGCCGCCGGCGGCCAACTCGCAATAGGCGTCTTTACCTGGCGTCAGGTATTTGATTCGGTTGTCGCGCGCATTGAGTGATGAGGCAATTTCAGCCCACTGGTTATGTACTTCTTGGCTTCTGATCGTTTCCAAACGAGGGTTTTTTTCATAGAACGCGATGACGCGCGGATCGACAGCCAGGCCGCTGCGTTTGAGTATTCCGGCGTCAAGCTGCGCGCTTGCTTGGTTTTTCACCAGGACATTGATGAAGTTGCGCAGCGAACTCTCCCCGCAATCTGAGAACGAGACGTCAGAATCCGGCGCGGGGCGGCAGGTTTTGGTGATGCACAGCGGCGGAAAATAGCGGCCGTACACTTCGCGATCGTAATAGTCATGGCAGCGATCGGGGAAGTGCGTCTCGCCCGTCGCCGTTTCGCCGAACAGCTCCCCGCTCAGTTCCCGCAGTTGCTGCATGTAGGCGGTCAATTTGCCGAAGTTACCCTTGCATTTCAGCCACAGCGCCGCGTTGAGCAAATGAAACACCTCTCTGTCGTGCTCGGCGGTGCGGCTGGCCGCGATCAGTAAACGACATAAATTGTGCAACTTGGCCAGCAAGCTGTCGCGATCGGCACAGTGGATACCGACGTAATCCTGCACACGTCGCGGCAGATAGCGGTGATACTTGTTGAAAGGCAGATGCAATGCAATGAAGTCAGCGCTGAATCCCTCGGTTTGCAGCCGTGCGACGGTGCTTTCGGTAAAATTTTCCGCCAGCATGCTGGCGCGCAAGGTGGCTTCATCTTTTTGCTGGCGGGCATGTTCGACGGCGGCCTGCGCGTTTTGCCAGGCGGGGAATAGGCCGGCTTGATGCACGGCTTCTTGCTGCGCCGCATTCAGGCGTGCTTCCAGCTCGGTGATTTCGGCATTGAGCGCCAGCAGCTGCGCCTCTTTATTCTCAGCAGCGCTTTTGCCCAGCGTTTTTTTGCCGGCTTTGAGCGCGGCGATCGCGGCTCGACATTGTTGGATCGGCACCTGCTGCGCTTTAACGGCGTTTTCCGCCTGTTGCAGGATCTGATTCAGCGCTTTTTCTTGCGCTTTCAAATGGGCGCCGAGGGAGAGCGCTTCGCGTTCTGCGGCTGCGATCTGCGCTTTTGTGTCCTCGAACTGTTGCAGTACGCTGTCGCAAAGCCGGCGTATTTGCACAGAAAGCCGATGTTGCTGCTCAATGGCAGCGTGAAAGTCCGTTTCATCTCGTACATGCTGATATAACGAGGCGATATCATTGTCGGTGAAACGCGGGCTGCTCATGAAAGCCACCAGCCGTGCAAGGGTAGAGGGGGAAAACCAGGTGAACGGATTCTTCACCTCTTTGCTTACGTCAAACTCGACCAGGTCAGTACGGTAGAACAACGCGCGCGCCACCTGGCCGATCGGGTGTTCGGCGCCAAGAAAGCGGTAATACTTTTCCGCGAGTTCGTTGTTGCACCACAGCACCCCGTACAGTGGCGAAAGAAAACGATACTCAGGGCGTAACGGCATGTAGAGATCGCGGAAAATCTGTCTGGTTTGATCGGTCGTCATCAGCTAAAACCTTGGATGATGTTTTTTAACTTGAGCGCCGCCTGGTGGATTTGTTGTTGCTCATCCTGATTGGGCATCAGCGACAGCGGCGTAAAGACGCCGTCGCGCAGAGCCAGCGGCCAGGACATGAACACGCCCAGTTCCGGCAGCCAGACCGAACCGCAGCAGGGGGTTTCGTCCCGTTGGATGATGCGCTCAAGCAAGATAAGAATGGAGGCGGCCGGGCCATATTTAGGAGGGCGCCGCATTTTGTGAAATATGTCCAACCCTTGATTGCGGGTATCGGTGACGATTTGCGCCAGCGCCTGCGCCGAAAGTAGCTGGTTCAGCGGTCCCTCGTCGGTTGTTACCTGGCTGAGCAAGGGCACCAGCCCGGCGCCGTGCTCGCCGCAGACTGTCAGGCTACGCGCGTCGATGCGCTGCATGTCGATCCCGGAAATGCGGCAGATGCTTTTCAGCAGCCTGGCGGTGTTGTGCGCGGCGCCGATGCCTATCACCCGGCAGCGAGAGTCGAGCAGGATTTTATCGATGTAATAGCTGATGCTATCCACCGGATTGACCGCATTGATGATGTGACAGCCGGGAGCAATGAAGGGTTTGGCTCGGCTAAAAATGGCCTCGCTGAGCCGTACGTGATCGTCCAGCAACGCCTGGCGGTCATGCATCGGAAAGGTTGAAGGCACGCCATAGCAACAGAGGATCACGTCAGCCCCGTCGATGTGGCGGTAGTCATCCGTCACAACAATCTTGGGTAAAGACGTTCGGTTATGGCGTGAGAAGAGCGCTTCCGCCAGCAGGCCATCAAGAATATCTTCGCAAACGGCTGAATACTTTTCGGTATTTCGGCAGATGATCACGACTTCATTGACGCTGCCACGTCGCTCGGTCGTACTTAACAGCGCGTTTAGCGTCTCTTGCCCAATGCCGCCGAATCCCAATAAAACAATTTTCATGACCGCTCCTGATGACCTGCCCGGCTTATGCTTCGATCAGTTCGGCCAGTCTTGCATACTGCTTCTCAACCATACTCCACCCTTTATCGAGTACGGCTTTGACACGCTGGAATTGTTCTTCGGTCATCCCCTTGAAGAACGCTTTATCCACTTCCTGATGATCGCCATCGAATTCGGAGTGATCCTCGAAATGGTTCTGTTTGCTCGGATCGAACACGTGTTTGATGTTGTTATAGAACACGAAAGCCGAACCTTCGATGACAAAGTGCACCAGGATAGCCTGTTCCAGATTATCCAGCGTGATCATCTGATGGTTGAACCAGATGCACAGCGCTTCAAAGATCGCGTCTTCGCGAACCTGGAGGTTGTCGCGGCTGTTGCGCAGCACCTCGTCATGGCCGAATTCTTCTTTCAGATGTTCACTGAAGAAACGCGAGAAGCGAACGTCTTCACACAGTGCGCTACGCAGCAGCACCATTTTTTGGAACTGATCGGACAGGATCTGCAGGTAGTCCAGGAACAAGGATTTTTTCGCCTCGGAGAACGTTTTATCCTTGGCGAATGCGGTAAAGATCGGGTTGTCCTGGTAGCGCTCGATGTAGCGGGCGTTATGCGCTTTAAGCTGATGGTAGTAAGCGTAGGGATCTTGATCGAAAGTCACCAGCGGCTTGCTGGGATCTTCATAGAGCCCGCGCTCCTCAAACTGGATTGACAGCCCCCAGTAGCCGTTGTCGCCCGCGCCGATGAAGCCGTGATCCGCGCCTGGCGGAATGCAGATGACATCGCCTGGAACGGCCCGGCGGTCAACGCCGTCTCCCAGCAGGATCGCTTCCCCTTCACAAATGATATACAGCGAAGATATTGGATGAACATGCACATCCAGCTTTTCGTTTTTTGCCAGACGCACCCAGCTTACTGCCAGGCGTGCCTGTTCGGGAATAAAGCGGTTCATTTCCTCATTGGCGCGGAAATTCTTCACTTCGCCCAAAAGCTTCTCAATCCCGTTTTCCTTAATGCTTTTTATGGTTTCCATGTCAGCACGGTGGTACAGGGAAAACACGGGCTTACGGTCGTATTCAGTTACATGGCTCATTAAGACATTACTCATCTAAGTCAATAAAAAGGATAAATAAAAAGAGAAAAAGAGCGCGCTGCATTCGATCGACGGCGACAATAGCACGGGCTATCACCGAGCGGATGTGATCGGGGTCAAGCTTTGTAATTAATACGTTAATTTTGTTAAAGCTTATAGCGTGTAAAAATGCGATGGATTGAGTTTTTCCCTTGCTAATATTTATTTGTAAGCTATGAGTTAAATATTTTTTGTTTAAAAACAGTTTGTTATGTTTTATGTGGTGATGTGGGTGGCGGGCTGGATAAATGTGAAGAGAAAGTTATCTGTGAAGATTTGATTCTATTTTGCGCGGTTGAACGAAAAAATCAGGCGGGCGCGAGAAAAGAAAAAGGCCGGTGATTAACCGGCCTTTCGTCAGACGATGCTGCGTGGCTGCCTTAGGTTTCCTGCAGACCCAGCTTCTTCTCCAGATAGTGGATGTTGGTGCCACCGTGCTGGAAGTTTTCGTCGTTCATGATCTTCTGCTGCAGCTCAACGTTGGTTTTGATGCCGTCGATGATCAGTTCAGCCAGGGCGTTTTTCATGCGGGCGATCGCCACGTCACGGTTTTCGCCGAAGGTGATCAGTTTGCCGATCATGGAGTCATAGTACGGCGGTACGGTATAACCGGCGTAGATATGAGATTCCCAACGCACGCCGAAACCGCCTGGCGCGTGGAAGCGGGTGATCTTGCCCGGGCTCGGCAGGAAGGTGTTCGGATCTTCGGCGTTGATGCGGCATTCTACCGCGTGGCCGTGGATCTTCACTTCTTCCTGTTTGATCGACAGCGGCTGACCGGCAGCGATGCGCAGCTGCTCTTTGATCAGATCCACGCCGGTGATCATTTCGGTAACCGGGTGCTCTACCTGAATACGGGTGTTCATTTCGATGAAATAGAACTCGCCGTTTTCATACAGGAACTCGAAGGTGCCCGCACCGCGGTAGCCGATTTCCACGCAGGCTTTCGAGCAGCGCTCGCCGATGTAGCGGCGCATTTCGCTGGTGATGCCCGGCGCCGGCGCTTCTTCGACCACTTTCTGGTGGCGGCGCTGCATGGAGCAGTCGCGCTCGGCTAGATAGATGGCGTTGCCCTGGCCGTCGGCCAATACCTGAATCTCGATGTGACGCGGATTCTCCAGGTATTTTTCCATGTACACCATGTCGTTGTTGAAAGCCGCTTTGGCTTCCGCTTTCGTCATGTTGATGGACTGCTCAAGGTCTTTGTCGCTGCGCACCACGCGCATGCCGCGACCGCCGCCGCCGCCGGAGGCCTTGATGATCACCGGATAACCGATGCGCTTGGCGAAGGCACGGTTTTTATCCATGTCGTCGGTCAGCGGGCCGTCGGAGCCCGGCACGCATGGCACGCCGGCTTTTTTCATGGCGTTGATCGCGGAAACCTTGTCGCCCATCAGGCGGATGGTTTCGGCTTTCGGGCCGATGAAGATGAAACCGGAGCGTTCAACCTGCTCGGCGAAGTCGGCGTTCTCGGACAGGAAGCCGTAGCCCGGGTGGATCGCCACCGCGCCGGTGATTTCCGCCGCCGAGATGATGGCCGGGATGTTCAGGTAGCTTTTTACCGATGGCGCAGGACCGATGCAGACGGTCTCGTCGGCCAGCAGCACGTGTTTCAGATCGCGATCGGCCGCGGAGTGAACCGCAACGGTCTTGATGCCCAGTTCTTTACAGGCACGCAGGATGCGAAGCGCGATCTCGCCGCGGTTGGCGATAACAATTTTATCAAGCATGGGGGCGCCTCGTTATTCGATGACGACCAGCGGCTCGTCATATTCGACCGGCTGGCCGTTTTCCACCAGGATGGCTTTCACGACGCCGGACTTGTCCGCTTCGATCTGGTTCATCATTTTCATGGCTTCAACGATGCACAGGGTATCGCCGGCGTTCACTTTCTGGCCCACTTCCACGAAGGCTTTCGCGTCCGGGCTTGGGGTGCGGTAGAAGGTGCCTACCATTGGGGAACGAACGACGTGGCCACTCACGGCCGCCGGTGCTGCAGGGGTTTCTGCCGCAGGCGCGGTGGCAACGGCGGTAGCCAGGGCTGGCTGCTGCTGTGCCGGCATCGCGTAAGCCTGCTGCATGACGGGATAAGCCTGCGCCGGTGCGGCACGGCTGATGCGAACCGATTCTTCGCCTTCAGAGATTTCCAGTTCAGAAATGCCTGATTCTTCAACCAGTTCGATCAGTTTCTTGATTTTACGAATATCCATGAGTGTGATTCCGTACTCTTTTTGTGGAGCAATTAGTGGGTTTTCGACAGACGGTTAACCGCTGCCTGTAAAGCGAAAGCGTAGCCATCCGCGCCGAGGCCGCAAATCACGCCTACCGCTACGTCTGAGAGATAAGAGTGATGGCGGAAAGGTTCGCGGGCGTGCACGTTGGACAGGTGGATCTCGATGAACGGGATCTGCACCGCCAGCAACGCATCGCGCAACGCCACGCTGGTGTGCGTGAACGCCGCCGGGTTTATCAGAATGAAATCGGTGTTGCCGCGCGCCTGATGGATGCGATCGATCAGCTGATGCTCGGCGTTGGACTGCAGATGGCTCAGGGTAATATCCAATGCGGATGCCTGGTTTTCCAATCCGTTAACAATCTCTGTCAGCGTCGTGCTGCCGTACTTCTCCGGCTCACGCGTCCCCAGCAGATTGAGATTGGGGCCGTTCAGAAGCAAAATGTGAAACTTATCCGCCATTGTGCTGGTATCTCCGGCAATAAAACCATCATCGTAGAAAATAACCCGATGTTACCGATTTGTCACCTGTTAAGGGGCAAATTCACCCTGAGAACAGAAACAAGGTCGGGCATTATAACGATATCGTAGCAATTCGCAGCTAAATACTGGTCTTATCAGCGAAGATATTCAACCCCAAATCGACCAACTCGGGGTTCCGTGACAGGAATATGAGCGCTGGAACACAGAAAAAGTTCCCGCCGGCGGCGTGCGTTTTTCAACGACAATCCCGCGCGCCGCCGCGCGATTCAGCGCCACCAGGCGCGGAATTTCTTGTAGCGCAGGCCCAACAGCGCCACCGCCAGCAGCGCGTAAATGAACGGCTGGGGGGAAAAGGTTTTGACCGACCACAGATAGTGGATGGGGGCGAGGATCGCCGCCAGATAGACGAAGTTGTGCAACGTTTGCCATTTGGCGCCCAGTTTGCGCATCGCCCACAGCGTCGAGGTGGCCGCCAGCGCCAGCAGGATCAGCCAGGTGAGGATACCGAGCGTCAGATACGGGCGGTTCACCAGCTCGCTGCCCAGCAGGCCGAGATTGCTCAGCCCCAGCTCCAGCGTGGAGTAGCTTATCAGGTGCAGCGTGCCCCAGGCAAAACACCACAGCCCCACCAGACGGCGGCAGCGGATCAGCAGCGGCTGGCGGGCGTAGCGCGCCAGCGGGGCGATCATCAGCGTGGCCAGCAGCAGTTTCAGCGTCATCCTGCCGGTAAAATGCTGGATGTCCTTGGACGGATCGGCGCTGAACCAGCCTTGATCCACCGCCAGTACCAGCCAGAGAAAGGGCAAAAACGCCGCCAGATGCAGGGCGGCTTTCAGCCATTTGATGTGAACAGGCGTCAGGCGCACTTAGAAATTCTCCCGCAGATCCATGCCGCGATACAGCGACGCCACCTGATCGGCATAGCCGTTGAACAGCAGCGTCGGTTGGCGTTTGACGTCGAGAATGCCGCCGGAGCCGATGAAGCGCTCGGTGGCCTGCGACCAGCGCGGATGATCGACGTGCGGATTCACGTTGGCGTAAAAACCGTACTCGTTCGGCGCGGATTGGTTCCAGGTGGTCGGCGGCTGATCGCGCACCAAGCGGATATGCACGATCGATTTGATGCCTTTGAAGCCGTATTTCCACGGCGTGATCAGTCGCAGCGGCGCGCCGTTTTGCGGCGGCAGGGTTTTGCCGTACACGCCGACGGTCAACAGCGCCAGTGGATGCATCGCCTCGTCCAGCCGCAGCCCTTCGACGTAGGGATATTTCAGGCCGCCGCCGATAAAGCGATCTTTCTGGCCGGGCATCTGCTCCGGATCGTACAGCGTCTGGAAGGCTACGTAACGCGCGTTGCTGTTCGGTTCGGCCAGCTTGAGAAGCTTGCCCAGCTCGAAACCGATCCACGGCACCACCATCGACCAGGCCTCGACGCAGCGCATGCGGTAAATGCGCTGCTCCAGCGGGAAACGCTTCATCAGATCGTCGATATCCAGCGTTATCGGTTTCGCCACTTCGCCGTCGATGCGCACTTTCCAGCCTTCGGTTTTCAGCCCGCCGGCGTTGGCGGCCGGATCGGCTTTGTCGAGGCCGAACTCATAGAAGTTGTTGTAGCCGGTCACCTTGTCTTCCGGCGTCATCGCCAGCTGCGCCTGCCAGGCGGCCGGTTTGCTGAATGCCAGCGCTTTGCCCGGTGGCGCCTTGGGGCGATCGTTGCCCTTGAACCACGACAGCAGGTCCGCCCGCGCGCCGGCAGGCAGCGCCAGCGTAGCGGCGCTGATGCCGAGCGCCTGCAGCACCTTGCGCCGCTGATGGAACACGCTCTCCGGCGTGACGTCGGCCTCGGTTAATTTCGGGTGTTTGTTCATGCTTATGTTCTCCGCGACTGATTCCCGCCGCCTGTAAGCGGCAAACGGGTCTCCATGAAATAAGCATGGCGCTAAAGCCGGCCGGAAGCGAGGGGGCGCGGGAAAATATGAAATTTCGCAGAAGCGGGAACTCCCCCCGTCGCCGAGGGGAGAAGGTCAGCGGATTTTCACCAGGGTGCGGCCGGTGATTTGGTTGTTCAGCAGCGCAGCGGCGGTGGCTGGCGCCTGCTCGAGGGTGATTTCGTGTGTGGCCTGCTGATAGAAGCTGTCCGGCAGAATGCCGGCCAGCCGTTCCCAGGCGGTTTGGCGGCGATGCAGCGGCGTATGCACTGAATCCACGCCCTGCAGGCGCACGTTGCGCAGAATGAACGGCATCACGGTGGTCGGCAACTGATAACCGCCCGCCAGGCCGCAGGCGGCGACGGTGCCGTTATAGTTCATCTGTGCCAGCACCCGCGCCAGCAGTTTGTCGCCGACGGTGTCCACTGCGCCGGCCCACAGCTGTTTCTCCAGCGGACGCGGCGTGTCGATATAGCCATCGCGCGACATCACCTCTTTGGCGCCGAGCGCTTTCAGGTACTCGGTATTGCTGTCGCGGCCGCTGATGGCGGTCACCCGGTAACCCAGCGCTGCCAGCAGGGCGATAGCGGTGCTGCCCACGCCGCCGCTGGCGCCGGTGACCAGGATATCGCCGTCGTCCGGGTGCACGCCGCCTTCCTCCAGCGCCATCACGCACAGCATGGCGGTAAAGCCGGCTGTGCCGATGATCATCGCCTTGCGCTCATCCAGCCCGTTCGGCAGCGGCACCAGCCACTCACCGGAGACGCGCGCCTGCTCGGCCAGGCCGCCCCAGTGGTGTTCGCCTACGCCCCAGCCGGTGAGCACCACGCTTTGCCCCTCTTTGAAGCGATCGTCGCGGCTGTGGCGCACGGTGCCGGCGAAATCGATGCCCGGCACCATTGGGAAGTTGCGCACGATCTTGCCTTTGCCGGTGATCGCCAGCGCATCCTTATAATTTAGGCTGGACCAGTTGATGTCGACGGTAACATCGCCTTCCGGCAACCGATCGCTGCCGATATCTTTGATATGAGCCAGAGTTTGGTCGTCTTGTTGTTCCAATAACAGTGCACGCATGTCACTCTTCCTCTCGTTTACACTTTTCTATCAATGGCTGAATCACATTTATTTGACTATATGCATAATAAGCGGCCCAAGTCCTGATAAAGGACAAAAACGGCGCTTGCAGGTTTTATTCCTCGGCAAGGCTTGTTAGGGTTGGACGGCTCCTTTTGGCTACAGGGGCACACTCACTTAACCATAGCGGACAAGGCACAGGGATGCGATTTACCACCAAACTCTCTGCATTGATCACTCTGTTGGTCGCACTGGCGATGTTTTTGATGCTGATGGGATGCTCATACAGCTTCTTTTACGTTACCCAGGATCGCCAGGAGCGCCGCTTGGATTCGCTGGTTACCACTCTCGATCAAGCCATGCTGAGCGAGCCGCCGCAGGAGCAGGAGAAATGGTTGCCCATCGTCATGCGCACGCTCGGCATCGTGTCGATCCGCATAGAGGCCGGGACCAGCCAACTGCTCGACTATAAATTGCCGACGGTCAAAAAAGAGCACTGGGATGCGCTGAACGGCTATCGTCAGGTCTCGCGCCCCCTGTTGCAGCACCCGGGCAGCACGCTGTACATCACCTACCTCGATCCCTTCGCCAGCGACGTGCGTACGCTGCAATCCACCGCCGCCGTCACGCTGTCGATTGTCGTCATGGTGGTGATTTTGCTGTTCAGCCTGCGCTGGCTGCGTGAACAGGCCGACGGCGAAGATCGTCTGGAACGCCGCGCGCGGCGCATTCTGAACGGCGAGCGTGAAAACGTCATGCAGGGCGACGTGCGTGAGTGGCCGGCCAACGTCAGCGGCGCGCTCGACCGCCTGCTGGCCGATCTGGCGGAAGCGCGGGAAGAGCGCAGCCGGGTCGATACGCTGATCCGCGCCTTCGCCGCGCAGGACGCCAAAACCGGGCTGAATAATCGCCTGTTCTTCGATAACCAATTGACCACTCAGCTGGAAGATGAAGGCTCGCACGGCATCGTGATGATGGTGCGGCTGCCCGATTTCGAGACCCTGCGCGAGACGCACGGCAGCGTGGCGGTGCAGGAGCTGATGTATTCGCTGGTCAACCTGCTGTCTACCTTCGTGATGCGCTACCCGTCGGCGCTGCTGGCGCGCTACTTCCACAGCGATTTTACCGTGTTGTTGCCGCATCGAACCCTGAAGGAGGCCGACGGCATCGCTTCACAGCTGGTCAACGCCATCGATGCCTTGCCTTCCACGGCGCTGATCGATCGCGAGGCCTTCCTGCACATCGGCATCGTGGCGTACCGCAGCGGTCAAACCACCGAGCAGGTGATCGATTATGCGGAGCAGGCGACGCGCCACGCTACGCTGCAGGGCGAAAACGGGTGGTATGTGTACGACAGCCAGGTGCCGGAAAAGGGGCGCGGCAGCGTCAAGTGGCGCACGCTGCTGGAACAGGTGCTGGCGCGCGGCGGCCCGCGGCTGTATCAGAAACCGGCGGTGACCGTGGAAGGCGAGGTGCACCATCGCGAGATCATGAGCCGGATCTATGACGGCACCCAGGAATTGCTGCCGGCGGAATATATGCCGCTGGTGCAGCAGCTGGGGTTGGCGGAGAGTTACGATCGCCAACAGGTGAGCCGCATCATTCCCTTGTTGGCGCAGTGGCCCGAGGAAACGCTGGCGTTCCCGCTGTGCGTAGACTCGATTTTGCAGCGCTCTTTCCAGCGCTGGCTGCGGGATACGCTGTTGCAGTGCGAAAAAAGTCAGCGTCGACGAATTCTGATTGAACTTGCGGAGGCAGATGTGTGTCAACATATCGACCGTTTGCGTCCGGTGCTGAGGCTGTTGTCAGGGCTGGGCTGCCGCCTTGCGGTGTCCAAAGCGGGTTTAACCGTGGTCAGTACGTCCTATATCAAGTCGCTGCAGGTGGAGATCGTCAAGCTCCACCCGGGGTTGGTGCGGAGCATCGATAAGCGGGACGAAAACCAGCTGTTCGTGCAGAGCCTGACCGGCGCCTGCGCGGGTACGCGCGCGCAGGTGTTCGCCGCCAGCGTACGTACGCGCAACGAATGGCAGACGCTGAAAGAGCGTGGGATCCATGGCGGGCAGGGCGACTTTTTCGCGTCGCCGGAACCGATCGACGCGGGGCGTAAAAAATATTCACGTCGTTATCGCGTTTAAGCTGATTGCCGGACAAAAATTGACGTAGAATGAGCGCCGGATCTATCTGGGCCATGTCACCCGTCATTTTGGAGTTTTCTCCAATCTGCCTGCGACAATGACGCCTATTTGAGATAGGCTCTTGTCAGCTTTTATCTGGTTGGCGTTGGTAGGTGCTTACCATCGGCGGCAATCAGGGAATATGTTAGATTTTATGAGCTGTGTTACGCCGTTTCGTGCGTTGACAGGGTGGTAAACTGAGCCTTTGTTCAGGGAATTCAGGCCTCATCCAATTTCCGTGCATTCGAGCAGAAACAATACAGACTATTTTTCACCGAAGTAGAACGTTTTTGCGCCTTGTCGCTGCTTCGTGTGGTTGGTAAAGTAGGCGGATTTTATTTTCCGCCCCCAGCTTGCAGGATTATCCTTTCGTTATGTTTAAGAAATTTCGTGGCATGTTTTCCAACGACTTGTCCATCGACTTGGGTACCGCCAATACCCTGATTTATGTTAAAGGGCAAGGCATCGTACTGAATGAACCTTCGGTGGTTGCCATTCGTCAGGATCGTGCCGGCTCCCCAAAGAGCGTTGCGGCCGTCGGTCATGACGCCAAACAGATGCTGGGCCGCACCCCCGGCAACATCGCGGCTATTCGCCCGATGAAAGACGGCGTGATCGCCGACTTCTTCGTGACCGAAAAAATGCTGCAGCACTTTATCAAACAGGTTCACAGCAACAGCTTCATGCGCCCAAGCCCGCGCGTGCTGGTCTGTGTGCCGGTCGGCGCGACCCAGGTTGAACGCCGCGCTATCCGCGAGTCCGCCCAAGGGGCCGGCGCGCGCGAAGTGTTCCTGATTGAAGAGCCGATGGCGGCGGCGATCGGTGCAGGCTTGCCGGTTTCCGAAGCGACAGGCTCCATGGTGGTGGATATCGGTGGCGGTACCACTGAAGTGGCGGTGATCTCGCTGAACGGCGTGGTGTACTCCTCTTCCGTGCGCATCGGCGGCGACCGTTTCGATGAAGCCATCATCAATTATGTGCGCCGCAACTATGGCTCGCTGATCGGCGAAGCGACCGCCGAGCGCATCAAGCACGAAATCGGTTCTGCCTATCCGGGTGACGAAGTGCGTGAAATCGAAGTCCGTGGCCGTAACCTGGCCGAAGGCGTACCGCGCGGCTTTACCCTGAACTCCAATGAAATCCTCGAAGCCCTGCAAGAGCCGCTGACCGGCATCGTCAGCGCGGTGATGGTGGCGCTGGAGCAGTGCCCGCCAGAATTGGCCTCCGACATTTCCGAACGCGGCATGGTATTGACCGGCGGCGGCGCGTTGCTGCGCAACCTCGATCGCCTGCTGATGGAAGAAACCGGCATCCCGGTCGTGGTGGCGGAAGATCCGCTGACCTGCGTGGCGCGCGGCGGCGGCAAGGCGTTGGAAATGATCGACATGCACGGCGGCGATTTGTTCAGCGAAGAATAGTCAGCCCCTGGAAGGAGGAATCGTATCGGATGAATGCGCACAGCGAGAATCGGGTACGGTTCCTCTTTCTGTTGTCGAGGAACTCGCATAATTTATGAAGCCGATTTTTAGCAGGGGGCCTTCCCTGCAACTGCGACTTTTTTTGGCGGTGATTGCGGCCATTGGCCTGATCGTTGCCGACAGCCGGCTCGGCACGTTCGTGAAGATACGCAACTACATGGACACCGCAGTCAGCCCTTTCTATTTTCTGGCCAACGGGCCGCGTAAAGTTTTGGACAGCGTGTCAGAGACGCTGGCCACCCGCCAACAGCTGGAGCTGGAAAACCGCGCTCTGCGGCAGGAACTGCTGCTGAAAAACAGCGATATTCTTCTTCTTGGCCAATTCAAGCAGGAAAACGCCCGCTTGCGCGAGCTGCTGGGTTCTCCGTTGCGTCAGGACGAACACAAGATGGTCACCCAGGTGATCTCCACCGGTTCCGATCCGTATAGCGATCAGGTGGTGATCGACAAAGGGTCGGACAACGGCGTCTATGAAGGCCAGCCGGTGATCAGCGACAAGGGCGTGGTCGGTCAGGTGGTGGCGGTGGCGAAAGTCACCAGCCGCGTGCTGCTGATCTGCGACGCCTCGCATGCGCTGCCGATCCAGGTGCTGCGCAACGATATTCGGGTGATCGCCGCGGGCAGCGGCTGCGCCGACGATCTGCAACTGGAGCATCTGCCGAACAACACCGACATCCGCGTTGGCGACGTGCTGGTCACCTCCGGCCTCGGCGGCCGCTTCCCGGAAGGGTATCCGGTGGCGGTGGTCTCCTCGGTCAAGGTTGACAACCAGCGTGCTTACACCGTGATTCAGGCGCGGCCGACCGCCGGTCTGCAGCGCTTGCGCTACCTGCTGCTGCTGTGGGGCGCCGATCGCAACGGCGACATGCCGCTGCCGCCGGACGAAGTGCACCGCGTGGCCAATGAACGCCTGATGCAGATGATGCCGCAGGTGCTGCCGCCTGCCGGTTCCGTCGGGCCACAGCTGCCGGCTCCGGCCACCGGGGTGGCGCCGCAAACCACGGCACCGGCCTCTGCTCAGCCTCAGGTTCAGCCCGCGGCGGCGGGGGTGGTGCAATGAACAGCTACCGCAGCCACGGGCGCTGGATAATCTGGCTGTCGTTCCTGGTGGCGTTGGTGCTGCAAATCATGCCGTGGCCGGAGCAGATCTACATGTTCCGGCCTTCCTGGCTGGTGCTGATCCTGATCTACTGGGTGATGGCTTTGCCACATCGGGTCAACGTCGGCACCGGCTTCGTGCTGGGGCTGATCATGGATCTGATCCTCGGTTCCACGCTGGGCGTGCGCGCGCTGGCGCTGGGCATCATCGCCTATCTGGTGGCGTTCAAATTCCAACTGTTCCGCAATATGGCGCTGTGGCAACAGGCGCTTATCGTCGTGTTGCTGTCGCTGTCGATGGATGTGGTGGTGTTCTGGGCTGAGTTTTTAGTGATCAACGTCTCTTTCCGCCCAGAGGTGTTCTGGAGTAGTGTGGTAAACGGCATTTTGTGGCCGTGGTTATTCCTGTTGATGCGTAAAATCCGCCGTCAGTTCGCCGTACAGTAAGGGTATATCAATGACTTCGCTTTATCTGGCCTCCGGCTCCCCACGTCGACGTGAACTGCTGACCCTGCTGGGCGTGTCGTTCGACATTCTGCTGACGCATACCGAAGAGCAGCGCCGGGAAGGCGAAGCCGCAGAAGCCTATGTGCGCCGCCTGGCGCAGGACAAGGCCAAAGCGGGCGTGGCGCTGGCGCAGGAAGATCGGCCGGTGCTGGGCGCCGACACCATCGTGGTGCTCAACGGCCGGGTGCTGGAGAAGCCGCGCGACGAAGCCCATGCGGCGGACATGCTGGCGGCCCTGTCCGGCAAGCAGCATCAGGTGATGACGGCAGTGGCGATCGCCGATCGCCACGACGTGCGTTGCCAGCTGGTGGTGACCGACGTGACGTTCCGCAGCCTGTCACAACAGGATATCCGCGACTATATTGCTACGGGCGAACCGATGGATAAGGCGGGCGCCTATGGAATTCAAGGAAAGGGTGGTTGTTTCGTCAGAACGATAACCGGGAGTTATCACGCAGTGGTCGGTCTGCCGCTGGTCGAAACACATGAGCTGCTCAGTAATTTTGTCGCATTACGTGATGTAAGAACCGGTTGATGGGCGCTGCCATTATCGACCGGCTCTGAGGAGAAGGCATGACAGCTGAGCTACTGGTTAATATCACACCGTCTGAAACGCGGGTCGCCTATATCGATGGCGGCATTCTGCAAGAGATCCATATCGAACGCGAATCCAAACGCGGCATCGTCGGCAATATCTATAAAGGGCGCGTCAGCCGCGTCCTGCCGGGCATGCAGGCGGCGTTCGTCGACATCGGCCTCGATAAGGCCGCCTTCCTGCACGCCTCTGACATCATGCCGCATACCGAATGCGTCGCCGGCGATGAGCGGAAAAACTTCCACGTGCGCGACATCGCCGAGCTGGTGCGCCAGGGGCAAGACCTGATGGTGCAGGTGGTGAAAGATCCGCTTGGCACCAAGGGCGCGCGTCTGACCACCGATATCACGCTGCCTTCGCGTTATCTGGTCTTCATGCCGGGTGCGGCGCACGTCGGCGTGTCGCAGCGCATCGACAGCGAAGCCGAGCGCGAGCGCCTGAAGGCGATCGTGGCGCCGCACTGCGACGAGCTGGGCGGCTTTATCATCCGCACCGCGGCGGAAGGCATCGGCGAGGAAGAGCTGGCGCAGGACGCCGCATTCCTCAAACGGCTGTGGACCAAGGTGATGGAGCGCAAGAAGCGCAACCAGACCAAATACAAGCTGTACGGCGAGCTGGCGTTGGCGCAGCGCATCTTGCGCGATTTCGCCGGCGCGGCGCTGGATCGCATCCGCGTCGATTCGCGGCTGACGCACGATCTGCTGGTGGAGTTCACCGGTGAGTACATCCCGGACATCACCAACAAGCTCGAGCTCTATACCGGCAGTCAGCCGATTTTCGATCTGTACGATGTGGAAAACGAGATCCAGCGCGCGCTGGAGCGCAAGGTGGAGCTGAAGTCCGGCGGCTATCTGATCATCGATCAGACCGAGGCGATGACCACGGTCGACATCAACACCGGCGCCTTCGTCGGCCACCGCAACCTCGACGAAACCATCTTCAATACCAACATCGAGGCGACGCAGGCCATTGCGCGCCAGCTGCGGCTGCGCAACCTGGGCGGCATCATCATCATCGACTTTATCGATATGAACAACGAAGAGCATCGCCGCCGGGTGCTGCACTCGCTGGAGCAGGCGTTGAGTAAAGATCGGGTAAAAACCACGATCAACGGCTTCTCTCAGCTAGGCTTAGTTGAAATGACGCGTAAACGAACGCGTGAAAGCATTGAACATGTGCTCTGTCACGATTGTCCTACTTGCAATGGGCGAGGCACCGTGAAAACGGTGGAAACCGTGTGCTACGAGATCCTGCGCGAGATTGTGCGCGTGCATCACGCTTACGATTCCGATCGCTTCCTGGTGTACGCCTCTGCGGCGGTCGGCGAAGCGCTGAAGAGCGAAGAGTCGCATGCGCTGGCCGAAGTGGAGATTTTCGTCGGCAAACAGGTGAAGGTGCAGATCGAACCGTTGTACAGCCAGGAGCAGTTCGACGTCGTCATGATGTAGCCCGCCCGACATCGGTAGGGGCCCGGCACGCCGGGCCCGTCAGTGCATAGATATTCCCGTTGCCAGGCAGCGGAGCAAGGAGAACTGCGTGAGGCGACTGCCTGGGATTCTGTTAGCAACAGGCGCCACCCTAATCGTGATTGTGGCGCTGCTGATCAGCGGGCTGCGCCTGATGCTGCCGAAGCTGAACGACTACCGTCCCCAACTGCTGGCGCAGGTGGAGAAGCTGTCCGGCGTGCCCGTGCAGATGGATTTCCTACAGGGCAGTTGGGAAACCTTCGGCCCGCAGCTTGAAGTGCGTAACCTGAGCGTTACGCTGCCCAAAAGCGATGTGCATATCGAGCGCGTGACGCTGGCGCTGGATGTGTGGCAGTCGCTGTTGCACTGGCGCTGGCAGTTCCGCGATCTGACCTTCTATCAATTCCGGCTTGATTTGAACGCCACGCTGGGCGGCGATCGGCAGGGCGATGGCCTTGAACCCGGTAAAATCAGCGATCTGATGCTGCGCCAGCTCGACCATTTCGATCTGCGCGACAGTCGTATTTCATTCCTGACGCCCGCCGGCGCGCGCGCCGAATTCGACATTCCCCAGCTGACCTGGCTCAACGGCCGCGATCGCCACCGCGCCGAGGGGCAGATCAGCCTGTCGACGCTGAATGGCCAGCACGGCGTGGTGCAGCTGCGCATGGACCTGCGTGACAATCAAGGCCTGCTGGATACCGGCACGGTCTACCTGCAGGCCGATAACATCGACATGAAACCCTGGTTTACCCGCTGGCTGCGCGCCAACACCGGGCTGGAAAGCGCCGACTTCAGCCTGGCTGCCTGGCTGCAGGTGCAGAACGGCCAGATCGCCGGCGGCCATGCGTTGCTCAAGCAAGGGGCGGCCAACTGGGACACCGGCGCCGCGCAGCACCGGCTGGACGTGGATAATCTGGCGCTGTCGCTGCGCCGCCAGGGCACCGGTTGGCAGCTCGACGTGCCGCAACTGCGGTTGAGCACCGACGGCCAGGCCTGGCCGCAGGGCGCGCTTTCCGCGCTGTGGCTGCCGGAAAACACCGAATTCATGGGGCCGGCGCAGAATGAAGAACTGCGTGTGCGCGCGACTGATATTCAGCTGGAGCGTCTGTCGGCGCTGTTGCCGACCTTCTCCTTCCTCAGCCCGGACGTGCTCGAGCGCTGGAACGATCTGCAGCCGCAGGGGCAATTGGAAGCGCTGGCGCTGGACATTCCGCTCAAGCAGCCGGAAAAGAGCCGTTTCCAGGCGCTGTGGCGCGATGTCAGCTGGCAGCGTTGGGAACTGCTGCCGGGCGTTAACCACTTCTCCGGGGCGTTGAGCGGCGGGGTGGAGAACGGCCGCCTGACGCTGGGGCTCACCGACAGCACCCTGCCTTACGGCGACATGTTCCGCGCCCCGCTTGAAATCAGCAGCGCGCGCGGCGCGCTGACCTGGCGTTACAACGATCAGGGCTGGGAGCTGGCGAGTCAGGGGCTGGACGTCAAGGCGAAGTCGCTGTGGGTCAACGGTGATTTCCGTTATCAGCAGCCGGCCAAGGGCGATCCGTGGCTGAACATCCTGGCGGGCATCCGCCTGTATGACGGCGCCGACGCCTGGCGCTATTTCCCGGAACCGTTGATGGGCAAGCATCTGGTGGACTACCTGAGCGGCGCCATTCAGGGCGGCCAGGTGGATAACGCTACGCTGATTTATTCCGGCGATCCGCAGCACTTCCCGTATCGTAAAAACGAAGGGCAGTTTGAAGTTTTCGTACCGCTACGTCACGCCACCTTCCAGTTCCAACCGGGCTGGCCGGCGCTGACCGATTTGGCGATCGATCTCGATTTCGCCAACGAGGGATTGTGGATGCATGCGCCGCAAACCCGATTGGGTAAGGTGGCGGGTAAAAATATCAGCGCGGTGATCCCGGATTACCTGAAAGAGCGGCTGCTGATCGACGCCGAAGTCGCGGGTGCGGGCAGCGACGTGCATGACTACTTCATGCAGACGCCGTTGCACGATTCGCTCGGGGCGGCGCTGGAGCAGCTGCAGATTGGCGGTGATGTCAGTGGGCGCTTACATCTTGATATTCCCCTGGACGGCGAGCAGGTCAGAGCCACCGGCGAAGTGGCGCTGAACAACAATTCGTTGCTGATAAAGCCGCTGGACAGCGAACTGCAAAAGCTCAGCGGCAAGTTCCGCTTCGACAACGGCAACCTGCAGAGCGACCCCCTGTCGGCCAACTGGTTCGGGCAGCCGGTGGCGGTCAACTTTTCCACGCAGGAAGGCGATCGCGATTACAAGATCAATGTCGGCCTGAAGGGCGACTGGCAGCCGGGCAAGTTCCCCGGCCTGCCAAAAGAGGCCGCTGATGCGCTCAGCGGCAGCGCGCCCTGGCAGAGCCAGGTGGCCATCACGCTGCCGCATCAGGGCTCGGCCAGCTATGATATCGGCATTGACGCGGATTTGAAGAAAGTGAGCAGTCACTTACCTTCACCGCTGGACAAGGCACCGGGCGAGGCACTGCCGGTGAACGTCAAGGTCAAAGGCGGTCTGAACGGTTTCATGTTGACCGGCAGCGCGGGCAAACAGAACCGCTTCAACAGCGAATGGAACTTCGACAAAAAACAGGTGAATCTGGCGCGCGCCGCCTGGCAAACCAACGGTGGCGGCACCCCGCCGCTGCCGGCCGGCAAATCGATGACGCTGAACCTGCCGGCGCTGGACGGTGAGCAGTGGCTGGCGCTGCTGGCGCCGGCACTGAAACAGGGCGGCGGCAGCGGTCAGGTGGGCGGTTTCAGCTTCCCTACCACCGTGGCGCTGACTACGCCGCAGCTGCTGTTGGGCGGCCAGGCCTGGCATAAGCTGACGCTGTCGGCCGAAAAACAGCTTGGCGCTACCCTGGTGAGCGCCAAGAGCGACGAAGTGGACGGCAGCCTGCGGGTGGCCGATCGCGGGCCGTGGCGCGCCGATATCAACTACCTGTATTACAACCCACAGTTCGCCGAGACGAAAAACGCGGCGGGCGCACCGTCGCCGTCGACCGAGAAAGTTTCCTTCCGCGACTGGCCTTCGCTGATGCTGCGCTGTAAGTCGTGCTGGGTGCTGGGGCAGAACCTCGGCAAGGTCGAGGCGGATCTGACTAATCGGGGGGATACCCTGACGCTGGATCACGGTCTGGTCGATACCGGTAAAGGGCGTATGAGCGCCACCGGCCTGTGGAAACAAAACGCGCAGGAAGAGCGCAGCTCGCTGAAAGGCAAACTGCTCGGCGGCAAGATCGATGAAACCGCCGCCTTCTTCGGCATCACTATTCCGCTGAAGGGGGCGCCTTACGACGTGGACTTCGATCTGTACTGGCACGGCGCGCCGTGGCAGCCGCAGGTCGATACGTTAAGCGGCGCGCTGCAGGTCAAGATGGGCAAGGGCGAGATCGACAGCATGGGCGGCGGCCGCGCCGGCCAGCTGCTGCGGCTGGTCAGCTTCGACGCCCTGCTGCGCAAGCTGCAGTTCGATTTCAGCGATACCTTCGGCAAAGGTTTCTACTTTGATTCCATCCGCAGCACCGCCTGGCTGAAAGATGGCATAATGCATACTGATAATCTATTGATCGACGGCCTGGCGGCGGACATCGCCATGAGCGGCCAGATCGATCTGGCGCGCCGCCGCATCGATATGGAGGCGGTGGTGGCGCCGGCGATTTCGGCGACCGTCGGCGTGGCCACGGCGTTTGTCGTCAACCCGATCGTCGGCGCGGCGGTATTTGCCGCCTCGCAGGTGCTGGGGCCGCTGTGGAGCAAGATTTCGCTGATTCGCTATCATATCGGCGGCGATCTCGACCAGCCGAAGATCAATGAGGTACTTCGTAAGGCAAAGGAGGATAAGGCGTCATGAGGAATGCTAACGTTGCGTTGTTGCAGTTGTGCAGTGGCGATCAGGTACGCGATAACCTGGCCCAGATTGAACAGCAGATCAAGCAGCTCAATGCCGGGGTAAAACTGGTCATGACGCCGGAGAACGCGCTGCTGTTCGCCAACTCCGCGGCCTACCGCCAACAGGCGGAAAAACAGGGCGATGGCCCGCTGCAGAACGCGGTGCGTGAGCTGGCGCGCCGCTATGGGGTGTGGTTGCTGGTGGGCTCGATGCCCTTGATCAGCCGCGAAAACCCGGAACTTATCACTACCAGCAGCCTGTTGTTCGACGAGCAGGGCGAGATCCGCGCCCGCTATGACAAACTGCATATGTTCGATGTGGATATCAACGATGCGCACGGCCACTACCGCGAGTCGGATACCTACCAGCACGGGCAGCACCTGACGGTGGTGGATACGCCGGTCGGGCGCTTGGGCATGACCATATGCTACGATCTGCGCTTCCCCGCGCTGTTCCAGGCGCTGCGGGCACAGGGCGCCGAACTGATTTCGGTGCCGGCGGCGTTTACCCGGGTCACCGGCGAGGCGCATTGGGAAATCCTGCTGCGCGCCCGGGCGATCGAAAACCAGTGCATGATCCTGGCGCCGGCGCAGGTGGGGCGCCACGGACCGACTCGTCGTACCTGGGGCCACACGCTGGCTGTTGACGGCTGGGGCAAGGTGCTGGCCGAGAACGCGGACGCCGTGGCGGCGCTGAAGGTGCGCGTGGACACCGCAAGCCTGAAAAATATTCGTGCGCAGATGCCGGTGCTGCAGCACAACCGATTCCAGACGTCGCTGACGGCGCCGTCTGACAAGCTATCCTCCAATCAAGAGTGAAACCATTATGAGCCTGACGTTTGTCAGTGAGCAGTTACTCGCTACCAACAAGCTGAGTCATCAAGACCTGTACAGGGTACTGGGTCAACTGGCAGAACGCCGTATCGACTACGCCGATCTCTATTTTCAGTCCAGCTATCACGAAGCCTGGGTGATCGAGGACGGCATCATCAAGGATGGCTCTTACAATATCGACCAGGGCGTCGGCGTGCGCGCCGTCAGCGGTGAGAAGACCGGCTTCGCCTATGCCGATCAGATCACTCTGAATGCGCTGCAGCAGAGCGCCCAGGCGGCGCGCAGCATCGTGCGCGAGCAGGGAGACGGGCGGGCGCATACCCTGGGCGAAATCGGTTACCGGGCGCTGTATCCGCTGCTCGATCCGCTGCAAAGCCTGCCGCGCGAAGAGAAAATCGCCCTGTTGCACCGCGTCGACAAGGTGGCGCGCGCCGCCGATGCGCGGGTGCAGGAAGTGAACGCCAGCATCACCGGCGTTTACGAGCAGGTGTTGGTGGCCGCCACCGACGGCACGCTGGCGGCGGACGTTCGCCCGCTGGTGCGTCTTTCCGTCAGCGTGCTGGTGGAGCAGGACGGCAAGCGTGAGCGCGGCTCCAGCGGCGGCGGCGGCCGTTTCGGCTATGACTACTTCCTGGAAACCGTCGACGGCGACGTGCGCGCCGATGCCTACGCCAAAGAAGCGGTGCGCATGGCGCTGGTCAACCTCGGCGCGGTGGCGGCGCCGGCCGGCAATATGCCGGTCGTGCTGGGCGCCGGCTGGCCGGGCGTGCTGCTGCATGAGGCGGTGGGCCACGGCCTGGAAGGCGACTTCAACCGGCGCGGCACCTCGGTGTTCAGCGGCCATATGGGCGAGCTGGTGGCGTCCGAGCTATGTACCGTGGTGGACGACGGCACCCTGCAAGGGCGCCGCGGCTCGCTGGCGATCGACGACGAAGGCGTGCCGGGCCAGTACAACGTGCTGATCGAAAACGGCGTGCTGAAAGGCTACATGCAGGACAAGCTCAACGCGCGGCTGATGGGCGTCGCCCCGACCGGCAACGGCCGCCGCGAGTCCTACGCGCATCTGCCGATGCCGCGCATGACCAATACCTACATGCTGGCGGGCCAATCGACGCCGGAAGAGATCATCGCCAGCGTCGAGTACGGCCTGTACGCGCCGAACTTTGGCGGCGGCCAGGTGGACATCACCTCCGGCAAGTTTGTATTCTCCACCACCGAAGCCTACCTGATCGAGAAGGGACGCATCACCAAACCGGTGAAAGGGGCGACGCTGATCGGCTCCGGCATCGAGGCGATGCAGCAGATCTCGATGGTCGGCAACGATCTGGCGCTCGATAAAGGCGTGGGCGTGTGCGGCAAGGAAGGCCAGAGCGTGCCGGTGGGCGTCGGCCAACCGACGCTGAAACTGGACACGCTCACCGTCGGCGGCACGGCGTAATCTTTCCTCAAGGGGCCACGCGTTGGCCCCTCAACCATGCTCCATTTCGCGGCCTTTCTCGCATTCGTAACGCTAAGCGCGGCAGGACGCCGTAGCCTGCACGACATAATGGAATGAAATTGACGTGGCGAAAAAACAGAGCACGACAAGAATGACGCGCCTGGCATTATCCGCTCGGCGTTGGCTGCTGGTGCTGGGCGTTCTGTCCCTGACGGGCTGCGCCCGTTCCGATGCGCTGTGGGGCGTGGTCGATAAACTCTGCATGGCCAACTATCAGCAAAAACGCAATCCGGCCCCGTGCGAGCAGATTTATATGCCGCAGGGGAAGGCCCTGGGCTTTAGCGTGCTGCAGAACCCGCGTTACCCTTATCACTTTATCCTGGTGCCGACGGCGCCGCTCTCCGGCATTGAAAGCCCGCAGCTGCTGGTTGGAGAACGGACGGACTATTTTGGCTATGCCTGGCTGATGCGTTACCGGCTGGCCGCCGAGTATGGCGGGCCGGTGCCGGATGATATGTTGGGCATGGCGATCAACTCCGCTTACGGCCGCAGCCAAAACCAGTTGCACATTCACCTGACCTGTCTGCGCGAGGACGTGCGGCGCCAATTGCAGGCGGAACGCCCCTACATACAGGAACAATGGCGGCCTTTGCCGGATAAGTTGTTGCGCCACACCTATTATGCTCGCCGCGTGATGCAGCCAGCCGTGATGGGCATCTACCCGATTAAGGATTTGGCGGATTATTTCCATCTGTCGCCGCCGCAGCTGGCGGAATATGGCGTGGTCGTCGTTCCGACGATGTTTGCCGGCCGGCAAGGGTTTATCTTGCTGGCCTCGAAGCGCGGCTGGGACGTCGGCAATCGCGCGTCGGTAGAGTCGCTGCTGGATAAAGAGTGCGCGATATTGCCACGTTGATTTTGCTACATAAATGACGCAGGTGAGAGCGACGAGGCATCGCTCTCACCTTGTTGTCCCTACCTAAACCGCGCATCCCGCGTAAACAGGAAAGCGGCTTCCCGCAGGCGAGCGTCGGCTTGTGCCTGATCCCCCTGATAGCGCAAGATCATAATCAGCGTGGCGTAGACGTTGGCGTCGATGCGGTGCTGCAGATAGGCATTGGCCCACTGCCGATAGCCGGTCAACAGGGCATCATCACGCGTCTGGTTGTAGACCAGCAACGCGTGAGATTGCTCGTCGAAGGTTTTGCGCTCCCGGTAGATCCAGGCGGCCGGCGACGGCATCTGCTCGATGCTGTCGATGTTGGCCAGCATAGTGCGCTCCGACTGGGTGAGCGCCATGCGCCCTTGCCAGGCGAAGACCGCCATCACCAGCACGCCGAGCGCCGCAAACGCCACCGGCAGGCTCAGGGCTTTGGCGAACGGCAGCGGGCGGGGCTCGCCGGTTTGGCCGTCCAGCAGCGCCAGCAGCAGCAGAAACGCCAGCCAGTGCGGCGCAGACAGATAGAAAGGGTATTCCAGCTGGGTGTGTATCAGCATCGGCAGCAGCACCAGGAACAAGCCGACGCGCGCACCGTTCGGCTGTTCTCGATCCCGTTGCCAGGCGCTTTTCAGCAGCCGTGCGCCGGCGGCAAGGACGATAGCGATACCTGCCAGCGCCGGCAGGCCACCCTCAATCCACCACAGCAGGATTTCATTGTGCGGATGCCCGGCGACTTCCAACACTTCTCGCCAGGGCATTTCCTGCAGGCGAAAGTGCGCGAAGCTGTATTCAAAACCGCCGTAACCCCAGCCCAGCAGCGGCTTGGCCAGGATCATGGCGCCGACGTCATGCAGCATGGTGAGGCGAGCGCTATTGGACAGCTCCCGACCGATCAGACCCGCGCGGCCATCCAGGCCGAAACCGGTGAATAGCACCGCCAGGCCGATCGCCACGCCCAGCAGCAGCGCGCCGCCGGCCCAGCGGCTCGCGGCCGGGCGCCGGCGGGCAAAACGGCACAGCAGCAAAGCCGCCGCCAAGGCGCCGCCAAGCCAGGCGGCGCGCGACTGGATCAGTACCAGCAGGGCGGAGAAAACGGCCAGCAGCGCGAGCAGCGGGATTTGCCGCCGCCACGTTGGCGCTGAGAGGGGAGCAAGCAGCAGCCAGAGCGCCAAGGCCAGCCCGGTGGCGATAAAGCTGCCCAGCACGTTCGGTTGCTGAAAGACGCCGTAGACCCGGCTGCCGTTAGGGGCTACCCAGGCCAGCGTGGGGGCGAACAGCTGCAGCGCCGCCAGCAACGCCTGAACGCCGATGGCGAACAGCAGACCGTACAGCAGCAGCTCGCGCTGTCGGGCGGTTAGGCGCAGCTGCAGGCAGGCGACATAGAACAGCCAGCCGCCGAGCAAACCGGCGCAGCGCCACAGGGCATCTTCGCGCCACTCGAGGCGGGTATACAGCAGCGGCAACGCCAGTACGGCGATGCCGAGCAGCAACCGCCGGGCGGTGGGGGTCAGCGAAAAACGGATGCGACCCAGGCAAACGGTAAACGTCACGATCAGCGTGGTGAGCGCCATGACGCTCCAGGCCAGAATGTTTTGCGGCAGCGCCAGACCGTCGCCGCCCATGTTGGGGTAATAAACCGGCAGGACCGCCGCCATCCAGATCAGCAGCAGGGGCAGCACGGCGATGGTCGCTGCGTTAGCGGGAGATTTATCGGCCATGGTTAACCTGCCATGGCCTGATAGCGTTTATGAAATGCATGTTTTGATTATTCCCTATCCTTTATCCTGATGTTGAAATGCGTGTAATGTTCAATTCGAAAATGTCTCATGGGAAATTTAATCCGTCTTCATGGTGAAGCGATAAATAATGTTTACCCTGAGAATGCGCGAGACCGTGTGCCTAAAGAAAGGTTAAGCCGTATTTTTCACCCGCAAAAGGCATTTTTGTTGTTTGCAAAAACAGATGCGCTATTTTCTCAAATCCATTGTGATTCAGTCAAATTTTAATCTAATATTATTTTTATTCATTGAAATCAGTTAGTTGAGGGTTGTCTTGACGTGTGTGAATATCGTGGGGCATCTCGGCGATGGCCTATGTCGGCAGTCAATGTGAAGAATAAAATAGGTATCTTATTGTTTAATTTATTTCGTCAGCGGCGGCGTGACGGCGGAGATTTATTCCATCGTTTTCCATTGCTGGTTTTTAAATTCAATGTGATTTTTATGGTTTTATTTTTATTAAGATTCTTCTTGTCTTTACCTGTTTTTTTTAATTTTTATAAAATGATTTATTGTTAGGATTGTTCTGCTGTATTGGAAATAAAAGAGGTTATGGCCTGAGCCTCCCGTTGCCGCGGCAGAATACGGACTAACGCGCCTATAAAAGCGCGTTAATCTCGTCTCTCATTCGCTTACTCCACCTCCCCGATCCGCTCCAGCGCATCCACCACCAGATCCCAGAATTTATCCTGATCCAGTTTGACCGCTACCTGGGTGTGGCAATCCGGCGGCGGCGGCGCGCGGAAGTCCGCGACCGTCATGCCTAAGGTGAGGGTGCCGGTCAGCTCTATATTTACCGGCGCTTTGCGCACCGACATGACGCTCGGATCGATCACATAGGCCACCGCGCATGGATCGTGCACCGGCGGGGCGCTGAAGCCTTGCGCCTGTTGGTACATACGGCCAAAGAATGCCAGCAGCTCGCCGACGAAGGCGGCCGGCCGGGTGCCGAGGGCGGCGATGCGTTCGCAGACTGCCGGCGTGGCCAGCGCCTGGTGGGTGAGATCCAGCCCGACCATGGTGAGCGGCCATTTTTCGTTGAACACGATGTGCGCCGCCTCGGGATCGATTTTGATATTGAACTCCGCCACCGCGCTCCAGTTGCCCACATGATAGCCGCCGCCCATCAGCACCACTTCCTTGACCCGTTCGGCAATGCGCGGCTCTTTACGCACCGCCATGGCGATATTGGTCAGGCCGCCGGTCGGCACCAGCGTCACGCTGCCCGGTGGGTGGGCCATCACGGTCTCGATGATCAGGTCTACCGCGTGGCGTGAGTCCAACTGCAGGTGGGGTTCCGGCAGCACCGGGCCATCGAGGCCTGAGTCGCCGTGAATGTCGGGCGCCACTTCGATATTGCGCACCAGCGGACGCGGGCAGCCGGCGGCGAAGGGGACGCCGGTGATATTGGCGATACGGGCCACCGCCAGGGCGTTGCGCGTCACTTTGTCCAGCGTCTGGTTACCCACCACGGTGGTGACCGCCAGCAGGTCGATCTGCGGATTGCCCCAGGCCAGCAACAGAGCGATGGCGTCGTCATGCCCCGGGTCACAGTCCAGTATGATTTTTTTCATGGTTATTCCTGATGCAGGGAGAGGTTTCCGCAGCATAACGCAGCGCGACGGCGTGGGATAATGCCGATGGTGCTTTTGTTAACGGCATCAAAGCCTTGCCACTTTTACGATGTAATGAAACGTAAATCCTGCTCGCCGGGCTTTACCCTGGAGTTTACTCCAGGGTTTACAGTGAGGTTCAGCGTCAATGCACAGAGGAGAGGCGGGATGAGCTTACTGAAACGGTTGTTGGGGCAAGGCGGTATTCACGGCGGTCATCAGCGCGCGGGCCACGGCGGCGGGCATCATGGCAACCGCTATAACCAGCATGGCGAGCCGGGGCCGCAGTGCCCGGAATGCCGGGCAGTGAATAAATCGGGCGCCCGTTATTGCCACCGCTGCGGTCAGCCGTTTGCCGCGCTAAGCGCCACCTGCGGCCAGTGCGCCGCGCCGTTGCCGCCGGGCAGCCGCTTTTGTCCGCAGTGCGGCGGCGGTGTGCCGTGAACCGGGGCGGTTGGACACTCGCGCTGCTGCTGGGCGCCATGGCGCTATGGACGCTGCTGGCCTGGGGCGTAGCCGGGGTGCTGGCCTGGCTCCCGGTGTTGGCGGAGGCAGCCGGGAAGGCATCGTTGCCGGTGAACGGTGCGCTGAGCCTGGTGCCGCAGGCGGTGCTGGACGCCTGGCTGCCATGGCTGAAACAGCTGGGCAGCGGGCTGGCGAGCTATTTTCCTGTGCTGCTGACCTGGGCGGGCTACGCCGTCTGGCTGCTGTGGGGCTTCGGCATGGTGGCGCTGACGCTGCTGGCCGCGCTGGCGCGCCGTTATTTGAGCGCCGCTCAGCGATAGCCCTGATAGACCGCCGCTACGCGTTCGAAATAGTCGGTTAAATAGTTGATGCACACCTGCACCTTCAGCGGCAGTTTGTCTTTCTCGGTATAGAGCGCGTAGATCGGCCGCGGATCCGAATGGTAGCTTTTGAACAGGATCTCGATCTCGCCGCGTTTGATCTCTTCGATCACCCACATCAGCGGGGCGTAGGCGATGCCGGCGCCGTTTTTCAGCCAACGGATCATGGTGGAGGAGTCGTTGGTGACGAAGCGCCCCTGCGGGGAAATGCGCGTGGTGATGCCTTCCGGCGACATCAGTTCGAATTCGCTGTCGGGCCGCACGCTGTACTCCAGCCAGGAAAAGTTGACCATGTCGCTCGGCTTCTGCGGCGTACCGTGCTGGATCAGGTAGCTTTTGGCGGCGCACACCACCATCGGCATCTGCCCCAGGCGGCGGGAGAACAGGCTGGAGTCCTGCAGCGCCCCGGTGCGGATCACCAGATCCAGTCCGTCGGTGATCAGATCCGGCGCCGGAATGCCGGTTACCAGGTTGACCGTCAGGCCTGGGTACTCTTTCATCATCTCGGCGGTCATGTTCGCCAGCACGTTTTGCGCCATGGTGGATGAGCTGCCGATGCGCAGCGTGCCGGCGGGCGTATTGTTAAACGCGTACAGCTGCTCATGCACCTCGCTGACTTCCTGTAGCATGCGTCGGCAGCCCTGATAGTAGATTTTGCCGGCCTCGGTCAGGCCGATGCTGCGCGTGCTGCGGTTCAACAGCTTGACCTGCAGTTCATTTTCCAGTTTCGAGACGGTTTGACTGATCGATGAAACGCTCATGTCGAGTTGGCGTGCGGCCGCGGTAAACGACCCGAACTCAACCACTTTGGCGAATACCGACATCCGTTTTAATCTTTCCATTATTCACTCTGGCTTAAAAGTGATTTAGATCACAGATTGTTGATGCCTTGATAGTAAGCAGGCTAATATAACGTGGTCGGGTGAATAGACCTTACCAACGTGCGAGAGCGATCGGCAACGCAATCCTGCCGCTCCTCCGGCACCCTCGCAATCCCTGTCGTGGATGTCTGCCCCCAAGTTTAACCTTTTTTCGGGTTCGTGACCTGGACAAGCTGTCCGGTCAAGATTTGTGGCGCGCGCACGCTAAAATGTAAAGAGAATGTGAATGGCGAGATGTGTCTTTCCCCGGCGTAGTGAACAATAAGGAAAAAGTGATGAGTTTGCTTCCGGTTATGGTCATCTTCGGGCTGTCGTTTCCGCCGGTGTTTTTCGAGCTGCTGGTGTCGCTGGCGCTGTTTTTTCTCCTGCGCCGCCTGCTGCAGCCGACGGGGATTTACGATTTTGTCTGGCATCCGGCGCTGTTTAATACCGCGCTGTATTGCTGCTTGTTTTATCTGATTTCGTGTCTTTTTGTTTGAGGTCGCTGTGAAAAATTTTTCGATAAAAATAACCCGAATCGCGATCACTTTGATTCTTGTGCTGTTGGGCATCGCCGCGATATTCAAGGCCTGGGTGTTCTACACCGAGTCGCCGTGGACGCGTGATGCCAAGTTTACCGCCGATGTGGTGGCGATCGCCCCGGACGTCAGCGGCCTGCTGACCGACGTGCCGGTGGTGGATAACCAACTGGTGAAGAAAGGCCAGGTGCTGTTCGTGGTCGATCGGCCGCGTTATGAGCAGGCGCTGGCGGAAGCCGGCGCCGACGTCGCCTACTATCAGACGCTGGCGGCGGAAAAACGGCGCGAGGCCGGCCGCCGCGTGAAGCTGGGCGTGCAGGCGATGTCGCAGGAAGAGATTGACCAGTCGAACAACTCACTGCAGACCGTGCAGCACCAGCTGGCGAAGGCCATTGCGGCGCGCGAGCTGGCGCAGCTGGATCTGGAACGCACCACGGTGCGGGCGCCGGCCGATGGCTGGATCACCAACCTCAACGTCCATGCCGGCGAATACATCACCCGCGGCTCGGTGGCGGTGGCGCTGGTGAAGAAAGATTCCTTCTACATCCTGGCGTACCTGGAAGAAACCAAGCTGAATGGCCTGAATAAGGGCGACCGCGCGGAGATCACCCCGCTCGGCAGCAACCGCATCATGCACGGCACCGTCGACAGCGTGGCGGCGGCGGTGAACAACAGCAGCAGCACGGTGAACAACAAAGGGTTGGCCTCGATCGACAGCAACCTGGAGTGGGTGCGCCTGGCGCAGCGCGTGCCGGTGAAGATCCTGCTGGACGCCAAGGATCAACAGCATCCGTACCCGGCCGGCACCACCGCCACCGTGGTGATCGTCGGCAAGAACGATCGCAATGCCGACAGCGGCTCGCCTTTTGTGCGCCTGATGCACCGGCTGCGTGAGTTCGGCTAATGAGCAGCCCAACTTTTATCCGGCTGAGATTCGCCTTCAAACTCAGCTTCGCGATTGTGTTTGCGCTGTTCGTCGGCTTCCATCTCAATCTGGAAACCCCGCGCTGGTCGGCGATGACCGCCGCCATCGTCGCCGCCGGCCCGGCCTTTGCCGCCGGCGGCGAACCCTTCTCCGGCGCCATCCGCCACCGCGGCTGGCTGCGCATTATCGGCACCTTTATCGGTTGCTTCGTCGGCCTGATCATTATCATCACCACCGCCCGCGCGCCGGTGGTGATGCTGTTGCTGTGCTGCATCTGGGCCGGTTTCTGCACCTGGCTCTCTTCGCTTATCAAGGTGGAGAACTCCTATGCCTGGGGGCTGGCCGGGTATACCGCGCTGATCATCATCGTGACGGTCGCCACCAGCGAGTCTCATCTGCTGGAAGCGCCGCAGTTCGCCATCGAGCGTTGCAGTGAGATCGTGCTGGGGATCGTCAGCGCCGTGTTGGCGGATCTGCTGTTCTCGCCGCGTTCGATCAAACAGGACATCGATCGGGCGGTGGATCAACTGCTGGTGGCGCAATACCGCCTGATGCAGATGTGCATCAGCAATGCCGACAAAGAGGATATCGATCGCGCCTGGAGCAATCTGGTGAAGAGCACCACGGCGCTGGACGGCATGCGCAACAACCTGATGATGGAGTCCTCGCGCTGGCAGAAGGTCAACCGCCGGGTAAAAGCGCTGCATACGCTGTCGCTGACGCTGATCACCCAGGCCTGCGAAACCTATCTGATCTTGTTGAATCACCCGGACGCGCTGAAAGACAGCCTGCGTGAGCAGCTGATGGTCCCGGCGGAAACCCCGCAGGAGATCCACAAGCGCATGAAGCTGCTGCGCCAGGTGCTGACCACGCATCGTTCCGAGGAAACGCTGCCGACCCTCACCGGCTGGGTCGGCGCGGCGACGCGCTACCTGCTGCTGTCGAAAGGCGTGCACGCCAACTGCAGTATCAGCGCGGTGGAAGAGGGGGTGTTGAGCAACGAAACCGTGGTCAAGCCGACTTCGGCGGAAGGGCATCACGCGATGATCAACGGCCTGCGCACCTTTGTGGCGACGGCCTTCGGCAGCCTGCTGTGGCTGTGGACCGGCTGGACGTCCGGCAGCGGTTTTATGGTGATCATCGCGGTCATCACCTCGCTGGCGATGCGCACCCCGGCGCCGCGCATGGTGGCGATGGATTTCGTGCTGGGCATGCTGGCGGCGATCCCGGTCGGCTCTCTGTTCTTCATGGTGATCCTGCCGGCGACGCAGCAGAGCATTTTGCTGCTGTGTCTTAGCCTCGGCCTGCTGGCGTTTTTCATCGGCATCGAGGTGCAGAAGCGGCGGCTCGGTTCGCTGGGGCTGCTGGCCGGGACCATCAACATTCTGGTGCTGAGCAACCCGATGGAGTTCAACGTCACCCAGTTTCTCGACGGGGCGCTGGGCCAGTTCCTCGGCAGCTGCGTTGGGCTGATGGTGCTGCTGTTGATCCGCGACAATTCGCGTGAACGCACCGGCCGCACGTTGCTCAACCAGTTCGTCAGCAGCGCGGTGTCGGCGCTGACCACCAAGGCGGCGCGTCGTCGGCAAAACCATCTGCCTGCGCTGTATCAGCAGCTTAACCAGCTGCTGATGATGTTCCCGAACGACATCGCCAAGTATCGTCTGGCGTTGAACCTGATCATTGCCCACCAGCGCATGCAGCGGGCGGAGATTCCGGTCAGCGAAGAGCTGTCGGCCTTCCACCGCCAGATCCGCAGCACCGCCGATCGGGTGGTCTCCGCCAAGAACGACGTCAAGCGCGCCTATTACTACGATCGCTTGCTGGGTGAAATGAACGAGTACCAGCAGAAGCTGGTGGACAATCAGGCGCCGCTCAGCGTCACCGGGCCGGTGAAACGCCTGGCCGACATGCTGCATCGCTATCGTCACGCCTTGATCGATTGATGCGTTCCCTCCTGTTGCGCCGCGTTGTGCGGCGCCTTCCCTGACTATACTGAAAGCAGCGCCTGGCATGGCGAGCCGTCTCATGTGAGGCGGCCCGTTTTCAGAGAGACTCCGAGTGCCAGAACGGCTGGAAAGTGGCATCATTGTCATGAGTGGATGAAACGCTTACCGCCGCGAAAACGTGACGTGCCGGTCATCTTAGTTTCATCCTGGTCGGCTATATACCTAACTAGCCTGGGGGAGCTGCGGCGCCTTCGGCGGCATAATTTCAGGGAATGTCATGAACAAGCGGATTCTGTTGGCGATTGTCATCGCCGTGGTCATCGCCGTCTTCAGCGCGCTGCGCGGCAACGAGCACCGTGCGATCGGCGGCAATGCAACGGGGGTACAAGCGCCGGCGGGGCAACAGCAGAGCATCGATCGGCTCACGCAGCAGCAAACGGTGGTGAGCTACCTGCAGCAGCATCAGCGGCTTCCGGGCTATTACGTCACCAAGAAGCAGGCGCGCGAGCAGGGCTGGGACCCGCGTTCAGGCAACCTCTGTGCGGTATTGCCGGGCAAGGCGATTGGCGGCGATCGATTCTCTAACCGTGAAGGGCAACTGCCGAGCGCCGGCGGCCGGGTCTGGCGCGAAGCGGACATCAATTACCAGTGTGGCCGGCGCGGCGCCGATCGCCTGCTGTATTCGAGCGACGGTCTGATCTTCGTCACGCGCGACCATTACAAAAACTTCATTCGTGTGGAGTGAGTTTGATGGCAAAAGTAGAGTTTGATTTTGAACAGATCCAGGATGTGCCGACCTTCTACCGCGATTTTGCGCACAAGTTTGCGCTGGACGAGGGATTCGGCGCCAACCTCGACGCGCTGTGGGACGTAGTGACCGGCGATATCGGTCTGCCGGTGGAAATCGAGTTCACTCACCTGAATGCCCGCAGCAAGCGTCGTTTCGGCGCGATCATTCTGCTGTTTGAAGAGGCGGAAGAAGAGCTGGAAGGCAGCCTGCGCTTCAATATCCGCGAAAGCAGCGGCGAACCGGCACATCACCGGGGATGAAACGGGTTCATCCCGGGATGGCGGCGGCGCTTAGTCGGCCGCTTCGGCCAGCTCGCGCAGGTATTGGAAGATCTGGCGGTAAGCCTTAGGCGGCTTGTTGGCGGCCTTCTCTTTCTGCGCGTTGCGCACCAGTGAACGCAGCTGTTGGCGATCGGCGGCCGGATACAGATCCAGGATCGACGGAATGACGTCATCGCCTTCTTCGACCAGACGGTCGCGCAGCGCTTCCAGCTTGTGGAACAGCGAAACCTGCTGATTGTGGCGGTTTTTCAGCTTGTCGAGCGCGGTCTGGATCGGCTCGATATCGCGGGCGCGCAGCATCTTGCCGATCAGCTGCAGCTGACGGCGACGGCCCTCTTTTTTGATCTTCTGCGCCAGCTCGATGGCGGCGCGCAAATCTTCGTCCAACGGAATGCGATCCAGCGCGTTTTTGCCCAGATCGACCATTTCGGCCCCCAGGTCTTTCAGCGCTTCGGCATCACGTTTAATTTCACTTTTACTGACCCAGATAATCTCGTCATCGTCCTCGTTTTCATTCTCCGGGACATCGTCGAGCCAGTCTTCAGGCTGTTTGTTCATGGTAGGCTCCGTTAAAAAGAGGCTAATCCTAACAGGTTGCTGGCTTTATGCGAAATTCAACGCGGTTCCTGTTAGACTCAACGGCAGAGATCTCAGGATTTTTGCGCGCCGCTCCGCGTGCACAACTACGCCGCTCCGGCACTTTTCTCAACGATTTTCTGATTAATTATGGCAGATTGATGAAAGTAGTCACTCAAGTTGCAGAACAGCGCAAGGCGCTGGAACAGGCCGTTTCTCAGGCGCTGGAGCTGGCTCGCGCCGGTTCCGACGCGGCGGAAGTCGCGGTCACCAAATCGACCGGCATCAGCGTCAGCACCCGCTTCGGCGAAGTGGAAAACGTCGAGTTCAACAGCGATGGCGCGCTGGGCATTACCGTGTATCACCGCCAGCGCAAAGGCAGCGCCTCTTCCACCGATCTCAGCCCGGACGCCATCGCTCGCACCGTACAGGCGGCGCTGGACATCGCGCGCTATACCTCTGAGGATCCCTGCGCCGGCCCGGCGGAGAAAGATCTGCTGGCGTTCGAGGCGCCGGATCTCGATCTGTTCCACCCGACCGAGCTGGACGCCGAGCGCGGCATTGAGCTGGCGGCGCGCGCCGAGCAGGCTTCGCTGGCGGCGGACAAACGCATTACCAACACCGAAGGCGGCAGCTTCAACAGCCACTACGGCATCAAGGTGTTCGGCAACAGCCACGGCATGCTGCAAAGCTACTGTTCCAGCCGTCACTCGCTGTCCAGCTGCGTCATCGCAGAACAGGACGGCGACATGGAGCGGGATTACGCTTACACCATCGGCCGGGCGATGGGCGATCTGCACAGCCCGGAGTGGGTGGGGCAGGAGTGCGCCCGCCGCACGCTGGCGCGCCTCGCGCCGCGCAAACTGTCGACCATGAAGGCGCCGGTGCTGTTCGCCTCCGAGGTGGCCACCGGATTGTTCGGCCATCTGGTAGGCGCCATCAGCGGCAGCAGCGTTTATCGCAAATCTACCTTCCTGTTGGACTCGCTCGGCAAGCAGATCCTGCCGGCGTGGCTGACCGTCGAGGAGCATCCGCACCTGCTGAAAGGGCTGGCGTCGACGCCGTTCGACAGCGAGGGCGTGCGCACCCAGCGGCGCGATATCGTCAAGGATGGCGTGCTGCAAACCTGGCTGATGACCAGCTACTCGGCGCGCAAGCTGGGCCTGCACAGCACCGGCCATGCCGGCGGCATCCATAACTGGCGCATTGCCGGGCAGGGCGCAGACTTCGCCGGCATGCTGAAGCAGCTCGGTACCGGCCTGGTGGTCACCGAATTAATGGGCCAGGGCGTCAGCGGCGTCACCGGCGATTATTCTCGCGGCGCCGCCGGTTTTTGGGTGGAAAATGGCGAGATCCAGTACCCAGTCAGCGAGATCACCATCGCCGGCAACCTGAAAGACATGCTGCGCAACATCGTCAGCGTCGGCAGCGATATCGAAACCCGCAGCAATATCCAGTGCGGTTCGGTGCTGCTGCCGGAAATGAAGATCGCCGGCCAGTGATCCGCTGCGCGGCCGGCGCCCGCCGGCCGCGCGTTATCCCGTCTCAACCTTGCTTACAAATCTCCGGTTTCGATTTTTCCCGGCCTTGCCTATGGTAACGGTGGGTTAATTACAACAATAACTGGAAGGTGAGCAAACATGCAGAATACCCTGAAAGCGTTGGCGGCGTTGACGCTGCTGGCAGCCAGTTCGCTGGCGGTCGCCGCCGATCTGGGCGACGATATGGACACCCTGGCGGAAAACTACAAAACGGTGCTGAATACCGACTCCGCCGCTACCCTCAAACAGAGCCTGCAGAACATGCGCGCCGCCGCGCAGGATGCCAAACAGGGCACCCCGCCGAAGCTGGAAGACAAAGCCGCCGACAGCCCGGAGATGAAAGATTTCCGCAGCGGGTTGGATACCCTGATCGGCCAGATCGATCAGGCGCTGGCGCTGGCCAATCAGGGCAAAGTCGCCGAAGCGAAGCAATTGGCGCAAGGCTTCAAACAAACCCGCGACGCCAACCACAAGAAATTCCGCTAATCCGTCAACCGTCGCGCCCGTCTTCCGTCAAATAGGAGGAGGGCGCCTGCCCCAGCACGCGGCGGAACATGGTTGAAAACGCCGCGCTGCTGTCATATCCCATCTCCATCGCCACCTGCGTCACGCTGTGCCCTTCGGCCAGCAGCGCCAACGCCAACACCACGCAGGCGCGCTGGCGCCATTGCGAAAAAGGCAGGCCGGTCTGCGCGCGAAAGAAGCGGCTGAAGGTGCGAATGCTCATGTACAGACGCGGGGCCCACCGCTGCGCGGAGTCGTGGGCGTCGGGGTGTTGCAAAAAGGCGCGGCACAGCTCACCCAGCCGAGGATCGGCGGGCAGCGGGATGTGCAACGGCAAAGGTTGCAGCCGGGCCAGCTCGTGCAGCAGCAGCGCCGCCAGCGCGCCGTCGCGGCCCTGTTGTTCATACTCCAGCGGCATATCCACCGCCGCCATCAACAGCTGGCGCATCAGCGGCGTGACGCTGACCACCTGACATACCTGCGGGCGTTCGGCGGGTAACGCGCCGGGTTCGAGGTACAGGCTGCGGGTGGTGACGCCGACCATCCGCACCGCGTGCGGCATCTGCGGCGGCAGCCACACCGCGTGCTGCGGCGGAACGACCCAATTACTTTGCTGCGTGAAAACGTGCATGACGCCGGTAGCGCCGTACAGCAACTGCGCGCGCCGGTGGCTGTGCATTGGCAGCAGGTGCCCCGGCGGATAATCGGTGCCGATGGCGATCACCGCGCGGGTTACGTGGTCGATGTCATCAATGCGGACGTTGCGCATGTGTTCCCTTTGGCGGGCAAATTGGCCGAAACGCAATGATAGTTGGCCTTTCATATAAAGCAAGCCAGCGACGGTCGCCCTACTATCGGGGCAGAAAAATAACGCTTGTTCGGGGCGCCGTTATTTTATCGGCCATGAAGCCCGTACAAGTCTTCACACCAGGGTGGGACGAAGGTTCTCGTTCTCGCAATACAAGAAGTTAATAAGGAATAAAGCGTCATTTTATTCCAACACCTGAAGCAATAGTTCTTAGCGCAGTTCAATGACTATAAGGTGATATTTCATGTATAAGTTCGGTGTGATTGGCGGCGGGGCCGCCGGCATCTCTTTTGCCTATAACTTTATAAAAAATAAGTCGGTTAATCATTGCAAAAGGCCGCTTTCCCTGACGGTTTTCGACAAGCAGGGATTTAAAGGCGGTATGGCATACAGCAGCGATTTTGACAGCCATATATTAAATATGACGCCGGAAAATATGTCGGCGGATATTTTCGACGAAGCGCACTTCGTTGATTGGATCGCCATGCATTTTCCGCAGTTTTGCCAGGATCGTTATCCGCCGCGCTGGCTGTATCGGGAATATCTCGATTTTATTCGCGACATGACGATATATATGGCGGCGGACAGTAACGTAGCGCTGAATTTCGTGACCGCCGAAGTGAATGCCATCGCGCCGCACGAAGCCGGCTATCGGCTGACCACCGCCTGCGGCGGCGCCGAGCAGATGAACGCGCTGGTGCTGTGTTCGGGGCACAACCCGCCGGAATGCCTTTACCCAGTGGATGGGGTGATCGCTTATCAGGCTCATCAGGATCTGCCGCCGATCAACCCTTATTCGAGCATCGGCGTGATCGGCTGCAGCCTGACGGCGATTGACGCCATCGTTGAACTGATGGAGCGGCTGGGAGCGACCGACATCTGCGCCCTGTCGCGCTCGGGCCTGTTCCCCAGCGTGCAGCCGGCGCTGATGCGTCCGCCGCCGGAGGCGTTTGTTGAGGCGCTGCGGCGCTTTGTCGCCGGCCGCGATTTTATTGACGCGCATCAGCTGGTGCATGCGATCAACGCCGCGCTGGCGCGCCACTATCCGGGGCCGGAGCGGCTGACGGTGCTCTCGGCGCTGGGGGAAAGGCGCGATTGCTACCGCGATCTGGCGGACAGCCTCGATCGCGCGCGCTTTGCCAGGGAGCATATCTGCAGCTATCTGGCGGCGATCCACCCGGCGGTGTGCGCCGCCTGGGTCAAGATGGATGCCAACAACCGGCAGGTCTTCATGCGCTTTTACAACTCCTCCTGGATGCGCAATCGGCACGCCATGCCGATCAAGAATGCCAACAAGATCGTGGCGGCGCTGGAGAGCCAACGCCTGCGCGCCTGCGGCGGCCTGGTGGATATCAGCAAGGCAACGGACGGGTTTATCCTTCGTTGCCATGAGACGCGGGTGCGCGCGCAGTATCTGTTCAACTGCACCACGCCTTCCTATCAACTGCCGCCCAACCGCCTGAGCCAGCAGCTGCTGCAAGACGGGCTGGTGCAAGAGAACCTGTTCGGTGGCGTGAAGTGCAACCCGCATACGCTGAAAATCGCCGACCGACGCGGCCGTGAGCAGCATCTCTACTCGCTCGGCGCGCCCGCCAAGGGCGATCTTTTTTATACCTCGGCGATGGAATCCATCACGCGGGATATCAGCAAAATCGTGTTCAACAACCCTATTTTCAACGCAAAGAAGGCTGAAGTATGAAAAACGTAGCGCTCTTTGTCGGCAACGACATTTTCTCCTGGCTGGTGTGTCAGGATCTGATCGCCGCCCTGAAAGGCGAGTGTGCTTTTACGGTGTATTTCCCCTTGGCGAAAAGCGGCGGCCGCACCCAGGAGCCGGCGGTTCGCCGCCTGGGGCTGTACGAGCGCGAGGTGCTGAACGATTTTGTATTCCCGTTCGTTGGCCGCAACGCCGCCGCCTGTGAGGGTGCCTATCAACCGCCGGCCCTGTTCCTGGCCGCCGCCGGGGTCAAAGCGCATCGCGTTCTCGACATCAATGACGCCACGTTTATCAGCAGCCTGGAGCATATGGACGCGGTGATCTCCCTGCGCTGCTATCAGAAATTCTCCGCCGACTATGTGCGCGCCTTCAGCCGACGCGGCAAGCTGCTGTGGAACCTGCACCCCGGCGACTTGCCGCGCTATCGCGGGGTGATGACGCTATTCCGCGCAATGATGAACGGTGACAAGGGCTGTGCGGTGACGCTGCATGAAATGGATGAGCACTGGGACGCCGGCCCGGTGCTCGCCCGTCTGCCCGCCGAGCTGCGTCACGATCTGTCGTTCCTGGAAAACATGATGTTGCTGGGCGTGCAAAGCGGCACCTTCCTGGCGCGCCAGCTCATGCGGGCGGAACGGCGCGAAGCGATAGCGGCGGAAAAGCAGGGTGATTCGCGCTATTGGGGCTTCCCGGACGCACAGACGCTGGCGCGGGCGGAACAGGCGGGCATTGAGCTGGTGGATCACGACGCCGTGCGCGATCAGTATCTGGGGCTGTTCGTCGGCGATCGTTTCCATCCGCTGGCGGGGCAGTTCTGCGCCGGGTTCGACGACTTCGTGCGGGCGCACGGCCATGATTGAAACGTTGATTGTACTGGGTGCCGGTTTTCTGACCGGCATCACCACCATTCTGTTCGGCTTCGGCGGCGGCTTTGTGGTGGTGCCTTTTGTCTATCACCTGATCTCCGCCTCGGGCGAGCAGCCCGGCCAGGCGATGCATATTGCTGTAGCGACCTCGACAGCGGTGATGATCCTCAACGCGAGTTATGCCACCCTGACCAACTGGCGCAGCGGCAACCTGCTGCGAGAAACCATCGTACCGCTGATCTTTTTCATCGGCATCGGCGCGGCGCTGGGCGCGTTCGCCTCCTCGCTGCTGGCGGACGGCGTGATCCGCTGGCTGTTTGTGGTCTATATGACGGTGACCATCGCCGACTGTCTGTTCCGCCGGGGCTTCCTGATCAAACCGGCGCGCGCCGAACTGTCTCCCGCCACGTTGTGGGGCGGCGGGCCGTTGATCGGCGGCATCGCCACGCTGCTGGGGGTGGGCGGCAGCGTGATGACCGTGCCGCTGCTGCGTCGCCATGGTTACGACATGAAATATTGCGTCAGCGCCGCCAACCCGCTGTCGATCCCGGTGGCGGTGATCGGGGCGCTGATGTATATCGTGTTGGGGTGGCGCGAGATGAGCGGGCCGCAGTATCTGGGTTACGTCAATCTGAACATTCTGGGGCTGCTGGTGGCGGCGGGGATTGCGGGGATCGTGTTTGCCAGGCGCTGTTTGCCGAAGGTGAGCGATGCGCTGCATGCCAAAATCTACGTGCTGCTGCTGATCGCCGTGCTGATCGCTATCTGCCTCTGAGACAGAAAGGGCGGCCGGATGCCGCCCTGAAAACCGCTTAACGGTGGTATTCGCCCGCCGCTTCCGGCTGGTACAGCAATTCCAGCACTTCAATCCGCGCTTCTTCACCGTTCGGCAATTGCCAGGAGATCTGCTTGCCGACGTGCATGCCGAGCAGCGCTGCGCCCAGCGGCGCCATCACCGACAGCTGATCGTGGCTGTCTTTCAGCGAAGCTGGGTAGACCAGCGTGCGCACATGCTCTTCATCGGTGTGCAGATCGCGAAAACGCACGCGGCTGTTCATGGTCACCACGTTGGCCGGCATTTTCTCCGGCGGCAGGATTTCCGCGCGATCCAACTCGTCGTTCAGCGCGGCGGCGACGTCGGTGTTGGCAAAGGCCGGTTGTTCCAATAGCGCATCCAGGCGTTCCGCATCCAGCTCATTAATAGTAATGATGGGTTTGGTCATTCCACTCTCCAGTCAAATCAAAGGGCGCCAGTCTGTGCGCCCATAAATTCGGAAAAACAACACAAAGCAACACCCCCGCGCCAGAGGAGCGGGGGTGTGGGTAATGTCGATTTGTCCCATTGATAGTAGGCGGTTGGGGCGAGAAAAGAAAGAGATCCCGATCACGAAGGCTTTTATCGTCAATCGAGACAAAAAAACCGTTAGCCGGGTTATGTATTTGTTATCTCATTCACTTTTTCGCCGCAGCGCCGTTTTGCGAAATGGATCTCCGCGCGTCATTCGATTTCCACTTCGAACTGGAAAAAACCGGTCTCCACAGAAAATCTTGCCGGGGGTAGGGTAAAGACATCACAGAAAGCGGGTTATTCAGGTGATGCGCTTTACGGCTTACTGATTAATGTGGGATCTAGGGGTACTGAAAAGTGAATGATGGATCTGCTTCATTAAAAGAAATTGAACAATCCGATATCAGCGAAGCCGGTGAGATCACCGCTCGGGTGCTGGCGGATATTACCGCGATGCTGAATGCTGAGAATATTTATACCAATGCGGTGCAGCAACAGATGCTGGAATCGCATATTCGCGCCATGGTGCTGCGCTCAATAACCGGCGAGCCGTTGCCGGAGGTGGATAAATCATTGTTCGACGAAATTTCCGCCGAGTCCATGCAAATGGCGGAGCGCGTGGTGGATCAGTTTGGCACATTGCCTATCGAAGAGGCCTATTTGCTGTCCGTGCACTTCGAAGTGGCGAAAGATAATAACGCATAGCGGTTAACGCATCGATTTCAATCAGGAGAATATACCATGGGTCAAATTACCGTAGTGATCGGCGATCGTTTGGGCAAAGGGCAAAAAGTCGGCCAGGGCGTTGAAAACGCAGGCGGAAAAGCGGTGGTCATCCCCGGCGTGGCGGCGGATATGAAGCTGGGCGACGTCATGAAAGCGGAAAACGCGCAGCTGGGCATCTCTTTTTGCGGCAGTGGCGGCGCCGGTGCGATTACCGCGCAAACCAAATACGGCTACAAAGCCAAATACGGCATGCGTTCGGTGGAAGAGGGCGTGACGGCAATTAACGAAGGCTGCAACGTGCTGGGTTTCGGCTTTATGGATAAAGAAGAGCTGGGCCAGAAACTGGTGGAAGCCTACGTCAAAAAACATGGCAACCCATAATGAAAGAGCAATATACCACATCGGTAAAGGTGGAGGGTAAAGGCGACAGCAAAGCGAAAGCTTTTGCTTCCGCCTTGGCTAATGTGCAGGGCGCGGTATTAAAGTCCACCAACAATATTCTGCTGCGCATCGAGCCGCAGGACGTCAGCGTAGTGAAGGCGGAAGAGAAAATAACTAAAGAGAAATTTCTTTTCTTCTTTTTGCCGCGTGAAAGAAAGAGCTATGCCGTTTCTCTGGAAATAACCGTGAACGTAACCATTATCAATACCGAGAAGGTTGTCTTCGTCACGAAATAAAAACGTTAGCATAAATGAAAGGGTATACTGATGTTTTTAATCATCTTATTTAAATCGATTATTATCGGTGGGCTGGTGGGGGTCGGCGTAGGGGCCGGCGCCGCACGCATGTTCCACGCGCCGACAACACAGGGCATGGGAGCGTTTCGCACCCTGGGCGAGCTGAACTCCTGCGAGGGCGATCCGGCTTCCCACTTCTCATTCGGTCTGGGCTTCTTCTTCAACGCCTGGGCGTCTTCCGTGGCGGCGGGCTCCTTCACGCAGGACGTCGATCACCGCATCATCCCGCACTGGGGTGCGGCGGCCCTGATGGTCAAGAATCGCAATCTGGCGCAAACGCTGCACGATCCGAAAAAAATGGCTATCGCCTGCGGCATCATCGGCATGCTGGTGGTGGCCTTCCTCAATACCACCGCTTCCGCCGTGCCTGCCGCGCTGCAGGTTACCGCGATCAAGGTGCTGGTGCCGGCGGCCAACCTGCTGGTGAACACCGTGATGCCGGTGATCTTCTGGCTGGCGGCGATCGACGCCGGGCGCCGTTCCGGCTTCTGGGGCACCATCTTCGGCGGCCTGGCGCAGCTGATCATGGGCAACGCCGTACCGGGCCTGGTGCTGGGCATTCTGATCGGCAAGGGCGTGGAAGAGAGCGGCTGGAACAAGATCACCAAGATCATGATGGCGGTGATCGTGCTGCTGTTCGTGCTGAGCGGCTTCTTCCGCGGCTTCGACATGAAAGTTCTCGAGTCCTTCAGCCTCGGCGTGCCGGGCTGGCTGGACGCCATTCACAACACCCTGAGCGGTAAATAAGGAGCGGGATGATGGAAGAGCAAACCCAAAAAGGCTTCTGGTACGCCGACTGGTCATTCCCGATTTTTGTTGGCCTGCTGTCCTCCGGCGTGTTCGCCGGGACGCACATGTACTACCTGTACGGCATCGGCGCCTTTAACGAAGTGGCCTTCGTCTCCATGCTGCGGGCGGGGATGGATACCGGCGTGTACGGCGCGGTGGCGGCGTTCGGCGCCAGCTTCCTGTTCGCGCGCATCATCGAAGGCTCGCTGGTGGGCATCCTCGACATCGGCGGCGCGATCCAGACCGGCGTCGGGCTGGGCGTACCGGCGCTGCTGCTGGGGGCCGGCATCGTGTTCCCGGTCGCCAACTTCGCCGCGTCGCTGGCCACCGGTCTGATCATCGGCCTGGCGATCGGTTACGTGATCATCCTGGCGCGCAAATTCACCATCAATCAGAGCAACTCCACCTACGGCGCGGACGTGATGATGGGCGCGGGCAACTCGTCGGGCCGTTTCCTCGGGCCGTTGATCATCCTGTCGGCGATGACCGCTTCGATCCCGATCGGCATCGGTTCGCTGCTCGGCGCGCTGCTGTTCTATATCTGGGGCAAACCGATCACCGGCGGAGCGATCCTCGGCGCGATGATCCTGGGGGCGATCTTCCCGGTAGCCATTTCTTAAGAGGCCTGCGCCAGGCGCCGCCCGAGGCTGCGGCGGCGCCCGGGCTAACAGGAGCAATGCGGTATGTATGACTTAGTAATCAGAGGCGCCAGACTGGCGGACGATACGCTGATCGATCTGGCGGTAAAGGACGGAAAAATAGCCTCGGTGGGGCGGCTGGCGGCGGACGTCAGCGCCGTTCGCCAGCTGGATCTGGCGGGCAACTGCCGCCTGAGCGCCGGTTGGATCGACGCGCACGTGCACTGCTATCCTGAATCGCCGATTTACCATGACGAGCCGGATCGGGTCGGCGTCGCCAGCGGCGTCACCAGCGTGGTCGACGCTGGCAGCACCGGCGCTGACGATATCGACGCCTTTTATCAGCTGACGCGCAGCGCCAAAACCAACGTTTTCGCCTTCCTCAACATCTCGCGCATCGGCCTGCTGCGGCAGAACGAGCTGGCGGAGTTGACGGACATCGACAAGCGCGAGGCCGGCCAGGCCATCGCCAATCACCCCGGTTTCATCATCGGCATCAAGGCGCGCATGAGCAGCAGCGTGGTGGGGAAAAACGGTACCCGGCCGCTGGTGTTGGCCAAAGAGATCCAGCAGGAAAACCGCCAGCTGCCGCTGATGGTGCATATCGGCAACAACCCGCCGGATCTGGACGACATCGCCGATCTGCTGACCCGCGGCGACATCATCACCCACTGCTACAACGGCAAACCGAACCGCATTCTGACGCCGGCGGGCACATTGCGCGAGTCTATCCAGCGCGCGCTGCGGCGCGGCGTGTTGCTCGACGTGGGGCACGGCACCGCCAGCTTCAGCTTCGAGGTGGCGCGCCAGGCGATCAAACTGGGCATTTTGCCGTACACCATCAGCTCCGATATTTACTGCCGCAACCGCATGAACGGGCCGGTGCATAGCCTGGCGACGGTGATGTCCAAATTCTTCAGCGTCGGCCTGACGCTGCCGCAGGTGATCGCCTGCGTGACGGAGAACGCCGCGTCGGCGCTGCAGCTCAGCGGCAAAGGGCGGCTGGAGCCGGGCTATGACGCCGATTTCACGCTGTTTGAACTGCGCCGCGAACCGCAGGTGTTCGCCGACGCCGAAGGGCAAACCGCCGAGGGCGAACGGCTGTTGGTGCCGCTGGCCGCGGTGGTGGCCGGGGAAATCCTATTAACCGAACAAGGGGAGGCAAGCCATGTCTTCGATTTATGAAAAATACGGTTTGAAGCAGGTGATCAACACCTCCGGCCGCATGACCATTCTCGGCGTTTCCACGCCGCGCCAGGACGTGATCGACGCCGTTGATTACGGCCTGAACCACTATTTCGAAATCAAGGATCTGGTCAACAAGACCGGCGCCTATATCGCCGATCTGCTCAACGTGGAGGACGCGGTGATCGTCTCCTGCGCCTCGGCGGGCATCGCCCAGTCGGTGGCGGCGGTGATCGTTAAAGATAACGCCAATCTGCTGGTGAACCTGCATTCGGCGCCGATCGCCGTGCCGCGCGAGATCGTGCTGCCGCGCGGTCACAACGTCAACTTCGGCGCGCCGGTGGACACCATGGTGGCGCTGGGCGGCGGCAAGGTGGTGGAGGCGGGCTACGCCAACGAATGTTCGCCGGAGCAGATTGAAGCCTGCATCACGCCGCAGACGGCGGCGATCCTGTACGTCAAATCGCACCACTGCGTGCAGAAAAGCATTCTGTCCGTCGAACAGGCGGCGGTGGTGGCGCGCAAACATAACCTGCCGCTGATCGTCGACGCCGCGGCGGAAGAAGATCTGATGTGTTACTACCAGATGGGGGCCGATCTGGTGATCTACAGCGGCGCCAAAGCCATCGAGGGGCCGACCAGCGGCCTGGTTATCGGCAAGAAACAGTACGTCGGGTGGGTGAAGCTGCAGTCCGGCGGCATCGGCCGGGCGATGAAGGTCGGCAAAGAGGGCATCCTCGGCCTGACGCAGGCAATTGAAAGCTATCTGACGCTTGAGAAAACCACCGGGCAACAGATGGTGGCGCGGATGACGCCGTTCCTCAACAGCCTCAACACCCTGACCGGCGTCAGCGCCAAAACCGTCTGGGACAGCGCCGGCCGCGATATCGCCCGCGCCGAGATCACCTTTGATGAGGCGGTGCTGGGGCGGTCGACCTATGACATCGTTCAGGCGCTGAAAACCGGCGATATTGCCATCTACTTCCGCGGCTACAAGGCCAACGAGGGCAAGATTGAGGTCGACGTGCGCAGCGTCGACGAGCAACAGCTGATGACCGTCTTTAGCTGTATCAAGAACCTGTTTACGGAGAAACAAGCATGAAGCTGCAGCCTAACTACTATCGCGACCGCGTCTGCCTGAACGTGCTGGCCGGCTCCAAAGCCAACGCGCAGGACATCTACGCCGCGGCGGAAGGCCATGTGCTGGTGGGCGTGCTCTCCAAGAACTACCCGGACGTCGACAGCGCGGTGACCGACATGCTGCGCTATGCGCGCCTGATCGACAACGCGCTGTCGGTCGGCCTGGGCGCCGGCGATCCGAAGCAGTCGGCGATGGTCAGCCTGATCGCTCAGCAGGTGCAGCCGCAGCACGTTAACCAGGTGTTTACCGGCGTCGGCGCCAGCCGCGCGCTGCTGGGCCAGAACGACAGCGTGGTCAACGGCCTGGTGTCGCCGACCGGCCGCGTCGGCTGGGTGAAGATCTCTACCGGCCCATTGAGCGCCGCGGCGCCGGACGGCATCGTGCCGGTGGAAACCGCCATTGCTTTGCTGAAGGACATGGGCGGCAGTTCCATCAAGTATTTCCCGATGGGCGGCCTGAAGTGCAAGGACGAATACCAATACGTCGCCAAGGCCTGCGCCGAGCATGACTTCATGCTTGAGCCGACCGGCGGCATCGATCTGGAAAACTACGAGCCGATCGTTGAGATCGCCCTGGCGGCCGGCGTGAAACGCGTGATCCCGCATATCTACAGCTCGATCATCGACGCCGCCAGCGGCGACACGCGTCCGCAGGACGTGAAAACCCTGCTGGCGATGACCAAAAAGCTGGTGGGTTGAACGCGTAATGGGATGAGGTAAACGCTGGGAGGCGAAGGTTTTCCCGTGGCGCGGCATGCCGCGCCTTACCTATACTGAGGATTACTATGCGAAACTGGCAGGTTCCAACCCGACGCACCGCGTTGTTCCTGGCGCTGCTGGCCGTGACCGGCCCGGCGCTGCATGCTGAGGATGCAATGAACTCCACGTCATCTCATTTCGCCTATATCGGCACCTACAATCCCAACGGCGAAGGCGTTTACCGGGTGCAGGTCGATCCGGCCAGCGGCGCGCTGAGCCACGCCACGCTGGTCAGCAACGTGCCGAATCCGGCGCAGCTGACGCTGAGCGTTGACGGCAAGACGCTGTATGTCGCCAGTGAAGTGGCCGACTTCAACGGCGGCAAACACGGCGGCATCACCGCTTACCGGGTCAATCCGGCCGATGGCGCACTGACGCAGCTCAACCAGGTAGATTCGCAGGGGGCAGGGCCGGTGTATCTCTCCTTGACGCCGGACGGCCGCTATCTGCTGGTGGCGAACTATGTCAGCGGCAGCGTGGCGGCTTTTCCGATTGAAGCGGACGGCAGCCTGGGCGCCGCCAGCTCGGTGCAGCAACAGCAGGGCCCGGCGGGCGCGGCCAAACCGGCGGCGGCGGTGAACGGCAGCTTCGCCATCAGCGATCACAACGGCCCGCATGCCCATATGATCGCCAGCGATCCGAGCGGCAAGTTCGTGTTCTCCACCGATCTGGGGTTGGATCGCATCTACCAATGGCGCTTTGACGCCGCGAGCGGCCGCCTGACGCCGAACGATCCGCCGTGGATCGCCGCCTCTTCCGCCGGCGCCGGCCCGCGTCATTTTGTGTTCCACCCGGACGGCGACACCGTGCTGCTGGTGAACGAAGAGGCCTCGACGTTGACCAGCTACCGTTTTGATCGCCAAAAAGGTACTCTGAAACAACTGCATGCGGTTTCCGCGCTGCCCGCCGACTATCAGGGCACCAGCTTCGCTTCGGGGCTGGCGCTCAGCAAGAACGGCGACACGCTGTACGTCGCCAACCGGCTGCATAACAGCATTGCCCAGTTCAGCGTGGGCGCCGGCGGCGAGTTGAAACCGGTGGCGGAAACCTGGACCCGCGGCGATTATCCGCGTTCGCTGGCGCTGAGCCCGGATGGCCGCTATCTGTATGCGCTGAACCAGCGCAGCGATAACGTCACCCGCTTCAGCGTCAACCCGACGGACGGCAAACTCAGCTTTGTGGGCGGCTATCTGCCGATCGGCAGCCCCTCGCAAATGGCGTTCCTGCCGCCGGCGAAGTAACCCGTGGCCCGCCCGGTTCGCCGGGTGGGCCGCCTGATTGACGGACACAGAATGGTGCGATTTCCTTACCCGCGTTTGGCTTACTTGTTCGATGCTTTGCAAACCGAGACTTTGCCGCAGGATGAGCTGGCGAAGCGTTTCGCCGTGTCCACCCGCACGGTGCGGGCGGATATCACCGCGCTGAACGAGATCCTGGACAAATACGGTGCGCGCTTCGTGCATAGCCGCGGGGCCGGCTATCGTTTGCAGGTCGATAACGCCGCGCTATTCAGCGCCCTGCAGCATCAGGAGCGCCGCAAACAGGCCACCCCGCGCAGCGCGCAGGAGCGGGTGCATTATCTGCTGGTGCGTTTTTTGACCTCAGCCTTCTCTCTCAAACTGGAAGATCTGGCCGACGAATGGTTCGTCAGCCGCGGCACGCTGCAAAACGACATGGCTGAGGTGAGAGAGCGTCTGGCGCACTATCAATTGACGATCGAAACCAAGCCGCGCTACGGCATGAAGCTGTTCGGCGCGGAGATGGCGATCCGCGCCTGCCTGACCGATCTGCTGTTCCAGCTGCAGTTGGCCGACGCCGAGAACCCGTTGCTCAACAACGAGATCCTGTTGCAGCCTCAGGTGGCGGCGTTCGCCGGATTGTTGCACCCGCTGTTGTCGCAATACGCCATTCGCCTGACCGACGAGGGCGAGCAGTACCTGATCTTCTACTGCGCGGTGGCGCTGCGGCGCATCAACGACGGTTATCCGCTGCCGGACTTCGAGGTGGAGGACGGCGACGAGGCGGTGCGTCAGGTGTCGACCCGTCTGGCGGCGGAGCTGCGCGCGGCCTCCGGCAAAGAGATCTCGATGGCCGAAGAGGCCTATCTGCGGGTCAACATCGCCGCACGGCGCGTGCAGGACGTGCAGCCGACCGAGATCAACGCCGACGATGAAGAAGCGCTGGTGGACTACATCCTGTCCTACATCAACGCACACTATAACTACAACCTGCAGGGTGACGAGCAGCTGCGGGCCGATCTGCTCACCCATATCAAGACCATGATTACGCGGGTGAAATACCAGATCAATATCCCCAATCCGCTGCTGGCCAACATCAAGCAGCACTATCCGATGGCTTACGACGTGACGCTGGCGGCGGTCTCCAGCTGGGGCAAGTACACCCCCTATACCCTGAGCGAGAACGAGATCGGCTATCTGGTGTTGCACATCGGCGTGGGGCTGGAGCGGCATTACAACATCGGTTATGAACGCCACCCGCAGGTGATGCTGGTGTGCGACACCGGCAACTCGACGGTGCGCATGATCCAGGCGCAGATTGCGCGCAAGTACCCGCAGCTGGTGATGACGCGCATCGTCTCGCTGCGCGATTACGAGATGCTCGCGCACATCGACGAAGACTTCGTGATTTCCAACGCCCGCATCGGCGAGAAGAACAAGCCGGTGGTGGTGATGTCGCCGTTTCCGACCGATTATCAGCTGGAGCAACTGGGCAAGCTGGTGCTGGTGGATCGCACCCGGCCGTACATGCTGGAGAAGTTCTTCGACGCCGAACATTTTATGGTGCTCAACGAGCCGCTGACGCAGGCGGAGCTGTTCAGCCGGGTGTGCGGCCAGCTGGAGCGAGAAGGGTACGTCGGCGCGGACTTTTATCCGTCGGTGGTCGAACGCGAGGCGATCGTTTCCACGCTGCTGGGCGAGGGCATCGCGCTGCCGCATTCGCTGGGGCTGCTGGCGAAGAAGACCGTGGTGGTGACGCTGCTGGCGCCGCAGGGCGTCGCCTGGGGGGAAGGTGAGGTTGCGCACGTGATTTTCCTGCTGGCGATCAGCAAGAGCGATTATGAAGAGGCGATGGCGATCTACGAGCTGTTCGTCACCTTCGTGCGTGAACGTTCAATGAGCCGCCTGCTGGGCAGCGACAGCTTCGACAGCTTCAAAGCGGTGGCGCTGGACTGCCTGAGCCGGAGTTGAGGGCTAATCCGCTTCCGGCAGGAACAGGGCCGGGGGCAGATTGAAACGCTTGGCCAGCGCCATAATGTGCGGAATGGTCAGCGATCTTTTACCGTTCAGGATTTGGTTAACCAACGACTTTTTACCGATCTCATGTTCAAAATCACTTTGGCTGAGTTGGTGCTGTTCCATAAGGACGCGAAGCGCGGCTACCCCCTGTGGTAACTGGGCGATACGCTGGTTGAATGCGGTAAATTCGGCGCTGTTGTCTTCATATTCGGCGATCTTTTTTGCCAGCATGTCAATCAGCGGATGGTGTTCGTCGTTTTCCAGCAGGTATTCCACCAATTCAAGCGCTTCCCGGTAGTCTTGCTGAGCGCGGCTGCCCTGCAACAAGGGCACGGCGCGCAGTAGCGCATCGGCCGCCTTAATGGCATCTGTAATCATGATGAACTCCTTCGATAGTGCTGCATCAGCTTGTCGTATTCGGCGTGGCTAACGATATGCTTTATGAAGACTTTCTGTGTCTCGAAGCTGGCAAAGAACAAGATCCGCAGGTGGTTGCCGCCGACGTCAATGACCCACCATTTCTCTTTGTATTTCATACGATCGAGCGAAGGAAAAAGCGCTTTTAACTCGTCCGGCGTGCGGAACTCGCCCCGTCGCAACGCTTTATAAATGGCCTCGAGAGCAGTGGCTTCATTGGGATATTGCTTCGTTGCGTTATTGAACGGTTCCCTGGAAATGATATGCATCGTTCCTTCGATTCCTACCCGGTGAACATTATAGCGACTGCCGGTGAAGTTCACAAATTGTAAACTTTTCGTTGTCCCGTAAGCAAAGCGTGGGGAAACACCCGCCTGTTGTCTGTTTTTGCGTTACACACTATTGCGATTATCGTGGTGGGGGTAAATCCATGACGTGAATTTACAGGCGGTTACGGCTGATTCTGGAAGCGGATTCGCAAAGTGAGAAACGGGAGGGCTACGTTATGGGAGGGGCGGGGGCAACACATGCGCCGAGGCGACGCATGGGGAGAGTCTCAGCGACTAATCTTCATCAAACCCGGAGTTGAACAGCTCGACCACCGCCGCCAGCGCGTTGACTTCGTCGGGGCCGGTCGCTTCGACTTCGATATGCCGGCCCTGGGCGGAGTCCAGCATCAGCAGCGCGATGACGCTGCTGGCTTCGGCTTCGGTGCCGCTTTCGTTGCGCAGCATCACTTCGGCGTCGAAGCTTTGCACCAGTTCGAACAGTTTCATCGCCGGGCGCGCGTGCATGCCCAGCTTGTTTTTGATTTCAACCGTCTGTTTGACCGTCATTGTTTGCGCTTTTCCAGCGTGCGGTGGCGCGACTGCACGTTCTTGCCGCGCGAGCGGAAGTAATCGGCCAGCTGTTCCGCCACGTACACCGAACGGTGCTTGCCGCCGGTACAGCCGATGGCGACCGTCAGGTAGCTGCGGTTGTTGGTTTCCAGCATCGGCAGCCACTGTTCCAGATAGCTGCGGGTCTGGTAGATGAAGTTGTGCACTTCGGTATGGCGATCGAGGAACGACGCCACCGGTTTGTCCAGGCCGGTCATCGGCCGCAGCTTCGGATCCCAGTGCGGGTTCGGCAGGAAGCGCACGTCGAACACGTAGTCGGCGTCGATCGGGATGCCGTGTTTGAAGCCGAAGGATTCGAACACCATGGTCAGTTCGCGCTCGCGCTTGCCCAGCAGGCGGGTGCGCAGCATTTCGGCCAGCTCATGTACCGACATTTCCGAGGTGTCGATAATCAGGTCCGCCCGCGAGCGCAGCGGTTCGAGCAGATCGCTCTCTTCGTCGATGGCGCTTTCCAGCGACAGGTTTTTGCTGGAGAGCGGGTGCAGGCGGCGGGTGTCGCTGTAACGGCGGATCAGCGTGTTGCGATCGGCGTCGAGGAACAGCAACTGCGGCGAGAAGCTGTCCGGCAGCTGAGTCATCGCGTATTCGAACACTTCCGGTGATTCAGGCATGTTGCGCACGTCGATGCTGACTGCTGCGGAGATATTGCGTTCCGCCAGCGTATTGGCGAGCTGCGGCAGCAGCACCACCGGCAGGTTGTCAACGCAGTAAAAACCCATGTCTTCCAGCGCCCGCAAGGCGACGGATTTTCCGGAACCGGAACGGCCGCTGACAATCATCAGCACCATGTGGCAACTCCCCTGGCATCGCGGCGGCGTTCATCGCCACCGTTAAACTTTGTTATTCCGGCCGCAGCCGGATCCATCATCGTAAAACAGTATCGTTATCCGGGCTGGAAGTCACGCCGGCCGGGCATCACTCGGTGATGATTTGGTAAAGTTCTTCGTCGCTCTGCGCGGCGCGCAGGCGGCGGCATACGGTTTTGTCGGCCAGGCGTTTGGCGACCAGCGACAGCGTATGCAAATGGGTTTTGCACTGATCGGCAGGCACCAGCAGCGCGAACAGCAGGTCGACCGGCTGGTTGTCGATAGCGTCGAAAGCGATGGGTTGGTCGAGACGGATAAACACGCCAACGGCCCGCAGTGTGTCCTCTTCCAGTTTGCCGTGGGGAATGGCGATACCGTTGCCGATACCGGTGCTGCCCATGCGCTCCCGGGTGAGAACCGCGTCAAACACCACCTGCGAAGGCAGGTTGAGCTGTTTGGCGGCCAGTTCGCTGATAATTTCCAAAGCCCGCTTCTTGCTGGTGCAGTGTACCGAGCTTTTGGTGCACTCGATGTTTAACACCGAGCTTAATTGCATATATTCGTTGTTCATCTCATCTTCACTTAAAACCGCGCCGCCGGGCGAACCCGGTAAGGCGGTTTTTCGTCGGTTTTAACCCTGATTACCGTTCGGCGCGTCACCCATGCGGGTCACGCGCCGAAGGGGGAGGCGGCGACGGATGCCGCCTCATGGAATGGGTTAGGGTGTCAGTGTTGCTTCAATTTGTCTTTATGTTTGTTCAATTGACGTGCCAATTTGTCGATCAGCGTATCAATTGCGGCATACATATTCTCGTCTTCCGAGGTGGCGTGCAACTCGCCTCCATTCACGTGCACCGTTGCTTCCGCAATTTGCTGCACTTTTTCCACACTTAATACAACATACACCTGATTGATGCGATCAAAATACTGTTCGAGTTTGGCGAACTTGTTGTTCACGAACTCGCGCAACGGATCGGTGATTTCGATGTGGTGTCCGGTAATGTTGAGCTGCATAGTGTCTTCCTTCTCAATAGAGGTCAAACCAACTGTTTACGCTGGTTCGACGGCGGGATGGACAAAGACTCTCGGTACTTGGCGACGGTGCGCCGCGCCACGATGATCCCCTGATCGGCGAGCAGGGTGGCCAGCTTGCTGTCGCTGAGTGGTTTGGCGGGGTTTTCCGCCGCAATCAATTTCTTCACCAACGCGCGGATCGCCGTCGAGGAGGCTTCGCCGCCGCTGTCGGTATTCACGTGGCTGGAGAAGAAATATTTCAATTCGAAAATGCCGCGCGGGCTGTGCAGAAACTTCTGCGTGGTGACGCGCGAGATCGTCGATTCATGCATATCCACGGCCTGGGCGATATCCGCCAGCACCATGGGTTTCATAAACTCTTCGCCTTGCTCGAAGAACGCCTGCTGTTGATCGACGATGCAGCGGGTGACCTTCAGCAGCGTCTCATTGCGGCTCTCCAGGCTTTTAATCAGCCACTTGGCTTCCTGCAGGTTGCTGCGGATGAACTGGCCGTCGGCTTCACTGCGGGCGCTGTTGCCCAGCGCGGCGTATTGCTGATTGATCTTCAAACGCGGCACGCTGTCGCCGTTGAGCTCGACCGTCCATTTGTTCTGCGTCTTGCGCACCAGCACGTCCGGAATCACGTATTCCGATTCGCCGGTATTGATCGACTGCCCCGGGCGCGGATCGAGCGACTGAATCAGCAGCATCGCTTCTTTCAGTGTATCTTCTTTTAGCCGGGTTGATCGCATCAGGCTGCGAAAGTCATGGTTGGCCAGCAGATCCAGATGGTCGCTGATGATCAGCCGCGCTTCGGCCAGGTAAGGGGTGTCTTTGGCGTATTGGGAGAGCTGCACCAGCAGGCAATCGCGCAGATCGCGCGCGGCGACGCCGATCGGATCGAAACGCTGCACGCGCTTCAACACCGCCTCGACTTCCTCGAGGGTCACGTTTTCGTCACCCAGGCTTTCCAGAATGTCTTCCAGCGGCACGGTGAGATAGCCGGTGTCGTCCACCGCGTCGACGATGGAGGTGGCGATGGCGGCGTCGGTATCGGAAAACGGCGTCAGATCCACCTGCCACATCAGGTAATCCTGCAGCGTTTGGGTGGTCTCGCCCTGATAGACCGGCAGCTCGTCGTCGCTGTAGTCGGTGCCGGTGCCGGACGGCGTGCCGGCGGTGTAGATCTCATCCCAGGTGGCGTCCAGCGGCAGCTCTTCCGGCATGTCTTTCTGTTCCAGCGCCTCGCGGGTATCGAGCCCCTCGGTCTCCTGGGTTTCTTTGGCGTCGATTTCGTCGTGCAGATCGGTCTGTTCAAGCAGCGGATTGCTCTCCAGCGCCAGCTGGATCTCTTGCTGAAGCTCAAGCGTGGACAACTGCAGCAGGCGGATCGCCTGCTGGAGCTGAGGAGTCATGGCCAGCTGTTGACTGAGCCTGAGTTGCAAACCTTGCTTCATAGTTTTCTGTCTACTTCCGTTAACGGTGTCGCCCCGCAGGGCGCGCCGGCGCTTAGAGGCGGAACTCTTCGCCCAGATAAACGCGTTTAACCTGCTCGTCGGCCAGAATAGCATCCGGAGTGCCGTGGGCAATCAGTTTGCCCTGGCTGACGATGTAGGCGCGTTCACATACGTCCAGCGTCTCGCGCACGTTGTGGTCGGTGATCAGCACGCCCAGGCCGCTGTCACGCAGGTGCTCGATGATTTTTTTGATGTCGATAACGGAAATCGGATCCACCCCGGCGAAGGGTTCGTCCAGCAGAATGAATTTCGGGTTGGCCGCCAGCGCGCGGGCGATTTCGACGCGGCGGCGTTCACCGCCGGACAACGCCTGGCCAAGGCTGTCGCGCAGATGGGAGATATGGAACTCTTCCATCAGCTCCTTGGCACGGTCTTCGCGCTGTTCGCTGGTGAGGTCGGGACGGATCTCCAGCACCGCCATCAGGTTGTCGTACACGCTCAGGCGGCGGAAGATCGACGCTTCCTGCGGCAGGTAACCAATACCGCGGCGCGCGCGGGCGTGCAGCGGCAGCAGGCTGATGTCTTCTTCGTCGATCACGATGCGCCCGGCGTCGCGCGGCACGATGCCGACCACCATGTAGAAGGTGGTGGTTTTACCTGCACCGTTCGGGCCGAGCAGGCCGACGATCTCGCCGGATTTCACTTTCAGGCTGACGTCTTCGACAACTTTACGGCCCTTGTAGGCTTTCGCCAGGTTTTCTGCGATGAGTGTTGCCATAAGTGATTAGTTACTCTTTTTTTGCTCGTTTTTGTCTTGCAACTGCGACGGTACCAGAACCGTTGTCACGCGTTTGCCTTTATCGCTAAACGCCTGCATTTGCTGCTGTTGCACCAGATAGGTGATGCGATCGCCTTTCACGTTGCTGTCGAGCTGCTCCAGATAGGCGTTGCCCGTCAGGGTCACCAGCTGGGTCGCCACGTCGTAACGCACTTTCTGCGCGTGGCCTTTGACCGGCTTGCCGCTGTCCTGCATCTGGTAGAAGGTTACCGGGTTGCCGAACGCTTCAATATAGGTCTTATTCTGATCTCCGCCCGGGCGGGTGACTACCACCTTGTCTGCGCGAATATCGATGGTGCCCTGTTTGATCACCACGTTGTCGGTGAAGGTGCTGACGTTGCTTTGCATGTCCAACGACTGCTTGAGCGAGTCGATGCTGACCGGCTGGCTGGAGTCGGATTTCAGCGCCAGAGCGGGGGCGCTGGCGGCCAAAACTAAGCTGCCGAGCAACAGGTTACGGAGTTGGTTTTTGGTTCTGAATTTCATAGTTGGTCTTAACCTTATCAATCAGCTCAGCGGTTTTGGTCCGCAGGTTCCCACGCATTTTCATGCCGTTAGAGGTAAAATTGGTCCCGTAAAGCGTGACTTCGTCATCGGAGGTGACGTCCTGGGTGACCAGGTTTACCTGAGCGTTGTCCGTCTTAATTTTTTCCAGCTGCGAGGTGGTGGTCAGGCTGTTCACCTCGACGTGACCATACAGATACAGCATTCGGTCTTTAGTCAGTTTGGCGCGATCGGCGCGAACTGACCAGGTGGCCACCGCATTCTCATCGAACAGCGTCATCACCGGCTGGGTGAACCAGCTCAGCTCGCCGGCGGTGTAATACTTCGCGTCTTCCGCCACCAGCTTATAATTCAGTTTACCGGCCGGGTTGTACACCACGGTGACCGTGTGCTGGCTCTGGTAGGTCGGATCCTGATCGTTGACCGGGCCAGGGGCCGTGTCGTCGCTGAAGTCCGTCATGTTCCAGCCGATCAGCGCCAGAACGATCACCGTCAACAGGATGGTGATCCACAGTTTGGTTTTACTCATATCGACAGCCCTTTGGCGTCCTCCAGCTTATTTTGAGCCAAAAGAATGATGTCGCACAGTTCGCGTACCGCGCCGCGGCCGCCGGCAATGCGGGTGATGTAGTGGGCGCGCGGCGTCAGCAGCGGATGGGCGTCCGCCACCGCGACCGCCAGGCCGACCTGCGCCATCACCGGCCAGTCGATCAGGTCATCGCCGATATAGGCGACCTGATCCGCCGTTAACGACAGTTTATCCAACAGTTCGCGGAAGGCCAAAAGCTTATCGGACTGCCCCTGATACAGATGGGTGATGCCGAGCGTCTGCGCGCGGTCCTCCAGCAGCCTGGCGGAGCGCCCGGTGATGATCGCCACCTCGATGTCTGAGGTTTTCAAGCAGCGGATGCCGTAGCCGTCGCGCACGTTGAACGCCTTCAGTTCTTCACCGTTGTTGCCCATGAAGATCAGGCCGTCCGACAGCACGCCGTCAACGTCGCAAATCAACAGGCGGATGTTCCCGGCACGCGCCATAACCTCTTGTTCTACCGGCCCGTAGCAGGTTTCTACCATACCCATTCCGTTCTATTCCTTAATTAAACGACGCCGGCGCGCAGCATGTCATGCATATGTACCACACCCAGCAACTGGTCGCCATCGGCAACCAGCAGCGCGGTGATGTGGCGTTGTTGCATCAGGTTCAATGCATCGACCGCCAGGAGGTTGGGGCGCACCCGCACGCCGCCCGGCGTCATGACATCGGCAATCTTCGCCTCGTGCAGGTTGATGCCCATGTCGAACACCCGGCGCAGGTCGCCATCGGTAAAGATGCCGGCGATTTTCATCAGATCGTCGCAGATCACCGTCAGGCCCAGATTTTTGCGGGTGATTTCCAGCAACGCGTCGCGCAACGAGGCGTCGGCGCTGACGTGGGGAATTTCATCGCCGCTGTGCATGATATCGCTAACCCGCAGCAGCAGTTTGCGGCCGAGTGCGCCGCCCGGATGCGACAGCGCGAAATCTTCCGGCGTGAAACCGCGCGCTTTCAGCAGCGCGACGGCCAGCGCATCGCCCATCACCAGCGTGGCGGTGGTGCTGGTGGTCGGTGCCAGCCCCAGCGGGCAGGCTTCCTGCGGCACCTTGATGCACAAGTGGATATCCGCCGCTTTACCCATCGAGCTTTCCGGATTGTTAGTCATACAGATGAGGGTGATCTGTTGGCGTTTCAACACCGGGATCAGCGCCAGGATCTCGCTGGACTCGCCGGAGTTGGAGATGGCGAGCACGATGTCCTGCGGGGTGACCATGCCCAAATCGCCATGGCTGGCCTCCGCCGGATGAACGAAGAATGAGGGCGTGCCGGTGCTGGCGAAGGTCGCGGCGATCTTGCAGCCGATGTGGCCGGATTTGCCCATGCCCATCACCACCACTTTGCCGCCGCAGGCGGCGATGGTTTCGCAGGCGCGGGTGAAGTCTGCGTTGATGTAGCTGTCGAGCTGAGCCAGCCCTTCACGCTCTATCTGAAGCACTTCTTTGCCGGCCTGTTGAAAATCGAAGCCCGGTTGCAACTCAATGTTCGACATACTCATTCCCGTCGGTTTAGCCGAAAGTACTGAAAGGGTTAAAGAACAGCACCGCAAGATACGCAATAAAGCCGCATAATAACAGCGCGCCCGCCAGGTGGCCGATGCGATGTTTGCGGCCGATGCACAGCACGCTCAGCAGCACGCTGGCCGCCAGCATCACCCAGTAATCGCGATGGAAGGCGGCGGTGTCAACGCTGCCCGGCGACAGCAGGGCGGGTACGCCCAGCACGATCACCGTGTTGAAAATATTGGAGCCGATGATATTGCCAATCGCCATATCATCCTCGCCCTTGAGCGCCCCGGCGATGGAGGTGGCCAGTTCGGGCAGGCTGGTGCCGATGGCGATAATGGTCAAACCGACCACCAGTTCGCTCAGACCGAAATAGTGCGCGATCACCGTCGCGTTATCGACCACCATTCTGGAAGAGAGCGGCAGAATGATAAACGCCAGCACCAGCCACAGCACCGCCACGGTATTGCTGCTGTCCTGCGGCAGCTCGGCGATCTGCTCCATGGTCAGGCTGTCGCTGCCCTCGCGCTGCGCCAGCCGGGCGATTTTCAGCATCAGCAGGATGAAGCCGGCGGCGGCGGCCAGCAGCAGCACGCCGTCCAGCCTGCTCAGGGTGCCGTCCATCAACACGAAACCGCATAATACTGTGACCGCTAACATCAGCGGCAGTTCGCGCCGCAGTATCTCAGAGCGCGCGGCCAGCGGGTGAATCAGCGCCGCCACGCCCAGAATCAATAAAATGTTGGTGATGTTGGAACCTAATACGTTGCCAACGGCCATATCTATCTGCCCGTTCAGCGCGGCGGTGGTAGACACGATCAGCTCCGGCAGCGAGGTGCCGATGCCGACGATGGTCATGCCGATGATCAGCGGCGGTACGCCGAGCGAGCGGGAAATCACGGCAGCACCATAAACTAAGCGGTCTGCACCGTACACCAGTAGAAATAAACCAACGATTAATAATGCTATCGCGAGAAACATGCAGGGTCCTTTGTCGGGTATTATCCCGGTTCGTTGGTTAAAGCCGTCAATGCGGCGGTATTGCTTGCCCTCCGTTGCGCGCGTTTGAGCCGCAGCAACGGTTTTCCCCGGCTAATAGTTGAACAGTTTCGTTTTTTTTCGTTATGGCGCCAATTTTGACCGGGTGGCGCGGAAAAGTAAAACCAATGGCACCATTGGTTGCGAAATGGCAGTAAGTTTTTGTAAAGATGAGACGGATTGCGCCCATTGCTTTAACATCACGGGTAGATTCAGCAAAAGATGAGTCGTAAAGGGTCCATTAACATGCTCCAAAAGGCAGATAATTTGGTCGAAGTACGCGACATGAGCTTCTCGCGCGGCGACCGACGGATATTTGAAGACATCAACCTGACGGTGCCCCGCGGTAAGGTCACGGCGATCATGGGGCCATCAGGCATCGGCAAAACCACGCTGCTGCGCCTGATCGGCGGCCAGCTGGCGCCGGACAGCGGGGAGATTTGGTTCGACGGCGACAACATTCCCGCGTTGTCCCGGCGTCAGTTATACGACGCGCGCAAAAAGATGAGCATGCTGTTCCAGTCGGGCGCGCTGTTTACCGATTTGACCGTATTCGAAAACGTGGCCTACCCGCTGCGCGAGCACAGCAACCTGCCGGAGCCTTTGTTGCACAGCACGGTGCTGATGAAGCTGGAAGCGGTGGGGCTGCGCGGCGCGGCCCAACTGATGCCCAATGAGCTTTCCGGCGGCATGGCGCGCCGGGCGGCGTTGGCGCGCGCGATCGCGCTGGACCCGGAAATGATCATGTTCGACGAACCCTTCGTTGGCCAGGATCCGATCACCATGGGGGTGCTGGTCAAGCTGATCGACGAGCTGAACCATGCGCTGGGCATTACCTGCATCGTGGTGTCGCACGACGTGCCGGAGGTGCTGAGCATCGCCGACTACGCCTACATCGTGGCCGACAACCGGGTGATCGCCGAAGGCACCACACAGCAATTGCAGAACAATCCTGATGCGCGCGTGCGCCAGTTCCTGGATGGTATAGCGGATGGGCCGGTGCCGTTCCGCTATCCGGCCGGGGATTATCAGACCGAACTGCTAGGCTTAGGGAGTAAATAAGCTCATGTTATTAAGAGCGTTAGCGTCGTTGGGGCGCAGTGGCATCAACACCAGCGCCAGCTTTGGCCGCGCCGGGTTGATGCTGTTCAACGCGTTGATTGGCCGGCCGGAACCCGGCAAGCAGTGGCCGCTATTGTTGAAACAGCTCTACAGCGTCGGCGTGCAGTCGCTGCTGATCATCATGGTCTCCGGGCTGTTTATCGGCATGGTGCTGGGCCTGCAGGGCTATATCGTGCTCACCACCTACAGCGCCGAGGCCAGCCTTGGCATGATGGTGGCGCTGTCGCTGCTGCGCGAGCTGGGGCCGGTGGTCACGGCGCTGCTGTTTGCCGGCCGCGCCGGTTCCGCGCTCACGGCGGAAATCGGCCTGATGAAGGCGACGGAGCAGATCTCCAGCCTGGAAATGATGGCGGTCGATCCGCTGCGGCGCATCGTGGCGCCGCGCTTCTGGGCCGGGCTTATCAGCATGCCGCTGCTGACCATCATCTTCGTGGCGATCGGCATTTGGGGCGGTTCGGTGGTCGGCGTGGATTGGAAGGGCATCGACAGCGGCTTCTTCTGGTCGGCGATGCAGGGCGCCGTGGAGTGGAAAAAAGATCTGCTCAACTGCCTGATCAAAAGCGTGGTATTCGCCATTACCGTAACCTGGATTGCCATTTTCAATGGGTACGACGCAGTGCCTACCTCTGAAGGGATTAGCCGGGCGACGACGCGTACCGTGGTGCATTCGTCACTGGCGGTGTTGGGATTGGATTTCGTGCTGACCGCACTGATGTTTGGGAATTGATTCGATGCAAACGAAGAAGAGTGAAATCTGGGTTGGGGCATTTATGCTGATCGCGCTGTGCGCCATCGTGTTTATCTGCCTGCAGGTGGCGAACCTTAAATCGATCGGCAGCGAGCCGACCTACCGCATTTACGCGACGTTCGACAACATCGGCGGCCTGAAACCGCGTTCGCCGGTGAAAATTGGCGGCGTGGTGATCGGCCGCGTGGCGGACATCGAACTCGATTCGAAAACCTACACGCCGCGCGTGGCGCTGGATATCCAGAAAAAGTACGACCAAATCCCGGATACCAGTTCGCTGGCGATCCGCACCTCCGGCCTGCTGGGCGAGCAATATCTGGCGCTTAACGTGGGCTTTGAAGATCCTGATATGGGCACCACCATCCTGAAAGATGGCGGCACCATTCAGGACACCAAATCAGCCATGGTTCTGGAAGACCTGATCGGCCAGTTCCTGTATAAAAGCGGCGGTCAGGACAGCGCCAAATCGGGAGACGCGGCCGCTGAGCCGGCTGCCGGCGCCGCACCGCAACCCGCTGTTCCAAATCATTAAGAGAGGATACCTGCATGTTTAAACGTTTACTGATGGTGGCTCTGCTGGTGGTTGCACCGCTGGCGAGCGCAGCCGACCAAACCAATCCCTACAGCATGATGCAAGAAGCGGCGCAGAAGACTTTCAGCCGTTTGAAGAACGAACAGCCGAAGATCAAGCAGGACCCGAACTACCTGCGTGCCATCGTGCATCAGGAACTGATGCCGTTCGTGCAGGTGAAATACGCCGGCGCGCTGGTGCTGGGGCGTTACTACAAAGAGGCAACGCCTGCGCAGCGCGAAGCTTACTTCACCGCCTTCCAGGCTTACCTGGAGCAGGCTTACGGCCAGGCGCTGGCGATGTATCACGGCCAGACTTACCAGATCGCGCCTGAACAGCCGCTGGGCAATGCCGACATCGTGGCTATTCGCGTCACCATCATCGACAACGGCGGCCGCCCGCCGGTGCGTCTGGATTTCCAATGGCGCAAGAACAGCAAAACCGGCTACTGGCAGGCGTATGACATGATCGCCGAAGGCGTCAGCATGATCACCACCAAGCAAAATGAGTGGGCGTCTACGCTGCGTACTCAGGGCATCGACGGCCTGACCAAGCAGCTGCAGGCCGCCGCCGCGCAGCCTATCACGCTGGACAAGAAAAACTGATGTCGGCAGCGCTCAGCTTCGAATCAGAGCGGCAGACGCTGATCCTGCGCGGTGAACTGGACCGGGAAACGCTGCAGCCGCTGTGGCGGCAGCGCGCCGCGCTGATGGCGGATAAAACCGCGATCGACGTGGCGCAACTGCAGCGCGTGGACTCCGCCGGGCTGGCGCTGTTGCTGCATCTGCAGGAAGAGCAGCGCCAACGCGGCGTAGCGCTGAAAATTTTCGGCGCTACCGAGCGCCTGAAAACGCTGATCGCGCTCTACAACCTGCAGGCGATAATGCCTGTCGATACCGCCGGTTAGCGGCGTTTTAGGCCGCTCTTGCGTGGTAAAACGATACAAAGCCCCTGTTATGCAGGGGCTTTTTCTTTAGTTTAAGAAAACATCGTATTCCACTAAGATACTAGGCTGTTTATGATCCTTTAGCGGCAGAACTGGATACTATGGAAACCAACGAGATTAAAGACGTGCTGATGCAGGCATTGGCACTGGATGAAGTACATGTGACGGGCGACGGTAGCCATTTTCAGGCGATCGTGGTCGGTGAACTGTTCGCCGGCATGAGCCGCGTCAAAAAACAGCAGACGGTTTACGCACCGCTGATGGAATACATTGCGGACAACCGCATTCATGCCTTGTCTATTAAGGCGTACACCCCTGAAGAGTGGCAGCGAGACCGCAAACTCAACGGATTTTAAGGCTGTTTGCCCTGCCGGGCGGGCAGCTTCAGATTAGATAACAGAGAGTAGTCAGATGGATAAATTTCGTGTGCAGGGTCGGACCCGCCTGAGCGGTGAAGTGTCTATTTCCGGGGCCAAAAACGCCGCCCTGCCGATCCTGTTCGCCGCCCTGTTGGCGGAAGAGCCGGTCGAGCTGCAGAATGTCCCTAAGCTGAAGGACATCGACACCACCATTAAACTACTCAACCAGTTGGGTACCAAGATTGAGCGCAACGGTTCGGTCTTCGTGGACGCCAGCGGCGTGAACGAGTTTTGCGCCCCTTACGATCTGGTGAAAACCATGCGCGCTTCCATTTGGGCGCTGGGGCCGCTGGTGGCGCGTTTCGGCCGCGGTCAGGTTTCCCTGCCGGGCGGCTGCGCGATTGGCGCGCGTCCGGTCGATCTGCACATCACCGGCCTGGAGCAGTTGGGCGCTGAGATCAAGCTGGAAGAAGGCTACGTCAAGGCGTCCGTCGAGGGCCGCCTGAAGGGCGCGCACATCGTCATGGACAAGGTGAGCGTGGGCGCGACCGTGACCATCATGAGCGCCGCGACCCTGGCGACCGGCACCACCGTTATCGAAAACGCCGCGCGTGAGCCGGAAATTGTCGATACCGCCAACTTCCTCAACACGCTGGGCGCGAAGATCAGCGGCGCAGGCAGCGACAAGATCACCATCGAGGGCGTCGAGCGTCTGGGCGGCGGCGTGTACCGCGTGCTGCCTGACCGCATCGAGACCGGCACCTTCCTGATCGCCGCCGCGGTTTCCGGCGGCAAAGTGATGTGCCGCAACACCCGTCCGGACACGCTGGATGCGGTGCTGGCCAAGCTGCGCGAAGCCGGTGCCGATATCGAAGTGGGCGAAGACTGGATCAGCCTGGACATGCACGGCAAGCGCCCGAAAGCGGTCACCGTGCGCACCGCGCCGCACCCGGGCTTCCCGACCGACATGCAGGCTCAGTTCAGCCTGCTGAACCTGGTGGCGGAAGGCACTGGCGTCATCACCGAGACCATCTTCGAAAACCGCTTCATGCACGTGCCGGAACTGATCCGCATGGGCGCACACGCGGAGATCGAGAGCAACACCGTGATCTGCCATGGCGTTGAACAGCTGTCCGGCGCTCAGGTGATGGCGACCGATCTGCGCGCTTCCGCCAGCCTGGTGATCGCCGGCTGCATCGCCGACGGTGTGACCGTTGTCGATCGCATCTATCACATCGATCGCGGCTATGAGCGTATTGAAGACAAGCTGCGCGCGCTGGGTGCGAACATCGAGCGCGTGAAAGGCGAGTAAGTCATTAGCGCCGGCGCGGCTGCGTCGGTAGGATGAATAGCAAAGGGCCGGCTATCAATGCCGGCCCTTTTTTAATTGCTGTCTTCCGGGAATTCACCCACCGTCATTTTCAACGTAATGCGTTTGCCGTCGCGCAGCACGATAACCGGTATCTCGGTGCCCGGCCTGATCTCCGCCACCTGGTCCATGGTTTCCAGCACGGATACCGCCGGTTTGTTATCCACGTTGATGATGATGTCGTTGATCTGGAAACCGGCGTTGCTCGCCGGGCCGTTCGGCGTAATTTCGGTCACGATGATGCCCTGCAGGCGATCGATGCCGGAATTGGAGGGGCGCAGCGGAATGATCTCCTTGCCCTGAATGCCGAAATAGCCGCGGATAACGCGTCCGTCGCGGATCAGCTTGTCCATGATCTTGGTAGCCAGTTCGATCGGGATCGCAAAGCCCAGTCCTTCCGGCGTTTCGCCGTCGGTGATTTTGTCATAGGTCAGGGTGTTGATACCGATCAGCTCACCCAGCGAGTTGACCAGCGCTCCGCCGGAGTTGCCGCGGTTGATTGAGGCGTCGGTCTGCAGGAACGTCTGCCGGCCAGTGGTGCTCATACTGATGCGCCCGGTAGCGCTGAGGATACCCTGAGTCACGGTTTGCCCCAGGTTATAGGGGTTGCCGATCGCCAGCACCACGTCGCCGACGTGGGCAACGCGATTTTTATTGGTCGGGATCACCGGCAGGTTGCCGGGATCGATCTTCAGCACCGCCAGGTCGGTCAGGCCGTCGGAGCCGACCAGCAGCGCTTCATAGCGGCGGCCATCCTGCAACACCACGGTGATCTGCTGAGCGTCTTTGATCACGTGGCGGTTGGTGATGATATAGCCGCGTTCGTTCATGATCACGCCGGAACCGAGCGACAGCACGTTGGCGGCGCCGTTCAGGTTACGGTTGTAGATGTTCACCACGGCAGGGGCGGCGCGGCGCACCGCCTTGTTGTAGCTCACCGGCGTTTCGTCGCTGGTATTCTCGGTTTTCTCTGCAAACAGGCCGTTGGAAGAGCGCAGCATGGGCAGGGCGGCCAACAGCAGGCCGGCAACGATGAGACCGATAACGACAGAACGCAAGAGCTTAGCAAACATGGAGTTTTCGTGGTGTGGTGAACGATGTTCGGAGGATAGCATGAGTTAACCGGGCGCAGTATGTCACCGAGCCCGGTTTTTGCACAAATTAACGCAGCAGCAGATAAATGGTTTCGTTACCGCGCACGATATTGAGCGCCATCACCGGTGGCTTGGCTTCCAGCACCTTGCGCAGCGCGGTGATACTGTCCACGCGCTGGCGGTTGACGCCGATGATCACGTCGCCTTTTTGCAGGCCGATTTGCGCCGCCGTCGAGCCTTTATCCACGTTCTCCACCTTCACGCCCTTGTCGCCGCTCGGCAGCGCGCCGTTGCTGAGGGATACTCCCTGCAGCGCCGGCGACAGCGTTTCGGCGTTGGTCGAGGCGCTCTCGCTGTTGTCCAGCGTGACCGAGACTTCCTGCGGTTTACCGTCGCGCAGCAGGCCTACCTTGAGCGTTTTGCCCGGTGCGGTGGTGCCGACCTTGGCGCGCAGTTCGGCAAAGCTGTTCACCGGTTTGCCGTCGACGGAAACCAGAATATCCCCGGCTTTGATGCCGGCCTTGGCGGCGGCGGATTTCGGCAACACTTCGCTGACGAAGGCGCCGCGCTGCGCGTCGGTGTTGAAGGCTTTGGCCATGTCCGGGGTCATTTCACTGCCCTTGATGCCAAGCAGGCCGCGTTTCACTTCGCCGAATTCGATCAGCTGCTGGCTCAGGTTCTGCGCCATATTGCTCGGAATGGCGAAGCCGATGCCGACGTTGCCGCCGCTCGGCGCCAGAATGGCGGTATTGATGCCGATCAGTTCGCCGTTCAGGTTAACCAGCGCGCCACCGGAGTTGCCGCGGTTGATGGAGGCGTCGGTCTGAATGAAGTTTTCCAGCCCTTCCAGATTCAGGCCGGTGCGGCCCAGCGCCGAGATGATGCCGGAGGTGGCGGTTTGGCCCAGGCCGAACGGGTTGCCGACCGCCACGGCGAAGTCGCCGACGCGCAGCTGGTCGGAATCGGCCATCTTGATGGCGGTCAGGTTTTTGGTATCGCTGAGCTGCAGCAGGGCGATGTCGGACTGTTCATCGCGCCCGACCAGCTTGGCGTCCAGCTCGCGACCGTCGTTCAACTGCACGCGGATTTTATCGGCGTTGTTGATGACGTGGTTGTTGGTCAGCACGTAGCCCTTGGCGGCGTCGATGATCACGCCGGAGCCCAACCCTTCAAACGGGCGGGAACTCTGTTGTTGACCGGGGAAGTTGGGGCCGAAGAAGCGTCTGAACTCTTCCGGCAACTGTTGACGCTGCACCTGGGTGCCGGCGACATGCACGCTCACGACGGCGGGCAAGACTTTTTCCAGCATCGGCGCCAGGCTTGGCAGCGGCTGCCCCTGCACGGCGACGGGCAGGGCCGCGTTGGCCGCCGGTGCGGCGCTGAGCGCCAGACCGAGGCTCATTGCCAATGCACTAAGAATTAACGACTTTTTCTTCATTGATGATAACTCTCTCAATACCTGCCGATGAAAATTTGATGATAAGGCAATCGCCTTGTCATAGTGAAGGGTAAGACCGTGAATTTGCGTGCAAAGTTCAGTAAAGGTAATGCGAAGGAAGGTCAATATGGCACAAACGGGATTAAACCCGCGGGAGGCCCCGCGGGCGAAGAAGGAATATCAGTCGCGGCGTGCGCTTTGACCGCGCAGCAGGCCGGAGGCCCCTTCCGAATAGTCGCGCGGCATTTCCACCGGCGCCTGATCGTTGTCCGCTTCCGCTTCGGTCAGGCGATAGCGGAACGGGTTCTCCTGCATCGGCAGATCCGGCAGCAGGTTGTTGGAGCTTTTCGCCATGTGCTGATACAGCTGGCGATAATCGCGCGCCATGTTATCCAGCAGCTCGGCGCTGCGGGCGAAGTGGCCGACCAGCTCCTGACGGTACTCTTCCAGCTCGGTTTTGCTCTTGTCCAGCTCATTCTGCAAGACTTGTTGTTGACGCAATTTACGGTTGCCAAAACGCATCGCCACCGCACCAATCACGATACCGACGACCAAACCAATCAGCGCATACTCCCAGGTCATGATGACTCCTATTTTGACTTCGTTGTTCCGCAGGGATTTTTCACTTAATAATATCCACTATAACCGTTAACCTTGTCCGAGTGGAATCCTGATGCGCTTCCACCTAATTTTTACAGGGTTTTCAGCGGCGCCCGCAGCGGGCATTTGTGGCGATAACGGTGCGAATCGGCATCAACTTGCCGCCAACGTTGGCTAAATAATTTCTAAGCGTTCTTAGGGAACATCGAACAGATGCAGGCACTATCACCGTTATCTCGCTACCAGCAGGCGCTGGATGCGGGGGAATATCAGGCCGATGAGGTTCAACGCCGGGCCGTCACTCAACTGGATCGCATTTATCAGGCTCTGCGGCAAAAGCCGGCGGCGAACGCGCCTGCCGGCGGGCTGCGCGGCAAGCTCAGCCGCTTGCTGGGCAAGGGCGGCGACACGGCGCCGCAGCGCCCGGTGCAGGGGCTGTATATGTGGGGCGGCGTCGGGCGCGGCAAAACCTGGTTGATGGATATGTTCTTCCACAGCCTGCCGGGCGCTCGCAAAATGCGCCTGCACTTCCACCGCTTCATGCTGCGGGTGCATGAAGAGCTGACCGAGTTGCAGGGGCGGGAAAACCCGCTGGACATCGTCGCCGACGGCTTCAAGGCCGAGACCGACGTATTGTGCTTCGACGAGTTCTTCGTGTCCGACATCACCGACGCCATGCTGCTGGCCACGCTGCTGCAGGCGCTGTTCGCCCGGGGCATCACGCTGGTGGCCACGTCGAACATCCCGCCGGACGATCTGTACCGCAACGGCCTGCAGCGGGCGCGTTTCCTGCCGGCCATCGATCTGATCAACGAGTACTGCGACGTAATGAACGTCGACGCCGGCATCGACTATCGTCTGCGCACCCTGACCCAGGCGCACCTCTACCTGACACCGCTGAACGACCAGACGCGCGAGGCGCTGGATCGGATGTTCGTCAAGCTGGCGGGCAAGGCGGGGGAGGACGCGCCGGTGCTGCAGATCAACCATCGGCCGCTGCAGGCGATCCGTTCGGTGGACGGCGTGCTGGCGGTGGATTTCCACACGCTGTGCGAAGAGGCTCGCAGCCAGCTGGACTACATCGCGCTGTCGCGGCTGTATCACAGCGTGATCCTGTATAATGTGCGGGTGATGGGGCCGCTGAAAGAGAATACCGCGCGCCGTTTCCTGGCGTTGGTGGATGAATTCTACGAGCGTCACATTAAGCTGGTGATCGGCGCCGAAGCGTCGATGTTCGAGATCTATCAGGGGGTGCAGCTGAAATTTGAATTCCAGCGCTGCCTGTCGCGCCTGCAGGAAATGCAGAGCGAAGAGTACCTCAAGCTGCCGCATCTGCCCTGAGCCCGCCGGGCCTATCGCCGGTTGTCCGCCGCCGGCGATAAATTTATTTTCCATTCAAAAACCGTTCGATCTTTGTGAGCGACTTCTCTATAATCTTGCGACCCCACGTTACAACAAAGTTTTTTTTCCCAAAAACTTTATAGTGCCGGCAATGGCTATTCGAAGGGGTAGGTTTGCTGGACTTGTATGGTCGTGTGAGCCTCAACTGTTTTCGAGCGTTTGGGTGTTCACCAACGTGTAACTAATTATTGGGTAAGCTTTCTAATGAAAACTTTTACAGCTAAACCAGAAACCGTAAAACGCGACTGGTACGTTGTTGATGCAGATGGTAAAACTTTAGGCCGTCTCGCTACTGAACTGGCTCGTCGCCTGCGCGGCAAGCATAAAGCGGAATACACCCCGCACGTGGATACCGGTGATTACATCATCGTTCTGAACGCTGACAAAGTTGCTGTAACCGGCAACAAGCGTACAGACAAAGTGTACTACCACCACACCGGCCACATCGGTGGTATCAAGCAAGCGACCTTTGAAGAGATGATTGCCCGCCGTCCTGAGCGCGTGATTGAAATCGCGGTTAAAGGCATGCTGCCAAAGGGCCCGCTGGGTCGTGCTATGTTCCGTAAACTGAAAGTTTACGCGGGCACCGAGCACAATCACGCGGCACAGCAACCGCAAGTTCTGGACATTTAATCGGGATTAATGGCAATGGCTGAAAATCAATACTACGGCACTGGTCGCCGCAAAAGCTCCGCCGCTCGCGTCTTCATCAAGCCGGGCAACGGTAACATCGTTATCAACCAGCGCAGCCTGGAACAGTACTTCGGTCGCGAAACTGCCCGCATGGTAGTTCGTCAGCCGCTGGAACTGGTCGACATGGTTGGCAAACTGGACCTGTACATCACCGTTAAAGGTGGTGGTATCTCCGGTCAAGCTGGCGCTATCCGTCACGGTATCACCCGTGCACTGATGGAATACGATGAGACTCTGCGTTCTGAACTGCGTAAAGCTGGCTTCGTCACCCGTGACGCTCGTCAGGTTGAACGTAAGAAAGTCGGTCTGCGTAAAGCACGTCGTCGTCCGCAGTTCTCCAAGCGTTAATTTTCGCTGCTTCGGTAGTGCGATTTACGCAAAAAACCCGGTGCTTCACCGGGTTTTTTTACGCCTGAAATCCGCCGTCCCCGACTAAAATCTGTGGCATATCAGACAATTCAACATGAATTCGCCGCACCGCCCCCACAAAACAAGCAGAATCTGGTAAACTATCATCCACTTTTGCGCCTGTTCGCCGTGCAGTTGACCTCCTGGGCCGGTTTTTTATGGGCTCGGGTCGCGCTGCGTGCTGCCGGCCTGCGGCAAGATTATTCAGGATAGCAGCCTGTCAGTTGGCTATTCGCAGTATTTTCTAGATAACTTGGAGGTTTTCATGGCTGTCGCTGCCAACAAACGTTCGGTAATGACGCTGTTCTCTGGCCCGACCGACATTTTTAGCCATCAAGTACGTATCGTACTGGCGGAGAAAGGTGTCAGCGTCGAGATCGAGCAGGTCGAAATGGATAACCTGCCGCAAGATCTGATTGACCTCAACCCTTACCAGACGGTGCCTACGCTGGTCGATCGCGAACTGACCCTGTATGAATCCCGCATCATCATGGAATATCTGGATGAGCGTTTCCCGCACCCGCCGCTGATGCCGGTTTACCCGGTTGCCCGTGGTGAGAGCCGTCTGATGATGCTGCGCATCGAGAAGAACTGGTACTCGCTGATGGACAAGATCGAGAAGAGCAGCGGCCAGGAAGCGGAATCCGCCCGCCGCCAACTGCGCGAAGAGCTGCTGGCGATCGCGCCTATCTTCGGTCAGGCGCCGTATTTCATGAGCGAAGAGTTCAGCCTGGTGGATTGCTACCTGGCGCCGCTGTTGTGGCGTCTGCCGCAGCTGGGCATCGAATTGAGCGGTGCCGGTTCCAAAGAGCTGAAAGGCTACATGACCCGCGTCTTCGAACGCGACGCCTTCCTGGCTTCCCTGACCGAAGCCGAGCGTGAAATGCGCCTGCAGACCCGGGGCTAAGCGCGATGGACATGTCTCAGATGACGCCGCGTCGCCCGTATCTGCTGCGGGCGTTCTACGACTGGCTGCTGGATAACCAACTGACGCCGCACCTGGTGGTCGACGTGACCCGCCCGGACGTGCAGGTGCCGATGGAGTTCGCGCGTGACGGCCAGATCGTGCTGAATATCGCGCCGCGCGCGGTAGGCAACCTGGCGTTGGGTAACGAAGACGTGCAGTTCAACGCGCGCTTCGGCGGCGTGCCGCGTCAGGTTTCGGTGCCGATGGCCGCCGTGCTGGCGATCTATGCGCGTGAAAACGGCGCCGGCACGATGTTCGAACCGGAAGCCGCCTACGACGAGAGCGAAGGCGTGTTCGAAGGTCTGGACAATGAGACGATCCCTTCGGAAACCCTGATGTCAGTGATCGACGGCGATCGCCCGGATACCGCGGAAGACAACGGTCCGGATGACGAACCGCCGCAGCCGCCGCGCGGTGGCCGCCCGGCGCTGCGCGTGGTGAAATAACCCCATGAGAACAAAAGAAAAAGCACCCCATGGGGGTGCTTTTTTTTGCCCGGCAGAAGCGGGTCAGCCTTTCAACGCGGCAATGCAGGCGTCGCGCGGCGCGCTGAGATCGCCTACGCGTACGGTAGATAGGGCGTGGGTTGCGCGCTCACGGAAATTGGTGATGGCGGTATCGCCTTGCACTTCCGGCGGGGCGGTGCAAATGTCATTGAGCGGCAGATCGTTGCCTTTGTTGAGCGCCTGCAACACCGCCGCCGGATTGTAGATCAGGGCTGCGGAGAGGGCCGATTTGATGCCGGCGGTAAAGCCGGCATTGCCGCCGCCGGCCAACTTGGGCGCCAGGGCAATCCAGCTGTCGTCCCCCAGCCGGATGCTGTTTTCCACGGCGCCGAACTGCCCGGCCTTGCCCAACTGCGCCACGACCGGCCGTGCGCCGCGCGCTTCGATATTGTAACCAACCTCCTGCGAATCCAGCGCCATGGCTGAAGCGCTGAAACTGACGGCCAGCAGCGCGCCGGCCAACAGGGAAATGGAGCATTTCATGTTCGCTATCCTTATCTCGGTGTCAGGCGCAGCCGCGCCCCGCAATGGTGCTAACTCAATACTATAGCGCGTTGAGGCGGTGAGGAGCGGGGAGGTTGTTACAAAGCGTGGCCGATTAAAACAAAGGCCCGGCAATGTGCCGGGCCTTTGGCGGTACGGAAGGTTTACACTTCCAGGTAGTTCATGATGCCGTCTGCCGCTTTGCGGCCTTCGGCGATCGCCGTCACCACCAGGTCGGAGCCACGGACCGCGTCGCCACCGGCGAAGATTTTCGGGTTGCTGGTTTGGAACGCGTTGTCGCTGCCTTCCGGCGCCAGGATGCGGCCCTGTTTATCCAGCTGCACGTCGTGCGCCGCCAGCCAGTCCATGCGGTGTGGGCGGAAACCGAACGCCATCACCACCGCATCCGCGTCGATCACGTGTTCGGAACCTGGCACCTGCTCCGCCGTCTGACGGCCGTTGGCATCCGGCGCGCCCAGCTGAGTGCGCACCATTTTCACTCCGGCCACGCGGCCGGCGCTGTTCAGTTCGATGCTCAGCGGCTGCAGGTTGAACTGGAAGTCCACCCCTTCTTCCCGGGCGTTCTTCACTTCGCGCTTGGAGCCCGGCATGTTGGCTTCGTCGCGGCGGTAGGCGCAGATGACCTGCGTTGCGCCCTGACGCACCGAGGTACGCACGCAGTCCATGGCGGTATCGCCGCCGCCCAGCACCACCACCCGTTTGCCTTCCATGCTGACGTAAGGCTCGTGCTGCTCGGTTTCATACCCCATCAGCTGCTTGGTGTTGGCGATCAGGAACGGCAGCGCGTCGTACACGCCCTGCGCCTCCTCATTCTCCAGGCCGCCGCGCATCGACTGATAGGTGCCGACGCCGAGGAACACCGCATCGTACTCGCTCAGCAAGGTCTCCATGCTGACGTCTTTACCCACTTCGGTGTTCAACTGGAACTCGATGCCCATCTCGCTGAAGATGCCGCGGCGTTTGACCATCACTTCCTTTTCCAGCTTGAAAGCCGGGATGCCGAAGGTCAGCAGGCCGCCGATCTCCGGATGACGATCGTATACGACCGCCTTGACGCCATTGCGGGTCAGCACGTCGGCGCAGGCCAGCCCGGCGGGGCCGGCACCGACGATCGCCACGCGTTTGCCGGTCGGCTGCACGTGCGACATGTCCGGCTTCCAGCCCATTTCGATGGCCTTATCGCTGATGTAGCGCTCGATATTGCCGATGGTGACCGCACCGAACTCGTCGTTCAGGGTGCAGGAGCCTTCGCACAGGCGATCCTGCGGGCATACGCGGCCGCACACTTCCGGCAGGCTGTTGGTCTGATGCGCCAGGTCCGCCGCTTCCATGATGCGGCCTTCATTGGCCAGTTTCAGCCAGTTCGGGATGTAGTTGTGCACCGGGCACTTCCACTCGCAGTACGGGTTGCCGCAGGACAGACAGCGGTCCGCCTGGGCCTTGGCCTGGGTTTCCGAAAACGGTTCGTAGATCTCGACGAACTCGATTTTGCGGATCTTCAGCGGTTTCTTTGGCGGATCAACACGCTGCAGGTCGATAAATTGATAAACGTTCTGGCTCATTAATGACCTACCTCTTACTGCGCCTGCACCCGCAGCTCGGCTGCGGAACGGCTACGGTGACCCAACAGCGCTTTGACATCGCTGGACTTCGGTTTGACCAGGGCGAACTTCGGCGCCCACTCCGGCCAGTTGGCCAGGATCTCTTCCGCGCGGGAAGAGCCGGTCGCCTGCACGTGTTCGGTGATCAGGCCGCGCAGGTGCTCCTCATGGATCGCCAGCTGATCGACATCCAGCACTTCCACCAGCTCCGGGTTCACGCGCTTGCGGAACTCGCCGTCTTCGTCCAGCACGTAGGCGAAGCCGCCGGTCATGCCGGCGCCGAAGTTGATGCCGGTTTTACCCAGCACGCAGACGATGCCGCCGGTCATGTATTCGCAGCCGTTGTCGCCGATGCCTTCCACCACGGTGATGGCGCCGGAGTTGCGCACCGCGAAACGTTCGCCCGCGCGGCCGGCGGCGAACAGCTTGCCACCGGTGGCGCCGTACAGGCAGGTGTTGCCGACGATGCTGGCTTCATGGCTGCGGAAGGCGGAACCGATCGGCGGGCGCACCGCGATGCTGCCGCCGGCCATGCCTTTGCCGACATAGTCGTTGGCGTCGCCGGTCAGGGTCAGCTCGACGCCGCCGGCGTTCCAGACGCCGAAGCTCTGCCCGGCGGTGCCGGAGAAGTGCGCCTTGATCGGATCGCCTGCCATCCCCTGATCGCCGTGTACGTTGGCGATCGCGCCGGACAGCATGGCGCCCACGGAGCGGTCGGTGTTGCGAATGTCGAAGTAGAAGGTTTTACCTTGCTTCGCTTCGATGTACGGCTGCGCCTGCGCCAGCAACTCTTTGTTCAGCAGACCCTTGTCGAACGCCGGGTTGCTGCTTTCGGTACAGTACACCGCTTTGCCCGGATGCGGCGTGGCGGTTGTCAGCAACGGCGACAGATCCAGCTTGTTCTGCTTGGCGGAAATGCCGTCCAGCTCGGTCAGGAACTCGGTGCGGCCGATCAGATCCACCAGCTGGCTCACGCCCAGCTGGGCCATGATCTCGCGGGTCTCACGCGCGATAAACTGGAAGTAATTCGTCACGCGTTCCGGCAGGCCGTGGTAGTGATCGCGGCGCAGCTTGTCGTCCTGAGTCGCAACGCCGGTCGCGCAGTTGTTGAGGTGGCAGATGCGCAGGTATTTGCAGCCCAGCGCCACCATCGGCCCGGTGCCGAAGCCGAAGCTTTCCGCGCCCAGGATCGCCGCTTTGACGATGTCCACGCCGGTTTTCAGGCCGCCGTCCACCTGCAGGCGGATCTTGTGGCGCAGGCCGTTGGCCACCAGCGCCTGCTGGGTTTCCACCAGGCCCAGTTCCCATGGGCAGCCGGCATATTTCACCGAGGACAGCGGGCTGGCGCCGGTGCCGCCGTCGTAACCGGCGATGGTGATCAGATCGGCATAGGCTTTCGCCACGCCGGTGGCGATGGTGCCAACGCCCGGCTCGGACACCAGTTTCACCGAGATCACCGCCTTCGGGTTGACCTGCTTCAGATCGAAGATCAGCTGCGCCAGATCTTCGATCGAGTAGATGTCGTGGTGCGGCGGCGGGGAGATCAACGTCACGCCCGGCACCGAGTAACGCAGCCTGGCGATGTACGGGGTGACTTTGTCGCCCGGCAGCTGGCCGCCTTCGCCCGGTTTGGCGCCTTGCGCCACCTTAATCTGGATCACGTCGGCGTTCACCAGGTAGGCCGGCGTGACGCCGAAGCGGCCGGAGGCCACCTGTTTGATGCGCGACACCTTGTTGGTGCGGTAGCGCGCCGGATCTTCGCCGCCTTCGCCGGAGTTGGAGAAGCCGCCGAGGCCGTTCATGGCGATCGCCAGCGACTCGTGCGCTTCCGGGCTCAACGCGCCGATCGACATCGCCGCCGTGTCGAAGCGTTTGAACAGCGACTCCGCCGGTTCAACCTGATCGACCGGGATCGGTTCGCCTTTCGGCGTGATGGCCAGCAGATCGCGCAGCATGGCGACCGGCCGCTCGTTCACCAGCTTGGCGTAGGCCTGGTAGTCGCTGTACTCGCCGCTGTGCACCGCTTTTTGCAGCGAGTTCACCACGTCCGGGTTGTAAGCATGGTATTCGCCGCCGTGCACGAACTTCAGCAGGCCGCCTTGCTCCAGCGGTTTGCGTTTCAGCCAGGCGCGCTTGGAGAGGTTCTGCAGATCCTGCTGGAAGTCGCTGAAGCTGGCGCCGCCGATGCGGCTGACCACGCCCTGGAAGCACAGATCCGCCAGATCGCGGTGCAGGCCGACCGCTTCGAACAGCTTGGAACAGCGGTAAGAGGCGATGGTCGAGATGCCCATTTTGGACATGATCTTGTACAGGCCTTTGTTGATGCCGTTGCGGTAGTTCAGCATCACGTCGCGGTATTTCTTGTCGATCGCCTGGCTGTCCACCAGCTTGGCCAGGGTTTCATAGGCCAGATACGGGTAGATGGCGGTCGCGCCGAAGCCGAGCAGCACGGCGAAGTGGTGCGGATCGCGGGCGCTGGCGGTTTCAACGATCAGGTTGGCGTCGCAGCGCAGGCTTTTCTCCACCAGCCGGGTTTGCACGGCGCCAACGGCCATTGGGGCCGGTACCGGCAGGCGGCCGGGCGCGATGGCGCGGTCGGACAGCACCAACAGCACTGCACCTTCGCGCACCTTGCGTTCCGCTTCGTCGCACAGGGCGCGAATGGTCTGCTCCAGATCCTGCTGTTGCGGGTCGAAGGTCAGATCGAGCGTCTCGGCGCGATAGTATTCGCCTTCCAGCGTGGTGAGCTGTTTGAAATCGGAGTACAGCAGGATCGGTGATTTGAAGCTCAGGCGGTGCGCCTGGCCTTCGGCTTCGCAGAACACGTTCATTTCACGGCCGATGCTGGTGGCCAGCGACATGACGTGCGCTTCGCGCAGCGGATCGATCGGCGGGTTGGTGACCTGCGCGAACTGCTGGCGGAAGTAGTCGTAAACGATGCGCGGCCGGCTTGAAAGCACGGCGAACGGGGTATCGTCGCCCATCGAGCCGGTGGCTTCCTGGCCAATTTCGCCTAGCACGCGGATCACCTGATCCAGCTCTTCACTGCTGTAGCCGAACTGTTTCTGGTAGGTTTCGAGCTGCGCGTCGTCGAGCTCGCGGCTGCCGACCTGATCGTCCGGCAGATCTTCGAACGGCACCAGGCGTTTGACGTTTTTCTCCATCCACTCTTTATACGGATGGCGGCTTTTCAGATCGTTGTCGGTTTCCGCCGAGTGCAGGATGCGGCCGCTGCGGGTGTCGATCACCATCAGCTCGCCGGGGCCGACGCGGCCTTTTTCCACCACTTCATCCGGCTGGTAATCCCAGATGCCGACTTCGGAGGCGCAGGTGATCAGCTTGTCTTTGGTGATCACATAGCGCGCCGGCCGCAGGCCGTTGCGATCGAGGTTACAGGCGGCGTAGCGGCCGTCGGACATCACGATGCCGGCCGGGCCGTCCCACGGCTCCATGTGCATCGAGTTGAAGTCGAAGAAGGCGCGCAGATCGCCGTCCATGTCCGGGTTGTTCTGCCAGGCCGGCGGCACCAGCAAGCGCATGGCGCGGATGAGATCCATCCCGCCCGCCAGCAGCAGCTCCAGCATGTTGTCCAGCGAGCTGGAGTCGGAGCCGGTTTCGTTGACGAACGGTGCGGCGGCCTGCAGATCCGGGATCAGCGGCGTTTGGAATTTATAGGTACGGGCGCGCGCCCACTGGCGGTTGCCGGTGATGGTGTTGATTTCGCCGTTGTGCGCCAGGTAGCGGAACGGCTGAGCCAGCGGCCAGCGCGGCACGGTGTTGGTGGAAAAGCGCTGGTGGAACAGGCAAATGGCCGATTCCAGGCGCAGGTCCGCCAGATCGAGATAGAAGCGCGGCAGATCCGCAGGCATGCACAGGCCTTTATAGATCGTCACCAGGTTGGAGAAGCTGCAGACGTAGAAACTGTCATCCTGCACCCGTTTCTCGATGCGGCGGCGCGCCACGAACAGGCGGCGCTCCATATCGCGCGGGCGCCAGCCGGCCGGGGCGTTAACGAAGATTTGCTCGATGCGCGGCAGGGAGGAGAGGGCGATTTCACCCAGCACGTCCGGGTTGGTCGGCACTTCACGCCAGCCGACGATCGATAACGTTTCGTTTTGCAGCTCTTCTTCCACGATGCGGCGGCTGAGGCGCGCTTCCTCTTCATTCTGGCTGAGGAACATCATGCCGACGGCGTAGTTTTTGGCCAAACGCCAGCCGCGCTCTTCCGCCACCATGCGGAAGAAGCGATCGGGTTTTTGCAGCAACAGGCCGCAGCCGTCGCCGGTCTTGCCGTCGGCGAGGATCGCGCCGCGGTGCTGCATGCGGGCCAGCGCGTGAATGGCGGTGCGCACCACCTTGTGGCTAGGTTCGCCTTCTATGTGGGCGATCAGGCCGAAACCACAGTTGTCCCTCTCTTGGGATTTATCGTACAACATATCGTGAACCTCCCCAGGCTCTGCGTGACTCTCACAACCTACTGCGAGGGGGCTTCCCAATTTCAGGCAGAAGTCCAATCAGCAAGTTAACCCCGCCAATCTGCTTTTCCGCCCTCCATCAATGGCCTCTCGTGACGGTCTCACAAGTGGTATAGAACTTGTTTTAAGAGGGAGTCTTCAATTACTGCATAAATATGACGAGACGTTTGCCCGTCCAGAAAGCTTCCAGCGGACTTCCAACTTAGCGAGAAAGAATTCGCAGGTCAAATGTGGGCTTAAGATAGATTCTTATCGAATTGATGATGTTTATTTATTTGAAAAATAAGTGTTTTAATGCATTTTTGCACTATCATGGGGCAACGCCGATCCACTCAGAAGTGTGAGCTGTCTCACTATAGTGCAACCCCTTAATCTCTGCACCATGCTAGTGCGAGGGGTAATGCCAGAGTTTTATTCTATAAAATATTGCTTTGCTGATGTTTATGACTATTTTTCACCGTGTTGTCATATTGCCGTTAACGGTTGCGTGACGATTAGAATAATTCATCAGAATTATAGTGAATTGATTTGCATTTATGATGAATAGTTATGCTTGGTGGCGCCTTGCGGGGAAAGCGTTGATTTCTGTCATCGCGGGAAAAGCCGTTTCTTATTAGCATCGCGGCTTTGAACACAGAGAACCACCAAGATTATGCAGTTGCCGCAATTAGTCAATATGTTTGGCGCGGATCTCCAGCGCCGCTATGGCGAAAAGATCCATAAACTCACGCTGCACGGCGGATTCGGCTGCCCTAACCGCGACGGCACGTTGGGGCGCGGCGGCTGTACGTTCTGCAACGTCGCCTCGTTCGCCGATGAGGCGATGCAGCGGCAGAGCATCGCCGAACAGCTGGCGCAGCAGGCCGCGCGGGTCGATCGGGCGCGGCGCTATCTGGCCTATTTCCAGGCCTATACCAGCACCTATGCGGAGGTTGAACGGCTGGAGGCGATGTATCGGCAGGCGTTGGCGCAGAGCGCCATGGTCGGCCTGTGCGTCGGCACCCGGCCGGACTGCGTGCCGGCCGCCGCGCTGGATCTGCTGACGGGCTACCGCGAGCAAGGCTATGAGGTGTGGCTGGAGCTGGGGCTGCAGACGGCGCACGATAAAACACTGAAGCGCATCAACCGCGGCCATGATTTTCGCTGTTATCAGCAGACTGCGCGGCTGGCCCGGCAGCGCGGGCTGAAGGTGTGCTGCCATCTGATCGTCGGGCTGCCGGGAGAAACCCAGCGCGATCATCTGCTCACGCTGCAGCGGGTGACGCAGACCGGCGTCGACGGCATCAAGCTGCACCCGCTGCACGTCGTCACCGGCAGTATCCTGGCGCGGGCGTGGCAGGCCGGGCGGTTGCCCGAACTGGCGCTGGAGGATTACGCCGCCAGCGCCGGGGAGATGATCCGCCATACGCCGGGCGAGGTGGTGTACCACCGCCTTTCCGCCAGCGCCCGCCGGCCGACGCTGCTGGCGCCGCTGTGGTGCGAAAACCGCTGGAGCGGCATGCAGGCGGTCGGCGCTTATCTGCAACGGCACGGCGGGCAGGGCAGCGCGCTGGATGAAAAGTGGCGCTACCGCCCTGGCATGCCGCTCTGAAGTGCAATCTTTGCCACACTTCGGCGTTTGCCGCCTTATCTCACCGCTGTTTTACGGTATGATTCAAAAGATTGTGTCTGATGGGAGCCGCTATGAAGCAAATCCGGGTGTTGGCCCAGTACTACGTTGATTTAATGGTGAAACTGGGGTTGGTGCGCTTCTCGCTGCTGCTGGCCTCGGCGCTGGTGGTGCTGGCGATGGTGGTACAGATGGCGGTGACCATGCTGCTGCGCGGCGAAGTGGAAAGCATCGACGTGGTGCGTTCGATCTTCTTCGGCCTGTTGATCACCCCGTGGGCGGTCTATTTTCTCTCGGTGGTGGTGGAACAGTTGGAAGAGTCGCGCCAACGGCTGGCGCGGCTGGTGGACAAGCTGGAAGAGATGCGCCACCGCGATCTGGAGCTCAATCAGCAGCTCAAAGACAATATCAGCCAGCTGAATCAGGAGATCGCCGACCGTATCAAAGCGGAAGAAGAGCGCCTGCAGGTGATGGAAAAGCTGACGGAAGAGATGGAGCAGCGCGAGCAGGCGCAGATTGAGCTGGGCCAGCAATCGGCGCTGCTGCGTTCCTTCCTCGATGCCTCGCCGGATCTGGTCTACTACCGCAACGAAGACAAAGAGTTTTCCGGCTGCAACCGCGCGATGGAGCTGTTGACCGGCAAGAGCGAGAAGCAATTGATCGGCCTGACGCCGTTCGACGTCTACGGCCAGGAGATCGCCGAAAAGGTGATCGAAACCGACGAGAAGGTGTTCCGCCACAACGTTTCGCTGACCTACGAACAGTGGCTGGTGTATCCCGACGGCCGCAAGGCCTGTTTCGAGCTGCGCAAGGTGCCGTTTTACGACCGGGTGGGCAAACGCCACGGGCTGATGGGCTTCGGCCGCGATATTACCGAGCGTAAGCGCTACCAGGACGCGCTGGAGAACGCCAGCAGGGAGAAGACTACCTTTATCTCCACCATCAGCCACGAGCTGCGTACGCCGCTTAACGGCATCGTCGGCCTGAGCCGCATTCTGCTCGATACTGAGCTGAACGACGAGCAGCTGAAATACCTGAAGACCATCCACGTCAGCGCCATCACCCTCGGCAATATCTTCAACGACATTATCGAAATGGACAAGCTCGAGCGGCGCAAGGTGCAGCTCGACAACCAGCCGGTGGACTTCACCGGTTTCCTGGCGGATTTGGAGAACCTCTCGGGCCTGCTGGCGCAGCCGAAAGGGCTGCAGTTCGTCATGGAGCCGCAGACGCCGCTGCCGCAGCAGATCGTGACCGACGGCACCCGCCTGCGGCAGATCCTGTGGAATCTGATCGGCAACGCGGTGAAATTTACCCAGCAGGGGCAAATTGTGGTGCGCGTGCGGCGCGAGGCGCAGGAGAAGCTGGTGTTCGAGGTGGAAGATTCGGGCATGGGCATCCCGCAGGACGAGCAGGACAAGATCTTCGCCATGTATTACCAGGTGAAAGATCAGCGCGGCGGCCGCCCGGCCACCGGCACCGGCATCGGGCTGGCGGTCTCCAAGCGGCTGGCGCAGAGCATGGGCGGCGACATCACCGTGCGCAGCGAACAAGGGCACGGTTCTTGCTTTACCTTAACCATCAAGGCGCCGGCGGTGCAGGAAGCCGTCAGCGCGGCGCCGGAGGAAGAGGCGCTGCCGTTGCCGGCGCTGCACATCCTGCTGGTGGAAGATATCGAACTGAACGTGATCGTGGCGCGCTCGGTGCTGGAGAAGCTGGGCAACAGCGTCGACGTGGCGATGAACGGCCACGACGCGCTGGCGATGTTCGATCCGGACGAGTTCGATCTGGTGCTGCTGGACATCCAACTGCCGGACATGACCGGGCTGGACATCGCCCGGGCGCTGCGCGAGCGCTATGCCGGGCAGGCGCTGCCGCCGCTGGTGGCCCTGACCGCCAACGTGCTGAAAGACAAAAAAGAGTATCTCGAGGCGGGCATGGACGATGTGCTGAGCAAGCCGCTGTCGGTGCCGGCGCTGACCAAGGTCATCAAACACTATTGGGATCATCAACCTTCTCACACTTCAAAGAAAACGGAGCACAAGGCGATGCAGATTAATGAGTCGTTACTCGATACCGCGATGCTGGAACAGTACATGGATCTGGTTGGCCCGCAGCTGATCCACCAAAGTCTGGAGATGTTCGAACAGATGATGCCGGGCTATCTGGCGGTGCTGGACTCCAACATGACGGCGCGCGATCAGAAAGGCATCACTGAGGAAGGGCATAAGATCAAGGGCGCCGCCGGTTCGGTCGGTCTGCGCCATCTGCAGCAGCTGGCGCAGCAGATTCAAACGCCGACGCTGCCGGCCTGGTGGGATAACGTGCAGGATTGGGTGGATGAGCTGAAACAAGAGTGGCGCAACGACGTGCAGGTACTGCGGGCTTGGGTTGAGAACGCTGAAAAAAAATGACCCCGACCTAAGCCGGGGTGCGCGAATATTGCGCCAACACCAGGGAAATTGTGAACCTGCGTATTGGTTTCAGTGTTCTGGTCGAGCAGGTTGTTGCGAATTCCTAAACATCATACAGCCAACAACATAGCAAATGTAAGCGCTCTTGTTAGAAGATTCATTAAAATGTGTGATGTAGATTAGTGTTTGTCAACTCCGAGCACGAACCAGTTGACAGCAGCGACAGGAGTAAGAGTGATGAAAAAGGTGGGTGTAGTCCTCAGCGGCAGCGGCGTTTATGACGGTACGGAGATCCATGAAGCGGTGCTGACGCTGCTGGCGTTGGATCGTGCCGGCGCCCAGGCGGTGTGCTTGGCGCCTGATAAACCACAACGCCATGTTATTAATCACTTATCTGGTGAGGAGATGGCGGAGTCGCGCAATGTTCTGATTGAATCGGCGCGCATTGCCCGCGGTGCGGTGCAGCCGCTGGCGCTGGCGGAGGCCGCGCAGCTGGATGCGCTGATCGTGCCCGGCGGCTTTGGCGCCGCCAAGAACCTCAGCAATTTCGCCGAAGCCGGCGCGGAATGTTGGGTCGATGAAGATTTGGCGCGCCTGACGCGCGAGATGCATAAGGCCAACAAACCAATTGGCCTGATGTGCATCGCGCCGGCGCTGTTGCCGAAACTGCTGGATCAACAAGCGCGGCTGACCATTGGCAACGATCCGGATCTGGGGGAAGTGATTGACGCCATGGGCGGCGAACCGGTGATTTGCCCGGTGGACGACATCGTGGTGGACAGCGAACATAAGATCGTGACCACGCCGGCCTATATGCTGGCGCCGTCTATCGCGCAGGCGGCCCTGGGCATCGATAAGCTGGTGGCGCGGGTGCTGGAACTGGCTGAATGAGAAAATCGCTCGTCGGATGGCGGCGGCTGCGCCCGTGGTATTGGCTGAAGCGCGGCGTCATCGCGATTATCGGCCTGTGGGCGTTGGGCATTGTGCTCTTCGCCTTCCTGCCGGTGCCGTTTTCCGCCGTGATGGTGGAACGGCAGGTCAGCGCCTGGCTGAGCGGCGACTTCGGCTATGTCGCCCATTCGGACTGGGTGTCGATGGACGACATCTCGCCGCAAATGGCGCTGGCGGTGATGGCGGCGGAAGATCAGAAGTTTCCAGACCATTGGGGCTTCGACGTGGCGGCCATTGAAAAGGCGCTCAGCCACAATGAGAAGCGCCCGACGCGCATCCGTGGCGCGTCCACGCTGTCGCAGCAAACCGCCAAGAACCTGTTTTTGTGGGATGGCCGCAGCTGGCTGCGCAAAGGATTGGAGGCCGGGCTGACGTCCGGCATCGAATTGGTGTGGACCAAGCGGCGCATTCTGACGGTGTATCTGAACATCGTCGAGTTCGGCGATGGGGTATTCGGCGTGGAAGAGGCTTCACAGCGCTTTTTCCATAAGCCGGCCAAGCGCCTGAGCGCGGCCGAAGCGGCGCTGCTGGCAGCGGTATTGCCGAATCCGCATCGCTTTAGGGCCGATGCGCCGTCCGGCTATGTGGTGCAGCGTCAACAGTGGATCATGCGGCAGATGCGGCAACTGGGCGGGGAAGCGTTTTTACGCGAGAACAAGCTGGATTAAACGGGCGGGAACGGCACGGTGCCGCTCCCGCCAGGCGGATTATTTCACGTAGGTAAAGGCGGTCGTGACGTGCTTCACGCCGCTGACCTGGCTGGCGATCTGCGCCGCCGACTGCCCTTCCTGCTGCGTGACCAGGCCCAGCAAGAACACTTCGCCGTTTTCGGTGGTGACCTTCACGTTGGACGATTTCACCGTATCGCTGGTGAGCAGCTGCGAACGCACCTTGGTGGTGATCCAGGTGTCGGAGGACGCGGTGCTCAGGCTGACCGGCGTGCCCTGACGGATTTCGTTATACACTTCGGTCGTGCCTTCCACGCCCATGGCGATCTGCTTGGCGCGCGCGGTAAGATCGGCGTTAGGCGACTGGCCGGTCAACAGCACCTTGCCCTGATAGGCGGTGGCGACCACTCGGGCCTCTTTCTTCAACTGCTGGTCTTTGCTCAGGGCGCTTTCGACCCTGGCTTCCAGCGTGCCGTCATCCACCTGGGTCCCTACGCTGCGCGGGTCGGTGGCGGTTTTGGTGGCGACGGCCGCACTGCCGACGACGACGCCGGCGATACAGCCTTGCAACAGCAGGGCGCTGGACAGCACTGCAAATGTGGCTTTTAGCTTCATCTCAGTTCCTTAATCGTCCTGGTGGGGGAATAACGTATTGTCTATCAGGTCGCACAGGCAGTTTACGGTCAGCATATGCATTTCCTGAATGCGCGAGCTGCGGTGCGACGGGATGCGGATTTCGACATCCTGCTGGCCGAGCAGCCCGGCCAGCTCGCCGCCGTCGTAGCCGGTAAGTGCGACGATGGTCATATCGCGCGTCACGGCCGCCTCGACCGCCTTCACAATATCACGGCTGTTGCCGCGGGTGGAAATCGCCAGCAGCACGTCGCCGGTGTGCCCGAGCGCACGCACCTGCTTGGCGTACACTTCGTCGTGCAGCCGATCGTTGCTGATTGCCGTCAGCACCACGTTGTCGGCGTTGAGAGCGATGGCCGGCAGGCTGGGGCGCTCGGTTTCAAAACGGTTGATCATGCTGGCGGCGAAGTGCTGCGCGTTGGCTGCCGAGGTGCCGTTGCCGCAGCACAGGATTTTGTTGCCGTTGAGTAAGGATTGAACCAGCGTCATCGCAGCGCGGGAAATGGCGTCCGGCAGTGCTTCCGCCGCCGCGATCTGGGTTTGGATGCTTTCGGTGAAACAGACTTTAATTCTATCCAGCACGTTGTATTAATCCACTAAGTCAAAGGGCCGGTCTGCGCCGCAAAACCCCGATTAATCCGCATTGAAGGCGTTGGGTATCCATTCTAACTGGCTACCGGTAATGGCCAAAACATCAAAACGGCAAGATGATGTGTCAAAACTGGCTCCGCGCCCCGCCAGCCAGACGGCGGCGGCGTGCAGCAACCGCTGTTGTTTGCGAAAGGTGACGCTGGCGGCCGCGCCGCCGAAGGCGTCGTTGCGGCGGTAGCGCACTTCGACGAACACCCAGGTGGTGCCGTCGCGCATGATGAGGTCGAGCTCACCGCCGCGCACCGCGACATTGGCGGCGCAGAAGGTGAGCCCGGCGTGTTCCAGGTGACGGCGGGCCAGTAACTCATAGCCCGCCCCTGAGGCGCGTGGGTTCAAGAGACTGGAACGACCGTACCCTGACGGTATTGCAGCCAAGGCAGCTTACGGTTGATCACGCAGTTCGGCGACGCGCTCAGCGTACCGGTGGTGCCGGAAACCTGGAAGCCCGGCAGCTGGCGCATTTCAGCAAAGTGGTTGGCCAATGTCCAGGCATCCATCCCCATCGCATACAGGCGCACCAGCGAGTAGTCGTTGCGGAAACGCGCGCTGGCCTGCTGCAGCAGCTGAGGGTTTGAGCCGGCCAGCAGCGGAATATCGCTGAACTGCAGGCCTTCCATTTCCAGACGGAAGTCCGGGCCGGCGCCGGCCTGGTAGCTGCGCGAGCTGGCGTACATCGCCGGCTTGCCGCGCGAGCTGGTGGCCATGTCGATCATCGGTTTGATCAGCGTCAGCTGAGACTGCGTGGCGACGATGTACACCGCGTCGACGCTGCCGCCGGTGGCGGCGGGCACGTCGCTCGGCGGCGCAGGAATGGTCAGCCCGGCGATGGTGACGCTCTGCGGCGCCGGGGCGCTCGACATCGGCGTACCGGTCATGCGGATGCCGCCGCTGTTCACCATTTGGCGCAGCTCGCCGGCGGAGCCGATATCCTGGCGCAGCACGGTTTGCCCGCCTTGCTTCTGCCATTCCTGGTTAAAGGCCCTGGCGACGCGATCGCCGAAGGCGCCGCGCGGCACCAGCAGCAGCGGTTGACGCTTCTGCTGTTCCCAGATGTGGCGGGCGGCGTCGCGGGCTTCATCTTCCGGCGACAAGGCGAAGTAACAGATGTTCAGGTTGTCCTTCGGCGTTTCCGGCTGGTTAAGCGCCAGCACGTTCAGCGTGGTGGTGCTGGCGGACAACTGATCGACGTTCTCTTTCAGCAGTGGGCCGACCACCAGGGTGGCGCCATCCTGCTGCGCCTGGCTCAGTAAGGCGGCCAGCGGCTGGCTGGTTGTGTCGTACACTTTGACCTGCGCGTTGGCGGCCTGCAGCGGCGTTATCGGCGCGCTGGACGGCGCAGCGGGTTGCGCGGCGGTGACGGCTGGCTGGCTCTCTTGGGCCGAAGGGCTGACCGCGCCGTTGGCGTTGATGTCACTCGTAGCGGCCTGATCGGCAGGCGCCGTTTGAGCCGGCGTGCCGGCCGGTTGCGCGGCTTGAGGCTGCGGCGCCGGCATGGAACCGCCGTTTTTCGCCGCTTCGAAGCCTTGCTGGATGGCGTCGGCGAACACTTTCGCCTGGCCGTTCAACGGCAGCAGCAGGGCGATTTTCGAGGTGGAGGCCTGGGTGAAGTTCAGCACCTGATTCAGGCGAGCCGGCAGCGTTTTGGCCGCCGGGTTCTTCGGATAACGGTTCTGCCAGTCTTTGATGCCGGCCTTCAGCAGATCGGGATCCTGCTTGTTGTCCTGATAAACGCGCAGCAGATCCAGCCAGCCTTGCAGCACGTTCTCGTCGGCGTTGATCACCAGGCTGTTCATCTCCTGCGGCGTCAGCTGCAGCAGCGCCTGCCAGGTTTGATCCAGATTGTCCTGGTGCGCCTTGCCGGTCAGCAGCGGCTCCTGGGCGATATAGGCGCGGATCAGCGGCAGCGATGCTTTGCCCTGATTGGCGGCGATCTGCGCCTGGTAGTAGCGCACCTTCTGATTCGGCGACAGCGCGCCGCTGTCCAGGTGGCCCAGCGTGCTGCGGGCGCTGACGTAGCTCTTGTTGGCGATCTGCAGTTCGGCGGTCAGCAATTGGCGTTCGGTCTGCTGCGCGCCGCTGAGATTTTTCGGCAGTTGATTCAACTGGTCGCCGGCCTGCGGCAGTTTTCCTTCACGCAGCAAGGCGCGAATAGCAAGTAATTGCCAGTCAGCCTTGTTATCATCGCTGCTTTGCTGCAACTGCTGCAGGTAGTAATCGGAGCTGGCGCTCGCTTCGTCCTGTATATTGGCGGGCGGCGTTTGCGGGGCCCGACTTGGACAGCCTGCCAGGAAAAGGGCGGCGGCGATGACTGCGGTCAGTCGGACAGGCTTGGAACGCCCTGCTTTGGTACGAACGAATGTTGAGGAAAGCATACTGTATCCAGTGATGTTTTTTTCAAGATGCTCAATATTAAATCGGCAACCCGGATGAAACAATGAATCAACACCAACAATCAGTCATTTCTGCATCAACGCTGTATGTGGTGCCCACCCCCATCGGCAATCTGGGCGATATTACCCACCGTGCGTTAGAGGTACTGAAAAGCGTTGATCTGATCGCGGCGGAAGATACGCGCCATACCGGATTGCTGTTGCAACACTTCGCGATCAACGCGCGTCTGTTCGCGCTGCACGATCACAACGAACAGCAAAAGGCCGAGCAGCTGCTGGCGAAACTGCAGGAAGGCCAAAGCATTGCGCTGGTTTCCGACGCCGGCACGCCGCTGATCAACGATCCCGGTTATCACCTGGTGCGCCGCTGCCGCGAGGCCGGCATTCGCGTGGTGCCGCTGCCGGGCGCCTGCGCCGCCACTACCGCGCTGTGCGCCGCGGGCGTCGCTTCCGACCGTTTCTGCTACGAAGGTTTCCTGCCGGCGAAAACCAAGGGGCGCAAGGATACGCTGATGGCGCTGGCGGAGGAACCGCGCACGCTGATTTTCTACGAATCCACCCATCGTCTGCTGGAAAGCCTGCAGGACATGGTCACCGTCTGGGGCCCGCAGCGCTATGTGGTGCTGGCGCGCGAGCTGACCAAAACCTGGGAATCCATCCACGGCGCGCCGGTGGGCGAGCTGTTGGCGTGGGTGCAGGAAGATGAAGTGCGCCGCCGCGGTGAAATGGTGCTGATCGTCGAAGGCCACAAGGCGCAGGAGGATGCGCTGCCGCTTGAGGCGCTGCGCACGCTGGCGCTGCTGCAAAAAGAGCTGCCGCTGAAAAAGGCGGCGGCGCTGGCGGCGGAAATCCACGGCGTGAAGAAAAATGCGCTGTATAAGCACGCGCTGGAGCAACAACAGCCGTAAAGCGGTTGACCTGCCGCCGCCGCGACGCTACTATCCGCGCCGGAGTTGACCAGACAGTCGCCGCTTCATTGCCGTCCTCTTCGGGGAGACAGATGGAGGGGAGGAAAGTCCGGGCTCCATAGGGCAGGGTGCCAGGTAACGCCTGGGAGGCGCAAGCCTACGACTAGTGCAACAGAGAGCAAACCGCCGATGGCCCGCGCAAGCGGGATCAGGTAAGGGTGAAAGGGTGCGGTAAGAGCGCACCGCGCGGCTGGCAACAGTTCGTGGCACGGTAAACTCCACCCGGAGCAAGGCCAAATAGGGGTTCACATGGTACGGCCCGTACTGAACCCGGGTAGGCTGCTTGAGCCAGTGAGCGATTGCTGGCCTAGAGGAATGACTGTCCACGACAGAACCCGGCTTACCGGTCAACTCCCTCGACAAAAGAAAACCCCGCGCAACGCCTGTTGCGCGGGGTTTTTCGTTTTTCGGCCGGCTTACACCGGCAGGTCAATCAGCAGCGCGCGCAGCGGCGTTTCGGCGCGGATCGTCAGGCGGTTTTCCTCACGCACGAAGGCGCCGTCGCCGCAGGTCAGGCGTTGCGCTTCGTGGCGCTCGCCGGTAGCGGCGATGGTGCCGTGAATCGACTGCAAATAGGCGCGCGGCCCGTTAATCGTCAGCGTTTGTTCTTCGCCCGGCTGCAGATCGAGATGGTGGATCCAAACCTGCTGGCGCAGCTGCAGGCTGCCCTGCGCGCCGTCCGGCGAGGCCAGCAGCAGGTTGCCTGCCGGCGGCAGCGTCAGGCGTTGCACTCGCTCGTTGCTGCGTTCCGGACAGGCGTCCAGCCACAGCTGCAGGCGGGTGAGCGGCGTGTCGCCGCTGACGTTCTGCTCGCTGTAACTCAGGCCCGGCTGGGTGGCCAACAGCAGCGCTTCGCCGGCTTTGGCGCGCGTGGTGTTGCCGTCGCTGTCGCGGTACTCCGCCTCGCCCTGCAGGATCAGGTTCAGGATGTCCACGCTGGGATAGGTGCGCGGCTGGAACGACGCGCCCGGTGCCAGCACCTCCTGATTCAGTACCCGCAGCGAGGCGTAGCCCATCAGTTTGGGATCGAAGTAGTGACCAAAGGAAAAGGTGTAGCGAGCCTGCAGCCAACCAAAGTCAGCTTGCCCGCATTGTTGTGCTGTTCTGCATGTAATCATGGCAATCGGCTCTCTAAATTCATTATCCAAATGGTAAGCATCTGGACGTCGGATTGTTAGCCAGTTAATCTGGTCGGCATATTCAAATTTCCTGACAGAGGGATGTGATGGCCAGAGATCGGGCGCTCACGCTTGAGGCGCTGAGAGTGATGGACGCGATCGACCGGCGTGGCAGTTTCGCCGCGGCCGCCGACGAATTGGGCCGGGTGCCGTCGGCGCTCAGCTACACCATGCAAAAATTGGAAGAAGAATTGGACGTGGTGCTGTTCGACCGTTCGGGCCACCGCACCAAGTTCACCAACGTGGGGCGTATGCTGCTGGAGCGCGGGCGGGTGCTGCTGGAAGCGGCAGACAAGCTGACCACCGACGCCGAAGCGCTGGCGCGCGGTTGGGAAACCCACCTGACCATCGTCAGCGAAGCGTTATCACCGCCGAGCCTGCTGTTCCCGCTGGTCGACAAGCTGGCGCTGAAGGCCAATACCCAGGTGTCGATTTTCACCGAAGTGTTGGCGGGCGCCTGGGAGCGGTTGGAGCAGGGGCGCGCTGACATCGTGATCGCACCGGATATGCATTTCCGCGCATCCTCGGAGATCAACACCCGCAAACTGTACAAGGTGATGAGCGTTTATGTCGCCGCGCCGGATCACCCGATCCATCAGGAGCCGGAGCCGTTGTCCGAAGTGACCCGCGTGAAGTACCGCGGCATCGCCGTGGCGGATACCGCCCGCGAGCGCCCGGTGTTGACCGTTCAGCTGCTGGATAAACAACAGCGTCTGACGGTGAGCACCATTGAAGACAAGCGTCTGGCGCTGCTGGCCGGGTTGGGGGTGGCGACCATGCCGTACCCGATGGTGGAGAAAGATATCGAAGCCGGGCGGCTGCGGGTGGTGGGGCCGGAATACAGCCGCGAAGCCGATATCATCATGGCCTGGCGGCGCGACAGCATGGGGGAGGCGAAAGCCTGGTTCCTACGCGAAATTCCTCGCCTGTTCGCACAGCGTTAACGTTCGTTGAATGACATCCCCTTGCCGGGTGGCAAGGGGATTTTTTTCGTCTTAACCGAAGCGCTGGTCGCGGCCGTGCGGCTCGTCCAGATCCTGCGCCGGCCCGATGGAAATGATGCCGTGCGGGTTGATGGTGGCGTGGCTGCGGTAGTAGTGGTTGCGAATGTGCGGCAGGCTGACCGTTTCGGCGATGCCCGGCATCTGGTAGATGTCGCGCAGGAAACCGTACAGGTTCAGATAGTCGCTGATGCGGTGTTTGTCGCACTTGAAGTGGGTGACGTACACCGGATCGAAACGCACCAGCGTGGTCCACAGACGCAGGTCGGCCTCGGTCAGCCGATCGCCGGTCAGGTAGCGATGTTGCCCCAGGATCTGCTCAAGGCGCTCCAGCGCGTTGAATACCCCGTTGACCGCTTCGTCATAGGCTTCCTGGCTGGTGGCGAAACCGGCCTTGTACACGCCGTTGTTCACTTGATCGTAAATCCAGCCGTTCAGCTCATCGATCTTACCGCGCAGATCGGTCGGGTAGTAGTCCCCAGCCCGAGCGCCGACGCCGTCAAACGCGCTGTTGAACATGCGGATGATGTCGGCGGATTCGTTGCTGACGATGGTTTGCCGCTGTTTATCCCACAGCACCGGCACGGTCACGCGCCCGCTGTAGTGCGGATCGGCCCGCAGGTAGATCTGGTACAGGAAGTCGGCGTGATACAGCGGATCGCCGGTGGTTTCAGGAAAATCCTGGCCGAAGGTCCAGCCGTTTTCCAGCATCAGCGGGTGCACCACCGAGACCGGAATAATCTGCTCCAGCCCTTTCAATTTGCGCATCAGCAGCGTGCGGTGCGCCCAGGGGCAGGCGAGAGAAACATACAGGTGATAACGGCCCGCTTCGGCCTGGAAGCCGCCCGCGCCGTGTTCGCCGGGCTGACCGTCGGCGGTCACCCAATTGCGAAACTGAGCGGTTGAACGTTTGAAACGGCCGCCGGTAGATTTCGTGTCATACCAGATGTCTTGCCAAACGCCATCGACGAGTTGTCCCATGGGAATCTCCTTGGTGTCCGAGTGAAAAACGACAGGGCCCGGCATGCCGGGCCCTGAATGACAGTTTAGATTACCATTTCTTGTTCAGAAGACGGTCGATGCTGAAGCCGCCCGGGCCTGCGATCGCCAACACGATGAAGCCGCCGGCGATGGTCAGGTTTTTCATGAACATCAGCTGGTTTACGCCTTCCGCAAAGTCAGTGTGGAACAGCAGCGCGGTCAGGATGGTGAAACCGGCAGTGAACAGCGCCACGGTGCGGGTCAGGAAGCCGAACAGGATCGCCAGACCGCCGCCAAACTCCAGCAGAATGGTCAGCGGCAGCAAGAAGCCAGGCACGCCCATCGATTGCATGTACTGTTGGGTTCCGGCATAAGCGTCACCCATTTTGCCGTAGCCTGCCACGATAAACAGGATTGGCATCAGAATACGAGCAACCAACAAACCTGTATCTTCTAATTTTTTCATCATCTACTCCAAAGTGTTTTTGTATGCCTGTTCGGCGGAAGCCATGTCAACGAGCGGTATATCAGGACATTCGCCCTGTCCGGCTCGTATCGTATTGATGGAGTGAATGTTAAGCGGGAAGTGCTCAGGTTGTTAGCAAGTAAAACTGTCGTAATTTTTCAAAAAATCTGAATCTTTAGCGTGCTAATAAACTGACGCTTGTCAGCAGGTTGCCCAGCCCTCGGGATAAACAGCGCTGTTTTAAGGGGAAAACGAGGGCAGAGCAACAGGATGTTTGAAGGAAAAACGCGGGGCTTACTTGGCGGAGAAGGTCTTTTTAAACAGTCGGATAGCGCTCCAGGCACCGAAAGCGCGACGCGACCAGCGGATCATCTTGCTGGGGTGGCGGATGCCGTACAGCGCCATGACGCTGGAACCGAGTACCAGATAGCGGCGCAGGCCAAAAACGGTCTGCCAGCCGCGGTCAATGCGTTCGGTTTTTTCCAGCCACAAAGACTTGTGTTCGGCCAGATCCAGACGCTGTTGCTGGATCTGGCGAATCAGCCTCTCTTTTTTCCATTCCAGGTAGCGGCGGCGGCTCATGGCTCGCGCTCCAGTTCGGCGCGGTCGAGCTCCAACTGCTTGCGCGTGGCGCCCAGCAGCGTGGTGCGACGGGCCTTGACCAGCGTCCAGATGGTGCCGACTACGGCGAGGAACAGCAGCACGCCGGTTGTCGCGCCCAGCGCCACCAGCCGATAGACCGGATCGATGGCCCAGAAGATCAGGATCAGCAGGCTCATCAAACCGAAGGCGGTGAACAGCAGTGTCATACCGGCCATGATCAGCAGCTGAATGAGGTTGGCTTTCTCCTCTTCCAGCTCGACGACCGCCAGCCGGACACGGGTTTCCACCATGCCGACCAGGATCGTGATGATGCGCTGACCGATATCCAGGACCCCTTTGGCGGGGCCCTGCGCGCGCACTTGCGGTTGTTCAGCCATGATTAACGACGCGCGAGCAGCACGCCCAACACCACGCCGACCGCCGCGCCGATACCGATGCCGGTCCACGGGTTGTCGCGCACATAGTCGTCGGCCTGGCCGGCGATCTGTTTGGTTTGCGAAGCCAGCTTGTCACCGGCGTCGCTCAGGCGAGCGCGAGTCTCTTTCAGCGCGCCTTCCGCCTTCGAGCGCAGCTTCTCCAGCTCGGCTTTCGGCTTGTCGGTGGAGGAGTTCAGCACTTCCTCCAGCGTATCGGCTAAGGACTTCAGTTCAGCGCGTAAGTTTTCTGCATTTGAATCATGTGCCATGTGATTATTCCTTAACGTTTATTTCGACAGACTTTTAACATAGCGGATTTTTTCGCCGGAGCAAAGGGGTGATGACCAGCAGATAACACCAGACATCAATTCCATATGCTTAAGAAATCCCGTGTGATGGGGCTCTCATCGATAAATCCGCTGGTGTAAAAAAATTATTCCGCCTGGGCGCGTTTCAATTCAGCCTGCGCTTCGGCCAGCTTTTGCTGCTTTTTGGCGACCTTGTCCAGCTTGCCGGTTTGCTGCGCTTCTTTCAGCTCCTGCCGGCGTTCTTCGACCTTGCGCTGTTTCTCTGCGATGTTTTTCTGGCGTTCGGCCTGCAGGCCGGCTTCGGTGCAGTGAGTCTGCACTTCGCTCAGCGCTTTTTTCAGCCCTTCCACGCGGTGGGTATTACCGTGTTGGGTGGCGTAGTCAATTTGCTGCTGGATGTCTTGCGCTTTGGCGGCGCAGCCGCCCTCAGCGGCCGAAGCGAACGCCGGCAGCGTGCAGAGTGGTAACAGCAGTAACAGTGAGTGGCGTAATTTCATCTTTCAGTTCCTTGTTCATGGGATGCCTGAACAGGCATCCGCTTTCCTGGCTGCCGAAGGCGGCAGCGCGAGAGGAGGGCGTTCATCGCCGGCTGAAGTTACCCTTCAGCATAGTCATGAAACCGGCGAGCCCCCAAAGAATCAGCCGTGACCCAGTGCTGACTGATTAATTCTTGAGCTAATCGATGCGAATGAAAATGAAGATTATGGCAATGAAAGGAAACCCCTTCATATGAAGGGGTATTATCCCAGATTGAGCGGGGAACGCGCAAATTCGCGCACCCAATGCGACGGCACGGGGGACTCGCTCAATGCGATGTGGTAACCGGGCGGCAGAATGGTTTGCAACGCTTCGCGCGCCAGCAACTGCTGCTCCGGCGAATCCAGACGGATGACCAGGCCATCGCCTTCCGGCGTAATGCTTTTGATGCGGATGCCGCGTTCATCCAGGCGCTGGTAGACATAAAAGCCGTCGGGCAGCGACAGCCCTTGCTGGCTGGCGCGGATGCGCAGCTCGCTCTCGGTGCGCACCATGCAGGGCACCAACAACGTCGCCAACGCCAACAGGGCGAGCGCGATCATCAGGACGTATTGCCAGCGCGGGCGCTTTGCTGTCACGCCCCTTTCCCCGGGTTCTGGCTGTTGGCGCGTTTCTTGCGCCACAACACGATCAGTGAACCGACCAGCCCGACCACCAGCAGTACCAGCGGCAACATCATCAGGCAGAACATCAGCTGATCTTCATACTTGCGGAACACCGGAGTTTTCCCCAGGGCGAAGCCCAGCGTCGTCAGGATCAAGACCCACAGCAGGCCGCTCATCCAGTTGAAGAACTGGAAGCGTGCGTTGCTCAGACCGGACAGGCCGGCGATGGTCGGCAGCAGGGTGCGCACGAAGGCCAGGAAGCGGCCGACCAGCAGGGCGGAAAGGCCGTGACGGTGGAACAGGTTATGTGCACGCTGATGGTAGTGGGCCGGCAGATGCGAAAGCCAGCCTTGCACCGTTCGCGTATTGCCGAGCCACCGGCCTTGTATATAACTGACCCAGCACCCCAGGCTGGCGGCGACGGTCAGGATAACGATGGTCAATGGGAAGCCCATGGTGCCTTTGGCGATCAGCACGCCGACCAGGATCAGCAGGCTGTCACCCGGCAGGAAAGCGGCCGGCAGCAGGCCGTTCTCCAAAAACAGGATCATGAACAGCAGGATGTAGAGGGTCCACACCAACGAAGGGTTCGCCAGCGTCTCAAAATCCTGCTGCCATAAGGCATGTATCAGTTCTTTAATGATGTCCATCCGGTGTTCCTAAAACGTCATTGTTTATTTTTATCTCAGCGGCGGAGCGGGCGTGAGCTGAAAGCGCGCGGCGATCCTGAGTGCTGATAACGATGAAACGGCGTTGCTTTAAGGTTTCTAAGCGGTGCGACACCGGTCATAGGTGGTAAGTCAGCGTGCCACGGTACAGCATGTTACTTTCTTTCCAACCGGCCTGGCGACTCTGTTGCCTGGAGGCGTCCAGCATCCAGTCGACCTGGGCAAGCCGGTTGGGGGCCGGGGTGTCCTGGCGGGGGAAGCGAATTCGGTAACTCGGCTCTGCGGCCAGGGTATAGACCGGCGCCGCCAGGGAGGATGCGAGCAGCGAACCGGAGAAAGAGTGCGCTCTGGGCAGCAGCAGCGGCAACTTGCCGGGGGCTTTGCGGCGCGCTTCAGCCGGCGCCCGATACACATGATCATAGGGGGAAAGCGCCGGCTCCGCCAGCAGCTGCAGGCTGCTCAGCGCGCTGGGGGTTGGCTTGGGTGACGCCACGCATAGCTGTTGGCCGGAGACCGAACCGGTCCAGCAGAAAACAGCAATCAGCATGGCAAACAACCAGCGCATTTATTCGCGTCCCGCCCCCGCAGCAATGGGTAAAAAAGTGGGCTAACTCTACCAAAATAGCACGATTGGCAACAGGGAAATCTACGTTGCCGACGGTGAAATAGTACACGGCAAACGGCGGTTCCGGCATCGATTCAGCGGATTTTACATTACCTGACATAAGCCGACGGTTTTTGACCGCCGTGGCTATTTCGGCTCGTGGTTCACGCCATCCAGATGCACCACTGGATTCTCGGCGAACAGGTAGCGATCGGCGTTGTATTCGAAGTCATCGCTGGTGGCGTTGAACAGCATCTGTTTGGTGTTTTCCAGGTGCTGCCACATCGCCAGTTTGGCGGCGTAAGGGTCTTTGCGCATCAGCGCCTTGAGGATCTGATCGTGATCGTCACACCAGCTGGCGATCGAGCGTTCGTCGATATGCTCGTGCAGCTTTTTCCAGTAAGGGTTGTTGACCCGCTGCACCCACATTTTTTCCACGATGGTGGCCATGGCGGTGTTCTGGGTGGCCAGCGCCACCTGCACGTGGAACTTCAGATCCCACTGCGAGTCGCGGAAGCGATCCTCTTTACGGGCGTGCTCCTGGATCTCCATCAACTGCACGATATCTTGTTTGGTCACCTGGGTGGCGGCGAACTCGGCGATGTTGCTTTCAATCAGCTGGCGAGCCTGCAGCAGCTCAAACGGGCCGGCGGTGGCGAACTCGATGCTGTCGCCCGGCACCACCAGGTGCTTTTGCTGGTTGGACACCACGTGGATCCCGGATCCCTTGCGCACGTCTACATAGCCTTCCACTTCCAGCATGATGATCGCCTCGCGCACCACGGTACGGCTGACATTCATCTCTTCGGCGATGTATCGTTCGGCCGGCAGCTTGTCGCCTACCGGGTAGCGGCCGCTTTCGATGCGTTGCTTAAGCTCGGCGGCCAGTTGCTGATACAGGCGTCTGGTTTCGGTGAATTCCATAGTGAATGCTCTATACGGTGCGGTGGGAAGGGGCGCGTGGCCGTCGGATTTGTTATACCACTTATTCGGCACCGCTGCCAGAGGAGCAAGAGGCCCGGCGCGGCGGCCGGGCGGCGGGATCAGCTGCGCGCCGGGGCCGGTTGCAGCGTGGCCGGCTGGGTTTCGGCGGCCGGACGGTTTTGCAACACCGTCCAGATGACGATGGCGCCGAGAATGTCGAAGACCGACAGCGCGGCGAACAGCGGGCTGAAGCCGAGGGTGTCCGCCAGGGCGCCGACCACCAGGGCGAACAGCGTGCTGGCTGTCCAGGCCGCCATGCCGGTGAGGCCGTTGGCAGTCGCCACCTCATTGCGGCCGAACACGTCGGAAGAGAGGGTGATCAGCGCGCCGGACAGCGCCTGATGGGCGAAGCCGCCGACGCACAGCAGCGCGATAGCCGCGTAAGGGCTGGTGAACAGGCCGATCATGCCGGGGCCGATCATCAACACCGCCCCCATCGTTACCACCAGCTTGCGTGAGACGATCAGGTTGACCTTGAAATACTTCTGGAACAGCGGCGGCAGATAACCGCCGACGATGCAGCCGAGATCGGCGAACAGCATCGGCATCCAGGCGAACATGGCGATCTCTTTCAGGTTAAAACCGTAGGCCTTGAACATGAACAGCGGGATCCAGGCGTTGAAGGTGCCCCACGCCGGCTCCGCCAGAAAGCGCGGCAGCGCGATGCCCCAGAACTGGCGGTTGCGCACGATCTGCCAGGCGGACATCTTTTTGGCGTTAGAGGTCTGGTGCTGGGCTTCCTGGCCTTCGAGGATGTAACGGCGCTCTTCCTGGCTCAGTTTCTTCTGATCTTTCGGGTGTTTGTAGAACAGCAGCCAACAAATGGCCCAGATCAGGCTCAGCACGCCGGTGATGATGAACGCCATTTCCCAGCTGTGCGCCACGATGGCCCATACCACCAACGGTGGGGCGATCATGCCACCGATCGATGAACCCACGTTGAAATAACCGACGGCGATCGAACGCTCTTTGGCCGGAAACCACTCGCTGCTGGCCTTCAGCCCGGCGGGGATCATCGCCGCTTCCGCCATGCCGACCGCGCCGCGCGCCAGCGCCAGGCCGCCCCAGCTGTTGGCCAGCGCGGTGCCCATACAGAACAGCGCCCACAGAATGGCGAACATGGCGTAACCGACCTTGGTGCCCAGCACGTCCAGCACATAGCCCGCCACCGGTTGCATCACGGTGTAGCAGGCGGAATAGGCGGCGACGATATAGGAATACTGTTGGGTGGTGATGTGCAGCGTATCTTCCAGCGTCGGCGCCGCGACGGCGATGGCGTTGCGGGTCAGGTAGCCCAGCACGGTGCCGATGGTCACCAGTCCGATCATGTACCAGCGTAACCCTTTAATTTTACGCATCCGAAATGTCTCCCCGTTTGAAGGTGTGGCCGTCGATGCGGCTGGCGAGACAATAACCTGTCATACAAGTTTAAAAGTTGAGTGATATCACAAAAGGAATTATTCGCCTGAGCGATACTGTCGCCGGTGAAATAGTGCGTTTATGCCGCACATTTGCCGTAAAATTGAGCGAAAAAGGGATTGAAGGTCCTTAAATCAGCAGCTCATGGGAAAAATTTGCTGGACGCTTGTGAAAATTGGTGTGATAACTTTTGTGATTCGAACCCCGTGCCGCACGGCAAGTAAGGAGCCCGAGATGGCGACGTTTTTGAGCGAAGATTTCCTGCTGGACAACGAATTTGCCCGGCGCTTGTATCACGACTATGCGGCGCCACAGCCGATTTTCGATTATCACTGCCATTTGCCGCCACAGCAGATCGCGGAGAACACCCGCTTCAGCAACCTGTACGATCTCTGGCTGCGGGGCGATCACTACAAATGGCGGGCGATGCGCACCAATGGCGTGGCGGAGCGGCTGTGTACCGGCGATGCGGGCGATCGTGAGAAATTCGACGCCTGGGCCGCCACGGTGCCGCATACCATCGGCAACCCGCTCTATCACTGGACGCATCTGGAGCTGCGTCGGCCGTTCGGCATCACGGATACGCTGCTGTCGCCGGCCACGGCGGATGAGATCTGGCAGCGCGGCAATGCGCTGCTGGCACAGGATGAGTTTCGCGCGCGCGGCATCATGCGGCAGATGAATGTGAAAATGGTGGGCACCACCGACGATCCGATCGACGATCTGCGCCATCATCGGGCGATCGCCGACGATCGTGGCTTCGATATCAAGGTATTGCCGAGCTGGCGGCCGGACAAGGCTTTCACTGTCGATGCACCGGGCTTCAATGACTATCTGCGGCAGCTGGAGGCGGCGGCGGACACCGCCATCGGCCGCTTCAGCGCGCTGTGCGACGCCCTGTACAAGCGCATGGATCACTTCGCCGCCCACGGCTGCAAGGTGGCCGACCATGCGCTGGACGTGGTGGTGTTCGGCGAGGCCGATGAAGCGGCGCTGGATGCGATCCTGCTGCGCCGCCTGAACGGCGAGCTGCCGACGCCGGAACAGAGCGCCCAGTTCAAAAGCGCGGTGCTGCTGTTCCTGGCCGGCGAATACCGGCGCCGCGGCTGGGTGCAGCAGTATCACATCGGCGCGTTGCGTAATAACAACAGCCGCATGCTGGCCGCCGTCGGGCCGGATATCGGTTTCGATTCGATCAACGATCGGCCGCTGGCGGAGCCGCTGTCGCGGCTGCTGGATGCTCAGGCGCGGCAGGGCGGCCTGCCGAAAACCATTCTCTACTGCCTCAACCCGCGCGATAACGAAGTGATCGGCACCATGATCGGCAATTTCCAGGGGGAAGGCACGCCGGGCAAGATGCAGTTCGGTTCCGGCTGGTGGTTCAACGATCAGAAGGACGGCATGCAGCGCCAAATGACGCAGCTGGCGCAGCTCGGGCTGCTGAGCCGCTTCGTCGGCATGCTGACCGACAGTCGCAGTTTCTTGTCTTATACGCGCCATGAATACTTCCGCCGCATCCTTTGCCAGATGATCGGCCGCTGGGTGGCGGACGGCGAAGCGCCGGCGGATATCGCGCTGCTGGGCGAGATGGTGAAAAACATCTGTTTCGACAACGCCAAAGACTATTTCGCCATTGAACTGGCGTAGCCGTTATCCGGGACCGGTTTATGCAAAGTACGATAAAGATTCACGAGCAGGATAACGTGGCGGTGGCGCTGCGCGATCTGGCTGCCGGAGAGTGCGTTGAGCTGGAAGGCGCGGTCATCCAACTGGCGCAGCCGGTGGCGCGCGGGCACAAATTTGCGCTCGGCCCGATCGCCAAGGACGAGGACATCATCAAATATGGCCAGCCGATCGGCCATGCGCTCGCGGCCATCGGGCCGGGGGAGCATATTCATTCGCAAAACGCCAAAACCAACCTGAGCGATCTGGACAGCTACCGTTACCAACCGCAGTTCCCGACGTTGCCGCCGCAGGCCGCGGATCGCGAGGTGCAGTTGTACCGACGGGCCGGCGGCGAAGTGGGGATCCGCAATGAGCTGTGGATCGTGCCGACCGTCGGCTGCGTCAACGGTATCGCTCGCCAGATCCAGCAACGCTTTTTGCAGCAAACGCAGGCAGAGGGGATCGACGGCGTGCATCTGTTCAGTCACCCGTTCGGCTGCTCGCAGCTGGGGCAGGATCATGCCAACACCCGCATCATGCTGCAGAACCTGGCGCGCCATCCCAACGCCGGCGCGGTGCTGGTGATCGGGCTGGGTTGCGAGAACAATCAGGTGGATGCCTTTCGCGCCACGTTGGGGATAGAGGACGAGCGGCGGCTGCGCTTTATGGTGTGCCAACAGCAGGGCGACGAAGTGGAAGCCGGGCTGGCGCTGTTGCACGAGCTGTACCGGGAGATGCGCCACGATCGCCGCGAGCCGGGCCGCCTGAGCGAGCTGAAGTTCGGCCTGGAGTGCGGCGGTTCGGACGGATTGTCGGGTATCACCGCCAACCCGCTGCTGGGGCGGTTCTCCGATTATGTGATCGCCAACGGCGGCACCACGGTGCTGACCGAAGTGCCGGAGATGTTCGGCGCCGAGCGCATTCTGATGAGCCGCTGCCGCGATGGGGAGACCTTCGACAAAACCGTCGACATGATCAACGATTTCAAACGCTATTTCATCGCCCATCAGCAGCCGATTTATGAGAACCCGTCGCCGGGCAACAAGGCCGGCGGCATCACCACGCTGGAGGAGAAATCGCTCGGCTGCACCCAAAAGGCGGGGTTAAGCCAGGTGGTTGACGTGCTGAAATACGGCGAGCGGCTGCGCGTGCCGGGGCTGAATCTGCTCAGCGCGCCGGGCAACGACGCCGTGGCGACCAGCGCGCTGGCCGGCGCCGGCTGCCATATGGTGCTGTTCAGCACCGGGCGCGGCACGCCGTACGGCGGCTTTGTGCCGACGGTGAAGCTGGCCACCAACAGCGAGCTGGCGGCGAAGAAACCGCACTGGATCGATTTTGACGCCGGCAGCCTGATCCACGGCGTGGCGATGGAGACGTTGCTCAGCCGCTTCATCGATCTGATTGTCGAGATCGCCAACGGGCGTCCGGCGCGTAATGAAACCAACGACTTCCGCGAGCTGGCGATCTTTAAAAGCGGGGTGACGCTGTAAGGCTGACAAAAAAGGCGCTCGAAGGAGCGCCTTTTTGATGAAGCAACGCGCGATTAACGCACCTTCAGCGGATCTTCGTTCGCCAGCCGCTGGTCTTCCGCCTGGCAGGCCGCGGCGGTGAACAGCACGTCGGTGGAGGAGTTGAGGGCGGTTTCCGCCGAATCCTGCAGGACGCCGATGATAAAGCCGACCGCCACCACCTGCATCGCCACGTCATTCGGAATGCCGAACATGTTGCACGCCAGCGGGATCAGCAGCAGCGAACCGCCGGCCACGCCGGAGGCGCCGCAGGCGCACAGCGCCGCCACCACGCTCAGCAGCAGGGCGGTCGGGACGTCCACCGCGATGCCCAGCGTGTTTACCGCCGCCAGCGTCAACACGGTGATGGTGATCGCCGCGCCGGCCATGTTGATGGTGGCGCCCAGCGGGATGGAAACCGAGTAGGTGTCCTCATTCAGGTTCAGCTTCTTGCACAGTTCCATATTCACCGGGATGTTGGCGGCGGAGCTGCGGGTGAAGAAGGCGGTCACGCCGCTCTCGCGCAGGCAGGCGAACACCAGCGGATACGGGTTGCGGCGGATCTTCCAGTAAACGATCAACGGGTTGAGCACCAGCGCCACCAGCAGCATGCAGCCAAGCAGCACCATCAGCAGCTGGGCGTAGCTCCACAGCGCGCCGAAGCCGGTTTCCGCCAGCGTGGAGGCCACCAGGCCGAAGATGCCGAGCGGCGCACAGCGGATCACCGCGCGCACCACCAGCGTGACCGCATGGGACATGTCGTTGATCAGCCCCTTGGTGGTCTCGGAAGCGTGGCGCAGCGCCAGCCCCAGACCGACGGCCCAGGCCAGAATGCCGATGTAGTTGGCGTTAATCAGCGCATGGAACGGGTTGGCCACCACGCTCATCAACAGGCCCTTCATCACCTCCACAATGCCGCCCGGCGGGGTAATGTCCGTCGCGCCGGTGGTCAGCGCCAGCGTGGAAGGGAAGATAAAGCTGACGACCACCGCCACCAGCGCGGCGGCAAAGGTGCCCAGCAGGTAGAGGAACAGGATCGGGCGAATGTTGGTCTTCTGCCCCTGTTTATGGTTGGCGATCGAGGCCATGACCAGAATCAGCACCAGCACCGGCGCCACCGCTTTCAGCGCGCCGACGAACAGGGTGCCGAGCAGGCCGACCGCCGCTGCCGCCGCCGGCGAAACCAGCGCCACCAGAATGCCGGCCACCAGGCCGACCATGATTTGTTTGACCAGGCTGCCCTGCGTGATCTTTTGTAGTAGTTTTTGCATAGTGCTTTCTTCCTGATGTTATCTGGCCGCCGCGGCGGGAACGACGCCGGGCAGCTTTATATGATTCTGTAACTAAGTGTGTTTGCCGAATCAGTATTCAGCAATCGAATGATGTTGGAAAGAGGCGAGGGTGAAATTCTGAGCGCGGATCAACACTTGATAACATACTGGTTACATTTGTGTGATCGCAATAACGTTTGGCGTTTTGCGGGAATTGCCAAACAATCACGGGGCGACTAGCGCCCCGGATAACAGATTATGGTTATTTCTTCGCCAGGCGATCGTTGCGGCGATTGACCCAGGCGTTGATCAGCAAGGTGAGCGTCAGGATGCCCGCCACCACGCCGAGCGAAACGCCGATCGGGATGTGGAAGAAGTCGATAATCAGCATCTTGATGCCGATAAACACCAGGATCACCGACAGGCCGTATTTCAGCATCGAGAACCGTTCCGCCACGTTGGCCAGCAGGAAGTACATGGCGCGCAGGCCCATGATGGCGAACAGGTTGGAGGTCAGGACGATGAACGGATCGGTGGTCACGGCGAAGATCGCCGGAATGCTGTCCACCGCGAAAATCACGTCGCTCAGTTCCACCAGGATCAGCACCAGCACCAGCGGGGTGGCGAACAGAATGCCGTTGCGGCGCACGAAGAAACGCTCGCCTTCCAGGCTGTCGGTCATGCGCAAGCGACTGCGCAGCCATTTCACCAGCGGTTTGTCGCCGATCGCCGAGTCATCTTCCTTCGCCAGCGCCATTTTAATACCGGTGAACAGCAGGAAAGCGCCGAACAGATACAGCAGCCACTGGAACTGGCTGACCAGCCAACTGCCGGCGAAGATCATGATGGTCCGCAGCACGATCGCCCCCAGCACGCCGTAGATCAGCACCCGCCGTTGCAGGTTGGCCGGCACGGCGAAGTAGCTGAACAGCATCAGCCAGACGAACACATTATCCACCGCCAGCGCTTTTTCGATCAGGTAGCCGGTCAGGAAGGCCAGCGCCTGGGTATCGGCGACGGCGCGCCCGGCGGTTTCATTCAGGTAGTACCAGAAACCGAAGTTGAACAGCAGGGAGAGGCTGACCCACACCAGCGACCAGCTGGCGGCCTGCTTCATAGTCATGGTGTGCGCGCCTTTACGGCCCTGCAACAGGAGATCGATTGCGAGCATCACGACTATGACGGCGGCAAAGCTGCCCCATAACCACGGTGTGCCAACGGAATTCATCATCAGAGGTATCCTTCAAAAACAAAAACGGCCAACGTCGGAAGACGCCAGCCGCTCTGTGAACGCTGCAAGCAAACCTCGCCTTCCGGCAAGGTCTCACTTACAACGTTGATGAAGGTGGTTACACCTTTGACATCAGGTTGCCCGGTAACCGGATGCTTGCGCATCGTAATGACGATTGACCGGCAATGAAGTTACTCCCCTTTGCAGAGCAGAAAGTAATGCAAAATGTGTCGGCGGTCAACGTGAATCGCGTTAACCGGCCATCGCTTTTTGCGCGCCGAGGCTGACGACGAATCCCTGCAGCAGCAGGCGGCTGAATGGCGTGTCGCTAACCTGTTGTTGTTGCTGTTGGTAGCGGGCCTGCTGCTCGGGATGCAGCTCGCCGAGCCACTGCAGATACTGGCTCATCACCGCGCCGTTGAATTCCGGGTGGAACTGGGTGGTCAGGGCGTGATCGCCATAGCGCAGGATTTGGTGCGCGTCCTGCTGCGAACGCGCCAGCGTCTGCGCGCCGGCGGGCGGCGTCAGCACGCTCTGCGAGTGGATCAGGTTGGCCTTGAAGCGCGGCGGCAGCAGGGTGAGCCGCCGATCGTCGGCCGCGGCGGGCAGCAGTTCGATCTCCAGCGTACCCACCTCCATGCCCTGCGGGTGGTAGCCCACTTCGCCGCCGAGCGCGTAGGCCAACAGCTGGTGGCCGTAGCAGACGCCGAACAGCGGCAGTTTGATCGCCATCGCCTGGCGCAGCCATTCGGCGGCTTCCTCGCTCCACGGCAGCCGTTCGGTCACCATCGCCGGCGAGCCGGTGATGACTACGCCGCAATAGGCGGCAGGCGGCAACGGCCGTTCGCCGGCGGGCAGGTGCACGATGTGCGCGCGTTCGGCGTCGATATTGCCTTGTTGCAGGAACATGCCATCAAAGTTGGCCAATTCCTGACGAATGGCCTGCGGCGCGTCGCCGGTTTGCATCACGAGCAGCGGTTTCATCTCATTCTCCGTCGGCGGGGAAGACGACGCCGGTCTGGCGGCGGATATCGGTCAGCAGGCGGGCGACGATCAGCGAATTCTCCAGCCCCGGATGCTCCACCCGGTGATTTTCCACCAGCTCGGCAAAGGCCAGCGCCTCATACAGCATGGTGTTGATGTGCTGCGGCTGGCTCAGATCCTGGCGGTTGCCGCCGCGCGGCGTCAGCGCCACGCCCTGGCACTCGGAAATCTTGTCGATAATCAGCGTGCCTTCCTCCCCCTGGATCTCGCTGGGGATCGCCGAGTCGCTGACCTTGGAATGGGAAAGCGTGACGTCGAAATCACCGTAGTTCAGGCAGACGGTGCCGTGGGCGTCAACGCCGGTATCGAGCAGTGTGGCGCTGGCGAGCACCGACTGCGGCGCGCCGAACAGCGCTACCGCGCTGGCCAGGCAGTAGTAACCGATATCCATGATCGAGCCGTTGGAGAACTGCGGGTTAAAGGTGTTGGGGTTCTCGCCGGCGAGGTAGCGCGGATAGCGCGAAGAGTATTGGCAGTAGTTGATAAAGGCTTTGCGTAACCGGCCGACGTTCGGCAATGCCTGTTGCAGCGCCAGAAAATTCGGCAGATAGGCGCTTTTGAACGCCTCGAACAGCACCACCTGGTTTTCCCGCGCGCAGGCTACCAGCTGTTCCGCTTCGCGCTGGTTGGAGGCCAGCGGTTTTTCGCAGATCACGTGCTTTTTATGGCGCAGGAACAGCAGCGATTGCGGGCAGTGCAGGGAATTGGGGCTGGCGATATACACCGCGTCTATGGCGTCAGACTGCGCCATCGCCTCGAGCGAGTCGAAAAACTGCGTGACCTGATAGTTGGCGCCAAACGCCTGCGCCTGTTCCAGCGAGCGTGAATACACGGCGCTCAGCTTGAGTTTGCCGCTTTCATGGGCGGCATCGATAAAACGTTCCGTAATCCAGTTGGTGCCGACGACGGCAAAGCGAATCATGGCGAGCTCCGGTCCAGGCTTAAAACCGCAGATTATCACGCCCTCACTCGCTATGCATACAGCTCGCCGAACAGCGAAAGGTGCGTCAGATACAGCCGGGTATCGAACTCCAGCTGGTGATAATCGGGCTCCATATGGCAGCACAGGCTGTAGAACGCCTTGTTGTGATCTTTCTCTTTCAGATGCGCCAGCTCATGCACCACGATCATGCGCAGGAACGGCTCAGGCGCGACCTTGAACACCGTCGCCACGCGGATTTCCGCCTTGGCCTTCAGCTTGCCGCCCTGCACGCGCGAGATGGCGGTGTGCAGGCCCAGCGCGTGCTTCATGACGTGGATCTTGCTGTCATAGGCCACCTTGCTCAGCGGCTGGGCGTTGCGCAGATACTGGTTTTTCAGATCGACGGTAAACTGATACAGCGACTTGTCGGTGGTGCACTCATGCACCTGCGGATAGCGCTGCAGCAGCACGTCTCCCAGCCGATTCTGATGGATCAGTTGCTGCACCTGGCTTTGCAGATGCGTTGGGTAGCCTTGCAGGTAGGCGAGTTCGATGTCATGCATGAGTGATATTGCGTCCCAGTATTTCTTTGATTGGCCGCAGCCGCACACGTTGCGCATCGGCCTGTCTGGCTTCCCAGCGATCGTGTGCCGCCTGCAGGTTTAGCCAAAAGTCGGCGGTCGTTTCGAACAGGTCGGCAAACAGGTTGGCCTCGGCAACGCTCATGCGTCGATGCCCGTTGCACAGGCGGTTAACAGTGGCACGGGTGACGCCCAGTACCTTCGCCAGTTCTTCCTGGCCGATGCCCAACGGCGTTAAATACTCTTCCTGCAGCACTTCCCCCACCGTGGTGGGTTCGCGAGTCGTGGTTTCCAACATAGGTTCCCCCTCGTTCAGGTATCTTGGTGAGGATCGAGGTAAATTTTTTCAGCGGCATCATGCCGCCACTGGAACATCAGCCGCCAGTGCATATTGACGCGCAGACTTGACCATCCCTGAAATGGCCCGGATAGCCGCTTGTAATAGTTACCCGTGGGGTGATGCAAATCACGCTCTTGCTGCGCGGCGGCCAATATATCGAGCTTTCTGGCCAACTGCCGCTCGAGCACGCCGGGGATCAGACGGCTGCGTTTGCCTTCCAGATAGAACTGCTCCAGATAGCGATCGCGGAAAGATTTAATCATGCTTTCCCCCTTCCATAGGGACTGGCAGTGTAACATTTAAAGTTACACCTCGTCAGGTTAAAAAAACGTCGACATGGGTGCTTGGGAGGGAAAGGTTAATGTTGTTAAAGGAGAAAAGGGACGCGGGTTTTCAGATACGCGGCGCAATACGCAATTTATCCGAAAAAACATTTTACTGACGGGCGTTTTTAGGGGATAAACAGCCCAAATTTTATCAGTCAGGAGGGGCAATGAGCCAACTCGATCTGGGAACACAGCAACTTGAGCTGGAGCGTTATCCCCAACAGGAAGAATCCACCCAACTGCAGGCGTGGGAAGCGGCGGACGAATATCTGCTGCAACAGCTTGAAAACGTAGATATCGGCGGCCGCCCGGTGCTGATTTTCAACGATAACTTCGGCACCCTGGCCTGTGCGTTGCACGCGCATCGCCCTTACAGTGTCAGCGACTCGTACATGAGCCAGCTGGCGACGCGCCACAACCTCAAACTCAACGGTCTGGATCCTGAGCAGGTCACACTGCTGGACAGCCTGGCCGAGCTGCCGGCGGCGCCGGCGGTGGTGCTGATTCGCGTGCCGAAAGCGCTGGCGCTGCTGGAACAGCAGCTGCGCGCGCTGCGCCACGTCGTGACCGAAGACACGCTGATCGTCGCCGGCGCCAAAGCGCGCGACGTGCACACTTCGACGATGCAGCTGTTTGAAAAAGTGCTGGGCCCGACGCGCACCAGCCTGGCGTGGAAGAAAGCGCGTCTGATCTTCTGCCAGGCGGCGGATATCGTCCCGCCGGCGGCGGCGGAAACCACCGACTGGACGCTGGACGGCACCGATTGGCTTATCCATAACCACGCCAACGTCTTCTCGCGCGGCAGCCTGGATATCGGCGCGCGCCTGTTTATGGAACATCTGCCGCGCGGCCTGAACGGCCATATCGTCGATCTGGGCTGCGGCAACGGCGTGATTGGCCTGACGGCGCTGGCGCAAAACCCGGAAGCGCAGGTGACCTTCGTCGATGAATCTTACATGGCGGTGGCCTCCAGCGAGCTGAACGTGGAGCACAACCTGCCGCAAGAGCTGGACCGCTGTCAGTTTGAGGTGAACAACGCGCTGGCAGGCATCGAGCGTGAAAGCGTGCAGGCGGTGCTGTGCAACCCGCCGTTCCACCAGCAACACGCCATTACCGATCACACCGCCTGGCAGATGTTCTGCGACGCCAAGCGCTGCCTGCAGGTGGGCGGTGAACTGCGCATCGTCGGCAACCGTCACCTCGACTACCATCAGAAGCTCAAGCGCCTGTTCGGCAACTGCACGCTGGTGGCCTCGAACAAGAAGTTCGTGATCTTGAGAGCGGTGAAATCCGGCGCGCGTCGCTGAGCGTGAATAACAAGGGGCGCCGGGCGCCCCTCTGGCTGTAGACAAAGGGGGAAAAAGCGTGGTTTTTCCCCCTTTGTGGATATCAGCCGAAAATCAATAAATTGATTTTCCTTGTTCTCTATTCGCTGCTCTCTGCCAACCCGGCATGGGGATGAGGTTTGTCATCAATATCAGGGGCGCCGGGCGCCCCTTTTTTACAGCGCCATCGCCAACCGCGTACCCTGATCGATCGCGCGGCGGGCGTCCAGCTCGGCGGCCACGTCGGCGCCGCCGATCAGGTGCACGGTTTTCCCCATCGCCAACAGTGGTTGCTGCAGTTCGCGGCGCGGTTCCTGCCCGGCGCAAATGACCACCGTGTCCACCGGTAGGCAGCTGTCTTGCTCGGCGCGGGTGATGTGCAGCCCTTCGTCGTCGATCAGCCGATAGCTGACGCTGTTGAGCATCTTCACGCCGCGCATCGCCAGGCTGGCGCGGTGGATCCAACCGGTGGTTTTGCCCAGGCCTTCGCCCACTTTGCTGGTTTTGCGCTGCAACAGGTAGATTTGCCGGGCGGCGCGCGGCGCCTGCGGGCCTTGCGCCGCCAGCCCGCCGCGCTGTTCAAGGCGGCCATCGATGCCCCATTCGCGGTTGAATTCCGCCTGATCCAGGCTGCTGGACACGCCGTGCTGGCTGAGGTACTCGGCGGTATCGAAGCCGATGCCGCCGGCGCCGACGATCGCCACCCGCTGGCCGACCGGTTTTTTATCGCGCAGCACGTCCAGATAGCTCAGCACCTTGGCGTGCCCGATGCCGGGGATGTCCGGGGTGCGCGGCACGATGCCGCAGGCGAGGATCACCTCATCGAATTCGCTTAAATCCGCCGCTTCGACCTTGACGCCCAGCCTGACCGTCACTTCACGCAGCGCCAGCTGGCGGCGGAAGTAACGCAGCGTTTCATGGAATTCTTCCTTGCCGGGGATCTGCTTGGCGATGTTGAACTGGCCGCCGATCTGCTCGGCGGCGTCGAACAGCGTCACCCGATGGCCGCGGCTGGCGGCGGTGGTGGCGAAGGCCAGCCCGGCGGGGCCGGCGCCGACCACCGCCAGTTTTTTCGGTTTTTCCGCCATCGTCAGCGGCATTTCGGTTTCGCGGCAGGCGCGCGGGTTGACCAGACAGGAAGTCAGCTTGCCTTCAAAAATCTGGTCGAGACAGGCCTGGTTGCAACCGATGCAGGTATTGATCTCGTCGGCGCGCCCTTCGGCGGCTTTCTGCACAAAGGCGGCGTCGGCGAGGAACGGGCGCGCCATCGACACCATATCGGCGCAGCCGTCCGCCAGCACCTGCTCGGCCACCGCCGGATCGTTGATGCGGTTGGTGGTGATCAGCGGGATGCTGACCTTGCCCATCAGCTTGCGGGTCACCCAGCTGAATCCGGCGCGCGGCACCATGGTGGCGATGGTCGGGATGCGCGCTTCGTGCCAGCCGATGCCGGTATTGATAATGGTGGCGCCCGCCTGTTCGATCGCCAGCGCCAGCTGCTCGATCTCCTCCCAGCTGGAGCCGTCTTCCACCAGATCGAGCATCGACAGCCGGTAGATCAGAATAAATTCCGGGCCCACCGCCTGGCGCACCGCCCTGACGGTTTCGACGGCGAAGCGCATGCGATTGGTGAAGCTGCCGCCCCATTGGTCGTCGCGCTGGTTGGTGCGCGTCGTCAAGAATTGGTTGATCAGATAGCCTTCGGAGCCCATCACCTCAACGCCGTCGTAACCGGCCTGCTGCGCCAGCGCCGCACAGCGGGCGAAATCGGCGATGGTTTGCTCAATCTCCGCTTCGCTGAGCGCGCTCGGCGTAAACGGGTTGATCGGCGCCTGCAGCGCGGAAGGGGCCACCAGTTTGGGTTGATAGCTGTAGCGGCCGGTGTGCAGGATCTGCAGCGCAATTTTGCCGCCCGCCCGGTGGACGGCCTCGGTCACCGGTCGGTGGTGAGGCAATTGCGCCTCGCTGTTGAGGAGCGAACCGCCGCGAAACACTACGCCCTGTTCGTTCGGGGCAATGCCGCCGGTGACGATCAGCGCCACGCCGGCGGCGGCGCGCTCGGCATAGAACGCGGCCAGACGCTGCGGGCCGTCGGGCAGCTCTTCCAGGCCGGTATGCATCGATCCCATCAGCACCCGGTTTTTCAGGGTGGTGAAGCCGAGATCCAGCGGCGCCAGCAGGTGAGGGTAATTGCTCATTGCACTCTCCATCGGGTGAAATCGGGGCCCGTTGTTATAATTATGTGAACACAAGTGGTCGGATGAGATAAATCTAGCCGTTGTCGCGCCGCTTGGGAATCTGCGTTGCGCCGAATGTGATAGATGTCATGAATCTCAGACTCTGTTTGCATAACGAACAAAAGATCGGTTAGCCTTTACGCGTTGCAAATTCCTTCTCTCTGCGGAGCCATAACCGAAAATGAACAACCACGCCTGTTGATATCTGGTCCCACGCCGTGCGCTCTCGCGCCCTGTGGGGATGTTTTGATCTCATTCAGGAGTGCTTATGGCTCATTTAGTGCAGTCCCCTTATTTCGTTTTACATCAACTGACCTGCCAATTTGCTGACGGCGAAACGCTGTTCGGCCCGCTGGATCTCGCTTTTGATCGGTCGCGCTGCGGCCTGGTGGGGCGCAACGGCGTTGGCAAAACCCAGCTGCTGCGCCTGATCGCCGGATTGGATCTGCCGGGCAATGGACACGTTGAATCTCATGCCGCATTGGCTTACGTTGCGCAGCAGCCGGAGATCGCGCCGCACACTACGCTGGCGCAGCTGCTGGGCTACGGTGAGGTGTTCGCCGCGCTGGCGCGTCTCGAGCAGGGGCGGCCGTTGACGGACGATATCGATCGTCTGGAAGGGCGCTGGGATCTTCACGATCGTCTGCAAAACGCCTTTGCCGCCGCCGGGTTGCCGGCCTTCGATCCGTTGCGATCCGCCAGTTCGCTGAGCGGCGGCGAGCGGATGCGCGCGTCGCTGTGCGGCGCCTTGCTCGGCGAAGCGGATTTTCTGCTGCTGGACGAACCGACCAACCACCTCGACAGCGCCGGCCGCGCCTGGCTGTATCAGCAGCTGGATCAGTGGCGGGGCGGGCTGTTGATCGCCAGCCATGACCGGCAGCTGCTGGGGCGCATGGAGCGCATCGTCGAACTGACGCCCGGCGCGCTGCGCAGCTACGGCGGCAACTATGAGGACTACCGGCGCCAGCGCGATACGGAGCAGCAGGCGGCGCGCGCCGATCTGGAGCATGCGCGCGAGGAGCGCCGCCGCACCCGCGCTCGCCAACAGAAAGAGCACGACATGAGCCAGCGGCGCTCGGCGCAAACGCTGCGCGTCGTCGATACGCTGAATATCGCCTCTTTCGAACGGGTGGCCTACAAGTCGGCGGCGAAGGAGAGCCTAGGCACGCTGCGCAAACAGCATCAGGATCGGCGCGACAGCCTCGATGCGGCGGTGCGTGAAGCCTATCAGCGGGTGGAGGAGGAACCGCCGGTGTTGCTGGCGCTGCCGGGCAGTGAAGTGAACGCGAACAAGCAGGTGCTGGTGCTCGAGCGGCTGCAACTGCCGTTCGTCAGCGCGCCGCCGCTGGATTTGCGGATCGACGGCCCGATGCGCGTGGCGTTGACCGGCCCCAACGGCTGCGGAAAATCCACCTTACTGAAGACTCTTCTCGGGCAGCTGGCGGCGCTTTCCGGCCATTGTCATTGCCCGCTGTCGACGGCCTACCTCGATCAAACCCTGTCGCAGCTCGATCCGGGCCTGTCGGTGATGGAACATCTGGGGCTACAGGATTCGCCGCTGGCGGAAGGGGCGCTGCGTACCCGGCTGGCGCAGCTGCAGCTTGGCGCGGATCGCATCGCGTTGCCGCTGGGCTCGCTGAGCGGCGGTGAACGCTTGAAGGCGGCGCTGGCCTGCGCGCTGTGGCGGCGACAACCGGCGCAGCTGCTGTTGCTCGACGAGCCGACCAACCACCTGGATCTGGCGTCGTCGCTGGCGATCGAAACCGCGCTGGCGGATTTCCCCGGCGCGATGCTGGTGGTGTCGCACGACGAAGACTTCCTGCAGGCGCTGAGGCCGACGCACCGCCTGAACAGGCAAGCGGACGGCTGGCGGCTTCAGGCCTGGTGAGGCAGGCGGGCGGCGATCTGACCTAGTGCGGGGCGTTGATGCACGCCAGCAGCTGGGTGAAGGCGGCGGCCATTTGCTCTTCCGGCACGCAGGCAAAGCCCATCAGCAGGCCGCGCCGGCGGTTGGGCTGCATATAGTAGCGCGACAGCGGCCGCACCAGCACCCCGCGCGCGCCGGCGGCGGCGGCGATCGCCACGTCGTCGGCCTCGTCCGGCAGGTTGAGGATCAGGTGCAAGCCGGCGTTGCTGTTGAATTCGCTGAGCGCCTGCTTGCCGAGATGTTGTTCGATCAACCCGGTCAGGAAGGCGCGCCGCCGGGCATACAGCAACCGCATGCGGCGGATATGCGCCGTGTAGTGCCCCGCCTGAATAAACTCCGCCAGCGCGCTTTGGATCAGCAGGTGCCCGCCGCGGTACAGCTCGGCATGGGCGGTTTTCAGCGCCTGCACCAGCGGCGGCGGCAACACCACATAGCCGAGGCGCAGCGCCGGGTAGAGCGTTTTGCTGAAGGTGCCGATATAGATCACCGGCGCGTCGGCTTCCAGCCCTTGCAACGCCGGGATCGGCTGGCCGGAAAAACGGAATTCGCTGTCGTAGTCGTCCTCGACGATCCAAGCGCCGGCGTTGCGCGCCAGCGTCAGCAGCCGTTGGCGGCGCGCCAGACTCATCACCGAGCCGAGCGGATACTGGTGCGACGGGGTGACGAAAATCAGGCGGGGCGGCGTCGTGGGCTGCTCCGGCGGCACCAGCCCGGCCTCGTCCACCGCCAGCGGGCAGACGTTCAGCGCATTGATGCGCAGGATATTGCGGATCCCCCAATAGCCCGGCTCTTCGATCCAGGCGTCATCCCCCGGATTGCACAACATGCGCGTCACCAGATCGATCGCCTGATGGATGCCTTCAGTGATCAGGATCTGTTCCGGCGAGCAGCGTACCGAGCGCGCCACCCGCAAATACTCCACCAACGCATGCTGCAGCTCCGGGCTGCCGCCCTGATTGCTGTAGGTCAGCCGCTGCGGCGTCGGGCGGCGGCTGAGGCGCGCCTGGATCTTGCTGAACAGCTGATGAGGAAAGGCGTTGACGTCGGGGACGCCGGGAATGAACGCCCCCCACTGTTTGGGGCTGGCGCTGGCGTGGTGCAGCAGCGTGGCGCCGCGCTCCGACAGTTCGACGCGCCGCGGTTGCCCGCTGCCGTCCGCCGGGGCGCCGCCGGTGGACAGGCAGCTGTCCGGCACCGTGTCGGCGACGAAGGTGCCGCTGCCGGCGCGCGCCGACACGTAGCCTTCTGCCAACAGTTGTTCATAAACGGTTAACACGGTGTTGCGTGACAGGCTGAGCTCCTGCGCCAGGTCGCGCGAGGCGGGCAGGCGGCTGGAGGGCGGCAGGCTGCCGTCGAGAATGCTGGTGCGGATCGCGTTGTAAAGCCGCTTGTGCAGCTTGTCATCGGGCTGTTCGCCGAGGCGCTGCAGCAACAGATCACCACTCAATGAGCGCAATTGGATCCCTCAATTATTCGTAACTGGCACTCGATTATAGGGCCACATCCTGTGTAAATAAACGGCATTGTTTCACGAATGTGAACGAAACGTGTAACTGGCACCGACCGGAGAGAACAGCATGAAAAACGCAGAATTGAACCAACGCCGTCAGGACGCCACCCCGCGCGGAGTGGGCGTGATGTGTGGTTTTTACGCCGAGCGCGCAGAGAACGCCACGCTGTGGGATGTGGAAGGCAAAGAAGTGATCGACTTCGCCTCGGGGATCGCCGTGCTGAACACCGGCCACCGCCACCCGAAGGTGATCGCCGCGATTGAAAAGCAGCTGCAGGCCTTCACCCACACCGCCTATCAGATCGTTCCTTACGAAAGCTATGTCTCGCTGGCGGAGCGCATCAACCAGCGCGCGCCGATCGCCGGTCCGTGTAAAACCGCCTTCTTCACCACCGGCGCGGAAGCGGTGGAAAACGCGGTGAAGATCGCCCGCGCTTACACCGGCCGCCCGGGGTTGATCACCTTCGGCGGCGGCTTCCACGGCCGCACCTACATGACCATGGCGCTGACCGGCAAAGTGGCGCCTTACAAACTGGGCTTTGGCCCATTCCCCGGCTCGGTGTTCCACGGCCAGTACCCGAACGCGCTGTACGGCGTGACCACCGAAGACGCGATGAACAGCCTGGACCGCCTGTTTAAAGCGGATATCGATCCCAAGCAGGTGGCGGCGATCGTGCTGGAGCCGGTGCAGGGCGAGGGCGGCTTCAACGTGGCGCCGGCCGATTTCATGCAGGCGTTGCGCGCGCTGTGCGACCAGCACGGCATTCTGCTGATCGCTGACGAAGTGCAGACCGGCTTCGCCCGCACCGGCAAGCTGTTCGCCATGGAGCACTACAGCGTTAAGCCCGATTTGATCACCATGGCGAAAAGCCTGGCGGGCGGCATGCCGCTGTCGGCGGTGGCGGGCCGCGCCGAGGTGATGGACGCGCCGGCGCCGGGCGGGCTGGGCGGCACCTACGCCGGTAATCCGCTGGCGGTGGCCGCCGCGCACGCGGTGCTGGACGTGATTGAAGAGGAGCAACTGTGCCAGCGCGCCCAGCGCTTGGGTCAACACCTGGTGGAAGTGTTGCAGCAGGCGCGCAAAACCAGCCCGGCGATCGCCGACGTGCGCGCGCAGGGATCGATGGTGGCGGTGGAGTTCAACGATCCGGCTACCGGTAAACCTTCAGCCGATATCACCCGTCAGGTGCAGCAGAAGGCGATGGAGGAAGGGCTGCTGCTGCTGAGCTGCGGCGTGAACGGCAATGTGATCCGCTTCCTCTACCCGCTGACTATCCCGGACGATCAGTTCACCAAGGCGATGGGTATTCTGTCCCGCGCGCTGGCCCACTAAGGAGCGAACGGCATGAAATTGAACAATCCCGAGCTGTTGCGCAGCCAGTGTCTGATCAACGGCGAATGGTGCGACGCCCTGAGCGGCAAGCGCGAAGCGGTGATCAACCCGGCCACCGGCGCCGAACTGGCCAGCATTCCGCTGGTCAGCGAAGAGGAAACCCAACAGGCGATCGCGGCGGCGCAGCGGGCGCAAAACGACTGGAAACAGCTGACCGCCAAGCAGCGTTCCGCGCTGCTGTTGGCCTGGGCTGATAAGGTGCTGGCCGCGCAGGAAGATCTGGCGCAGCTGATGACCGCCGAGCAGGGCAAATCGCTGGCGGAAGCGCGCGGCGAAGTGACCTACGCCGCGTCGTTCATCACCTGGTTCGCCGAAGAGGCCAAGCGGGTGGACGGCGCGGTATTGCAGGCGCCTCAGGCTTCGCAGCGCCTGGTGGTGGTGAAGCAGCCGATCGGCGTGTGCGCGGCCATCACCCCGTGGAACTTCCCGGCGGCGATGATCACCCGCAAGGTGGCGCCGGCGCTGGCGGCCGGTTGCGCCATCATCGTCAAACCGGCCGAGCAAACGCCGCTGACCGCGCTGGCGTTGGCCAAGCTGGCGCAGGACGCCGGCATTCCCGCCGGCGTGTTGCAGGTGGTGACTGGGGAAGCGGCGCAGGTGGGCAAGGTGTTGTGCGACAGCCCGGTGGTGCGCAAGCTGAGCTTTACCGGCTCGACCGAGGTCGGCCGTATCCTGATGGCGCAGTGCGCGCCGAGCATCAAGAAACTGTCGCTGGAACTGGGCGGTAATGCGCCGGTTATCGTGTTCGACGACGCCAATCTGGACGCGGCGGTGGCGGGCATCATGGCTTCCAAGTTCCGCAACAGCGGCCAGACCTGCGTGTGCGCCAACCGCATCTACGTGCAGGACGGCATCTACGAGCGGCTGGCGGAGAAGCTGGTGGCGGCGGTCGAGCAGTTGAAAGTCGGCGACGGCAGCCAGGAAGGCACCACTCAGGGGCCGCTGATCGACAGCGATGCGGTGGCGAAGGTGCAGAGCCACATCGACGACGCGCTGATCAAAGGGGCACAGATCGCCACCGGCGGCCAGCCGCACGCGCTGGGCGGCACCTTCTTCCAGCCGACGGTGGTAACCGGCGTGACGCAGAAGATGCGCTTCGCCAAAGAAGAGACCTTCGGGCCGGTGGCGCCGCTGTTCCGCTTCCATGACGAGGCGGAAGCCATCGCCATGGCCAACGACACCGAATTCGGTCTGGCCGCCTATCTGTTCACGCAGAACGCTGCGCGCCAGTGGCGAGTGCCGGAAGCGCTGGAGTACGGCATGGTCGGCATCAACACCGGGCTGATTTCCAACGAAGTGGCGCCGTTCGGCGGCGTGAAACAGTCAGGGCTCGGGCGTGAAGGATCGCGCTACGGGATAGAAGAATATCTGGAGCTGAAATACCTGTGTATCGATGTGAGCCGTTGAGCGTCAGGACGTTAACCCATCCCGGCGGCCAGCGTCGCCGGGCGATAAAGGATGATGCATGTCTGATAATATCTCTGTTTCTCCGGCGCTTGCCGCCGGGGTGCGAGCACCTGCACCCGCCAAATCGTTAAGTTTCCTCGAAGGGGTGGCGATGATCGTCGGCACCAACATCGGCGCCGGCGTGCTCTCCATCGCCTATGCCTCCAGCAAGGCGGGTTTCCTGCCGCTGCTGTTCTGGCTGGTGCTGGTGGGGAGCCTGACCACCATCACCATGCTGTACGTTGCCGAATCCACGCTGCGCACCCGCGCGCATCTGCAGCTGAGCGGGCTGGCGAAGCGCTACGTCGGCGGCCTGGGCGCCTGGTTGATGTTCGCTTCGGTGTGCGTCAACAGCGTCGGGGCGCTTACCGCCTACATGACCGGCAGCGGCAAGCTGCTGCAATCGCTGTTCGGCATCTCGCCGGCGCTGGGCAGCCTGCTGTTCTTCGTACCCGCCGCCGGCGTGCTCTATCTCGGTTTGAAAGCGATCGGCCGCGGCGAGAAGTTCATCAGCATCGGCATGGTGGTGATGTTGACCGCGCTGGTGGCAGCGACGCTGCTGAAAGACACCACCCAGATGCGCAACCTGCTGGACGGCGACTGGCGCTATATGGTGCCGGTATTCAACGTGGTGGTGTTCTGCTTCTCGGCGCAGTACATCGTGCCGGAGATGGCGCGCGGCTTTGCCGATAAGCCGGAGCAGCTGCCGAAGGCGATCATCGTCGGCATGGTGGTGACGTTCATTTTGCTGGCGGCGGTGCCGATGTCGGTGATCGCGCTCAGCGGGCTGGATGACATCTCCGATGTGGCCACCATTTCCTGGGGCCAGGCGCTGGGGCAGTGGGCGTTCTTCTCCGCCAACATCTTCGCGCTGTGCGCGATGCTGACCTCGTACTGGGGGTTGGGCGGCAGCTTCCTGACCAATATTTTCGACAAGTTCCGGCTGGGCAACGACGAGCTGCCGCTGCGCCGCTTCGGCGTGCTGCTGCTGGTGGTGGTGCCGCCGTTCGCGCTGGCCTACAGCGGGCTGGTGTCGTTCGTCAACGCGCTCTACTTCGCCGGGGTGTTCAGCGGGGTGATCCTGTCGATCATGCCGATGCTGATCCTGCGCGGCGCGCGCAAACACGGCGACCAAACACCACGCTGGCAGTGCAACTGGATCACGCATCCGCTGCTGCAGATCAGCATTGTGTTGCTGTACCTGGCCAGCGCGGTGTACGCCATCGCTTCATTGTTAGGCTATCTGCCCTCTGGATGGTGATTTGCCTTCCCTCAAGCAGTGATGTTGTTTCTCGGCATTGAGAACGGCGGCGTCGTGGCCGCCGATTTTTTTCCTCAGGCGCGCCGTTTTTCCGACAACGCCAGCCAGGCCTGCACCGACGGGCGCTGCCACTGCTTGTGCGCATAGTGGCGCACGCGCTCCGGCACCGGATCGCCGTGCATTACCAGCCGGTTGAGCATCAGCGCCAGATCGGTGTCGGCGATGCACCACTCCCTGAACAGATTGTCCTGCCCGTGGCTCAACAGCTTTTCCACGGCGGCGATCAGCTTGCGCGCGGCTTCCTGCGCGGCTTCGGACAGCGGCGGGAACTTGCCATTGTTGAACACCACTTCGGTCGAGCGCTCGGCGCGGATCGGCAGCAGATCGCTGCGCAACCAGGCCTGGATCTCGCGCGCCTTGGCGCGCAGCTTCACGTCGCGCGGGTACACGGCGTGGGCCGGGTGGATGTCTTCCAGGTATTCGGCGATCGCCGAAGACTCCGAGAGCTGGAACTCGCCGATCGCCAACGTCGGCACCCGGCGGGTGAGCGATAGCGCCGCGTAGGCTGCCTCTTTGTTCTCTTCTTTCGCCAGATCCACCGGCTTCACGGTGAACGGAATGCCTTTTTCCGTCAGCACGACAAAGGCGGACATGGCGTACGGGCTGAAAAATTCACTGTCGGTATAAAGCTCGGTGATCGGTTGAGACATCGGCGGTTCCTCGGGGTTAAGGGGGGAACATTCATCATTGTCGAGGGGAGGCTAAAAATCAATCTGTTAGCCTAAAAGTTCTTGGGCGGCGCGGTTTACGGCGCCGTGAGCTCCTTCAGGATGATGTGATATATTTGTTGCCAACACGTGAATTGAGCCGTATTGGGTAACATGAAGACGCAGTGGATAGAACGAGTGAAAGTGGGATGCGCGCGCCTGTGGCCGCACCCGCTGGCGGTGGGCAAACGAGAGATGCTGATTTCCAGCGTTGGCGCCGGTTTGGGGCTGATGCTCGCCGGCTGGATCAGCCACTTTATTTTGGGCGAGGTGAACCTGTGGTTTATCGCGCCGATGGGCGCTTCGGCGGTGCTGCTGTTCGGCGTGCCGAACAGCCCGCTGGCGCAGCCTTGGTCGATCGTCGGCGGCAATGCGCTGGCGGCGACGGTGGGCGTGAGCGCCGGTCTGCTGATCCCCGATCCGGGCCTGGCCTGCGGCGTTGCGGCGGCGGTGGCCATCGGCCTGATGTTCAAGCTGCGCTGCCTGCACCCACCCGGCGGCGCGGTGGCGCTGACCGCCATCCTCGGCGGCCCCGGCATTCATCAGATGGGCTACCACTTCGTGTTGTACCCGGTGCTGCTGAACTCGGTGCTGCTGGCGGCGCTGGCCATTCTGTTCAATAACCTGGCCGGGCGGCGCTACCCGCACGCGCTGGCGCCGGCGGAGGCCAAGCCGGCCAATCTGCCGATCGATGCCGTTTCCATCACCCGCGCCGATCTGCACGAGGCGCTGATGGAGGGGGATCTGTTCGATATCGATGAGGACGATCTGCAGGAGATCCTGCTGCGTGCTGAGCAGCTGGCGCATCAGCGGCAAAGCAAGACCGCCTGATCAGCCCGGCGTTTTATCGGATGGCGGAAGGCGCGTAACCAAAACGCTTTTGAAAGCGTTCGCTAAAACGCGATCTGGATTTGTAACCGCAGGCCTCTGCAATGCGGGTCATATCCCATCGGGTGGTTTGAAGCAACATCATGGCGTGATGCATGCGGACGTCTATCAGCAAATCTTCGAAGCGTGTCTGTTCGGCGGCAAGGCGCCGCCGCAACGTTGCCGGGCTCATCGCTAATGTTTTTCCTGCTGTTTCTGCCGTCCAGTTTTGTTCCGGAGCCTCAAGAATCAAGGTGCGCAGGCGCTGTGATGGGCTATCCAACGGCAAATGCGTAAAAACATGCCCCCGTTCGGCCAGCGCGGTCAAAAAGTCCAGAAGGCGGTATTGCAGGCGAATATCGCTGATTTCCTGTTTTTCCACGCTTTCAATCACGTGATAAAACGTTGCCGACAGGTCTTCGTCCAGAGGCAGCGTTTTCCACGCGTCATTTTTAGGGGGGATAGGGGGGGAAGCCTGCCGGGTTCGGTGAAAGACATCCAGCAGTTCTGCCGACAGCGTCAGGAATATCGAGCGAAAAGGCCGATCGATGTCGCCCGGCGTTTTGACTAAATCTGCGCGGGTATTGGGGGGGACCAGGAGCAGTTCGCCGGGGGTCTCCAGAGACAAATGTTGTGAAGCCGATGTGATACCAAGTTGGCCCGTCGCGAGCAGCAAGACCGTCGCTTCATGGAAGACGAACTGCGGCGTGTGCAGCTGGCGTTTCAATGTCGGCTGGCACACTCCGCACAAGCGGTGCCTCGCTACCGGAGCCCCCGACGGAGAGTGCCAATGCAAAAGCTTCGCATCCGGCTTGCGTCTGGTTCGCACTGATCCGAAGGAACCGGTCCGGCTCATATTCGACTCCTTCATGCGATTATTTCGCCGTTGATGCTACGTTAGGGTTCAGGCTGTAAAGGCCTGTCAGTCTCGCTTGGGCTAACACTGGCGCTTCCGCCAGGGCGGCATTCACATTAGCCCCTGTCAAAGGCCCTTGTACATCCAAACCGGGGGTAGCAAGCGCATAAACCGTGAAAATATAATGATGAACTAACGTATCGTTCCACGGTGGGCATGGGCCATCGTAACCGTAGTATTCCCCCTTCATCTGCTCGTCGGCGGCAAACCAACCGGTATAGTCATTGGTGCCGTGGCGATAGGCCGAAGGGGCGTTTGGCCCGGCTTTGCCACGCGGCGTTACGCCGTCCGATTGAGAGCCCGCCGCAATTTCCACGGTACTGGCCGGAATATCCAGCAGCAGCCAGTGAAAGAAATCAACGCGCGGCAACGACGCGGGCACAACCCGACGCTCTTGATTCACATCATCACCACGGCTTGGCACGTCGGGATCATGGCAGACGATCACGAAAGACTGAGTGCCTGCAGGCACTTCACTCCAGGCCAGATGGGGGTTGCGATTTCTCGATAAAGCAACATGGTTGGCGGCATCGGGAATAGCGAAGGCGAACTCACCGGGAATGAACTCTCCTTCTTTAAAGCTTTGGCTGGTCAGTTTCATAAAAGCTTATCTCCTGTTCTATTGAGCGGTTGAGCGGTATCTGCGGGTATGTGATGTCCCCATTATAAGTTTTTCAAAATGAGTTAAGGCGACAAATCCAATCAAAATAGAACCAATTACGCTCATTATGATTGTATTTGATTGATTTGTGTCGATGAACGGCCGTATTTGGCTGCTGTTTCGGTGCTAGCGCGATGGCGAACACTCTGGATGAGGGGGTAAGGCCAATATTGGCGAGGGCGAACTGGAGAAGAGGCTGCTGCGCGCCGAGCAGCTGGCGCATCAGCGGCAAAACAAGGCCGCCTGATCAGCCCAGCGTTTTGCGGTAAAACACCACCCGTTCCGTTTCGGCAAAGCCCAGCGCCGCATGCAGGCGCTGGGAGTCCAGATTGGCGATATCGGTATCCGACGCCAGCTCGCTGCAGCCTTGCTGCTTGGCCCATTCCTGCACCTGTGCGATCAATCGCGCGGCCCAGCCCTGGCGGCGGGCGCGTTCGACGGTGTAAATCCCTTCCAAAAACGCCACCGGCGACGATTCGCAGCCGTTGACGTAATCGTAGCGCAGCGCGACCTCGGCAAAGCCAACGAAAGCGCCGTCCAGCCCCCGCGCCATAAACGCGGTGTGGTGCGGCGAAGCCAATATTTCGCGCATCTCCGCGCGGTGCTCTTCCAACGGACAGGTGGGCCACAGCGTCGAGCGCAGCGCCAGCCAGGCGTCGAGGTTGTCGTGGTCGCAGTTGACGATCATGCGGGGTCCTTTTGAGTCGGAATAAATCGGGCATGCTGAAAGAGAAGTGTGGCACGGCGGCGGGAAACAAAAAAGCCATTATGCCGAGGGGCGCCCTTCATTAGGATGAAAGGGGTGTTGATATTTTAAGCGAAGTTAGTATAGGGTACGGCCAGGGCGCTGATAAGGGATTGTTATGGATGCGAAAGCCGTAGCTCAAGGAATTCTTGAGGGAATAGAGTCTTTACCAAGGGGCATTGCCTATAGTGCTCGTAGGACATGGCAGGGAGCAGGGCTCGGCGGTCGAGGGCTTAAGCGCCGCAATGAAATCGAAACGGAACGGTTCATCAAGGTCGTTCGTGCCGGCTATGGTATCGAAGCCCCGCTACGTGAGCTGATAGCGGTGATTATCCGTGACTGCTATCAGCGGATGGATCTGCAAACACAAACCGTGCTAAGCCAAAAATTAAACCATGTAGAGGGTTATCTTACAGGACGTATGGGGACGCAGTTCATTCTGGTTCAGCAAATCACACACCATATTTTGAAAAAGGTTATCGGCAGCACACTTTTCAAATGGGTATTCAAAGGTGTCACCATTGCTGGGCTAAACATCATTCTTTTACAAGGAATTATTGAACAGGCCGCCGTTTCTTCGCGTCGTTTGCGGGAACAATATCCCTCAACGTACCATAAGCTCACGCCACGAAATTTGGACATGATCTACTTTCTGGCGGAGGAGTATCTTGAACCCTTTGTTGCCTATACCAGCAAATCGAAAATGTTCTGTGAAGGTGTGAATCATGAGCTATCTAAAGTCTTGGGGCAGTAAGCTCGGTAAAGGATTGTCGCACCTTGTGGAAGCGATTTTGGGCGGGATATTTTCTGTCGCTGCGTTTGGCTCACTGTTCTGGTTCGACGAATGGTGGCAACGAATTCTGAGCGCGGCAATATTCCTGTTACTGGTGTTTGTCACTATTGCTTTGTGTAGCCTTGTGAGAGGCGACCGATAGCGGATAGATCAATCAAAAGCCAGCGGTTGGATTTTAACTAATGGTTAAGTGATGATGACTTCCTATCGTTAAGTAATAAAATCAATGAACTGGCTAAAATCCTTTCTTGTGAAGTTCGTTAAATTTGTTGGCCGACAAACTGCTGACTTGGCTGAGTCCATAGTCATTGGCCTGTTCTCTATAGCGGCATTTGTTGCCTTGTTCTGGTTTGATGAGTGGTGGAAATCTATCGCTGCGGCTGTCGCGATCTTCTTTGCCGGCTTTCTGGTTAGCCTGGCTATAGGCTGGTTAAGAGGGGAAAGATAGCTGAGAATGCAGGCATTACCGCCGCCATTTTGCCGCCACTGTGAGCACGGAATAAAAAAGCCACTTCGAGGAAAGTGGCTTTTTTATATGATTTTAAAGCTAAAATTTGGTGGCCCCTGTTGGGTTTGAACCAACGACCAAGCGATTATGAGAACCATTCTAGCCAACCGAAAAACAATAACTTATTTAAATAACAATGAGTTAAAAAATAAATATAGGGCAATATAGGGCAATAAACCTAACTTCATGCGACACTTTTGCGACATTTTGTAAGAGGGTTCAGCCTTACGGCATCTTCAAAGTGATCGGGGGCAAAATGGGCGTATCGCATTGTCATTTTTATGTCTGTATGACCGAGTATTCTTTGCAAAACGAGAATGTTTCCACCGTTCATCATGAAATGGCTCGCAAAGGTATGCCGCAAAACATGGGTCATTTGACCGTCTGGCAATACAATGCCAGCCCGTTCAATCGCTGAGCGAAAAGCGTAATAGCAAGGGGTAAACAGAGGGCCATTTCGTTTAGGTAGTTCGTCAGCAAGCACAGGGTCAATCGGTATTGTGCGATTTTTCTTTCCTTTGGTTTTAACAAAGGTGATTTTACTTCCCGATACCTGGGAGCTTTTCAAGCTTTCAGCCTCACTCCATCTCGCTCCTGTCACTAAACAGAGCTTGGCAACCATTTCCAGATCCTTAGCTGAGCTTTTGCGACATTCATGCAGAAGCAAGCCGATCTGCTCATCTGTAAGATAGGCCATCTCGCTCTCGTCAACGCGAAATTGGCGGACGTTTTCAAGTGGATTTGGTTGTATCCATTCACCTAATCTTCGAAGTTCGTTAAACACTGCGAGAAAATACGCAAGTTCAAGGTTTAAGGTGCGGGGGGACACTTTTGCTATTCGTTTTGTTCGAGCAAAATGGCCGCCTAAGCGTTTAGCTCGATAGGCTGTAAAAAGTTGCGCATTAAATTCTGTGGCAAGAGGGAAGCCCATACACTCGGCAGCCCACAGCATAGCACTTCTACGCTTTTCACCATCATTCAAGGTGATGCCATGGCGGCTAAACCACAGCTCGATCAATTCGGTCAGACGACGTTTTTCTTTTCCTTCCCCGAGCCAAGGGGCTGATTCAATTTGCTCGAGTGTGTAATTTTCAAACGCAAGTGCTTCGCCCTTAGTGGCGAACTTTTTACGAACCCGCTTACCCTCATTACCGTTACTGCGATCAACGGTGTAGAAGTCTGCTATCCAACGACCGTCGGGCAATTTCCTTACTGGCATTGTTTATTCCACCGTCAGCACAATACGTCCAAGTACAGTGATGTCATCAATATCGCAGTCAAAAGCTGCCCCATGACCACTAACACGCACTTTTTTAACAGGTATGCGAGTTAGTGTGCGTATGCCTACTTTTCCCTCTATTTCTACTAGCCATAAACCGTCGTGAACCTCGTCGTATTGCTCATCAACGATGTGCTGAGTGCTGCCGCTGATTAAGCATATAGGGGAGGTAGGGAGATTGTTTGGATCAAGGAATATCCCTTTGTCGAATAGAACGCTATCAGTGTCATGGAGTTGGCCGTTAATTAGTTTTTTTCTAATTAGATTTAGTGTGTCCGGTTTGACATCCCGAAGGCTAACCCCTTGCCCTGTTACCAACCATTCAATGCTGGTTCCTGTTTCCAACGCGCATTGCAAGACAATATCTGCTGGAAAAACATCACGTTTATACCGAGCTGACAGGCTGCTGGCGGCAATGCCTAAGTGTTCAGCAAGCTGCATTTTCATGCTGAAACCATAGGCGGCCACGACTCTATCAAGAGTTTCTGAAGTTGATTTAGGGAAAGTGAAGTTTAGGTGTTTGCTCATATCTGAAGTTGACACTTAGATTTTATCTAAGTAATCTCCGTGTTGTTTTGAATTAGACTCATATTGCCGGATATTGCCGTATCTGGCGCTAATCAAGGAAGTTTGCCTTATGCGACCTAACATTACAATTGTCATCCCTGAACCCTACCTCCCGCTAGATGAGTATTGCCGCCGTACCCGAACTAACAAAGAAACAGCTAAGAATTTGATTGAATACGGAAAATTGCCTATCAAGCCAAAGGGCAAGCAGAAGAAGGGGCTCATTGAAGTGAACATGGCAGCCCTGACAGTGCAGGCCCTGAGTGAATGTAGCGTTTCTCTTCAGGCTTAATCTATTTTATCGATTAGAGTAGATCTAAACATGTTTGATTACGCTGTTTCTAAACATCCGCACTTCGATGAAGCCTGCCGACAGTTTCCAGCTCGCCACAATGTGACGGCGCTTGCTAAACAGCTCGGCATGAACGCCCAGACGCTGCGCAACAAATTGAGTCCGGGCCAGCCGCATCAGCTCACTTGTGCTGAACTGCTGGCGATCACTGACGCTACAGAGGATTCCAGCCTGATTGATGCCTTGCTGGCACAAATCAACTGCATGCCGTCCGTGCCTGTCAATGAGGCTTGCGCCGGGAATATTCCAACGTATGCACTGCAGGCTACGGCCGCAGTTGGCAGCGTCGCCGCCGCCGCCGTGCAGGGCGACCACAAAACGCCGGTACGCAAAAGCGCACTGCTTGAAAGCGTCAACACGGCGATCCGCCATTTGTCGCTGATCGGCTTGACCGTTCAGAACCGCATCCAATCCACCCCGGCTCTGGCCTCCACCGTTGACGTGATCAGCGGATTGAGCGCTGTTGCTGGTTTAAGCTGAGGTGATCACCGTGGTTATTTCTATCGCTCCACTGCTGAAACAACAAAGCCCATCGCGGCATTTTGAACACGGTTTCATTGAACTGCCGGGCGGCAAGCGCTGGCGCCCACGTCACGATCAGGCGGCCTTACTGCGTGGCCTGTCAACGGTTAAGCCAGTTTCACCGCTGCGCCGTTTTTTCTGCCGTTAATTGGGGCTGTCATGTTGTTGGCTACTGAAACACAAAAAGCGATCGGCATTAAGCGCATTTCACAGATTAAGCGTGAGCTGTTCCCACATAAGCAGAATCAGGCGCAAGAGGCTTTTGATAAGTCGCCGGAACATATCCGCAGAACTGTTTGTTTTCATGCCGGGCTGAAAGAACGGCATATAAAAATGAAGTTTGCAGAAATGAGTTATTCAGAGCGTAAACAAATCGTGTGGGCGCTGAATGACCTGATTGATTTATCAAAAACCTTACCGCGATTTATCAGTGATGATGATTGCGAATTAAACGTTAATTAACCGCATTGCGTAATTCTGGCGTTAACCCGCCGGGCATCGCTTTGTCTGAAATAAGGGTTAAATATGTCGAATGTGATTTTTATGGGGTTAGACCCAGCAAAGGAAGGTAGCGATATTTCACAGGTGGCTGTGTTGCTTGATAACGCCCGCCTTGATGAGCGTAAGAACCAAGCCGATCTCGCCGCTGCTCGTTTGGTACGTTTGGCTGCACATATCTCTAAGAACGGCTTAACGGCTGCCGAGGCTGTAGAGCTGCTCCGCCAAGAGGCCGAGTCGATAGAGAATCAAGCGCAGGAGCTGCACTAATGGCTAACGTCGTTGAAGTTAATGGCACTTTCGCCATTATTAAAGTTGAAGCGCGAGACTCTAGCGCGGAAGCTTTAATTTTGGCTGACGTAAAAACCGATAAGGAAACTAAAAAGAAATATTATCCAACAAGAGCGGTTTACTCTAATGAGTTAAAGCTAATTTCTGACCTCATTAATTTATCAGTTAATCGAGGTGTTTTTCTTCAGTCGATTAACAGCATTAGCGATGTCATTAAAGAATCGCACCGTGTCGCGGAATTAGGGCGACAGGCTCTAATTCAACTGAATAAAAAATCGGAGTTGCACTAATGGCCGACTTGATGGACTACGAACAGGAGCGGCAAGCGCTGGTATTAGAGGCGCAGATTACCAATGCTCGCAAATCCTCCGCGCTGCCTTCTGCCTTTGTTTGCGAAGAATGTGATGCTCCGATTCCTGCCGCGCGTCGCGCTGCCGTTCCCGGCGTTGATACCTGCGTAAGCTGTCAGCAGATCCGTGAGACGCAAAGTCACCTATACGCGGGGAAGGCATGACGGAGTTCTCTATTTTGTTCGGCCTGCTGGCGTTGCTGGCAGGTCATTTTATTGCGGCTGATTTGAGCGATTCAGAATTTGCACGCAGACCAGAAAACCAAAATTACGATTAAGGAAATAACATGGAAATTAAAATCGGCAATGAGTTTGTAATCACCAGCGATAACCTGCAATTCATTCTTAATACGGTGAAGGTTGGTAAAACAGGAAAAAGTGAAGGCCAAGAGCGTTACGAGGCTATCGGCTATTACCCTACGATTAACCAGCTTGTTAACGGCCTTATTCACCACAGCGTCCGCAATTCCAGTGTTAATAGCATTGCATCACTGGGCGCGGAAATAGGTCGTATTGGTAACCTGTGCCAAGAGGCTTTTGCGGTGTGTGAGGCTCGCAATGCAAATTGATAAGCGCTGCTTAGAAGAGGGCACTATTAATCTGGTGTCTGTTTCTGGTGGTAAAGATAGCCTTGCTCAATGGTTATTAGCTCGTGAGGCTGGCGCTGAAGTTTTGGTGGTATTCGCTGATACTGGTCACGAACACCCGCAAACTATGGAATATCTGGATTATCTCGAAAGCAAGTTAGGGCCGATTTGCCGTGTTAAGGCCGATTTCTCTGATCGCATAAAGGGCAAGAGAGAATTCATAGCTAAGCGTTGGCCTGTGACGCTGGTAACTGAGTGCGGATACACTGAGGCGCAAGCCGCCACAATTATCGAACGAGCGCTAAAAACACTTCACCCAACCGGTATTCCATTTCTTGACCTCTGCATGTGGAAAGGGCGTTTCCCTTCCACTAAAGCTCGCTTTTGCACTTTCGAGTTAAAGCATAACCCTATACGTGATCAGATTGTCGTTCCACTACTGGACGAATACGACGAAGTTATTAGTTGGCAAGGTGTTCGTGCAGAAGAATCTTCGGCGCGTGCTGCATTACCTGTTTGGGAAGCCGATGCGGACAATACCCGTGGCCTGAGCATTTACCGTCCGATTCTTGAATGGAAACATGCTGATGTTTTTGCAATGGCGAAACGGCATGGCATCAAACCAAACCCATTGTACGAACAAGGGTGTAGTCGGGTTGGGTGTATGCCGTGTATTCACGCTTGTAAATCTGAGCTGGCCGAGATATTCAGCCGCTGGCCAGAGGAAATTGCCCGTGTAGCGGAATGGGAAAAACTGGTGGCCGCATGTTCGCGCCGTGGCAATTCAATGTTCTTTCCATCGACGCAAGATCCTGCAAAGGCAGAACGCCGGATTGCATGCATTACAGTGGAGTCTCATGGAATTGAAACCTACCGCGATTGGGCCATGACTACACGCGGTGGCCGCCAGTTTGACCTTGTCGCCGCGATGAATGATCGCACAGCTTGCAGCAGTATTTACGCCGGTGTATGCGAATGAACCAAACACTAACCGCCTACGCTTACCCATGGAACGAACCGCGCCCGGCAGTTGCCGGGCCGGTGAGACCGCTTACCCGTGACGAACACGCTCAGGGGCAAGCTGTTTTAACCAATATCCGCCGCCTGCCGCGCTTCCTTAGCGCCATGTTCCTGACACGTTACACCAACTTGCTCAAGAGCAAAGGGCTGCACGATGCCAACAAATGGCTGGTGTTCCAGTTCGATCGCCGCATCTGGCCCCGCCTGCAAACGGTGAGCGCCAAAAATGCAATGAACCTCGCCGCGTCAATGCGGTTTTCTGCTGAGGTTGATAATTACGCTTCACTGCCCGGCATGGATGACAAAGAGTTACGCCGCCTCGCCGATCGGGTGGCCGGTCAACTTCTGCAGAATTATGAAGATTACTGCGATGAGTTTGTGGCGGAGAACGGCGGCGACAATGCCGGGCTTTTCGAAGATGCCACCCAATCAGAATTTTATGGCCGTATTGCCGGTATGGCGCGCGCCTTCAACATCACCCCGATGCACTGGCGCAAATACCGCAAGGGCAAACTGGATGCCCGGTCAGCGATTGCCAGCATGTCACGGTTGGTTAATTCCGAGTGGTGGGAACGCCAACTGAAGGCCCAGCGCACGCGCTGGCGCGAGGCGTTGCTGATCGCCCTGGGTAATGTGAACCGCGAGGCGTCGTCGTATGCCAGTAAGCAGGCTATTCGGGATGTGAAAGCGCGCCGCCAGTCCAATTTTGATTATCTGAACAGCCGCGAGCTTGAGAACGTCGAAACCGGCGAACGCTTCAGCCTCATCGACAAGGTGATGGCAAGTATCTCTAACCCAGAAATTCGTCGTATGGAGTTAATGGCGATGATCGCCGGTGTTGAGCAGGCCGCCGCTATCCGTGGCGATAAAGGGATGTTTATCACCATCACCACCCCATCCAAATATCACCCGACGCGCGCCGTCGGCAAGAACAGCCCGAAGGTGCATTTTAACCACAAGTGGGACGATGAAGCCTACACGCCAAAAGACGGCCAGCGCTATCTTGTGAAGCTGTTTAGCAAGATCCGCACAGCGTTTAAAGATGCGGGCCTGCAGGTCTACGGCGTACGCGTTGTCGAACCGCACCATGATGCGACGCCGCACTGGCATATGATGCTGTTTACCTCCAAAAAACAGCGCCAGCAGGTGATCGACATCATGCGCCGTTATGCCATGGCTGAAGATGGGGACGAGCGCGGCGCCGCCAAAAACCGGTTTGACTGCAAGCACCTGAACAAAGGCGGTGCGGCGGGCTATATCGCCAAATACATTGCAAAAAACATCGACGGTTACGCGCTGGACGGCGAACGCGATCATGAAACCGGCGAGCTGTTGACTGATACGGCGGCCGCCGTCACCGCGTGGGCATCAACATGGCGTATCCCTCAATTCCACTTTATCGGCCTGCCGTCGCGCGGCGCATGGCGTGAGTGCCGCAAGATCCGCTCTGTCAGTCTGGCCGATGAGTTTGACGAAACCGTTGAGGCGGTGCGCGCTGCTGCTGATGCCGGTGACTTTGCAGCTTACATTCTGGCACAGGGGGGCCCTAACGTTGCCCGTGACGATCAGACTGTGCGTGTAGCCCGCCGGGTTGCCGACGAGCGCAACGCCTATGACGAAGAAGTGCAGAAAATTGCGGGGATTTTTGCCCCGCACATCGGCGCCGATCACGTTTATGAAACCCGCACCACGCAATGGCGCATCGTCGCTAAAGCCGTTGCCGTTGAGCCTTTGACTTTGAAAAGCGCCTCTGGCGCGCCTCGGAGTCCTGTCAATAACTGTGGGTTGGTCGGCAGCGGTGGCGCCGACAATACGCAGGATGGCGAGCCTGTAGAGGCTGTGGTGGTGATGGAACACCATCCAGACACCCCAATTGACTGGGATGACATGACCGTTGCACGGTCTGTTATGGCGCGTTTATGGACAGATACCCCGCAGATAAACAGGCAACAGAGAAGCATTGACCCATATAGCAGGCCGGAGCCAGCTCCTTCAGCAAGATTAACCACTGATGAGCGCGATCGCGTTCCCAGAATTTACTCAGAGCTGGCACTACACGGCATCGAGCCAACACGCTCGGAACTAGAAGCACTGGCACGCGGCGCTAAAGTCAAATTTGGTGATATTTCAATGCACTATCCAGCGGTTAGCGATTGGGCGGGCTTCCAATAATTTCTTGCGCAATTAAATCTGATAGGCATATACTGTATATGTATACAGTAATTAAGCATCGGAGGGAAAGGGTGCAAGCAGTGGATGAAGTGGTTGTTTTAGAAAGAATTGAACTCATCGCCCGTCTGGGGGTTTGTTATGAGAGCCAAACGAAAGACAAAGACATTGCACTGATATGGATTTCAGAACTGGCGGGGGAGATGAAAATTAACATGGTCCCAGAGAAAGCAGCGGTGATCCAAAAGCTCGTAACTATTTCATAATCCATTGGTGACGTATGCGACCAGACTCGAGGCTAGCTGAGGGTTGGGGATGCTAAAGCTCACTGAGCAAGTTCGCCAGATTAAGATGGTCGATTTCATCTATTTAGTGAATTGGCTCGAGATAGGCACGATGCTTGATGGATTGGGTTTTTTGTATTATTTAACAACAGCTTAGATGTTGATTCTAAGTTAAAACCCTGTTTATCATGCCTTGCGCACAATGTTGGTTATGAAAATATTTTAAATAAAATCAATGTATTAACTATGATTTTGCTTTTCTTTAAACAGGTGACTATAATCTTTGCGCCTCTTTAAGAGGAACCTATTGCCGTAGCCCCCTGTCTAAGGTATAAGAGGTAATAACGTGAAATTATAATCTTTGATAAAGATTATACTTTTCAACAGGATGGCGATTTTAATATGGAGGGTGCAAAATGTACAATCCAATGCAAGTAGTAAACCAATTCATTGAGTTTGCGAAGCAAGACAACGGCAGCCACCTTACTCACATGCAGCTACAGAAGTTACTATACATAGCGCATGGCGTTAGTTTGGCTTGTAACGATCAACCTTTGCTGAGCGAACCCGTGTGTGCGTGGAAATATGGCCCAGTGATTCCCGTTGTTTACGATAATCTTAAGGTTTTTCGCTCGGGTGCAGTTGATGGTTCGTTCAATGTGAATGACCGTCCCTTGGATCCTAATTCTAAGGCACTGGTTAAGTCGATTTATGATACCTATGGTAAGCTCTCTGGGATTCAGTTGTCAGAGTTTACTCATCGTCCTAACACGCCTTGGTCTAAGACATGGGCAGCTAACGAAAAAATCATCAGTAATGAGTTGATTAAGGACTATTATAAAAGACTTATGCAAAGAGACGTATCTTGCCAAGGCTTGTAATAATTGATTAAAATCGACCCCGCATACTAGCGGGGTCGATTTTAATGGCTGATGATAAAAAAAACGAAAACACGTTAAAACACACCTTATTGACGACTATAGCCTTCTTGAATGGCTACCCCATTCCTGGCCATGCGTCAGCTCCCTCTCCAGCTCCCTCCCCGGCTCCCCCTGAGCTTGACCGAAGTGCGCCTCCTTCTGCAGAAGAGGAAGCCGAGGCTTTTGCTTCTCCTAGCCAAGAGAATATTGATGAAATTCAAGATCTAGATAATGCAACTGTTAGGTGGCAACTGGATCGACAACAGATTCAAAACAATAAACTCACAGAAGAAGTTGAATCACTTAAAGCTGAAAATCGTAACAACAATGCCATTGCTCGTGGTAGAAGTATCGACAATAGGCTTAGGTTACAAATGGCTACCTCTACCTTTCACTTTATGCAGTATTGGTGCGCCTTTGTTGCTTTAATGGTCTTTATATATGTTGCAAAAAGCGACGGGAAACCAGAGAAAGAAGTTATCATAGCTCTGATGGGTACAAGCACCATTAGTATCATAGGTCTAGTAGGTTTTGTTGTCAGCGGTTTGTTCAAGAACTCCAAAAAAGACGATAAATAAAATAAATTTATTGTGCGGCGTATTATGCATGCATAGTGCGCATGAATTTGCATGATGATCCGGTGTGTTTTTTCCCCACGCGGCGCCAGTGCTGGCGCGGATCGCGCCGGATCATGCAACTGCATTAAAAGCGACACATGAAGCGGGCAGGCGAGGCGGGGATAGCATTGCGCGCAAGCCGTGTTGAACCCCTCCCAAAAGAGTCGCCAGTGCCCCGTCATGGCGATTTATCGCAATACTTGCATGAAAAATAGGATTTGATGTCGTGGCGCCATGATGGCGCTCTAAGACGCTTACAGCGCACTGTATAATATCGCTAATTAATGACACCAAAAAATGACACCATAACATTCTTGCAATGGTGTCATAAAATGATACTATGCACCCCATGAACAAACGACACCAAAAAACGCTGTCAGATGTGTTTGCCCGGCCTGTCAACGGTTCTATAAAGTGGTCTGATATTGAGGCGCTTTTTACCGCATTAGGGGCGGAGATTCACGAAAGGGAAGGTTCTAGGATCGCGGTGCTGTTGAAAGGTGAAAAAAGAGTCTTTCACCGGCCACACCCCAGACCTACCACTGACAAGGGGGCGGTTAACTCCATTCGGATCTGGTTGGATAGCTTAGGAATAAAACCATGATGAATAACACACTGAAAATTGACGGCCATACGGCCGTCATCAACTTCGACCCTGAAATTGAAATGTTCCGGGGCGAGTTTGTCGGGCTGAACGGCGGCGCCGACTTCTACGCCTACAGCGTGGACGAGCTGAAAAAAGAAGGCGCGATTTCTCTCGCGGTCTTTCTCGATGAGTGCCAAAAAGACGGCATCGAGCCTTATAAGTCGTACAGCGGCAAAGTAACCACCCGCCTGTCGCCGGAGCGCCATCAAGCGTTAGCCATTACTGCGCAGGCTACAGGGCAATCGATTAATGAGCTGCTGAATGAAGGTGTTGATTTAGTCATTGAGAAACATTCATAATTATTAAGCAGAGCAAGGCTCTGCTTTATTCTATTAACACTAATAGGTTGATTATAATATGTCTCAGTTGGTTCACGATTGTCCCCGCTGTGGTGCCGAGCATATTACCTTTAACGTTAAAGGTGAGTTGCTCATAGGATTTCGTTTCGGTTGGCAAGAAAATTTTGAAGTTTATTGTGAGTGTTTACACTGTCATACAGGCACAATTTTTCATGTGGCCAAGACAGAGTCTAGGTTTAATGGTGATGAATTTTACCCTGAAAGAATTCATGGGGTTATTAATGACTTTTACAGGGTTATGGGACATATTACATCTAAAGATTTTGACGCTGATGAACCGCCTGAGCATCTTCCTGAAAACATAGAGAAAGCTTATGTTGAAGGGGCGAAGTGCATGACTATAGGATGTTATAATGCTGCCGCCACAATGTTTAGGCTGTGTCTTGATTTCGCGACAAAATCATTAGTCCCTGATAATGATAAGGGAGGGCCGGCGGCTAAGGTTAAAAGAAGTTTGGGTTTAAGGATGGAGTGGTTGTTTGATAATGGAGTATTACCTGATGCATTCCGAGAGTTAGCGGATTGTATTAAGGATGATGGTAATGATGGTGCTCATGAAGGAATATTAGATGAGGCATCAGCAATTGATTTGCAAGAGTTTACAGAAACTCTTTTAGAGCGGCTTTATACGGAGCCAGAAAAAATAAAGCTGGCTAAAGCACGGCGAGCACAAAGACATGCTAAATAATTTAAGGCCGCCAATCTCGGCGGCTTTTTGCTTATTCGGTCGGCAGCTCATAAGGCGCGAATCTAATCACCTCTTCCCCGATCCAGTCGTTCACCTCTTTCATGCGCTCCTGCAGCGGCGTTAGCTCGTTGCGGACAAACACTTGAGCGGCCTTTTTCACATCCCCGAAGCCGCCGGTATTGTTCGGGATAATCCCCATCATCTGCGGCGGTACGCGGTGCGCGCTTAGCAGATCGTCGCGGCTGGCATTCTTGATGTTGAAAAAGTCGTCCTTGGTGGCGACCTCGGATAGCGGCAAGATCTTAATGCCGTCCGGCTTACCATTCGGTGCGTACATGAACAGATTGCGGAAGTTCCCCAAGCCCTTGGTGTCGCGCATGGCTTGGCGCATTCTGTCAACGTCGCTTGTACTCTGCGCCGCGTCGGTCATATACAGGATGTAACCGGCGTGCGCCCCGTTCTGGTAATACTTACGGCGGAATAGCGTCGCTGCCTCGTTCAGCCAGGCGGAGTTAAGCGCGCTGAGGTACTCCGGCAGGCCGTACAATTCCTGATTGATGTCCGGCTCAATCAAGTGGAAAACGCTGTCGGTCTTGAAACTGTGCGCCTCTTTCCAGTCTTGCACGAACCAGTAAGTGCCGCGATCCACACCGCGCCGCGTGTACTTGGCCGGGGATGATTTCAGCTGCAGCGGTGCGCCGAGCCGGTTTTGGCGCTCTTCTAAATAGGCGTTGCCGAACACCAGATAATCCAGCGCATAGCGGCTAAACTCCTGCTGGCTTAACAGCCGATGCGGGATAAACGTTGACGCCAAAATGTTGCGCTTAACGTACATCGGCGAGCTATGATGCACGGCGGCGCGCACACTGCGTGCCAGCCCATCGAAGCTGATCGGCGGCTCGTACCATTTGCCATTGGTCGTGCACTCGATGTAATCCAGAATTTCCCGCTTATCCAGCACAGCAGACGGCTCGCCAAAGGTGAACGCCTCAAAATCCTGCTTCTGCTCTGTTGCCGGGGCTGGCGCCGGGATGGTAAATGCCTTGCGGCCTTTGCGCTTGCTCATCAGTAAAACTCCAAAATGTTCGGGCTGCTGTGGCCGCTGCCTGCGGTCAGCGGTTCGTTTAAGAGGGCGTGCATGATTGACCATGCAACATCGGCGTGGCTGGCCTCTTCGCTGCGGCTGGCGGTGTAGGTGGAACGCGCGCCGCTGGCGGTCATGGTTTTGCGGATCGCCATAAAGGCGGCGGTGATGTCGGTGTGGCTGGTGTCGTATTCCAGACAGCCGCGCGCGATGGTGTCTTTTGCCTTCAGCACCATGGCGGTTTTGATTTCCGGGGTGTATTTGATTTCCCGCGCGGCCGGGAAGAACTCGCGCACCAGTTGGAAAACACCTTGGCCGACGGTGGTCGCATCAATGCCGATGTACTCCACGCAGTATTTTTCGGTCAGGTCTTTAATCTTCTGGGCCTGAGCGGCAAAGTTCATGCCCTGCCACTGGTGGCGCTCGAGCACGCGGAACTTGCCCCCGGCCACCATTGGCGGCGCGATCACCGCGCACCCGGCGCTGTCGCCGCCGTTGGCTTCCGATGGGTCGTAACCGATCCACACCGGACGATAGCCGAACGGCCGCACGGCGTAAGGGTTGAAGTCTTCCCACTCTTCCAGCGTATCGACCATGCAGCCTTGCAGCTCGGCGAACGGGAATACCGACGCGGTATCATCCACAAATTCGCACATCAGCAAGTTCTGATACTCTGCCGGGCTGTATTCGAGCGACAGCTGATCGAGGTCAAACAGGTTACAGCCGCCGGTCAGCGCATCCTCAACCGTGACAATCTGGCGCCATTGCCCATCGCCGCACAGCACGCCTTTTGACAGGTGGCTGTGGCTGAGGTCGAGCTGAACGTGATCGGCTTTGCTGCGGCGGCCTTTGTTGAACAGTTCCCCCGACCAGAACGGATAAGCGGAGTGCGCCAGACTCGACGGAGTGGAAAAGTAGGTGGTGCGCCACCGCTTGTGCAGCGACATCCCGCTGGCGACTTTGCGCAGCTCCTGAAACTTCGGTATCCAGAAATACTCATCAAGATACAGATTGCCGGTGTAGCTCTGCGCAGTGCGCACGTTGGTGCCGAGGAACATCAGGCGGGCGCCGTTCGGCAGCACCATCGGATCGCCTTTCAGGTCAACCTCGACCAGCCGCGCAAAATCAATGATGTAATTGCGGAATACATGTGCCTGCGCCTTACTGGCTGACAGGAAAATCTGATTGCGGCCGGTGGTCAGCGCGTCGAGCAACGCTTCGCGGGCAAAGAAGAACGTGGCGCCGATCTGGCGCGATTTCAGGATGTTACGGATACGGTGTTGCAGCCCGGCGCGATACCATCCCATCTGATACTCGAAGGTGGTTTCCGTGAAGATGCTTTGCAGTTTCTCCACGGCGGCCTCGCTGAACACGTTGCGCTCGGCGGGCTTGCGCTCGCCTTTGTTGCGGTTGGCGACGTTCGGGTTTAAGTCCGCCTCGTTGCCGGTCGCCGAATAGCGATTGACCCGCGCCAGTCGTTCAATCTGGCGGCCTAACAGGTCGATTTCCTTGAAGTCTTTCCCCTCCTTGACGTCTTTCATGATGAGCTGAATCAACCGCGCTTCCATGCTTTGTTCCACGCGGGAAATGGGCGCGATGTCGTCCCATTTATCGCGAAGTTTCCAGCTCTGCACGGTCGGCCCCTTGAGGTTCAGCGTTTCCGCAATTTGGCGCACCGAGAAGCCCTGCCAGTAGAGCAAGGCAGCTTGGCGGCGCGGATCGCTGATGATGGTTGTTGCCGGTGTCGTATTCATGCCGCCAAGGCTACGAAAGCGCCGGGCGACTCGCATTAAGCCCTTGTTGTGCCTCGGATCTTCCAACCGCAACGCGTTGAGACGCGGCGCCATTCCCCCGAAACTAGCCCCGAACCCAATCACCACAACCGGAGCCGTTTACATGGCAAAGAAAGTTACTAAGTTTTTCCGCATCGGCGTTGAAGGCGACACCGTTGATGGCCGCGAGATCGGCGCTGCGGATATTCAGCAGATGGCCGCGACCTACAGCCCGAAGGTGTACGGCGCCCGCATCAACATGGAGCACATCAAGGGGATTTTGCCGGATGGCTATTTTCGTCGTTACGGCGGCGTGGTTGAGCTGAAGGCCGAAAAAATCGACGAGCCGGACGAACCGCTGTTGCACGGCAAGTGGGCGCTGTATGCCAGTCTGGCCCCGACCGCCGATCTGGTGTCGATGGTCGGCGCGGGCCAAAAGGTTTTCACCTCGATGGAGATCCGCCGCGATTTCGCCAAAACCGGCAAGTCGTATCTGGTCGGGCTGGCCGTCACCGATGATCCGGCCAGCCTCGGCACTGACATGCTGGAGTTCAGCCGCCGCAACGAGAACGTCGAGTTCTCCGCGCCGCTGGAGGTCCATTTCGATTTTGAGCCGGTCGCTGACCCGGAAGCCTCATTCTCTGCCCGCATCAAAGCGATGTTTAGCCGCAAGCAGACTACCGACGATGTGCGCTTTGGCGAGATGGAAGGCGCCGTGATGACCGTGGCCGAGCAGTTGCAGGACGCGGACACCCGCTTTACCGAGAAATTCGCTGCACTGAGCGAGCAGGTTGCCGACCTCAAGCAACAGGTAAAAACCGGCAGCGATGCGTTCAGCGCGCTGCAAGCCCAGCTTTCCGCCTCGGAAGATTTCAGCCAGCAGGCCCGCCCGGAGGCTACCGGCGGCAACAGCGCGCAAGACGTGCTGACCGACTGCTAAGGCAGTCACACTCGATAAAACCGAACAAAAATAGGAAGAAAAATGCGCAAGCAAACTCGTTTTAAATTTAATGCTTTTTTGTCTCGCCTCGCCGAACTGAATGGCGTAGCAACCGGCGATCTGGATAAAAAATTCAGCGTTGAGCCGTCCGTCACGCAAACCATCATGACCCGCGTACAGGATTCCTCAACGTTCCTGACCCGCATCAATATCGTGCCGGTTAAGGAAATGAAGGGAGAGAAAGTCGGTTTAGGTGTGAGCGGCTCCATCGCCAGCACCACCGACACCGCCGGCGGCGATGAACGCGAAACGGCCGACTTTGCCTCGCTGGATGCAGAAGGCTATTTCTGCCAGCAGGTGAATTACGATTTCCACATCCGCTACAACACCCTCGACCTGTGGGCCCGTTATCAGGATTTCCAGACCCGTTTACGCGATGCAATTGTTGAACGTCAGGCGCTTGACCGCATCATGATCGGTTTTAACGGTACGCATCGTGCGAAAACCTCCAATCGCGTCAAATTCCCGCTGTTGCAAGACATCGGGCCGGGTTGGTTACAGAAGTACCGCGAGAATGCGCCGGGCCGCGTGATGAATAAAGTCGTGGGGGCGGATGGCAGCGTGGTGTCTGAAAAAGTCCGCGTGGGCGCCGGTGGCGATTACGCCAACCTCGACGCACTGGTGATGGATGCCACCAACACCCTGATCGCGCCATGGTATCAGGAAGACCCTGAACTGGTGGTGATCTGCGGTCGCCAGCTGCTGGCCGACAAGTATTTTCCGCTGGTCAATCAGGAACAGCCCAACACCGAAGCGATGGCCGCCGATCTGATTATCAGCCAGAAGCGCATCGGCAACCTGCCTGCTGTGCGTGTGCCGTACTTCCCGGCGGATGCGCTGCTGATTACGCGCATGGATAACCTGTCGATCTACTGGCAGGAGGACACGCACCGCCGCCATATGGTGGAAAATTCGAAGCGTGACCGCATCGAAAACTATGAATCCATCAATGAGGATTATGTGGTGGAGGATTACGCCTGCGGCTGTCTGGTGGAGAACATTAAGCTGTTACCGACGGAACCAAAAAAAGATGAAATCGCCGAGCTGGCCGAGGCCATTGTTAAGGCGGTCAAAGTTGCCGCTGCGCCAGCGGAACCAGCAGCCGAAGCTAAAGCCCCGGAGGAGGCACCGGCAGACGACAAAGCGAAAGGCGGTAAATAACCATGACCAGCCCTGCCCGCCGTCACCTTATGCGCCAGTCAGCGGTCGAGGCCGCGCAGCGGGAGAATGACCCGCTGCGCCACGCCAACGGCTATGAACGGATGATGCTTAAACTCAATGAAGATAAGCGAAAGCTCAAACAGGTGCGCTCACAAGAGCGTAAAGCCGAACTCAAGCGCCAACTGCTGCCGGACTATGCCCCCTGGGTTGCCGGTGTGCTGGCCGAAGGTCGCGGCGCGCAGGACGCCATTCTGATGACGGTCATGATCTGGCGTCTGGATGCCGGGGATATTCCCGGCGCGCTGGACATCGCCCGCTATGCGCTGCGCTACCAGTTGGCGCCGCCGGGCAATTTCGCGCGCTCCACGCCATACCTCATCGCAGAAGACGTCGCCGAGTCTGCCACCCGCGCCTTTGAAGCCGGGGAGCCGGTCAACATTGACCACCTCACGCAGACGATGGAACTCACCGACGCAGAAGACATGCCCGACCAAGTGCGCGCCAAGCTGCACAAAATCACCGGGTACGTCTTGCGCGCGGCGGGCAGGGCTGAACTGGCATTGAACCACCTTAAGCGTGCGCTGCAGTTGCATAACGGCTGCGGCGTGAAAAAAGACATTGAACGGCTGGAGCGGGCAATACGCACCGCCGCCAGCCGCTGACAGAACGCGCCCCGCGCCGGGCGGCACGACGGCCGCGACAGGTTTCACCTCGTCAACGCCGTCGTCCACCGCCCCCTAACTTTCTGAGGTCATATGAGCACCGTTGTGATCCAACGGCCACGCCCGGACGCGCCAGCACCGCGCCCGGAGGATGAGCCGATCGTTAAAAACGTCTTTTTCTGGCCGGACATTGACCCGGCGGACGTGCGCGACGTGATGCGCATTGAAGGCACCATCACCGCCCCGCGCCTGCGGTTGGCAATTAAAAGCGCGATCGCGGAGGTGAACGCCGAGCTGTTCACTTTCCGCCGCGACCAGATGGCCGACGGCTATCAGCGGCTTGAAGATGTGCCGGGCGAACAGCTCGACGGCGAAAGCGTGCGGGTGAGCGAATACCGCAATGCCGTTAGCGCGATGACCATGGCGACGCTCTCGGAGCAATACCGCAGTTTCGACACCACCGCCACCGGCGGCCGCAAAGCTGATGTGGTCGAAGCCTCGATCGGCGAGCTGTGGCGCAACGCCCGCAACGCGATCAGTAACGTGGCCGAGCGTAGCCACTGCATCATCGGGCTGCTCTGATGAGAGTCTACGCCCTGCAGGGCGACACCGTTGACGCGATTTGTTGGCGCTACTACGGGCGCACGCAGGGCGTGGTTGAGCAGGTCTATTCGCTAAATGAAGGGCTGGCCGCTGCTGGGGCAATATTGCCCCACGGCCACCCGGTCGAGCTGCCGGACGTGACCGCCGCGCCGCAGCGTGAAACCGTCAACTTATGGGATTAGCAATGGAGAAAATTACGTCGTGGGTGGCCTATACCGTAGCGGCCTTTCTCGCTTGGATTGGCCGATACAGTCCTCAGGATATCGCTTTTATGGTTGGCGCCGCCGTTGGCGTCGGCACGTTTCTCGTTAACTGGTACTACCGCCGCAAAAGCTACCAGCTGTTGAACAAATTGGGCGTCAGCAAGAGGGTTTACGATGAACTCAATCGCTAAACGCTGCAGTGTGGCCGCCGTGCTGGCGCTGGCGGTGCTGCTGCCACAATTCAGCGCGCTGCAGATCTCTGAGGCTGGGTTGCGCCTGCTGGCCGATTTCGAGGGCTGTCGTTTATCGCCGTACCAGTGTCAGGCGGGCGTCTGGACAAGCGGCATTGGCCACACGGCCGGGGTAAAGCCCGGCAAGGTTATCAGCGAGCGCCAAGCCGCCGTTAACCTCATCGCCGACGTGTATCGCGTGGAGCGTGGCATCGGGCGCTGTATGCCTGTCACGATGCCGCCGCCGGTATATGACGCGGTGGTGTCCTTTGCCTTTAACGTCGGCGTCACGGCCGCTTGCGGCTCCACGCTGGCCGGTTTCATCAAGCGGCAGGACTGGCGCAGCGCCTGCCAACAGTTGCCGCGCTGGGTGTTCGTCAACGGCGTCAAGTCGCCGGGGCTGGAACGGCGCCGGGCGGCGGAGCTGGCCCACTGCCTGAGCGGGGCCACGCCATGAGCCGCGCGATCGGGTGGTTTCTGGTGCTGGCGCTGGTCGTCGCCGGTTGGATGAAATGGCAGGTTGTCACGTTGGGTGAGCGGCTGGAAAGCGCCCGGCAAGAAAATGGCCGGATAGCGGCGGCGCTGGCGGATACCCGCTCGGCGATCGACACGCTGCAGGCGGCGGCCGGTCGGCTGGCGCAGGAAGAGGAAAAGTTAAGGGGCGATCTCACCGCCGCGCACCGGCTGGCACTGACGCGCGAGCAGAAAATACAGAGGCTACTCAATGAAAATCAGCAATTACGCGATTGGTTTAACACTGCTTTGCCTGCTGACGTTGCCCGGCTGCACCAGCGCCCCGGCTTCACCGGCGCCGCGGATTATCTACGTTGGCTGTCCGAAAGTGAGTCCGTGCCAAATCCCGGCCAGCCGCCCGGCGACTAACGGCGATCTGAGCGCCGATATTCGCCAGCTTGAAAACGCCTTGGCGGCCTGCGCGGTGCAGGTCGAAACGATAAAACACTGTCAGGAACAACACGATGTTAAAACCGCAACAGCTCCGCGCTGAGCTGACACGCTGCCTGCCGTGGCTACAGCGCAACCCTGAAAACCTGCAAGTTCGGGTAGAGCGCGGCAATGTGGCCGCCACGCTTGCCGTCTCGCTGTCCCATGAGTACCGCTATACGCTGAACCTGCTGTTTTTGGACTATACCGGCGATCTGGATTTAATCATGGTGCCGGTTCAGGCATGGCTACGGGAAAACCAGCCGGACATCATGGCAACGGAGGAAAAGCGCCGCACCGGGATCACCTTTGCGAGCGACTTTAACAACAACGGCTCTTACGATTTCAGCGTGTCGCTGCAGCTGACCGAACGTGTTTTGGTGAAAGAGCAAGGCGATGGCGCGTTGCATGTTGAGCACCTGCCGGAGCCGCCGTTACCGGAGGACGTGACGCGGCCGATGCAGATCTTTGTTCACGGCGAATTAGTGAGTGAATGGCATGAGCGAGCTTAACCCCTTTGACACCCGGCTGGCCGGGCTGATTGCCAAGCTGTCGCCGCAGTCGCGTAAGTCGCTGGCCGTTGCCGTGTCAAAGCGACTGCGCGCCGGTCAACAGCAACACATCAAACGCCAGCAGGCGCCGGACGGTACACCTTACGCGCCGCGCAAAATGCGGCTTCGCAGCAAAAAGCGCCTGCGCGATCGGGCGATGTTCTCCAAGCTGCGCACGGCCCGCTATCTGAAAGCCCAGGGCAACAGCGATGCGGCCGTGGTTGAGTTTGTCGGGCGGGTTCAGCGCATGGTCAATGTGCACCATTACGGCCTGCGGGATCGGCCGACGCCGCACAGCGAGGCAGTAAAATATGAGGCCCGTCCGTTGCTAGGTTTTTCTAAAAATATAGTGGAGGATATTGAAAATGAGGTCGTTTATTTTTTATTCGGTGAATAGTGTGGGCTTAATTATGGTTAGCCAGTGGCGAAGACATGCCGACTGGCTGATAATTTTACTTAGTTGGGATTTGTTTTTTATGTGACCATTTGTTTAAAATGAATTCCAAACGTTCAATTAAATCGTCATAAGTCAGAATGTCAATGAGATTTTTGTATTTTCTCTTAATTATCTCAAAGTCATAAAGCTGTTCTTTTCTTAAGTTGGTCTTCCTACCCATGATGATAAAGCCTCCGGGGTTAGTTATCTTTATCTCAAAATCATCAGGGATTTTATGCTTGAATTGCTGGGTTAATCTTTTTTCACCAACTTCTCCGCTTTTGTTTAGATGGAAAATGTATTTCTCAATTTGCATGACAGTACCACTTAGTTCTCTTAATGGAATGTAATTATCTCTATACCCTCTTTCGGTGACTATGCATTTTTCGAAGGGTTTCTTTATTTCAATGATATCTATATTTCCTGAAGAATCGACTAGGAGGTAATCGATAGATCTGTTTTTTGCGCTGTGAAAATCCTTTACTTTTGCTTCATCGAAGACATATAAGTATTTGGGGTACAGCAAAAGTATGATATCCAAAATCTCAGCCTGCCATTGCTTCTCAGTGTATTTATCTTCATTTTTTAACATTTCTTTTAGTTTATCTAAAATCTTCTGATATTTGAATTCCTCATAGTCAGCAAGTTGATTGCTAATGCTGTTGTCCTTTAAATCAATTTTTTTGTTAAGATAGTCATGATAACTTTTTTCATGCTGCCCATCTGATTCTATATACGAGGAGATGATTGACTCTACTCTTGCTAGAGCATATCTATTTAGTTCATAAGTGCTAGGGAACTTGTTGATCAGCTTATTGAATTCAACATAAGGTATGCATCCTATTTTGTTTCCTCCAATATAGATATCAGAATTGGTTATTTTTCCTATTTTTTTGAAAATTGATATCAATCTTTCAGCAACAAAAATCTTTCGCGATAAATTTACTTCTTCGTGTATGAATACATCTACATCCAATCCAAGTAACTCGCCATGGAACCTATAGTAATTTTCGATTTTCTCTGCGACGACAAACTCAATAGTGTCTCTATTATCGTCGTCGTCGAATGTTGATGCTAGCTCATTTTTCGAAAGATAGAATGTTTTGGCGATGGTGTAAATTTTGTTTTTTTCAAGCTCGTTATAGACTTGCTCTGCACTTATCATTTCAGGCGTGTATTCTAATATTATTTTGTTTTCTTCGTTTTTAAATATTATCATTTTCAATCCTTATATTTGTATGGATTTATTTAATGTTGTGGGGGCAATTCCTTTAGGTTTTTATTCGATTTATCTCTAATGCTAAGGGCTATCATTATGGGAGTCACGATAGTTCCTTTATCGAACAAATAAGGTTGTTAACAACACCAAATGACAATTGGTCTCTTGTCAAAGGGAAGTGTTTCTGATCTTACTCTCTAATATAGTAATTAATCAAATAGAGTTCACATAGAATATACGTTGTTTGTTCCATCCTCCAACTCTACAGAGTTGCCGCCGCCCGCGCCGGGCGGCATCCTTCCAGCATGAACAATCAACACGACATTTTGCGCCTGCTGCGCAACCTGATCCGCATCGGCACCGTGAGCACCGTTGACCTTGATAACGGCCTGTGCCGCGTCGAAACCGGCGGCAATCTTACCGACTGGCTCAACTGGCTAACCTGTCGCGCCGGGCGTACTCGCAGCTGGTCGGCGCCCTCGGTCGGTGAGCAGGTGCTGATCTTTGCGCTGGGTGGCGAACTCGATACCGCGTTTGTGCTGTGCGGCATTTTCTCTGACGACTTCCCGGCCCCGTCTGCGTCGGCGGATGCGCTGCATATCGCATTCCCTGATGGCGCGGTTATCGAGTACGAACCGGAAACCGGCGCGCTGAGTGTGTCAGGCATTAAAACCGCTGACGTGCAGGCGTCGGAGTCCATCACCGCCAGCACTAAGGTGGTGATCGTTACGGCTGACAAAATCACGCTCGATGCGCCAGAAGTGGTCTGCACCAACAAACTCACCACCGGCACGCTGGAAGTGCAAAAAGGCGGAGAGATGCGCGGGAACATCGAGCACAGCGGCGGCTCGTTCTCGTCGAATGGCGTCGTTGTTGATTCGCACACACACGGCGGTGTCCAGACCGGCGGCGGGAAAACGGGGAAACCAACATGAACAGCGCCAAATATATCGGCATGAACCGAGGCACCGGCCGCACGCTGACTGACATCGAGCATATTCGCCAGTCCGTGGCGGACATCTTGGTCACGCCGCAGGGTTCGCGCCCGATGCGCCGGGCTTATGGCTCGTTGCTCTCTGAGCTGCTCGACCAGCCGCAGAACGACGCGCTGCGCCTGCAGATTATGGCCGCCTGCTACAGCGCGATTTTGGCGTGGGAGCCGCGCGTCAAGCTGACCGGCATCGCTTTTAATACCACCTATGACGGCAAGATGGTGATCGACATCACCGGCACCCGCACCGATGCCCCCGGCGCGCTGTCGCTGTCTGTTCCTGTGAGCTGAAACCATGGCAACGATTGACCTTTCACAGCTGCCCGCGCCGATCGTCGTTGAGGTGCTGGATTATGAAGACATTTTGGCAGAGCGTAAGGCGACGCTGATTTCGCTTTACCCGGAGGAACAGCGGGAGGCCGTCGCGCGCACGCTGGCGCTGGAGTCGGAGCCGATCGTTAAGCTGTTGCAGGAAAACGCATACCGCGAGGTGATTCTACGCCAGCGCGTCAACGATGCCGCGAAAGCGGTGATGCTGGCGTATTCCACCGGCGAAGACCTCGACCAGCTCGGGGCCAACTTCAACACGCCGCGACTGGTGATCGCTCCGGCGGATGAGAGCACCATTCCGCCGACACTGGCAATCATGGAAGCGGATGAAGATTACCGCCTGCGCCTGCAGGATGCTTTCGAAGGGATGAGTACGGCGGGATCGGCTGGTTCCTATCGTTATCACGCCCGCTCGGCCGATGGCCGGGTAGCTGATGTGACGGCAATCAGCCCATCACCGGCTAACGTGACCGTCACCGTGTTGTCACGGGACGGCGACGGCACCGCCAGCGCTGAGCTGTTGCAGGTTGTCCGCGACGCGCTGAATGATGAGGATGTGCGCCCGGTTGCCGATCGCGTCATCGTGCAATCAGCCAAAATTGCCCCGTATGTTATCGAGGCCGTTTTATACCTGTATCCCGGCCCGGAAGTGGCGCCCATCCTCGACACCGCAAACAAACGGCTACGCGCCTATGTGCAAAATATGCGGCGCCTCGGGCGCAGTATCCGGCGCTCAAGCATGAATGCGGCATTGACCGTTGAAGGTGTCGAACATGTGGAAATCATCAAGCCTGCTGCTGACATCGTGCTGGATAAAACGCAGGCGGGTTACTGCACCGGCGTGAACATTACCCCAGGGCGAGCCGATGACTAACCGTCTATTGCCTGTCGGCTCCTCACCGCTGGAAGTTGCCGCCGCCGCCGCGTGTGCCGAGCTGGAGCGCGTGCCGGTTCCCCTGCGTGATTTGTGGAACCCGAAAACCTGCCCGGTGCATCTGCTGCCCTATCTGGCGTGGGCGTTCTCTGTCGATCGCTGGGATGAGGCGTGGCCGGAGGACGTGAAGCGGGGCGTGGTTTCGGCTGCGTTCTACATTCACCGGCACAAGGGCACCATCGGCGCTGTGCGCCGCGTGGTGGAGCCGCTCGGCTACCTGATCAACGTTATCGAGTGGTTCCATACCGACGGCGCCGATCCGCCCGGTACTTTCCGGCTGGATATTGGCGTGCTGGAAACCGGCATCACCGAGGAAATGTATCAGGAAATGGAGCGCCTGATCGCCGACGCCAAGCCGCTGAGCCGCCACCTGATCGGCCTCAACATTTTGCAGGACATCCCCGGCCGGATTTACACCGGCGCGGCTGCCATTGATGGCGATGTCATTACCGTTTACCCCGGATAAGAGAAAATCATGAGCAAATACAAAGCGATTATTACCACCGCCGGGGCGGCCAAGATTGCCGCCGCCAGCGCGGGCGGCACGCAGTTGAAAATCGTCTCTATGGCCGTCGGCGACGGGAACGGCACGCTGCCGACGCCCAATCCGGCGCAAACAAAACTCGTCAACGAGAAGTACCGCGCGGCGCTAAACGGGCTGACCATCGATAAGGCATTGAAAAATCACATTCTGGCCGAGATGATTATTCCGGCGAACGTCGGCGGGTGGTGGTTGCGTGAAATGAGCCTCTATGACGAGGCCGGGACGCTGATTGCCGTCAGCAATATGGCGGAGAGCTACAAGCCGAAGCTGGAAGAGGGCAGCGGCCGCACGCAGACGCTGCGCATGATCCTGATTGTCAGCAGCACCGAGGCGATTCAGGTGATCGCTGGTGGCGACACCGTGCTGGCGACCAAGGATTTTGTGGCCGACGCGATCGCCGCGCATGAGAAAACCCGAAACCACCCGGACGCCAGCACCACGGCGAAAGGTCTGGTACAGCTGAGCAGCGCAACGACCAGCACCGACGAAACGAAAGCCAGTACGCCCAAAGCGTTAAAAGCGGTCAACGATGCCAGCATGAAAAAGGCCGCCAATCTGTCCGACTTGCCCGACAAGGTCGCCGCGCGTGGCAATCTGGCGCTGGGTGATGCCGCGACGCGCAACGTCGGGGTAGAAGGCGGACAACTGATGGCCGTCGGCGCGTTTGGTCTGGGGGCGGGCGCGCGGGCTTTCGATAACGCTTATTGCAACACTGCGCAAATTTACCGGCTGAATGCGACCTCTGAGAACAAGCCGCCGATCGCTGGAAATATTGCCGCCGGGGTGCTGAGCCTGCCTTGCGATGCCGCACCCTCAACGGGCTATGTCAGCGTGTCGGGGCTGGGGCATGGTTTTATTGGCCGTTCTAACCGTCCTGAAAATGGGGTGGTATGGTCACGGATTTACACCACCGATTACAAACCAACGGCCGCCGATATCGGTGCATGGAGTAAAACCGAAGCTGACGGCCGTTTTCTGATGCTGTCCGGCGGCACGGTTAAAAAACTGGCTATTAAGCCCGGCAACGCTGAAACGGATGGGGACTCACTGAATATTGAGGGAAACCAGCATACGCCGTTGGTCATGAGCCGCCCTTCAGCACAGAGTAATTTATCAATCGGTTTCCAAGTCGCCGGGAAGGCACTGATGCGTCTTGGTTTGGGGATGGATAACGAGTTGCATTGGGGAACTGAGCCTAATCAGGGGGCAAACCCACGTATTTATACGACGGCGAAACCGCCTACCGCGCAAGAAACAGGCGCGTTGACGGATGCGCAAGCTATGCAGAAATACGCGCTGCGTTCTATCAAGGTGAACGGCAAACCGTTGAGCGGGGATGTCAATCTGTTGGCCGGTGATGTCAACGCATGGAATAAAACCGAAGCCGACGGGCGCTATGTGAAACGGGCGGGCGACACCATGACCGGGGCGCTTGCGTTGCCGCGAGTGGTTTTCCCCAGCGAAAGCTTGCAGGCCACAAACGCCGACAGCGACCTCACACGGCCGGACGGTTTCACCCTTGAACAGCTCGGCGATAAATCAGTCGGCTATCCACTGACTAAAGGGAATCTCGGTAATTTGATGACGTTCAAACTCAACAAATACCGGCATGTCCAATTTGCGATCGGCTCGGGTAATACGGAGTTTTGGCTACGTTCTCCTCGGGAAGATAATCCGGCGACGGCTAAGGCTTGGGCGCAGGTGTACACGACACACTACAAGCCGACGGCCGCTGACGTTGGCGCGCTGACGGATGCGCAGGCCGCGCAGAAATACGCGCTGCGCTCTATCAAGGTGAACGGTAAGCCGTTGTCCGCTGATGTGAATTTGTTGGCCGGTGACGTTAACGCCTGGAATAAAACCGAAGCAGATGGCCGCTATCTGGCGAAGACCGGCGGGCAGTTAACCGGGGCGCTAAAGACCAGCGCGGAGATCCAATCTACCCATATTGATAATTATCGCATGGTGGGCGGCGGGTTCGGTTCCTTCTGGCGCAATGACGGCAACCGGCTTTATCTGCTGCTGACAAACGAAAATGACCAATACGGCACATTCAACGCCCTGCGTCCGTTTTCTGTGGATGTCAGAACCGGCGCCGCCGCTTTTGAGTCGGGTATTCATATCGGCGGTAAATGGCCTGCGATCACCACCTCCAGCGGGACGACGTGGCACCCAGACGGCAACGTTCAAGGCAGTTGCTGGGGCGGCTACCTCAGCAACTGGCTTAATCAAAATATCTCGGCTGCGCAGAACAATGCGCAGAACTGGGCCTATCAGAATCTGGTTCAGGGGGTGCGCATGGCCGGGCGCACGGTTATTGCGGATACCGGCGGGCGCATCGATTTACCGTCGGGCTGTGTTTATACGGGTATGTCCGGCTCAAACTACAACCCCTCAATCTGGGGCGCTTACTCAGCGGTTCAGGTACTGATTAACGGCACATGGGCAACAATTGGAACGGTGTAAAATGCAACACATTAAGAATTTGAAGAGATACACGCCGGAAGAATTATTCCTCGGTGAGAACGTGATTTATCTTCAGGATGATAACGGTATTGACTGGTACGCCGCGCAAAAAATGTTTTCGCCGGACACCGTAAAACTGGCTTATGACGAAAGCGGCATTATCTGCGCGATTAACAGTGATGTGTCGATGCTGTGGCCGATTGGCTTATCGGTTATTGAGCTGAACCCGACGAAACTGCCAAAGTGCTGTCTGGCTAATGGTGAGTGGGTGTTTGACGGTAAGAAGGTGAGCCAGCGCATCTATTCCGCCGAAGAAATGATGGCGAGGGCTGAAGCCAGAAAAAATGAATTGCTGGCGAGCGCGGGTAAGGCTGTTGCGCCGCTGCAGGATGCGGTCGATTTAGGGATGGCGATGGAGGAGGAAATCGTGCAGCTCAAGCTCTGGAAAACTTACCGGGTGCAGCTGAGCCGCATCAATCCGCAGAATGCGCCGGATATCGATTGGCCGGTTGCGCCCAGCGTCTAATAAAAAGCCCGCAGCGATGCGGGGCTTTTATTTTGGAAGTTAACGGAAAATGGTCATGGCACCATAGTTGTTACAAAATTCGGCGCACCAATTAGGATGACGAACAGTAGTATGCTTCCTATGGTAATTGCTGTTGCGAGTTCATTCTTCATAGTGGCATTTCCCCGGTTATTTTGAAAGCGTGCCTACAAACTCCAATGTGTCGCGGTATAACTGGAATTCATCGTTATCAGATGCTTTTTCCATTTCTGCGACTATTTGAGAAAGAATATTATCGGTGTTGACTATTTTTTTGCGAACAAGAAGATCAATGACACATCTGCCCAGAACCGTGCCTACCTTTTCCAAGTTCTGCGTTTCACTATCGGTAAGGTAATGAATACTCATAAGGCCTCCAATCAATGATTTTTCGGATTTGGCCGTTAATCCAGATGTCGTCTTTAGAGCAGGCATTCCCATCCTTAGTTTGGTTGAAAGAGCCCACCGAGGCGGGCAAAAATTTGTCTCTGGTGTATCAAGCGTTACAAAGGTTGTTATAAGGGATTGCGAACCCTGAATAACGCTTTTAGGTTAGGAATGTTCTGAATTCATGGCAAGTGGTTACGAACAGTAAGTAACGAATTTAGGACAAATATTTAAAAAAATGCCCCACGGCGGGGCGAAATTTGGTGATGATAGCTACATGAACTACTGCATGTGACGATGAGAGGCATGTGTCGTCTATTGGCGACACTAAAGCAGTTTGGCCGATTGAACAAGCAAAAAATGCTGAAGTGAGAAATCTTAGGAAAAGTGCCATTCGAAAGTCTGCGCTTTCGAAAAGATGTCGTTACCCCCATGAAAAAGCCCGCAGTGATGCGGGCTTTGTGTTTGCGGCTTCCCTGATGTTGCCGTGCTTGACCTCCAGACCTTACCCCGCCCGGCTCTCAGACGTCCAATTGATTGCGTAGATCAATACAACGTAATTGATCGGCGCGAGCGATCGTTATTCCCTCCAAAATCCCCCAATCCGGCCCGGCCTGTTGTCTGGTCGGCCTTCCAGCACCCACCGCGTGCGGCCCGGCGCGCCGGGCGTCATCATGCCTGCACCTACTCACCACCCGGAGCAAATTAATGGGCGATTATCATCACGGCGTGCGCGTCGTCGAAATCAACGACGGCACCCGCGTTATTTCCACCGTATCGACGGCGATCGTCGGCATGGTCTGCACGGCGGAGGATGCCGACGCGTCGGTTTTCCCGCTCGATACCCCGGTACTTATCACTGACGTGCTGGCCGCTTCCGGCAAGGCCGGTAAAAAAGGCACGCTGGCGGCGTCGCTGCGGGCGATCGCCGAACAGGCGAAGCCGGTCACGGTGGTTGTTCGCGTTGCCACCGGCAAAGACGCGGCGGAAACCACCTCCAACATCATCGGCGGCGCGAACGCGGAAGGCCGTTACACCGGCATGAAAGCGCTGTTATCTGCACAGGCTGAGCTGGGCGTTAAGCCGCGTATCCTCGGTGTGCCGGGGCTGGATAATCAGGAGGTCGCGACGGCGCTGGCCGGAATTTGCCAGCAGTTGCGCGCGTTCGGCTATATCAGCGCCTACGGCTGCAAAACCGTGCAGGAGGCTACCAAGTACCGCGACAATTTCAGCCAGCGCGAGCTGATGCTGATCTGGCCGGATTTTGTCAGCTGGAACACCACCGCCAACCAGAGCGACATCGCCTACGCCACCGCGCGCGCGCTGGGCCTGCGTGCCAAAATCGACACGGAAACCGGCTGGCATAAGACGCTTTCAAACGTCGGCGTTAACGGCGTGACCGGCATCACCGCCAGCGTGTTCTGGGATTTGCAGGCGCCCGGCACCGATGCGGACCTGTTAAACCAAGCCTGCGTCACCACGTTGATCCGCAAAGACGGTTTCAAGTTTTGGGGTTCCCGCACCTGTTCCGATGATCCGTTGTTCCTGTTCGAGAACTACACCCGCACCGCGCAGGTGCTGGCCGACACCATGGCCGAGGCGCACCTATGGGCCGTTGACCGCCCGGTGACGCCTACGCTGGTGCGCGACATGATTGACGGCATCAACGCGAAATTCCGCGAGCTGAAATCCGCCGGGCTGATTATTGACGGTAATTGCTGGTACGACGAAAGCGCCAACACCAAGGAAACCCTGAAGGCGGGCAAGCTGTTTATCGATTACGACTACACGCCGGTGCCGCCGCTGGAAGATTTAACCCTGCGCCAGCGTATCACCGATCGCTATCTGGCGACGTTTGCGGCATCCGTGAACCGCTAAAGGAGACGTTAGAACATGGCACTGCCGAAAAAACTGAAATACCTGAACCTGTTTAACGACGGCTACAGCTATATGGGCGTTGTGTCCTCGCTGACGCTGCCGAAGCTCACCCGCAAGCTGGAGAAATACCGGGGCGGCGGCATGAACGGCGCGGCCTCCATCGATATGGGGCTGGACGATGACGCGCTGGCCGTTGAGTGGTCGATGGGCGGCATTGATGAGCTGGTGCTGAAGCAGTGGGGCGCCGTCGATGCCGTGCCGCTGCGCTTTGCTGGTTCCTTCCAGCGTGACGACACCGGCGAGGTGTCCGCTGTGGAAGTGGTGATGCGTGGCCGCCACAAAGAAATCGATTTTGGCGAGTACAAGCAGGGCGAGGATACCGAAACTAAGGTTTCCACCGAGTGTACTTACTTCAAGTTGACCGTGGACGGCAAAGAGCTGATCGAAGTCGATACGGTGAACATGGTCGAAAAGGTCAACGGCGTTGACCGGCTGGCCGAGCATCGCAAGGCGATCGGCCTGTAATTTTTGCGCCAGCCCGCCGGGCTGGCCCTTTTCCCCTGATTTGAGAGAACACCATGAAAGACGTAAACGAAAATACCGTTACCCTCGACACCCCGATCCAGCGCGGTGAAACCACCATTACCGATGTGCAGGTGATTAAACCGAACGCGGGCGCGCTGCGCGGCGTCGGGCTGGCTGCGATCGCCAACGCCGACGTTGACGCGCTGCTGGTTGTGCTGCCGCGTGTGACCGTGCCGAACCTGACAAAAGAAGAATGCGCGCGCCTTGAGCTGCCGGATTTGGTGGCGCTGGCCGGGAAAGTGGTCGGTTTTTTATCGCCGAACTCGGCGGCGTAATCCCTGACGCCCGGCTGGGCGTTGATGACCTGATGGCGGACATCGCGGTGATCTTCCACTGGCCGCCGTCTGAAATGGCCGGAATGACGCTCACGGAGCTGTTGAACTGGCGCCACAAGGCACTGCAACGCAGCGGAGTTAATCACGATGAGTAAAAGCCTGCAGCTTCAGGTCTTGCTGAAGGCCGTAGACCAAGCCACCCGCCCGCTAAAGAGTATCCAACAGGCAAGCAAACAGCTTGCCGGTGACATCAAAACCACGCAGCAAACCCTCAAGGCTCTGGACGCGCAAAGCGCCCGGATTGAGGGGTTTCGCAAGGCGCAGGGGCAGCTTGCCGTTACCGGCAAGGCACTGAAGAAAGCCAAGGAAGAGGCGGCCGCGTTGGCCGTCCAGTTCAAGGCGACGGAAAAGCCCACGGCGCAGCAAGCGCGCTTGCTGGAGGCATCGAAGCGCGCCGCCGCCGAGCTGCAGACGAAATACAACGGCCTGCGCCAGTCGGTGCAGCGCCAGCGTGACGCGCTCAACGCTGACGGTATCGCCACCCGGAACCTGAGCGCCGAACAGCGCCGGTTGAAGGCCAGCGCCAGCGAAGCCACGACAGCGCTTGGCCGCCAGCGCGGCGAGCTGGAGCGCTTGAGCAAAAAGCAAGAGCAGGTTAACCGCGTCGGCGCGCGTTACCGTGCCGGGCAATCGGCAACTGCGGCTGTCCGTAATACCAGCGCGGCCGGGCTGGGTATCGCTACCGCCGGGCTGGTCGCTGAAGGGGCGTTTATTGCGCCGGGGGTGCAGTTCGACAGGCAGATGTCAGACACGCAAGCCACGTTAGGGCTGGCGAAAAATGACCAGCAACTGGCCGCCATTCGCCAGCAGGCGCGGGATATTGGCGCCACCACTGCGTTTTCGCCGACGGATGTCGCGCGCACGCAATCCGTATTGGCGAAATCCGGCTTTAACGGCGATGCCATTCTGAAATCGACCGAGTCAACGGTCAATCTGGCGCTGGCCTCCGATCTGGACATCGCCGACGCGGCCGACATCATCACCAACATGCAATCGGCGTTTAACATGCCGATAGACGAGATCCAGCGCGTCGCGGATGTTATGACCAAAGGCTTCACCAGCTCGAACAGCAACCTGATGGATTTTGGCGAGGCGATGAAATACGTCGCGCCGATCGCCGAGGCGGCCGGAGCCAGTATCGAGGATACCACCGCCTTGCTGGGCGTGTTGGCCGATAACGGCATCAAGGGATCTATGGCCGGTACGGCGGCCAGTGCGATGTTTACGCGGTTACAGGCGCCCGTCGGGCAGGCGGCTGATGCGTTGTCAGAATTGGGCGTAAAAACAAAGGACGGCAAAGGGAACATGCTGCCGATCGCGAACATCCTCAAGAAAATTAACGGCTCGTTTAAAACCAACAAGCTCGGCACCGCGCAGCAGGCCGAATACCTGAAAGTTATTTTCGGCGAAGAGGCGATGAAAGGCGCTATCAAGCTGATTGATGCCGCCGGTAACGGCAAGCTGAGCGAAAAACACAGCACCGTCACCCAGTCAAAAGGGGCTACGGCCCAGATTGCCCGAGTGAAGGTGGACAACCTCGACGGCGACCTGAAAAACCTGTTTTCGGCGTGGGAAGATGTTCGCATTGAGGTGTTCGACGGCCAGAACTCAGCGCTGCGCGCGCTCACGGTTTCCGCCACTGAATGGCTGACCAAGGCCGGAGCATGGGTGAAGGCCAATCCTGAGCTGGTCGGCACACTGGTGAAAGTCACGGCGGGCGTTACGGCCTTGATCGGCGGCCTCGCCGCGCTGGGCCTTATTGCATGGCCGGTGATGGCCGGGGTCAATATGTTGATCGCCGGGGCCGGGCTGCTGGGAACGGTCTTTACCACCGTTGGCGCCGGGATTGCGGCCGCATTCAGTGTGATCACCTTGCCGGTGGTCGCGGCGGCGGCGGTGATTGCCGGTGTGGCGTTGACTATCCGTAAATATTGGGAGCCTATCAGCGCCTTTTTAACGGGTATCGGCGAAGGCTTCAGCGCCGCTTTCGCGCCGATGCGCGCCGCGCTTGTCCCGCTGGCCGGCGCATTTACGCCGCTGCTGAACATGGTGCGCAACGTCTGGCAGTGGTTCGGCAAGCTGATCGAGCCGGTGAAATCTTCACAGGCCGAACTCCAGACGGCCGCGCGCTATGGGCGCATGTTTGGTGAATGGATCGCGGCCGGATTGAGCCTGCCGCTGCAGCTGTTGGGCGGATTGCCCGGTCTGCTGACCGGCATCTGGGGCGTTGCGAGCGGCATTGCAGAGCGTGCCGCCGCCGTCTGGGACACCATCGGCGAGCGTGTTAACGCGGCATGGCTGGCGCTGAGCGCCGCCACGGTTCAGGCATGGGATCGGCTGACCGGCTGGCTTAATGGTAAATGGGAGGGGTTGGTAAACGGGGCTAAAGCGCTGCCGGGGCAGTTCAAAGAAGCCGGGATGAACATGATTAACGGGGTCATTGACGGCATTAGCGAGCGCTGGCAGGCGCTGAAAGACAAGTTTTCCGGCCTCACGGATATGCTGCCTGACTGGATGAAGTTTGGCGACGATGAGGCGGAGGTTAACCCGGCGATTTCATACAATCGCCCGGCGCCTGAGCTGATGCCGGGGCCGGGCTATGCGGGGGCATTCGACAAGGGCGGCATCATCCCGAGCGGCCAGTTTGGCATCGTCGGCGAGCGTGGCCCGGAGATCGTCAACGGCCCGGCCAACGTCACCGGGCGCCGGAAAACGGCGGCGCTGTCGGCGGCGATGTTATCGCTGTCAACGCCGGTGATGGCGTCGGCCCCGGCTGCTGCACCTGCCATGGCGCCAGCCCCGATCACGATTCAGGTGTACGGCGCCCCCGGTCAAGATGCGGCCTCCATTGCGCGCGAAGTCTCGCGCCAGCTTGAGGCCGAACGACGCAAACACGCGGCCGCCGCGCGCAGCCGCATGACTTACGGAGATTCATGATGATGTTAACGCTGGGGCTGTTTGTTTTTATGCTGCAGACGCTGCCGTATCAATCCATGAGCCGCAACGCGGAATATCGCTGGCCGAGCAACGGCCGCGTGGGCCTGCGCCCGGCGGCGCAATTTCTGGGGATGGATGAGGAAAAAATCACGCTGTCCGGGGTGCTGCTGCCGGAGATCACCGGCGGCCGCTGGTCACTGCTGACGCTGCAACTGATGGCCGAGCAGGGCCGGGCGTGGCCGCTGATTGAAGGCACCGGCACGATTTACGGCATGTTTGTGATCGAGTCGATTTCTGAAACGCACTCCGAGTTTTTCGCCGACGGCAGCCCGCGCCGCACAGAGTTCACGCTCAACCTGAAGCGGGTCGATGACTCCCTGTCTGCGATGTTTGGTGATCTGCGCCAGCAGGCCGGGGAACTGTACGATAAAGCCGGAGAGATGGCGGGGAAGGTCACCGGTGCTATGGGAGGGTTGTTATCATGAAAAGCGGCGTAAGCTTGCCAGCGGGGGCGCGAGTTGCCCCGGATTTTTCGCTGTTGCTGCAAGATAACAACATCACGCAGAACATCCGCAAACGGCTGATTTCGCTGTCGCTGACGGATAACCGGGGCTTTGAAGCCGACCAGCTCGACATCGAGCTGGACGACAGCGACGGACTGATGGCGATGCCTCAGCGCAATGCGGTGCTGTCGCTGGCGCTCGGTTGGCAAGGCTCGCCATTGACGCCAAAGGGCCAGTTTACGGTCGATGAGGTTGAACACCGGGGCGTGCCGGACACGTTGACTATTCGCGCGCGTAGTGCGGATTTTCGCGGCTCGCTGAACACCCGGCGCGATGAGTCCTACCACGACACCACCCTTTCCGACATTGTGCAGAAGGTGGCTGCGCGCAATAAGCTGAAAGCCTCGCTGGCAGCCGGTCTGGGCACCATCAAAATCAGCCATATTGACCAGACGCAGGAGACGGACGCGGCATTTATTACCCGGCTGGCGACGCTCAACGGCGCAGTGGCGGCGGTGAAAAATGGCGCTCTGCTGTTGTTGCGACCGGGGAACGGCGCCACGGTTGGCGGGAAGCCGTTACCGGTATATACCATCACCCGGCAGGATGGCGATCAGCACAGTTTCAGCATTGCCGATCGGGACGCCTACACCGGCGTAACGGCGAGCTGGCTCAATACAAAACAGCCGAAGCCGAAGAAAGTGAAGCTGCAGCGCAAGCCAAAAGAGCAGCATTTGCGCGCGCTGCAACACCCGAAAGCGAAGCCGGGCAGCAGTAAAAAACCGGGGAAACCGGCGGAGGCGGCGAAAGGCGACTATCTGGTGGGGGCTGACGATAACGTGTTTGCGATCACCAAAATTTACGCCACAAAGGCCGCCGCGATGCGGGCAGCACAGGCAAAGTGGGAAAAGCTTCAGCGCGGTGTGGCTGAGTTCTCGCTGTCGCTCGCCATGGGGCGTGCCAACATCACCCCGGAAACGCCGGTACGCGTCAGCGGGTTTAAAGCGGCGATCGATGCGCAAGACTGGATAGTGAGCAAAGTTACGCACAATCTCAGCAATAGCGGCTTTACGACGGCGCTGGAGTTTGAGGTTTTGTTGTCGGATGTGATTTATGACGTGCATGACTTCGCTTTATGAATTTGTAAATTAGATTAAAGCTAATTCAAATCCAGATCACAGAGCGTATTATCGCGGCAAGAGCCCTTGATGAGGAATTAATCATGTTCCATTGCCCATTATGCCAGACTGCGGCCCATGCCCGCACCAGCCGCTATCTGAGTCAGCACACGAAAGAACGTTATCACCAGTGCCAAAATATCAACTGCGGCCACACGTTTAAAACGATGGAGACCTACCAATGCGCGATAATGACGCCGGGCCGGGTTGAGGCAGTGCCGCCGCATCCGGTCGGCGCTAGTGTGGCAGGCCAACAACAGGTTATGTGGATGTGATCAGCTGAAAGAGACAAACCCGCTTAATGCGGGTTTTTTATTGGAATGCGTACATTGGGCTGGCAACTATCTTATGTCGGGGTGTGTGATATGGGAGAGATTCAAAAAAACAGAGCGACACTTTTGCGACACCGATGTTGATGGTAACAAAAAAGCCACCCTGATAGGTGGCTTAATTATATGATTTTAAATCTAAAATTTGGTGGCCCCTGTTGGGTTTGAACCAACGACCAAGCGATTATGAGTCGCCTGCTCTAACCACTGAGCTAAGGGGCCAAGCCGCGAGATTATAGGGAATCCTTAAGCATCGGTCTACTGTTACCCGCCCGTATGTTGCTTTTCTGCGCAGTTCTAGCCTGTTGTAATTGCTGGCGGATTTTGCGATAACCGCAGTAAATCCCTGCAATGGACTCACGACACTCATGGAACTTCTGGCGCCCAACCTGCGGGTGGTGTTTTGCGGCATCAACCCCGGCCTTTCTTCCGCCCATCAGGGCTATCCTTTCGCCAACGGCAGCAACCGCTTCTGGAAGGTGATCCATCAGGCCGGCTTTACCAAGAGCCAGCTGGCGCCGGAGCAGTGGCAGCAGCTGAAGGACAACGGCTGCGGCATTACCGCGCTGGTGGCGCGCCCGACGGTGGCGGCCAGCGAGCTGTCGCGCGACGAGTTGCGCAGCGGCGGCGAGGCGCTGCAAGAGAAGATCCTGCGCTATCAGCCGCGCGCGCTGGCTATTTTAGGCAAGCAGGCGTTCACCACCGCCTTCGGGGTGAAAAACGCGCCCTGGGGCAAGCAGACGATGATGCTGGGAGAAACCGAGGTCTGGGTATTGCCCAACCCCAGCGGATTGAATCGCGCCACGCTGGAGCAGCTGACCGCCAGCTATCGCGAGCTGTTCCTGGCGCTGCAATGAGATAAGGAAATTGCGATGACATCGATGATGAAAGGTTGTTTGATGGCGCTGTTATTGGTGACCTGCGCTGCACAGGCGGGGCATTCGCCGCAGGAAGCGCGCAACAAGCAGAACGTGCTGGAGTTTTATCGGCAGGGGCTGAACAACAAGGATTTTGCGGCGGCGCGGCCGTTTTTGGGCGAACAATACAAACAGCATAACCCCAATGCCAAAGACGGCGTGGCGGGTTTTCGTCAATTTGTCGAGCTGCTGAAAACGCGTTACCCCAATTCGCACAGTGAGGTGAAACAGGCGTTCGTCGACGGCGACTTCGTGATTTTGCATGTGGAGGTCAGCGGGCGCGAGGCCGGTAAAACCGCGGCGATCGTCGATATCTTCCGTCTGGACAGCGCCGGAAAGATCGTTGAACACTGGGACGTGACACAGCCGGTGCCGGAGAAGACCGCCAGCGGCAACAGCATGTTCTGAGGCATAAAAAAACCCCGGCAGGCCGGGGTTTTTGTTTTGAGTGCAACCGCCTGACTTAATCGTCCAGGAAGCTGCGCAGCACTTCGGAGCGGCTTGGGTGACGCAGCTTGCGCAGCGCCTTGGCTTCGATCTGACGAATACGCTCACGGGTAACGTCAAACTGCTTGCCAACCTCTTCCAGCGTGTGGTCGGTGTTCATGTCGATGCCGAAACGCATGCGCAGCACTTTCGCTTCGCGCGCGGTCAGGCCGGCCAGCACGTCGTGGGTGGCGGAACGCAGGCTTTCCGAGGTCGCGGAGTCCAGCGGCAGCTCGAGGGTGGTATCCTCGATGAAGTCGCCCAGATGCGAATCTTCGTCGTCGCCGATCGGCGTTTCCATCGAGATTGGTTCTTTGGCGATCTTCAGCACTTTGCGGATCTTGTCTTCCGGCATCAGCATGCGCTCGGCCAGCTCTTCCGGCGTCGGCTCGCGGCCCATCTCTTGCAGCATCTGGCGCGAAATACGGTTGAGCTTGTTGATGGTCTCAATCATATGCACCGGAATACGGATGGTGCGCGCCTGGTCGGCGATGGAGCGGGTGATAGCCTGACGGATCCACCAGGTGGCGTACGTTGAGAACTTGTAGCCGCGGCGGTATTCGAACTTGTCTACCGCTTTCATCAGGCCGATGTTGCCTTCCTGGATCAGATCCAGGAACTGCAGGCCGCGGTTGGTGTATTTCTTGGCGATAGAAATAACCAGACGCAGGTTGGCCTCAACCATCTCTTTCTTCGCGCGGCGAGCTTTCGCTTCACCGATCGACATGCGACGGTTGATGTCTTTGACCTGCTCGATGGTCAGGCCGGTTTCTTCTTCGATCTGACGCAGTTTCTGCAGGCTGCGCTGCACGTCTTCAGCAACGTCTTTCAGCTTTTCCGACCATGGCTTGGCCATCGCCAGCGCCGCTTCGAACCAGGAATCGCTGGTTTCGTTGCCGGCGAACAGGGTGACGAAGTTTTTCTTCGGCATTTTGCACTGTTCAACGCACAGCTTCATGATGATGCGTTCCTGGGTGCGAACGCGGTCCATCATGGTGCGCATGCTGTTGACCAGGAAGTCGAACTGTTTCGGCACCAGGCGGAACTGCTTGAACACTTCAGACAGCTTCAGGATCTCGTCCGCGGCGCTGGCGTGGCTGCGGCCGTTTTTCTTGATCACCAGGCGGGTCGCTTCATACTGATCGCGCAACTCGGCGAACTTCTGACGCGCCAGCTCAGGATCGATGCTGTTGTCGTCTTCGGTGTCGTCGTCTTCGTCGTCTTCATCTTCTTCGTCGTCGTCTTGCTCTTCGCTCGACAGTTCAGAACCGATGTGAGTGGCGGTTGGGGCGATGTCCTCTTCCGCGTTAGGATCGACGAAGCCGGTGATCAGATCGGACAGGCGCGCTTCACCCGCTTCGACGCGATCGTACTGCTCAAGCAGGTAGGTGATGGCTTCCGGGTATTCGGCAACCGAGCACTGTACCTGGTTGATGCCGTCTTCGATGCGCTTGGCGATGTCGATTTCGCCTTCGCGCGTCAGCAGTTCGACGGTACCCATTTCGCGCATGTACATGCGCACCGGGTCGGTGGTGCGGCCGATTTCGGATTCCACGCTGGACAGAACCTGTGCGGCGGCTTCTTCCGCATCTTCGTCCGTGCTGTTCGAGTTTTCGGCGAGCAGCAGGTCATCGGCGTCCGGTGCTTCTTCCATCACCTGGATGCCCATGTCGTTAATCATCTGGATGATGTCTTCGATCTGATCGGAGTCGACGATATCTTCCGGCAGATGGTCATTGACCTCAGCATAGGTCAGATAGCCTTGCTCCTTACCACGGGTGACAAGTAGCTTCAGCTGTGACTGCGGGTTTTGCTCCATAAGACGGTATCCACACTTCAGAGTATTTAGGTTGGTGTCGGTCGGCGAAACCGCCAACAATAGCATTTGGGGCGTTTTCGTTATCGCCGCGGCCCACTATGGCGGCACTGTGCAGGGCTCTGCCCTCGCAATTATCGGCACTTAAGCCGTTTGGTATTCAGTTTTTCTTCGCTAAAACCTGGTTGAGAGAACGGACTTCTTCACGTTCCTCCGCGCTTAGACCGCGCGTTCTGGCCTGGGCGATCAGCGTTTCCAGCCGTTGCTCGAGCACCGAGTCGTACAGGCTGGCCAATGTATCCAAAAAGGTCTGCTCGACCATGTCCTCAACGATCATATGGTTCCAGGTCGCCAAGGTTTCAAGCTGCTGGCTGAATTTGTTGTCGCGATACAGCTCCAGCAATTGCCCGGTCGTCAGGCCCGGCTGCGCCAAACAGGTCTGCACCAGTTCGACGAACAGCGGCAATCCCGCCTGTTTGGTCTGCTCCAACCCTTCCAGCGAAGGGATAAGTGTAGCCAACTGCGGATTTTGCACCAGTAACCCTATCAGTATACGCATGGTTGTGCGTTTTAGCTGGGGCGCCTGATAAGGATTCGCATTTTCAGCCTGCTTGGGCATCAGCTTGTCGAGCTGGCTGTCGTCCAGTAGCCCCAGCTTGTTGCCGAGCTCCTGGCGCAGGTACAAGCGCAACGTTTCGCCCGGCACCTGAGTAATCAGCGGCAGCGCCAGCGTGCTCAGCTTGGCGCGCCCGTCCGGGCTGCTTAAATCCACCTGCGGCAGCAGGCTTTCGAACAGGAACGTGGACAGCGGCTGCGCCTGCTCCATTCGCTGTTCGAAGGCTTCTTTGCCCTCCTTGCGCACCAGCGTGTCCGGATCTTCGCCGTCGGGCAAAAACATGAACCGCAGCTGGCGCCCGTCATTCAGGTACGGCAGCGCGGTTTCCAGCGCCCGCCAGGCCGCTTCGCGGCCGGCGCGGTCGCCGTCGTAACAGCAGACGACGTTGTCGGTGGCGCGGAACAACAGCTGAATGTGTTCCGCCGTCGTCGAGGTTCCGAGCGAGGCGACGGCATAATCGATGCCGAATTGCGCCAATGCCACCACGTCCATATACCCTTCCACCACCAGCAGCCGCTGCAGGGTAGGGTGGTTCTGCTGTGCTTCATACAGGCCGTACAGCTGGCGGCCCTTATGGAAAACTTCGGTTTCCGGCGAGTTCAGGTATTTCGGCATACCGTCGCCCAGCACGCGGCCGCCGAAGGCGATCACGCGCCCGCGCTTGTCGCGGATGGGGAACATCACCCGTTCGCGGAAACGGTCGTATGAACGCCCCTGATCGTTAGTCACCAGCATGCCGGCATCGTTCAATGCGCGGCGCGAGTCGGCGTCGCGGCCGAAACGCTTCAGGGCGTTGTCCCATCCCGCCGGCGCGAAGCCGATGGCGAAATGGCGAATAACGTCGTCACTTAACCCGCGCTGCTGCAAATAGTTGCGCGCCGGCGCCCCGGAGGACTGCTGCAGTGACTGTTGATAGAACGCGCTGAGCTGTTCCATCAGTTGGTACAGGCTCTGGCGCTGATGGCGTTCGATCTGGGTTGGCCCGGTGCCCGCTTCGTAAGGCACTTCCAGCCCGTGCATGGTCGCCAGTTCTTCGATGGTTTCGACAAACTCGAGTCGGTCGTAATTCATCAAAAAGTCGACGGCATTGCCGTGCGCACCACACCCAAAACAGTGATAAAACTGCTTTTCGCCATTAACGGTAAAGGAAGGCGTCTTTTCGTGGTGGAACGGACAGCACGCGTGATAGTTCTTGCCTTGCTTCTTGAGCTTCACGCGGGCGTCGATCAAATCGACGATGTCGGTGCGAGCCAGCAAGTCATTGATAAATACGCGCGGAATTCGTCCAGCCATAAGCCCTTACTTCATTAGCCTATAAACGAGAACAAGCCGCGCATTCCTTTCGGAAAGCACGGCCTTCGTATGCAACTACTCGGTCTGCGCGATTTTGAAAATCAGAAATTCACGCGGTGGGGTTGCCCCCGAAGAATTAATACAGACGAGTGCGGCGTGCGTTTTCGCGAGCCAGTTTCTTCGCGTGACGTTTCACAGCAGAAGCTTTAGCGCGTTTACGTTCGGTAGTTGGTTTTTCATAAAACTCACGACGACGAACTTCAGCTAAAACACCCGCTTTTTCGCAAGAGCGTTTGAAACGACGCAGAGCAACGTCAAATGGCTCGTTTTCACGTACTTTAATTACCGGCATGTGCCTCTCACCTCAATAAAATTCGGTTTGTTGCTGGCCAAGCGCCAGCCTTTTCAAAATGGTGCGGAATTTTACTCCAATGGATGCTGCTTTGTAAAGCATCACAGCAAATTGAAACCCGCGTCGCTCTGCCGCAACGTGCGCAATTTTGCACCGGGCGCTGATTATAGACTAATCAGAAAAAAATGCTCGTGTTTAATCGCTCAGGCATTTTCTGGATGAATCATCGACATAGGCGCAAGCCGGTGACAAGATGCGCCGCACCGGCGGTAAATGCGGCGGAATGTGGTAGACTGGCGGCCGCACGTGAATGATGGGAAATGTAATGCGAGTACTGGGTATAGAAACGTCCTGCGATGAAACCGGAATTGCAGTGTATGACGATCAAACCGGTTTGTTGGCCAACCAATTATACAGCCAGGTGAAGCTGCACGCCGACTACGGCGGCGTGGTGCCGGAACTGGCCTCCCGCGATCACGTGCGCAAAACCGTGCCGCTGATTCAGGCGGCGCTGAAAGAGGCCAACCTGACCCCGGCCGATATCGACGGCGTGGCTTATACCGCCGGGCCGGGCCTGGTGGGGGCGCTGCTGGTCGGCGCAACCGTGGGGCGCGCGCTGGCGTTCGCCTGGAACGTGCCGGCAGTGCCGGTGCACCATATGGAAGGCCACCTGCTGGCGCCGATGCTGGAAGACAACCCGCCCGCGTTCCCGTTCGTCGCGCTGCTGGTCTCCGGCGGCCACACTCAACTGATCAGCGTCACCGGCATCGGTGAGTATGAACTGCTGGGCGAGTCGATCGACGATGCCGCCGGCGAAGCGTTCGACAAAACCGCCAAGCTGCTCGGCCTGGATTATCCCGGCGGGCCGATGCTGTCGAAGATGGCGCAGCAGGGCACGGCGGGGCGCTTCACCTTCCCGCGGCCGATGACCGATCGTCCGGGGCTGGACTTCAGTTTCTCCGGGCTGAAAACCTTTGCCGCCAACACCATTCGCTCCAACGGCAACGACGATCAGACGCGTGCCGACATCGCCCGCGCCTTCGAGGATGCGGTGGTGGATACGCTGGCGATCAAATGCAAACGCGCGCTGGAGCAGACCGGCTTCAAACGCCTGGTGATGGCCGGCGGCGTGAGCGCCAACCGCACGCTGCGCGCCAAACTGGCGGAGATGATGCAGAAACGCGGCGGGGAGGTGTTCTATGCCCGCCCTGAATTTTGCACCGACAACGGCGCGATGATCGCCTATGCCGGCATGGTGCGCCTGAAGAGCGGCGCCAACCCGGCGCTGAGCGTTTCGGTGCGGCCGCGCTGGCCGCTGGCGGAACTGCCTGCGGTATAAAGCAAAGGGCCGGATTATCCGGCCCTTCTGTTATTCCTCTCTCGGCTGGTCGCCGTTATCCGCGTCGTTTTTCTTCTTGCGGAACTTGCCCCAGATCTTGCCTTCCTGGCCGCGCCACAGGCGCTGAATATTGTCGTGATGCCGCATCAGGATCAGGCAGGAGAGCATCGCTACCGGGAAGGTGAACTGCGGTTTGAACCACCAGACGTAGAACGGGGCGATCAACGCGCTGACGATGGCGCCGAGCGAAGAGTAGCCGCTGAGCAGCACCGTCAACAGCCAGGTGCCGGTCATCAGGCCGGTCAGATCCCAGCCGATAGGCGCGATGGCGCCAAACGCCGTCGCCACGCCTTTACCGCCGCGGAAGTGGAAGAACACCGGATAGATGTGCCCCAGACAGGCGGCGATCGCCGTCAGGCCCAGATACAGCGGCGGCACATCGAGTTTGTAGGCCAGCCAGACCGGCAGCATCCCTTTCAGAATATCGAACACCAGCACCGCCGCCGCCGCCAGCCGGCCGCCGATGCGCAGGACGTTGGTCGCCCCGGGGTTTCCTGAGCCATGTTCACGCGGATCCGGCAGCCTGGCGATCCGGCAAACCAGGATCGCGCTGGAAATCGAGCCGCACAGATACGCGAAGATAATCATGCCAAGCGCGGTAGCACTCATAACGCGGTTCCGTTTAATAATGGTCGTTTTACTCGCAACATCTATGGATAATACGCACATTCCGCTGGAAGTGGTATCCGGCAAGGCCAAAAACAGAGAATGACGTGATGGATATCGTATTTATTGAAGAGCTTACCGTAATTACCACCATTGGCGTTTATGAGTGGGAACAGGGCATTCGTCAGAAGCTGGTGTTCGATATCGAAATGGGCTGGGATAACCGGCCGGCCGCCGCCAGCGACGATGTAAATGACTGTCTGAGCTATGCCGATGTCAGCGACGCCGTGATCCAGCATGTTGAATCGAACCGGTTCGCGCTGGTGGAGCGCGTGGCGGAGGAAATATCCGAAATTTTGCTTCAGCGCTTCAATTCCCCGTGGGTCCGTATTAAGGTCAGCAAACCGGGCGCTGTAGCACATGCCAATCGGGTCGGCGTGATCATTGAGCGCGGCACTCGTCCCGCATGATTTTATGTCATCTGCTTGCAACGAAAGACCGTTAATCTGGTCTTAATCCTGAGAATTGTTTTAGCGGCATTGTCTTTTAAGCACTGCCGCTTTTTTATGTGATGGCCGTTATTTTATGGGGTGAGCGAAGCACATGGCTGACATGCATTCACTGTTTATTGCGTTTGTTCTTGGGGTTGTCGAAGGGTTAACCGAATTTTTGCCGGTTTCTTCCACCGGGCATATGATTATCGTTGGCGAGTGGCTGGGTTTTACCGGCGACAAAGCCAAAACCTTTGAAGTCATCATCCAACTGGGGTCTATCCTGGCCGTGGTGGTGATGTTCTGGCGCCGGTTGTTCGGCCTGATCGGCATCCATTTCGGCGGCAAGCCAGTGGAGCACGAGGGCAAAACCAGCGGCCAACTGAAGCTGGGGCATATCCTGCTGGCGATGATCCCGGCGGTGGTGCTGGGTCTGGTATTCCACGATGTGATTAAATCGCTGTTCGCGCCGAAAAACGTGATGTACGCGTTGGTGGTCGGCGGCCTGCTGTTGCTGGCGGCGGAATGGCTGAAGCCGAAGACACCGAGAGCGGAAGGGCTGGATGACATCACCTACCGCCAGGCGTTCATGATCGGCTGCTTCCAGTGCCTGGCGCTGTGGCCGGGTTTCTCCCGTTCGGGGTCCACTATCGCCGGCGGTATGCTGGTGGGCGTAAACCGCTATGCGGCGTCCGAGTTCTCCTTCATCCTGGCGGTGCCGATGATGATTGGCGCCAGCGGTCTGGATCTGTACAAGAGCCTGCACTTCCTGACCTGGGGCGATCTGCCGATGTTCGCCGTCGGTTTCGTTACTGCCTTCGTGGTGGCGCTGATTGCGATCAAGACCTTCCTGTCGCTGATCAAACGCATCTCGTTCGTGCCGTTTGCCATCTACCGCTTTATCGTGGCGGCCGTGGTTTACATGGTATTCCTGTAAGCCCGATGGCAAGAAAAAACCCCGCTCTGCGGGGTTTTTTTATGCCTGATCGTTGAGGATGGTTTGGTTGAGCTTCCAGTCGGCCAGCGCCTGCTGGCGACGGCGTTTGAGCTCATCGCGGATCGCGGTGCCCTGCAGCCCGCTGGCTACCACCTCTTTAATAGATACCGCGTTCGCCACCTGATACGCCTGGCGCAGATAGTCGCCCTGAGGATAAGGATTCTCCTCAAAGCCGGTGCGGCCGCGCGCGTCCGCTTCGCTGGTCAGGATCATCTGCTCCAGCCTTTGGGGCTTGCGCCAGACGTCGATGGCGTCGAACAGCTTCAGCAGGGTCTCCGGCCGCAGCTTGTTCACGGTGTGGATCAAATCATGGTACTCGGCCACCAGCTTGCTCAGATCGCGCACCGGATTGGGCACCCGCAGCCGTTGGCATAGCGCTTCGACCAGCCGTACGCCCGCCGGGCCGTGGCCGTGGTGATGCGGCCAGAACTCTTTTGGCGTCAATCCTTTGCCGAGGTCATGACACAGGGTGGCGAAGCGCACGTCCACCTCGGGAGTGAGGCGGGCGGCCATCGCCAGCGCCATCAGCGTATGTACGCCGGTGTCGATCTCCGGATGCCATTTGGCGGGGGCCGGCACGCCGAACAGCGCGTCGATTTCCGGGAACAGCACCGCCAGCGCATCGCAGTCGCGCAGCACCTGAAAATAGACCTGCGGGCTCTGGCTTTGCAGCGCCTTTTCGGTTTCCTTCCAGACGCGTTCGGCGGTCAGCGCGGCCAGTTCACCGCTGTGCGCCATCCGGCGCATCAAGGCCAGCGTTTCGTCGGCGATGCGAAAACCCAGATGGGCGAAGCGAGCATTGAATCGCGCCACGCGCAGCACGCGCAGCGGATCCTCGCCGAACGCGTCGGAAACGTGGCGCAGCACGCGCGCCTGCAGATCGGCCACGCCGCCGTAGGGGTCAATCAGTTCCCCTTCGGCGGAACGAGCGATGGCGTTGAGGGTCAGATCGCGCCGCAGCAGATCTTCTTCCAGCGTGACGTCCGGCGCGGCATAGCAGGTAAAACCGGTGTACCCCTGGCCGGATTTGCGCTCGGTGCGCGCCAGCGCGTACTCCTCGTGGGTATCGGGATTGAGGAACACCGGAAAATCTTTGCCGACCTGCTGGTAGCCTAATGCCAGTAGCTCCGCCGGCGTGGCGCCCACCACCACCCAATCATGATCGACCACCGGAATGTTGAGCAGGCTGTCGCGAACGGCGCCGCCGACCAGATAAATCTGCACTGTTGACTCCTGAATATCGTGTAAGGCTCTGTCTATCAGATTACATGAATTGGCCGCGGGATGTCGGCGCCAATGAAAAAGGCGCCCGCAGGCGCCCAAACTCAAACTGAACGATACTGAGATCAGTTCATCCAGCGATTGTTGTTCTTGCGACGCGGGATCAGGTGCGGCAACAGCAGACCCAGCAGCAAACCGACGCCGGCGACGCCGCCGCCGTACATGAACCATTGCAGGATAATGGTGCGCTGCTTGTCGTCGAGCTGCAGGTTAACGGCGTTGACCTTCTTCTGCGCGACCACCAGCTGGTTTTTCAGATCCTGGTTTTCCTTCTGCAGGCTGCTGATGGTGCTGTCGCTGCCTGCGACTTTTTCCTGCATTTCCGCCGTGCGCTGGTTCCAGGTGTTGTCGATGTTGGCGAGCTTGTCGGTCAGGGTTTTCACCTGCTGTTCCAGCTCCGGCACGCGGGTGCGCAGGCTTGGCGTCTGGCTGAGTTGGTCGAGCGGGATCCAGGTGGTGCGGCCTTTCGGATCGCGGATCTGGCCGTAGTTGGTGCTGTCGTTGACGCTCAGCAGGGTCACTTCTTCACCGGCGTTCAGAGTGCCGACAATACGGTACTGATTACCTGGGCCGCTATGGACGTAAGTGCTTAACTCATCGGAGATATAGCGTTTATCTTCGGCATGTGCGGCCCAAGTGATGCTGAAGCTCAGCGCGGCAAGGAAAATCAGGCGTAATTTCTGCATTAGTTCATCGTTTCTGGGTGAATTTATGGAACGATAGTAGAGGGTTCAGTCTGACGACGCAACGCCAAAACCGGAATGAGAACTATCTTACTGTGGCTGATTCTGTGAGTTGCGCAGCGTTTTATAACGTAACAGGTTTTTTCTACAGTTAGCAGGGTTAAGGCGCCGGGAATCGCGGTAAGATAACGGCAACTGTGCGTCAGTGGGCAGCATACGGCGGGCCGAGCGCGCCGCGCTGAAACCGACGCGAATGCGTAACTTATTGGTGTTAAAGAATTATGACCGTTGAAATTGAACTGAAATTCATCGCCGCGCCGCAAGCGGTGGCCGCTCTGCCACACTGGCTCGCCGCCTGGCCGCATCAGCATTCCGCGCCGCAAAAGCTGACCAACATTTACTTCGAAACGGCCGACAACTTCCTGCGCAGTCACGACATGGGGCTGCGCATTCGCGGTTTCGACGATCGCTATGAGATGACCATCAAAACCGCCGGTAAAGTGGTGGGCGGCCTGCACCAGCGCCCGGAATACAATGTCGCTATCGCCGAGCCGCAGCTGGCGTTGGCGCAGTTTCCTGCCGACATCTGGCCGCAGGATTGCGATATCGCGGCGCTGCAGCAGGCGTTGCAACCGCTGTTCCGTACGGATTTCGTGCGTGAGAAGTGGGTGGTTACTTACGGCCAAAGCGAGATAGAGATTGGCCTGGATCAGGGAGAAGTGCGTGCTGGTGGCCTCAGCGAAGCCCTGAGCGAGATAGAACTGGAGCTGCTGAAAGGCAATACCGCCGATCTGCTGGCGTTGGCCGGTGAGCTGGCGGCGCACGACGGGCTGCGTCAGGGCAGCCTGAGCAAGGCGGCGCGCGGTTACCACCTGGCGCAGGGCAATCCGCCGCGTGAGGTGCGCCCGCTGCGGGTGCTGAAGCCGGCGGCGAAGGCGACCGTGGAGCAGGGGATGATCGCCGCCTTCGAGCTGGCGCTCAACCACTGGCAGTACCATGAAGAGCTGTGGCTGCGCGGCGACGCGCAGGCGCGCGCTTCGGTGATTGAGGCGGTTGGCACGATCCGCCAGGCGCTGGTGATCTTCGGCGGCCTGGTGCCGCGCAAGGCCAGTGCCGATCTGCGCGCCCGCCTGACCGAGCTCGAACCGCTGTTGGCGGACAAAACCGCGCAACCGGAGATCCTGTGTTACAGCGCGGTCTACCTGCAATGTAAGTTGGCGCTCACATCATGGCTGGTGCGCGGCGCCTGGCGGCCGTTTATCGACGCCAAAGCGCAGGCCAAGCTGGACGGTTCTTTCAAACGCTTCAGCGACATCATGCTGGGGCGCAGCGGCGCGGAGCTGAAAGAGGCCTTCAGCCGTACGCTGAACGAAGATGAATATCAGGAACAATTGCCGCGCCTGACGCGTCAGATTTCGGCGCTGGTCCTGCTGTCGGGCGCTTACCCCGACGAGCAGACCGGGCCTTATATCGACGCCTGGCGTGAGCTGCAGGCGGCGCTGAGCGAGCGCCGCCAGGGCTGGTATGAAGCCAGCCGCAAACAGGCCTTATCGCATGCGCCATTCTGGTTAAACGGCGCGCTTCGTTAATCCAGCCGGCCCGCCAGCCGCGGGCCGCAGAACGGGTCATACACTATGTCGCCACTTTCAGCCGCGTTACAGGCTCAGGCACAGCAGGTTGTGCAGCGTTTTCAGGAAGTTCACGGCGCGGACTGCGCCTTTAGCGAGCAGGAGCAGTGGGTGCTGGCGTCGAGCGATTTCGTCAGCGACGCGCTGCTCGCCCAGCCGGCCTGGCTGGCGACGCTGCGCGAACAGCCGCCGGCACCCGGCGAGTGGCAACACTATGCCGCCTGGCTCCAGGACGAGCTGGAAGAGGTGCGCGACGAAGCGCAGCTGATGCGTACGCTGCGTCTGTTTCGCCGCGAAACGCTGGTGCGCATCGCCTGGGCGCAGGCGCAGGGGCTGTGTTCGACCGAAGAAACGTTGCTGCAGCTGAGCGGGCTGGCGGAGACGCTGATCGTCAGCGCGCGCGACTGGCTGTACCAAACCTGCTGCCGCGAATGGGGCACGCCGTGCAACGCCGCCGGCGAGCCGCAGCCGCTGTTGATCCTCGGCATGGGTAAGCTGGGCGGCGGCGAACTGAACTTCTCATCGGACATCGATCTGATCTTCGCTTACCCGGAAAATGGTCAAACCCAGGGCGGGCGACGCGAGCTGGACAATGCTCAGTTCTTCACCCGCCTCGGCCAACGGCTGATCAAGGCGTTGGATCAACAGACTATCGATGGCTTCGTCTATCGCGTGGACATGCGGCTGCGGCCGTTCGGCGACAGCGGCCCGTTGGTGATGAGCTTTGCGGCGCTGGAGGATTACTACCAGGAACAGGGGCGCGATTGGGAGCGCTATGCGATGGTGAAGGCGCGCCTGATGGGCGGGGCGGAAGACGCCTACAGCCAGGAGCTGCGCAAAACGCTGCGGCCGTTCGTGTTCCGCCGGTACATCGATTTCAGCGTCATTCAGTCTCTGCGCAACATGAAGGGCATGATCGCCCGTGAAGTGCGGCGGCGCGGCCTGAAGGACAACATCAAGCTGGGCGCCGGCGGCATTCGCGAAATCGAATTCATCACCCAGGTATTCCAACTGATCCGCGGCGGCCGTGAACCGGCGTTGCAGGGGCGTTCACTGCTGCCGACGCTGCAGGCGGTGGGCGAGCTGGGGCTGCTGGAAAGCGAGCAGGTGCGGGCGCTGAGCGCCGCCTACCTGTTCCTGCGGCGGCTGGAGAACCTGCTGCAGGCGATTGGCGATCAGCAAACACAGACGCTGCCGCAGGAGGCGCTCGATCAGGCTCGGTTGGCCTACGGCATGGGGTTGGCGGATTGGCCGGCGCTGATGGCGGCGCTGGACGCGCACATGCAGGCGGTGCGCGCGGTGTTCGACGACCTGATCGGCGACGATAGCCCGGATGTCGGCGAAGATCCCGACTATCAGCACTACCACAGCCTGTGGCAGGACGCGCTGGAGGAGAACGAGCTGGCGCCGCTGACGCCGCACCTCGATGAAGAGGGGCGCCGACAGATGCTGCGCACCATCGCCGATTTCCGCCACGACGTCGACAAGCGCACTATCGGCCCGCGCGGCCGCGACGTGCTCGATCAGCTGATGCCGCGCCTGCTGGCGGAGGTATGCCCGCGCCAGGACGCCCCGACCGCGCTGGTGCGGCTGGCGCAGCTGCTGCTCAGCATCGTCACCCGCACCACCTACCTCGAGTTGCTGGTGGAGTATCACGCGGCGCTCAGCCATCTGATCCGCCTGTGCGCCGCGTCGCCGATGGTCGCCAACCAGCTGTCGCGTTACCCGCTGTTGCTGGACGAGCTGCTGGATCCGGCCACGCTGTATCAGCCGGTGGCGCTGGACGCCTACCGCAGCGAGCTGCGTCAGTACCTGCTGCGGGTGCCGGAAGACGATGAAGAGCAAAAGCTGGAGGCGCTGCGCCAGTTCAAACAGGCGCAGCAGCTGCGCATCGCCGCGGCGGATATCGCCGGCGCGCTGCCGGTGATGAAAGTGAGCGATCACCTGACTTATCTGGCGGAGGCGATCATCGACGCGGTGGTGCAACAGGCCTGGAGCGACATGGTGGCGCGCTACGGCCAACCGACCCATCTGCAGGAGCGCGAAGGGCGCGGTTTTGCGGTGATCGGCTACGGCAAGCTGGGTGGCTGGGAGCTGGGTTACAGTTCCGATCTCGATCTGGTGTTCCTGTTGGATTGCCCGCCGGAGGTGATGACCGACGGCGATCGCTGCATCGACGGCCGCCAGTTCTACCTGCGGCTGGCGCAGCGGGTCATGCATCTGTTCAGCACCCGCACCTCCTCCGGCATTCTGTATGAGGTGGACGCGCGCCTGCGGCCTTCCGGCGCCGCGGGGATGTTGGTCAGCACCGTCGAGGCATTCGCCGACTACCAGCAAAACGAAGCCTGGACCTGGGAGCATCAGGCCCTGGTGCGCGCACGCATCGTGCACGGCGATCCGGCGCTGCATCAGCAGTTCGACGCGATCCGGCGCGAGATCCTGTGCAAAACGCGCGATGCGCAGGTGCTGAAGCGTGAAGTGCGCGAGATGCGCGAAAAGATGCGCAACCATCTCGGCAACAAGCAGCGCGATCTGTTTGATATCAAAACCGATGAGGGCGGCATTACCGACATCGAATTTATCGCCCAATATCTGGTCTTACGCTATGCGCCGGGTGAACCGCGCCTGACGCGTTGGTCGGACAACGTGCGTATCTTCGAGCTGATGGCCAATTACGACATCATGCCGGAAGAGGAGGCGCGTGCGCTGACCCAGGCCTATGTCACCATGCGCGACGAGATCCACCACCTGGCGCTGCAGGAACATTCCGGCAAGGTCGGCAGCGAGCTGTTTGCCGCCGAGCGCGAGCAGGTGCGCGCCAGCTGGGCCAAATGGCTGGATTAATACCTTTTTGCGGGTATTCCGGCGGTCTGTGGTAATATCTGCGCCACTAAAATTTTGTTCTTTTTTGGAGTTATCGGATGAAAGTTACGCTGCCTGATTTTCGCCGCGCCGGTGTGCTGGTGGTCGGTGACGTCATGTTGGATCGCTATTGGTATGGGCCGACCAGCCGCATTTCACCGGAAGCCCCGGTGCCGGTGGTCAAGGTCGATACCATCGAAGAGCGTCCCGGCGGCGCGGCTAACGTGGCGATGAACATCGCTTCGCTGGGCGCCACTTCCCGTCTGGTGGGCCTGACCGGCATCGACGATGCGGCGCGGGCGCTGAGCGCCAAGCTGAATGAAGTCAACGTGCGCTGCGACTTCGTCTCGGTGCCGACCCATCCGACCATTACCAAGCTGCGCGTACTGTCGCGCAACCAGCAACTGATCCGTCTCGACTTCGAAGAAGGCTTCTCCAACGTTGATCCACAGCCGATGCTGGAGCGCATTCAGCAGGCGCTGCCGCAGATCGGCGCGCTGGTGCTGTCCGATTACGCCAAGGGCGCGCTCAGCCAGGTGCAGGGCATGATCCAACTGGCGCGCGCCGCCAAGGTGCCGGTGCTGATCGATCCGAAAGGATCCGATTTCGAGCGCTATCGCGGCGCGACGCTGCTGACGCCGAACCTGTCCGAGTTCGAAGCGGTGGTGGGCCACTGTAAGGATGAAGCGGAACTGGTGGAGCGCGGCATGAAGCTGGTGACGGATTTCGAGCTGTCGGCGCTGCTGGTTACCCGCTCCGAACACGGCATGACGCTGCTGCAGCCTGGCGTTGAGCCGCTGCACTTGCCGACCCAGGCGCAGGAAGTGTTCGATGTGACCGGCGCCGGCGACACCGTGATCGGCGTATTGGCCGCCTCGCTGGCCGCCGGCAATTCGCTGGAAGAGTCCTGTTTCCTGGCCAATGCCGCCGCCGGCGTGGTGGTGGGCAAGCTCGGTACGTCTACCGTGTCGCCGATCGAGCTGGAAAACGCGGTGCGCGGCCGCGCCGAAACCGGCTTTGGCGTGATGACCGAAGCACAGTTGAAAAACGCCGTGGCGCAGGCGCGTCAGCGCGGTGAGAAAGTGGTGATGACCAACGGCATCTTCGACATTCTGCATGCCGGCCACGTCTCCTATCTGGCCAATGCTCGCAAACTGGGCGATCGCCTGATCGTGGCGGTGAACAGCGACGCCTCGACCAAGCGTCTGAAAGGGGAGAAACGCCCGGTCAACGCGCTGGAGAACCGCATGATTGTGCTGGGCGCGCTGGAAGCGGTGGATTGGGTGGTGCCGTTCGAGGAGGACACGCCGCAGCGCTTGATCGCCGACATCTTGCCGGATCTGCTGGTGAAAGGCGGCGATTACAAGCCGGAAGAGATTGCCGGCAGTGCGGAAGTGTGGGCCAACGGCGGCGATGTCAAAGTGCTGAACTTTGAAGACGGCCTGTCGACCACCAACATCATCAAAGCGATCAAAGACGGGCGCGGCTAACGCCGGGCAATCTAAAGAACAAGGGCGCGCGGTGCGCGCCCTTGGCGGGAATTATTCGTCTTCCTGCTTGGCGGCCGGCGCCGCGCTCAGCTTGCTTTCCAGCTCGGCCATGCGCTGCTCCAACAGCGCCAGCTTCTCGCGGGTGCGCAACAGCACCTGAGTCTGCACGTCGAACTCTTCGCGGTTAACCAAATCCAGACGGGTCAGCTGCGACTGCAGCACCTGACGGATTTTTTTCTCAACGTCTTCCCCGAATTCACGAACGCCTTTAGGCATGGACTCATGAACCTGGCGTGCGATTTGTTCGATTTTTTTCGGGTCAATCATGGCGTATCCCTTTCAGAGTTTAATAGCTGCCGCTTAGTGTAATGCGAGTTGCCCGCCGGATAAACCATTAAGCGCATTCGCCGTACGTGGCCGAATTGTGCTTTTGCCAATTGCCCTGTCTACCCATTAGCGTTATAGTCATCTTGCTTATTCTCAGGGCGGGGTGAAAGTCCCCACCGGCGGTAAATCACCTTCTACGGTGAAAGCCCGCGAGCGCTCAGCCAGCCTGTAAAGGCCGGTTAGAGGTCAGCAGATCCGGTGTAATTCCGGGGCCGACGGTTATAGTCCGGATGGGAGAGAGTAACGGTATCTGCCGGGCATGCGCCCGCTTGCGTTATTTTTTTAGCTATTGCTAGCTACTCCTCAAGATCGCCCTGGTTCTGGTAATCCATAATTTTTAATGAGGTTTTTTACCATGAATCAGACGCTACTTTCAGACTTCGGCACGCCAACAGAACGCGTTGAACGCGCGATCGACGCACTGCGCAACGGGCGCGGCGTAATGGTGCTCGATGATGAAAACCGTGAAAACGAAGGTGACATGATCTTCGCCGCGGAAACCATGACCGTTGAGCAGATGGCGCTGACTATTCGCCACGGCAGCGGCATCGTGTGCCTGTGCATCACCGAAGAACGCCGTCAGCAGCTTGAGCTGCCGATGATGGTGACCAACAACTCCAGCCAGTTCCAGACCGCCTTCACCGTGACCATCGAAGCGGCGCAGGGCGTGACCACCGGGGTTTCCGCTTCCGATCGCCTGACCACCATCCGTGCGGCGGTGGCAGACAGCGCCAAGCCGAGCGACCTGAACCGTCCGGGCCACGTGTTCCCGCTGCGCGCGCAGCCGGGCGGCGTGCTGAGCCGCCGCGGCCACACCGAAGCGACCATCGATCTGGTTTCCATGGCCGGTTTCAAACCCGCCGGCGTGCTGTGTGAACTGACCAACGACGATGGCAGCATGGCGCATGCGCCGGAAGTGATTACCTTCGCCAAACAGCACGACATGGTGGTGCTGACCATCGAAGATCTGGTGGCCTACCGCCAGGCGCACGAGAAAAAAGCCAGCTGATCGCCGGCCGCTTTCAACGATAAAAAAGCCGCGTAAAGCGGCTTTTTTTGTGGCTAGCGTTTTGACAGGCGTTCGCCGATGCGGCTGGCGTAATTCATCACATGGAAGGTGTAGTTCTCCTCCACCGTGCCCTGGAACAGATGGGCCCAGGGGCCGATGGCGTAGATGCCGAGATCTTCCCCGCCGTGCGTCTCGCTGTTCAGCGGCACCAGCGCCGGCTGAATAAAGTCGGGCGCGGTGGCCTGTTCCATGGTTAATGCCGGGCGCTCGGTCAGCGGGATCGCGCCGCCGGGGCCGTTGGCGAAGCCGACGGTGGTGTATGGCTTGCCGTCGCTGCCCAGCCGCGGTTTGCCGTCGACGCCGACGGAAATGCCGAGGATAGGATTGCCGCGCTTGGCATAGCCGGCGATGGTCAGCGTGTGGCTGTGATCGCCGGTCACGATCACCAGCGTGTCGTCCAGATTGACCTTGTCGACAATGGTTTTCACCGCTTCGTTCAGCGCGACCGCGTCGCTCAGCGTGCGGTAGGCATTGCCGTTATGGCTGCCGTGATCGACGCGCCCGCCCTCCACCAACAGCAGGTAGCCTTCGGGATTCCTGGACAGAATATCGATGGCCTTGCCGGTCATTTCCGCCAGCGAAGGCTCTCCCGCCGCGTCTTGCCGCCGATCGTGCTCGAAGTTCATGTGCGACGGTTCGAACAGGGCCAACAGGTGGTCGACTTTGGTCGGATCGATTTTGTCGAACTGCGCCTGATTCCAGACGTATTGCCCACGCTCGCCGTAGCGTTGCATCCAGACCTGCGTCAGGTCGCGGCCGTCCTTTCTGGCGCCTTTCTTGCCGGGATATTCCGGATCGCTCACGCTGTCGGGCAGAAAGTTGGCGCGCCCGCCGCCCATCGCTACGTTCAGGCCGTTGCCGTACTTCATTTCCACCAGCTGGCGCGCGATGTCGCGGCAGCCTGCGGCCAGGGCATCCGCCGGCATTTTGGCGTCAGACTCCCAGTCGCGATTGGCGATATGGGCATAGGTGGCGCCCGGCGTGGCGTGGGTAATGGTCGCGGTCGTCACGGCGCCGGTGGACGTGCCGAGCGTTGCGGCCATCTCCCACAGCGTGGTGACGGCCTTGGTTTGCTGATCCTCGCAGTTGTTGAGGGTAGCCGTATGGTTGAGGCCCATCAGATCGTTGATGGTTTTGACGCCGGTGGTCATCGCTACCGCGCTGGGCGCAGAGTCGGTGATTTGGGCGTCGGCGGAATAGGTTTTGGCCGCCGCCAGATAGGGGAACGCTTCCCAGGCCAGCACGTTGGATTCGCCATCCACGCCGCGCTGCTGCCCTTCAAAAATGCGAGCGGCGGTCACGGTGGAAAACCCCATGCCGTCGCCGACCACCAGAATGACGTTTTTGGCGCGGTTGGTGTTTGGCGTTTGCTTCAGCCGCTGTTGCAACTGAGTTTGAGCCTGAAGGAAATAAGGGTCTTCGCGCTGCGTCAGCTGCGCGTTGTCCGCCGCGCCGGCGACTGCCGCCCCGGTGGCCAGCAAGGTCATGGAAAGCGCCAGCTGGGTTGCCAGTGTGAGTCTGAACATGAATTCCTCCTTGGTGAGACGTGATTCCCGTAGCGCCGACGGGCTGCCAACACCCTGTCGACTGAAAGAGGAGTGTATCGACTGCGTTAACAAAAAATACATAAATTGTTCACAAATTAGATCTGTGTGGCAGTAATGCCATAGTATTCACAGAATTTATTAATTAATTGAAAAATATGTATTTTTTAACTTTCTGTTGGCCGGTGCATTTTTGCGCTTTTTAATTCAAATTTATTGAAGATCATCATCACGGTTATCCGGCTGTGTTGCTGCGGCAAAGCGCGTAATGTAACGCCATAGCACAATTTGAACTAAGGATCCCTCTATGAACACCTCTCGTATGCCGGCACTGTTCCTGGGCCACGGTAGCCCGATGAACGTGCTGGAAGACAACCGTTACACCCGGGCATGGCGTGCGTTGGGTGAGTCATTGCCACGCCCGAAGGCGATCGTGGCGGTTTCCGCGCATTGGTATACCCGCGGCACTGCGGTCACCGCGATGGAAAAACCCAAAACCATTCACGACTTTGGCGGGTTCCCGCAGGCGCTGTTTGATACCCGCTATCCGGCGCCGGGCTCTCCCGCGCTGGCCGCGCAGCTGCAGCAAATTCTGGCGCCGGTGCCGGTAACGGCGGATCTCGGCGAGTGGGGATTGGATCACGGCACCTGGGGTGTCCTGATCAAGATGTATCCCGATGCTGACATTCCGGTGGTGCAGCTTAGCCTCGACGGCACGCAGCCGGCGGCCTATCACTATGAGCTGGGCCGCAAACTCGCCGCGCTGCGGGACGAGGGCGTGATGATCGTCGCCAGCGGCAACGTGGTGCACAACCTGCGCATGGTGAAATGGCAGGGCGATACCAGCGCCTACCCGTGGGCGGAATCATTCAATAACTTTGTCCGGGATAACCTGCGTTATCGGGGCGATAACCATCCGCTGGTGGATTTCATGCGCCATGAGGGGGCGGCGCTGTCGAATCCGACGCCGGAACACTATCTGCCGTTGCTGTATGTGCTCGGCAGCTGGGATGGAAAAGAGGCCATCAGCGTGCCGATCGACGGTATCGAAATGGGGGCGCTTAGCATGCTGTCGGTGCAGGTGGGCTAAAGAAAAAACGCCAGTCAGAGACTGGCGTTTTTACCTTCAGTGGAGCGATCAGCCGAGGATGGTGTGCGGATAGAAGCGCGACAGATCCTGCGTGATCAGTTCGCGATCTTCGCGCAGGCCGATGCCGCAAGGTTGATCGTTCACCAGCCAGCTGCCGATCAGCGTGTAGCTGTCTTCGAACTTCGGCAGCGGATGGAACTGCTGCACGATCATGCCTTCTTCGCCGTACGGCCCATCGACGCGCGCCACTTCCTGACCGTTTTCGACGATCTGGATATTGGCGCCTTCGCGCGAGAACAGCGGTTTGGTGACGTAATGATCCATCGGCGGATGATCGTCTTGCGCGAAATAAGCCGGCAGCAGGTTAGGGTGGTTCGGGAACATTTCCCACAGCAGCGGCAGCAGCGCCTTGTTGGAGATGATGCTTTTCCAGGCCGGCTCCAGCCAGCGCACGCCGGCGTCTTCCAGCTTGGTGGAGAACATCTCGCGCAGCATGAATTCCCACGGATAGAGCTTGAACAGGTTACCGATCACCTGATCCTGCAGATCGGTGAATTGACCTTTCTCGCCAAGGCCAATCTCTTCCATGAACAGGAACTCGGTCGGCAGACCGGCTTCCTGCGCGCAGTCCTGCAGATATTGCACCGTGCCGCGATCTTCTTCGCTGTCCTGGCAGCAGGCTAGATGCAACAGGCCGAAGCCGTGATGCGCTTTCAGCTCGGCGAAACGCTCGATCAGCTTCTCCTGCAGGCTGTTGTACTGATCCGATTGCGGATCCAGCTTGCCGGCATTGATCTGATCTTCCAGCCACAGCCACTGGAAGAAGGCCGCTTCATACAGCGAGGTCGGCGTATCGGCGTTGTTCTCCAGCAGCTTCGGCGGGTTGACGCCGTCGTAGGCCAGATCGAGACGCGAATACAGCGACGGCTGGTTGGTGCGCCAGGAGCTGCGCACGAACTCCCAGGTGTGTTTCGGGATGCAGAACTTGGCCATCAGCTCGTCGCTGCCGACCACTTTCTCCACCACCTGCAGGCACATCTGATGCAGCTCGGCGGTGGCGCTTTCGATCTCTTCAATCTGCGCCAGCGTGAACTGGTAATAGGCGTCTTCACACCAGTACGGCTCGCCGTACATGGTGTGGAAACGAAAACCGAACTCGGTCGCTTTTTCACGCCAGTCCGGGCGCTCAGTAATAGCAATACGTTTCATGCATCAACCGCCCATGCTGCGAGAGCCGGAGTTGGAGGTGGCGCTGCTGCGCTGCATGCTGGTCTGCTTGGCCACGGTCTCGCCGAAACCGCCGCGGGTAACGGTATTGGTGACCGCAGGCTTCGGCGCCATGGCAGTTTTCGGCACCGTCATGGTGCGGCCGCCGGCGGTGGCCGGGCCGTAGCTCTTGCCGCTGGCGTCGACAAACTTGCCGTTCGCCGGGCTGGCGGCATTCTTGGAGGTGAACAGCGGCTGCTGCGCGAAGCCGGAACCGCCCATCAGGCGGCCCATCATGTAGCCCGCCATCAGCGGCATCCAGAAGCTGCCGCTGCTTTGTGACTCCGCCGCCATGCCGGCCTGTGCCGGAGCCTGGGTACACTGCGCTTCGCCGAACTCGGCGACGCAGTCTTCGCGAGTGGCGTATTTCGGCGCGGTTTTCGCCGCTTCTTTCAGGGCATTGTTGTAGGAGGTGGTGCACTGCTCGCTCATCGAAGGATTGGCGCGCGAACAGTCATCGGCATTCTGATACAGGGAGACCGTTTCATCGCTCTTCTCGCAGCCGGCCAGCATAAAGACGGCGCTGATCGCCAAGGCCACGGGCGCGACACGGTAGCTGCGCCAGGATTTGCGGAACGTCTCTTGGTTGATGTTTTTTGTCCGTTTCATCGTTATCAATCCCATCATGCGGGCTGTTTTCGCCCTTTCCCAGTAGTGGCGCTAAGGATAGGGGAAACATGGTCAAAATTAAAGCTGAAACGCCCGCAGAATCCACTCTTTACGCAGTTATACGTTGGGGTGTGCGCCAGTTCGCTTTCGCGGCGAAAAAACGCGCGTTAGCGTTTCATCATGAAACGTTGTCGCTATGATGATGTTCCATAATGGAACAAAAATCGCGTGACTCGCCAGGCGGGCGGCAGGCGCTCATAGTCGAAGCACAACAACAAGCCGGCGGCGAAGCCGGCGCGTCATCACCTGATATCTGAACGTTACCATCGCCAACTCCCTACAAGGATCCGGTTATGTTGAGAATCATCCAGTCACCAGGCAAATACATTCAGGGCGCCAATGCGCTGTCCGCCGTCGGCGAATACGCCAAATCCCTCGCCGACCATTATTTCGTGATCGCTGACGACTTTGTGATGCAGCTGGCGGGCGACACCCTGATGGGCAGCCTGCAGCAGCACGGCGTGAAACATCATGCGGCCCGCTTCAACGGCGAGTGCTGCCGTAAAGAGATAGACCGCCTTGGCCGCGAGCTGCAGACCCACGGCTGCCGCGGGGTGATCGGCGTCGGCGGCGGCAAGACGCTCGACACCGCCAAGGCCGTCGCCCACTACCAACGGCTGCCGGTGGTGCTCATTCCCACCATCGCCTCCACCGATGCGCCGACCAGCGCGCTGTCGGTTATCTACACCGAACAGGGCGAATTCGCTGAATACCTGATCTACCCGCGCAACCCGGACATGGTAGTGATGGACAGCGCCATCATCGCCAAAGCGCCGGTGCGCCTGCTGGTAGCCGGCATGGGCGACGCGCTCTCCACCTATTTCGAAGCCCAGGCCTGCTTCGACGCGCAGGCCACCAGCATGGCCGGCGGCAAATCGACGCTGGCGGCGCTCAGTCTGGCGCGGCTGTGCTACGACACGCTGCTGGCCGAAGGGGTGAAGGCCAAGCTGGCGGTCGAAGCCGGCGTGGTGACGGAAGCGGTGGAACGCATCATTGAGGCCAATACGTATCTGAGCGGCATCGGCTTCGAGAGCAGCGGGCTGGCGGCGGCGCACGCCATTCACAACGGTTTCACCGTGCTGGAGGAGTGTCACCACCTGTATCACGGCGAAAAAGTGGCGTTCGGCACCCTGGCGCAGCTGGTGCTGCAGAACAGCCCGATGGCGCAGATTGAAACCGTGCTGGCGTTTTGTCATGGCATCGGCCTGCCGATCACGCTGGCGCAGATGGGCATTACCGGCGACGTGGCGACGAAGACGATGGCGGTGGCCGAGGCCAGCTGCGCCGCGGGTGAAACCATTCACAACATGCCGTTCAAGGTCACCCCTGCCGGGGTGCAGGCGGCGATCCTGACGGCGGATAGGCTGGGCGCCGCCTGGCTGCTGCGTCATTGATACCGTTGGGGCGCGGTGCGCCGCGCCCCTGGCTTACAGAGGAAACCATCGTGAAAAAACTGATTAATCAGGTCGAGTCGGTGTTGGAAGAGCAGTTGCAGGGGCTGGCGGAAGCTCACCCCGAGTTGCTGGTGCACGCGGATCCGGTGTTCGTGACCCGCGCCGACGCGCCGGTGGCGGGCAAAGTGGCGATCCTGTCCGGCGGCGGCAGCGGCCATGAGCCGATGCACTGCGGCTTCGTCGGTGAAGGGATGCTCGACGGCGCCTGTCCGGGTGAGATTTTCACCTCGCCGACGCCGGATAAAATGTACGAGTGCGGTCAAGCGATCGACGGCGGCGCCGGGGTGCTGCTGCTGATCAAGAACTACACCGGCGACGTGCTCAACTTCGAAACCGCCACCGAGCTGCTGCACGACAGCGGCGTCGCGGTGGCGACGGTGCTGGTGGATGACGACGTGGCGGTCAAAGACAGCCTGTTTACCGCTGGGCGGCGCGGGGTGGCCAACACCGTGCTGATGGAGAAACTGTTGGGCGCCGCCGCGGCGCGCGGCGACGATCTGGACAGCGTGGTGACGCTGGGGCATCGCATCAACAACCACGGGCATTCGATCGGCATCGCGCTGGGCGCCTGTACCGTGCCGGCCGCCGGCAAGCCGTCGTTCACCCTGGCGGAGAACGAAATGGAGTTCGGCGTCGGCATTCACGGCGAGCCAGGCATTGCGCGCCGCCCGTTCACCACGCTCAACGCAGCGGTGGACGACATGTTCCATACGTTGATCGACCACGGCCACTATCAGCGCGCGATCCGCGTCTGGGATCGTCAGCAGGGCGAGTGGCGCGACGAGATGCAGACCAAGCAGCCGTTGACGCGCGGCGATCGGGTGATCGCGCTGGTCAACAATCTGGGCGCCACGCCATTGTCTGAGTTGTATGGCGTGTACCATCGGCTGGCGGAGCGCTGTGCCGAGGCGGGCATCATCATTGAACGCAACCTGGTGGGTTCTTATTGCACCTCGCTGGATATGCAGGGGGTATCCATCACGTTGTTGAACGTGGACGACGAGCTGTTGTCCTTGTGGGATGCGCCGGTGAAAACGCCTGCGCTGCGTTGGGGTTGCTGAGGAGGAATCATGGCGTTGACCAAACAACAGGTTGTCGATTGGCTGATGCGTTGCGGCGAGGTGTTCAGCCGGGAGCGCGATTTTCTGACCCAGTTGGACACCGAGATCGGTGATGCCGACCACGGTTTGAACATGAATCGCGGTTTCAATAAGGTGGTGGAAAAACTGCCGTCGGTGGCGGACAAAGACATCGGTTTTATCCTGAAAAACACCGGCATGACGCTGCTGTCGAGCGTGGGGGGCGCCAGCGGTCCGCTGTTCGGCACCTTCTTCATCCGCGCGGCGCAGGCGGCGAACGCCAAGCAAAGCCTGGATCTGACGGAGCTGCATCAGGTGATGCAGGAAGGGGTTGAAGGCGTGGTGATGCGCGGCAAAGCGGAGCCGGGCGACAAGACCATGTGCGACGTCTGGTGGCCGGTGGTGGAAAGCCTCGGCCAGTCCGCGCAGCAGAACCTGAGCGTGGCGGAGGCGCTGCAGCGCGCCGCCGACAGCGCCGAGCGGGCGGTGGAGAGCACCATCACCATGCAGGCGCGCAAGGGGCGGGCCAGTTACCTGGGCGAGCGCAGCATCGGCCACCAGGATCCCGGCGCCACTTCGGTGATGTTGATGATGAAAACGCTGGCCGAGGTCGCCGGCAGTTAGCAGGAGGCGAGATGATTAATATCGTGGTGGTTTCGCACAGCGCGTTGCTGGCGCGCGGCGTTGAGCAGTTGGCGCGGCAGATGATGCGCGGCGACGGCTGCAAACTGGCGCTGGCGGCGGGCGTGGATGACGAGCAGCACCCGATCGGCACCGACGCGGTCAAAGTGATGGAGGCGATCGAAGCGGTCGCCGACGGCGATGGCGTTCTGGTGCTGATGGATCTGGGCAGCGCGCTGCTCAGTGCCGAAACCGCGCTCGATCTGCTGGACCCGGATCTGGCCGCCAAAGTGCGGCTGTGTGCGGCGCCGCTGGTTGAAGGCACGCTGGCGGCGGTGGTTGCCGCCAACTCCGGCGCCTCACTGGAGCAGGTGGTAGCGGAGGCGCAGGGGGCGCTGCAGGGCAAACAGGCACAGCTGGGCGAGGCTTCACCTACGGCGAAAACCGTGGCCTTGCCGCTGGCGCAGGGCAAAAGCGCAACCTGGACGGTGCAGAACCCGCACGGGTTGCATGCGCGCCCGGCGGCGCGGCTGGTCGAGACGCTGGCGCCGTTCAAGGCCGAGCTGGTGCTGGAAAAGCAGGGGCAGTGCGTCGATCCGCGCAGCCTCAATCAGCTGGCGCTGCTGCAGGTGCGTCACGGCGACACCATCCGTTTGATCGCCGACGGCGCGCAGGCGGACGAGGCGCTGGCGGCGTTCAAAGCGTTGGCGGAGCAGCATTTTGGCGAGACGGTCTCCGAGCGGCAGCAGCCTTCGCTGCACGGTATTCCGGTGGCGGAAAGCGTCACCAGCGGGCCGGTGTTCCAGGCTTACAGCTTCTGGCCACCCACGTCCGAGCGTCGCATCGGCGCGGACGAGGTATTGGGCGAACAGCAACGCCTGCGGGAGGCGCTACAGCATACGCTGAGCGATCTGAACCGGCTGGCGGAACGCACCGGCACGCTGATCGGCAAGCCGCAGGCGGCGATCTTCGGCGCCCACAGCATGCTGCTGGACGATCCGGATCTGCAGCAGGCGGCTTACACCCGCATCGCGCAACAGCTGTGCAGCGCCGAGCAGGCCTGGCGACAGGTGCTGGAGGCGATCGCCGAAGAGTACCGCGAGCTGGATGACGACTACATGCGGGCGCGCGAACTGGACGTGCGCGACATGCTGCGCCGCACGCTGTGCCATCTGCAGGGGCTGCCGCTGCCGGTTATTGCGCTGACAGAACCGTCAATATTGGTGATGGACGAACTGATGCCTTCGGAGGTGGTGATGCTCGACAGGCGGCTGGTGCTCGGCATCTGTCTGAGTGGCGGCAATGCCCTGTCGCACAGCGCCATTTTGGCGAAGGCGATGGGCATTCCGATGGTGGTCGGCATGCAGGATTGCCTGAGCAAAACCCGCAGCGGGCAGAAGGCGATGCTGGACGCCGCGCGCGGGGTGTTGCAGCTCAGCCACTAGGCGCGCAGCTTGAACTGGCGGATGTCGATCCCGTGCTGTTTGATCTTCCGCCACAGCGTGGTGCGGCCTATGCCCAGCAGCTGCGCCATCTCCGTCAGCTGGCCGCGGCTGACGGTCGCCGCGCGCAGGATCGCCTGGCGTTCCATGTCTGTCAGCGTCAACAGCGGTGCGCCGGGCTGCGGATCGCTTTCCAGCAGCGACGGCTGGCCGAGCAGGTGCGCCGGCAGATCCGCCAGCTGGATGTGGTGGCCGTGGCAAATCATCGCCGCACGCTCCACCACTCCTTTCAGCTCCAAATCGTTGCCCGGCCACAGGTAGAGAGCCAGCTGGGCCATCACTTCGTCATCCACCCGAAAGCGACACTGGAAATGCTGCTCCAGCGTGCGCAAATGGTGTTTGACCAGCAGCGGAATATCGCTCAGCCGCTGGCGCAGCGGCGGGATCTGGATCTCGAACGCCTGCAGGCTGTAAAACAGCTGGCGGCGGAAGCGGTTTTGCTGCACCAGCAGCGGCAGATCGGCGGCGCTGCCGGCGATCACCCGCACATCGACCGGGATCACCCGGCTGGAATTGAGGCGGATCACCACGCCGGTTTTCAGCACCTGCAGCAACGCCGACTGCATCTCCGCCGGCAGGTATTCGATCTGTTCGAGGTACAGCGTACCGCCGTTGGCCAATTCGAATTTGCTGAGCTGGCCCGCCTCTTCTTCGCTGGCGTCGCTGCCCAGCAGCTCACGCAGCCCCTGCGCCTGCGGCAGCAGTTGGCAGTTGAGGGCGATATACGGCCCGGCGGCGCGTTCGCCGGCGTTGTGGATGGCCTGGCTGAGTAGCTCTTTGCCGACGCCTTCCTCCCCGCGCAGCAGGATCGGATGCTGGCCTTTGGCCGCCTGCTGGCCGTAACGGATCAGTCGCCGCATCTCCAGCGAGGCGGAGGGCATCTGCTCGAAGCTGTGGCTGACGCGCCCCAGCTGGCTGCTGACATACTGACGCAGCCGTTCGAGCGGGTGCAGCAGGGCGATGAAACTGCAGCGATCGCCGTCGAAAATCGGCTTGAGCGTCAGCAAGGCGGCGATAAATTGCCGCTGGCTTTCGAAGGTGACTTCGACGTGTTGCAGCGGTTGCCGATCGGCGATGGCGCGCTTGAGCAGAGCGGGCAGCGTCAGCAACTGCGCCAGCGGTTTGCCCTGGCTCTGCTGCTCGTCCAGTTTTAGCAGGCCGGCGGCGCGCTGGTTGATGTATTGCAGGTAGCCGCGATGATCCCAGGCCATCACGCCGTCGTCCACGCCATCCAGCAGGCCGTAAAGCTGGTTCAGATGGCGGTTGGATTCCGCCAGCAGGCCGTCGGCGTTCAGCGAATTGCCTATTTCGCGGGCGATGGCCAGCGTCAGCGACAGATCGCCGGCGGCGCTGTCGGCCAGCAGGCAACCCAGGGCGATCGAGCCGCGCTGGCGGCCGCTGTTGTCGTAGACCGGCGTGGCGCAGAACGACCAGCCGTGCAGCGCCCGGCGCACGTGTTCTTCACCGCTCACCCGCACCGGGTGGCCTTCCGCCGCCGCCAGCGCCGGGGCATTGGTGCCGATCTGCCCCTCGGCCCAGTAAGCGCCGGGGGCGAATCCCAGTTGCTGCAGAGTCTCCCAGGTTTGGGCGTCGCCGCAGTGCCACAGCATGCAGCCGCTCTCGTCGAGGATCATCAGCAGGCAACGCCGCGGCTCCATGTATTCGCAGGCGTCTTCCAGCGCCGCCTGGCCGAGCGTCAGCAGATCGTTCTTGCGGCGGCAAATCGATTCGAAGGTCGCGCCCTGCGCGCGGTGCGGCGCTTGCCAGACATCAGGCTGCATCAGGCTGCGGCAACGCAGCCAGGAGGCGTAAACCGCCTGTGCCGGGCGCAGCGGCGGCGGCAGTTCGCCGTCGTTAATCAGTTGCTGCCAACGTGAATCGTTGTCCATCGAACCTCATCCAACTGCGAAAACGAGAGTGACGATGATATCACCTGGCGCAGCGGCGGCTGTGAGGCGGCGGGCAGAAGTGGCGAAATCGAGGCAAAAAAAACGGGGCGCGGCGCAGGCCGAACCCCGTGTTTATCCGCGTGCGCGCATCAGTTGCGGAATGGGTTGCCGCTGTGGCGAGCCGGTTGGCTGGTGGTAACGGCCGGCGCGGATGCGCGAGTGGCCGCCGGTACCGGCGCCGCGGTCTGTTGCATCGGCGCATTGTCCTGATAGCCGTCTGCATAGGCGTCCTGCGCGCGGTTTTGCGGTGCGACGGCGTCAGGCGCGGTCGATACCGGTTTGCCCAACGCGCCGTTCAACAGCAGCAGATCGTTCTGGTTCAGCGTGCCGAGCGCCGACTTGATGTTCAGCTGGTTGATCAGATAGGTATAACGCGCGTCGGACAGCTGACGTTTGGCGTTATACAGCGTGGTGGTGGCGTCCAGCACGTCGACGATGGTGCGGGTACCGACCTGATAACCGGCTTCCATCGCGTCCAGGGAGCTTTGCGCGGAGATCACCGCCTGTTTGTAGGCGTTGATGCTGCTGATCGAAGCGTTAACGTTGTTGAACGACGAACGAACGGTCTGCACCACGCTGCGGTGTGAGCTTTCCAACTGCTCGCTGGCGCCGACGAAGCCGTACTGCGCTTGTTTCACCTGCGAATTGGTCGCGCCGCCGCTGTACAGCGGCAGGTTGAAGCTGATGCCGACCTTATTTTGGCCCGCATCGGAGTCGCTGTAGCGTGCGGCATTCGCGCCACCGGTATTGGAGCCGTTGTATTTGGTATTGCTGATGCCGGTTGACGCGCTGACGTCAATCGTCGGCATATAGCCAGTTTGGGCTGCGCGGATTTGCTCGCGCGCCAGATCCTGGCTCAGGCGGGCGGACAGCAGGCTCAGGTTGCGCGCTTCCGCTTCTTTCAGCAGGTTGTTCACCGCTTCCGGGCGCTGGGTGCTGAAGCGATCGGTGTTCAGCGAGGCCAGTTCGGGGTAGAAGGTGCCGGTGACCTGACGCAGCGTTTCCAGCGCGTTGTCCAGATCGTTGCGGGCGGAGACTTCCGCCGCCAGCACGGTGTCGTAGTTCGAGCGGGCGTTCTGCACGTCGGTGATCGCCACCAGGCCCACGTTGAAGCGCTGGGTGGTTTGATCCAGCGTGCGATACACCGCGTCTTTCTGCGCCTGAGTATAGGACAGCGTATCGATCGCTTTCAGCACGTTGAAGTAAGCGGTCGCCGTGTTGAGAATAAGCTGCTGTTCCGCTGTCTGGAAGGTAACGTCGGAGATGCCGGCGGTCTTTTCCTGCAGCGTCAGCTGGCGCCATTTCGACATGTCGAAAATAGTTTGCGTCAGCGCCAACGAACCGCTGGTCACGTTGCTGTTAACGCCATTGCTGTCACGATAGCCGTTGGTGTAATCGTAACCTGCGGTTAAACCGAGCTGCGGCAGCAGCGGGCTGCGCGCTTCATTGATCTTTTCGAATGCGGCGTCGCGGTCAGCTGCACTTTTGCGCAGATCCGGGTTACTTTCCCTGGCCTGTTTGTAGACCTGCAGCAGGTTCTCTGCCTGGCTCATTGCACTGAAGCCGCCCAGGCTCAGTCCGATAAGAAGGGGGAGCAGTTTCTTCATTTGCATTCCTTGTTGTGCAGCAATATTGCTATGTTAGCGCTGACGATAGACGAAATAGTTGCCGATTCTAGCAGAGTCTGAGGTACGCATCAGGTGGCTGAATGTGCCATCTCACGTAACTTTTACCTTTCAGACCGCCCATTTACCTTGGCGTACTGCCCGGGTCGACTGCAGCTGATATTATGGCTGACAATCCGGATTGTTTCCCGCTATTACCTGCGAGCGCACAAACGTGCCGCATCCGGCGGCGAAAAACAGCCTAACATAAAGCCGCGGCGGAGAGTCCCGCTGTTTCTGTCATCAAAACCGTTTATTTTATCGGCATACTCAAGCAGGAGAATTCGCGCATGAACCGTTCGCAGCCGTCGCCCGTTACTTTCGATAAAAAAGATGTAGAAATTATTGCACGCGAGACGCTGTACCGTGGTTTTTTTTCACTCAATTTATACCGGTTTCGCCATCGGTTGTTCAATGGCGAAATGAGCCCTGAAATCACGCGTGAAATTTTCGAACGCGGCCATGCGGCGGTGCTGCTGCCCTACGATCCGGTGCGCGACGAGGTTGTGCTGATTGAACAACTGCGCATCGCCGCAGTCGATACCAGTAATTCGCCCTGGCTGCTGGAAATGGTGGCGGGTATGATCGAAACCGGTGAAAGCGTTGAGGACGTGTGCCGCCGCGAAGCGCAGGAGGAGGCCGGCGTGGTGGTCGGGCGCTGCAAACCGGTGCTGAGCTATCTGGCCAGCCCCGGCGGCACCAGCGAACGTTTGTCGATCATGGTCGGCGAAGTGGACGCCGGCACCGCCGAGGGCATCCACGGCCTGGCGGAAGAACATGAAGATATCCGCGTTCATGTGGTCAGCCGCGAACAGGCTTACCGCTGGGTTGAGGAAGGCGCGATCGATAACGCCGCATCAGTGATTGCATTGCAATGGCTGGCGTTGCACCATGAATCGTTGAGAAAAGAGTGGGCCAACTAATGAAACAGCGCTATACCCCTGATTTCCCCGAAATGATGAGATTGTGCGAAACCAACTTCGCGCAATTGCGCCGCTTGCTGCCGCGCAACGACGAAGCGGGCGAAACGGTGACTTATCAGGTGAACGGCGCCGGCTATCGTTTGACCATCGTTGAGTCCACGCGTTACACGTCGCTGGTGGAGATCGAGCAGATCTTTCCGGCGGTCAGCTACTGGAGCCTGCCCGCGATGACGGTGCGGTTGTACCATGACGCCATGGTTGCGGAAGTGTGTTCCAGTCAGCAGATCTACCGCTTTAAAGCGCGTTATGATTATCCTAATAAAAAGTTGCATCAACGCGACGAAAAGCATCAAATTAACCAGTTTCTTGCTGATTGGCTGCGCTACTGTTTGGCGCATGGAGCGATGGCGGTTCCGGTTTGTTAGACAGACTGAAATAACAAAGGACACCATTTGGAAAGCCTGTTTAAACTGCCCGTGGCGAGTGGGGCCGCGGTCAGGATTCTACAAATAACAGATACCCACCTTTTTGCCGGCGAACACGAGACGTTGCTCGGCATCAATACCTATCGCAGCTATCACGCGGTGCTGGACGCCATCCAGGCGCAGCGCCGCGACGTCGATTTGATCGTCGCCACGGGAGATTTGGCGCAGGATCATTCGCAAGAGGCGTACCGCCACTTCGCCGCCGGCATCGCGCAACTGCCTGCCCCCTGCGTGTGGCTGCCGGGCAACCACGATTTTCAACCGGCGATGGTCGACGCATTGGCCGCCGCGGGCATCGCGCCTTCCAAACAGGTGCTGCTGGGCGATAACTGGCAGGTGCTGATGCTGGACAGCCAGGTGTTCGGCGTGCCGCACGGCGAGTTGAGCGAATACCAGCTGGAGTGGATGGAGCGCTGCCTGCAGGCTCACCCCGAGCGCTATACGCTGTTGCTGCTGCACCATCATCCGCTGCCGTCCGGTTGCACCTGGCTCGATCAGCACAGCCTGCGCAACCCGCATATGCTGGGCGCGATCCTGCTGCGTTATCCGAAAGTGAATACCGTGGTGTGCGGGCACATTCACCAGGATCTGGATCTGGAATGGCAGGGGCGGCGCCTGTTGGCGACGCCGTCTACCTGCGTGCAATTCAAGCCGCACTGCACGAACTTCACCATTGACGACGTTTCCCCCGGCTGGCGCTACCTCGATCTGCTGCCGGACGGTCGCGTCGAGACGCAGGTGTTCCGCCTGGAAAACGACGACTTCCGCCCCGATATGGACTCGGATGGATACTGATGCCTTCGACACTGCTCTACCTGCACGGTTTCAACAGCTCGCCGCAGTCGGCCAAGGCGGTGGCCTTCAAGGCCTGGCTGGCCGAACACCATCCCGATATCGAGATGTTGGTGCCGCAGCTGCCGGCCTTTCCGGCGGAGGCCGCCGAGATGCTGGAAAATCTGGTGCTGGAACGCGCCGGGCAAACGCTCGGGCTGGTCGGCTCATCGCTGGGCGGCTATTACGCCACCTGGCTGTCGCAGTGTTTTTCCCTGCCGGCGGTGGTGGTCAACCCGGCGGTCAAGCCGTTTGAGCTGCTGGTCGACTACCTCGGCGCCAACGAGAACCCCTACACCGGCCAGCAATATGTGTTAGAGTCTCGGCACGTTTACGATCTGAAAGTGATGCAGATCGATCCTTTGGAGTCGCCGGATTTAATCTGGCTGCTGCAGCAAACGGGCGATGAAATTCTCGATTACGGCCAGGCAGTGGCGTATTACACCGCGTGTCGGCAAACGGTGGAGTCGGGTGGAAACCACGCCTTCGTCGGTTTCGAGCACTACTTCCCCCAGATTGTGGATTTTTTAGGGCTAAACGCGGTCTGACGGGCCGTTCCGGCACCTCCCTTTAACCACGAAAAAATAATCAACGATGACTCAATCCAGCTATAACGCTGATGCCATTGAAGTACTCAGCGGTCTAGAACCAGTGCGCCGTCGTCCCGGCATGTATACCGACACGACGCGCCCAAACCACCTCGGCCAAGAGGTGATCGATAACAGCGTCGACGAAGCGTTGGCCGGCCACGCCAAGCGCATCGACGTGATCCTGCACGCCGATCAGTCGCTGGAAGTGATCGACGACGGCCGCGGCATGCCGGTGGACATCCACCCGGAAGAGGGCGTGCCGGCGGTTGAGTTGATCCTGTGTCGGCTGCACGCCGGCGGTAAATTCTCGAATAAAAACTACCAGTTCTCCGGCGGCCTGCACGGCGTGGGCATCTCGGTGGTCAACGCCCTGTCGAAGCGGGTGGAAGTCAACGTGCGCCGCGACGGCAACGTTTACAGCATCGCCTTCGAAAACGGCGACAAAGTGCAAGATCTGACGGTGACCGGCACCTGCGGCAAACGCAACACCGGCACCAGCGTGCACTTCTGGCCCGACGAACAGTTCTTCGACAGCCCGCGTTTCTCGGTATCGCGCCTGACTCACCTGCTGAAAGCCAAAGCGGTGCTGTGCCCCGGCGTCGAGATCTATTTCATCGATAAGGTGAACAACACCGAGCAGCGCTGGTGTTACCAGGACGGCCTGACCGACTACCTGATGGAAGCAGTTAACGGCCTGATCACCCTGCCGGAAGCGCCGTTCGTCGGCAACTTCGCCGGTGACACCGAAGCGGTGGACTGGGCGCTGCTGTGGCTGCCGGAAGGCGGCGAGCTGCTGACCGAAAGCTACGTCAACCTGATCCCGACCATGCAGGGCGGCACCCACGTCAACGGCCTGCGTCAGGGGTTGCTGGACGCGATGCGCGAGTTCTGCGAATTCCGCAATATTCTGCCGCGTGGCGTGAAGCTGTCGGCGGAGGATATCTGGGATCGCTGCGCCTACGTGCTGTCGGTGAAGATGCAGGATCCGCAGTTCGCCGGGCAGACCAAAGAGCGTCTCTCCTCGCGTCAGTGCGCGGCCTTCGTTTCCGGCGTGGTGAAAGACGCCTTCAGCCTGTGGCTGAACCAGAACGTTCAGGCGGCGGAACAGCTGGCCGAGCTGGCGATCTCCAGCGCCCAGCGCCGCCTGCGCGCCGCCAAGAAAGTGGTGCGCAAGAAGCTGACCAGCGGGCCGGCGCTGCCGGGCAAGCTGGCGGACTGCACCTCGCAGGATCTGGCCATGACCGAACTGTTCCTGGTGGAAGGGGATTCGGCGGGCGGATCGGCCAAGCAGGCGCGCGATCGCGAATATCAGGCGATCATGCCGCTGAAGGGCAAGATCCTGAATACCTGGGAAGTGTCCTCGGACGAAGTGCTGGCCTCGCAGGAAGTGCACGACATTTCCGTGGCGATCGGCATCGATCCGGACAGCGAAGATCTCAGCCAATTGCGCTACGGCAAAATCTGCATCCTGGCGGATGCGGACTCCGACGGCCTGCATATCGCCACGCTGCTGTGCGCGCTGTTCGTGCGCCACTTCCGTTCGCTGGTGAAAGGCGGCCACGTCTATGTCGCCATGCCGCCGCTGTATCGCATCGATCTCGGTAAAGAAGTGTTCTACGCGCTGGATGAAGAAGAGAAAGCCGGCGTGCTGGAACAGCTGAAGCGCAAGAAGGGCAAGCCGAACGTGCAGCGCTTTAAAGGGCTGGGCGAGATGAACCCGCTGCAGCTGCGCGAAACCACCCTCGATCCGAACACCCGCCGTCTGGTGCAACTGACGGTGGCGGAAGATGACGTCGATCAGACGCTGGCGGTGATGGACATGCTGTTGGCCAAGAAGCGTTCGGAAGATCGCCGCAACTGGCTGCAAGACAAGGGCGACATGGCCGAATTGGCGGTCTGAGCCTGACCCTGGCCCGGCGAAACGCCGGGCCGGCTTTCCCGCAGGGCGTTCATGCGGCGCCCGATAACCTGGGCCGGAATGCATGAAGATCACGCTCGAAGAATTGCTGGCGTTCACCTCGGTGGTCGACAGCGGTTCTATCACCGCCGCCGCCGATCGGCTCGGCCAGACAACATCCGGCATCAGCCGCGCGCTCAGCCGCCTGGAGAATAAGCTCGATACCACCCTGATGCGCCGCACGACGCGTCGTTTGGAGCTGACCGAAGAGGGGCTGAGTTTCCTGAACCATGCGCGTACGATCATCAGCTCGGTGGAAAATGCCGAAGAGCAAATGGCGGTGCGCCGGCAAATGCCCGCCGGGCGGCTGCGGATCAATGCGGCCGCACCTTTTATGGAGCACGTCATCGTGCCGCTGGTGGCGGGATTCAGAGAACGTTATCCGCAAATTTCGCTCGAGCTGAACACCGACAACCTGATTATCGATCTGCTGGAAAAACGCACGGATATTGCCATTCGCATCGGGGCGTTGCGTGATTCGACCATTCATGCGCGCGCGCTGGGCGCCAGCCGGCTGCGCATCCTCGCCAGCCCGGCTTATCTGCAGCAGCACGGCACGCCGCAGAGCGTGGAGGAGTTGCATCGGCATTGTCTGCTCGGTTTTACCCAGCCGGAGTCGCTGAACCAGTGGCCGTTGCGCTATCGCCAGGCGCCGCATTTCGCCATCACGCCGACGATCTCTGCGTCCAGCGGTGAAACGCTGCGGCAATTGGCGCTGCAGGGCGAGGGGATCGTACAGCTGGCAGACTTTATGACCCGTCGCGATCGGGAAGCCGGCAAGTTGGTGACGTTGCTGGAGCAGGAGACGCTGGACGTGCGCCAGCCGATCAACGCGGTGTATTACCGCAATACGCAATTGGCGGCGCGCATCACCTGTTTTCTTGACTACGTCAGCGCGCACATCGACGCGCAGACGTTATAAGGCGGAGCTTACAGGGCGTTTTCCAGGATGTAGATCTCGGTGTCCAGCACGCTGTCCTTGATAGTCTCGCGGTGTTTGAGCATGTGCTCAATGGCCAGGTGTTTTTCCAGATGCGCCATGCTTTCCCATTTCTCCAGCATGAACACCGAATCCGGCGACCGTTTCTGCCAGGGGGCCTGGGTATTGCTGTCGACCATCGGCGTATATTCGCCGCAGCCGTCTTCCGCCAGCACCAGCGGCACCAGTTTTTCAATGGCTTGCAGTACGGTGGCGCGGTGGCCGGGTTTCACTTTGATTTCTGCGATTACGGTGATCATGTCTGCCTCGTTGATGAGAATGTTCTGCGTCAGTTAAGCAAAAATTTTCGCCAAATGCTCGCGATAACGTGCGATGTCCGCTTCGATATCCGGTTGTTTTATCACGTTATTGCAGATAAAGGTCGGCAGCGCTTCCATTCCCAGGAACTGGTTGGCCTTGTGGAAGTGCAGGTAAACGCCGTCGACGCCGACGCCGTGGAAGAACTGATCGGGATCGGTGAAGGCCTCCATCGGGGCGTTCCAGGTCAGGCTCAGCAGGTATTTTTTGCCCTGGATCAGGCCGCCGGAGCCATATTTTTTGCTTTCGTCAGAACGAGAGCGCCCGTCGTTGGCATACAGGCTGCCGTGACCGGCGGTGAACACTTCATCGATGTATTTTTTCAGGATCCAAGGTTCGCCCATCCACCAGCCCGGCATCTGATAGATGATCGCGTCGGCCCACAGGTATTTCTGTACTTCGGCTTCGATGTCATAGCCGTCGTCGACCACGGTGACCTGCACATCGTGCTGCAGATCGCGCAGGAAGCTTTCCGCCACGTCGCTCAGGGTTTGGTTGAGTTCGCCGTTGGAATGGCCGAATTGTTTTTTAGCGTTGATAATCAGGATATTGCTCATCTTTCGCGGCTCCCGTCAGTGTTAAGATATGGCATGCTTCCCGCGGAAAAGGCGGAAACCATCTCGCTGGTGACGAGTGTAATCGTGAGTCAGGCAAGTAAAAATGCGATCCAGCGCACAACAGTGTTGACTGTCAGTCAATAAAGAGGCCGCCAGGTAGCTAAATTTTGCATAAACCGCATCGCGCAATCGGCCGTCGCCGGCGATCCTTGCGCCAACTGTGACAGCTACCCCGCAGATGGGTTACTATCGCGGGCAGAATCGACAAGCGATGCCTTTTGTCGTCCAAGGGATTGCCAAGCCACGGTCTGAGGATAATTGAGTAATGAGTGATCTGACTCATGACGGTGTAGAGCGTTTACCGCTGCACACATTCACTGAAAACGCCTATCTGAACTATTCCATGTACGTCATCATGGATCGGGCGTTGCCGTACATTGGCGACGGTTTGAAGCCGGTACAACGCCGCATCATCTACGCCATGTCTGAGCTGGGGCTGACCAACAGCGCCAAATTCAAGAAATCCGCCCGCACCGTGGGCGACGTGCTGGGTAAGTATCACCCGCATGGCGACAGCGCGTGTTATGAAGCCATGGTGCTGATGGCGCAGCCGTTCTCGTATCGCTATCCGCTGGTGGACGGCCAGGGGAACTGGGGTGCGCCGGACGATCCCAAGTCGTTCGCGGCGATGCGTTATACCGAATCGCGCCTGTCCAAATACGCCGAGGTCTTGCTGGCCGAACTGGGCCAGGGCACGGTCGACTGGATCCCGAACTTTGACGGCACGCTGCAAGAGCCGAAGATGCTGCCGGCGCGTCTGCCGAACATCCTGCTGAACGGCACCACCGGCATCGCGGTCGGCATGGCGACCGACATTCCGCCGCACAACGTGCGCGAGGTCGCCGCTGCGGCAGTGGCGCTGCTCGACAAGCCGGGTGCCTCGCTCGATGACCTGCTCGAGTTCGTGCAGGGGCCGGACTTCCCGACCGAAGCCGAGATCATTACCCCGCGCGATGAAATTCGCAAAATTTACCAGAGCGGCCGCGGCTCGGTGCGCATGCGCGCCGTGTGGAAGAAAGAGGACGGCAGCGCGGTGATCACCGCCTTGCCGCATCAGGTCTCCGGCGCCAAGGTGCTGGAGCAGATCGCCAGCCAGATGCGCGCCAAGAAGCTGCCGATGGTCGAGGATCTGCGCGATGAATCCGACCACGAAAATCCGACGCGTCTGGTGATCGTGCCGCGTTCCAACCGCATCGATCTGGAGCAGGTGATGAATCACCTGTTCGCCACCACCGATCTGGAACGCAGCTACCGCATCAACATGAACATGATCGGTCTGGACAACCGCCCGCAGGTTAAAGGGCTGGTGGAGATCCTCACCGAATGGCTGGCCTATCGTCGCGATACGGTGCGCCGCCGCCTGAACTACCGCCTCGAGAAGGTGCTCAAGCGTTTGCATATCCTCGAAGGTTTGCTGGTGGCGTTCCTCAATATCGACGAGGTGATCCACATCATCCGCAGCGAGGATGAGCCGAAGCCGGTGCTGATGCAGCGTTTCGGCATCTCCGATACCCAGGCGGAAGCGATCCTCGAGCTGAAACTGCGTCACCTGGCCAAGCTGGAAGAGGTCAAGATCCGCGGTGAGCAGGACGAGCTGGCGAAAGAGCGCGATCAACTTCAGGCGCTGCTGGCGTCCGAGCGCAAGCTGAATACGCTGATTAAGAAAGAGATCCAGGCCGACGCGCAAACCTACGGCGACGATCGCCGTTCGCCGCTGACCGAGCGTGCGGAAGCCAAGGCGATGAGCGAACACGATTTCGTGCCGTCCGAGCCGGTGACCATCGTGCTGTCGGAAATGGGCTGGGTGCGCAGCGCCAAGGGCCACGACATCGATCCGGCAGGGTTGAGCTACAAGGCCGGCGACAGCTTCCGCGGCGCGGCGCGCGGCAAGAGCAACCAGCCGGTGGTGTTCATCGATTCTACCGGGCGCAGCTATGCGCTCGATCCGATGACGTTGCCTTCGGCGCGCGGGCAGGGCGAACCGTTGACCGGCAAGCTGACGCCGCCGCCGGGCGCCACCATTGAGCAGGTGCTGATGGCGGCCGACGATCAAAAACTGCTGATGGCTTCCGACGCCGGTTACGGTTTCGTTTGTACCTTCAACGATCTGGTGGCGCGCAACCGCGCCGGCAAGGTGATGATCACGCTGCCGGACAACGCCAGAGCGCTGCCGCCGATGGAGATCCACGGCGCAGACGATATGCTGCTGTCGATCACCGCCGCCGGGCGCATGCTGATGTTCCCGGTCGCCGATCTGCCGCAGCTGTCGAAGGGTAAGGGCAACAAGATCGTCTCCATTCCGGCGGCGCAGGCCGCAGCCGGTGAAGACAAGCTGGCCTGGCTGTTCGTGCTGCCGCCGCAGGCCTCCGTCACGTTGCATGTCGGCAAACGCAAGCTGACGCTGCGTCCGGAAGATCTGCAGAAGTTCCGTGCGGAGCGCGGCCGTAAGGGCACCCAGCTGCCGCGCGGCCTGCAGCGCATCGATCGCGTGGAAGTGGATGCGCCGGTGCGGGCGTCGGGTGGCGACAGCGAAGAGTAAGCGTTGGCGCCGGCGTTAACGGGCGGTCGCAGCGAGCTGTGGCCGCCTTATTTATTTTTGCTGGCGTTTATTTTCCAAATAGTTAACATTTCTGCGCATAAAATTATTGTGCGTACTGCCGCCTGGCAGGAAAATAGCGAGAAATGCAGGCGACATCGGCGTGCTTACCGCCTGGCCGGCAAATAATGAGTAAAGGAATCTGCGCAGCGAAGTAAACTGCGTTGGCAGTGTGCTAATGAGGTTGTTATGTTATTGATTTTGCGTGCCGTTCTCGCCACTCTTTTCTGTATTCTGGTGTGTATTTTCGGTTCTGTTTATTGCTTGTTCAGCCCGCGCAACCCTCGCCATGTGGCGACCTTCGGCCATCTTTTCGGCCGCCTGTCGACGCTGTTCGGCATCAAGGTTGAAACCCGCGTGCCGGCCGATGCGGCCAACAATGGCAACTGCATCTATATCGCCAACCACCAAAATAACTACGACATGGTGACGGCCTCCAATATCGTGCAGCCGCGCACCGTGACCGTCGGTAAAAAAAGTCTGGTGTGGATCCCGTTTTTCGGCCCGCTGTATTGGCTGACCGGTAATCTGCTGATAGATCGTGATAATCGCGCCAAGGCGCACGGCACCATCGCCCAGGTGGCGGAGCAGTTCAAAAAGAAAGACATTTCGATCTGGATGTTCCCGGAAGGGACCCGCAGCCGCGGTCGTGGGCTGATGCCGTTTAAAACCGGCGCGTTCCACGCGGCTATCGCCGCCGGCGTGCCGATTGTGCCGATCTGCGTATCGACCACCAGCGGTAATATAAATCTTAATCGCTGGAATAACGGTCATGTGATCGTCGAGATGTTGGCGCCGGTGGATACCAGCAAATACGGCAAAGAAAACGTGCGTGAGCTGGCGGCCCATTGCCGCGAGCTGATGGAGGCGAAAATCGCCGAATTGGACGCCGAAGTCGCCCAGCGCAACGCCGCCAAAAAATAAGAGTCTACCGGCTTCAAAGAATAGGATTTTAATTGGCGTTCAGCGCCGTTAACGCCTGAACGCCTGCTAATCTTGATTGGCGGGCGTTTGGGTTTTGCACACGGTTTAGTTATTGCTTTTCATGGAGAAAATATGTCACTCAGTCGACGTCAGTTTTTACAGGCATCGGGCCTGGCGCTGTGCGCGGGCGCCGTGCCGCTGAGGGCTGAGGCGAGCGGAACGCAGACCCCGTTACCCATTCCCCCGCTGCTGGAGTCTCGCCGCGGTCAGCCGCTGTTCCTGACCTTGCAGCGCGCCCATTGGGCGTTTATGGATAACCGTAAAGCGGCGGTGTGGGGCATCAACGGCATGTACCTGGGGCCGACGGTGCGGGTTTACAGCGGTGACGACGTCAAACTGATCTACAGCAACCGCCTGCAGGAGCCGGTAGCGATGACCGTCAGCGGTCTGCAGGTGCCTGGCACGCTGATGGGCGGCGCGCCGCGCATGATGTCGCCTAACGTCGACTGGTCGCCGGTGCTGCCCATTCGTCAGGCGGCGGCCACCTGCTGGTACCACGCCAACACGCCGAACCGTATGGCGCCGCACGTTTACAACGGGCTGGCCGGGCTGTGGTTGGTGGAAGATGCCGTCAGCAAAGCGCTGCCGCTGCCCAACCACTACGGCGTCGACGATTTCCCGCTGATCATTCAGGACAAACGCTTCGATAACTTCGGCACACCGCAATACGATGCACCGTCGCAGGGCGGTTTTGTCGGCGATACGCTGTTGGTCAACGGCGTGCAAAACCCGTATGTCGACGTGTCGCGCGGCTGGGTGCGTCTGCGCCTGCTTAACGCCTCCAACGCGCGTCGCTATACCCTGCAGCTCAGCGACGGGCGGCCGTTCAACGTGATTGCCAGCGATCAGGGCTTCCTGCCTGCGCCGGTCGCGGTGCAGCAGCTGTCGTTGGCGCCTGGCGAACGCCGGGAAGTGCTGATCGACATGTCGAAGGGCGAGGAGGTGACCATCACCGCCGGTGAAGCGGCGGGCATCATGGATCGCCTGCGCGGCCTGTTCGAGCCGTCGAGCATTCTGGTGTCCACCCAGGTGCTGACGCTGCGCCCGACCGGCCTGCTGCCGCTGGTGACCGACAACCTGCCGATGCGCCTGCTGGCGGATCAGCTGTTGGACGGCAGCGCCAGCCGCACCCGCGATTTCCGCCTGGGCGACGGCGGCGTCGGCATCAACGGCGCGATTTGGGACATGAACCGCATCGACGTACAGGCGCAGCAAGGCACCTGGGAACGCTGGAACATTCACGCGGATACGCCGCAGGCGTTCCATATTCAGGGTGTGCAGTTCCTGATCAAACGCGTCAACGGCGCGCAGCCGATGGCGGAAGATCGCGGCTGGAAGGACACCGTCTGGGTCGATGGCGACGTCGAGCTGCTGGTGTATTTCAACCAACCTACCTCCGAACACTTCCCGTTCCTGTATTACAGCCAGACGCTGGAGATGGCCGATCGCGGCACCGCCGGCCAGCTGATGGTGCAGCCGACGATGTAATCTGCGCTGTGGGCCGCTTACGGCGCCCGCAGCATTTCCAGGAAGGCCTGCACCACCGGCGTGACGCTGTCGGTGCGATACACCGCGTACAAATCCGCCGGCGGCGCCTGTTGCAGCGAGCAAAAGCGTACGCCGGGCCACGGGATGCGGCCGTAGCTGTCCGGCAGCAGCGTGATGCCGCAGCCTTCCGCCACCAGCGCCAGCAGAGTTTGCGGTTCATTGACCTGATAAGCGACGTCCGGCAAAAATCCCTGCTGCAGACACAGATTGTGCAGATACAGCCCCAGGCTGGCCTCATGCGGCGGCAGCACGATGAAGCTGTCGTTTTGCAGCGCCGCCAGCGGGATATTCTCCTGCTGCGCCAGCGGATGATCGAGCGGCAACACCACGGCGATGCTCTCGCTTGCCAGCCGTTGGCAGCTCAATCCCGGCAGCGTCTGCTGCTGCGCCTCTCGCCATACCCCGATATCGATATGCCGTTTTTGCAGCGCGGCGATTTGCTGGCTGGGCGTCAGCTCGTTCAACGACCAGGTGACGCCGGCGCTCCGCTCGCTGAACCGCCGCAGCGCCGCGAGCAGGCCGCCCCAGGCCGAGGTGCCGACCATGCCGACCACCATGTGGCCGCCTTCGCCACGCCCCATCTGTTGCACCTGGTGCAGCGCGCTGTCGGCCTGATCCAGCAGCCGCTCGACGTTGCGCAGCAGCGTGCGGCCGGCCGGCGTCAGCGTCATGGAGCGGGTAGTGCGTTTGAACAGCACCACCCCGAGCTGGCTCTCCAGCTCCTTGATGTGCTTGCTGAGCGGCGGCTGTGACATATTCAGCCGCCGCGCCGCCTGGGTGAAGTTCATCTCTTCCGCCACCACGCGGAAATAGTGCAGCAGGCGGAAGTTAATCCGGCCGGGATCGGGCAGGGCATGGGGCGGATTCATACGGGGTATCGCCTCCTTGTGACGCAGCTCAACTTATAGGTAAATGGAATAAATCGGCCGCCAAGAATGTATTGGTCTCGGCCGCGCCTCGCTCTCTACTATGGGGCTTATTATCCCCCGCTGAAAGAGAGAATACGATGTTTAATCAAGAAGATGCTTTTATCTGCGCCGATGTCGTCCGCGCACGCCTGCCGGGTTTCCAGCCGAAAGCGGCCTTGATTCTCGGCTCCGGGCTCGGCGCCCTGGCGGAGGTGATGACCGAAACCGTCACCCTCGATTACGCGGAGCTGCCGGGCTTCCCGGTGAGCGGCGTCGCCGGCCACGCCGGGCAACTGGTCGCCGGCAAGCTGGAGGGCGTGCCGGTATTGTGCATGAAAGGGCGCGGTCATTTCTATGAAGGGCGTGGCATGCAGGTGATGACCACCGCAGTGCGCACCTTCAAACTGCTGGGCTGCGAATTCCTGCTGGCGACCAACGCCGCCGGTTCGCTGCGCCGTTCGGTGGCGCCGGGCAGCCTGGTGGCCATTACCGATCACATCAATTTCATGCCGGAGTCGCCGCTGGTCGGCGCCAACGACGATCGCTTCGGGCCGCGCTTCTTCAGCCTGGCGAACGCTTACGATCGCGATCTGCGCGCCCGGCTGGCGGCGGTGGCCGAAAGCGCGGGCATCCCGCTGGCGGAAGGGGTGTTCGCCGCCTACACCGGGCCGAACTTCGAAACGCCGGCGGAGATCCGCATGATGCAGACCCTGGGCTGCGACGTGGTGGGGATGTCGATCGTGCCGGAGGTCCTGACGGCGCGGCACTGCGGTCTCAAGGTGCTGGTGGTGTCCGCGATGACCAACTACGCCGAAGGGCTGTCGGATACGCCTCTTTCTCACGAACAAACGCTCAGCTGCGCGGCGCTGGCGGCGGACGATTTCATGCGCCTGATCCGCGAGCTGTTCAAAACGCTGTGACACCGTAAGCAAACCGGCGGCGGGCTGCAGGGGGCCCGCCGCACCAATCATCGTTGAAAGCATAATAACAAGGTGATGGCGATGGCGATAAAAACACGATTAAAAGTCATGATTTTCCTGCAGTTCTTTATCTGGGGCGCCTGGCTGGTGACGCTGGGCTCCTACATGATCAACACGCTGCATTTCAGCGGCATGCAGGTGGGGATGGTTTACAGCGCCAAAGGCATCGCGGCGCTGATCATGCCGGGGCTGGCGGGCATCATCGCCGACCGTTGGATGAAGGCCAACTACCTGTATGCGCTTTGCCACCTGCTCGGGGCGCTGGCGCTGTACTGCGCAGCGCAGGTCGAGCAACCGATGCTGATGTTCTGGGTGATGCTGTTCAATGCCATGGTCTATATGCCGACCATCGCGCTCTCCAACGCCATTTCCTATTTTTGCCTGGAGAAGCACGGCTTTGACACGGTGAGGGATTTTCCGCCGGTGCGGGTGTACGGCACCGTGGGATTCATTCTGGCGATGTGGCTGGTCGGTTTCAGCCGCATTGAGCTCAGCAATCTGCAGCTGTATCTGGCTTCTGCGGCGTCGCTGCTGCTGTCCGCCTATTCGCTGACGCTGCCGCGTTGCCCGACCAACCGCGCGGCCGAGTCGAAGAGCTGGGTGAGCGTGCTGGGGCTGGATGCGCTGGTGTTGTTCCGCCAGCGGCGCATGGCGCTGTTTTTCCTGTTCGCCATGTTGCTTGGGGCGGCGCTGCAGATAACCAATACCTTCGGCAACCCGTTCCTGCACGATCTGTCGCTCAATCCGCTGTATCAGGACAGCCTCAGCGTCCGGTATCCGGCGGTGCTGCTGTCGCTGTCGCAGATCTCTGAAGTGTTCTTTATCCTCACCATACCCTTCTTCCTGCGCCGTTACGGCATCAAGCAGGTGATGCTGATCAGCATGGCGGCCTGGACGCTGCGCTTTCTGTTCCTGGCGTACGGCACGCCGGTCGGCTTTGGTTTCGTGCTGCTGTTGCTGTCGATGATTGTCTACGGCTGTGCGTTCGACTTCTTTAATATCTCCGGCGCCATCTTCGTCGAGAAGGAGGCCGATCACCGCATCCGCGCCAGCGCGCAGGGGCTGTTCATGACCATGGTGAACGGTTTGGGCGCCTATCTGGGGGCGCTCGCCAGCGGTGAGGTGGTGGACTTCTTCAGCCATGACGGCGTGAAAGACTGGCAGAGCATCTGGCTGGTGTTTGCGCTGTATACGCTGGTGCTGGGGATTGTGTTCGCGCTGAGCTTCAACTATCGCCACCTGCCGCAGGAGAACGCGGCGGCGGCGCAGTGAGGCAGAGGGCGCGGCTTTGCTGCGCCCTGAAACGTCAGGCCTGCGGGAAGCGCTGCTGCAGCTGCTGCTGGTCCGGCGGATTGGCGGCGCCGAGGCTGGCCACCACGCAAGCGGCGACCCGGTTGGCCAGATCGACCGCCTGCGGCAGCGGCCAGCCGGCGGACAGGCCCGCCAGCAAACCGGCGCAGTGGGCATCGCCCGCGCCGATGGTGTCAACGACCTCTACCGGATAGGCCGGAACGTGCAGCGGCGGCGTGCGGCCGTCGCAGATCCACGCGCCGTCGCGATCCAGGCGGCAAATCAGCGTCAGATTACGGGCGGCGGCATAGCGCTGTGCGGCCTCCACGGCGTCGCCGGCGCCGCACAGCGTGGCCACTTCGTCGCGGTTGAGCGTCAGCAGGGTGTGGCTGTCGCTGAGCATGGCGAAGAAATCTTCGCTGAGCTGGGCGATGCGCGGGCCGGGATCGATCAGGCGCGGTTGGTCGAACGGCATGCGCGTCAGCCACTCGCGCAGCGCTTCGCCGTTTTCGCCGGCCAGTTCGTAGCCGCTGGCGTAGATCAGCGTGTGTTCCGTCAGCGGCAGGGTCGCCAGCTGCGCTTTATTCCATTGGCTTTCGCAACCGGAAACCGTGATAAAGGTGCGTTCGCCGTCCGGTTCCACCAGCGCCAGGCACCAGCCGTTGTCCATCTGGCCGTGGCGCAACAGCACCTCCAGCCCCAGTTCGCCCATGGCGGCTTCGATCGCCGCGCCCCATTCGCCGTTGCCGACCGGCATACCGTTGATCACCGGCACTTCAAGGCGCGTCAGCGCGCGCGCTACGTTGAACGCGCAGCCGCCGATTTGCCGCGCCTGCGGCTGGGCTTCGATATCTTCGCCGCTGGTCGGCAGGCGGGGCAGCGTCATCACCAGATCGCCGACCGCGCCCCCCATCACCAGGACAGGTGTTACAGCTTCCCACTCATTCATTGATGTTCTCTGCGTTGGGTCAGGTACAGACCGTAAGCGATCAGACTAACCGCAAACGACACAAACAGCCCCAGGCTGGAGTCGGCGAACAAGCCTTTGGCCAGCGGGCCGTCGATAAAACCGGTTTTGGTGACCAGCAGGCCGCACAGGGCGCCGAGGAACCAGCAGAACAGCGGGGCTTTGCGCACGCCGCGGTTCTGGCCATGCAGGCCGTACAAAGCGTTGCCATCATACCCGTGGCGGCGGCGCAGGCACAGGTAATCGAGCAGGAAAATCGCCTCCCAGGCCGCCAGGAACACCCCGCAGAACACCAGGAAGGAGATGAACGGCCCCATGAAATCGCCGGAGATGAACAGGACATACAGGGCTATGCCCAGCACCACCACGGCGTCGATCGATACCGCCAGCCACTGTTTGACCTGCACGCCGATGGTCAGCAGGTTAAGGCTGGCGGAATACAGGCTGAGCACCGCGATGGTGACGATGCCGGCGGTGGCGGCCAGCAGATAAGGGATGGCCATCCAGGCGGGCAGCACCGAGCCTATCAGCGCGATGGGGTTGGCGGCGCTGGCCAGATCGGGGAGCTGCACGGAAAGCAGAATACCGGCCAGCATCAGCAGCATTAGCGGCAAACAGGCACCGCCCATCACCGCGGCGAAAATGCCTTTGCTCGACGAGCTCGGGCTTTGATAGCGGCTGTAATCGGCGCCGGCGATTGCCCAGCTGATGCCGGTGCCGGCGGCGATCACCGATACCGCCGGCAGGAAACCGGTCAGCCAGCTGCCGGAAGGCAGCGCCAGCACCTGGCTCCACTCGGTATTGAACAGGATATAGAGCACCACAATCAGCGTCATGGTGCCGAAGATGCGGCTGAACCAGCTTTGCATCCAGACCACGGTATTTTGCCCCAGCAGGCTGACGACGACAGTGAGCCCGCCGAACAGCAGCAGGCTGAGCGCGGTCAGCAGGTGGCTGGTTCCCAGTCCGAAGGCCTCGAACAGCGCCGCCAGCGTCAGGGTGCCGGTGATCACGTTGACCGCTTCCCAGCCCATCAGGTTGATCCAACTGAACAGGGTGGGCGCCACGTTGCCCTTCAGCCCGAAAATCACTCGCGAGAGCGTCAGCGTAGAGGTACGCCCACGCTTGCCGGCGAAGCTGGTGAGGCCGACCAGCACGAAGCTGGCGACGCCGAGCAGCGCGGCGAGTACCGATTGCAGAAAGGATAAGCCGAAGCCGACGATGATGGCGCCGTACACCACGCCGAGAATACCGATATTGGCCGCCGACCAGATCCAAAACAGCTCGATGGGCTTACCGGTCTGTTCCGCGTCCGGCACCCGGTCGATACCGGTGCTTTCTACCTTCCATGCTTCATTGCGATTGATATCGGTCATAGCAAATGATCCCTGTTGCGCAGGGCCGCGAGGGCCGCCGCAGTTGACTGAAAATCGATTCCGTTGGCGCGGTTGAGGCCGGCTATCCCGTTGTCGGTGAAGACGCCGATTCCGCGCAGTGTGTAGCGGCTGATGCCGCCGGGTCTGTCAAAATGAGGGCGGTATCCGCCTTATCGGGTGAGGCACGTCGGCCGCACGGCGCCAATGAGTGTAGTCAAAGAGTGGGTCTGCAGCGGGGTTTGGCGAAGCGGGAACCTTTCTATTTGCCGACATCGATCCGGTTCGCCCACCGCGCGGGGATCCTGTGATGCGGCGATGAGCAGTGAGCAGGCTATCCATTAGCTACGTTGCTTATTCTCGGCCGTTTGTGCTGACAGTATAGGCCCGCTACCGGCCATCAAGGGTATCCTTTAGGGCTGGCAGCGGGTTTTTTATTGTTTTTAAAGTGGGTCCCTGGTGTTGGTGCGATTGATGTATCAACATCAATAAGCACAGATTACGCGCGATCTAGATTCAATGAAAGTCCATTAGGCAAAAATTGTGATGCCACTCTGAAAACATTAGCGATATTTTAGTTAAGGTGAGGGGCTTATCGCCAGATCGGCGATAGGATAAAAACGAAATCCAGACAAATGGCATAGGTAAGAGGGCGGGCGAATGACGGATTTTATGGCCTGGCTGCGTGGCCATCTGGCCCAGGGGGCGGTAGCGCCGCGTTATATTCAGCTGGCGACGGCGATAGAAACCGCGATCAGGCAGCAGGTGTTGGCGGCGGAGGCATTTCTGCCGCCGGAACGGCAGATGGCGGAAGGTTTGGCGCTGTCGCGTGTCACCGTCAGCAAGGCGATGAAGCTGCTGGAGGAGAAGGGGCTGATTTCGCGGCAGCAGGGCGTTGGCACCCGCGTGGCGATGCGCATCGGCTATTCCCTCGATAAGGACAGCGGGTTTACCGCTCAGGCGCTGCGTCATGGCAGCCGCGTCAGCAATCGATGGCTGCTGCGCACCCGAGTCGGCGCGCCGGCCAAGGCCGCGGCGGCGTTGGGACTGGCGGAGGGGGATGAAGTGATCAAACTGCGGCGGTTACGCTTGCTGAACGGCAGCCCGGTCTCGCTGGAAACCACCTATATACCACCGCGCTTCTTGCCCGAACCGGCGGAGCTGGAACACTCGCTGTATGCGTTATGGCAATCGCGCGGCATCGTGCCGGAGGATAAACACTTTCTGTTGAAGGCGGTGTCCTGCAGCGACGAGGTCGCCGAACTGCTCAACGTGCCGTGCGGCGCGCCGTTGTTGCACATCATCCAAACCAGCCGCAACGCTCAGGGTGAGGCGCTGGAGTTCAGCGATATCTTGTGCCGCAGCGACGTTTATGAATTCGAAGTGAACGGTTAGCGAAATAACCATGCTCTTTTTGCTGCTAGTGCGTATAATCGCCGCCCGGCGATTAATTAACCTGTAAAAAGAGCAGCAGAATGAGCACCACCAGCCTGATCCAACCCGATCGTGAACTGTTTTCCTATAAGCCTTATTGGGCCGAATGTTTTGGCACCGCGCCGTTTTTACCGATGTCGCGGGCAGAGATGGATCAACTGGGCTGGGACAGCTGCGACGTGATCATCATCAGCGGCGACGCCTACGTCGATCACCCAAGCTTCGGCATGGCGATCATCGGCCGCATGCTGGAAGCGCAAGGCTTTCGCGTCGGCATCATCGCGCAGCCGGACTGGAGCAATAAAGAAGACTTCATGCGGTTGGGGAAACCGAACCTGTTCTTCGGCATCACCGCCGGTAACATGGACTCGATGATCAACCGCTACACCGCCGATCGCAAACTGCGCCACGACGATGCCTATACCGCCGGCAACGTCGGCGGCAAGCGGCCGGATCGCGCCACCCTGGTCTACAGCCAGCGCTGCAAAGAAGCCTATAAAGACGTGCCGATCGTGCTGGGCGGCATTGAAGCCAGTCTGCGTCGCATCGCCCACTACGATTACTGGTCTGATACCGTGCGCCGCTCGGTGCTGGTGGACTCCAAAGCCGACATGCTGATCTACGGCAACGGCGAGCGTCCGCTGGTGGAAGTGGCGCACCGTCTGGCCGCCGGTGAGAAGATCGGCGATATCCACGATATCCGCAATACTGCGGTGATGCGCAAAGAAGCGCTGCCGGGTTGGAGCGGCGTGGATTCCACCCGCCTCGACAAGCCGGGCCGCATCGAACCTATCCCGAACCCGTACGGCGAGGATCTGCCGTGCGCCGACGGCGCCAAGCCGAAAGAGCCGGAAGCCAAACCTGTCACCGTGCGCGCCGCCAAACCGAAGCCGTGGGAGAAGACCTACGTGCTGCTGCCGTCCTTCGAGAAAGTGAAGGGCGACAAGGTGCTGTATGCGCACACCTCGCGTATTTTGCACCATGAAACCAACCCAGGCTGTGCCCGCGCGCTGATGCAAAAACACGGCGATCGCTACGTGTGGATCAACCCGCCGGCGATCCCGCTGACCACGCCGGAGATGGACAGCGTCTTCGCCCTGCCTTATCAACGCGTACCGCACCCGTCCTACGGCCAGGATCGCATTCCGGCCTATGACATGATCCGTTTCTCGGTGAACATCATGCGCGGCTGCTACGGCGGCTGTTCGTTCTGTTCGATCACCGAGCACGAAGGGCGCATCATCCAGAGCCGTTCGGAAGATTCGATCGTTCGCGAAATCGAAGAGATCCGTGACAAGGTGCCGGGCTTTACCGGTGTGATCTCCGATCTGGGCGGCCCGACCGCCAACATGTATATGCTGCGTTGCACCAACCCGCGCGCTGAGCAGACCTGCCGCCGCGCCTCGTGCGTGTATCCGGAGATCTGCACCTATATGGATACCAACCACGAGCCGACCATCAAGCTTTACCGCCGCGCGCGTTCGCTGGAGGGCATCAAGAAGATCCTGATCGCCTCCGGGGTACGTTACGATCTGGCGGTGGAAGATCCGCGCTATATCAAGGAACTGGCGACCCACCACGTCGGCGGCTACCTGAAGATCGCGCCGGAGCACACCGAAGAAGGCCCGCTGTCGAAGATGATGAAACCGGGCATGGGCAGCTACGATCGCTTCAAGCAGCTGTTTGATCACTATTCGAAGCTGGCGGGCAAAGAGCAGTATCTGATCCCATACTTTATCTCGTCGCACCCGGGCACCCGTGATGAAGACATGGTGAACCTGGCGCTGTGGCTGAAGAAGAACCGTTTCCGCCTCGATCAGGTGCAGAACTTCTATCCTTCGCCGATGGCCAACTCCACCACCATGTATTACAGCGGCAAAAACCCGCTGAGCAAGGTGGGGTACAAGAGCGAAGATGTGGTGGTGCCGCGCGGCGATCGCCAGCGCCGCCTGCATAAGGCGCTGCTGCGTTACCACGATCCGGCCAACTGGGCGCTGATCCGCGCCGCGCTGGAAGAGATGGGCCTGAAGCACCTGATCGGCAGCCGCCGCGATTGTCTGGTGCCGGCGCCGAGCATCGACGAGCAGCGCGAAGCGAAGCGGCTGCAGCGCCATACCCGGCCAGCGCTGACCAAACATACCGATATCAATCGGCAGCGCACGCCATCCAACCGGCCGCCGCGCAAACCGATTCGCAAAGCCAAGCCGTAACGGCCGCACCGCGTGCGTAAACAAAAAGGAGAACCCCCGGGTTCTCCTTTTTACTTTTGAGCGTTACAGCTGCTCGTAGGCGGCTTCCACTTTCATCAAATGGCGCGGCGCCTGCGGCGCGGGATGGTATTTGCGCACGTGCCAGTTAAAGGCCTCCGGCGACAGGTTGTTGATCATCGCGATGGCCTGCTGACGGTTGCTGGAGAAGGTGCGCAGCAGCGCGCCGGTGCCGTTGACGTAGGCGATGATGGTGGCGTAGCGCAGCGTGACGGGATTGGCGATCCCTTTAAGCTGTTGTTTTTGCAAGGTGGCCAGATAGGCGGCGCCAAGATCGATATTGGTGTCGGGATCCCGCAGGTCATCGTCGTCCGGGCAGCCGCGTTTGCCTTTGTAGCGATAGGCATCGCAGCCGGCGGTATCGGCTTTCAGCTGCATCAGGCCGATCGCATTGGATCTGCTCACTGCGGAAGGGTTGAAGCCGGACTCCACCTGGATCATGGCGGTGATCAGCTTGGCGTCCACGCCGTATTCGCTGGCGGCGTCTTTAATGGCGCTGTCGAAGGCGTGGCGATCGTAGCTGACGCGCTGTTTCTTGCCGGCGCAACCCGCCAGCACCAGCATGATGCAAAGCATGCCCAGCCGTGACCCGTGTGAGAAAGAGAATTTCATGGTGCTCCGTGCTTGTCTGTTTTTTTAACGGCGTGAACCGGCGGCTGGAGCCTCCGGCGTCGTCATCATAACGTCAGGCGGCGCAAGGGAGCAATGTGCGGGAAGGAAAAGCCCCCTCCGGCCGGAGAGGGCTTGAGGGGGTTACAGGGTATCCGGATCCGGCCCCAGGCGGTTGCCGACGTCCAGCTTGGCGATCTCGCCCAGCTCGTCCTTATCGAGTTTGAAATCAAATACCTCGAAGTTTTCGCGGATACGCGACGGCGTGACCGATTTCGGGATGACGATAAGACCGCTGTCCAGGTGCCAGCGCACCACAATCTGCGCCGGGGTTTTCTCGTATTTTTCGGCCAGCGCCTTGATCAGCGGCTGGTCGAACACCCCTTCACCGCCTTGCGCCAGCGGGCTCCAGGATTCGGTGGCGATGTGATGGGTAGCGTTCCAGGCGCGCAGCTGGCGCTGTTGCAGCAGCGGGTGCAGTTCGATCTGATTGACCACCGGCGCTACGTTGGTTTCATCCAGCAGGCGCTGAAGGTGCGGCGTATGGAAGTTGCACACGCCGATGCTTTTCACCAGGCCTTGCTCGCGCAGCTTGATCAGTTCGCGCCAGGCGGAGACGTATTGATCCTGCTGCGGGCGCGGCCAGTGGATCAGATACAGATCCACATAGTCCAGCTTGAGTTTTTCCAGGCTGGTTTCCAGCGCCGCCAGCGGATCGCCCTGATCGTCGTTCCACAGCTTGGTGGTGATGAACAGGTCGCTGCGCGGCAGCGAGCTGGACTGCAGCGCGGCGCCGACGCCTTCCTCGTTCTTGTAGATCGCGGCGGTGTCGATGGAGCGGTAACCGATCTCCAGCGCTTTGCTCACCGCGCGGGTGGTCTCTTCAATACTCGCCTGCCAAACGCCGAGACCCAACTGCGGCATCAGATTACCATCGTGGAGTTTGATGATGGGTTGTTGCGTTGTCATGCGCATCTCCTTGTGTACGGATTGCGGCGCCTGCGGCGCCGAAACGGCTATAGATAAATTCTAGTTGGCAAAATGGGCGGTTGCCGGGTTTGCCAGCCTAATTTCAGCGGTGGCGGGAGGGCGATTTTCTCCCCGCTCTCCCTGCGAATGAGCGGTAAGACGAGTGGTGCGAAACGATCGGCGGCGCTGAAGCGCCCGACTGCGCCCGGTGATCGGCCGGGCGCAGGATGCGGCGAAAATGGCTGGCGGAGACTAAAGCCTAGCAAAAAATCGCCGTTTTGCGATTAACGCGCCGCTTCATAAATGCGGCGGCTGACGTCCAGGGTGATGTCCTGATGCTCCCCCAGGGCGGTCATGCCGTGCTGATGCAGCTTGTCGAGCAGCGCCGGAATGCTGCTGCCGTCGAGCTGATAATCCGCCATGCGGGTCGGCACGCCCATCTGCTCGAAGAAGGCGCGGGTGGCGGCGATGGCGCCGTCGATGCGGCTGTCTTCGCTGCCTTCGCGCAGGCCCCAGACGCGGTCAGCGTACTGCAGCAGTTTTTCGCGCTTCTGCGCTTTCTTCTCGTGCAGCAGCGCCGGCAGCACGATGGCCAGCGTTTGCGCGTGGTCGAGATCGTGCATGGCGGTCAGCTCATGGCCCAGCATGTGGGTCGCCCAGTCCTGCGGCACACCGGCGCCGATCAGGCCGTTCAGCGCCATGGTGGCGCTCCACATCACGTTGGCGCGCACCGCATAGTTCTCCGGCTCGGCCAGCGCGCGCGGGCCGTCTTCCAGCAGGGTCAACAGCAGGCCTTCGGCGAAGCGATCCTGCACCTTGGCGTCGACCGGATAGGTCAGATACTGCTCCAGGGTGTGCACGAAGGCGTCGACCACGCCGTTGGCGATCTGGCGCGGCGGCAGCGAGTAGGTTACCACCGGATCCAGCACGGCGAAGCGCGGCTGCACCAGCGGTGAGAAGAAGTGCTGCTTGTCGCCGCTGCTTTTGCGGGTGATCACCGCGCCGCTGTTGGACTCGGAGCCGGTGGCCGGCAGCGTCAGCACGCAGCCCATCGGCACCGCGTCGGCGATGTGGCTGCCGACGGTCTGCAGAATGTGCCAGGCGTCGCTGCTGGCGGTATAACGGGCGGCGGCGGCGATGAACTTGGTGCCGTCAACCACCGAACCGCCGCCGACCGCCAGCAGGAAATCGATGTTTTCCGCTTTCACCACCTCGACCGCTTTCATCAGCGTTTCGTAGGTCGGGTTCGGCTCGATGCCGGAGAACTCCCGCACGTCGCGGCCGGCCAGCGCGCTATGCACCTGATCCAGCACGCCGTTTTTCTTCACGCTGCCGCCACCGTAGGTGATCAGGATGCGCGCGTCCGCCGGGATTTGGCTGGCCACTTCGGCAATTTGCTCCTTGCCGAACAGGATTTTGGTTGGGGTATGCAAAATGAAGTTGTGCATGGTTGATTTCTCTCTTTCTGTCAGGCGGGCGCCAAAGCGGCGCAAAGGTGTCTGGCCCGTATTGTCAGGAACCGGGCGGCAACGCACAATGCACATTCCTGTTTGGTTCTTGCCTATTCCTACAAGTCACTGTAGAAATGGCGAGTTTTAAATTATGATTTATGCCGAATCGTTCTGACTGTAAGAGGGTGTTTCCGTGATTGAAATCGATGCGCTGCGCAGCCGCATGGCGCGCCAGGCGATGGCTATCGCCAGCGGCAACGGCTACACGCCGTCGCCGGTGCCGCGGGTGAAGATTTTGTATGTCGATCGCCACAGCCCGCGTCAGCCGGTGATGTATGAACCGGGGATCGTCATCGTTTTTCAGGGGCACAAGGTCGGTTATTGCGGCAATAAGAAGTTCCAATACGATCCGCGCAACTACCTGCTGATGACGGTGCCGCTGCCGTTTGAATGCGAAACCTTCGCCAGCCCGGAACTGCCGCTGGTTGGGTTGGCGGTCAATATCGATACCCAAATGCTGCAGGACTTGCTGATCGACATCGGCGATGACGACTACCTGATGCAACCGCGGGCGGAGAGCAACGGGGTGAACCTGGCGGAAATGACGGAAGAGTTGCTGTGCGCCACCGAGCGTCTGCTGGACGTGATGGCCAATCCGCTCGACGCCCGGGTGCTTGGGCCGCAGATCGTACGGGAGATTCTCTATTATGTGCTGCGCGGCGCCTGCGGCGCGTCGCTGCAGGAGTTGGTCAATCGGCATACCCACTTCAGCCAGATCGCCAAGGCACTGCGGCGTATCGAACATCAGTATGCCGACAGCATCAACGTCGAGCAGTTGGCCAGCGAGGTCAACATGAGCGTCTCGGCGTTCCATCACAACTTCAAGGCGGTGACCAACACTTCGCCGCTGCAGTACGTGAAGTCGTACCGGCTGCATAAGGCGCGCCTGTTGATGGTGCATGACGGTCTGAAGGCCAGCACGGCGGCGATCCGCGTCGGCTACGAAAGCGCGTCGCAGTTCAGCCGCGAGTTCAAACGGCTGTTCGGCATGACGCCGAGCGATGAAGTCGCCCGGCTGCGCGAGGCCAACCCGCTGCTGCTGGAGGGCTGAGCCGCGTTTATGGGGTTAAGACGATCTTGCCGAATGGCCCGCGATCGAGGTGATCCAACGCCTGAGACAGCTGATCGAAGCGGTATACCTGGTCGATCACCGGCTGCAGGTTGACGGCGTCCACGGCGCGCACCAGGTCTTCCAGCGCGCGGCGGTGGCCGACGCCGATGCCCTGAATTACTGCGGATTTTAATAGCAGTGGGCCGGCGGGAGCGGAAATCTCGTTGCCTTCCAGGATGCCGATTACCGAGATGCGTCCTCCCACCGCCACGGCGCGCACCGAGTTGCCGAGGTTGGTGCCGCCGACGGTGTCGATCACATGGTCGATGCCGCGATCCTGCGTCAGCGCATAAATCGCCTCCACCCAATCGCCGTCCAGCCGGTTGATTCCATGATTGGCGCCCAATGCCAGGGCTCGCGCCAGCTTTTCATCGCTGCCGGAGGTGACATAGACCTCCGCGCCGTGGGCTTTGGCGATCTGCAGCGCGAACAGCGCCACGCCGCCGGTGCCTTGCACCAGCACCGTATCGCCGGCATGCAGTTTGCCTTGTTCCACCAGCGCGAACCAGGCGGTCAGCCCGGCGCACGGCAGGGTGCTGGCCTGGACGTCGTCCAGCGACGCCGGCGCCGCTACCAGCCAGTCTTCATGCAAAATCACGTATTCCGCCAGCACGCCCTGATAAAAACCGCCGAGGGTGTGGTAAGGCACCCGGCGCGCATCGCCGTAGGGTTTTTGCTCGCCGTCGAGCCAACCGGGGCTGAAGGTGGAAATGACGCGCGCGCCGGGCTGAAAGCGGCTGACGCCGGGGCCGATGGCATCGACCTCGCCGGCCATGTCCGAGGCGGGCGTGAACGGCTGCGGCAGCGTGAGCCCCATGCCGCTTTCTATCATCAGTTTGTCACGGTAATTGAGTGAGATAGCCTTCACTTTCACTCTGATTTCGTGCGGCCCCGGCTGTGGGATGGCGCTTGCGCTCAGCTGCAGGTGCTCACGCCCCAGGGCGCTCATCGTCCAGCGTTGCATTGTATTGGTCATGATGTTCTCCAAAGTCAGCGATTAACAGACCTGCCGATAATATCGTTGATGAAGGTTCGCCAGTGGCGATAAGATTTCCGCAGATTGTTTCTTTCAGAGCGACAAATCATGAGCGATCGGTTGAGCGGCATTTCGGTATTCGTTACCGCCGTGGAGGCGGGCAGTTTTGCAGTGGCGGCCAGTCGGCTGCATCTTTCGCGTTCGGCGGTCGGCAAAACTATCGCCCGGTTGGAGCAGCGGCTGGGGGTGCGGCTGTTTCATCGCACCACGCGCAGCCAGAGCCTGACCGACGACGGTGCGCTGTTCTACGAGCGCTGCCTGCGGGCGCTGGAGGAGATCCGTGGCGCGGAAACGCTGCTGGAGTCGGGCAAGCGGCAGGTCAGCGGTCGGCTGCGGGTGTCGATGCCGGTGCTGTTTGGCCGCATGTGCATTGCGCCGCTGCTGACCGAACTGACGCGCGAGCATCCTGGGTTGGAGTTGGAGCTGTCGTTCAGCGATCGGGTGGTGGATCTGATTGAGGACGGCTTCGATATGGCGATCCGCAACGGTACGCTGGCCAACAGCAGCGGCTTGGTGGCGCGCCGCATCGGCGATCACCGTATGACGCTGTGCGCCTCGCCGGCCTATCTGCAGCGGTGCGGCGAACCGCACAGCATCGAGCAACTGGCGCAGCATGAGGCGGTGACCTATATGCGCGCCGGCGCACGGCGCAGCTGGCTGGTATTGGATAGCGACGGCAAGCCGCAGGACGTGATGCCGAACAACCGGCTGCAAATGGACGACCTGCAGGCGATTGCGGATGCGGCGACGGCGGGTTTCGGCATCGCCTGGCTGCCGTGCTGGCTGGTGCGTGAGCAGTTGTTGAGCGGGGCACTGGTGCGCTTGCTGCGCGATCGGCCGGGCGCCGCCTTTGAAGCGCATGCGGTGTGGCCGCACACGCCTCACCTGCCGCTGAAGGTGCGGCTGGCGGTGGATACGCTGGTGAGCAAACTGCCTGCCAGTCTGGCGTTGGTCGAGAAGGCGCTGTAGCGCGCCCGATTCAGGAAGAGGCGGCGCGTTTTTTACGCCAGATCACCAGCATGGCACCCAGCAGGCCGACAAACAGCAGCAGCAGCGGCAGCAGCATCAGGCCGGTCATCACCTGGCTTTCGTAGCGTTTCACCAGAGGGATTTGGCTGAACGCGTAGCCGAGGCCGACCAGCGCGCAGACCCAGATCGCCGCGCTCAGCCAGTTGAACACCTGGAAACGAGAGCTGTTGAGCCCGGAAATGCCGGCCATGGTCGGCAGCAGGGTGCGCACGAAACCGAGGAAGCGGCCGATCAGCAGCGCCGTCAGCCCGTGGCGGTTGAACAGGTTGTGCGCGCGCTGGTGGTACTGTGCCGGCAGTTGCAGCAGCCAGCTCTTCACCAGGCCGGTGTGGCCCAGCCAGCGGCCCTGGATATAGCTCAGCCAGCAGCCGAGACCGGCGGCGGCGGTCAGAATCAGCAGGGTGGGGGCAAAGCCCATCACGCCTTTGGCGATCAGCGCGCCCGACAGCAGCAGCAGGCTGTCACCGGGAAGGAAGGAGGCGGGCAGCAGTCCGTTTTCCAAAAACAGAGTGGTGAAAAGTACGGCGTAAACCACCCAAATTACGCTTGGATCGGCGAGGGCGATAAAGTCCTGCTGCCAAAGCGCATGAATAATCTCTCGTAATACATCCATTTTATGTCCTGTTGCATGCCGGTTGCGCCCGGGGTCACATTCTCCAGGATGCGGCGGTTACCGTATCTGACAGTTACCCGGTTAGTGTACCGCTAATAGCTTAAGCCGACATTAAACGAGACGAAGAAAATTATCGGAATCCGCCTTAGCGCACGCCATTGAGGCGATCGAAGCCGGCCGCCAGATCGGCGATCAGGTCTTCGACGTTCTCCAGGCCGATATGCAACCGCACCAGCGTGCCGGAAAAATCGACGCCGCCCGCCGGGCGGATCGCTTCCAGTTCTTCCGGCTGGTTGGCCAGGATCAGCGACTCGAAGCCGCCCCAGGAGTAGGCCATGCTGAAGTGGCTGAAGTTATCCAGGTAAGCGGCCAACTGCGTATCGTCCAGCCGTTCCTTCAGCACGAAAGAGAACAGCCCGTTGCAGCCGCTGAAGTCGCGGCGGTAGAACTCGTGGCCCTTGCAGCTCGGCAGGGCCGGATGATTGACCGTCGCCACCTCCGGCCGCGCCGCCAGCCAGTTGGCGACCTCGATGCTGCTGCGTTCGTGCTGCTTCAGGCGCACGCTCAGGGTACGCAGGCCGCGGCTCGCCATGTAGGCGGTGTCGGCATCCACCATCTGCCCCATCAGATAGGAGTACTCGCGCAGTTGATCCCAACAGCGCGCGTTGGCGACGGCGGTGCCAAGCATGTAATCGGAATGGCCGATCAGGTATTTGGTGCCGGCCTGAATAGAAATGTCGATGTCGAAATCCAGCGCCTTGAACAGCACCCCCGCCGCCCAGGTGTTGTCTATCATGATCACCACCTCCGGCGCCACGGCGCGAATGGCCTGCACCATCGCCGGGATATCCTGCACTTCCAGGGTGATGGAGCCGGGGGATTCCAGGAACACCACGCGGGTATTGGGCTGGATCAGTTTGGCGATGTCGGCGCCGATCAGCGGATCGAAATAGGTGGTGCTGACGTTCATGCGGCCGAGGATATGGGTGCAGAAATCCTGGGTCGGCTCGTACGCAGAGCCGGTGACCAGCAGGTGATCGCCGGCGCCGACGAACGACAGGATCGCATTGGCCACCGCCGCCGCGCCGCAGGGGTACAGCACGCAGCCGGCGCCGCCCTCCAGCTCCACCATCGCATCCTGCAGGGCGAAGTGGGTCAGGGTGCCGCGTCGGCCGTAAAACAGCTCGCCGTGAGCGCGTTGCGCGGTGGCGTGTTTTTTGGCAGCGACGGAGTCGAAGACCAAAGAAGAGGCGCGTTGCGTGACGGGATTGACGGAGCCCTGGGTGTAGCGTTTGCCGCGGCCGGCGCCGATCAGCGCGGTTTCGATATGTTTTGACGTCATGGTACCTGGCTCACCTCTGGTTGCTCTGCACGTGCCCGTTTACGATAGCCCTTACGTTAACATGAGTTAATATAGCCATCCAGACGTTTTAACTTCCAGATATAGAAACGGCTATAATTGGCTGCCGGTCACGCATTTCTCGCGTAATCCTTCTGCCGAGTGGGAACAGAGAAGTCCATTCCTCGGCTGAGGCGCCGTTCGGCAGCGTGGCGTTGTTGCGTCGTTGTGGAAGAAAAGTAACGAAATCACCCTATAAAAGGGGCATTTGGCGGTGAACGGACACAGATTGGCGCTTTGTGGCGATGCTGGCTAAAATTTTCTCGTTTATTTGGTAAATAATAATGAGAACCACTATCAATCCCCGGTTGGTTTGATATGATCGCACGCTGAATTATTCCTTAATTTTGATCGGTAATGGGTGGAGGCACAGCGTGAAAACGGCTGGCAAGAATTTAAATCAAGGATCGTTCGGCCAGGGCCGGGCGCAGTGGGGCAAGGCCTTCGGCCGCAGCCTGATGGCATCTATGGTGCTGGTCGTAGGGCTGGCCGGCAGCGCGCAGGCCGCGCCGGCGAGCAATCCGGCCGTTGCCGAAAGCGTTGCGCCGACCACCGCGCCTGCACCTGCTGCAGCCGCCGCGCCGGAGAGCATCACGCCGGTGAACCCGGCGCCAACGATCCAGCCACCGGAAACCCGCGGCATGGACCTGTCCGTTTGGGGCATGTACCAGCACGCCGACGCGGTGGTGAAAGCGGTAATGATCGGCCTGGTGCTGGCCTCGATCGTGACCTGGACCATTCTGTTCTCCAAAGGCAGCGAACTGCTGCGCGCCAAGCGCCGTCTGCGCCGCGAACAGCTGGCGCTGGCCGAAGCGCGCTCGCTGGATGAAGCCTCCGAACTGGCGCAAAACTTCGGTCCGGAGAGCGTCAGCGCGGTATTGCTGAACGACGCGCAAAATGAGCTGGAGTTGTCTGCGGAATCCAACGACAACAACGGCATCAAAGAGCGCACCGGCTTCCGCCTCGAGCGCCGCGTGGCGGCCTACAGCCGCAACATGGGCCGCGGCAACGGCTTCCTGGCCACCATCGGCGCCATCTCGCCGTTCGTCGGCCTGTTCGGCACCGTGTGGGGCATCATGAACAGCTTCATCGGCATCGCCCATTCGCAGACCACCAACCTGGCGGTCGTGGCGCCGGGCATCGCGGAAGCGCTGTTGGCGACCGCACTGGGTCTGGTCGCGGCGATCCCTGCCGTCGTTATCTACAACATCTTCGCTCGCGTCATCAGCGGCCACCGCGCGCAGGTGGGCGACGTGGCGGCGCAGGTCTTGCTGCTGCAGGGCCGTGATTTGGATCTGGCCGCGACGGCGGAAGCCAAGCGCTCTCAGCACGCACATCAACTGCGGGCGGGGTGAGACATGGCGATGCGCTTAAATGAAGATCTGGACGACAGCGGCGAACTGCATGAAATCAACGTAACGCCGTTTATCGACGTCATGTTGGTGCTGTTGATCATCTTTATGGTGGCCGCGCCGCTGGCAACGGTAGATATCCGCGTCGATCTGCCGGCCTCCTCCGCCAAGCCGCAGCCGCGGCCGGAAAAACCGGTGTTCCTGTCGGTGAAGGCCGACAAGCAGCTCTACGTCGGCGATCAGCCGGTGAATGCCGATCAGTTGACTTCGGTGCTGGATCAACGCACCCAGGCGAACAAAGAAACCACCATCTTCTTCCAGGCGGACAAGAGCGTGGACTATGAAACGCTGATGAGCGTGATGGACACCCTGCGTAAAGCCGGCTACCTGAAAGTGGGGCTGGTGGGCATGGAAGGCGCCGCCAAGTAGCGGGCTGATGAAACAAAAAAGGGCGCTTCGGCGCCCTTTTTACTGGTTCAGAGATATCACTCTTCGGCCAACAAAGCCCGGGAACCGGCATGGCGCCAGCGGATACGGCCCGGCAGATAAAGCGCGTTCTGTTCCAGCGGCCGCTCGTCGATCAGTGCGGTGACTTGGTCGAAGCTATGTTGCGCCAGCGCCCGGCAGTCCTGTGCGACCGTATCGATCTTCAGCGTCATGCAGTCGAACAGGTAGTGATCGTCGAAGCTGCACAGGTGGATGTCGCTCTCCATCAGCTGATGTTGAGTCAGATAACGCAATACCCCTTCCAACAGGCCGCAGGCGGCGGTAAACAGCGCTTTGGGCGGCCGCCCCAGCTGTGCGCACAGCTGAGCGAACATCTCGTACCCTGAGCTGGGGTGATAGTTGCCGTTGATGATCCATTCCGGTTTGCACTCGATGCCGGCGCGCTGCAGGCCAAGCTGGAAACCGGCCAGCCGATCGCGGGTCGGCGAAATGCGCGGCTGCCCGCCGAGAAAATAGATCTCGTCCGGATGTTGGCGCGCGACCTTTTCCACCAGGTCGGCGGTCGAGTTGACCGAATCGGTGATCACCAGCGGCAGTTCGGAACCGGCGATCAGACGGTCCATCTGCACCACCGGCAGTCCGACATTGATCTTCTGGTATTCCGCGTCGTTTAGCTGGCTGGAGGCGACAATCAAGCCGTCCACCTGCCGCTGCACCAGACTGTTCACCGCCATCATTTCCTGCGCCGGGTTTTCATCGGTACAGGCGATCAACAGCTGCAGCCCGGCTTCGCGGCACAGCGTTTCCAGCTCGCGCGAAATCACCGCAAAGCCGTAGTTGGTCATCTCCGGCACCACCAACCCCAGCGTGTGGCTGCGGTTGGAGCGCAAAGAGCGGGCGTGGATGCTGGGCTGATAATGGTGTTCGTGCGCCAGCGCCAGAATGCGATCGCGGGTGTCGTCGGACACCCGGTATTCCTTGCTGCGGCCGTTCAGCACCAGGCTGGCGGTCGATTTCGACACCCCGGCCAGCGTGGCGATGTCACTGATGGTAATGCGTTTATTTTTTTTCACTGACGCCATCTGAAGTCATCGGAGGATGCGTCATTCTAGCATGCATGGCGTCAGCGGCCAGTATTCCAACGCCAGCGGCGCGCTCCCGCACAGCCGCAGTTGCGGCTCACCCGCCGGGAAGTAGCGTGCGCTCATCACCGCCTCGCCGTGGTTGATGAAAATCTCCACGCTGGAACGATCGAACAGCAGTTGCAGATGCGTGACCGGGCCGCGCCAGTAACGGTGCTCCGGCCGGCCGTCGGTCAGGGAAGCACGTGTCAGCCGCAGCCTTTCGCCGTCCCAGTTCAGCGTCATCGCGTCGCCAAAGGTTGCGTTGAACGGGCCCTGCGGCGTCAATTGCAGCTCCGCGGCCCCCAGCGCATAGGCGGGGGCGTTATCGGCGCGGCCTTGCCAGCCTGCTCGCTCACCGCGCAGCTGTTGCAGCTCGCGCGCCGGGCGCTGGTGGAGGCGGCCATGCCGCAGCGACAGTTCGCGCGGGCAGGTCATGGTGTGGATCCAGCCGTAACGGCGCGTCGGATGGGCTTCTTCATCTTGCTCGGGCACGCCCATCCAGCCGAACAGCAGGCGGCGGCCATCTTCCGCCAACGTCGTCTGCGGCGCGTAGAACTCGAAGCCGGCGTCCAGCTCGCGGAATTCGCCGTGGCTGAAGGCCGCCTGCCGGTAATCCAGCTTGCCGAGCAGATAACCGGCCTGATAACGGTTGAGATAGCGTTCCGGCTGCGGCGTCAGCCCCTGCGGACAGCAGATCAACACCTCGTCGCCGTCCAACGAGAACAGGTCCGGGCACTCCCACATGTAGCCGAATTCCTCTAAGCCGTTCAGTCCGGAACCGGCGATCTCTCCCAGCGCTTGCCAGTCGCGCAGATCGCTGGAACGAAACAGCAGCACCTTGCCGCGATCCTGCAGGTCACGCGCGCCGAGCACCATGTACCAGTCATTTTGATGACGCCACACTTTCGGATCGCGTACGTGACCGCTGTAGCCCTCCGGCAGCGGCAGCACCGGCCCGAGTTTGCGATATTCGCCCCGTTCGCTTTCCTGAGCCAGGCATTGGTAAGCGGTGCGTGAGCCGTCTGGGAATTTCACGTTGCCGGTGTAGATCAGCGTGATTTTGCCTTCCGCCACCACCGCCGAGCCGGAGTAACAGCCGTGGCTGTCGTAACAGGCGCCGGGCGCCAGGGCGATTGGCTGGTGCTCCCAACGCAGCAAATCAGCCGACTGCCAGTGTCCCCAGCATTTGTTGCGATGATCGCAACCCAGCGGATTCCACTGATAAAACAGATGATAAACGCCGTTATGCTGGATAAAGCCGTTGGGATCGTTCAGCAGGCCAACGCTGGGTGCCAGATGCCAGTCCGGTCGGTGCGGATCGCGCAGCGCGAGCGGCTGGCCGTTCATTACCGCCCGCAGTGCCTGTTTGATTAAGCTGAGTTCTTCCATCATTGCGCGTCCGTGTTGTATTTCAGCAGTAGGGAGAGGACAAAGGCGCTGCCAAACGCGATCGCCAGACCGATGATATAGCTGACCAGAGAACTGGCCTGCACGATCGCCATGCCGGGGATCGCCGTCAGCCCGACCGCGTTCATGCCGACATGGTTGGCCACCACCCAGGCGCCGCCGAGCGCGCCGCCCGCCAGCGCCGCCAGAAACGGTTTCACGAAGCGCAGGTTGATGCCAAACAGCGCCGCCTCGGTGATGCCGAGCATGGCGGAAAAGGCCGAAGGCACCGCAATGGCTTTGATTTTGGCGTCGCGGGTTTTGAAATAGACCGCCAGGCAGGCGCCGCCTTGAGCGATGTTGGCCATCGACCAGATCGGCAGCAGGAAGTTGACGCCGATATTGGGGTTGCCGAGCAGCCCGGCTTCTACCGCGTGGAAACTGTGGTGGATGCCAGTGATGACGATAGCGGAATAGAGGCCGCCGAACAGCAGCCCGGCTAACCACCCCGCATGAGCAATCAGCGTGCTGAGCACGAAGGAGATGCCATCGCCCAGCGCGCGGCCGGCGGGGCCGATAAACAGCAGGGCGACAAAGCCTGAGATCACCACCGTCAGGAACGGCGTCAGGATCAAATCCAGCGCGTTGGGGATCACCTTGCGCAGCCGTTTTTCCAACAGGCTCATGAACCACACCGTCAGCAGCACCGGGAATACCGTGCCCTGGTAGCCGATCATGGCGATGTCCAGACCGAAGAAGTTCATGGTGTGGAACCCTCCGGCGACGCCCCAGGCATTGGTCAGCGCCGGATGCGTCAAAATGCCGCCGAGCGTGGCGCCCAGATAGGGATTGCCGCCGAATTCGCGTGCGGCGGTGAAGCCGATCAGAATCGGCAGAATAATGAACGCCGCCGAGCTGAACATATCCAACATGATGAACAACGCGCTGTTGGCATCGGCCCAGCCGTAGGTTTTCACCATGCCGAGCAGCCCCATCAACAGGCCGGAAGCGACGATCGCCGGAATGATAGGCACGAAGATGTTCGACAGCAGGCGGGCGATGCGCTGCAGCGGGTTGAGCTTTTTCGCCGCGATATCGGCGGCTTCGGCCTTGCTGGATTCGCTGACGCCCGCCGCCTTGATGAATTCCGCATGCACCTTGTTGACCAGCCCGGTGCCGAAGATCACCTGGATCTGGCCGGCGTTGCTGAAGCAGCCTTTAACGCCGTCCAGTTTGCCGATGGCCTCTTTGTCCACCTTGCTGTCGTCCACCAGCACCAGGCGCAGGCGCGTGGCGCAGTGGGCGGCGCTGGCGATGTTCTCTTTACCGCCGAGCAGCGGCAACAGCGCGTTGGCGGTTGCGGTAATGTCCATGTTGTCCCCTTGCTAAATAAAAATGCCGCTGCGCAGTTTGCGGCGCAGCGACGTGAATCGATGTCAGAAGAAATACTTGAATCTGGCGCGCATGCCGTAACGCTGGTCGTTGTCGCCGTTGGCTATCTTGCTGTCGGCGTTGGCTTCCAGCAGCGAGACATAGGCGCCTAAATACAGGTTGAAATTCTTCATATTCATAATGTTAGGTATCTGATACGACGCATGAACGGTGTGGATGTCGTAGTTGCCCGGTTCGCTGAGCGGGTTGTGGATATCGGCGGCGATCCCGGCGGTATTGAACTCTTTGATATTGTTGTGCGCATAGATATAACCCAGTTCGAAGCGTCGCCACAGCACGTTGACGCCGGCGGTCAAGTCTTGCTCGCCGGTGGCATCCAGGTAGGCGGCGCTCAGGTTGGCCACCACGCCGTTATCCGGATCGGCCGCGTTGGTGTTCCAGCTCATGGTCATGCCGTAGCCGTTGCGCTTGGATTGATCGACGAAGCGTCCCTGGCTGTCCTGATAGCCGTAGGCGTTATTCACCACGTTGCTTTCCATCGCCGCCGCGATGCTGAAGGCGTCTTTCTTCCAGGCGATCACCGGGCGCAAATAGGCGACGTTTTTCTTATTTTCCAGCGCATTGCCGTGGTAGCTGTTGTCCTGGAACAGCGAGGTGCCGTCTTCCACCAGCGTGTTCAGTTCGAAATAGACATCCCCGGCGTATTTGCTCAGCATCAGGTTGCCGCCGCTGCTGCTACGGCCGCGGCCTTCTTTCATCATGTAGATATAGCCGAAGCCGTCGGCGTACAGGTCGTTGGCGGTATTGCCGGAGTATTGAATGAAGGTGTCCTGATTCAGCGGGAACATGTCGTAGGCTTCGAAGCGGCCGATTTTGGTTTGCCAGTTCTTTTCATTGCCGAAGAAGAAAGCGGCGTCGTCCAGGTTCATTTTGCCGCTCATGTCCGCCAGCGGCTGGACGCTGAAGCCGGAGAAGTTACCGTCCGGATTGCGGCGGTAGCCGTCCAGCCCGACCAGAATGCGGCCGTTGATGTCCCAGCGCTCTTTGTTGCCGGGTTTCCAGTCCTTGTGGTCGCTGCCTTTCAACGACGTCAGCTGGCCGCTGCGGCTGGCGCCGTCCAGGTTGAACTCCACGTCGCCATACAGTTTCAGATCGTTGAAACCGTTCAGTTTCAGCGCGCTGGTCGGAGAGGATTGCGTTTCCAGCGTGGCGGCGCGCTGCGCGACCTGCGCGGTTTGCCTTTCGGTGCTGGCGGTGCGCTGTTCCAGCTGTTGCGCCCGGCGTTCCGCCGCCGTGGCGCGGGTTTCAGCCTGAGCGGCGCGCCGTTCCGCCTGCGCCAGGCGTTGTTCCAGCGCGTTGAGACGCGCCTCGATACTGTCGCCGCCCGAGGTCGCTGCGGCAGACGTGGAGAGGAAAAGCCCTGTTGTTATCGCCAAATAGCTGAGTTTTTTCATCATCGTCTATCATCCGGGAAGGGTTGTTATTATTTTTTGCTAAATTGCTAAACCGGTTTTTCATGGCGAAAGATAGCGATCGAGAAGCGGACTGGCAATCAAGTTTGCTAACCCGATTCAGCTATTGTGATCGAGTACGCAAATCGCGGGTTAAAAGACCACGGCGCTCAGGGGGGCGCCGTGGATGCAGGGGATCAACGCAGGAAAGCAGCCAACTCGTCGGCGCGGGGCAGGGCGGTCATGGCGCCCTTGGCGGTGGTGGCCAGCGCGCCGCAGGCCTGAGCCTGAGCGATAACCGCCGGCCATTGCGCTTCCTGCGGCAATGCGTGAAGGCGCGCCAGCGCCGCTAACAGCCCGGCGACGAAGGCGTCGCCGGCGCCGGTGGTATCGACCGGCACGACAGGCGGCGCGCGGAAATGGCGCAGACGATGCCCGTCGTGTACGCAGACGCCGTCGCCGCCCAGCGTCACCAGCAGCAGGCGCAGCGGATAGGTTTGCATCATCCAGCGCATGGCGTTCTCCAGATCGTCAAGATGGCTGATGAAAGCCAGCTCTTCGCGCGACAGTTTCACCACGTCCGCCAGCAGCAGCGCCTTTTGCAGGCAGGGGCGCAGCGCTTCCGGTTGGCGCCAGACCTCTTCGCGGATGTTGGGATCGAAACTGACCCGGCCGCCGACTGCCCGCATGCGTTCCATCGCCGTAAAGGCCGCGCTGCGGCTGGGCTCCTGCGACAGCGCGATGGAGCAGAGGTGCAGCCACTCGCCCCGCTGGAAAGCCGGCAGATCGTCGGGCTGCAAAAACAGATCGGCGCTGGGCTGCACCATAAACGTGAATGAGCGCTCACCCTGAAGATCGAGATCCACCACCACCGTGGAGGTGTGGTGTTCGGGATCCGGCCGCATATGGCCGATATCCACCCCTTCATCGCTCAGCACCTGCTGCAGAAAGGCGCCGAAGCTGTCTTGCCCCACCCGGCCGATAAAGGCGCTGTCGCCACCGAGGCGGGCGATACCCACCGCCACGTTCGCCGGCGCGCCGCCGGGGCATTTGAGATAACCGTTGGCATTTTCCGGCACCAGGTCGATCACGGCGTCGCCCAGTACCCATACGCGATTCATCATGCTTAATCCCTGTTTTTGTCGTTGTCAGATGGTGAGCTAAAATAGAAGAACCGGTTTAGCAAGGCAATGAAATAATCCTCAGAGCCGCTTGGTCAGTGAGGAAGATCAATCTTTCTGCTGGGCTTGGGGAGAAGGGGATCTGCCCCGCGAACCGGCGCGGGGCGAGATAGCGGGGCGTTTAGCCCAGCTTCGGATAGACGCCGGGACCGATTGGCAAGCCTAGCGCATACCAGACCAGCAGCAGCAAAATCCACACGCTGAAGAACACCAAAGGATAGGGCAGGATCAGCACGTAATAGGTGCCGAGCTGCGCGTCTTTGCGGTAGCGCTGCAGGAAGCCGAGGAACAGCGGCAGGAACGGCGACATCGGCGCCAGCGGCAGCACCGCAGAGTCGGCGATGCGGAAGATCATCTGGGCGAACGCCGGGTGGAAACCGAGCAGCATAAACATCGGCACGAAGATCGGCGCCAAAATTGACCAGATCGCCGAGCCGCTGGCGATGAACATGCACAGGAAGGCGGAGAGGAACATCAGGCCGAGAAACGCCGGTGCGCCGCTCATGCCGGCGGCTTCCAGCATGTCGGTCAGGCCGACGGCCATAAACTTGCCCATGTTGCTCCAGTTAAAGAACGCCACGAACTGCGACAGCGGAAACACCATCACGATAAAACCCGCCATGCTTTTCATCGGATCGAGCAAGTGGTGGGGAATATCGTCCGGCCGCCGGATCTGTTTGGTGACCACGCCATAGGTAATGGCGACGGTGAAGAAGAACAGGATGATGATCGGCACAATGCCCTTGATGAACGGGGAAGGGATCACCGAACCGGTGTTCGGGTCACGCAGCGGCGCGGCCTCCGGCACCACCAGAGCGGCGATGATGGCGATAAACACCAGCGCGGCGATGCCGCTCATCATCAGCCCCCGGTTCTGCAGCGGGGTCAGCGCTGCGATTTTGTCTTCGGCGCCGCCTTGCCACTTCGGCAGACGGGGCTCGATAAACTTGTCGGTGAGCAGCGCGCCGGCGATGGTCAGCACGATCACGGAGGTGGCCATAAAGTACCAGTTGTCGATCACGCTGACGTGAACCGCGCCATCCACCGCTTTGGTGGCTTCGGTGCTGATGCCGGAAAGCAATACGTCGGTGGTGACGATCAACAGGTTGGCGGTAAAGCCGGAGGCGACGCCGGCGATCGCCGCCAGCAGTCCGGCTATCGGGTGGCGACCCACCGCGATAAACATCAGCGCGCCGAGCGGCGGCATCACCACCAGCGCAGCGTCCGACGATATATGGCTGAAGAAGGCGATAAACAGCACCATATAGCTGGCGTAGCGGGCGCTGACGCGCGAGGCCATTTTGTACATCAGCGCCTGCAGCAGGCCGACCTTTTCCGCCAGGCCGGCACCTATCACCAGCGCCAAAATAGCCCCCAGCGGCGCAAAGCTGCTGAAGTTATGGATGATATTGGGAAATATCCACTGCATGCCCGCCACGCTCATCAGGTTATTCACCTTGATGAGCTCGCCGGTGGCCGGATTTTTCACCGCCACATCGAGCCAGGAAAACAGCGCGGTGGCCAGCATAAGCACCAGGATCAAATAGACGAACAGTAAAAACGGATTGGGGATCTTATTGCCGATGCGTTCCACCCAGTAAAAAACGCGTCCGGGGCTTTTATTGATTGGCGTTGTGGCCTCACTCATGATTTTACCCTCTGTGTTTGCTCTGTTGTGTGATTGTTATTATTTGATTTATTTATAATTATACTTAGTGGCCCGGTTGTCCGGGCCCTGTCTGTTCATGCTATTTCAATGGCGATGGTTGCACCCCCTGCGGGATTGGGCAGCGGTACGGCTGTTCGGCGCGCCGGCGCTCGAACTCGCTGCGGCAGCGCGCCAGCAGGGCGCTGTCGCTCAGCAGATCGATGGCGGTCGCCGCCATCACCTTGCCGGCCAGGCACATGCCCTTATGGGCGATAGCGGTGCGGCCCTGCGCCACCAGTTGCCAGGTGTGCAGCGGAGTGCCGAGTGCGAAACAGGGACTGAAGCATTGGGCGGTCGGCGCCACCCAGCTCACGTCGCCAACGTCGGTAGAGCCGTACAGCAGATCGTCGGATTCCACATAAGGCGCGACCTCGTCCATCAGCACCTTATCTCCCAACTGCTGCACCCATTCGCGCCCGGCCGCGCCGCCGGTGCGGGCAATATTGAGTTTGGCGTTGCGCAGATCGTCGCGGCTCAGGGTTTGGCGGATTTCCTCGGCGAAGCGGCGCTCGGCGTCGCTGTACTCGGGCAGACCGAAATCGCACAGGTTTTGATACATCGCGCGTTCCAGGCTGCGGTTCGGCACATAATTGGAGCAGGCCTTGTCGAAGCGCACCTCCATCTGGGTGTCAGTCATCAGCGCTGCGCCCTTGGCGATGTTGATCACCCGCTGGTAAATGTCCTGCGCCTGATCGAGCTGCGGCGCGCGGATCAGGTACAACACCTCGGCGTCGGCCTGCACCACGTTGGGGGAGCTGCCGCCGGTGTTGGTGACCGCGTAGTGCAGCCGCGCTTCCTGCACGATATGTTCGCGCAGGAAGTTGGCGCCGGTATTCATCAGCGTCACCGCGTCCAGCGCGCTGCGCCCCAGGTGCGGCGAGTTGGCGGCATGGGCGGCGACGCCCTTGAAGTGAAACGCCGCCTGGATGTTGGCTAGCGTGCTGGTATTGAACATGCCGCTGAAGCCTTCCGGGTGCCAGGTGAGGGCGGCGTCGACGTCGTCGAACAGGCCTTCGCGCACCATAAAGGTTTTGCCGGAGCCGCCTTCTTCGCCCGGGCAGCCGTAGAAGCGCAGGGTGCCGCTCAGCCGGTTCTGCTGCATCCACGCCTTGGCGGCGAAGGCGCCCGCCAGCGCGGCGGTGCCCAGCAGGTTGTGGCCGCAGCCATGGCCGTTGCCGTTTTCCACCAGCGGCTGCGGCGTGGCGCAACCGGCCTGCTGGCTCAGCCCGGCCAGCGCGTCGTACTCGCCCAGCAGCGCGATAACCGGGTGGCCGCTGCCGTAGCTGGCGATGAACGCCGTCTCGATGTCGCCCACGCCGCGTTCGACCGAGAAGCCTTCCTGTTCCAGCGCATCGGCCAGCAACGTGGCGGAATAGGTCTCGTTAAAGCGCGTTTCCGGGTGGTCCCAAATCGCGTCGCTCAGCGCGCTGAAGCGGGGCTGGCGTTGGTCAATGTAGTCGTCGATAAAGGCCTGCAGTTCTGAGTTGCTCATGCTCCGCTCCCGAATGTCGGCAGGTTCAGCGCCAGCGACGCCAGCGTTTTCACCGCCACCGCCATCACCTGCTCGTTGAAGTCGAATTTCTCGTTATGGTGCCCGGCGCTCAGCTCGGTGCCGAAAATGACGTATGAGGCCTGGCCGCCGCGGGATTTCACCCGTTCCATCATGTAGGTGGCGTCCTCGGAACCCGCAGCCTGTTCGCGGCGATCGACCACCGAGGCCAGCTCGGTTATCTGCTGCGCCTGGCGGCGGATGTAATCCACCCACGGTTGGGTTGGTTTGCTGCTCTGCGCCGCGCCCATCAGCGCGATATCGCAGACGACGCCGTGCATTTTGGCGGCGCCTTCGATGGCGTTCAGCGCCTGTTGATAGACAAACGCGTTGATCTCATTGGTGGCGCCGCGCGTCTCCACCTTCATAAACGCCCGATCGGCGATCACGTTGCGGCCGGTGCCGGCCTGCAGCACGCCGACATTGATGCGCGAGCTGCCTTCGCTGTGGCGCGGGATGGCGTAAAGCCCCAGCGCAGCCTGCGCCGCTGCCAGCAGCGCGTTGCGGCCGTCTTCCGGCTTGGCGCCGGCGTGCGAGGCGACGCCGCGGAAAGTAACGTCCAGCTTGCTGGTGGCCATAAAGCTGTCGCTGCCGCACACCAGCTCGCCGGCCGGCACGCCGGTGCCGATATGCACCGCGGTGAAGAAATCGACGTCGTCCACCACGCCGGCCTCCACCATCGATTTTGCGCCGCGTGTGCCTTCTTCCGCCGGCTGGAAGATCAGTTTGACGGTGCCGCAAAGCTGGGATTCCAGGCTTTTGAACACGTGCGCCAGCCCCAGGCCGATGGTGGTATGGCCGTCATGACCGCATGCATGCATCATGCCGCTGTTGCAAGAGGCGAACCCTTCACGGAACGGCAGGTGTTCGGGTTCCAGCAATTCGTTGAGATCGAGGGCGTCCATATCCACGCGATAAGCGATAGTCGGGCCGGGGCGGCCGGTATCGAGCGTTGCGACGATGCCGGCGAAGCCGCCGGAAAAATGCGGCAGCCATTTCTCCAACGCCCCCTGATTGCGGGCGCGCTGTTCCTGCGCTTCCAGCTCGGCGGGCGAGGGCAGCCCCATGCGCGCCTCTGCCTTGATGACCTCGCGGCCCAGCTGCAGGCGATAGCCCAGCCGATCGAGTTCTTCCGCCACCAGGGTGGCGGTGCGGAACTCAAACCAGCCGGATTCGGCATAGCGGTGGAAGTCGCGGCGCCAGGCTTGCAATTGCGGGTACAAATCAGCCACCAACATCGAAAGCGAATTAGTCATAGTGATATCTCATAAGTTATCGCGCGCTGGATCGCTCCAGGCAGCAGTTATGCTCTGAACTGAAATCAGACGGTGAAGCTATTGCAAAGAAAAAGGTGCGTTTGGTTACTAACTGCCGTGAATGGCGCTTATTGGCGCAGAAAATGCGCTTAATTAAGCGAAATAAGAATTTGGTTATTTATTATGTTTTTTCCGAATGTACACAATGGAATCTGGCTAAATAAGATGCCAATATCTTGCTATTGATAAACAACGGTTATCGCCTTTCGCCTATGCCAGCCTCGATAAAATTGCACCAATTGCGTGCATTTGTGGACGTTAGCCGCCAGGGCAGCATCCGCGCCGCCAGCCGCACCTCTCGCCTTTCCCAGCCTGCGCTGACCAAGGCCATTCAGGAGCTGGAAGAGGTGCTGGGCGCCAAGCTGTTTATTCGCCGTAGCCAGGGGGTGGTATTGACCGACTGCGGCGATAACTTTTTCCAGCATGCCAGCCTGATCCTCGAAGAGCTGCGGGTGGCGCAGGAAGACATTCAGCAGCGGCTGGGGTTGGCGGGCGGCACGGTGAATATCGGCGTTGGCGGCAGCATTGCGCGCACGGTGATGCCGCAGGTGGTCACCCAGTTTCACCGTGAGTACCCCAACGTGAAGGTGCGCATCGTCGAGGGGCAACTGGTGTCGATGATCCCAGAACTGCGCCAGGGCGAGCTGGATTTTACCGTCAATACCTATTATCCCAGCAGCCTCGACAACGAGCTGCAGTATGAACGGCTGATGGAAAAAGAGTATCGGGTGGTGGTGCGCAAAGGGCATCCGATGGAGGGGGCGACCTCGCTGAAACAGCTGCAGCACTGCGACTGGACCATGCCGACGCCGAAAGGCAGTTACTATCGGCTATTGCACGATCTGTTCGGGGACTTGGGCATGGCGCCGTCGATCAGCGTGACGTGCGAGACCTTTATGGCCTGTACCAGCCTGGTGGCGCAGAGCGATTTTGTCAGCATTCTGTCGGTGGACGTGATTTCGGATCCGATTTTGGGCAAGCATTTGGTGCCGCTCGAGCTGGAAGAGCGTCTGCCGAAAGCGACGTTTTATCTTATCCAACGCAAGGACACCACCCTGACGCCGATGGGCGCGCACCTGGCGCGCCTGTTTCGCCTTTACTGTCGGTGATACCGAGGCCCTGCCGGGCCCCGGCATTAGAAGGCGATTGACCCCTGCACGAAGAAGGTGCGCGGTTCGCCGACGTACTTGCCGAAGTTGTTGTCGTTGGAGCGGGTGAAGTAGCGCTGATCGAACAGGTTTTTCACCCCGGCACCCAGCGTCAGGTTCGACAGCTGCGGCCCGAAGTTATATTCCCCGCGCATATTCCACACCATGTAACCGGCGATATTGCCGAACTGGCCATCGGCGCTTTCCTGCGTGATGTACTCCGGCCCGGTGCCCGGCGAATGCTGTTTCGACTGCGCATAACCGTCCAGATTCCATACCCAGCTGCCGGTGGCGTAACGTGTACCGACGGTATAGACCTGGCGCGAGTAGAACGGCAGATCTTTACCGGCGAAGTCGCCCTTGTCGGTGCTGGCCTTGGTGTAGGTATAGCTGGTGTAGACGCTGGCGCCGTCGAGCGCGCGATTCAGTTCGCTGAGATCGTAGCTGAGTGCCAGCTCGATGCCTTTGTGCTTGGTGGCACCCATGTTGGTCCAGCCCACGTCGTTGCTGATGTACTGCAGCTGGTTATCGAAATCGATGTAGAACAGCGTGGCCTCGGCCTTGACTACGGTGTCGTCGTAGCGGGTGCCGAATTCATAGGTGTGCGCTTTTTCCGCCGTTAGCCCCGGCGCCGGCTGGTTGCCGTTGCCGCCTTTGGTCAGTTGGAAATACTGCATGCTGCCGAAAGAAGTGTTGGCGTTGGCGAACAGTTTCCAGGCGTCGGACAGGTGGTACATCACGTTCAATGACGGCAGCGGCTCGCTGTAGCTTTTCTTGCGGCTGATGTTGTTGAACGAATCGTCCACGTGGGTACGGATGCTTTCATAACGCAGGCCCGGCGTGACCGTCCAGTTGCCGACGTTAATGGTGTCGTCGATATAGAACGCGTTGGCCGCGGTGCCGCCGGAGGTGTGCTGGTAATAATCCGGGGTCTCCGGCGTCGAGCCGATATTCGCCGGGTTATACCAGGCCGAACGCGACGCCTTTTCATCCATGGTTTCATTCAGATAGCGGTAACCGAGGGTGATCTCGTGCGCCATATCCCAGAAACGGAAGACCTGCGAATAACTTGGTTCGATAGCCCAGGTTGAATAGTGGCGCGGATAGGAGACCATGCGCCGCTGGCCCGCGTTTTTGCCTGTGCCTTCCGATTCGATGTTGCTGCCGCGGTAGCTGTCGGTGAAGTAGGTCAACACTTCGAACTGTTTGTCGTCTTCCTGATGTTTGTACTTGAACGACATATCCTTGCGGCGGCCTTCGAACTGGTCCCACGGCCGCGTGGATTGGAACGGGTTTTGCGCGTATTGCGCGGTGCTCAGCCCGCCCGGCATGCCGGCTTTGGCATCGTAGTAGTGGAAATTGGCCAGCAGCTCGTCACGATCGGTGAACGCATAACGCGTTTTCAACATGAAATCGTCGATGTCGGTGTTGTCGTTGTTGTCGCGGTAACCCTGGCCGTGCAGCCCGGAGTAGAGCAGTTCGGCACCGAGGCCGTTGTCTGCGGTGCCGCCCACGGAGGCGCTGGTCAGGGTCTTCAGGCCGCCGTGGCTGGCGCCCTGGGTTTGTACGCTGGCGGTGCCGCCAAACGTTTTGGGAATGTCACGGGTAACGAAGTTGATCACGCCGCCGACGTTCTGCGGCCCGTAGCGCACCGCGCCGCCGCCGCGCACCACGTCCACCGATTGCAGATTACCGATAGACAGCGGGGCCATCGACAGCTGCGGCTGGCCGTAAGGCGCGACCGCCAGCGGGACGCCGTCCATCAGAATGGTGGAGCGTGGAGAAAGACGCGAAGTCAGGCCGCGCACGCCGACGTTAAGCGAGATGTCACTGCCGCCGGTGCCGTTGCTGTCGCGCACTTGCACGCCGGGTACGCCGCGCAGGCTATCGGCGATGGTTTGGTCGCCCTGTTCGTGCATTTGCTGCTGGGTGACGATGGAACGCGCGCCCGGATGGTTGAGCAGCACCGAACTGGTATCGGGGTTGTCCAGCCAGTTGCCGACGACGGTCACGGTGTCGGTATCGTTCTGAGATGAGTTATCAGTAGCAAGGACAGGGAATGCGACGGCGATGGAAGCCGTCAGCAGAGAAAGCCGAAAAAGAGGTGACATAATAATGCCTTAAGAGTTTCAGACCCGGATGTATTTTTTTAGAAACGACAATCTTAATGATAATTATTGGCAAGTAAATAGAATTGTTACGGGATAGTTAAGCGGGTAACTAAATAATGAATGCGGGAAACAGGGCCCGGTTGGCGGGCCCTGGCGGGGGTTATTGCGGCGTAAGCCAGAAGACGCCGCTGTAATCCAGCGCGGTGAATTTCTGGTGCACCATTTCGATATCCGCTTGCGGATCAATATCTTTAAACAGCGCCGGGTGCAGGAACTTGGCGATCGCCTCAACCGCGATAAAGTTGAGCGGCGTGTCGTAAAATTGATGGTAAATCGCCATCACGCGTTTTTCTTTCACCGCTTTCAGCACGTTAATGCCGGTGCGATCCAGCAGGTGCGCCAGTTTCTTTTGGCTGGTGGCCATATCGGTGGCGTAACCCAGCGGCACCGCCAGCGTGCCGCGATGCCCGCGGCTCCAGTCGGCGCCGGTCAGCAGATAGAAATCCGGGTTGCTGCTGATCACCTGTTCGACGTTCACTTCACCGCCCATGTCTGAAAACAGCGTGCTGCCAATATTATTGCCGCCGGCGGTCTCGATGAACTGCCCGAAGCTGCCTTTGCCGAAGGTGTTGCAGCACTGTTCGCCTTTGATGCCGGCGCTGCGCTCGATGAAGACGCTGGGGCGCTGCTCCGGTTTCAGCGTGGCGACCCGCTGTCGCACCAGCTCGAGGCGCTGCTGATAGAGACGGATGAAGGCGTCGGCATTGGGCTGCTCGTTAAATACTTTACCCAACAGCGCCATGCTGGCGACGGTGTTGGTCAGCGGCTGTTGGCGAAAATCGATGATCAGCACCGGGATGCCGACCTTTTCCAGCTGGGTCAGCACGCCGCTGTCTTTCAATTTGCTCAGCAGGCCAATGTCGAAAATGATCAGATCCGGTTGACGCACCACCGCGCTTTCCACGCTGAAGTCACTGGTGTAGGGATTGTCGAAGGTGGGGATCTGCATGACCTGTGGGAATTTTTTTGCGTAGGCTTCAACCAGATCCGGCGCTTTGACCTTCAGCGAGTTGTCCCAGGCGATGATGTTTTTCAGCGGCTCCTGCGGATGCAGAATATTCAGCGCCAACAGCGCGCGGGCGTCGGCCAGGATAACGCGCTTGGCCGGTTGCGGCAGCGTAACCTGGCGGCCGGCGACATCGGTGACGACGATCGGCGCGGCTTGAGCGGCGCCGGCCAACAGTAAAACGCAGGCGGCCAACCAGCGGCCGGCTTTGGCGATAAGAACAGCGGGCATGAAGATCCTTGGGTAATCGGCGAAGAACGAGAGCGCAATGATAAGCGATATCCTTTCGATTTTTGAACTCCCTCGATGCCGATAGTTATTCATGGCCCATCAGCGGGTCGCTGACGCTGTGTTCGCCATCTTCCAGCCGCCCCGCCAGGCGACGCAGCCAGCCCCCGGCGCTTTGCAGCGTAATATCGTACCAACCGCCGCTGGCGCGGGCGTCAAACGCTTGCTGATGGCTGCCGCCCGCAGGCAGCGTGATAGGCCACGGGCCTTGCTGCGTGTAAGGGCAGCGTTCGAGGGTGACCGTTATCGCTTCGGGGGCCGGGTTATTCAACTGCAGCAGCAGGTTGCGGCCCGTCGGGCGCAAACGCACCTCCGGCTGCGGCCGGCTCAGGGCACCGCGCAACTCACGATGAAAGCCGTTGGGGCCAAGCAGCCACAGATGGTACTCATTCTCCGTTTGCCAGTCGTCGCTGACCGCCTTGCCCGCCTCGACGGTAAAACGGCGCGGGATCTGCGCCAGATCGCGCCGGTCGTAGACGTGAAACACCGCTCCCTGCTCGCCGGTATTGAACAGGTTCAGCGTCACGCGGCGTTGCTCGGCCGCGACGCTGGCCTCGACGTGCAGCTGGTAGGGCAACGCGCGGGAAGGGCGTGCCAGGCGGCGTTGGTGGGGTAAACGCTGGTGGGCGGGCGATGGCAGCGGCACTTGCGGCAGCTGTTCCTGACGCTGGCGCAGGCCGTCGGCGGCGTGGCGGCTGGTGGCGGGCAGGCTCGGCAGCGCTTCGCCGTTAGGATCGACAAAGTTGAACGCCGAAGTGAGATCGCCGCACACCGCGCGGCGCCAGGCGCTGATGTTGGGTTCATGCACCTGAAAGCGCTTTTCCAAAAATTGCAGCACCGAGGTGTGATCGAAAACCTGCGAATTGACCCAGCCGCCGCGGCTCCAGGGCGACAGCACCAGCATCGGCACCCGCGGGCCAGGGCCGTAGATGCGGCCGTCCGGCGGCGGTTGATCCTGCGAACCGGGTGGCGCCACGTGCTGGAAGATCTCGGTGTCGAACGGCACCGTCGATTTACCGGCGAAGCTGCCGTCTTCGCGCAGCGACGGCGCGGAAGGCGAAGGCATATGGTCAAAAAAGCCGTCGTTTTCGTCGTAGTTGACCAGCAGAACGGTTTTACTCCACACCTCCGGGTTGTTGGTCAGCGCGTTGAGGATCTCTTGGGTGAACCAGCCGCCCTGTACCGGGCTGGAGGGATCGGGGTGTTCCGAATAGGCCGCCGGCGCGATGATCCAACTGACCTGCGGCAGTTTGCCCTGCTGCACGTCGGCGCGGAATCCGGCCAGCATGGCGTCCAGATCGTTGCCGTCGGCGGCCGGCAGGGTGTTGCCGTTGCCTTTGTACAGCGGTGCGGCCTCGTTGAGCGCATCGCTATAAGGCACGAAAGCGTTGAAGTCTTTCGGCGGCCACGCCGGGTTGCCCACCTGAATGCTGGCGGCGCGGTATTGGCGAAAACCCGCCAGCGGGTTGTCGGTAAAGTTGTCCGGCAGGAATTGATACACCTTCCAGCTGATGCCGCTCGCCTCCAGCCGTTCCGGATAGGTTGTCCACTGGTAGCCGCGGTCCGCCGGGCCGGGGCTGTCCCATTCGTTGACCACCACCGCCACGTCGGCGGCGGATGGGCCGTTGGTGCCGGTCCAGTGGAACAGCCGGTTGGTGTTGGTGCCGGCGTGGATGGAGCAGTGATAGGCATCGCACAGGGTGAAAGCGTTGGCCAGCGCAAACTGGAACGGCAGCTCCCGCTGGCGGTAGTAGCCCATCGAGGCCGGCGTTTTGTAGGTGGGCCAGGCGCTCATGCGGCCGTGATCCCAGGCGGCTTGCTCATCCACCCACGAGTGCGGCGTGCCGGTGACGCGCTGGGCGTTGCCGCGTTTGCTGTCCAGATGGTAGGGCAGCACCAGCCGTTCGGCGCCCTGTTGCTGCCAGACCAGGCGATCGCCGGGCAGTGGAATGGTAAAGCGATCGCTGAAGCCGCGCACGCCCGGCAAGGTGCCGAAGTAGTGGTCGAAAGAGCGGTTCTCCTGCATCAGGATCACCACGTGTTCGACGTCGCGCAGGGTACCGGTGCGGTTATTGGCGGGAATGGCCAGCGCTTTGCGAATCGAGGCGGGCAACAGCGAGAACGCCGATCCGATGGCGGCAGCCCGCAGGATGTCTCTGCGAGAAAGGTCAGGCATGCGTCGTTAATCTCCGTCAGTGTGCTTTGAAGATAGCCGCTGACGACGATAATGGCGAAAAATAACAGGGAGATGAAATCGAGGAAAACAATGCTCCCTGGCGGGAGCATTGGTGGATGACGCTTACTGTCTGATCAGGCGGCCGAGCGCCGGCGCCGTTTCGAAATCGCTGCGGAAGGGGTTGATATCCAGGCCACCGCGGCGGGTATAGCGCGCGAACACGCTGAGTTTTTCCGGGCGGCAGTGCTGCTTGATGTCGTTGAAAATACGTTCGACGCACTGCTCGTGGAATTCATTGTGCTGGCGGAAGGAGATCAGGTAGCGCAGCAGGCTTTCGTGATCGATTTTGCGGCCTTCATAGCGGATCACCACGCTGCCCCAGTCTGGTTGATTGGTGACCAGGCAGTTGGATTTCAGCAGGTTGGAAGACAACGTCTCCGTTACCGGTTCCCCTTGATCGGCCGCGCCGCACAGGTATTCCGGCTTGAACGTGAAGTCGTCAACCGCGATGTCCAAATCGTCGATGTTGATGCCCGGCAGGCGGTCGATCTGCGCCGGATAACCTTCCAGCCCCGGATAGAGTTTGACGGTGACCTGGCCGTTGGCCGCCTGCGACAGATCCTTCTGCATAGCGGCGCTCACCTGTTCCACGCTGTCGAAGCGCGTTTGGTTGAAGCTGTTGAGATACAGCTTGAACGATTTGGATTCGATCAGGTTGGAAGAAGAGTGCGGGAAGGTAAATTCGCCGATGCCCACCACCGGCTTGCCCTTGGCGTTGAGCCAGGACAGCTCGAAGGCGGTCCACAGATCAAAGCCGCTGAACGGCAGCTGCCGCTCGTCCACGCCGATCAGATCGCGGCCGCGGGCACGCGGCAAGGCTTCGAGCAATGCGGGAGCATATTGATCCGGATAATCGGAGTTCGCGCCAAGATGGGTGATTTTATCTTGCTTTTGGATATGCATATTCATTGCCCTTTGCTTGTTCGGTATTGATGTAGCGATTAAACAGACTGCGGGTGGCGTAGATCGGCCCGACGCCCAGCAGGGCGTAAACCACCTTGATCAGGAACTGCGACAGGATCATGGTTTTGATGATGTCCCAGCTCAGCACGTTGTAGAACGCCAGCGTACAGAACACCACGCTGTCGATGGCCGAAGCCACTACGGTGCTGGTGATCACGCGCACAAACAGGTAGCGGGAATTGGTCAACTCTTTGATTTTGCAGAGCAGGTAGGAGTTGACGTTTTCGGAGATCAGATAGGCCGCCGACGAGGCCACCAGCACCGCCATGATGCTGTGCACGATGCCGTTGTAGGTCTCGCTGTACTCCCACTGCGGAATGCTCGGCACCAGCGTCGTTACCCAAACGCCCAGGACGAAGGTCAGATTGGCGATAAACGAGATGATGATGGTGCGCCTGGCCAGCCGTAAGCCATAGAATTCGTTGAGGATATCCACCAGAATGAACGTGAGCGGGTAAATGAAGATCGCCGGCGGCGTGATGAGATTCAGCACCGGGATTTGGATCGGCTTGACGCCGCACAGCGTTGAGAAAATATAAATCACGCTGAGCGCCACGGTAATAATCAGGTAGGCGTACCAGGATCGTTCATGGCGATCGCTGAGCTCGTAGGCGGTTTTTTGTTGGTTGTCACCATAGAGTTTACGGTACAGCGCCTGCAGCTCATGCCGGCTTAAATCTTCTGATATTTCGCTGTCGGCCAGCTCATTCAGCCCCATGGTGATGGTTTTGCCGGTGGCCAATACCATGACATTGGCCGCGATGGTGCCATGCCGGGTGAAGCCCAACAGCTTGAACTTCTGATTCGGTTCCATTTATAGCCTTTCTCCAACGATGTAACCCAGGAATTGCACGGTGTCCTGAGGGCGTTTGTCCATGCTTTCGCTGTCTTTGTCGTCAACCACAAAGAAGCCGCTTTTTCCCGAGTGATACAGCAAAGGCGAATCGCAAATCAGTACCGGCGGGCGTTTGATGATGATGACTTCGCCGGGAATAAATGACCCTTTAATTTCGGTCTCTATTTTCATTGCCAACATGTTCGACTCATCGCCGAAGAAATAAGTCAAAGGGAACTCAGTGACCAGTTGCCCGATCTTGCGCTGCGAGACGGCCAGATAGCGCGACTGCGGGATTACCGGAATGGCGGAAGGGTTCTTGTTGCCTTCGGTGGACAGCGTTTCGTTAAGCAGCTCCAGCTTTTCCAGATCGTAATCTTCGATCTCTTCACAGGAGACACCGAAGAAATCGGAGATCCTATTCACGGTGGATTGCTGAACGTTGTTCACTCTTCCGTCAAGAATTTTGTAGAGAGTCGTACGCGTCAGGCCGCTGCGATTGGAAAAGGAAGCCTTGGTTTCACCGCGGGTACGCATCAGATATTCAATATTTTTAATGATGTTGATTTTGCGCTGTGCGTTGGTGGTTTTCATTGGCTGTCCTTACAAACATTACGCAGGCTTCACTATATCTTACGCAGTGGCGTTGTCCAGATAAAAAGGCGCAGGCGAGCAGGTAACGAACTGATTATTAGCAGTAATTATTGTTTTCCGTCAGCCGTTTAGCGCAATGATATCAGCGGAGGCGGTCTGATTCCTCTGCGCGAAAGATAAAGCCGTGCAAATCAATTGATTAGGTTTTTCTTATGGAAAAGTGAACACAAAAGCCGGTTTTATGTTTACTTTTATGTTGACCAAAGCCGATTTCATGGGCTACTGTTCATGCAAGCTGAAGTTTCTCTTTACGATCAAAACACGGAAGCCGACAGTTTTTATAATAAAAAGCTCAGAGGGGGCGTTGCCACACTCTGAGCATAATGGATAGCTTGCTACCGACACCAGGGACCCTAATCACCATGGCCGTTTGTCTGCGCGATCGGCTCATTCTTTTGCATTGAATCCCCTTTTCGAGCGTCTAACACTCCCCCGTTATCGGAGGAGTGCATTACCGCGTTCACGAAAATCAGAGCGATTTCTGTGATGCCAGCGGTTTTTGCGCCCGGCTGAAGACCAGTTTAAGCAGCCAATACAGCAGGCTGGCAGCGACCAGGGAATTGATGGTCGGTACGCCCCATTCGGTTGCCAGGCCAACGGCGCCGCCGGCGATGCTGGCGACGATCGCCGCCCAGCCGATAGTTGGCGTTTCGTTCGGCAGCTGGCCGGTCCGGCGGCTCTCATCCAGGATCTTGCGATGGCTGCGCAGCAGATAATAGTCCACCAGCATGATGCCGATAATCGGCGGGAAGACCACGCCAAGCACCGTCAGAAAGTCGACAAAGCGGTCAAGAATGCCCAGCACCGACAGGGTGGTGCCCAGAATACCGATCACCAGCGTAGTGTAGGTGTACTTCAGCTTCTTGCCGGTGATGCCTTCCACCGCATTGACGATGCCCAGTGAAGAAGAGTACAGGTTGAGATCGTTGACGCGCAGGGTGGAGAACACCACCACCAGCAAACCGGCGCCGCCGGCCGCTTGCGACATGATGGTGACCACATCCGCGGTGCCCAGGGTTTTGGCGATCAGGATCGCCAGGCCGTTCACCACGAACTCGCCGGCGATAATGGTGAAGAGCGTGACGCCGAGCACGTGCTTGCCGTTTTTGGAGTAACGGGTCAGATCGGGGGTCATCAGGCTGGCCACGATGGCGCCGCCGACGACGATGGTGATGCCGGCGCTGATGGTCAGCGGTTCACCCGGCGGCGCCAGCTGGATGATCTCCTGCAGGTTATGGCCGGAAAGCGCGGTCACCGAAATATAGGCCACCAGCATGATGAACATCGGCACCGCGATACGGGCGGCGATGCGCAGCGCCTTGAAGCCGAATGCCACCAGGATGGTCAATAGCGTGCCCGAGAGCCCGGCGGCCAGGCCGAAGCCCAGCTTATTGCCGAGCGCGAAGTCGAGCGACTTGGCGAAAATGGCGTTCTGAATGCCGAACCAACCCAGCAGGCTGACGGCAACCACCACGCCTATCAGCACCGAGCCCAGACGGCCGAAGCCGCACCAGCGCGCCAGCAGGCTGCCGGAAATGCCTTCGCGCATGCCCGCCAGCCCCAGGCCGTAGGTCACCACGCCGAAGATCAGGCTGCCGACGAAGATGGCGGTGAAGGCGTCAATCAGCGTCATGGAATTGCCGAGTACGGCGCCGAGCATGAACTGGTCCAGTGCGGTCAGCATGCCCATATGCACGATGGCCACGCTTAAAAACGAAACTCGTTTATCCTGCGGCACCCGGGTGAGCGGATAATCTTCGATCTTTATCACGGTGAGATCTTCCTTGCGGTTCAAATAAACTGAATGCCTTTGGTTATCAGGCGATCGGGAATGTAGTTATCCAGATTGGCGTATTTGCAGTATTCCTCAAATTGCTGCTGAGTATGCACGTTGGCCTTCTGGTAAATGTTATAAATGCGGTTTTCGATGGTCTTATTGCTGACATTATAGATTTTGGCGATCTCTTTCACCGTAAATCGTTGCAGCATAAGGAAAATAACATCGAGTTCGGCACGGGTGAACAGCTCGTTATTGACTTCGGTGGTCAACACGCTGGGTTTTTGCTGATTGATGTACTTCAGCGGTGACAGGCTGTTCATCGGCTTGGCGTTCCAGATCACGCCAATCACCTGTTTGTCATCGTTGTACACCGGCAGCTTTTCGCTGATAAACGGCGTCAGGCTGTCTTTGCCGTACCAGTAGTGCGTTTCTATGACCGTGACCCGATCGCGCGCCGCTTCGGTCATTTTGTCATGCTCGATAAAGTCGGCGGCGGAGTCGGCCCAGTCGGCGGGGAACTCGTGGTCATATTTGCCGGCGACGTCGAAATTCAGCGGCGTATTGGTATAGAGATAAGCGGCGCGGTTCATATAGAGGTGGCGGGACAGGTGGTCTTTGATGCCCCAGGGTTCGCTCAGGTGCTCCATCATGGTGATGAGGCCCTTAAAATAAGATTCATTATTTTTATGTGATGAACCCATACCCACCTCTGTGCCGCTCAGGCCGCGTTACAGGCTTTTAGCCAGATAATGGCGGGTGTGGCGATGCGCATAGTCGCCCAGCTCGCCGTAGACCCGGTAGCCCAATTTTTCGTAGAAGCCTCTGGCCTGGAAATCGAAGGTATCGACATAGGCCATATGGCAACCGCGCTTGCGGGCTTCTTCTTCGGCCAACTCCATCAATTGGCGGCCATACCCGCTTTTGCGGCATTGATCGCCAACCCACAGATATTGCACTTCCAGGCCGCCCCACCAGGTGCGCGCGACCAGGCCGCCGACGATCTGCTGGTTGTCGTCGGTAACGGTCAGGAACAGCGGGTGAATGTCTACGGGCTGGGTTTTGTGATTGTGCGCCCAAAGGCTGTCGATAACGAACTCTTCATCCTGCGGGTTGGGTTTGTCGGTGATATTAATATTCATTTTTAATATAATTCCCTGATTTAATTATTCAAAACTGAACTAGGCGCTTTCGCCCCAACCGCTTCTAATATCACTTTCGTTAATGTATTTCAAGGGTGGTTTTCACCCTTTTCCGCCTGGTGAACGGGCGCTTATGATAGGCGCCACAGGGAGAAGAAAATAGTGAAACAGGCGGTATTAAAACGCTGAAATGCCCTGCTTACACCATCTTTTCCTACTTGCGCCTCACCAGGGCCCCACCGGGAAAACTGCAGTACTGTATGGCTCCACCGGATAGAGCAAGCTCACTTGCCGACGGGGGAGCCACTTTGTTTTTTGACGCGCCCGCCCGCGGCCACCGTTCTCTGTCTCAGATATTAAACACTCTTCTTATCAGAAGATATGCGCTGCAGATGAAAATGTGGCCGATGCCTTCTGAGCCGCGAATTCAGTCTTCTGCGATGACGCTGCCCAGCGCCGGCTCGATGGTCGCGCCCAGCATGGCGCCGTGCCCTAAGGCGGGCCATTCCCGATAGCCGACGGTGAAACCGTCGAGCTGCGCCAGCTGTTCGGCCAGCAAATGCGTTGCGTCCGCCGGCAGAGCGGGGCTCTTTACACCGGGCGGGGCCGCGCGATCGCGTTCCGCCAGGCCAACCCACAGTTGCAGCCTTATCGCCGGCGCCGCGCGCCGTTCCGTCATCTGCTGCGCTTCTTGCAGGATCATGCCGTTGCCCCACCACAGCGAGGGTTCCACGGCGATATAGCGCTGAAAGGCGGCAGGATGGGTAAACAACGTGTGCAGAACGAAGAGCCCGCCGTAGGAGTGCCCCCACAGCGTCTGCCGCTGCGGATCGACCGCCAGTCTGGCGGCGATCGCCGGTTTGATCCGAGTTTCAATCAATTGCAGGAACGCATCCGCGCCCCCGCCGGCCCGCGGCGGTGTCTTCATGCCTGCCGGCAGAGGGAGCGTATAGTCGTAGGCGCGGCCGGCGGCATCGATGCGCAGATCGTTGTCATAGCCGATCATGACCAGCACCGGCGGCCGCTTCGCCGCTGCCAATTTGGCCAGTAAGGCGGCGTTTAACTCCATCAGCACCGCGTTGCCGTCGAGGAAATAAACCGTTGGATAGCCGCCCGGCTCAGGCGCCCGATGCGGTTGGGCGATGCGAACGCGGTAATGCCGTCGGCCATCGGCGGAGGTGAAGCGCAGGTCGCTGAAGCGGTAATCCGCAGAATCGCTATCGGCTACGGTAGTGCCGATCTTGCGTTCCAAATCGGGCCTGGCCAGCACGGAACCCGGCAGCCAAAGGCCGATGGCGAGCGCCAGAAGCGCAGAGATAAAATGCCGGTTGGACAAAAACATGCGGGTTAGCACCTTCGGAAAAAGGCCGATAGTAGCATCCGTTCGCGCCCGGCAAAAACCTACCTTTAGGGCGGACATTCCGGCCGCGAATGGCGGCCAAAACCCGGAAGAGGGCCGCCAGTTGCTTTGCCGGGTTAATAGCAACTCATTGTTATTATTGGTAAGTCAGGAATAAGAGAGATTGCAATTAATTAGAAATGGTTATGGTTTTTATGGGGAGGGGAATGGCGAATAGCGGGGGAAATACACGGTTATCAACGATTTTTAGCAAAAAAAGCCCTATAAAATAGGGCAAAGACACACAACAACACCAGGGAAACTTTCCGGTATCTTATATTATAGCTTCCTATACATATAGAACATTTTATTATAAATATGTAAGTGATTCTTATTGATTATTTAATGGCATTATTTTTCAAATGGTTATGTGGTCCGGCTGAGGTATTGCGCCTGGGCCGGTTGCGGGCTATCAGGGATAGGTGGCGGGGTTTTTCTGTAACGGCGGTATGAACAAGCGAGATCATGGGCCCGATACCTTCAGGGCAATACCGGCCGGCAGGTTGCGAACATGTCGGCCGGTATTCCTCTCGCGCTGGGCACTGCGCCGCCCGATCTTCCCTGTGGGCGTCCGGTGAAAATCAGTGCTGCTGCAGCGTCAGCATCTTGCCAAGCAAAATATCGGTCGGCGGCAAAATATCCGTATCCAATCCGGCGGAGGGGGTAAAGGTTAGCTCGCCAAAAATGATCTGGCCTTGCGAGATGTAGAAATCAACGCGAACAAACTCAAAGGGCGCCGACAAGCGAGTGGCGTACTCAAACAGCTCATCATATCCCTCAGGTTTCACGAAAGCGTCTATCTCCTCCTGGCTCAATGCCAGACAGTCTTCGCTATAGCAAAGGAACTTGAACTCTTTGTCGAAGAAGTAATATTTTGGCGTCCCGGTATCCCTGCCGACGCACAGCAAGGTGCAGTAAGGCACACCGCGGAAACAATAGATTTTATAGTCTTCAGGCCCGTGACCATTGGTCGATTCGATATACTTTTCCCCAATGATCTTTTTTTGTATCCCTTTGTAGTTGAGTTCTACATAGGTTTTCCAGTAATCGTCTTTCATCCATCCATCGATCAGATGAGAGGCGCTTTTAATGTTCAACGATTGTTTATTTTGGCAAATTAAATTATACCCTGAACCGTGGTTTCCCTTAATGACAAATTTATCAGGCAGCGTTTCCCACGGTATTTCCTGCACTGAATCACAGGAAAAATACAACTCATTAAGAATCTCTTCGCATCCCTTTTCTTTGATGTACTCTCTCACCGCATATTTATCTGCACATTGAGTCACTAATGCGTTATTACTGTAGTCATTCAACTTAAGATGATTTATTTTTTCATTCCAGGTTGAGGGCGACTGTAAATTCAGCGGTTTGCCAAATGCCCTTTTGTATATCAATCGGGCCTTGAACTCGGGGGCTAATACGGCCAGCTGATTCAGAATAAACTTCTTGAATTGTCTCTTCATATACGTAATTCCATCAAAGCATAGTGACAATGATTAAGACGTTCTTGTATTTAAAACGCGGGCGGTACGCTTTCACTGCGCCATTGAATGGCTGTCGGCGTTGTTCCCAGATCAAATGGCTTGTGGTCTAACGCCCGATTAAGAATGCGGGCCGATCGCCAGGCCATCAGGCTCAGCTGAGGATCGGCAATGCCGTGATTATGCATACTGGCGTTCATCGCAAATAAGCAGTTCTCCGCTGGGCCTTCCCACTCAAAGGTAAAGTCTGGGGCTATGCGGTATTCACCGTCCGCAGTCTTTAACAACCGGTGGGCCAAAGGCTCAAGGAACTCAGGCGTCGCCGATTGATAACCGGTGGCAAAGATCACCACGTCCGCCTTGAAGGTTTCCTGGCCGTGATCGAGATGATGACGCGTTTCGAGTTGGTAGGCGTTATCCAGCGTGTGTTTCACGGCCGTCAGCGAACGGCTGGGCAGCAGGCGCACCCATAATTTCTCGCGCAGGACGTCGAAGCGGTGGTACATGGCGCGATAAATCGCCAGCAGCGACTCACTGGTGATGCCATCTGAGGTCATCTTCTGTTCGGCCAGCATATGCCGCTTGGCCGCGCTGTCCAGTGAGTAAAAGCTCTCGACGTAATCGGGCGTGAAGTATTCGTTGGCAAAAGCAGCCTCATCGAGCGCATTGTAGTTATTGCGGCGCGATATCCAGTCGAGCTGCGCCGGCTGCCCCCATTCCCCTTTAAAAATATTCAGGAACAGATCTGCGCCGCTCTGGCCGCCGCCGACGATCGCCACGCGTTTGCCGGTCAGATCGGGGTTGCGCAGCATCATTTCGCTGGCATGGAAACAGCGGTCGCTTTGCGTCGTCACGCAATCCGGCAACTTTATTTTCTTGCCTATGCCAATGCTGACGTGTTTGGCGTGGAAGACCTTGTTCGAGGTGGTCACCACGAACTGGCGCTGCCGATCGTCAAATTCGACCCGCTGAACGTCTTGATTGAATGCCAATGATCCCATCCCGGCGGCGGCCCAGGTGAGGTAATCGGCGAACTCTTCGCGCGATGCGGTGCGCTGCTCCGTCGTCAGGAAACGATAAAATTTTCTGTTTTTTACCAGATAGTTGAGAAAGCTGTAGCGATTGGTTGGGGCAACCGCGCTCACTAAATCTTTTAAAAAGTTGGTCTGCATGCTGCAATCCGCCAGGATCATCCCTGGGTGCCAGGAGAAATGAGGTTTGCGCTCAAGGAACTGTCCCGTAAATCCCTCTATTTCACTTCCTAAGGCTGCCAGGCTAAGATTCGACGGGCCAAGGCCAATACCGATGATATCCAAACGCTGATTCATTAATAAGCTCCAGTATAATGAGAATAATACCCAGAAATACGGCTGCAGATAGGGTGGCTTATAGCAACCAGGCTGCCTTTTTCTTATAAGTAAGCTTCACGAATTAAATGTAATTAAAAGGTGTACGAGCCAAAAATACCGCAATTTTAAATGCCCGTTTAGCATTAGGTAGCGCATCAGGCAAAGGCTACGGGCGTATTTCTTTCCATGAAAATCCCTATGAAGGTTTGCGCGTGTATTTAATGAATATTCCTAAGTAAAATTCCGATGTCCCCCTGATTCATCAAGCCATGAAAACGGCCACCAGGGAGGATGCCCACCGTATGAGTTCTTATCTGCTTTTCTGATGTATATGCCATTGCACGCCGGGCTCGGTGTATTCGTTGCTTAGAATAGCCTTAAAATAGGCGCGGGGAAGGTGAAATAACGTGATATTAGAGGCAGGATGCTTTTTGCAAAGATGAAATCGGAAGTGAAATTATGAAATCCGTGCGTTGTAAGTTAATTTTTATCATTTAATTCAATGCTTTATTTTGTTTTTGCGGCAGGGTATCACACTTTTCCACTAAGGTGATACGCACACTTCTGTACCTTTATCTCCTCTTGTTGCCCCCCGAACGGCAATATTTTACCCCGAGTTGCACCCTATGGACGCGGAGGGTTCGCGTTAACTACCGGGGGGAGGGTTCGTTTAATTAATGCCGGACAAAGACTGCCCGGAGAGGGCGCTTGCTCGAGCCGAGTATGAAAAACCTGGCCACGCTGGCGCAACGATCGCGTCCGATCCGGCAGTCTGCCTTGTCATCGTCATTGACCATTCTTACCGACAATAAAAATCTTTTCGTCAGTTCGGGGCATTTTTTCACCCTGGACAGAATGACAACCGTTGCGCCAGAACCGCGAAGACCTGCCAGGTTGATCAATCACGGGAGCTTCAAATTGCTGAGGTAGTCATACTGGGCTTGCGAAATGTCCAGTTCCCCATCGCTGAAAAAGACTTTTATAAACATATCGCCCTGGCCGACGATATCTACACGTTGGTAAGTTCCCGTCACAAAACGGCGCACGATAGCCTGAATGGCATCGGTATGATTAGCAGGAACTGCATTGTTATCCGTGACTTTCTGTTCAAAAGTAATAGGGTGCTCTGCCTGAGGATCGGGACTGTATTGTGCGCGCTTGGCTGCGCTTTCGAACTTGAAATCATTAAAGGCGTTGTGGGTGGAGTTAAACATATCGGCAAGGTTTTTGATATGCGCCGCCATCTGATTCACGACCATGGTTTTATTGGTCACGAAGCGTTTACCCAAATACGTGCCAGTCACTACCGCGAGCTGGGCGGCATTTCTGCCTAAAATGCTGCCAACGCCAGAGCCGGCCCCCGTCCATAATCCCGCGATCAAAACCAGACCGGCTCCGCCGACGGTACTCGACGCGATATTCTCAAAATGCTGAACACGCGCTCCCATTTGCCATGAGGTTCCGGGAAAAGAGACATTAATGCGGTTATCCAGGTGATTAATTCTTCCACCTGGTCGTTGTCCTGACTCAATATTATTGGCTGTCAATCGGCGGTTGTTTTCATCTTTGAGTTCACCCAGCGTAAACGCGATCTGGCCGGTCTCCGTTTTTGTTAATCGAAAGACTTCTTCTGGTGACAGAGACCTGACGAGGATCAGCGCCTCATTCAAAATCTCACGGGTCAAAAAGTTGGCTGACACCCGATTATTCGATTCGTGTTGCGATGTCAGAGCTAAAATTTCATGTGACTTAGGAAATGCCATAATCCCCCCGCCATTACGATATGCACCGTAATGTGATTAGCTTTCTTTATTTTGCTTAATGTCCCAGCCCATCTGCACCGAAGCTCCTTTATTGCCTTGCTTCGCTTGCTCCCAGTATTCCATCGATACTTTACCGGCCTGAAAAGAGTATTCAATGCCTAGCGTGGAACCGTGCTCGACACCGATGAAGTCGGTATGAGTCACTAATACATCTTCCAGAGTAATGCGGGTATATTCCACTTCCTGCCCACCGGCTTTGCAAAGCGACAACTGCACCTTGGCGAGGTGTTTACCGGCCGAACAGTATTTCAATAAGGCAGGTGTCGCTTTATCTATCAGAGCCTGTACGGTCAGATCGCGAAAATTCACTTTACCCGTACCGCCGCCGCTGCCAACGGCCATATTGCCAGGCTGCCGCGCGCCCCAGTTAAAGGAAAAGACATCGATCCATTGCTTGTGATTCGCATTTTTCGATTCGCCATTAATGCCTTCAACTTTTAAAAACATATCCATTGCCATGATTTTATCACCCGATCATTAACGTATTGTTAGGTGCCAGAATGCACTTAGCTCTCTTTATTCTGCTTGATATCCCAACCAGATTTGCTTTCCGCGCCTTTAGTGCCGCTGCTGCCTTGTTCCCAGTAACTCATGGTGACTTTTGACGCCTGGAAGGCGTAATCAACCAGGATCGCATCATTTTGACCGACACCATTAAAATCGGTTTGCGTCACCAGCACGTCTTCGAGAACGATTTTGGAATATTCCACCTGGTTGCCGCCCGCTTTGCATACGGAAAGCTCGATTTTCGCGACATGTTTTCCACTGGAACAATATTTAAGAATGGCGGGTGTAGATTTGTCGATAAGCGCTTGAATACGGAGGTCTTGATAATTCACTTTCCCGGAACCGCCCCCACCGCCGACAGCCATATTTCCTGGCTGTGAAGCGCCCCAGTTAAACGAAAGTACGTCGGTCCATCCTTTATGATTGCTGTCTTGGGACTCGCCCGTCATTCCTTCAACTTTCATATACATATCAATTGCCATTGTCGCCGGATCCTCCATTATTTCGCGTTGGCAGCGGAATAGGTTAAAAATGTCTTATCAATAGGTAAAACTCAGCATAGCCTTATATGAATGAATTAACAGCAATGTCGTTTTTATTCGGAATGTTCCTAGTTTTAATCCAATATGTTTTTATTTAACAAAGTGATACCGTTAGAGGTTCGTGGCTATATTCCATCACCGAATGACAATAAAAAACACTCGATAAACGGAGAATATGAGTGCGCTCGTTTGACGCCTGGAGGATTGGGGGGGGCCTTTTGAGAAAGTGCACCTGTAATGCGAAATTGCACATCCATCGGATGATGCGGTGGCGCTTCAGCGCTGGCCCGCAGGGTGAGGCCGTAAGATCGAATAATCGAACGCAGTTCGATGGAGAGTCCGTATCCCAGAAAGCGAAAAACCCGCCATAGGCGGGTTCTTCTGAATAGGGTGCCCGGACTCGGACAACCGGCGCTGGCGCCGTGTTGAACAGCGATTCAGCGCTGGCCCGCAGGGTGAGGCCTCTGGCCGAATAATCGAACGCAGTTCGATGGAGAGTCCTGTCTCTGAAAAGCAAAAACCCAGCCATAGGCTGGGTTCTCTAAATATGGTGCCCGGACTCGGAATCGAACCAAGGACACGGGGATTTTCAATCCCCTGCTCTACCGACTGAGCTATCCGGGCAACGGGGCGCATTAAACCGTATTGGCCGGATGGCGTCAATCGCTTTCTGTCACAAAGCCGATCGGTTGCTCTATTTTCAGGCAGCAAGCCCGGAGGGGCGGGGGACGGGGGGATATCCGCATTCAATAAATATGCATATAAAACGTGTATTTATACCATCTTAAAACGCGCGATTTTTGGTTTTTCAATTAAATAACAATGAATTATGCTTTAATCAATGGACGTTCAATCAAGGCGATTCTCGCTTGAACCCTGCAACGAATCATGCAATCATTGCGCAAATTTTAGCACTCTCCGTTCCCTGACGGTGTTTCCGCTTCTTATAAGCCAGAGGGTTATTGGCATGACTGGTTTTGTTGCTCAAGCGCTGCTGCGCACCAGACATCTGACGCCGCCACCGTTCCGCCGTTGTTTCCTCCGCACGTCATCCGCCCGAATACGCCTGCCGGCCATGCGGTAAGGCCGCCTGACGCTCGCTGTTAGGCATGCGTAAAGCCAGCGCTGCGGCCCTGATTTTACTGATGCCTGTCGGACGCTGCCAAGACCAGTTCCCCCGATAGCCGCCTGATGATCCCCGATCATGAGCCGGTCACGCACGCCGCTTATGCTGCCGTGCCCGGGTATCGCTTTTACCGGGATAACCGCGTTATCTCATTACCGTGCCGGTGGCACACCCTCATCCTTCACCGTTTGAGAGTCAGCATGATGAAAGAATTGAAAATCGCGACCAGCGCCAGCCTGGTCGCCACCATTGAGACGCTGCGCCAGATCGTGCGCGTAGAGCAGACGGACTACACTGACGTGGCGGCGGCGGTGGTGTCGGTCGCCGACGTGAACGCCGGCATTCTGGCGCGCTTGCAGGCGACGGGGTTCGACATTCCGACCTTCGTGGCGGTGGAAGGGGACGAGCATCTCTCGCCGGACTATCTGCCGTTTGTCAGTGGGGTTTTTGCGCTGCTGGCCGGCGCCAGCAAGCCGTTCTACATGGCGCAACTGGAGGCCGCCGCCGACGCCTACGAGCAGGCGCTGCTGCCGCCGTTCTTCAAAACGCTGAAGACCTACGTCGAGATGGAGAATTCGACCTTCGCCTGCCCAGGCCATCAGGGCGGCGAGTTCTTCCGCAAGCACCCGGCCGGCCGGCAGTTTTTCGATTTCTACGGTGAAACCCTGTTCCGTTCCGACATGTGCAACGCCGACGTCAAGCTGGGCGATTTGCTGATCCACGAAGGCTCGGCCAAGGATGCGCAAAAGCACGCGGCGCGGGTGTTCAACGCCGATAAAACCTACTTCGTGCTCAACGGCACCTCGGCGGCCAACAAGGTGGTGACCAACGCGCTGCTGACCCGCGGCGATCTGGTGCTGTTCGATCGCAACAACCACAAATCCAACCACCATGGGGCGCTGATCCAGGCCGGCGCCACGCCGATCTATCTGGAAACCGCCCGCAACCCGTTCGGCTTTATCGGCGGCATCGATGCGCACTGCTTCGACGAACGCTATCTGCGTGAGCAGATCCGCGAGGTGGCGCCGGAGAAAGCCGCGGCGGCGCGGCCGTTCCGGCTGGCGATCATTCAGCTCGGCACTTACGACGGCACGATTTACAACGCTCGCCAGGTGATCGACACCATCGGCCACCTGTGCGATTACATTCTGTTCGACTCCGCCTGGGTGGGTTACGAAGGCTTTATTCCGATGCTGAAAGAGTGCTCGCCGCTGCTGCTGGAGCTGGACGAGCACGATCCGGGCATCTTCGTCACTCAGTCGGTGCATAAACAGCAGGCGGGGTTCTCGCAGACCTCGCAGATCCATAAGAAAGACGACCATATCAAAGGGCAAAAGCGCCACTGCAACCACAAGCACCTGAACAACGCGTTTATGCTGCATGCGTCGACCAGTCCGTTCTATCCGCTGTTCGCCGCGCTGGACGTCAACGCCAAGATGCACGCCGGCCCCGCCGGGCGCCGCATGTGGATGGACTGCGTCAAGCTGGGCATCGAGACGCGCAAACAGCTGCTCAAGCGCTGTTCCCAACTGAAACCGTTTATTCCGCAGCAGGTGGCGGGCAAAGATTGGCAGGATCACGATACCGATCTGATCGCCAACGACGCGCGTTTCTTCACCTTTGTGCCGGGGGAAACGTGGCACGGCTTTGAAGGCTATGCCCAGGATCAGTATTTGGTCGATCCGTGCAAGCTGCTGCTGACTACGCCGGGTATTGACGCCGCGACCGGCCAATACACCGAGTTCGGCGTGCCGGCCACCATTCTGGCCAACTTCCTGCGCGAGAACGGCATCGTGCCGGAGAAGTGCGATCTCAACTCGATCCTGTTCCTGCTGACCCCGGCGGAGAACCCGGCCAAGATGGAACAACTGGTGGAGATGCTGGCGCAGTTCGAACGCTATGTCGAAGAGGATGCGCCGCTGAGCGTGGTGCTGCCGACGGTGTACCGCAAGAACGAGCAGCGTTACCGCGGCTACAGCATTCGCCGGCTGTGTCAGGAGATGCACGATCTGTACGTCAGCTTTGACGTTAAGCAGCTGCAAAAGGAGATGTTCCGTCAGGATCATTTCCCGCCGGTGGTGATGAACCCGCAGGACGCCAACGTGGAGTTTATCCGCGACAACGTCGAGCTGGTGCCGATCGGCCAGGCGGAAGGGCGCATCGCGGCGGAAGGGGCCCTGCCGTATCCGCCGGGCGTGCTGTGCGTGGTGCCGGGCGAAGTGTGGGGCGGCGCGGTGCAGCGCTACTTCCTGGCGCTGGAGGAGGGTATCAACCGCCTGCCGGGCTTCTCGCCGGAGCTGCAGGGGGTCTACATCGAGAAAAAAGATCACGGCTGGAAGCGCATCTTTGGCTATATGATCAAGCAGTAAAAAAAGGGCCGGTTCGCACCGGCCCTTCTCATTTCCACGCGGGAAGCGCTACTTTCTGCGGTAGCTCTTCTGTGCGGTATTCACTTTCACCAGATAGCGGCGCGACTCGGCGGCCGGGTGTTTGGTGGTCAGCGTTTGGTACACGTCGCCCGGCTGCATGCCGTTGATGATGCCCACCGCGCGCGTCCTGTCGCTGGAGAACACCCGCAGCACGCTGCCGGCGCCGCCGTTGTAGGCGGTGATCACCGCATAGCGGCGCGAGGTCGGGTTCTGAATGCCGCCCAGGTAGTTGTTCTGCAGGATCGCCAGGTAGGCGGTGCCGGTGTCGATGTTGTTCTCCGGATCGAACAGGTAGCTGCGGCTCGGGGTGCCCCATTTGCCGCGCATCTGGAACACATCCTTACCGGCGGTGTGCTGCACCACCTGCATCAGGCCCAGCGCGTCCGAACCGCTCACCGCATAGGGGTTGAAGCTCGATTCGGTCTGCATGATTGCCAGGATCAGCGACTCGTCTACGCCGTATTTTTCCGACGCCTTGCGCACCATCGGCAGATATTTATGCGCACGTTTGTCCAGGTGGTTTGGCACCAGTTGGATGGTGACCGAGTAGATGACGTGCAGGCCGGAGGTGCGTTTTTGCAGCTTGGTCTGCAGCAGGTAATCGGCGAAGTGCGCCGCGCGCCATTCCCAGCGGATCGGCGCGCCTTTGTTATCCAGCACCTGGCCGTACAGGAACGGCTCTTTGCTGATCTGGATATCGTTGGCGTCGGAATAGAGATCGATGGAACCCGGATCGTCACCCATCAGCAGCGTGCTGATGATCGCCTGGCGCAGGTGCGCGGCCGGATCGGTGGTGGCGATGGTTTCGATGGTGATGGCACCGGTGTCGAAGTTGATGTGGCTGCGGGTTTGGTATTGGTCGGTATATTTGACGTAGTCTTTCGGCCCGGCGATCAGAACTTCGTTCAGACCCCAGATGTTCTCGATGTTGTGAGCGAATTGCCCCATCAGAATGTCGAAGCCGTTGGTGTCTTTGATCCAGGCTTCGTTGATTTCTTCACTTTTTTTGCCGGAACAGGAGATCAGCAAAGGCGCTATTACGAGCAAAGCTAAAATTTTCTTCATCTTAAAGCCGTTTGGAAGAAGTATAAGAGGATTGAAGCGGGCCAGCGCCTGGCCCCAACAGCGTTATTCGCTCGGCGGCGTATAGCCTTCGATGTGCACGTCGTGCCCTTCGAACAGGAACTTGATCATTTCCTCTTCCAGCAGTTTGCGATCATCCACGTTCATCATGTTCAGCTTCTTCTCGTTGATCAGCATGGTCTGCTTCTTCATCCACTCGCCCCAGGCTTCCTTGGAGATCTCGTTGTAGATGCGCTTGCCGACGTCGCCGGGATAAAGCTGGAAGTCCTGGCCCTCGGCGTCGCGCTGCAGGAAAGTACAAAAAATGGTGCGGCTCATGCTAATTCCTCGTCGATGGCGCTATCGCCATATAAGTTTTGTTGGATCGGGGGCTGCTTCGCCAGCTGTTGCAACAGGCGATCCACCGGCGCTGCCAGCCCGACCGACGGCGGCTGCGCTAAGTTATACCAGAGACCCGCGCCCTCATCCATGCCACTGCCCGCCGCGTCGAGCGACAGCCACATCGGCACGATATCGAGATGGAAATGGCTGAACGTGTGGCGAAACGCGGTCAGCTGTTCCAGGCGCTTGCCTTTCAGACCGCGCTGCTGCAGCCAGAGTTCCAAATCCACGCGCGCGCTGAACTGTGGGAAGCAGAACAGGCCGCCCCACAGGCCCACCGCCGGGCGCTGCTCCAGCCACACGCGGTCGCCGTGCTGCAGCAATAAGAAGTAGGCGGTTTTTTCCGGCAGGGTCTGTTTGGGTTTCTTGCCGGGGTAGTTGGCCCAGCTGTGATTGGCATAAGACAGGCAGCCGACGTTGAGCGGGCAGAGTTCACACTTGGGCTTGGAACGAGTGCAGACCATGGCGCCCAGATCCATCATCGCCTGGTTGAACTGGCCGACGCCCTGCGCCGGGGTGACCTCTTCGCTGATTTTCCACAGCCGGTTTTCGACTTCTTTCTTGCCCGGCCAGCCTTCCACCGCGTAGCAGCGAGCCAGCACGCGCTTCACGTTACCGTCGAGGATCGGATAGTGTTGGCCCAGCGCCAACGACAGCACCGCGCCGGCGGTGGAGCGGCCGACGCCCGGTAAATCGGCGATTTCTGCGAAGGTTGTCGGGAACTCGCCGCCGTGCTGTGCGACAATGGTCTGCGCCGCCTTGTGCAGGTTGCGGGCGCGGGCGTAATAACCGAGGCCGGTCCACAGATGCAGCACTTCGTCCAGCGGAGCCTCCGCCAGCGCGCGCACGTTGGGAAAACGGGCCATAAAGCGCTGAAAATAAGGAATGACGGTGGCAACCTGAGTCTGTTGCAACATCACCTCGGAGAGCCATACTTGATAGGCGGTTTTCTCCAGCTGCCACGGCAGGGTCTTGCGACCGTAGCGCTGGTACCAGTCAAGCACCACCTGTGCGAATTGTTGTGCTTGCATCATGAGCAGCGTCGTTATCCGGCAGAAAATGAAGCGAGATTGCAGCATAGAGTCATGATGCTGTAAACCGGAACTTTCCGACGCCGCACGGTGGGTACAGAAGATGAACACTTGCTAAACCAATGTATCTTTGCATAATGCGCGTTTCCCTAATTGGCAGCCAAACAGACAGAAAGCACTATGATTAATGACGTCATCTCCCCGGAATTTGATGAGAACGGCCGCGCGATGCGCCGTATCCGCAGTTTTGTCCGCCGCCAGGGGCGGCTGACCAAAGGCCAGCAGCACGCGCTGGAGAACTATTGGCCGGTGATGGGCGTGGAGTATCAGGCTGACGCTGTCGATCTCGCCGCGCTGTTCGGCCGCGAAGCGCCGACGGTGCTGGAGATCGGTTTTGGCATGGGCGCCTCGCTGGTGACCATGGCGGGCAACAATCCGCAGCAGAACTTTTTAGGGATCGAAGTGCACTCGCCGGGCGTGGGCGCCTGCCTGGCCGACGCCCACGAGGCGAAGCTGAGCAACCTGCGCGTGATGTGCCACGATGCGGTTGAAGTGCTGGAAAACATGATCCCGGACGGCTCGCTGGACATGGTGCAGCTGTTCTTCCCTGATCCGTGGCACAAGGCGCGCCACAACAAGCGCCGCATCGTGCAAACGCCGTTTGTCGAACTGGTGCTGCGCAAGCTGAAGACCGGCGGGGTCTTCCACATGGCTACCGATTGGCAACCTTATGCGGAACATATGTTAGAGGTTATGAACGGGGTCGCAGGCTACCGTAATCTTTCCAGCGATAATGATTACGTGCCGCGTCCGGATTCGCGCCCGCTGACGAAATTTGAATTACGCGGCCAGCGCCTGGGACATGGCGTTTGGGACTTGATGTTTGAGAGGAAAGAATAATGGCTAAGAACCGCAGTCGTCGTTTACGTAAAAAGTTGCACATTGAAGAATTTCAGGAGCTGGGTTTCTCCGTAGCCTGGCGTTTTGCCGAAGGCACGTCGGTGGAAGACATCGACAGCACGCTGGATACCTTCATCGATGAAGTGATCGAGCCGAACGGCCTGGCGTTTGACGGCAGCGGCTACCTGCAGTGGGAAGGTCTGATCTGCCTGCAGAAGATCGGCCACTGCACCGACGAGCATCGCGAACTGGTGAAAAACTGGCTGGAAGCGCGCAAACTGACCGACGTTAAGGTCAGCGATCTGTTCGATATCTGGTGGGATTGATCGCGCTTGCCCGATGAGCGCGGCTTCGCGCCGCGCCGTTTTATTGATCTAAGGTGCCTTAACGGCGCCTTTGTTTTGCCCGGAGTGTGACCGAGGTGGTAACAACATTGGATAACGCGTTGCTGGAGGAGATCCTGCAACAGGTGCGCCCGCTGATTGGCCAGGGGAAAGTGGCCGACTACATCCCGGCGTTGGCGGAAGTGCCCGCCGACCGGTTGGCGATCGCCGTGTGCACGGTGGACGGCGAACTGTTCCAGGCCGGCGACGCCGCGGAGCGCTTCTCCATCCAGTCGATCTCCAAAGTGCTGAGCCTGACGCTGGCGCTGACGCGCTATCAGGAGCCTGAGATCTGGCGGCGCGTCGGCAAAGAGCCTTCCGGCCTGCCGTTCAATTCGCTGCTGCAGCTGGAGATGGAGCAGGGCAAACCGCGCAATCCGTTTATCAACCCCGGCGCGCTGGTGGTGTGCGACATGCTGCAAACCCGGCTCAGCGCCCCCAAACAGCGCATGCTGGAGGTGGTGCGTCAGCTGGCCGGCGAAGACGATCTGGCCTATGACCTGCGGGTGGCGCGTTCCGAATTCGAACACTCCGATCGCAATGCGGCCATCGCCTATCTGATGAAGTCGTTTGGCAACTTCGAGAACGACGTGATCACCGTGCTGCAAACCTATTTCCACTACTGCGCGCTGCGCATGAGCTGCGTGGAGCTGGCGCGCAGCTTCGTCTATCTGGCCAATCACGGCCGCGATCTCAGCGGCGAGGCGGTGATTAGCCCGCTGCAGGCCCGGCAGATCAACGCCCTGATGATGACCAGCGGCATGTACGACGGCGCCGGCGAATTCGCCTATCGGGTGGGAATGCCGGGCAAGTCCGGCGTGGGCGGCGGCATCGTGGCCATCGTGCCGGACGAGCTGTCGATCGTCGTCTGGTCGCCGGAGCTGGATGCTTCCGGCAACTCGCTGGCGGGAACTGCGGCGCTGGAACTGTTGTCTCAACGTATCGGTCGTTCGATTTTTTAATCCCAGTCTGGATGGGAGTCAGGAGAAGCTATGTTGAAGAAAACCGGGTTAGCCTTACTGCTGCTGGCGGCGACTGCCGCGCAGGCCCACGCCGAGTACCAATGCAGCGTTAAACCCCAGGACGATGTGATCATCAGCCCGCAGAGCGTGCAGGTGAAAGGCGCCAGCGGCGACCTGCAAATCTCGCCGGATGGCGACGTGATCCGCAACGGCCAGGCGCTGAGCCTGAACGACAGCCAGCGGCAGAAAGCCTTCAGTTACCAGAGCGCGCTGCGCAAGCAACTGCCGTGGATCGACGACGGCGCGCAGAAACACCTGGAGAAAGCCCGCGCAGCGCTGGATAAAGTGATCGTCAAAGAGCTGGGCAGCAACAGCAACGTGCGCAACCGGCTGACCACCCTGAATGGCCAGCTGAAACAGCAGATGAACCGCATCATCGAGCACCGCAGCGACGGCCTGACCTTCCACCACAAGGCGATCGACCAGGTGGAACAGGACGGCCGCAACATCGTGCAGCAGAGCATGGGCGGCGTGCTGCAGGACAGCCTGAACGAAATGGGCGTCAAACAGGCCGCCAACAGCGGCGGTAACCCGCTGCAGGCGATCATGGGCAACCTGGGCGGCTTGCAGAAGGCGATCCAGAACGAATGGAACAATCAGGAGCAGGACTTCCAGAACTTCGGCCATGATGTGTGCAACCGCGTCACCGCACTGGAAACCCAGCGCAAGGATCTGCTGAAGGCGTTGAAGTAACGGATAGGCGTAGCCGCCGTGCGTTTTTGACCTCACGACGGCTATCTGACAAACTGGCTAAACTATAATCAATCGGCAAAAGGATTTTGCATTGATGCCAGTGATATTCCGTTATAAAGGCTACAGGTTCTTTTTTTATTCCAACGAGGGTGACCCGCTTGAGCCGCCGCATGTTCATATCAGAGACGCTGAGGCTGAAGCGAAATTCTGGTTGGTTCCTGGCGTGCAGTTGGCGCGTAATGACGGCTTTAACGCCAGAACGCTAAAAGAGCTGGCGGGTCTGGTTGATACCTATCAGGCATTGTTTTTGGAGGCTTGGCATGAGTATTTCGGCTAAACGCGTCAGCTTTGACGATGCGACGATGTGGGTCGAACTGAGCGACGCCCGAATTATTGGCGTGCCACTGGCCTGGTTTCCGCGTTTGTTGAATGCGACGCAAGAACAGCGGGCAGAGTATGAACTCAGCGCTCGCGGCATCCATTGGGATGCGTTGGACGAGGATGTTTCCGTTGAGGGATTGCTGAAGGGGCGTGGCGACGTGACGCATCGCCCTCATAATGTCGCCTGAACATGAAAAAAAGCGCTGATTATTCAGCGCTTTTTTTTACTCGTCGTCCGCCAGGAACAGTTCCAGCAGCGAGTTGAGGAACAGTTTGCCCTTCTCGGTGATCTGCCAGTGCACCGCGGTTTCTTCCAGATAGCCTTTGGCCAGCGCCTCGTCCAACTGCGGGCGAATGACGCTTTCCGCCAGCCCGGTGTAGTTGACGAAGTCGGCGCGCGGCGCGGCTTCCAGCAAGCGGAAGCGGTTCATGAAGAACTCGAACGGCCGATCCGCCGCCGCCACCTCATGCTGCTTGTCCATGTAGTCGCCGCGCATAAAGCCGCGCGGGTGCTTGGTCTTGGCGGTGCGCAGGATACGCCCGTCGCTGAAGGTCACCTTGCCGTGCGCGCCGCAGCCGATCCCCAGATAGTCGCCAAAGCGCCAGTAGTTGAGGTTGTGCTGGCATTGGTAGCCTGATTTGGCGTAGGCCGAGGTTTCATACTGCTGGTATCCGGCGGCGCTCAGCAACTGGTGGCCGCGTTCGAAGATGTCCCACAGCGCGTCGTCGTCCGGCAAAACCGGCGGGCGTGAGCTGAACAGGGTGTTCGGTTCGATGGTCAGCTGATACCACGACAGATGCGGCGGATTGAGGGCGATAGCCTGGCGCAGATCGTCCAGCGCCTCTTCCAGCGACTGATCCGGCAGGCCGTGCATCAGATCGAGGTTGAAGCTGCGCAGGCCAAGATCGGTCGCCAGCGTCGCCGCGCGTTTGGCTTCTTCCGGGCCGTGGATGCGCCCCAGACGGTTCAGCTTCTCGGCGCTGAAGCTTTGCACCCCGATGGAGATGCGGTTGACGCCGGCGCGCTGGTAGCCGCTGAAGCGATCGGCCTCCACGGTGCCGGGATTGGCTTCCATGGTGATTTCGGCGTCGTCGGCGACGCGAATGCGCGCCCGCACGCCGTCCAGCAAGGCTTGCATCGCCTCGGCGCTCAGCAGGCTGGGGGTGCCGCCGCCGATAAAGATAGTGCTGATTTCCCGGCCGCCGGCCAGCGGCAGATCGGCATCCAGATCCGCTAATAGATGATCGACATACTCCTGATGCGGCACGTCACCCTTCAGGGCATGGGAGTTGAAGTCGCAGTACGGGCATTTCTGCACGCACCACGGGATATGGATGTAGAGACTCAGCGGGGGCAGCTTAAGCATTGCGCATGGCTTCCAACATCAGCTTCAGCGCCTTGCCGCGGTGCGAAATCGCCCGCTTCTCGTCGCGGCTCAGCTCGGCGGCGGTGCGGCCCAGCTCTGGCACGTAGAAGACAGGATCGTAACCGAAGCCGCCTTCACCGGCGGCCTGCTCGGTGATTTCGCCGGCCCAACTGCCGTGGAACACCAGCGGCGTCGGGTCTGCCGCATGGCGCAGATAGACCAGCACGCAATGGAATTGCGCGCCGCGCTGGCCCGGCGCTACGTCTTTCATCGCCGCCAGCAGCTTGTCGAGGTTCTGCCGATCGTCGGCATCTTCACCGGCGTAGCGCGCGGAGTAGATGCCCGGCGCGCCGCCCAGCGCATCTACCGCCAGGCCGGAGTCGTCGGCGATCGCCGGCAGGCCGGTGACCTGTGCCGCATGGCGCGCTTTCAGAATGGCGTTTTCGATAAACGTCAGGCCGGTCTCTTCGGCGGACTCCACGCCCAGATCGGTTTGCGCGACCACGTCCAGGCCGAAATCGGCCAACAGGTCGGCGAGTTCGCGCACTTTGCCCGGGTTACCGGTGGCAAGAACGACTTTTTGCATAATGACTACCTTGAAAATTATTCGATGAGCGCCGCGACCACGGCGGGGATCTGTTGCGGATTCACGATGCGTAACTGTTTATGCCGCCCCAGTTCGCCTTTCTCGATGGTGACGTTGCTTTTCGCCACTTTGAACTGCTTGGCGATAAACTTGATCAAATGGGCGTTGGCTTGGCCGTCGACCGGCGGGGCGGTGATGGCGACTTTCAGTTCGTCGCCATGCAAGCCGATAATTTGGTCGCGGCTGGCTTTCGGCTGAATATATAGCCTGATCGCCAGCCCGTCCAGCACCGGAGTGACTGCACTCACAGCAGGAACCAGATCTCACCGAACACATCCATGCCCAGGTAGTTGATCAAATAGAGGATCAGGATCACCACCATGGCGGAAAAGTCGATGCCGCCCATCGCCGGGATGATGCGACGGATCGGCGCCATCAAGGGTTCGGTCAGTTGGTACATCACGTAGTCGATCGGGCTGCGGCCCTGGCTTATCCAGCTCATCAGCGCACGAATGATCATCACCCAGAAGATCAGGTAGCCGGCGGACTTCACCAGCGAGATCAGGCCGAACAGCAGGTTATACGGGCTGAGCGACATCGCGCCGCCCTGAATCAGCAGCAGCAGCGGGTACTTGATGGTCATCAGCAGGAACGCCAGCAGCAGCGAAGCGCTGTCGATGGGCCCCAGTGACGGAATGATGCGGCGCAGTGGGCCGACCACCGGCTGGGTGATCTTCACCACAAACTGTGAGAACGGGTTGTAAAAATCGGTGCGCGCCCACTGCATCCAAATGCGCAGCAACAGCACCATCACGTACAGATCAATAACGGTCTTGACCAGGAAAGTCAGCGTTAGCATGAAGTGGTCCTTCTCCTTAACTCGCGGTTATTTAAAATAATTTTTCCATCTCTTGGGCGCGGGAAACGGCGGCCTGCATCGCTTGCCCCACGGTTTCCGGCAGTTGGCGTTCGTTGAACACCCGCAGCGCTTCGGCGGTGGTGCCGCCTTTGGAGGTCACCTGCTCGCGCAGCGTGCCCAGCGGCGTATCCGGGTTGGCTTCAACCAGCGCGGCGGCGCCGGAAGCGGCCTGCTGCACCAGATCGCGCGCGGTCTGGCTGTCGAAGCCCATGCGCTCGGCCTCTTTTTGCATCGCTTCCATAAACAGGAAGAAATAGGCCGGGGCGCTGCCCGCGGCGGCGATCACGCCGTTAATGCCATTTTCGTCATCGACCCAGCAAACTTTACCGACCGACGCCATTAAATCGCCGGTGTAATCGCGATCCCGCTGGCTGACCTGCGCCGGTGCGTACAGCCCGCTCATGCCCTTGCCGACCAGCGACGGAGTGTTGGGCATGATGCGCACGATGTCCAGTTGGTCGCCGAGCAGCTGATAGAAACGGCTGACCTGAATGCCGGCGGCGATCGACAGCACCAGCTTGCCGCTGAAATCGACCTGTTCGCGCAGCGGCTGACACACGTCGGCCATCATCTGCGGTTTGACCGCCAGCACCACCACCTCGGCTTCACGCGCGCAGGCGACGTTGTCGCCGCTGCTGACGATGCCGTAGTCTGCAGCCAGCGCATCACGGTTTTTCGGCGAAGGGGCGCAGACGCTGATGGATTTGGCTGGATAGCCGCCCGCCACCAGGCCAGCGATGATTGCACGCGCCATGTTGCCGGCGCCGATAAAGGTAATCTTGCGATGTTGCATCAAATCCCTCGTCTGTGTGTCAGGCCTGCGAGTAGTCGCGGGCGCCAAAAATTGCGGTGCCGATGCGCACCAGGGTGCTGCCGGCAGCGATCGCCGCCGCCATATCGTCCGTCATGCCCATCGACAGCGTATCGGCCTGCGGATAACGCTGACGCAGGGCGAGAAATGCGTCGTTCATCCGGCTGAATACCGCCAGCTGCCGCTGATAATCCGCTTCCGGCGCCGGAATAGCCATCAGGCCGCGCAGCGTCAGGTTCGGCAGCGCGGCGATCGCTTCGGCCAACGCCGGCAGTTCGGCCAACGCAATGCCGGATTTGCTTTGCTCGTCGCTGATGTTGATTTGAATCAGCACGTTGAGCGGCGGCATGTCGGCCGGGCGCTGATCGCTCAAGCGTTGGGCGATGCGCAGCCGATCCACGGTATGGCACCAGGCGAAGTGTTCCGCCACCAGCCGACTCTTATTGGATTGCAGCGGGCCTATAAAGTGCCACACCAACTCGCCGCTTTGCGGCGACTCGGCGAAATGCCGGATCTTGTCTACCCCTTCCTGCACGTAGTTCTCGCCGAAGGCGCGCTGGCCGGCGGCGATGGCTTCTTCGATCGCCGCCACAGGTTTGGTTTTGCTGACGGCAAGCAGGGCAACTTCTTCTGGCGCCCGCGCGCAGTTTTGCGCGGCGGCCGCGATGCGGTTTCTGACATCCTGCAGGTTCTGTTGGATAGTGCTCATTATTGACCCGGGAGAGTGATATGGATATCGATGAATTCGTGGCCCTTAGTGTAAAGCATAATGCTTCCGATCTGCACCTTTGTGCCGGTCATCCGCCGATGTTGCGCATCGACGGTGAACTGCAGTCGCTGGCGGCGGCGCCAACGCTGACGGCGCAAGGCGCGCAGGCCCTCTGCGACGGATTGCTGAATGCGCAGCAGCGCGAGAGCCTGCGGCGGCTGGGGCAGGTCGATCTGGCGCTGCACAGGCCGAGCGGGGAGCGGCTGCGGGCCAACGTTTTTCAGCAAAGCGCGGGAATTTCTCTCGCGTTGCGGCGTATCGCCGGGCAGTCGCCTTCGCTTGCCGCGCTGGCGGCGCCGGCCATCGTCCCGGCGCTGCTGCGGCGCGCCGACGGATTGATCCTGGTCACCGGCGCCACCGGCAGCGGCAAGTCCACCACGCTGGCGGCGATGATCGACGAGATCAACCGGCACCAGTCGCGGCACGTTTTGACGCTGGAGGATCCGATCGAATTCCTGCACCGCAGCCGGCGATCGCTGATCCAGCAGCGGGAGATCGGCCGCGACAGCCACAGCTTCGATGCGGCGTTGCGCGCCGCGCTGCGCGAAGATCCGGATGTGATCCTGCTGGGCGAGCTGCGCGATACCGCCACCATCCGGCTGGCGCTCACTGCGGCGGAGACCGGCCACCTGGTGCTGACGACGCTGCACACCCGCAGCGCGCCGCAGGCGGTGGAACGGCTGGTGGACGTGTTTCCGGCGGAAGAAAAACCCTATGTGCGCGCCCAGCTGGCGGGCAGCCTGCAAGCGGTGATCGCGCAAAAGCTGATGAGGCGCCCTGGCGGCGGACGCGTGGCGATCTTTGAAGTGCTGACGGCGACGGCGGCGGTCAGCAACCTGATCCGCGAAGGGAAAACCCATCAGTTGGCGAGCGTGTTGCAAACCGGCGCACAGTCGGGCATGCAAACCTTTGAGCAAGGTTTGCAGCAGCGGATCGACGCCGGCGTGTTGGGGGAGTGCGCGGGGGAGGGAACGAGGGGTTAGCCCAGCTGCCGTTCGAACCAGCTTTCGAGGATCACCACCGCGGAGGCGGAGTCCACGCTGCCTTTATCAAGGGCGCGGAAGCCGCCGCGATCGAACAGGTTGGCGCGCGCCTCTACGGTGCTCAGGCGCTCGTCATGCAGATCGATCTGGATGCCGAAGCGGCCGTGCAGGCGGTTGGCGAACTTGCGCGCCTGGGCGGTAACGGGCTGTTCGGTGCCGTCCATGTTCAGCGGCAGGCCGACCACCACCAAATCCGGCTGCCACTCCTTCAGCAGTTTTTCGATTTTCAGCCAGTCCGGCGAACCGTCCTGCGCTTTGAAAGCCGGCAGGGCTCGGGCGCTGCCGGTCAACTCCTGGCCGACGGCCGCGCCGATGCTTTTGGTGCCGAAGTCGAAGGCGATAATGGTGCGGTTACTCATCAGGCGTGTCCTGCGTGGTTGGCGATGCTGCGAATGTCGATACCCAGAAGGTTCCCCGCCTCGCGCCAGCGGCTGGCGATCGGCGTGCGGAACAAAATGTCGGTGTTGGCTTCGATGGTCAGCCAGGCGTTTTCCAATACTTCCTGCTCCAGCTGGCCCTTTTCCCAACCCGCATAGCCCAGCGCCACCAGCACGTCGTCCGGTTGCTCCGGCGTGCCGAGCGTTTCCAGCACGTCTTTCGAGGTGGTGATCATGGTGTTGGGCGAAATTTGAATGCTGGCGCCGAAGCCGTGGCGCGGCGTATGCAGGATAAACCCGCGATCGTCCGCCAGGGGGCCGCCGGCGAACACCGGCTTGTCCAGGCTGATGGCCGGATCGCGCGCAGGCGGCATGATCTTCAGCTTGCTCAGCACCGTGGCTACCGTGAACTGCTCCACCGGTTTATTGATCACCAAACCCATGGCGCCTTCTTCATTGTGCTCGCAAATGTAAATCACCGAGCGCTTGAAGCGAGGATCCTGCAGCGTTGGCATGGCGATCAGAAAATGGTGCTGTAAATTCATGGCGTTAGTATAAGGTAATCAATGGGTGAGAAAATAAACAGCCGCCAGTATGCGGCTATACCCGCCGCCTTTCAAGCCGCGCGCAAAGGCGCGCTTTGGCGGGCGCCATGCAGAACAGCGGGCGGCATGCCGCCCGCATTGCGCATTACTTCGCCGCCAGGCGCTTTTCAATCGCGTCCATCAGCATGCCGGTAATCGAAATCGGGAATGCCGCCTCGATCTCGCGCGCGCAGGTCGGGCTGGTGACGTTGATTTCAGTCAGGCGATCGCCGATCACGTCCAGGCCGACGAAGATCAGCCCTTTCTCTTTCAGCGTCGGGGCGACGGTGCGGGCGATTTTCCAGTCGCTCTCGCTCAGCGGGCGCGCTTCGCCGCGGCCGCCGGCCGCCAGGTTGCCGCGGGTCTCGCCCTGCGCAGGAATGCGCGCCAGGCAGTAAGGCACCGGCTCGCCGTCCACCACCAGGATGCGCTTGTCGCCGTCCTTGATCGCCGGCAGGAAGTTCTGCGCCATGCAGAAACGGCTGCCGTGTTCGGTCAGGGTTTCGATGATCACCGACAGGTTAGGATCGTCCTGCTTCACGCGGAAGATCGACGCGCCGCCCATACCGTCCAGCGGCTTCAGGATGATGTCGCCGTGCTGCTGGTGGAATTTGCGGATGTGCGCGGCGCTGCGGCTGACCAGCGTATCCGGCGTCAGCTCCGGGAACCAGGCGGTGAACAGCTTCTCGTTGCAGTCGCGCAGGCTTTGCGGCTTGTTGACCACCAGCGTGCCTTTAACTTCGGCGCGTTCCAGAATGTAGGTCGCGTAGATGTATTCGGTATCGAACGGCGGATCTTTGCGCATCAGGATCACGTCCAGCTCGTGCAGCGCCAGATCCTGCTCGGCGCCGAAGCTGAACCAGCTCTCCTTGTCTTCCTTCACGCTCAGCAGGCGGGTGTGTGCGCGCCCGTCACCGGCATGCAGATAGAGATCGTTCATCTCCATGTAGTGCAATTCGTAACCGCGGCGCTGCGCTTCGAGCAGCATGGCGAAGCTGGTGTCTTTCTTGATGTTGATGGAATCGATAGGGTCCATCACGATGCCGAGCTTAATCATCTTTTCTCCTTTAACCCAGGTCGCCGAAGCGAACCTGCAGAGCGGTAATGGCGGTGAGCGCTGTGGTTTCGGTACGCAGAACGCGTGGTCCCAGCAGAATATCAGTAAATCCGTGGTCGGTGGTCATGGCGATTTCGTCGGCGGACAAACCGCCTTCCGGGCCTATCAGCAGGCGAACGCGATCCACCGGCTGCGGCAGCGTGTTGATGCTGTGGCTGGCGCGCGGGTGCAGGTTGAGTTTCAGGCTGCCGTCCTGCTCGGCGCACCAGGCCTCCAGCGACATCGCCTCGCGGATTTCGGGAATGCGGTTGCGGCCGCACTGTTCGCAGGCGGCGATGGCGATCTTTTGCCATTGCTGGATTTTCTTCGCCAGACGCTCGCCGTCCAACTTCACGCCGCAGCGCTCGGAAAACAGCGGGGTGATGACGTTGACGCCCAGCTCGATGGATTTCTGGATGGTGAACTCCATCTTCTCGCCGCGCGAGATCACCTGGCCCAGATGCAGGTTGAGCGGCGATTCGATGTCATCCACGCGGCCGTCGCCAAGGCGCACCAGCACGCTCTTTTTGTCCACCCGGATTATTTCGGCGTCGAACACCTGGTTGCTGCCATCGAACAACTGCAGCGCCTGGCCGGCGCTCATGCGCAGCACGCGCCCGACGTGGTTGGCGGCGTCCTCGCTGAGGGCGATCTCCGCCCGGTCGGTCAACGGCTGCGGATGGTAAATGCGGGGTATGCGCATGGGTAGTCTGATCCTGACGAAACGGCGCCGCAGGTTGGCGGCGCCATGAAAGATAAAGGCTATAGTAGGTTAGCTTTTCCGCTGCTGACAAGCCTGTTGAATATAGGGGTTGTGGTTGCCCTGCACCTTGGCGATACGTGCTTCGCGCTGACATTCCCATTGGCTCACCGGATATTGCCGGTTCCACACCTCGAACAGCTGGGTTTGCTGGCGTGACAGCCGCAGCTGGTAGCGATCGCGCATGTAGAAGTAGGTGCGGGCAATGGCGCCGCGGGCGCGGGCGGGCGGCTCCGCCTGTTTATTCTTGAAGTCCACCTTCATTGGGCATTGCCCGTACTGGCCTGCGCCGCCGTTCCATTGGCTGTACATGAAGTTGTTGCGGTCGCCGTTCACTTCGCCGATCGCCGGCTGCAGGTTGTGCAGATCGGTTTCTATCTGGCGATAGGTGGCGTCCTTGTTGCAGTTTTTGCGCCCGCCGTCTTGCCAGCACTGCAGCTGGTGGCCGAACTGCCAGGCCGGCACCACGTGTTCCCACTCGATGCGCTGCGCGCGTTGGGCGTTTTTACGCACCTGATAGCCGCAGCCGGCGAGATCGGGAATGCCCTTCTTGCCTTGCCAGTCGATGCGGCAGCCGCAGTAAAAGCTGCCCGGCGCATCCTGGTTAATCTTGGCCGCCGCCGTCTTGGCCTGAGAGAAGTTATTGATGCCGTGCGCCTGTGCGGCGCCTGCGGCGAAAACCGCCATAAACAAAATTCTGCGAAGCATATTCCAAAACAGCTCAAAATTGGAAAAGCAGGCAGGGTAACGGAACTTGTCGGCAGTGGCAAATGGCGATATTTACTTGTTTTAACGTATAAATCGTTTAACTAAAGGTTCTCGCTAGCAAGAAATTTCAGTTTTTCGCCGCACCGGCGGCAGCGGTATTCGCTTTCGCCGCGCAGCACGCGGTTATGGCGGCGAATGGTGAGCTGGTGCTGCCCGCAGCCGCAGCGGTAGGGGAAGGTTTTGCTTTGCACCGAGGCGGTTTCGAAACGATGAGTGCGGCTGGCGGGCGTCAGCAGCACGCTTTCCATCATCCAGCGCCATTCGCGGCCGTGCGGCGCTACCCGGCCGAATTGGCGAAACACCAGCAGGTGCGCCAGTTCGTGCGGCACCACTTCATCGATAAACGGCTGTTGGTTTTCCAGCAGCAGCACCGGGTTCAGACGGATTTCCCAGCTTTGCAGCCAGGCGGTGCCCGCGCTGGTGCCGCGTTGCTGATAGACGATGCTGGGTTCGGGGAATTCGACGGCAAAATGCTGGCGGGCCAACTGCAGCTTTTCTCGCAGGCAGCGCATCACCGCTTGTTGCAGCGCGATGGGGATTCTCGGTTTGTTCATTGCGGCTAGCTTAAGCAATGGCGCGGCGGCTGACAATATGCCCCGGCGCAAATCGCATCCGGCGCTTTTTCACCACATTGATAAGACGATCGCTGCCGATGGATTGTAATCAATGTGTTAACTGCGGGATAATAAAGCGTGCATGATGAGCCTGTACCCGCAGTTCTCACCGAGCAAGGTTGAAACGCCGCCTGTGGTAATTCCTTACGCAAAGAGCGGTTATTTTGCGATTTGGCGCAATAACTGACTGATTAAAAATACGTAAGGTGGAGGCAGTTTTTTGACAAGGCGCCGTGTCGCGCGCCGCAAGTGTGAATTTAACGCAGCTGATGTTGCAAGTGAGAGATCAATGTCGAATAAACCGTTCCACTATCAAGATCCGTTCCCGCTGAAGAAAGACGATACCGAATATTACCTGCTGAGCCGCGACCATGTTTCCGTGAGCGAATTTGAAGGCCAGGAAATTCTGAAAGTTGCCCCTGAAGCGTTAACCCTGCTTGCCCAGCATGCGTTCCACGACGCCTCGTTCATGCTGCGCCCGGCGCACCAACAGCAGGTGGCCGATATCCTCAAAGATCCGGACGCCAGCGAAAACGACAAGTACGTTGCGCTGCAATTTCTGCGTAACTCAGAAATCGCCGCCAAGGGTATTTTACCGACCTGCCAGGACACCGGCACGGCGATCATCGTCGGCAAAAAGGGCCAGCGCGTCTGGACCGGCGGCGGCGATGAAGAGGCGCTGTCGCGCGGGGTTTATAACACCTACATCGAAGAGAACCTGCGCTATTCGCAGAACGCCGCGCTGGATATGTACAAAGAGGTCAATACCGGCAGCAACCTGCCGGCGCAGATCGATCTCTACAGCGTGGACGGCGAAGAGTACAAGTTCCTGTGCATCGCCAAGGGCGGCGGTTCCGCCAACAAAACCTATCTGTATCAGGAAACCAAGGCGCTGCTGTCGCCGGGCAAACTGAAAAACTACCTGGTCGACAAGATGCGTACGTTGGGCACCGCGGCTTGCCCGCCGTACCACGTGGCGTTCGTCATCGGCGGCACCTCGGCGGAAGCGACGCTGAAAACCGTCAAACTGGCCTCGACCAAGTATTACGATGGCCTGCCGACGGAAGGCAACGAGCATGGCCAGGCGTTCCGCGATCTGGAACTCGAAGCGGAACTGCTGCAAGAAGCGCAAAACCTGGGGCTGGGCGCACAGTTCGGCGGCAAATACTTCGCACATGATATCCGCGTCGTGCGCCTGCCGCGCCACGGCGCCTCCTGCCCGGTTGGCATGGGCGTCTCCTGCTCGGCGGATCGCAACATCAAAGGCAAGATCAACCGCGACGGCATCTGGCTGGAAAAACTGGAGCACAATCCGGGTAAATTCATTCCTCAGGAGCTGCGCCAGGCCGGGGAGGGCGAGGCGATCAAGGTCGATCTCAACCGCCCGATGGCCGAGATCCTCAAACAGCTGTCGCAGTACCCGGTTTCCACCCGCCTGTCGCTGAGCGGCACCATCATCGTCGGCCGCGATATCGCGCACGCCAAGCTGAAAGAGCGTCTGGATCGCGGTGAAGGCCTGCCGCAGTACGTCAAGGACCACCCGATCTACTACGCCGGCCCGGCTAAAACGCCGGAAGGCTATGCGTCCGGTTCCTTGGGGCCAACCACCGCCGGGCGTATGGATTCCTACGTCGACCTGCTGCAATCCCACGGCGGCAGCATGATCATGCTGGCGAAAGGCAACCGCAGCCAGCAGGTGACGGATGCCTGCCACAAGCACGGCGGCTTCTACCTCGGCAGCATCGGCGGCCCGGCGGCGGTGCTGGCGCAGCAGAGCATCAAGAGCCTGGAGTGCGTGGAGTACCCTGAGCTGGGCATGGAAGCGATCTGGAAAATCGAAGTGGAAGATTTCCCGGCGTTTATCCTGGTGGATGACAAAGGCAATGACTTCTTCCAGAAGATCCAGGCCGGTCAGTGCTCCAGCTGCCTGAAATAATCGCTGCTCCCCCTCCACCGCCCGCGGGCGGTGGAGGGGATTGTGTAAAGTCCTGTAGCTTGCTGGACGCCGAGTTTTAACCTGTATACCCTACGTGGATAGCACTAAAATTCGACTAATGGAATATCGGCAACAGAAGGTTTCAGCAAGCACATGGGAACGCAGGAAAATCATATCAGGGAACTGCTGGTCTGGATTGAAGATAACCTGACCAATCCGCTGTCGTTGGATATCGTTTCCGCCAAGTCAGGCTATACGAAATGGTACCTGCAGCGCATGTTCAAGAAGCAGACCGGATTATCGTTAGCTTCCTACATTCGCGCTCGCCGCCTCTACATCGCCGCCTTCGCCTTGCGTTTCACGCAGAAGAGCATCCTCGATATTTCGGTCGAATATCAATTCGATAACCAGCAGACGTTCTCGCGCTGTTTCAAGAAACATTTCGCCGAATCGCCCAGCGTGTATCGTCATGCCCGCAAACAGGACTTCAGCAATCTGGTGCGTTCGCTGGCGGCCAGCCAGCCCGGCGATATTCAGGTCGAACGCGTCAGCATCGCCAGAGGGCAATACGCCTTTCACGGCAAACAGTACGCTTATCACCTGGATATCGAAAAGTTGGATAAGTCGCATCTGCCGCAGCGCAGCGCGCTGCGGGCGCAGTTCTACACCTTGTTGGGCGAGCGTCCGGCGCAGACCTATTCGTTTACCCAACTGGTGCCGGACGGCGAGCGGGTCAGGGTCGACTATACCCTGGGCGTGACGGCGGACTATCCGCTGCGTGAGGGCGTGGCGCTGGAGCCGCTGCCGGAGATCCACGGCGAGTTTTGCCGTTTTCGCTATTCCGGCAAGCCGGTGGCGCTCAATGATCACATCATTCAAATCTACACGCAGGTGCTGCCCGAAATGGGGCTGGCCCGCGGCGACGGGCCGGACATGACGGTGTTCAGCTATTCGCTGAGCGGGAAAGAGGAGTTGCACCTGGAGCTGCAGCATCTGGTGCCGGTGGTGCCGCTGCACTGATCCCGTCGGCGGCCGGCAGCCGGTTTTTTTGCTGCACGATCGCCGCCATCACCGCCAGGGCGATTTCCGCCGGGGTTTTGCTGCCGAGCGGCAGGCCGATCGGCGCATGAATGCGTTCCAACTCCTGCGGCGTGAATTCGGCAATCTGCTGCAACCGCTGGCGCCGGCGCGCGCTGTTTCTGAGCGAGCCCATGGCGCCGATATAAAACGCCGGGGTGTGGATCGCTTCCATCAGCGTCAGATCGTCCATACGCGGATCGTGGGTCAGCGCCACGACGGCGGTATTGGCGTGGCAGCCCCCCTCTTCGATGAACTTGGCCGGAAACTGGCGCAGCAGCGTCACGCCGGGCTTCAGCTCGGCGGCGAAGTTGTCCAGCGCCTCCGGGCGGTTCTCGCACACCAGCACCTCAAACCCCAGCGCCACGGCGAAATCGGCGCAGTACAGCGCCACGCTGGACAGCCCGGCGATCAGCAGGCGCGGCGCGGCCGCGATGTGCAGGGTGATCTGCTCGAGCCGGCGTTCGACCTGAGTGGCGCTGATGAAGTGGCTCTGCTCAAGGCTGTGGCAGGCGTTGGGCAGCGTCAGGCGTTTGAGCAACGCGTGATGCCCTTCCAGCGCGCCGGCGATGCGCTGCAGGTAAGCGACGCTGGCTTCTCCCGCCGGCAGATACTCGATCAGCACGTCCAGCACGCCGCCGCACGGCAGCGCTACATTGGGCGTCATGCCGCCTTCGCCGTAACGAATCACCTGGCTGGCCGCCTGATACTCCCCGGCGGCCACGCGCCGCAGAAAGTCCTCCTCCACGCATCCGCCCGACAATGAGCCGCTGTAGCGGCCGTCGCGGGTCGCCGCCATCAACGCGCCCGGCGAGCGCGGCGAAGAGCCATAGGTGCTGAGCACGGTGCATAACCAAACCGGCTGTTGTTGCAGCCAGCTTATCGCCTGGCTGACCACGGTGACATCAAGATGTTGCATAGGTGAATTTACTCGCTGGCCGGGAGTTGCGATGGAAGATCAATATCTCGCACGACGCCGGGGTGCTCAAGCGGCAGCAGGTGGACTGCCGCGCCTTGCAGCAGTTCACGCGCGCCATTATCGCCGCGCAGTTGGCAAAGTGGTTTGCGCAATCGGGCGGAAAAGCCGACCGGGTGACCGGGCTGTTGCGCATAACAGGGGCGCACGATCGGGTGCTGCCGTAAGGCATCCGCCACCTGTCGGAAAACGTCGGCGCCGACGAATGGCATATCGGCCAGGTGGATCAGCCAGCCTTGCCAGTGCGGCGTGGCCGCAACGCCTGCGGCGATCGAGTCGCCGAGGCCCGCGCTGGCGAGCAGGGTGACCGGCACCTGGTTGGCGGCGCAGGCTGCCAGTACCGGCAGATTATCCGGCCGGGTCACCACCTGTACCGGCAGGCCGGAGGCCAGCGCCTGGCATAGGGTGTGCTCGAACAGCGAACGCCGCTCGCCCGCCGCATCGGCAAACCCGGCGTTCAATTTGTTGCCCTGGCCGCCGGCCTGAATAAAGCGCTCTCCGCGTCCGGCGGCGGTAATGACAATGCCCGTGGTCATGGTTGAAGTCCGCGTTTGCGCAAATTATTTATTAGCCTACAAACTACCTGTGTTTTGTAAATGTTTTTTTGTTGAAAACAGCCTGTTAATCATCACATAATTTTAGTTATAAGCATATGCTTATGACGTCTACGGCAAGGTCGTCAGCGTTTGCGCAACAACACCGCGCACAAAAACCAATTACAAGAAAGACGTGAAGGACTTATTTATGAGCAATTTCAACCCGTCACGGCGCCGCTTCATCAAAAGCGCCGTGATTGCGGGGGTCTCCGTGTACCTCGCTCCCCTGTACAGCCGCGCCTACGCCGCGCTGTTCGAGCAAAAAATCCTCCAGTCACCCAACTGGGATCCGCAGGCCAAGCGCGTGCGTTTCCGTATCGACGGCCGCGCCAAGGTCATGGGGCAGAAGGTGTTCGCACGCGATATCCGCGCGGTGGACATGCCGCACTGGCCGCAGAAACAGGCGCACGCCTTCATTCTGCGCGTGACCAAAGCCGACCGGCTGTTCGAGGGGGTCGATCTGTCGCTGCTGGGGGACGATCTGCAGCCCGATCGCCTGGTGACGGCGGAAGATCTGGCGCGCGATGGCCTGGCCTTTCCGGCGTTCTACGGTGACGACATGCTGCTGCCGAACGGCAAAACCCCTGCCTATCTCGGCCAGGCAGTGGCGATCCTGATCTATCACGACTTCGCCCGTTTCCGCTTCGCCAAGGACAAGCTGAAATTCCGTGAGGAAACCATCAAATACGGCGCGGTCACCGGCCCGCTGGAGCGCGATCCCTGGGGCAGTTTCCGTTACGTGCGGGTGGGGGGAGAACAGCCGTTCGACGACGATCGCTTCTCCAGCCTGAAGGATACGCCGATCTTCCCGGTATCGATGAAAAAACATCTGCCGGTGTGGCCGGAAGGGCGCGAGGGCGGCAAGCTGGATCAGGAAGGCATGCGCTATGCGGGCCTGATCGCCGACGAGTTGGCGAATCCGCCGGCCGACTGGCTGGTAATGTCGCGCCGCTATACCACGCAGTCGATCGACACCTCGGCGCTGGAGCCGGACAACGCCAATGGCTGGTTTGACGCGCAGACGCAAACCCTGCATCTGGTGGTGCCGACTCAGTCGCCGCAGGAAGTGGCCGACGAGATGCCGCGCATGCTGGCCAAGCGCAATCCGCCGGTGAAACAGCTGATCCTGCACCCGTGCTACACCGTGGGTTACGGCTCGAAAGACCACTACAACTTCCCGTATTACGGCGCGGTGGCGGCGATGTACGGCGACGGCCACCCGGTGCGCCTGGCCAATGACCGCTTCGAGCAGTTCCAGACGGCGCTGAAGCGCCATGCGTTCGACATGAACTACCGCATCGCGGTGAATAAGCAAACCGGCGTCATGCAGTCGTTCCTCGGTGACATGACCGCGGACGGCGGCGGCCGCAGCAACTTTACCCCTTCGGTGGTGATGGTCGGCGCGACCGCCGCCCAGTCGATTTACTACTTCCCGAAAAGCGATCTGTCGTCGGTCGGGCTGGCCTCACGCGCCATCGATGCCGGCTCGGCGCGCGGTTACGGCACGCTACAGAGCATGGCCGCCACCGAGATGATGGTGGATGAGCTGGCCGCCGAGCTGAAGATCGACCCGATCGAGTTTCGCCTGCGCAACGTGCTGAAATCCGGCATGAAAAACACCCAGGGGGCGATCCCGGCCGGTGCGATCCGCGCTGATGAAGTGCTGGAGAAGGCGGCGAAGCACGAGATGTGGCTCAAGCGCGCCGAACGCAAGGCCGAGTTTGAGAGCCGCCATCCCGGCAAGCGCTATGGCGTCGGCTTCGGCTGCGTGCAGAAAGATTTCGGCACCGGGGCGGAAACCTCGTTCGCCCGGGTGGAGCTGAGCGAAGACGGCCGCATCACGCTGCATCACAGCGGCGCGGAGATGGGCACCGGCATGTCGACCTCGCAGTCGGTATTGTGCGCGCAGTGGCTGGGCAAACCGGCCGACGAAGCCCACTTCTCGGTCACCGACTGGTCGGTATTGCCGATGGTCACCAGCGGCGATCCTTACCTGATGTCGCAGGAAGAGCAGGATAAGCTGCAAACCAACCCCAACTGGACGCCGAGCTACTGTTCGCCGTCGAGCGCCAGCAACTCGGCCTATTACTTCTCGCACAGTACCCGCGAAGCGGCGCGCCTGATCTTCGATCACGGCCTGTGGCCGGCGGCGATGGCGCTGTGGCAGGCCGGCATCGGCGGCGGCCAGGCGGCGCCGCTGGTGGTGCGGCGCGAAGATGCGCGTTGGGTCGAAGGCGGCCTGACGGCGGCGGGCATGTCGGTGCTGAGCCTCGAGCTGCTGGCCAAGACGGCTTATCAGATGGGCGGCGTCACCGGCGCGGCGGTGCACGTCTTCAACCGCTGGCAGTGGGCGGAGGCCGATTTCACGTTGAACGGCAAAAGCGAGCGCCTGCCGATCGACGGCATGGCGCTGCGCAATGCCAACGGTGAATTCAAGCCGCTGGCGCGCGGGCAGGTCTACTACCCGCCGACCCAGCGCAACAATGCGGCAGTGACCTACTACAGCGCCGTCGGCACGCTGGCGGAAGTGGCGGTGGATATCGCCACCGGCCAGGTGGAGTTGCTGAATCACCACTCGATCATGGAGTGCGGCAACCTGATCGTGCCGGAACTGGTTTCCGGCCAGCTGCAGGGCGGGCTGGCGATGGGCATCGGCCATGCGCTGCACGAATATTTACCGCTGTACGAAGACGGCCCGGGCAACGGTACCTGGAACTTCAACCGTTACCACCTGCCGCGCGCCAGCGACGTGGCGGTGTGGAAACAGAGCGGCGACATCCTGCCGGCGCTGTCGGAAACCGATCCGCCGAAAGGCATGGCGGAAGTGGTGATGATCCCGATCGTGGCCGCACTGGTCAACGCCATTGCCGACGCCACCGGCCACCGTTTCCGTGATTTGCCCGTTCGTGCAGAAAATATTCGTGAGGTATTACAATGAGCATTAAAACCCAGCCGATTTCCCTGACCATCAACGAGAAACAGTACGGCCCGATCGAGGTGCCGGAAGGCTTGATGATGATCGATTTCCTGCACGAGTATCTCGATTTGACCGGTTCGCGCCTCGGCTGCGGGCAGGGCATTTGCCATGCCTGCGTGGCGATTGTCGATCACCCGAGCGGCACCAGCGAAGAGGTGCGCACCTGCATCACCGGCGCGCATTTCTTCAACGGCAAGAAAGTGCGCACCGTCGAAGGCCACGCCAGGGTGGACGAACAGGGGGAGGTGGTTGAGCTGTCGCCGATCCAGCAGGCGTTTCTGGAGCACTACAGCTTCCAGTGCGGCTACTGCACGCCGGGCTTCGTCAACGCCGCCACCATTTTCGTGGAAAAGCTCAAGCGTGAGCCGATCGCCCGCGATCAGCTGGAGAACGCCATCGAGCAGGCGCTGGACAGCCACATCTGCCGCTGCACCGGCTACGTGCGCTATTACGAAGCGGTGCGCGACGTGGTGCTGAAAACGCCGGGCCTGCTGAAGGAGACGGCGCAATGAAAAAACGTCTCGCAGTGTTGATTGTGCTGGTGGCGATCGTGGTGATCGCGCTGCTGTGGTGGCGGGAAAACCGCCGTTACGACGGCCCGGTGCAGCAGGTGACCGCCGGCGCCGAACAGATCGCCCGCGGCCGCTATCTGGCGCAGGCCGCCGACTGTGCCGCCTGCCATACCGCCAGCGGCGGGGCGCCGTTGGCCGGCGGCTATCCGTTGGAAACGCCGTTCGGCACGATTTACGGCAGCAACCTGACGCCGTCGGCCGACCACGGCATCGGGCGCTGGAGCAAGGACGACTTCTTCCTGGCGCTGACGCAGGGAGTGGCGCCGGGCGGGCGGCACCTGTACCCGGCGATGCCTTACACCTCGTATAAGGGCATATCGCGTCAGGACGCCGACGACATCTACGCTTACCTGATGACGCGCCCGGCGGTGGATGTGGCCATTCCGGCTAACGAGATGCCGTTCCCGTTCAACCAGCGCATGGCGCTGATCGGCTGGAACCTGCTGTTCCGCAGCCAGGATCCGCTGCCGGCCAGCTCGCAGGGCAGCTCGCCGCAATGGCAGCGCGGCCGCTATCTGGCCGATGTGCTGGGCCACTGTGGCGAATGTCACACGCCGCGCGGCGCGCTGGGGCAGATGGATCTCGGCAAGCCGATGCAGGGCGGCGATCTCGGCCGCTTCATGGCGCCGGACATTACGCCGCACGGTCTGGCGCAGCGCGGCTGGACGCCGCAGGACGTCAGCCGCTTCCTCGGCACCGGCCTTGCGCCGCAGGGTTCGGCCTTCAGTGAGATGCATATGGTGGTGGATCTCAGCACCCGTCATTTGACGCCGGAAGATCATCAAGCGCTGGCGCTGTATCTGATGGGCGAGCAGCCGCCGGCGGCTGTGCCGGTGAAAATGGGGCAGGGCAGCGATGCTGGGCGCATGGCCTATCTGGATCAGTGCGCCGGCTGCCACGCGCGCGAAGGCGAGGGCAAACCGCACGTCGCGCCGGCGATGCGCGATAACGCCACGCTGCGCCAGGCGGACGGCAAGAACCTGATCGTGTCGGTGCTGGACGGCCTGCCGGCCCAGCAGTTCCCGAACGGTGAAAGCATGCAGAGCATGCCGGGCTTCGGCGAGCGTTTGAGCGATGCCGACGTGGCGGAACTGGTAAATTACCTGCGGGTGACCTGGGGCGGTTTGCCGGCGGACATCACCGCCGAGCAGGTGAAAGCGCTGCGCAAGTAAGCGGCGTTCAGGCAAAAAAATGGCCCGCATCTGCGGGCCGTTTTGTTTACTGCGCGGTCACGGGATTCAACGGCTGGTGACGCCGTCGACGCGCTGGCTGCGCTGTTTGATGGCGTAACCGACGGCCAGGATCGCCACCCATACCGGGATCAGCAGCACCGAGATTTGAATGCCCGGCGTCAGGTACATGATCACCAGGATGCCGGCCATGAACAACAGGCACAGGTAGTTGCTGAACGGGTACCAGAACGCTTTGAACTTCGGCACTACGCCTTCGCGGTTTTTGGCGGCGCGGAATTTCAGGTGCGCCAGGCTGATCATCGCCCAGTTGATCACCAGCGCCGACACCACCAGCGCCATCAGCAGTTCGAAGGCGCGGCCCGGGATCAGGTAGTTAATCAGCACGCACAGCGCGGTGGCGAGGGCGGAAATGCCGATGGCCACCACCGGCACGCCGCGGCCATCGACCTTCAGCAGGCTTTTCGGGCCGTTGCCCTGCTGCGCCAGGCCGTACAGCATGCGGCTGTTGCAGTAGACGCAGCTGTTGTAGACCGACAGCGCGGCGGTGAGCACCACGATGTTCAGCACGGTCGCTACCAGGTTGCTGTTCAGCGCGTGGAAGATCAGCACGAACGGGCTGCCGCCTTCGACCACTTTGCCCCACGGGTATAGCGACAGCAGAATGGCCAGTGAACCGATATAGAAGATCAGGATGCGGTAGATCACCTGATTGGTGGCTTTCGGAATGCTTTTTTGCGGGTTGTCGGCTTCGGCGGCGGTGATGCCGACCAGCTCGAGGCCGCCGAAGGAGAACATGATCACCGCCATCGCCATCACCAGGCCCATGACGCCGTTCGGGAAGAACCCGCCCTGCGCCCACAGGTTGGTGACGGTGGCTTCCGGGCCGCCCATGCCGCTGAACAGCAGGTAGGCGCCGAACACGATCATGCCGATAATCGCCACCACTTTGATGATGGCGAACCAGAACTCCATCTCGCCGTAAACTTTGACGTTGGCCAGGTTGATGGCGTTGATCGCCAGGAAGAACACCGCGGCGGAAACCCAGGTGGGGATCTCCGGCCACCAGTACTGCACGTAGATGCCGACTGCGGTCAGCTCCGCCATCGCCACCAGGACATACAGCACCCAGTAGTTCCAGCCGGAGGCGAAGCCGGCGAAGTTGCCCCAGTATTTGTAGGCGAAGTGGCTGAAGGAGCCGGCGACCGGCTCTTCCACCACCATTTCCCCCAGCTGGCGCATGATCAGAAACGCGATGAAGCCGCCGATGGCGTAGCCGAGAAGCACTGACGGGCCGGCCATTTTTATTGTTTGAGCGATACCGAGAAATAACCCGGTGCCGATTGCGCCACCTAAGGCGATGAGCTGAATATGGCGGTTTTTCAGGCCGCGCTTCAGCTGGTCACCATGCTGTTGACCATCCATCAATCTAACCCTCTGTCGTTGTGAATGCCCACCTGCCTGTAAAGCAGTGGTTACGATGTGTGTTTTGTTTTATTTACGGCGTTATAGCTATTAATTCCACGGCGCCGCTACCGTTTGGCAGAGAATAATGTTATGCGCGTCGGTTTGCACCTGCTTTGTCGTGTGAGTGATTAAGATTGCAGCAGTTTAGGAAACAAAATGCGGGTTGTGTGACGGCAGGGGGGATTCAGTGCATGAAATAAGCAACAAATCACATAATGCGCAAAAATAACGTAGATCTGAACGGTGGGCTGCGTTCAAATAATGAACGAACCGCCGTTGCGCTGCTCGCCAAATAGCCATTCATTAAAGCGTAATAACCATGCAATAAAACTCGGGCAAAAAGTTTGCACTCTGCCTTGCGTAAGGTTTGGTAAAAGTTAAATCCCCAACCCGCCGCGTAAATGGTAATACCATCACGGCGTTACCGGTTTGCAGCGGGGTTTTCAGCGGGGTGTTAAAATGTGCGGGTAACCTGATTTCGATCAAGGCCCGTATGGACAGGAGGTGAATACTTTGTTACTTTACCGTCACGTTTTTGAAATTGGTATTACCAATTGACTCCGCGCCATTCGCAGAGAAGAATTCACTCATGGCCTACAGCAAAATCCGCCAACCCAAGTTGTCAGATGTTATCGAGCAACAGCTCGAATACCTGATCCTCGAGGGGACACTGCGCCCAGGCGAAAAACTGCCTCCGGAGCGCGAGTTGGCGAAACAATTTGATGTCTCCCGTCCTTCTCTGAGAGAGGCCATTCAGCGCCTTGAAGCGAAAGGGCTGCTCCTGCGCCGTCAGGGCGGCGGCACCTTCGTGCAAACTAATCTGTGGCAGAGCTTCAGCGATCCGCTGGCCGAGCTGCTGGCCGACCATCCCGAATCACAGTTCGATCTGCTGGAAACCCGTCACGCGCTGGAAGGCATTGCCGCCTATTACGCGGCGCTGCGCGGCACCGATGAAGATCTGGCGCGCATCCGCGACTGCCACATCGTGATTCAACAGGCTCAAGACAGCGGCGATCTCGACGCCGAAGCCGATGCGGTCATGCAGTATCAAATCGCCGTGACCGAAGCCGCTCACAACGTTGTGTTACTTCACCTGCTACGCTGCATGGGGCCGATGCTGGAACAGAACGTGCGTCAGAACTTTGAATTGCTCTACTCGCGCCGTGAGATGTTGGCAAAAGTGAGCAGCCACCGCGCCGGAATTTTTGAGGCGATTGTGGCACGCGAGCCGGAAAAGGCCCGTGAAGCCTCGCATCGCCACTTGGCGTTTATCGAGGAAATCTTGCTGGATCTCAGCCGGGAGCATACTCGGCGCGAGAGATCGCTGCGGCGTCTCCAGCAACGCAAGGATTAAGAGCTGTCCTCTTCAGGGTACACCAGCCTGCGGGGGTTAAGTTCGAGGTACTTAGTTAAGTACTTAAGCGGCAACTAAACTGATGGGCCTGTCTTCGTGTGTTTTGGCACAGAACACAGGAAGACAGGCTCCAAACAAACCATTAGACAGATAAGGAATACCACCATGTCAGAACGTTTAAACAATGACGTGGATCCGATCGAAACCCGCGACTGGCTGCAGGCGATCGAATCGGTCATCCGTGAAGAGGGTGTTGAGCGAGCTCAGTTTCTGATTGATCAGGTATTGGGAGAAGCCCGCAAAGGCGGCGTTAACGTTGCGGCCGGTGCTGCAGCGCACAACTACGTCAACACCATCGCGGTAGAAGACGAACCGGCTTACCCAGGCAACCTGGATCTGGAACGCCGCATTCGCTCTGCGATCCGTTGGAACGCGATCATGACCGTTCTGCGCGCATCCAAGAAAGACCTGGAGCTGGGCGGCCACATGGCTTCCTTCCAGTCTTCCGCGACCTTCTATGAAGTCTGCTTTAACCACTTCTTCCGCGCACGCAACGAGAAAGACGGCGGCGACCTGGTCTACTTCCAGGGCCACATCTCTCCGGGCGTTTACGCGCGCGCCTTCCTTGAAGGCCGCCTGACCGAAGAACAGATGAACAACTTCCGTCAGGAAGTGCACGGCAACGGCCTGTCCTCTTACCCGCATCCTAAGCTGATGCCGGAATTCTGGCAGTTCCCGACCGTATCCATGGGCCTGGGCCCAATCAGCGCCATCTATCAGGCGAAGTTCCTGAAATACCTGGAACACCGCGGCCTGAAAGACACCTCTGAGCAGACCGTTTACGCCTTCCTGGGCGACGGCGAGATGGATGAGCCGGAATCCAAAGGCGCCATCACCATCGCCACCCGCGAGAAGCTGGACAACCTGGTGTTCGTCATCAACTGCAACCTGCAGCGCCTGGACGGCCCGGTCACCGGTAACGGCAAGATCATCAACGAACTGGAAGGCATCTTCTCCGGCGCAGGCTGGCAGGTGCTGAAAGTGATCTGGGGCGGCCGTTGGGACGAGCTGCTGCGCAAAGACACCAGCGGTAAACTGGTTCAGCTGATGAACGAGACCCTGGACGGCGACTACCAGACCTTCAAATCCAAAGACGGCGCTTACGTGCGCGAGCACTTCTTCGGCCGTTACCCGGAAACCGCGGCGCTGGTCAAAGACATGACCGACGACGAAATCTGGGCGCTGAACCGTGGTGGTCACGATCCGAAGAAAATCTTCGCTGCACTGAAAAAAGCGCAGGACACCAAAGGCAAACCGACCGTTATCCTGGCCCACACCATCAAAGGTTACGGCATGGGTGAAACCGCGGAAGGTAAAAACATCGCTCACCAGGTGAAGAAAATGAACATGGAAGGGGTTCACCACTTCCGCGATCGTTTCAACGTGCCGGTTGCCGATGCTGACATCGAAAAACTGCCGTACATCACCTTCGAGAAAGATTCCGAAGAGTACAAATACCTGCACGAACGTCGCCAGGCGCTGAAAGGCTACGTGCCGACGCGTCTGCCGGAGTTCACCCAGAAGCTGGAAATGCCGGCGCTGGAAGATTTCAGCTCGCTGCTGGAAGAGCAGAACAAAGAGATCTCCACCACTATCGCCTTCGTGCGTGCCCTGAACGTGATGCTGAAGAACAAGTCGATCAAAGATCGCCTGGTGCCAATCATCGCCGACGAAGCGCGTACCTTCGGTATGGAAGGTCTGTTCCGTCAGATCGGTATCTACAGCCCGAACGGCCAGCAGTACACCCCGCAGGACCGTGAGCAGGTTGCTTACTACAAAGAAGACGAGAAAGGCCAAATCCTGCAGGAAGGCATCAACGAACTGGGCGCAGCCTCTTCCTGGCTGGCCGCAGCGACCTCCTACAGCACCAACGATCTGCCGATGATTCCGTTCTACATCTACTACTCGATGTTCGGTTTCCAACGTATCGGCGACCTGTGCTGGGCAGCGGGCGACCAACAGGCGCGCGGCTTCCTGATCGGCGGGACCTCGGGCCGTACTACCCTGAACGGCGAAGGTCTGCAGCACGAAGATGGCCACAGCCACATTCAGTCTCTGACCATCCCTAACTGCATCTCTTACGATCCGGCTTACGCGTACGAAGTGGCGGTGATCATGCACGACGGTCTGGTGCGCATGTATGGCGACAACCCGGAAAACGTGTACTACTACCTGACCACGCTGAACGAAAACTACCACATGCCTGCGATGCCGCAGGGTGCGGAAGAAGGTATCCGCAAGGGTATCTACAAGCTGGAAACGCTGGAAGGCAGCAAAGGCAAGGTGCAGCTGCTGGGCTCCGGCGCCATCCTGCGCCACGTGCGCGAAGCTGCGCAAATCCTGGCGAAGGACTACGGCGTGGGTTCCGACACCTACAGCGTGACCTCGTTCACCGAACTGGCGCGCGACGGCCAGGATTGCGAGCGCTGGAACATGCTGCACCCAACCGAAACGCCACGCGTGCCTTACATCGCTCAGGTGATGAGCGACGCGCCGGCGGTAGCCTCTACCGACTACATGAAACTGTTCGCCGAACAGGTTCGTACTTATGTGCCGGCCAGCGATTATCGCGTACTGGGCACCGACGGCTTCGGTCGTTCGGACAGCCGCGAAAACCTGCGTCACCACTTTGAAGTCGATGCGTCCTACGTGGTGGTTGCTGCTCTGGGTGAACTGGCTAAACGCGGTGAGATCGAAGCTTCTGTGGTTGCTGACGCAATCAAGAAATTCGACATCAACCCGGAAAAAGTTAACCCGCGTCTGGCCTAAGAGGTACTGAATAATGTCTATCGAAATCAACGTACCGGACATCGGTGCAGATGAAGTCGAAATCACCGAGATTCTGGTGAAGGTCGGCGATAAAGTTGAAGCGGAACAATCGCTGATCACCGTGGAAGGCGACAAGGCTTCCATGGAAGTGCCCTCCCCGCAGGCGGGCGTGGTGAAAGAGATCAAAGTGGCGGTCGGCGATAAAACTGAAACCGGCAAACTGATCATGATCTTCGAAGCGGCAGGCGCAGCGGAAGCTGCTCCGGCGGCGAAAGCGGAAGAAAAACCGGCGGCGGCAGCAGCTGCTCCGGCTGCCTCTGCTGCCAAAGACGTTGCCGTGCCTGACATCGGCGCCGACGAAGTCGAAGTGACCGAGATCCTGGTGAAAGTGGGCGACAAGGTGGAAGCCGAGCAGTCCCTGATCACTGTGGAAGGCGACAAGGCTTCCATGGAAGTCCCTGCGCCGTTCGCGGGTACCGTGAAAGAGATCAAGATCGCGACCGGCGACAAAGTGAAAACCGGTTCCCTGATCATGGTGTTCGAAGTGGCCGGCGCCGCTTCCGCTGCTGCTCCGGCTGCGGCTGAAGCACCGGCTGCCGCTGCAGCGCCTGCGGCCTCTGCGGCCAAAGACGTCGCCGTGCCGGACATCGGCGGTGACGAAGTCGAAGTGACCGAAGTGATGGTCAAGGTAGGCGACAAGGTTGCCGCCGAGCAGTCTCTGATCACCGTGGAAGGCGACAAGGCCTCCATGGAAGTGCCAGCGCCGTTCGCGGGCACCGTGAAAGAGATCAAGATCGCGACCGGCGACAAAGTGAAAACCGGCTCCCTGATCATGGTGTTCGAAGTGGAAGGCGCTGCGCCTGCCGCTGCCGCCGCGCCAGCCGCTAAAGCGGACGCTGCGCCGGCGCCGGCCGCCGCTAAAGCCGCCGCTCCGGCTGCGAAAGCTGAAGACAAAGGCGAGTTCGCCGAGAACGCGGCCTACGTGCACGCGACCCCGGTCATTCGTCGTCTGGCGCGTGAATTCGGCGTTAACCTGGCGAAAGTGAAAGGTACCGGTCGTAAAGGCCGCATCCTGCGCGAAGACGTTCAGGCTTACGTGAAAGACGCGGTGAAACGCGCTGAAGCGGCTCCGGCTGCTGCCGGCGGCGGTCTGCCGGGCATGCTGCCATGGCCGAAAGTGGACTTCAGCAAGTTCGGCGAGATCGAAGAAGTCGAAATGGGCCGCATCCAGAAGATCTCTGGCGCGAACCTGAGCCGCAACTGGGTGATGATCCCGCACGTGACTCACTTCGACAAAACTGATATCACCGATCTGGAAGCGTTCCGCAAGCAGCAGAACGAAGAAGCGGCCAAGCGCAAGCTGGACGTGAAGTTCACGCCTGTCGTGTTCATCATGAAAGCCGTTGCTGCCGCTCTGGAGCAGATGCCGCGCTTCAACAGCTCGCTGTCCGAAGATGGCCAGAAGCTGACGCTGAAGAAATACATCAACATCGGCGTGGCGGTAGATACCCCGAACGGCCTGGTGGTTCCGGTGTTCAAGGACGTGAACAAGAAGAGCATCACCGAGCTGTCTCGCGAGCTGATGACCATCTCCAAGAAAGCGCGCGACGGCAAGCTGACCGCGGGCGAGATGCAGGGCGGCTGCTTCACCATCTCCAGCCTGGGCGGTATCGGGACGACTCACTTCGCGCCGATCGTCAATGCGCCGGAAGTGGCTATCCTGGGCGTCTCCAAGTCTGCGATGGAGCCGGTCTGGAACGGTAAAGAGTTCATGCCGCGCCTGATGATGCCGATGTCGCTGTCCTTCGACCACCGCGTTATCGACGGTGCCGATGGTGCGCGCTTCATCACCATCATCAACAACATGTTGTCCGACATTCGCCGTCTGGTGATGTAATGCAAAAGGGGCGCAGCATGCTGCGCCCCTGACGATTCTGTAGCAGTTTTGTCGGATTTTGCATAACTCGACAAAATTGTTGAGACACGGGTCACTCGAACACGCTTTGCAGATTATTAACAATTCTGTAAACTGCTCGCGGTGTAAGCGTCCCGGTGGATGAAGGGCGTTATGAGATCGATTAGCAATAAAAATGACGTCTGACCCGCCGGACAATCAATTAAGAGGTCATGATGAGTACTGAAATTAAAACTCAGGTCGTGGTACTTGGGGCGGGCCCGGCAGGTTACTCTGCAGCCTTTCGTTGCGCTGACTTAGGTCTTGAAACCGTTCTGGTTGAACGTTATTCCACTCTGGGCGGGGTTTGCCTGAACGTGGGATGTATCCCTTCCAAAGCACTGCTGCACGTTGCCAAAGTGATCGAAGAAGCCAAAGCGCTGGCCGAACACGGCATCGTTTTCGGCGAGCCGAAAACCGACATCGACAAAGTGCGCGTCTGGAAAGAAAAAGTCATCACTCAGCTGACCGGCGGTCTGGCTGGCATGGCCAAAGGCCGTAAAGTGAAAGTGGTCAACGGCCTGGGCAAGTTCACCGGCGCTAACACCCTGGTTGTGGAAGGCGAAAACGGCCCAACCACCATCAACTTCGACAACGCCATCATCGCCGCAGGTTCTCGTCCGATCCAACTGCCATTCATTCCTCATGAAGATCCACGCGTGTGGGATTCTACCGATGCGCTGGAACTGAAAACCGTCCCAGAGCGTCTGCTGGTTATGGGCGGCGGCATCATCGGCCTGGAAATGGGCACCGTATACCATGCGCTGGGTTCACAGATCGACGTCGTTGAAATGTTCGATCAGGTTATCCCGGCGGCAGATAAAGACGTGGTGAAAGTCTTCACCAAACGTATCAGCAAGCAGTTCAACCTGATGCTGGAAACCAAAGTGACCGCGGTAGAAGCCAAAGAAGACGGCATCTACGTCACGATGGAAGGTAAAAAAGCGCCGGCAGAACCACAGCGTTACGACGCGGTGCTGGTGGCGATCGGCCGCGTGCCGAACGGCAAACTGCTGGACGCCGGCAAAGCCGGTGTTGAAGTTGACGAGCGTGGCTTCATCAACGTCGACAAACAGCTGCGCACCAACGTGCCGCACATCTTCGCCATCGGCGACATCGTCGGTCAGCCGATGCTGGCGCACAAAGGCGTGCACGAAGGCCACGTCGCCGCAGAAGTTATCGCCGGCATGAAGCACTACTTCGACCCGAAAGTGATCCCATCCATCGCTTACACCGAGCCGGAAGTGGCGTGGGTGGGTCTGACCGAGAAAGAAGCGAAAGAGAAAGGCATCAGCTACGAAACCTCCACCTTCCCGTGGGCGGCTTCCGGCCGTGCGATCGCTTCCGATTGTGCAGACGGCATGACCAAACTGATCTTCGACAAAGAAACTCACCGCATCATCGGTGGCGCGATTGTCGGCACCAACGGCGGCGAGCTGCTGGGTGAAATCGGTCTGGCTATCGAGATGGGCTGCGACGCGGAAGACATCGCGCTGACCATCCACGCTCACCCGACCCTGCACGAATCCGTGGGCCTGGCGGCGGAAATCTACGAAGGCAGCATCACCGATCTGCCTAACCCGAAAGCCAAGAAGAAGTAATTCTGCTGGTTTGACCGGTCATCAAGCGGCTCCTGAAAAGGGGCCGTTTTTTTTGCTCAGATGCAGAACGCGGTTTTTTGTGGCCGCTGCGCCAAATTCCGATCCTTATGCTTATGTCCACTCTAATTATATGGATATAATGTCCTGCTAGTCCGGCAGCCGATTACGCTGCGCTCAACGATTCAGCAAAGATTTAATGTTGCTTTTATGTGAACGAATTAACAACCGTTTCAAATCCTGATATGCTGGCTGAGCGGAACCGGGCACTGTACCTTACAGTCCAGGACATCGACAGCAGTGCCCCGTCAGGATAGATGGCATCAATATCGCCGTGCGCTCTACCCATCAGTCTTTCATGCTGTAACGCTGTTTGACCGCGCTTGTTTGCCCCAATCACCGTTTCGGGGCCTTTACGGGCCGATCGCCTAGCCACAGAGTGAAACCCAAAGGGTATAAACCCGGTTTGCATATACGCCAGGCACAATAAATGACAATGAGAGCGAGGAGAACGTCGTGCTAGAAGAATACCGTAAGCACGTAGCCGAGCGTGCTGCTGAGGGCATCGCCCCTAAGCCGCTAGACGCCACCCAAATGGCCGCGCTGGTCGAACTACTGAAGAATCCGCCAAAAGGCGAAGAAGAATTCCTGTTAGACCTGCTGATTAACCGTGTTCCACCGGGCGTCGACGAAGCCGCCTACGTCAAAGCAGGTTTCCTGGCGGCCATCGCCAAAGGTGAAGCGACATCCCCCCTGGTTACCCCCGAGAAAGCGATTGAACTGTTAGGCACCATGCAGGGCGGCTATAACATTCATCCGCTGATCGAAGCGCTGGACAACGAGAAGCTGGCGCCGATCGCCGCCAAAGCGCTGTCCCACACGCTGCTGATGTTCGACAACTTCTACGACGTGGAAGAGAAGGCCAAGGCCGGTAACCCGCACGCCAAACAGATCATGCAGTCCTGGGCCGACGCCGAATGGTACCTGTCGCGCCCGGAGCTGGCGGAAAAGATCACCGTCACCGTGTTCAAAGTCACCGGCGAAACCAACACCGACGACCTGTCTCCGGCGCCGGACGCCTGGTCGCGCCCGGACATCCCGCTGCACGCGCTGGCGATGCTGAAAAACGAACGTGAAGGCATCGTGCCGGATCAGCCTGGCAGCGTCGGCCCGATCAAACAGATCGAGCTGCTGAACAAGAAAGGCTTCCCGCTGGCCTACGTCGGCGACGTGGTCGGCACCGGTTCCTCCCGTAAATCCGCCACCAACTCGGTGCTGTGGTTCATGGGCGACGACATCCCGCACGTGCCGAACAAGCGCGGCGGCGGCGTGGTGCTGGGCGGCAAGATTGCGCCTATCTTCTTCAACACCATGGAAGATGCCGGCGCCTTGCCGATCGAAGTGGACGTGTCCGAGCTGAACATGGGCGACGTGATCGACGTTTACCCGTACAAAGGTGAAGTGCGCAACCACGAGACCGGCGCGCTGATCGCCAACTTCGAGCTGAAAACCGACGTGCTGCTGGATGAAGTGCGCGCCGGCGGCCGTATCCCGCTGATCATCGGCCGCGGCCTGACCACCAAGGCGCGCGAAGCGCTGGGCCTGCCGCACAGCGACGTGTTCCGCATCGCCAAACCGGTTGCCGCCAGCAGCAAAGGCTTCTCGCTGGCGCAGAAAATGGTCGGCCGCGCCTGCGGCGTCGCCGGCATTCGCCCTGGCGAATACTGCGAACCGAAGATGACCTCCGTCGGCTCTCAGGACACCACCGGCCCGATGACCCGCGATGAGCTGAAAGACCTGGCCTGCCTCGGCTTCTCCGCCGATCTGGTCATGCAGTCGTTCTGCCACACCGCTGCGTACCCGAAACCGGTCGACGTGACCACGCACCACACGCTGCCTGATTTCATCATGAACCGCGGCGGCGTCTCGCTGCGCCCGGGCGACGGCGTGATCCACTCCTGGCTGAACCGCATGCTGCTGCCTGACACCGTCGGCACCGGCGGCGATTCCCACACCCGCTTCCCGATCGGCATCTCCTTCCCGGCCGGTTCCGGCCTGGTGGCGTTTGCCGCCGCGACCGGCGTGATGCCGCTGGATATGCCTGAGTCGGTGCTGGTGCGCTTCAAAGGCAAAATGCAGCCGGGCATCACCCTGCGCGATTTGGTGCACGCCATCCCTTACTACGCGATCCAGCAAGGTCTGCTGACCGTCGAGAAGAAGGGCAAGAAAAACATCTTCTCCGGCCGCATTCTGGAGATCGAAGGCCTGCCGGATCTGAAGGTCGAGCAGGCGTTTGAGCTGACCGATGCGTCCGCCGAACGTTCCGCCGCCGGTTGTACCATCAAGCTGGACAAGGCGCCGATCGAAGAGTACCTGAACTCCAACATCGTGCTGCTGAAGTGGATGATTTCCGAAGGCTACGGCGATCGCCGTACGCTGGAGCGCCGTATTCAGGGCATGGAAAAATGGCTGGCGGATCCGCAACTGCTGGAAGGCGATGCGGATGCGGAATACGCAGCGGTGATCGACATCGATCTGAACGAGATCAAAGAGCCGATCCTGTGCGCGCCGAACGATCCTGACGACGCGCGCCTGCTGTCCGACGTGGCCAACAGCAAGATCGATGAAGTGTTCATCGGCTCTTGCATGACCAACATCGGCCACTTCCGCGCGGCCGGCAAGCTGCTGGATCAGCACAAGGGCCAGTTGCCGACCCGTCTGTGGGTGGCGCCGCCAACCAAGATGGATGCGGCTCAGCTGACCGAAGAAGGCTACTACAGCGTCTTCGGCAAGAGCGGCGCGCGTATCGAGATCCCGGGCTGCTCGCTGTGCATGGGCAACCAGGCGCGCGTGGCGGACGGCGCGACGGTGGTTTCCACCTCGACCCGTAACTTCCCGAACCGTCTGGGCACCGGCGCTAACGTCTATCTGGCGTCTGCTGAACTGGCCGCGGTAGCGTCCCTGCTGGGCCGCCTGCCGACGCCGGACGAGTACCAGACCTATATGGCGCAGGTCGACAAGACGGCGGCGGATACCTACCGCTACCTGAACTTTGACCAGCTAGGGCAGTACACCGAAAAAGCCGACGGCGTGATCTTCCAAACCGCCGTGTAAGCCGCTATATTGCGCAACTGTTTAACGGGAGGCTTTGGCCTCCCGTTTTATTTTGCTCAGTTGCCAACTTTGCGAGCGCTCACTGAGTTAGTCAGCCATTTATGTTTACACTAAGAAAAAGGGCTCAGGAGGGCATGCTATGGATTACGAATTTCTGCGTGACGTCACCGGTCAGGTGCTCGTCAGATTTTCGATGGGGCATGAGGCGATTGGCCACTGGATCAACGAAGAAGTCAAAGGCGATTTCAACCTGCTCGACCGCATTGAAGCCGGCGCGGCCGAGGTCAAAGGCAGCGAGCGTCAATGGCAGCTGGAAGGCCATGAATATACGCTGCTGATGGATGGTGAAGAAGTGATGATCCGCGCCAATCAGCTGGAGTTCGAGGGCGATGAAATGGAAGAGGGGATGAACTATTACGACGAAGAAAGCCTCTCATTCTGCGGCGTTGAGGACTTCCTGCGGGTGTTGAAAGCCTATCGTTCTTTCATGCTGAAGTACTAAGCATCAGGGCGCGGCGTGCCGCGCCCTTTCCATCACAGATGCGGAATATTGCGGCCGTAATAGATTTCCTGCATCTCTTTCCATAACAGATCGGTGATCTGCTTGCGCTCGGCGGCGCTCAACGCCTCCGGTTGCGCGTTAAACAGGTAGTGCTTCAGATCGAAATCCTTCAGCAACATCTTGGTATGGAAGATATTTTCCTGGTAAACGTTCACGTCCATCATGTGGTACAGCGCCTTGATGTCTTCCGACATAAAGTTCTGGATCGAATTGATCTCATGATCGATGTAATGTTTCACGCCGTTCACGTCGCGGGTAAAACCACGCACGCGATAGTCCATGGTGACGATGTCGGATTCCAGCTGGTGAATTAAATAGTTCAGCGCCTTGAGGGGCGAAATGACGCCGCAGGTCGAAACCTCGATATCGGCGCGGAAGGTGCACAGCCCGCCTTCCGGATGGCTTTCCGGGTAGGTGTGCACGCAGATATGGCTTTTGTCCAGGTGCGCGACGACCGTATTCGGCAGCGGACCGGGGTGTTCCGACGTATCGACGTCTTTCGGATCGATCGGCTCTTCGCTGACCAGGATGGTGACGCTGGCGCCCTGCGGCTCGTAGTCCTGACGCGCGATGTTCAGAATATTGGCGCCGATGATCGAGCAGGTTTCGCTCAGGATCTCGGTTAACCGGTTGGCGTTATATTGTTCGTCTATGTAGGCGATATAGCCATCGCGATCGTCCGCGGTTTTGGCGTAACAAATATCGTAAATACAAAAACTCAGGCTCTTGGTCAGGTTGTTGAAGCCGTGCAGTTTTAGCTTATGCAATTTGGGCCACCTCCTTTATCTTCTCGCTTAACGTGTTACGTTCAGGGCATTGAGCAAATATTGCGGCAGGGCAAAGCTGCCGACGTGAATTGCCGGGTTGTAATAACGGCAGTGTAGGCCGCTTTGGTTAAAGCGCTGTTGCAGGGCAGGCAGATCGCGCTGGCGCAGCGCCGGGTTCTGGCTCGCCCAGGCGAAGGTCATGATGCCGCCGTAATAGGTCGGGATCGCCGCCTGATAGAAGCTGACGTCGGTAAAGTAGCGGCTCAGTTTGGCGTGGCTGTTGACCGCCTCGTCCTGCTGCAGGAAACAGACGCCGTTCTGCGCGACGAAAATGCCGCCCTCATTCAGGCAGCGGGCGCAGCCTTCATAAAACGCCGAGGTGAACAGGCTTTCGCCGGGGCCGATCGGATCGGTGCAGTCGGAGATGATCACATCGAACGTTTCGTCGGTTTGATTCACGAAGTTGACGCCGTCGTCGATCACCAGCTTGAAGCGCGGATCGTCATAGGCTCCGGCGCTGTGGTTGGGCAGGTACTGGCGGCAGAACTCGACGACGCCGGCGTCGATCTCGACCATGGTGATCTGCTCCACGCCAGGGTGCCGGCTGACTTCACGCAGCATACCGCCGTCGCCGCCGCCGATAATCAGCACTTTCTTCGCCCGTCCGTGCGCCAGCAACGGCACGTGGGTCAGCATTTCGTGATAGATGAACTCGTCACGCTCGGTGGTTTGCACCACGCCGTCGAGCGCCATCACGCGCCCCAGCTCCGGGTTCTCGAAGATCACCAGATCCTGATGATCGGTCTTCTCGCGGTACAGCACCTTCTCTACCGAGAAGTACTGGCCGAAGCCCGTATGCAGCGTTTCGTACCAAATTTCTTTCTGGGTCATGTGCGGGAAACTCCGTAATAACAGCCATGAAAAATCGGCGCAACATCATAGCTAACTCTGCCTGGCGATGCACGGTTGAATTTCAGACAGAGAGAGCGTTAAGCGGATGGGAGAAGGGGAAAGAATTAATTGGCGTAGGCCAGCAGGCTCAACGAGTCACGCGCCAGCGATTTGCACTTCTTGGGCGTTGGAATGGCGATGCCGCTGAGATCGCGATAGCTGTCTTCGCCCAGCGCCTTCATATTGAAACTGTTGTAGTTGCTCAAATCCCAGCGGTTTTGTTGCGCGAAATAGACAATGGCGCGTTTGATTTGCGCGTTTGGCAAATCGTTGTAGCCGCAATCATTTTTCAAATAAATAAATACCGCCGTAAGATCGGCCAGATCTTCCGCCTCGGATTCATTCAGCGCCAGACTGGCGTTGGAGAAGCCCAGCATCGCCAGCAACAGCATCGATAACGTTGTTTTTTTCATCATGAAATAGGCCTGTTTGTCGTCTGCTGACGTTACCACACTTGTCTGTAAAGGCACCAAATTTTATTGCCGGCGGGCCGGCGTCGCGCTTGCCAGTCACACTCTCTTGATTGTGAGGCATAGCTTAAAATACCGCCAGGAAAGGCTTGACCTTCCGCCAGGGGGAAGGTTTAGGCTGGCGGCATTGAGTTATGTCACTGAGAAAAGGGAGTCAGCGATGTTACGCCGTGATTTTATTAAATTAACCGCCGCGCTGGGCGCGGCGAGCGCATTGCCGTTATGGAGCCGAGCCGCCTGGGCGGCCGATAGGCCGGCCCTGCCGGTACCGCCGCTGTTGATGCCGGACGCGCAGGGAAAGATTGCGCTGGCGCTGCAGGCGGGGGAAACCCGCTGGTTGCCCGGCGCCGCGACCAAAACCTGGGGATTCAACGGCGCGCTGCTCGGGCCGGCGGTGAAGCTGCAGCGTGGCCAACCGGTGACGGTCGATATCAAAAACCGCCTGGCGGAGGCCAGTACCGTCCACTGGCACGGCCTGGAAATTCCCGGCGACGTCGATGGCGGCCCGCAGGCGCTGATCCATCCCGGCGCGACGCGCACGGTGAATTTCACCGTTGATCAACCGGCGGCCACCTGCTGGTTCCACCCGCATACACACGGTAAAACCGGCAGCCAGGTGATGATGGGGCTGGCGGGGCTGGTGCTGCTGGAAGACGACGAAAGCGCCAAACTGCCGCTGCCGAAAACCTGGGGGCAGGATGATATTCCGGTGATCCTGCAGGATAAGCGGCTGGGCAAAGACGCGCAGATCGAATACCGCCTGGACGTGATGAGCGCGGCGGTGGGCTGGTTTGGCGATCGCATGTTCACCAACGGCGCGCAGTATCCTCAACATCTGGCGCCGCGCGGCTGGCTGCGTCTGCGTTTCCTCAACGGTTGTAACGCCCGCTCGCTGAATCTGGCGGCCAGTGACAACCGTCCGCTGTACGTCATCGCCAGCGACGGCGGTTTCCTGGCGGAGCCGGTGAAGCTGACCGAGCTGCCGATGCTGATGGGCGAGCGTTTTGAAGTGCTGGTCGATGCCTCCGACGGGAAAGCATTCGATATCGTGACGTTGCCGGTGAAACAGATGGGCATGACGCTGGCGCCGTTCGATCAACTGCTGCCGGTGCTGCGCATTCAGCCCTCGCTGGCGCAGGGCATTAAAGCCATGCCGGATAGCCTGGTGAAGCTGCCGACATTGCCTGCCACCGCCGGCATCCAGGAGCGTTGGCTGCAGCTGATGATGGATCCGCAGCTGGATATGCTCGGCATGCAGGCGCTGATGGATCGTTATGGCCACCAGGCGATGGCCGGCATGAGCATGAATCATGGCGCGATGGGCGGTGGCGACATGAAAGGCATGGACCACGGTAACATGAAAGGCATGGAAAAGGGCGGCATGCAGGGCATGGATCACGGCAACATGAAAGGCATGGATCATGGCAAGATGGCCGGGATGGATCACGGCGGCGCGCAGGGCAAAGCCAAACCGTTCGACTTCAGCCACGGCAACATGATCAACGGCAAGGCCTTCGACATGACCAAGCCGATGTTCGCCGCCAAACGGGGCCAGTATGAGAAATGGACCATTTCCGGCGAGGGCGACATGATGTTGCACCCGTTCCACATTCACGGCACCCAGTTCCGTATCTTGTCGGAAAACGGCAAACCGCCGGCGGCGCATCGCAGCGGCTGGAAGGACACGGTGCGCGTCGAAGGGTGGCGCAGCGAAGTGCTGGTGCGCTTCGATCATCCGGCAAGCAGCGAACATGCGTATATGGCCCACTGCCACCTGTTGGAACACGAAGATACCGGCATGATGATGGGCTTTACCGTCGACGAATGATCGCGGCCCGGCGCTCATGTGGCGGCGCGCTCGCGTCGCCACCGGCGAAAGGCTATGCTAAACTCCGCACCTTTCTTCCGGCAACTGACCTGAATACTATGAAACACACTGTAGACGTAATGATTTCCGAGCAGGAAGTTAAGACCCGTATCGCCGAACTTGGCCGCCAGATCACCGAACATTACCGCGACAGCGGCAGTGACATGGTGCTGGTCGGGCTGCTGCGCGGCTCCTTCATGTTCATGGCCGATCTGTGCCGCGCGATTGACGTGCCGCACGAAGTCGACTTCATGACGGCTTCCAGCTACGGCAGCGGCATGTCCACCACTCGCGACGTGAAGATCCTCAAGGATCTGGACGAAGACATTCGCGGCAAAGACGTGCTGATCGTGGAAGACATCATCGATTCTGGCAACACGCTGAACAAAGTGCGCGAGATTTTGGCGCTGCGTGGGCCGAAGTCGCTGGCGATTTGCACCTTGCTGGACAAGCCTGAGCGCCGTGAAGTGCAGGTGCCGGTCGAATACGTCGGCTTCTCGATCCCGGATGAGTTCGTGGTGGGGTATGGCATCGACTACGCCCAGCGCTACCGTCACCTGCCGTACGTCGGCAAAGTGGTGCTGCTGGACGAGTAATTGGATGTGGGGCGCGGCAAGCCGCGCCCGCGGCGGGGTTATACGCCTTTATCCTGCTTCAGTTTGGCTATCGCTTTGCGGTAGCCCATCTCCAGGCTCTCGCGGCTGGTCGCCAGCACTTCCATATCGCGCAGGCGGCCGTCCTGAATGCCGTACACCCAACCGTGGATCATCACCTTCTGGCCGCGCTTCCAGGCCGATTGCATGATGGTGGAGTGGCCCAGGTTGTACACCTGTTCAATGACGTTGATCTCGCACAGCATGTCGAAACGCTGTTCCGGCGGCAGCTCGCCCAGCAGCGAGCTGTGCTTGTACCACAGATCGCGAATGTGCAGCAGCCAGTTGTCGATCAAACCCAGCTCCGGGTTTTCCACCGCCGCCTGCACGCCGCCGCAGCCCAGGTGGCCGCAGATGATGATGTGTTCGACTTCCAGCACATCTACCGCATACTGCACCACCGACAGGCAGTTAAGATCGGTGTGGATAACGAGGTTCGCCACGTTGCGATGGACGAACAGTTCACCCGGCTCGAGGCCGGTCAGGCGTTCTGCGGGAACGCGGCTGTCAGAGCAACCAATCCATAAGAAGCGGGGCTTTTGCGCCTGGGCTAAACGTTCAAAAAATTCCGGGTCTTCCTGACTGATATTGGCCGACCAGGCCTGGTTGTTGGCGATAAGCTCTTCGATTTCTTTCATGAAGGTGATTGACCCGTAACGGACAGATTGCGTTGGGGTAATATAGGGTAAGCGTCACAATTTGGAAATCGGAACAGTGGTGCAGCCTCATTTAGCGCACGGATTCGACGCAGTGAAAACGCCGTCGATGCTAGGATTATTGTTAGTGTTTCAAGCCTCGCAAACAGGGGCGCGGCGGCATACTCATCGTTATAAGGTACTATTTTACATATGAATTATGCACTGGAATTAGCGCAGCTGACCAAGACTTACGCCGGTGGCGTCAAGGCGCTGCGCGGCATCGACCTGAGCGTCGAAGCGGGGGACTTTTATGCCCTGCTGGGGCCAAACGGCGCCGGAAAGTCCACCACCATCGGCATCATCAGCTCGCTGGTGAACAAAACCGCCGGCAGCGTGCGGGTGTTCGGTTACGACATCGATAAAGACATCGTCAACGCCAAGCGCCAGCTCGGCCTGGTGCCGCAGGAGTTCAACTTCAATCCGTTTGAGACCGTGTTGCAGATCGTGGTGAATCAGGCGGGTTACTACGGCGTCACGCGGCGTGAAGCGATGGCGCGCGCCGAAAAATACCTCAATCAGCTGGATCTGTGGGGCAAGCGCAACGAGCGCGCCCGCATGCTGTCCGGCGGCATGAAGCGCCGCCTGATGATCGCCCGCGCGCTGATGCATCAGCCGAAGCTGCTGATCCTCGATGAGCCGACCGCCGGGGTGGATATTGAGCTGCGTCGCTCGATGTGGGGCTTCCTGAAAGAGCTGAACGCCCAGGGCACCACCATTATCCTCACCACCCACTATCTGGAAGAGGCGGAAATGCTGTGCCGCAACATCGGCATCATCCAGAACGGGGAACTGGTGGAAAACACCTCGATGAAGGGGCTACTGGCCAAGCTGAAGTCGGAAACCTTCATCCTCGATCTGGCGGCGAAGAGCCCGCTGCCGAAGCTGGACGGTTACCACAGCCGCCTGACGGATACCTCGACGCTGGAAGTGGAGGTGATGCGCGAGCAGGGGCTGAACGGCCTGTTCGCCCAGCTGAGCGCGCAGGGCGTGCAGGTGCTGAGCATGCGCAATAAGGCGAACCGCCTGGAAGAGCTGTTTGTCACCCTGGTTAACGGCAATGGAGAGAAAGCATGACGCGTTTGTATTGGGTGGCCTTACAGAGCATCTGGGCCAAAGAGGTAAACCGGTTCGCGCGCATCTGGATCCAGACCCTGGTGCCGCCGGTGATCACCATGACGCTGTACTTCATCATCTTCGGTAACCTGATCGGCTCGCGCATTGGCGATATGCACGGCTTCAGCTACATGCAGTTCATCGTGCCCGGCCTTATCATGATGGCGGTGATCACCAACTCCTATGCCAACGTCGCCTCGTCGTTCTTCAGCGCCAAGTTTCAGCGCAACATTGAGGAACTGCTGGTGGCGCCGGTGCCGACCCACGTGGTGATCGCCGGCTATGTCGGCGGCGGCGTGGCGCGCGGCATCTGCGTCGGCGTACTGGTGACCATCATCTCACTGTTCTTCGTGCCGCTGCAGGTGCACGCCTGGTGGGTGATTGCGCTGACGCTGCTGCTGACGGCGATCCTGTTCTCGCTGGCGGGGCTGATCAATGCGGTGTTCGCCACCACTTTCGACGACATCAGCCTGATCCCGACCTTCGTGCTGACGCCGCTGACTTACCTGGGCGGGGTGTTCTACTCGCTGTCGCTGCTGCCACCATTCTGGCAGGCGGTGTCCAAGCTGAACCCCATCGTTTATATGATCAGCGGCTTCCGCTACGGTTTCCTCGGCATCAACGACGTGCCGCTGGCGTTCACCATGGCGGTGTTGGTGGCGTTTATCGCGGTGTTTTACCTGCTGTCCTGGTACCTGATCGAGCGTGGCCGCGGCCTGCGCAGCTGATCGTATCGCGCCCTCGCTTTCCCGGCGGGGGCGTTTTTCTTGATTTGGCGCAGGCGGCGCGTAAATCAATAGAATTGCTCAAATAACCGCTAGTTCCCCGTTGTTCAAATCGTGCTATGCTGGCGCTCCACATTTCCTCCACTTTTGTCATTACGCACTCGTAAGCAGAACATCATCATGCGGTCTCAATACACGTTAACGGCTGGGTTGCTCGGCATTCTGATGTCGTTGGTTTCCCCTGTGAGCCTGGCTAGTCTGCTGTCGGAAGACAGCGCGGTTAAATCTGAATACATGGAAGCGCAGCGCGATAGCGAAGTCTATGCGTTGGTGGGCGAGCATGTGATCCCGGTAGGGGAAGTGAAGCGCGGGCAACTGCTCCAAGTCTTCCCGGCGGATGCGGAATACTACGAATTCAAATTCGGGCACGGTACCGGCTTTATCGATAAAGACGACGTGCGTGAATTGAAGAAGTCGCGCAAGGTGCAAGACGATCTGGGCGAGCTGAACAAACCGCTGACCAACCAGAATCTGATCACGCAAAAAACGATCGACGTATACACCGCAGCGGACAAGGACAGCGAGGTATTGGGCACGCTGGAAGGCAACCTGCGCTATCCGATCATCGGCAAGCTGAAGGATCGCCTGAACAACACCTGGTACGAAGTCAACATCGGCGAGCGGCTGGGGTTCATTAATGAGTTGGACTGCGAGATCGATAACGGCATACCGGTGCTGACTTACCACCACCTGCTGAAAAACGAAGAGAACAAACGCTTCCGCCACACCTCGACCACCACTTCAGACGTGGCGTTCAGCAACCAGATGACCTACCTGAAGCAGGCGGGCTACGACACCATTTCGCTGTACCAGCTGGAAGCCTACCTGAAAAATCAGATCAACCTGCCGGGCAAGGCGGTCGTGCTGACCTTCGACGACGGGCTGAAATCGGTGTATCGCTACGCTTACCCGGTATTGAAGGATTACGGTTTCCGCGCCACGGCGTTCATTATCTCTTCGCGCATCAAACGCCATCCGCAGAAATGGAACCCGGACTCGCTGCAGTTTATGAGCGTCTCGGAGCTCAAGCAGATTCAGGACGTGTTCGACGTGCAGTCGCATACCCATTTCCTGCACCGCACCGACGGTAATCGCCAGCCGATTTTGCTGAGCCGTTCGCTGCACAATATCGAGTTTGATTTTGAGCGCTCACGCCGCGCGCTGTCGCAGTTCAATCCGCACGTGCTGTATCTGTCTTACCCGTTCGGCGGCTATAACCAACGGGCGATTCAGGCGGCGCAGGACGCCGGTTTCCATCTGGCGGTGACCACGGTGCAGGGCAAGGTAAAGCCGGGGGATAACCCCTATACGCTAAAACGGCTGTATATTCTGCGCACCGACTCGATCCAGACCATGGCGGATCGGATAGCCAACAAGCCGGGCACGGTGGTGGTGCAATAAGGAAGAACGGGCGCGCAAGGCGCCCGTTTTATTGTCAGGCGACCTGAACCGGCACGGCTTTCGCCTTGCGCTGCAGGTTGTTGTCACCTTCAAAATAGGCGACTTTCGGGTGGTGTTGGCGGGCGTCGGCGTCGGTCATTTGCACATAGGAGCAGATGATCAGTTTGTCGCCTACGCAGGCGCAGCGCGCGGCGGCGCCGTTGACCGAAATGATGCGCGAACCGCGCTCGGCGGCGATGGCGTAGGTGGAGAAGCGCTGGCCGTTATCCACGTTGTAAATATCGATCGCTTCATATTCCAGAATGCCGGCGGCCTCCAGGAAATCCTGGTCGATGGCGCAGGAGCCTTCATAGTGCAAGTCAGCCTGAGTGACTTTGACGCGATGCAGCTTGCCTTGCAGCATAGTACGTATCATAGCTTTACCTAACTGAATATCGGCCTTCACAGGCGCTGGGGTTGAACATCTCTCCTGCATCCCTGCAATCTCTATCGTCACCGATTGCCCCGCCATTGTCTACCTATGGTCAGGGCGGTAGGGTGACGACAGTATAAAAAACGGCTTACAGCGTCAGGTCGACCTGCTGGTTGTCGATAAGACGCGCCTTGCCCAGCCAGGCTGCCATCAGCACCACCGCTCGCTGGCTGTCCACCGTCAGCGGCTGCAGGCTGTCGGCGTCGCGAATAAACAGCTCATCCGGCGTAAAGCCGGCGGCGCGCAGCTGCTCGGCGGTCTGCTCCAGCAGCGCTTCGATCTGGCGCTCGCCATTGGCCAGCTGTTGCGCCAGCGCGTTCATGATCTTGCTCAGCTGCGGCGCTACCTTGCGCTCTTCGGCGGTCAGGTAGCCGTTGCGCGAGCTGAGGGCCAGGCCGTCTTTGGCGCGCACGGTCGGCACGCCGACGATATCGATGTCGTAACCCATGTCCGCCACCATTTTGCGGATCAACGCCAGCTGTTGGTAATCCTTCTCGCCGAAACAGGCCAAATCAGGCTGCACCAGGTTGAACAGCTTGCTGACGATGGTGGAAACGCCGCGGAAGTGGCCCGGCCGGCTGGCGCCTTCCAGGATGGTGGAGATGCCCGGCACGTCGACGTAGGTCTGCTGCTCCAGGCCCTGCGGATAAACCGCGGCCGGGGCCGGCGCGAACACCAGATCGACGCCGCGGCGGGTCAGCTTTTCGCTGTCTTCCTGCAGCGTGCGCGGGTAGCGCGCCAGATCGTCCGGGCGATCGAACTGCATCGGGTTAACGAAGATGCTCACCACCACCACGTCGGCGCGGGCGCGCGCTTCATCGACCAGCGTCATGTGGCCGTCGTGCAGGTTGCCCATGGTCGGCACCAGCGCGATGCGTTTGCCTTCCTGGCGCCAGCGGCGGATCTGCTGACGCAGCATCGGCAGGGTTTCGATAATAATCATTGGGTGACTCCTGGAACCATCGCTTAGTTAAAAGAGTGTTCAGCCGCCGGGTAGAGGCCTTGCTCCACTTCCTGAATGTAGTGCTGCACCGCCGTGCGGATATCGCCGCTCTGCGCCAGGAAGTTCTTGGCGAACTTCGGCGTGTGGCCGCCGGTGATGCCGAAGGCGTCGTGCATCACCAGGATCTGGCCGTCGGTGCCGTTGCCGGCGCCGATGCCGATGACCGGAATGGACAGCGCTTCGGTGATCTGGCGCGCCAACTCGGTCGGCACGCACTCCAGCACCAGCAGCTGAATGCCGGCCAGCTCCAGATTCTGCGCGTCCTGCAACAGCTGTTTGGCGGCCAGTTCGTCGCGCCCTTGTACCTTATAGCCGCCGAACACGTTGACCGACTGCGGCGTCAGGCCCAGGTGGCCGCATACCGGCACCGCGCGCTCGGCGAGCATTTTCACCGTGTCGCACAACCAGCTGCCGCCTTCCAGTTTCACCATGTTGGCGCCGGCGCGCATCAGCTCGGCGGCGTTGGCGAAGGTTTGTTCGGGGGTGGCGTAACTCATGAACGGCAGATCGGCCAGCAGCAGACAGGCCGGCGCGCCGCGGCGCACGGCGCGCGTGTGATAGGCCACGTCGGCGACGGTGACCGGCAGCGTGGAGTCGTGGCCCTGCAGCGTCATGCCCAGCGAATCGCCCACCAACAGGACTTTGATGCCTTGCTCTTCAAACAGTTTGGCAAAGCTGGCATCGTAGGCGGTAAGGGTAGCAAACTTGCGTTGCTCCTGTTTCCACTGGCGCAAGTGGGTCACGGTGGTGGGTTTCATCACAACGTCTCCTGAAACGGGCCGTGCGGCGTACGCAGGCCCAGGCTGCAAAAAAGTGCAGTCATTCTACTGTAACCCGATCGGGGTGGGTAGCGCGGATCGCCATGCTTAAGCGGTTCTTAAGAACCTTGTGGTGCAATGGCGCCAAGACTCAAAAGGGATACTCATGCGAATTCTGTTGATCGAAGATGACAAACTGATCGGGGACGGCATCAAGGCCGGGCTGACCAAACTCGGCTTCAATCTGGACTGGTTCACCGACGGCGCCGTCGGCAAAAATGCGCTGGACAGCGCGCCGTACGACGCGGTGATCCTCGATCTCAGCCTGCCGGGCCTCGACGGCCTGGATCTGCTGCGCCAGTGGCGCCAGGCCGGGCAGGACGTGCCGGTATTGATCCTCACCGCCCGCGATGCGCTGGAGCAGCGGGTCAGCGGGCTGCAAAGCGGCGCCGACGATTATCTGTGCAAGCCGTTCGCGCTGGCCGAAGTGGCGGCGCGCCTGCAGGCGCTGATCCGCCGTCGCCACGGCCAACTGATGCCGCAGCTGACGCACGGCAACGTGGTGTTCGACAGCGCCACCCGCAGCGTGAGCTGCAACGGCGAACCGGTGACGCTGACGCCGCGCGAATTGGCGGTGCTGGAGCTGTTTTTGCACAACAAAGGGCGGGTGCTGGCGCGGCCGTTGATTCAGGAGAAACTGTACAACTGGGACGACGAGGTGAGCAGTAACGCGGTGGAGGTGCATATTCACCACCTGCGGCGCAAGCTGGGCAACGGCTTCATCCGTACCATCCACGGCGTGGGTTACACGCTGGGGGATGCGCCGTGAAGCGTCTCAGCCTGCGGCTGCGTCTGATCCTGATCTTCAGCCTGCTGGCGCTGCTGACCTGGTGCACCGCCAGCGTGGTGGCCTGGGTGATGTCGCGCAACACCATCAACGAAGTGTTCGACACCCAGCAGATGCTGTTCGCCAAACGGCTGGCGACCGCCAACCTCGGCGATCTGTTGGCCGATGAAAGCGCGCGCAGCCTGCCGAAAACCAAGAAGCTGGTGCATCACGGCAAGCGCGGCGAACAGGACGACGACGCGCTGGCGTTCGCCATCTTCGATCGCCAGGGCAAGATGCTGCTCAACGACGGCGAGAACGGTGCCGACTTCCTGTTTGACGGGGAGCGTGAAGGTTTTACCGACGGCGAACGCAAAGGCGATGACGACAGTTGGCGCCTGGTATGGTTGACCAGCCCGGACGGGCGCTACCGCATCGTGGTCGGCCAGGAGTGGGACTACCGGCGCGATATGGCGCTGGGCATGGTGACCGGCCAACTGGTGCCCTGGCTGGCGACGCTGCCGGTGCTGATGCTGCTGATCGCGCTGATGGTCGGGCGCGAGCTGCGGCCGCTGCGCGCGGTGGCGGCCGGTTTGCGCCGGCGCGCGCCCGATGATGCGACGCCGTTGGACGCGCGCCAGGTGCCGACCGAGGTGCGCCCACTGGTGGATGCGCTCAACGCGCTGTTCGCCCGCATCAACGCTTTACTGGTGCGGGAGCGGCGTTTCACCTCCGATGCCGCGCACGAATTGCGCAGCCCGCTGGCGGCATTGCGGGTGCAGACCGAAGTGGTGCAGTTGGCGGGGGACGATGCGCCGATGCGCGAGCATGCGCTGGACAATCTGACGGTCGGCATCGATCGCGCCACCCGGCTGGTGGATCAGCTGCTCACGCTGTCGCGGCTGGATTCGCTGTCGGATCTGGCCGAACTGGCGCCGATCGACTGGAACAATCTGGTGACGATGACCCTAGCGGAACAGGACCGGCAGGCGCATGCGGCGGGCGTGACGCTACGCTATGAACAGCAGGGAACGCCGCCGCCGCGTCAGGGAGAAACCTTGCTGCTGTCGCTGCTGTTGCGCAATCTGCTGGACAACGCGGTGCGCTATACCCCGCAGGGCGGCGTCGTCACCGTGACGTTGAGCGAACGTTCGCTGACGGTGGAGGACGACGGTCCGGGTGTCACCACGGAGCATCTGGCGCGGCTCGGAGAGCGCTTCTATCGCCCGCCGGGGCAGGAACAGACCGGCAGCGGGCTGGGGCTCTCGATCGTACAGCGTATTGCCGGCTTGCATGGTTTACAGATCAGTTTCGCCAATCGCCCGGCGGGGGGATTTGTCGCGCGGTTGGCGCTGTAGGCGGGTCAGGATTTCGGTTTTGGCGAGTGCCACAGCGCCATGCCGTTTTCCGGCACGCGCTTGAGGCAGCTGGCGAGCGGTTCGCCATCGGGGAAAATCAGATCGGGGGCGATTTCCGCCAGCGGGTAGAGCATGAATTCGCGCTCTTTCAGGCCGTAATGCGGCACCGTCAGGCGATCGGTATGGATCACCTTGTCGCCGTACAGCATGATGTCCAGATCGAGCGTGCGCGGCCCCCAGCGTTCATCCTTGCGCACGCGCCCCTGATTGCGTTCTATCGCCTGGGTATGGTCGAGCAGCTGTTCGGGCGGCAACAGGGTATCCAGCGCCACCACCGCATTGAGAAAGTCCGGCTGGTTTTGCGGCCCCAGCGGCTTGGTGCGGTAAAACGAAGAACAGGTGACCAGCCGGGTGCGCGGGAGATGCTCCAGCGCCTCCAGCGCGGCGTTAACCTGTTGCAGCGGCTGCGCCAGGTTGCTGCCCAGCGCGATATAAACGCGGATCATTATGCCCCTTCTTTACGCGGTGCCCGGCGGCGAGGGCGGCGTTGGCGCGCGCGGCGCGGCGCCGGATCGTCACCCAGGGTGCTCAGCATGGCTTTCTGCCGCGCCGGCGTGGCGTCCTGGAACTCGCCCCACCACTCGGCCAGACGCAACATTTCCTGATTGTCTTCCACTTCCGCACGCAGCGCCAGCAAATCATAGGCGGCGCGGAATTTCGGATGCTCCATCAGTTTGTGCGCGCGTTTGCCCTGGCGGCGGGACAGGCGCAGCTGCAGCTGCCAGATATCGCGCACCAGCGTGGTGATGCGTTTCGGGATGGCCAGCGAGCGGCACTGCTCGTCGAGCACGTCGTTCATCGCCAGCGCGAAGGCGTCGTAGTAGGCCAGGCCGCTTTCCTGCGCCAGCTTCTGCGCATGCTCCAGCAGCGGGTACCACAGCATGGCGGCGAACAGGAACGCCGGGTTGACGCGCATGTCGTTCTGCAGACGGTGATCGGTGTTCTTCAGCACCTGCACCAGAATGCGCTCCATCGGCGTATCGTGGTTCGGCGTGAAGTTACGGGCGATCAGCGGGAACAGCGGTTGGAACAGCTGGTATTCGCACAGCTTCAGGTAGGTCTGGAAACCGTAACCCGCCTGCAGCAGCTTGAGGGATTCTTCGAACAGGCGCGCCGGTGGGATCTCATGCAGCAGCGAAGCCAGACGCGGGATCGGCTCGGCGGTCTCTTCGCTGATGCGCATGTCCAGCTTGGCGGCGAAGCGCACCGCGCGCAGCATACGCACCGGATCTTCGCGGTAGCGGGTTTCCGGATCGCCGATCAGGCGGATCACGCCTTGCTTCAGATCGTTCAGGCCGCCGACGTAATCGCGCAGGGTGAAATCCGCCACGCCGTAGTACAGGCTGTTGATGGTGAAATCACGGCGCTGGGCGTCTTCCTCGATCGAACCGAAGATATTGTCGCGCAGCAGCATGCCGTTTTGCGCCTGCTGGGAGGAATTCTTGTCGGATTCCTGATTCTGTTCGTGGTGACCGCGGAAGGTGGCCACTTCGATGATCTCCGGCCCGAACATCACGTGCGCCAGGCGGAAACGGCGGCCGACCAGGCGGCAGTTGCGGAACAGCTTGCGCACTTGCTCCGGCGTGGCGTTGGTGGTGATGTCGAAGTCTTTCGGCTTTTTGCCGAGCAACAGATCGCGCACCCCGCCGCCGACCAGATAAGCCTCGTAGCCGGACTTGTTCAGGCGATAAAGCACTTTCAGCGCATTCTCGCTGATGTCTTTACGGGAGATCGCGTGCTGTTCGCGCGGGATCACGGTCATCGAGTCGTTGCTCTCGGCGATAGGAAAAGGCGGACGCTTGCGCGGCGTTGAGCGGCGGGCAGGGGCGTTGCTGCCGTTATCGGCGGCGCGCGGCTGCGGCGCAGGACGGCTTGGCGCCGCGGCACGCTCTTCGCGGACTACGTTTTTATCGCCGGCCGCCGCGTCGTCGCGGGGCAGCTTGTCATCGCGGGTCAGTACCTTACGACAGAAGTTGGCTACTCGGGTAAAAATGGTACACCTCGATAGTGACTGATAAAAATGGAGCTAACAAAAAATAGCGGCTAATCATAGCTCACCATGGCTCCTTTGAGAATGCCGGCGTGTTTTCATCCAGAGGGATAGCCTCCTGACGCGGCACGTTTTCCAACCGCCAGTGTTCGATCGCCCAGCTCAATAATAATGGCAGGTCAAGATCTTGCCAGCTTTCCGGCAGCGGTTGGCGCAGAAATTTCAGCGCGGCGATCAGCACCGGGCGCGGATCGCCGGCGGGCAACGCCGGCGCATGATTTTGCTTCGACAGCTTGATGCCGTTGGCGCCCAGAGCCAGCGGCAGATGCACATAGGCGGGCACCGGCGCCTGCAGCTGGCGGTAGAGGGCAATTTGGCGCACCGTCGGTTCGATCAGATCGGCGCCGCGGACAATCTCGGTCACGCCCTGAAAATGGTCGTCGATCACCACCGCCAGGTTGTAGGCGAACAGCCCATCGCGGCGGCGAATGATAAAGTCTTCCCCCGCCAGCGCCGGATCGGCGTGCAATTCTCCCTGCAGGAGATCGTTGAACCGGTAAACGGGGGCGGTCTGACGCAAGCGGATAGCGGCACCCTGCGGGCCGAGCTGCAAATCGCGGCAGTGGCCGTCGTACAATCCGCCGATGTGCTGGATGCGGCTGCGGGTGCAGGTGCAGTAATAGCTGAGCCCCTGGCGCTGCAACAGATCCAGCGCGGCACGATAGGCGTCGTGACGTTGGGATTGATAGATGACCTGGCCGTCCCAGTGGAGACCATAATGTTCCAGCGCGGACAGGATGCGAGCGGCGGCGCCGGGGACTTCGCGCGGCGGGTCGATATCTTCGATGCGAACCAGCCACTGCCCGCGTTGGGCGCGAGCCTGAAGGTAGCTTCCCAGAGCGGCAATCAGCGAACCGAAATGCAGATCCCCGGAAGGCGATGGGGCAAAGCGCCCCACATAATGACTTTCTTGCATATCAGAGGGGAGAGGTTCCCTTTTCTCTGTGCGGCGCACGCGGGTGCGCACGCCGCAGCGATAACATACTCGTTATGCTTGAAACTGCATCTGTGTTAGCTGCGCCTGCTTACCCGAATCACTTACTTGAGTAAGCTCATCGGGATGCGCATTCTTGCCGCCTTGATGCAGCTCCAATCATGTAGAGTAGCGGTATTAGCCGGCCATCTGCTTTTCGCGGATCTCAGCCAGCGTCTTGCAGTCGATGCACAGATCGGCGGTCGGACGCGCTTCGAGGCGACGAATACCGATCTCCACGCCACAAGATTCGCAGTAGCCGAAATCATCGTCTTCCACTTTCTTCAGCGTTTTCTCGATCTTTTTGATCAGTTTGCGTTCACGGTCACGGTTACGCAGTTCAAGGCTGAACTCTTCTTCCTGAGTGGCACGGTCGGCCGGATCAGGGAAGTTGGCTGCCTCTTCTTGCATATGCGATACAGTACGGTCCACTTCGTCCCTGAGCTGGTTGCGCCACGCTTCAAGAATGCGCTTGAAATGCGACAACTGGGCGTCGTTCATGTACTCTTCGCCCGGCTTCTCTTGGTACGGCTCCACCCCAGCGATGGCGAGAATGCTCAAGGACGAGGTTTTACGGTTTTGCCCTTCTTGCATGTTGCTTCTCCTACATACACACGCACTATCGAATCCCCAATGCGGGGGAAAAACAGGCCGCTATAAATAACAGAAGGAAGGTAGGTTGGCAATTATTCCTGTCGCCCGCTTGACAATCGTGTGAAGGAGGGCGTATTTGGCGATCGTGCTGGCCGGTTGTCTATTTATAGGGACCCGACTGCGCTAATCGATAAAAAACGGCAGCTTATCGCAGAGATAAATACCGTCAGGTGATAACTTTGCCCCGTAGCAAACCACTTCCACTCCCAACTGCCGGACCTGTGCCAACAGCGCCGCATAGCGCTCATCTATATGATGTGCCGGTGCGACCTGCTCAATACCGCTGTGTAACACGGCAAAGAACAACACCGCCCGTTGCCCGCTTTCAACCACGCTGAGCAACTCACGCAGGTGCTTTTGCCCTCTGAGCGTTACCGCATCAGGAAAGTAACCACGTTGTTGTTGCAGTAATGTGACTGACTTAACTTCAATATAGCAGTTAACCCGATTTTCTGCCTGTAATAACAAATCGATACGGCTGTTTTCACCGCCGTATTTCACCTCGCCGCTGATTTTACTGTAACCGGATAATTCATTGATTAAATTATGTTCAATCGCCTCGCGCACCAGCGCGTTGGCGCGCAGGGTATTGACGCAGATCCAGTGCCCTTGTTGGGTATGGGTCAACTCCCAACTGTGGGCGTATTTGCGCTTGGGATTGTCCGAGGTGGAGTACCAAACGGTATCGCCGGGCGTGGCGCAGCCGGTCATGGCGCCGGTATTGGCGCAGTGCAGCGTAAAGGTTTCCCCTTCCGGGGTGATCACGTCCGCCAGAAAGCGTTTGTAACGTTTGATCAGCGTAGCGGAACGCAGCGGTGGAGAGAAAATCATGCGGATGCCTGTTTGGCCAGCGGCCACTGTTCGAGGTGTTGATAGCGGGTGCGGCCGTTTTCGAACACCGACTCATATAAGGAAAAGGCGTCGGCGCTGAACGCCCAGCCCGGCGTCGCCGGCGGGAGCGCCACCGGCTGAGTGGCGGCGCGCAGCAGCGTGATGTGCGGATGGAACGGCAGCGCGCTTTGATGGCAGCCGTTGCGGGCGGCCTGCGAACGCAGCAGCTCGGCCAGCTGCAGCAGCCCGCGCGGCGCGCGGCGGGTGCCGAGCCAGACCACGCCGGGGCGCGGCCAATGGCCGAGATCGTCGAGCCGCATGCTGAAGCCGGGTTGCACGATGCGGCCGGCCAGTTTGCGCAGCGCCAGTTCTTTCTGCGCGCTGACCTCGCCGAGAAACGCCAGCGTCAGGTGCAAATTGGCCGCCGCCACCGGCCGGCCGGCCCCCGGCGCAAACGCCTCGGCGCGCCAGCGGATCACCTGCTGTTGCAGGGCGTCAGGCAAGGACAGGGCGAAAAACAGGCGGCGCGAATTGGACATAAGGACTCGGCAAATGCATGACAAAACGGTCGGGAACAGCGGTAAACGTTACTGGCAGCGGCCCCGCGAGCGGCGCGGCGCACGAATGAGCTCCGTACTATAGCTAACGACGCCGCAGTTTGAAAGGTTACGGGGACAAAGCTAATGCTACACTGTACGCCGTTTAACGCTAACCACTACGGAGAATTCAGTGTCTTCATTGCCCGTCAGCGCGGTGCTCGATGAGTTGCTGGCTGCGCTGCAGTCTGCCCCGCAGGTGCTGTTGCACGCCCCGACCGGCGCCGGTAAATCCACCTGGTTGCCGCTGCAGATCCTGGCTAAGGCCGGGTTGCCGGGGCGCATTATCATGTTGGAGCCGCGGCGGCTGGCGGCGAAAAACGTCGCCTATCGCCTGGCGCAGCAACTGGGGGAGGAGCCTGGTCAGACCGTGGGCTACCGCATGCGCGCCGAAAGCAAAAGCGGGCCGCAAACCCGACTGGAAGTGGTGACGGAAGGCATTCTCACCCGCATGCTGCAGCAGGATGCCGAGCTGCAGGGCGTGTCGTTGGTGATCCTCGATGAGTTCCATGAACGCAGCCTGCAGGCCGATTTGGCGCTGGCGTTGCTGCTCGACGTGCAGCAAGGGCTGCGCGACGATCTGAAACTGCTGATCATGTCGGCCACCTTGGATAACGCTCGCCTGTCGCAGTTGCTGCCGGAAGCGCCGGTAGTGGTGTCTGAGGGGCGCAGTTTCCCGGTTGAACGCCTGTATCAGCCGTTGGCCAGCCATCAGCGGCTGGAGGACGGCGTAGCGGCGGCGGTGAAGCGGTTGCTGGCCGAACAGCCGGGATCTTTGCTGCTGTTCCTGCCGGGCGTGGCGGAGATCAATCGGGTGCTGGAGCGATTGACCGGCGAGGTGGCGAGCGATACCGATCTTTGCCCGCTGTATGGTGCCTTGCCTCTGGCGCAACAGCAAAAAGCGATTCAGCCGGCGGCGCCTGGCCGCCGCAAGGTGGTGCTGGCGACCAACATCGCCGAAACCAGCCTGACGATCGAGGGCATTCGGCTGGTGGTGGACAGCGGCCTGGAGCGCGTGGCGCGTTACGACGTGCGCAACGGTTTGACACGGCTGGCGACGCAGCGCATCAGTCAGGCCTCGATGGTGCAGCGCGCCGGGCGCGCCGGGCGCCTGGAGCAGGGCCTTTGCTGGCATCTGTTCGCCAAAGAACAGGCGGAACGCGCGGCGGAACATGCCGAACCGGATATTTTACAGAGCGATCTCACCGGCTTCTGGCTCGAACTGTTGCAGTGGGGTTGCTACGATCCGGCGCAGCTGACCTGGCTTGATGCGCCTCCGGCGGCGGCATTGGCGGCGGCCAGGGCGTTGTTGCGCCGGTTGGGGGCTACGGATGACGGCGACAAACTCACCGCACCGGGGCGCCAGATGGCCGCGTTGGGATGCGAGCCGCGGCTGGCGGCGATGCTGGTCGCCGGCGCGACGCTGAGCGCCGACGGCCTGGCGACGGCGGCGTTGTTGGCGGCGTTGCTGGAAGAACCGCCGCGCGGCGGGCAGATGGATATCGGTTATTGGCTGAGCCGCCCGCAAGCGAACTGGCGGCAGCGCGCCGCGCAGTTGGCCAAACGCCTGCCGCAACGTGCGGGGCAAGTCGACGTCGAGTTGGCACCGCACCTGTTGGCGCTGGCATTTACCGATCGCATCGCCCAGCGTCGCGGTCAGGACGGCCGCTACTTGCTGGCTAACGGCATGGGGGCGGCGATGAACCAGGATGAGGCGCTGTCGCGCGCGCCCTGGCTGATCGTCCCCAGCCTGTTGCAGGGCCACAACAGCCCCGATGCGCGAATCCTGTTGGCGTTGCCGGTGGACATCGAAGCGCTGGCGGCGCAGCTGCCGGCGATGGTCATGCAGCGCACGGCGGTGGAATGGGATGAAGAGAAGGGCACGCTGCGCGCCTGGAAGCGCCAGCAGATCGGCCGTCTGACGCTGCGCGCTCAGCCGCTGGCCAAACCGGCGGACGAAGAGCTGCAGCAGGCGCTGCTCGATTGGGTGCGCGCGCAGGGGCTGGCGGTGCTCAACTGGGAGGGCGCAGCCGAACAATTGCGGGTGCGCCTGCAGTGCGCGCAAGCCTGGCTGCCGGAGGCGGAGTGGCCGGCGATGGATGAAGAGCCGCTGCTGGCGGCGCTGGATCAGTGGCTGCTGCCGTCGCTGAACGGCGTGCGCGATCTGCGCGGCTTGAAGCAGGTCAACCTCGCCGAGGCGTTGTCCCGCCTGCTGGACTGGCAGCAAAAGCAGCGGCTGGATAATGCGCTACCCACTCATTACACTGTGCCGACCGGCAGCCGCCTGCCGATCCGTTATGAGGCCGGCAAACCGCCGGCGCTGGCGGTGCGTTTGCAGGAGATGTTCGGCGAGCAGCGCAGCCCGATGTTGGCGGAGGGTCGCATCCCGGTGGTGCTTGAGTTACTCTCACCGGCGCACCGGCCGTTGCAAATCACCGGCGATCTGGCGGCCTTCTGGCAAGGCGCCTACCGCGAGGTGCAAAAAGAGATGAAGGGCCGCTACCCGAAACACGTGTGGCCGGACGATCCGGCCACGGCGGTACCGACGCGCCGAACGAAGAAATATCAGTAGGTCGCGATCATTCAAGGTTTGGAATTCAGATGTTTCTTCTGGTCAGCGCTGCGGCGTCGGCACAGATTAAGCGACTAATCATGGCCGGCAGTGTCGGCAAGCTCGGAGAACAACAGCCATGGCTGGGGATGACCGCGAGCCCATCGGGCGCAAAGGAAAACAACCAAAAAGCACCGCGTCGCGCAAGCCGCCGCGCCGTCGCCGAGACGACGATTATGACGATTACGAAGAAGACGAGTATGACGATGATGAGTATGAAGAGGAGGAGGAACGCATGCCGCGTAAGGTAAAAGCGACTCCGCCGCGTAAAAAACGCCGCTGGCTCGGCCTGATTATCAAACTGATCCTGGTGCTCGCCGTCCTGTTGGCGATCTACGGCGTCTATTTGGATTCCCAGATCCGCAGCCGCATCGACGGCAAAGTCTGGCAATTGCCGGCGGCGGTGTACGGCCGCATGGTCAACCTGGAACCGGGCATGCCGTACAGCAAGAAGGAGATGGTCAACCTGCTGGAAGGCATGCAGTACCGTCAGGTCAGCCGCATGACGCGTCCGGGCGAGTTTACCGTACAGGCCAACAGCATCGAGATGCTGCGCCGCCCGTTCGACTTCCCGGATGGTAAAGAAGGGCAGATCCGCGCCCGCCTCGATTTCCAGAACAACCGCCTGGCGAAGATCGAAAACCTGGACAGCGGCCGCAGCTTCGGCTTCTTCCGCCTCGATCCGCGTCTTATCACCATGCTGCAGTCGCCGAACGGTGAACAGCGCCTGTTCGTGCCGCGCTCCGGTTTCCCGGATCTGTTGGTGGATACGCTGATCGCCACGGAAGACCGCCACTTCTATGAGCATGACGGCATCAGCCCGTACTCCATCGGCCGCGCGGTGCTGGCCAACCTGACCGCCGGCCGCGCGGTGCAGGGCGGCAGTACCCTGACGCAGCAGCTGGTGAAGAACCTGTTCCTGACCAACGAACGTTCGCTGTGGCGTAAGGCCAACGAAGCCTATATGGCGCTGTTGGTCGATTACCGTTACAGCAAGGATCGCATTCTGGAGCTGTATCTGAACGAGGTGTATCTCGGCCAGAGCGGCAGCGACCAGATCCGCGGCTTCCCGCTGGCCAGCCTGTATTACTTTGGCCGCCCGGTGGACGAGCTGAGCCTCGATCAGCAGGCGCTGCTGGTCGGCATGGTCAAGGGCGCGTCGCTGTACAACCCGTGGCGTAACCCGAAACTGGCGCTGGAACGCCGCAACCTGGTGCTCAAACTGCTGCAGAACCAGGGTGTGATCGACGGCGAGCTGTATGACATGCTGAGCGCGCGTCCGCTGGGCGTACAGCCGAAAGGCGGCGTCATTACGCCACAGCCGGCGTTTATGCAGATGGTGCGTCAGGAACTGCAAACCAGGCTGGGTGATAAGGTCAATGACCTGTCCGGCGTGAAGATCTTCACCACGCTGGATCCGGTGTCGCAAGACGCGGCGGAAAAAGCGGTCGAAGACGGCATCCCGGCGCTGCGCGCCGCGCGTCACCTGCAGGATCTGGAAGCGGCGATGGTGATTGTCGATCGCTTCAGCGGTGAAGTGCGCGCCATGGTCGGCGGCGCCAACCCGCAGTTCGCCGGTTTCAACCGCGCCATGCAGGCGCGCCGTCTGGTCGGCTCGTTGGCCAAGCCGCCGACGTATCTGACCGCGCTGTCCGAACCGGATAAATACCGCCTCAACACCTGGCTGGCGGATGCGCCGCTGTCGCTGAAACAGCCGAACGGCGCCGTCTGGCAGCCGAACAACTATGATCGCAAATTCCGCGGTCAGGTGATGCTGGTGGATGCGTTGGCCAACTCGCTGAACGTGCCGACGGTGAACCTCGGCCTGTCGGTCGGGCTGGATCAGATCAGCGCCACGCTGCAACGCCTGGGCATCCCGAAAGCGGAGATCAACCCGGTGCCTTCGATGCTGCTGGGGGCGATCGGCCTGACGCCGATGGAAGTGGCGCAGGAGTACCAGACCATCGCCAGCGGCGGTAACCGTGCGCCGCTGTCGGCGGTGCGTTCGGTGATCGCCGAAGACGGCACGGTGCTGTACCAGAGCTTCCCGCAGGCGGAGCGCATGGTGCCGGCGCAGGCCGCTTACCTGACGCTGTACGCGATGCAGCAGGGCGTGGCGCGCGGGACTTCCCGCTCGCTGTCGGTGAAGTTCCCGAACTACAACCTGGCGGCGAAAACCGGTACCACTAACGATCTACGCGACAGCTGGTTCGCCGGCATCGACGGCAAGGAAGTGGCGATCGCCTGGGTCGGGCGCGATAACAACGGCCCGGCCAAGCTGACCGGCGCCAACGGCGCGTTGACCCTGTATCGCCGCTATCTGGAAAACCAGACGCCGCTGCCGCTGATGCTGCAGCCGCCGGAAGGCATTAACCAGATGAGCATCGACTCCGCCGGCAACTTTATCTGCGGCGGCGGCAGTTGGCGCACCATCCCGGTCTGGACCGACAATCCGCAGGGATTGTGCCAGGCCAGCCAGGCGGCGGTGCAGCAACAGCAACAACCGGCGGCGGGTGAGCAAAAAGATGGCGATGGCGTCGCCGGCTGGATCAAGGATATGTTCGGCCAGTAATCGCTACCGGGGCGTCGGCCCCGGTGAAAGTTTTTTCTTTGTTATTAAGCCCGTAACCTTGGTTGCGGGCTTTTTTATTTTTCCGCTCGTTTTATTTCCCTGTTAACTGCAAGGCTAAGCGCCTAATCCTTAACCTATTTGCCCTATGAATTCGGCTTGCAGTTTAATTTGGCTTCTGCATAAAATGCGACGCTTATAATAATTATTATCGTTTACATTCGTCATTTAATAATTCATCAGAGAAATAAATCATGCTGACCAAGCGTCTTTCATCATCCGCGGCCAAGCAGGGCCGTCTCCCCGTCAACGCGTTAGCGATCACCGTCGCTGCGGCGTTGGGCACGCTGGCGATGCCGGCTTTTTCCGCCGACGCCAAGCCGGCCGCCAAGGAAGACACGATTACCGTTGTGGGCGGTAGCAACACCGCCCAGCAGGAAAGCGCCTGGGGGCCGGTCGGCACCTATGTCGCCAAGCGCAGCGCCACCGGCACCAAAACCGATACGCCGATCGAGAAGAACCCGCAGTCCGTTTCCGTGGTAACGCGTGAAGAGATGGATATGCGCCAGCCGGATACGGTGAAGGGCGCACTGGCCTATGCGCCGGGCGTATTCGCCAGCCGTGGCAGCTCCACGACCTATGACGCGGTGGCAATCCGCGGCTTCCCGGCCACCAACACCACCCAGTATCTGGATGGCCTGCGGTTGCTGGGCGACAACTACAGCGAAGCGTCCATCGATCCTTATTTCCTCGAACGCGCCGAACTGCTGCGCGGCCCGGTCTCGGTGCTGTACGGCAAAAGCAACCCGGGCGGTTTGGTCTCGATGGTCAGCAAGCGGCCAACCACCGAGCCGCTGCGCGAAATCCAGTTCAAGATGGGCAGCGACAACCTGTTCCAGACCGGTTTCGATTTCAGCGACGCGCTGGACGATCAGGGCATCTATTCCTATCGCCTGACCGGCCTGGCGAAAGACAGCGATACGCAGCAAAACATGAGCAAAGAGAAGCGCTATGCGATCGCGCCGTCCTTTAGCTGGCGCCCGGATGACAAAACCAACTTCACGCTGCTGGCCAACATTCAAAACGATCCCTATACCGGTTATTACGGCTGGCTGCCGAAGCAGGGCACGCTGATCCCGTTGCCGGACGGCAGCAAACTGCCGACCGATTTCAACGAAGGCGAAGCCAGCAACTATATGGCGCGCAAGCAGCGGATGATTGGGTACAGTTTCGAACACGCCTTCAACGATACCTGGGCGGTGCGCCAGAACCTGCGTTATATGCAGGTGGACACCGATATGAAGAGCATCTACGGATTTGGCTTGTCATCACCGACGACGATCAATCGCGCTTATGTTCAGTCGAAAGAGCACCTGAACAATTTTGCGGTTGATACTCAGGCGCAGGCGAAGGTGAAAACCGGCGATATCGACCATACGCTGTTGTTTGGCGTAGATTATTCGCGTATGCGCAACGATATCAATTCCGACTATGGTTCCGCAGACGGCCTGAGCATGACCCAGCCGCAGTATGGCAATGATGTGGTCAATATCAACTTCCCATACAAGTATTTGAACCGTCAGGAGCAAACCGGCCTGTATGTGCAGGAGCAAGGGGAGTGGAACCAGTGGCTGTTGACGCTGGGCGGGCGCTATGACTGGGCGAAAACGTCGGCCAATAACCGCGTTCTCGGGTACACCAACGAACGCTCCGATGGGCAGTTTACCTGGCGCGGCGGATTGAATTACCTGTTCGACAACGGCGTGACACCGTATTTCAGCTACAGCGAGTCGTTTGAACCGACCCTCGATACGTCAATCAACGGCCAGACCTTTAAGCCCTCGATCGGCAAGCAGTATGAAGCCGGTGTGAAATACGTGCCGAAGGATCGCCCAATCGTGCTGACCGGCGCGCTGTACCAACTGACCAAGAACAACAACCTGACGCCGGATCCGGATAACGCGCAGTTCAGCGTGCAGAGCGGCGAGATCCGTTCGCGCGGCGTGGAGCTGGAAGCCAAGGCGGCGTTGAATGCCAACGTCAACCTGATCGCCTCCTATACCTATACCGATGCGAAGTACACCAAGGACAATACCTATCAGGGCAAACCGACCGTCGAGGTGCCGAAACATATGGCGTCGCTGTGGGCGGATTATACCTTCCACGAAACGGCGGTGAGCGGTCTGACGCTGGGTTCCGGCGTGCGTTACGTCGGCTCCAGCTCGAGCTTCAACAGCGATAACTCCACCTTCAAAGTGCCGGACTACACGCTGGTGGACGCGACCATTAAATACGATCTGGCGCGCTTTGGCCTGCCGGGTTCGTCCGTGGGCGTCAACATCAACAACCTGTTCGACAAGACCTACGTGTCGAGCTGCTACCGCGACTACGCCTGCTACTGGGGCGCAGAACGCCAGGTGGTCGCCACCGCAACCTTCCGTTTCTAACCGGATAGCCGGGGCGGCACCGCGTCGCCCCGGACAAAGCAGGATCTATGCAGGACAAACTTCTTAATCCCGGCGCGACCTTCGCGCTGGATAACGCCAGTTTCGCCGTCCCCGGCCGGGTGCTGCTGCAACCGCTGTCGCTCAGTTTTCCCCAGGGCAAAGTCTGCGGCCTGATCGGCCATAACGGTTCCGGTAAATCCACCCTGTTGAAACTGCTCGGGCGGCACCATGCGCCCAGCGGCGGCCAGGTCTTGCTCAATCAGCAGCCGTTGGCGCAGTGGGACAGCAAATCCTTCGCCCGCCAGGTGGCCTACCTGCCGCAGCAGTTGCCGGCGGCGGAAGGCATGACGGTGCGCGAGCTGGTGGCCGTCGGCCGCTATCCGTGGCATGGCGCGCTGGGGCGTTTTGGCGCCAACGATCGTCAACAGGTGGAAGAGGCCATCGCGCTGGTGGGCTTGAAGCCGTTCGCCAACCGGCTGGTGGACAGCCTGTCCGGCGGCGAGCGCCAACGCGCCTGGCTGGCGATGATGGTGGCGCAGGACAGCCGCTGCCTGCTGCTCGACGAACCGACCTCGGCGCTGGATATCGCGCACCAGGTCGAGGTGCTGGCGCTGATCCAGCGCTTGAGCCGCGAACGCGATCTTACGGTGATCGCCGTACTGCACGACATCAACATGGCGGCGCGCTACTGCGACCATTTGGTGGCGCTGCGCGGCGGTGAAATGATCGCCCAGGGCGGCCCGCTGGAGCTGATGCAGGGGCCGGTGCTGGAGCAAATTTACGGTATTCCTATGGGCACGTTGCCGCATCCGAGCGGCGGCGCGCCGGTGAGTTTTGTCTACTGATGTCCTCTACATTCACTTCTTCTCACGATCCGCTGCGCCGCCGTTTGTTGATGGCGCTGGCGCTGTCGCCGCTGTTGGGTTCGTTGCCCGGCCGAGCGGCGGATGCGCCGCCGGATATCGCGCGCGTTGCGGCGCTGGAATGGTTGCCGATCGAGCTGCTGTTGGCATTGGGCGTGACGCCGCTGGCGGTGGCCGATGTCCATAACTATAACCTGTGGGTGGCGGAGCCAAAGCTGCCGGCGACGGTGGTCGACGTCGGCCAGCGCACCGAACCGAACCTCGAACTGCTGCAGCAACTGCAGCCTTCGCTGGTGTTGCTGTCGCAAGGCTATGGCCCGACGCCGCGCAAAATCCAACCCATCGCGCCAACCATGAGCTTCGGCTTCAACGACGGCAGCGGCAAACCGCTAACCGTCGCTCGCCAGTCGCTGCTGGCGCTGGGCCAGCGGTTGAGCATAGAAAGCCGGGCGGTAAACCACCTGGCGCAGTTCGACAGCTTTATGCAGGATGCGCGTCAGCGCCTGCAAAGCTACACCCGGCAACCGCTGCTGTTGTTTTCCCTGATCGACACCCGCCATGCGCTGATCATCGGCCAGAAAAGCCTGTTCCAGGAAGCAATGGACCAACTGGGCATCCGCAATGCCTGGCAGGAGCCAACCGACTTTTGGGGCACGGCGGTGGTGGGGATTGAACGATTGGCCACGGTGCGTAACGCCCGGGTCATTTATCTCGATCACGGCAATCAGGCGATGATGGACAAGGTCAGCGCGACGCCGCTGTGGCAGTCGTTGCCCTTCGTGCGGCAAAACCAGCTGCGGCAGGTGCCGGCGGTGTGGTTCTATGGCGCCACGCTGTCGACGATGCGGTTTTGCCGCCTGTTGGCGCAGGCTCAGGAGAGTGCGTCATGAATGCGGGCATCCGGAAATTGCCGCTGACGCTGATCCTGCTGTTGCTGGCGGCGGCAGGCGGTTTAACGATATATAACCTGGTGCAGCAGCTGCCGCCGGCGCAATGGGTGCGGGCGCTCAGCGCGCCGGACATCGACGACGTGCGGCAAATGCTGTTCCATTACAGCCTGCTGCCGCGGTTGACGGTGTCACTGTTGGCCGGCGCCGGTCTGGGGTTGGTCGGCGTGCTGTTCCAGCAGGTGTTGCGCAATCCGTTGGCGGAACCGTCGACGCTCGGCGTGGCCGCCGGCGCGCAGCTCGGCCTGACCATCGCCACGCTGTGGGTGCTGCCGGGGGGCGAGTTCACCCGCCAGTTGGCCGCTATGGTGGGGGCGATTGTGGTGGGCGGGCTGGTGTTCGGCGTCGCCTGGGGCAAGCGGATGTCGCCGGTGACGCTGATTCTGGCCGGGCTGGTGCTGGGACTTTACTGCGGCGCGGTCAACAGCCTGCTGGCGCTGTTTCATTACGATCAACTGCAGGGCATGTTCCTGTGGGGCACCGGCGCGCTGAACCAACAGGATTGGAGCACGGTGCAGTTTATCCTGCCGCGTTTGCTGGTGGCCGGTGCGCTGGCGGCGCTATTGCTGCGCCCGCTGACGCTGCTGGGGCTGGACGACGGCGTGGCGCGCAACCTGGGGTTGGGGCTGTCGATGGCGCGCTTCTGCGCCCTGGGGCTGGCCATCATCTTCAGCGCCATGTTGGTGAGCGCCGTGGGCGTTATCGGCTTTATCGGCCTGTTTGCGCCGCTGATGGCGAAGATGCTGGGCGCGCGCCGTCTGGCGCACCGCATGATGCTGGCGCCGTTGCTGGGGGCGCTGTTGCTGTGGCTGACCGATCAGGTGATGCTCGGGGTGACGCAGGTGTGGCGCGAGATCCCGACCGGTGCGGCCACCGCGCTGTTCGGCGCGCCGCTGCTGCTGTGGCTGTTGCCGCGTTTGCGCAGCGCCGCCACGCCGCCGCCGATGAACCTGGGCGATAAGGTGCCTGCCGAGCGCGGGAATCTGCCCGGCTGGATCCTGCTGGGTGGCCTCGTATTGCTGATCGGCCTGACGCTGGCGCTGATGCTGGGTAAAAATGCCGGCGGCTGGCACTGGAGCCTGGGGGCAGAACTGGACTCCCTGCTGCCGTGGCGCTGGCCGCGGGTGCTGTCGGCGTTGGCCGCGGGCATGATGCTGGCGGTCGCCGGCACGCTGATTCAGAAACTGACCGGCAACCCGATGGCCAGCCCGGAAGTGTTGGGCATCAGTTCCGGCGCCGCTTTTGGCGCCGTGATGATGTTGTTTATGGTGCCGGGCGACGCCTTCGTTTGGCTGCTGCCCGCCGGCAGTCTGGGGGCGGCCGTTACGCTGCTGATCATCATGATCGCCGCAGGCCGCGGCGGTTTCTCGACGGAACGCATGCTGCTCGCCGGTATCGCGCTCAGCACCGCCTTTACCACCGTCATCTTCCTGCTGTTGGCCAGCGGCGATCCGCGTATGGGGGGCTTGCTGACCTGGCTCTCTGGCTCGACCTATTCGGTGGAGCCGGCGCAGGCGCTGCGCACCGCGCTGGTGGCCGCCTGCCTGATGGTATTGGCGCCGCTGTGCCGCCGTTGGCTGACCATCCTGCCGCTTGGCGGCGCTACCGCTCGTTCGGTGGGGATCGCCTTGACACCTGCGCGATTGACCATCCTGTTGCTGGCCGCTACGCTGACCGCCATGGCGACCCTGACCGTGGGGCCGCTGAGCTTTGTCGGGCTGATGGCGCCGCATATGGCGCGCATGCTGGGCTTCCGCCGCGCGCTGCCGCAGATGGTGATCGCCGCGCTGTTGGGTGGCTTGCTGATGGTGTTTGCCGACTGGTGCGGGCGGATGCTGCTGTTCCCGTATCAGATCCCCGCCGGGTTACTGGCGACCTTTATCGGCGCGCCGTACTTCGTTTATCTGTTGCGTAAGCAGACGTCGTAATCGGCATCTCGGCCGTGCTTTTTCTGCCATCAAAGGCTCAGCGTCGCTGAGCCTTTTTTTATTTTTCATGGTGTTGTAAGGCGCTGCGAGCGGTCGCGCAAAAATGATATTGGGTGCGAAAAGGAACACGAGGCGTGGTGGTGAGATGAATATACTGCGGGCGGGTGCTCTGGATCTTTGTCTCTGGAGCCCGAGCGAAAGATACAAAGAGAAAAGCCCCGAGTCGATATTCATCAACCCGAGGCCTACTCTAACGCATCACAACGTTAAGTTAGCCTCTTACCCGCCGCGAGGCAAGGAGAAGAAGGCATGATGCCGAACAAACGGAGCCTGTTAAAATTGGTGGTTATTTGTGCCACAGTAATATCACTGGCATGGATAACCCGCAGCACGCTGTGTGAGCTGCGGATCCGATCGGGCACTACGGAGGTTGCGGCCATTTTGGCTTACGAATCCGAACGGTAAGGCAACCCGGCGGCGGGGGCGGTGCCTCCGCTTGCTGGCAGTCGATGCGTTGATCCGGGAGCACCCATCCGCTCAAAAAAAACGGCGAGCCTTGGCTCGCCGTTTTTCATGTTGATGTCGGGGCTTATTTCAGGCCGGCGGCATCGCGCAGCAGCTCAGCTTTGTCGGTCGCTTCCCACGGGAAGTGCTCGCGGCCGAAGTGGCCGTAGGCGGCGGTTTCGCGGTAGATCGGCTGCAGCAGATCCATCATCTGGATCAGGCCGTATGGGCGCAGATCGAAGAATTCGCGCACCAGCAGCGTCAGCTGTTCGGTTGGCACTTTCTCGGTACCGAAGGTTTCCACCATGATGGAAGTCGGTTCCGCTACGCCGATAGCGTAAGACACCTGGATCTCGCAGCGATCGGCCAGGCCGGCGGCGACGATGTTTTTCGCCACGTAGCGCGCCGCGTAAGCCGCGGAACGGTCAACCTTGGACGGATCCTTACCGGAGAAGGCGCCGCCGCCGTGGCGAGCCATGCCGCCGTAGGTGTCGACGATGATTTTACGTCCGGTCAGGCCGCAGTCGCCCATCGGGCCGCCGATAACGAAACGGCCGGTCGGGTTGATGTGGTATTTGGTGCCCGCCGTCAGCCATTCCGCCGGCAGTACCGGCTTGATGATCTCTTCCATCACCGCTTCTTGCAGATCTTTCAGCGCGATGTCTTCGGAATGCTGGGTGGACAGAACGACGGCGTCGATGCCGACGATTTTGCCGTCGTCGTATTGGAAGGTCACCTGGCTCTTCGCGTCCGGGCGCAGCCACGGCAGGGTGCCGTTTTTACGCACTTCGGACTGGCGCTGCACCAGACGGTGTGCGTAGGTCACCGGAGCCGGCATCAGCACGTCGGTTTCGTTGGTGGCGTAGCCAAACATCAAGCCCTGATCGCCGGCGCCCTGCTCGAGAGGATCGGTACGGTCAACGCCCTGATTGATATCCGGGGATTGCTTGCCGATAGCGCTCAATACTGCGCAGGAGTTGGCGTCAAAGCCCATGTCCGAATGAACGTAGCCGATCTCGCGCACGGTCTTGCGGGTGATCTCTTCGATATCGACCCAGGCGCTGGTGGTGATTTCACCGCCGACCAGGACCATGCCGGTTTTCACGTAGGTTTCGCAGGCGACGCGCGCCTTCGGATCTTGTTCCAGGATGGCGTCGAGGACGGCATCGGAGATCTGGTCGGCGATTTTATCTGGATGTCCTTCGGAGACGGATTCGGACGTGAAGAGGTGTTTAGCCATTGTGTTCTTTACCTTGCATAAGACGGGTTAGAAATTACTGCACAGCGCTGGAGATCCGGCATCGAAGCGAAGGGTCTTCCGCTGATGGCGCGAGATGCATCCTGCAACGCCCCTCAGGCAAAGCCGTTAAGCAGTTTATCAGTTAACCAGTATAGATGGATTAACATCTGGACGTCTATTTTAGGTCAGGGTTTAGCCAGATTGCCAGTAATTTTTTGCGCTTTCGCTCTTTTGCGCAAACGGGTTGGCGCCATTTTCATCGCTTGAAACAGTTTTCGGCGAATTTTCATTTTGCTTTTTCACCTGCTTACCGGTATAAACTGCGCGCGCGGTTCATTTGCTGCACAGTACGGCGGTCTGGCGTGGGGGAAGGTACGATAAACTTCCGCTTTGCATTCGCCGGCATTGCGCTATTATCCGTCGCGGGCGTTCGCCGTGGCGCCGCCGCTTCATCGAACGGTCACGTTCTTACACTATTTTAGAGGCTGGGTCGTTCACTCCGAACGGCGCGCGTGGAGGTGGTTGGATTAATGATCCGTTGTCTACCGGTTGTTGGTTCCCAACAGCAGTGCCGTTCTGGCGCACATTCTTCTGCTATTTCCCGTCTTGTCTCTCTGTCACTTACCAGGTGCGATAAACACTTGGCCGCTACTCAGGATTCTCGGGCCGGCTAACGGTCGTCTGAAGAACTGAACAAGGGTAGCCTGCAGCCTTCCTGTGGGATGTTTCTTGGCCCGATTCACGAGGTTTGAACAGGGTGTCTTACAATTATATGAGTGATAAACCGATCGCTGACCGCGAACGGCAGTTCTCTTCGCTGCCGCCGGCGCGGCTTGTTGGGTTGTTCTCGCGGGTTGTAGCTGCGATAGTGGCTGGCGGTTTCGTCAGTACGGAATGTGAGGCGAACCATGTCTGATGATCTGTTGATTCACCGTCCGCCGGTTGCGGGCGAGTCTTTATCTTTGCGCTCCATGCAGGAGGTTGCCATGAATGATCGTAATGCCAGCAAGATGCTGCGTACTTATAACGTCGCCTACTGGGGCAACAATTACTATGACGTCAACGAGCTGGGCCATATCAGCGTGTGCCCGGATCCGGATGTCCCGCAGGCGCGCGTCGATCTGGCAGAACTGGTGAAAACACGCCAGCAAGACGGCCAACGTCTGCCGGCGCTGTTCTGCTTCCCGCAGATCCTTCAGCATCGCCTGCGTTCGATCAACGCCGCGTTCAAACGCGCGCGCGAGTCCTTCGGTTACCAGGGCGGCTATTTCCTGGTGTATCCGATCAAGGTGAACCAACATCGCCGCGTGATTGAATCGCTGGTGAATTCCGGCGAGCCGCTGGGGCTGGAAGCCGGCTCCAAGGCCGAGCTGATGGCGGTGCTGGCGCATGCCGGCATGACCCGCTCGGTGATCGTCTGTAACGGTTATAAAGATCGTGAATACATTCGCCTGGCGCTGATCGGGGAAAAACTGGGGCACAAGGTGTACCTGGTGATCGAAAAGATGTCCGAGATCAACCTGGTGCTGGAAGAAGCCGAACGCTTGAACGTCATACCGCGCCTGGGCGTGCGTGCGCGTCTGGCGTCGCAAGGCTCCGGCAAATGGCAGTCGAGCGGCGGCGAAAAGTCCAAATTCGGTCTGGCGGCGGTGCAGGTGCTGAAGCTGGTGGAGACCCTGCGCGAAGCGGGCCGTCTCGACAGCCTGCAGTTGCTGCATTTCCACCTGGGCTCGCAGCTGGCCAACATTCGCGATATCGCCACCGGCGTGCGCGAATCGGCGCGCTTCTACGTTGAGCTGCACAAGCTGGGCGTCAACATTCAGTGCTTCGACGTGGGCGGCGGTTTGGGCGTCGACTACGAAGGCACCCGCTCGCAGTCCGATTGCTCGGTCAACTACGGCCTGAACGAATACGCCAACAACGTGATTTGGGGCATCGGCGACGCCTGTAACGAACACGGCCTGCCGCACCCGACGGTGATCACCGAGTCCGGCCGCGCCGTGACCGCGCACCACACGGTGCTGGTCTCCAATGTGATCGGCGTAGAGCGCAACGAATTCAGCGAACCGCAGCCGCCGGAAGCCGACGCGCCGCGCGCGCTGGAAAGCATGTGGGAAACCTGGCTGGAAATGAACGAGCCGGAGAACCGCCGCTCGCTGCGTGAATGGCTGCACGACAGCCAGATGGATCTGCACGATGTGCATACCCAATATGCGCACGGCATGCTGGACCTGACCAAGCGCGCCTGGGCCGAGCAGCTGTATCTGAACATCTGCAACAAGATCCAGCAGCAGCTCGATCCGAGCAACCGCGCGCACCGCCCGATCATCGACGAATTGCAAGAGCGCATGGCGGACAAGTTCTACGTCAACTTCTCGCTGTTCCAGTCGATGCCGGATGCCTGGGGTATCGATCAACTGTTCCCGGTGCTGCCGCTGGAAGGGCTGGATAAGCCGCCGGAAGGCCGTGCGGTGCTGCTCGACATCACCTGCGATTCCGACGGCACCATCGACCATTACGTCGACGGCGACGGCGTGGCGACCACCATGCCGATGCCGCCGTACGATCCGGAGAACCCGCCGGCGCTGGGCTTCTTCATGGTCGGTGCGTATCAGGAGATCCTCGGCAACATGCACAACCTGTTCGGCGACACCGCCTCGGTTGACGTGTACGTGTTCCCGGACGGCAGCGTCGAGACCGAATTGTCCGACGAGGGCGACACCGTGGCGGACATGCTGGAGTACGTGCAGCTCGATCCGAGCGCGCTGCTGTCCAAATTCCGCGATCAGGTCAAAGAAACCGATCTGGACAGCGAGCTGCAGGCGCAGTTCCTGGAAGAGTTTGAAGCCGGCCTGTACGGTTACACGTATCTGGAAGACGAGTAATGAAGTGAAGGAAGGCCGGGCGGCTTAAGGACGCCCGGCCTTTTCTTTTCTGTCGCACGACTAAGTTTTCGATGGCGTACAGGTTGCAGGCAGCCATGCTGCCGTTCGAACGGCGGCGCAGGGCGTACTTAACATTACCGGGCTTTTGCCGCCCTGATGCAACGTCCAACTCTGCAGTGGTGAGTTCAACACGTTACGAAAAGTATGTTTTCTTTCATCTTCTTTATTGAATGCATCCTATATTATAAATCCATCTACTAAATACAAGAAGTCTCTGAAATTAACCTTCTCATTCACTAGTTAGATCTTTCAATTATAAAACATAACCAGTATTAGTTATTTTTGTTCATTATAAATGCGATAATTGATCAGTTTCTCTTTCATTTTACCTCTTTTTCTTGATGGGTTTGAATTTTTAATCAAGTATCTATATGGTTTTGTCTTTATGAGTGTGGTGGGTAATCTCTTTGTTTTATAAGATATTATGTTTTATTTGTATATTTTATATTCCTGTGGATAGGGCATGGTTCTGATTTTTTAAAAAATAAACCCATTAATTATGAATTATGGTTCTGTTTTTTTGTTCCATTTATCTTTGTGGTTGAATTAATGTTTTTAAATGACTTATTATCCTTGGTGGGTTTCTGATTACTAATGACCTTCCTTAGGTTTTATAAAGCCGATGCAATGCATGGTGCCCGTATTTTTCGTGCATATGCACCATATATTGGTATCGGTAATAGCGACGCGTAGTAAGCGTGGTGTTCATGCCACGGTCAATGGATGTATATCGACATATAACTTAGTAGTTTAAATAATATAAGGGAATTATATGAAAAAATATCTGGTAGCGTCTGCACTGGCCTGTGCGGCGATCTCTTCCTCGGCATTTGCCGCTGATGGTGTGATTAACTTCACCGGTAAGATTGTCGATAACGCCTGTGTGGTTAACCCGACGCTGAATGTACAGATGGGCGATGTGGCGGCGGCTAAGTTTAAAAACGTAGGAGATGAGTCTGATTATAAGGAATTTACTTTGCAGCTGAAAGACTGCCCGGCCAATCTGAAAGCGGCTAAAGTGACTCTGGATGGCGCAGTGGATGATAAAGACGCTAAGCTGTTCAAATTAGACGATGGCGGTGCGGCAGGCTTGGCGCTGCGTATTAACGGGCCTGATAACGAGCACTTGCTCCCCGGCGCGGCCTCGGCGGAGATCGCCTTGAGTGAAGGTGATAACTTGCTGCCGTTCACTGTGGCTTATCGTTCGACAGATAAAGTCACCGCCGGTGATGCCAACGCCACTATCCAATTCAGCGTTTCGTATAACTAATTTTCTATCCGGGCGTTAATCTACCGGCGAAATACGCTTTCGCCGGTAATTTTACATGTTTGCGCTAGGCGGAATCGTTATTCCTCAGCGCTGATTAAAAAAATAACATCAAGGGAATGGATAAAATGAAGGCCGTCTATTTGGCACTTTGTGCCGCACTGTTAATCAACAGTTTTCAGGCCGCTGCCGGTGTGGTGATCGGCGGCACCCGGCTGGTGTACCCCGGCGGCAAGAAAGAAGCGACCATCACGGTGAAAAATCCGGACGATATTCCTTATCTGGTGCAATCGTGGGTCAACGCCGATCTGGAAGGCAACGTCAAGGCACCATTCCTGGTCACGCCGCCGCTGTTTCGTTTGAATGGCGGCAAAGAGAATACGCTGCGGGTGGTGAAAACCGCTCAGGCGCTGCCGGAAGATCGCGAGTCGGTATTCTGGTTCAGCGTCAAGACCGTGCCGCCGGAGGCGGAAGGCAAGGGCAACCATCTGCAAATCGCGGTGCGCACCCGCATCAAACTGTTCTATCGCCCGGCGTCGCTGGCCGGCTCACCGGAAGAAGCGGCGAGCAAAGTACGCTGGGAGCGCAGCGGCAATACGCTGAAAGCGACCAATGATTCCCCCTACTACCTGAGTTTCTCCACGGTCTCGGTCGCCGGTGAAAAAATCAAGGAACCACAGATGGTGGCGCCGTTCGCCACGCTGGCCTATACCCTGCCGCCTTCAGCCACCGGCAAACAGGTGAGCTGGCAGGTGATCAACGACTACGGCGGCCTGAGTGCGCAGCACCAACAAGCGTTGTGATGGCGCGGTTGATAACCAGGGGGGCGGTGTGAACAGGGATGTGGAACATGAACAGCAAAACAGCGCGTCGCCAATCTGGGCGGCGCGGCGAATATCGGCTGACGCCGTTGGCCTGGCAACTTGCCGGCCTGCTGATGTACAGCGGCGTGGCGCAGGCGGAATACCGTTTTAGCTCTGCTTTATTGCAGATAGGCAATACGCCGCAAACTGAAGTGGATCTGGCGTTGTTCTCTGATGAGGATAAGCAGCCGCCGGGAGAGTATCGCGTTGATCTGTTCCTCAACGAGCAGCGGCTGGATACCCGTACGCTGGCCTTTTCTCTGCAGCCGGATGAGCAGGGCAAAGAGCGTCTGGCTCCTTGCCTGAAATGGGAGGACCTGAAGGGCTTTGGCGTGGATCTGGCCGCCTTTCCCGCGCTGCAGCCCTCCGAGGCATGCATCAATCTGCCGCAGGCCATTCCCGGCGCCAGAACGGAACTGCTGTTCGAGCAACAGCAGTTGAAGCTGAGCATCCCGCAGGCGGCGTTAAAACGCCAGGCGCGCGGCTATGTGCCGCCAGAGCAGTGGGACAGCGGCATTCCGGCGTTGCTGAGCAACTATACCCTGCGTGGGGCGCACGATCGCAGCCGGCATGGGGGCGGCAATGAAAGCAGCTATTTCGTCAATCTGCGCAATGGCGCTAACTGGGGCGCCTGGCGGTTGCGGCATGACGGCGTGTGGAACCGGAACGGCCAGGGAGAGGCGCACTGGCGCACGTTGAACAGCTATGTACAGCGAGACATCACCCCGCTGAACGGGCTGTTGACGCTGGGCGATGCCACCACGCCGGGCGATATCTTCGATTCGCTGCCGCTGCGCGGCGTACAGCTGGTCTCGGTGGAGGAGATGTACCCGGACAGCCTGCGCGGCTACTCGCCGGTGGTGCGCGGCATCGCCAAAAGCAACGCGGAGGTGATCATTCGCCAAAACGGCGTGGTGGTCGATCAGCGCTATGTGCCGCCAGGCGCCTTTGAAATCAGCGACCTGTATGCGGTTTCCGGCAGCGGCGATCTGGATGTCATCATCAAAGAAAGCGACGGTACGGAACAGCGCCTGCTGGTGCCGTTTGCTTCGCTGCCGGTGCTGCAGCGCGAAGGGCGGCTCAGCTACGGCCTGGCCGCCGGGCAATACCGTGCGCAGGACGCGAGCGCCGATGACGAGAAGTTTATGCAGGGCACGCTGATCTACGGCTTGCCGCTCGGCGCCACGCTGTATGGCGGTGGCCAATGGGCCAATCGTTACCGTTCGCTGGCGCTGGGCGTGGGGCAAAACCTGGGCCGCGCCGGCGCGTTGTCGCTGGATATGACGCAAAGCTGGGCCCGGCGACCGGAAGAGGCCGTTCAGAGGGACGATCGGCAGGGCAAAATGTGGCGTCTGCGCTATGAAAAAAGCTTCCCGCTCACCGGCACCCAGCTGAGCATGGCCGGTTATCGCCATGCCAGTGAGGGCTACACCACGTTGCAACAGGCGATGCAACCCCGCGAACGCACAGGCAACAGCGCTACCCGCAGCCGTAAAGAACTGTCGCTGCAGCAGGGGTTGGGGCCGCTGCCAGGCTCGCTGTTCCTGAGCCTGGCGGAAGATCGGCGCTGGGGAGAACAAGGCAAACGCCAGTCCGTCAGCCTGGGCTACAACGGCAGCATCAAAGGAGTGAGTTATGGCCTTAACTACAGCCAGAACCAGAGTTACCAGGCTCAGACCGATCGCGTCGTGGCGCTGAATGTCAGCATTCCACTGAACCTGTGGGCACACAACACCTGGGCCGGTTACGGCATCAGCAATAGCAACAACGGCAAAACGTTGCAGACGCTGGGGCTGAACGGCACTGCACTGGAAGGCGATAACCTGAACTGGGGGCTGACCGGCGGCTATGGCAATCAAGGGGAGGGCGAGAACGGCAATCTGGCGCTGGGCTATCGCGGCAGCAAGGCGTTGCTTGGCGCCGGGCTGAGCCACGATGGGCAGCGCCAGCGGCTGAATTACGACATTCAGGGCGGGGTGTTGCTGCATGCCGGCGGGGTGACGCTGTCGCAACCGCTTAACGATACGGTGGCGCTGGTGCGCGCGCCGGGTGCCGGCGGGGTCAGCGTGGTGAATCAGGTGGGGGTGAAAACCGATAGCCGCGGCTATGCGGTGGTGCCTTATCTCTCTGCCTATCGCCAGAATGCGATCGCGCTGGATCCGACCACCCTGGCGGACAACGTGGAGCTGGGGCTGACCAGCCAGACGGTGATCCCAACCCGTGGCGCGGTGGTGCTGGCGGATTATCAAACCAAGGTAGGCGCACGGATGATGATGACGCTGACGCGCGCCGATGGCCGGCCGGTGCCGTTCGGTGCGATTGCCAGGCTGACGGGCGCAGGCGGTGACGGCAGCATTGTCGGCGACGGCGGGCAGCTGTTCCTGGCCGGCATGCCGGCCAACGGCATGCTGCACGTGCAGTGGGGCAAACAACCGGACCAGCAATGCCAGGTCGTCTACAGCCTGCCGGAAACGGCCGGCCCGGAGATCCCAGAGATAGCGGCAGAGTGTCGTTAAGGAGCAAAGGATGAAAGCGGGAGTATGGATGCTCGGCCTGTGCGGGCTGTGGGCGGCGGGCGGCGCCTGGGGAGCGGAATGTCCGCCGGCCGGCAACCCGGAACGGCTGCTGTTCGACATTCCGGCGCAGACGTTGCAACGCGATCTGCCGGTCGGCAGCGTGGTGTGGCAGGGCACGCGCCAGGTGCAGCAAGCCGCGTCGCTGGCGCCCTGTGCGGGAGCGGAAGACGCACGTCTCAACCTGTTGGGCAGCGATAGCGGGTTGAAAAGCGGCAACAGCGCGGTCTACGGCACCACGATCAGCGGGCTGGGTTATGCGCTGGATACCGACGCCGCCTTCAGCGAGGGTTGGCCGGCGAGCGGCGCCCTTGCCGCCGGAAAACGGCAAATCAGCCTGCGGCTGGTGGTGACCGGGCCGCTGGCCTCCGGCGTGTTGGCGACGGAAACCCTGGCCCGCCGCACGCTCAACGGCCAGCCGGTGCTGGATATCGCCTTGCAAAAGCCGGTTGCCATCACCCGGCTGGCCTGTGAGCTGCAGGGCGGCCGCCACCGCACGGTGGCGTTGGGCGAGGTGGCGCGCAGCGATTTTCGCGGCGTGGGCAGCACGCGCGGCGAACAGCCGTTCTTGCTGGATCTGGCCTGCGATGCCGGCGCCCGGGTCAATATTCAGTTCGATGGCATCGCTGCAGAGGATGACCTGCCCGGCGTGTTGGCGCTGGTTAACCCCGATGCGCAGGCCAGCGCGCGCGGCGTCGGGGTGCAGTTGCTCTACCGCGGCGTGCCGCTGACGCTGGGCGAACGGCTGCCGCTGGAAACGGCCTTACAGGGTCTGCGCAGCTACCCGTTCAGCGCCCGTTATTACCAAACGCAACCGCAGATCGCCGCCGGCGAGGCCAACGCGGTAGCAACCTTTAGCCTCACCTATCAATAAGGACGAAGATAATGATGAGAAAAATAGCACTGCCCCTGACGCTGCTCGGCGCCGCCGTGTTGGCGCCGCCGCTGCAGGCGGCGGATGGGAATATTAATGTGACTGGCAGAGTAACCGAAAGCAGCTGTGTGCTGGATGCCAGTTCTAAAAGCCAGACGGTTAACTGGGGAACAAAGGAAGCTAGACCATATACAATCATAGGGGGCGCTAGTTCCATTCATGTGAATTTGGCGGATTGTCCAGACAGCATTAGCCAGGTGCGCGTCAGATTTGAAGGGACGTTAGCAAATACCCAAAATTATTCAGGGAAAGTTTTTGCTACTGATAATGGTGCTCAGCCTGATGCAGCGAAGAATGTGGGCTTTCTAATTGATAATGGTCCTCAAGCTGGGAGCGGTGCATTTCAAAACTTACTGGGGGTGAATGAGTTCAGTCCTGCAATCGCATTAAAGAAAGGAGAACCGAATAATCTTACCTTCTGGACCGGATACACCACCGATTGGCAAAATCCAACCGCAGGGGTTGCTCGTGCTCGCGTGCAGTTTAGCCTGATTTATCCTTGATGGATTATTGAATTTCGTTTTTATTGAGATAAGGAAAAGCTAATGAAAAATATCATCAAGGGGCTGCTGCTGGCCGGTAGTGGATTGGCGTTTAACGCTTATGCTGCAGATGGCAGCGTGGATATCGAAGTAACGCTTGCTCATGGCACCTGCAATTTAACCGCAGGCAGCAAAAATATGCAGGTAGCGCTGGGGAATATTTCCCGTACCGAGCTGGCATCAACCGGTGCGACCAGCAAGCCGATTGATTTTACCGTTGAAGCAACCGACTGTGTACCAAACTTGACCGTATGGTTCCGTTTTGATGGCGTTGCTGCCGGCCAAAATAGTAAAGCCTTTGCATTAGACAGTGGCTCTGTTGCCGAGGGGGTTGGGATACAGCTGGCCGATATTAGCTATTCAGATGAGTATGTCAAAACTCCTAATTCTACTAGTGGATATGGAAAAACCCCAGGGAAGGATGGAACTTTCTCTAAGCCATTTCAGGCAAGATATATTGCTTTAGCTGATAAAGTAACCCCCGGCACGGCAAACGTCACCACCCAACTCAATCTGGTCTATAACTAAACCATTCCACCCGACACCCCTGAGTCGGGTTTTTATATCATCAGAATCAATAGGCTTTATCCAGGAATAAGGAAATTAACGATGATAGCAAAAGTAAAAAAAACGATGCCGTTGCTGGCATTATTCAGCGCAGCAATGTTATCCCCACCGTTATACGCAGCGGATGGCAATATTAACGTCACTGGCCGCATCATCGAGCAGGGGTGTAATCTGGCGGTTGAAAGCCAGGCGCTGTCCGTATTGATGGGCACGATACCGCGCCAATATTTTGAACGGCCGGGAATGAGTAGCGATCCGACACCTTTTACTCTCTATGCCACCGGTTGCCCTAAAGATCGCGGTGTGGCGTTAAAATTTGACGGTGCTGCTGCAGGAGAAAACCCCGGCCTTTTCGCCCTGGATAAAGATTCGCTTGCCGGCGGTATCGCGGTCAGAATTCTGGGGGATTACGGCGCTCATCTCCAGGTGGTGCCCGGCGGTCTGGGATATACCTATTACCCCGAACCAGACGGCTCGCTGAAAATCAGCGGGGCGGCTTCCTATGTTGTCTCTGAACAAAAGGTCACCCCCGGCAGCGCCAACCTGACCACGCAGATTAGTCTGGTTTATCCATAATAAACGGGCCGATTTCAGCACGATGATTGTTTGGCATTATCAGAAATATAAGGAGATTAATGATGATAGCAACAGTAAAAAAAGTGCCTCTGCTGGCCTTATTCAGTGCGGCAATGCTGGCGCCACCGCTCCACGCAGCGGACGGCAATATTAACGTGACCGGCCGGGTGGTGGAGAACGCCTGTTTGGTGGCCGCCGAGTCTAAGAATATGGTAGTGGATTTTGGTGAGCTTGCAGGCCAGCAGAACTCACAGTTTCTAGGTCTTGGGTTATTTAAACCGATAACACTTTTGGATTGTCCATCAGGGGCTAATCAGGTGAAAGTTAGATTTGAAGGTACTGCCATTAGTGAAGAAGGTTTTTTCGGGAAGGATTACATTTTTGCCCCCGATGCTGGCTCAGTCAGTAATGTGGGTTTTCGGGTTATAGAAAGAGAGTCTTGGGACTCTGTTAAAGTTAATGGTGATACCAAACCTTATAATTTGATGACCGGCGCCGGTAGCAAAAATGATATTATGTTTATAATAGAGGTGGTTAAAGTTGATATGGATAAGCCTATTGCCTTGGGGCAGGCTACCGGGAATATACAATTTTCCATTCTGTATAATTGAACCGATAATAGCGTGCTTATATAAAGATTAAGGAATGTTTAATGAATAGAAAAATCAAAAGAGCACTTCAAGGGGTATTGTTCTGTCTAGGCGGGGGCGTGTTTTCTGCACAGGCGACGGATGGTGCGATTAGAACTAAAGCGAAATTTATTCAGTTCACTTGTGATCTGAGTGCGGATAGCAAAAATATGATTGTACCTTTGGGGAATATTAACCGTAGTCAACTGTTAAAAAAAGGAGATGCCAGTTCTCCTGTGGCATTTAAAATAAAGGCGACAGATTGTTCAAAAATAATTGATGAAGATTTGGTTAGAGTAAATGTTTCATTGCGTTTAGCTGGTACCGCACCGCCAGAAGATTGGCAGCTTTTTGCCCTGGATGAAAGTTCTACAGCGACAGGAGTGGCTGTCGGGATAAATCAGGGAACCCATGTTAATGGGGAGCCTTCTTATATTTCGCCAAATGGTATTTTATCGTTTAGTGATTATTCAAAAGAAAAGCCAGAAGTGGAGTTCTGGTTATATGCACGATATGTTGCTCTGAGCGATAAAGTGACACCCGGTACGGCCAACCTGACGACCCAAGTTGACTTGTATTACTATTGAATTACCCGGCCCGATGGCGTAAAAACTGTCGGGCTGATGCTATTGATAGCAAAGTAAAACTACCCAAAATAATTCGCGCCGCAGCGCCGCAGCGCCGCAGCGCCGCAGCGCGGCGGCAACGGAGCGAGTTCCCACGAGCTTATTTCTGACTTCTTCAGGTGAATGATGCTTATTCGCCTTAATTTATGGGTAGAGTCAGGGCACCATTTTCCTCATCAGCCGGGGAAAATATGATTGATATGGCCGCGCAACCTGCGCGCATCATACCCCCTTGAAGCACGAACAAAATGCAGCCATAATCTGCCGTATCGGTAGCACCGAAACACACATCGAATAAATCCCTTTCTCGTCGGGCTAACGACGCGGGAGGGATTTTTTTTTGTAACGGCCCGGCGTCTGCGCCCGGCAACTTGTTGAACTACGAGGGTTTACTATGAGCACCTTAGGCCATCAGTCCGATAATTCATTAGTGTCCAACGCCTTTGGTTTCCTGCGCTTTCCGCTGAACTTCATGCCTTACGACAGCGATGCAGAGTGGGTCATCACCGGCATTCCGTTTGACATGGCGACCTCCGGCCGCGCCGGCGGCCGTCATGGCCCGGCGGCCATCCGTCAGGTGTCCACCAACCTGGCCTGGGAAGGCAATCGTTGGCCGTGGAGCTTCGATCTGCGCGATCGCCTGAATGTGGTTGACTGCGGCGACATCGTGTTCAACTTCGGCGATGCGCAGGACATGAGCGACAAGCTGCAGGCGCACGCGGAGAAACTGCTGAAGGCCGGTAAGCGCATGCTCTCGTTCGGCGGCGACCACTTCGTCACTCTGCCGCTGCTGCGCGCGCACGCCAAGCATTTCGGCAAGCTGGCGCTGGTGCACTTCGATGCCCATACCGATACCTACGCCAACGGCAGCAAGTTCGACCACGGCACCATGTTCTATCATGCGCCGAACGAAGGCCTGATCGATCCGCATCACTCGGTGCAGATCGGCATTCGCACCGAGTTCGATCATGACAACGGCTTTACCGTACTGGACGCCGCGCAGGTGAACGATCGCAGCGTGGACGACCTGCTGACGCAGATCAAAGGCATCGTCGGCGATATGCCGGTATACCTGACCTTCGACATCGACTGTCTGGATCCGGCGTTCGCACCGGGCACCGGCACGCCGGTGATCGGCGGGCTGACCTCCGATCGCGCGCTGAAACTGGTGCGCGGCATGCAGTCGCTGAACATCGTCGGCATGGACGTAGTGGAAGTGGCGCCGGCTTATGACCAGTCCGAGATCACTGCGCTGGCTGCGGCGACGTTGGGTCTGGAGATGCTGTACCTGCAGGCGGCCAAGAAACACGCCTGACGCCAGGCCACGCCTCGCTGAAAAAGCGGCTCCCATCGAATTGGGGCCGCTTTTTTTTATTTCGTTTGTCGCCATCCGCGCGGCGATTTTCAGTCTGTTGCAACGCCTTTGCGCAAGCCTGCGCAGAAATGAAACTGAGCCAGTAAAAAGGAACCGCGACAACGGAGAGGATGAATATACTGCGCGCGGGTGCTCTGGATCTTTGTATCTGGAGCCTGCGTGAAAGGTACAAAGAGAAAAGCCCCGAGTCGATATTCATCAACCCGAGGCCTACTCTAACGCCAGCAACGTTAAGTTAGCCTCTTACCCGCCGCGAGGCAAGGAGAAGAAGGCATGATGCCGAATAAACGGAGCCTGTTAAAATTGGTGGTTATTTGTGTCACGGTAATATCACTGGCATGGATAACGCGTAGCACGCTGTGCGAGCTGCGTATCCGATCGGGCACAACGGAGGTTGCGGCCATTTTGGCTTACGAATCCGAACGGTAAGGCAACCCGGCGACGGGGGATGCCCCCGTCTGCTGGTTGTTGGCGTCCAGATCCCTGAGCACCCACTTAAAGCATTCGGTTTTCCGCTACGGAGGAGAGGGGAACGGGGTTATGCCCGCTTCACCTGCCGCGCCAGCAACATACGGCTAAACAGCGCCCCGCCCGCCAGCAGCGTCAGCAGCTGTGAGGCAATCAGCACCGCAAAGCCCGAGGACACCTTGCCCTGGCTGGCCATCACCATGCCCATCGCCATCGGCACGAACGCCGAGAATAGATTACCGATGCCGTTAATCAGCCCATAGGCGCTGCCGACCGCCTCCGGCCGCGCATAATGCTGCAGCAGCGTGGGGATCGCCGCGCCCTGCGCGCCCCAACAGGCATTGGCCGACAGCAGGAAGAAGGCGATCCAGCCAAGCTGATGGCTGTTCATTACGCCATAGATGCACAGTGCGGTCGCCGCGCCGCCAAAGACGAAGATCAGCGGCGCCTGATAAGGACGGATGCGATCGAGCAACGCGCCGCCGAGGTATTTGGAGGCGATGCTGACGATGAAAGGCAGCGCGGCCATCCAGCCCATTTGCTTGATGGAGAACCCCTTTTCATCGGTCAGGTAAGCCGGCAGCCAGGCGCTGGAGCCCCACAGGTAACTGAGCGTGGCGATCTCGATCAGCAGGATCCAGCCGAGCATCGGCGTGCGCCAGGCCAGCGCAAAGGTGTGCCAGACGCGGCTTAGCACCGGTAGCGGATCGGCGGGGCGTGAAGATGAAGATAAGGCGAGCGGATGAACGAACAGCCGCACCAGCATCAGGCCCAACAGCAGGTTGAGCAGCGCCAGCAGGTGAAACGACATCGCCCAGCCGAAGTGCGCCATCAGAAAACTCACCAGCGGAAAGCCGATCACCAGCCCCAACGAGACGCCCAGCGCGCTGACCGCGTTGGGCTTGCCGCGCTCGTCGGCGGCGAAATGATCGCTGATGTACATGGTTTTCAGCGAGAACAGCGGCCCTTCGCTGACGCCAAGCAGCGCGCGCACCACGCACAGCAACAGCAGCGATCCCGCCAGCGGCGAGGCGGCGGTGAGCAGCGCCCACAGCACCACACTCAGCGTCAGCGCGCGGCGGTAACCCATCAGCGTTTCCAGAAACGGCGTGAGCAACATGGCGGAGAGGCCGTAACCGAGTAAAAACACTGTCATCAGCGTGCCCTGGTGAGCGCGGTCACCGCCGAGTTGAAAGTGTTGCAGGAAGTCGGGATTGACCAACATCACGGCGATATTAACTCGATCCGCATAGGCGATAACGATCAGAAACAGCAGGGCGATCACCCCAAACCAGCGTTGACGTTGTTGCACGGCGCGTTCCTCAGTGCGAGCGGTTGACGAATTCAGGCAGCAGTAAACTCACCCGGGGATGCCATTTGGCGCAAACGCGGGGATGGGGCTGATTGATGTAAATTTATTGTTATCAAATAGGGTGTAAAAGACAGCGAAAAAACACTTTTACGCGCAATGCGCCGCCGGGATCAACGCATTTTTTGCCATAAATTAGCGAGGGAGCGCACAACTGACATAGGTTTTTCATATCGGTGCATGATTTCGTGATCTTTCCCGCATTTGTCATTTTTAAACAACCTTTCATTAACATTTGCCGTTCCGCTCGCTTGACGAAAGTTTCGCCAGACTTATAGTGGCTGTATTAAATAAGAAACTGAGTTTCATATATGAAACAATCAGATAGAGGATAAAAGCAATGAGCTGGAAGAATGTGTGCGAAGTGTCTCAGGTGAAAGAAGATTTTCCTTTCTCCGGCAATGTGGAAGGAAAGGAGATCGGGGTGTACCTGCTCGACGGTAACTACTACGCGCTGGAAGACGTCTGCCCGCATGCTTATGCCTTGCTCAGCCAGGGGTTTGTAGACGACGGCAAGGTTGAGTGCCCGCTGCACGAAGCGCTGTTTGACGTGCGTACCGGCCAGTGCCTGCGCGAGCCGGGCGGCCGCGATCTGCAAACCTATCCCACCCGGGTGGTCGACAACCAAATCCAGATCACCTTTATCGCGGAGGAGTAATCATGCAGCACATCACCGATTTCAATCCCTGGCTGCCGGACACCCAACAGGTGACGCCGACCCGCGAAGGCGGCAACGGTCAAATCCATCAGCCGGGCCAGTTCCGCAATGTCATCTGGCAAAACCGCGCCCGGGTGCCGGACGGCTTCGAAACTGCCCTGGTGGCGGCGCTGGAAACGATCTTCGATCAGGGGGCGGAAGAGCTGGAGCAGATCGTCAGCGCGTTGAATCAGCGTCGTCTGTTCGATCGCAGCGGCCAGCCGTGGAATGAGGCGACGTTCCGCGAATTCCTTCACGTTAACGGTTTCTGAGCGACACCCGGGAGAAGACAATGACAGCAAACACAACATCCTCCGAACAGAGCTTGCAGGACTATCTTGACCAGGGGCTGCGCGGCATGTGGTATCCGGTGCTGGCCAGCTGGGAAGTGGGCAACAACCCGGTCGGTATCACCCGCCTGGAGCAGCAAATCGTGGTGTGGCGCGACGCTGAAGGCCAGATCCACGCGCTGGAAGACCGCTGCCCGCACCGTGGCGCGCGGCTTTCCATGGGGTGGAACCTCGGCGATCGCATCGCCTGTTGGTATCACGGGGTGGAAGTCGGCGGCGACGGGACGGTGAAAGACGTGCCGGCGGTGGATCGCTGCCCGCTGGTGGGGCAAAAATGCCTGCGATCTTACCCGGCCAAAGAAGCCTATGGCGCGGTGTTCCTCTATTTCGGCGTGACGGCGGATGAAACGCCGGCGGAGCTGACTTTCCCGCAAGAGCTGGCGGACAAAGCGTCGTACAGTCATTTTCTGTGCACCGCCAGCTGGAACTGCAACTACCAGTACGCCCTGGAAAACGTGATGGATCCGATGCACGGCACCTACCTGCACTCCTCTTCACACTCGATGGCGGAAGGGGATCGCAAGGCGGACATGGCGCTGGAGCCGACCGACAGCGGCTTCATCTTCAAGAAAAACGGCCAGATCGGCGTCAACTTCGACTGGGTGGAATTCGGCAACAGCGGCGCGTATTGGATGCGCCTGTCGATCCCGTACAAGAAGCGCTTCGGGCCGGGCGGTCACTTCTGGATCATCGGCATGGTGGTGCCGGAGGACAAGGATCACTGCCGGGTATTCTTCTGGCGCATTCGTAAGGTCAAGGACTGGCAGCGCGACATGTGGCGCTTCATGTACCGCAATCGTCTGGAATCGTTGCATTGGGACGTGCTCGAGCAGGATCGCATCGTGCTTGAGAACATGGCGCCTAACGCCCGCGGCCGCGAATATCTGTACCAGCACGACGTCGGTCTTTCTCGCCTGCGCCGCCTGATGCAGAAAGAGGCGCAAAAACAGCTGGCGACGCTGCGCGAGCGGGAGGCGGCGCAGTGAACGGCCTGCTGAACGGTAAACGCATCGTGGTCACCGGCGCGGCGCGCGGCCTGGGCTACAGCTTCGCCGCCGCCATCGCCGCTGCCGGCGCGCAGGTGGTGATGTGCGACATTTTGGCGGATGAGCTGGTGGCGAGCGGTGCCGCGCTGCGCGAGCAGGGTGCTCAGGTGGAAACGCAAACCATCGATCTGGCGTCACCGGATTCGATCCGTTCGGCGTTCGAGAAGATCGCCGCCGGCGGCGGGATCGACGGCCTGGTGAACAACGCGGCGCTGGCGACCGGCGTCGGCGGTAAAACCATGATGGAATACGATATCGAACTGTGGGATCGGGTGATGCAGGTCAACGTGCGCGGCACCTGGCTGGTGAGCCAGGCGGCGGTGCCGCTGCTGGCGCGCAACCCGCACGCCAAGATCGTCAACGTGGCGTCGGACACCGCGCTGTGGGGCGCGCCGCGCCTGATGGCCTATGTTGCCAGCAAAGGCGCGCTGATCGCGATGACCCGATCGATGGCGCGTGAGCTGGGCCCGCAGGGGATCTGCGTCAACGCCATCGCGCCGGGCCTGACGCGGGTGGAAGCTACCGAGTATGTCCCCGCCGAGCGCCACCAGCTGTACGAGCAGGGGCGCGCGTTGGCCGGGGCGCAGCACCCGGACGATGTGAACGGTACGGTGCTTTATCTGCTGTCGCCGCTGGCGGATTTCGTCACCGGTCAACTGCTGCCGGTCAACGGCGGCTTCGTATTCAACTGACGGCCCGCAGGGCAGGCGCACAGCGCAGGAGCGAGAGATGGCGGACGAGCAAGCATGTAAATATCTGATCCCGGGGCTGGATCGCGGGTTGCAGTTGCTGCTGGCGTTTGGCGAGCAGCATAAGGAGATGACCTTCGCCGAGTTGCATCGCCTGGTCGATATGCCGAAGGCCACCGCTTATCGCGTGGTGCAGACGCTCGAACACCTGGGCTTTCTGGAGCGCAATCCGCGCACCAACACCTTTGCGCTCGGCATCAAGGTGCTGCGTCTCGGCTTCGAATATATCGCGTCGCTGGACGTGGCGCAGGCCGGCCAGCCGGTGATCGAGCAGTTGCGCGATCGCAGCCAGTGCAGCAGCCATCTGGCGATCCGCGACGGGCGTGACGTGATCTATATCGCCCGCGTCAGCGCCGCCGGTTCGCAGATCAATCAGGTCAGCGTCGGCACCCGCTTGCCGGTGCACCAAACCTCGCTCGGCCGCATGTTGTTGACCAGCGCGACTCGCAGCGAGTTCGAACAACTGTATCCAGACGCGCAGCTGCCGGGCAATGCGCCGGGCACCCCGGCGGATCGCGAAACGCTGTGGCAGATGGTGCAGCAAGACAAGGCGCGCGGCTATGTGATCGGCGAATCGTTCTTCCGCCACGGCATCTCCTCGATCGTCTACCCGATCTTCAACCGCGAGCAGCGGGTCGAGGCGGTGGTCAGCATCATGGTGCCGTCCGATGAGATCCCGAAAGCGGATCGCGAGCGGCTGCGCATGGAAGTGCGCGACGCGGCGGAGAAAATTTCCGGCTTCCTCGGCGCGCCGCCGCAGGCCAACGTCGGCTAACCGACAGGACCGACTCTTTTACTCAGGCAGGGACAAGGCCCGTAGCAAACAGGGGCCGGGGTTCACTCATGCCTGAAAACCGTATGCAGCGAGAACGTGAGGCTGAACAATGAGCGTAATCGGAATCGAAAAACTGGAATTTGGCGTCGAAGATCTGCCAACCTGCGAAAAATTCATGCAAGACTTCGGCCTGCAGCCCGCCACGCAACATTGGGGCGAAGCGCAGCGCGAATTCACTACCCTGAGCGGGGCGCGGGTTGTCCTGCATCCGCTGCAAAGCGCGGCGCTGCCTGCGGCGTTTGAAGGCGGTTCCACCCTGCGCCGCATGACCTGGGGCGTGGCCTCGCCCGCCGATCTGGCGCGCCTGCAGCCGCGTTTGGCGCTGATGCCCGGCTTCCGCCAGGTGGGAGAAGAGCTGGAGTGCCTCGATCCCAACGGCATGACGCTGCGCTTCGTCGTCAGCCGCCAGCAGGCGGTCGAGGTGCCGGTCACGCCGATCAACCAATGGGGCGACGTGCGCCGCATCGATCAACCCAGCCCGGTCTATTCGCAGGCGCAGCCGATCAACATTGGCCACGTGGTGTTCTTCGTTGAAGATCTGGCGGCGACCGAGCGTTTCTACCGCGAGCTGTTGGATTTCCAGGTTTCCGATCGCTATATCGATCGCGCCGTCTTCCTGCGCACCCAGGCGCGCGGCGGCCACCATAACCTGTTCCTGCTGAAGCTGCCGAACCGCCCACGCGGCCTGAACCACGTGGCGTTCACCGTGCGCGATATCCACGAAGTGATCGGCGGCGGCATTGCCATGAACAAAGAGCAGTGGAGCACCTTTATCGGCCCCGGCCGTCACCCGATCTCCTCGGCCTATTTCTGGTACGTCAACAGCCCGACCGGCGGCGCGTTCGAGTACTACACCAACGACGATTATCTGACGGAAAACTGGCAGCCGCGCGAGCTGGAACATTCGCTGGTCTCCTTCACCGAATGGGCAGTAGAGGGCGGCATCGATCACGACACGCGCCGCCAGCATAAAAAGGCGGAGGCGTTATGAACCGGCCGGAGCAGGCGGGCATCGTCATCGTCGGCGGCGGCCAGGCCGGCGGTTGGGCGGCCAAGACGCTGCGCGACCGGGGTTACAGCGGCCGGCTGACGGTTGTCAGCGACGAACCCTACGATTTTTACGAGCGGCCGCCGCTGTCGAAAGCGGCGCTGCTGGATGCCGCGGCGCCCCTCAGCCGGCTGTTCAGCGAACAGACGGTGGCGGAGCTGAATATCGACTGGCGCCGCCCGCTGCGCGCCGAGTCCATCGACGCTGAACAGCAAATCGTTACGCTCAGCGACGGGCAGCGGCTGCAGTTCGAGCAGTTGCTGATCGCCACCGGCGGGCGGCCGCGTTTGCCGAGCGCTGCCTGGGCGCAGCACCCGCGCGTGATGACGCTGCGTTCCTGGGACGATGCGGCCCGGTTGCGGCAGGGGCTGCAGGGCTGCCGTCGCCTGGCTATCGTCGGCGGCGGTTGGATCGGGCTGGAGATCGCCGCTTCCGCGCGGCGTCTCGGCGCCGAGGTGACGGTGTTTGAACGCCAGCCTGCGCTGTGCATGCGCAGCGTCGGCGCCGATGTCTCACAGGCGTTGCTCGAACTGCATCGCCGGCAGGGCGTCACGGTGCTGTGCGGCTGCGGCGAGATCTCGCTGGAAGATCGCGACGGCGCCGCCTGGATCGGCAGCGAAGTCAGCGATCCGCAAGCCTTCGATCTGGTAGTGGTGGGGATCGGCGTCGAGCTGAATCTCGAACTGGCGCGCAGCGCCGGGCTGGCGATCGAGTTCGGCATCGTGGTCGACGGCCAGGGGCGCACCAGCCATCCGGCGATCTTCGCCGCCGGCGATGTGGCGCGCCACCCGACGCTTGGTCTGTGCCTGCAGTCCTGGGCCTACGCGCAAAATCAGGCCATCAGCACCGCCTGCGCGATGCTCGACGCCTTCGCCGCTCCGTATGACGACGTGGCCTGGCTGTGGTCGGATCAATACGACGTCAATATCCAGATCCTCGGCGTGCCGAGCGGCGGCGTGCACCATGTGGTGCGCCGCACGCCGCAGTCGCAGGTGTTCTTCACGCTGAACGCCGATCGGCAGCTGGTGCAGATGGTGGCGTTCAACGACGCGCGCACCATCAAGCTCGGCAAGCGTTGGTTGGCGAGTGGCCGGGTGCTGGATCCGCAGCAACTGGCGGATGCGGAGTTTTCTTTGATGGCGTTGAAATAACGCCCGAACCTCGGGAGCGTTTTATGACTACGCAAGACATTGACGCCCGCGCTGGACGGGCGGGGGAAACCGTTGCCGAAAATCCGCAGCAGCGGGTGCGCTGGTCGGTGCCGATCGCGCTGTTTGCCTGCGTGCTGCTGGCGTTTTTCGACAAGATCAGCATCGCGGCGCTGTTTTCCGACGCCGAGTTTCAGCAGGCGTTGGGCATCGGTTTTGACCCGGCGCGGCTGGGCTTGCTGATGAGCGCGTTTCTGTTCTCCTACGGCATTTCCTCCATGCTGCTCAGCGGCATCGGCGATCGGCTTAATCCGGTCAAGGTATTGATTGGCATGATGGTGGTGTGGGGCGTGCTGATGGTGTTGATGGGGCTGGTGCGTTCCTATCACGCCATGATGACGCTGCGCATTCTGCTCGGCATCGCCGAAGGGCCGCTGCTGCCGATGGCCTACGCCATTATTCGTCAGGCTTTCCCGCCGCAGCTGCAGGCGCGCGCCACCATGCTGTGGTTGCTCGGCACGCCGCTGGGTGCCGCGCTCGGCTTCCCGGTCACCCTGTACATCCTCAATACCTTCGACTGGCAGGCCACCTTCTTCTTTATGGCGTTTCTGACGCTGCCGGTGATGTTGCTGGTGCTGTTCGGCATGCGCCACCTGAACGTCGCGCGTCCGGCGGCGGCGGCCAAACCGGCGGTGTCCGAACGCAGACAGCACCGCCGCGAGCTGCTGCGCAGCCCGCATTTCTGGATGATTTGCCTGTTCAACATCGCCTTCCTGACCTACCTGTGGGGCATGAACGGCTGGCTGCCGAGCTATCTGATCAAGGGCAAAGGCATTCATCTGGAACATGCCGGTTACCTCTCTTCGCTGCCGTTCATCGCCATGCTGCTCGGCGAAGTGCTGGGCGCCTGGCTGTCGGACAAGCTGGATCGCCGCGCGCTGGCCTGCTTCCTGTCGCTGTGCGGCGCCGGCCTCGGTCTGGCGGTGGTGTTGCACCTGCAGGGCACCTACAGCGTGATCGCCGCCATGGCCTTCAGCACCTTTATGTGGGGCGCCGGCGCGCCGAATATTTTCGCGCTGTTGGCGAAGGCCACCAGCAGCAAGGTGAGCGCCACCGCCGGCGGCATTTTCAACGGATTGGGCAATTTTGCCGGTGCGCTGGCGCCGGTGCTGATGGGGGCGCTGATCGCCGCCACCGGCAATATGGATAACGGCCTGCTGTTCCTGGTGGTGATGGCTTTCGTCGGCTGCCTCATTCTGCTGCCGTTGCTGAGAAAGTACTGATTAATCAATCGATTCAACAGAGGAGTGACAACATGTCTCAGGTTGAGAACAAAGCCGGCGTCAAGCCGCAGGATCTGTCGATGGAAAACTGGGTGGAGTCGCGCATCGCCCGTTTCGAGGGCCGCAAATATGACTGGAACGCGCTGAAATTCCAGGCCGACTTCGACCCGAAATACCGCCGCGCGCAGATGCGCTACATCGGCACCGGCGCCACCGGCGTGGCCAGCGATGCCAACACCATTCCGGCAGGCAACTTCACCTTCTCCACCATGGTGCTGCCTTCGAAGTGCGAGGGCCCGCTGCACCTGCATGATGACGTGGAAGAAGTGTTCTTCATGCTGAAAGGCAGCATCACGCTGATGATTCAGGATGGCGAAGAGTATTACGAAACCAGGCTGAAAGAGCGCGATCTGATCTCGGTGCCGGCGGGGGTGTATCGCGGCCTGTTCAACCACGGCGAGGAAGAGGCGCTGATGTGCGTGATGCTCGGCACCGCCAAGCCGGAGATTCCGACCTATCCGGCGGATCACCCGCTGTCCAAAGTGAAGCGCAACTGATGAACGGCCTGGCGCAACGCCAACGGGCGCGCTGCGGGGCGTACACCCTGAGCTGGCGCGAGGCCGGGCAGGGGCGGCCGGTGGTGTTGCTGCATGGCATCAGCTCCGGATCCGCCTCGTGGATCAAGCAGTTCAACGATAACGGCCTGACGGACGGTCACCGTCTGTTGGCATGGGACGCGCCGGGCTACGGCGGCAGCCTGCCGTTGGCGGATCCGCAGGCCGATGCCGCCGGTTATGCGGTGGCGTTGGCGGCGCTGATTGATGAGCTGCAGCTGGTGCAGCCGCTGATCGTCGGCCATTCGCTGGGGGCGCTGATCGGCAGCGCCTATGCCGCCGGCTATCCGGATGGGCTGTGCGGGCTGGTGTTGGCGGATCCGGCGCAGGGCTATGCCACGGCGCCGGAGGAAAAGCGTCGGCAGGTGTACGGCCAGCGCCAGCAGATGATAGAGACGTTGGGGCCGGTGGGCTACGGCGAGCAGCGGGCGGCGGCCTTGCTGCGTGAAGGGGCGGATCCGCAGGATATCGCCTGGGTGCGCAACGGCATGCAGCAGCTCGATCCCGACGGTTTTCTGAGTGCCGCCTGGATGCTGGCCAACGATGATATCGGCCGCTATCTGGCGCGCTATCGCGGCCCGCTGGAGGTGTGGTGCGGCGAACAGGATCGCATTACGCCACCGGAGAAGGCGGCCGAGCTGGCGGGTGAACAGGACGCGGCGCTGCGTCTGATCGCCGCCGCCGGTCATGCCAGCTACCTCGATGCGCCGGCGTGTTTCAACCGCTATCTGCGGGACTTTACGGGAGCAATCCAACGATGAATTTTCAGCTTGAGGATCGGGTGGCGGTGGTGACCGGCGGCTCGTCGGGCATCGGTTTCGAAACCCTGAAGCTGCTGCTGGCCGAAGGGGCGAAAGTGGCGTTCTGCGGCCGCGATCCGGACAAACTGGCCGGCGCGGAGGCCAGCCTGCGCGCGGACTTCCCGCAGGCGGAGATCCTGGCGCTGCGCTGTGACGTGTTGGACGCGCAGCAGGTGGCGCAGTTCGCCGCCCAGGTGACGGCGCATTTCGGCGGCGTGGATCTGCTGATCAACAACGCCGGCCAGGGCTTCGTCGCGCATTTTGACCAGACGCCGCGCGAAGCCTGGCTGCATGAAGCCGAGCTGAAGCTGTTCGGCGTGATTAACCCGGTGCAGGCGTTTTTACCGGCGCTGGAGCGTTCGGCGATCGCGTCGATCACTTGCGTGAACTCGCTGCTGGCGCTGCAGCCGGAAGAACACATGATCGCCACCTCGGCGGCGCGTGCCGCGCTGCTCAACATGACGCTGACGCTGTCGAAAGAGCTGGTGGACAAAGGCATTCGCGTTAACTCGATCCTGTTGGGGATGGTGGAGTCGGGCCAATGGCGCCGCCGTTTCGAAGAGCGCAGCGATAAAGATCAAAGCTGGGAGCAGTGGACGGCGGCGATCGCCGAACGGCGCGGCATCCCGATGAAGCGCCTCGGCAAACCACAGGAGCCGGCGCAGGCGCTGCTGTTCCTCGCTTCGCCGCTGGCTTCCTTTACCACCGGCGCGGCGCTGGACGTTTCCGGCGGCTTTAACCGCCATGTGTAGCAGGGGCCGAAAAAGATGAAGAAGATCATGATGATTGGCTACGGTGCGATGGCGAAGGAAGTGATCGCCCGTTTGCCGGAAGGCGTGAAGGTCGGCTGGATCCTGGCGCGCGCAGCTCATCATGCGGCGATCGCCGAGGCCTTTGGCGGGCGGGTGCAGGCGCTGACCCATCCCGAGCAGTGTTCGCAGCGGCCGGATCTGGTGCTGGAGTGCGCCAGCCAGCAGGCGGTGGCGGAGTTTGGCGAGGCGGTGCTGCAGCGCGGTTGGCCGCTGGCGGTGATCTCGACCGGCGCGCTGGCGGACGCCGCATTGCAACAGCGGCTGCAGCAGGTTTGCCGCAGCCATCACGGGCAACTGATCGTGCTGTCCGGCGCGGTGGCGGGGATGGACGGGCTGGCGTCGGCGCGTGAAGGCGGGTTGGAGAGCGTGACCTATCAGGCCAGCAAGAGCCCGGCCAGCTGGCGCGGCAGCCCGGCGGAGCAACTGATCGACCTCGATGCGGTGCGCGAGGCGCAGGTATTTTTTGAAGGCTCGGCGCGCGAAGCGGCGCGTTTGTTCCCGGCCAATGCCAACGTGGCGGCCACTATTGCGCTCAACGGTCTGGGGATGGACGCCACCCGGGTGCGCCTGCAGGTCGATCCCGCCACCCGGCGCAATACCCATCGCCTGCAGGTGTGCGGCGACTTTGGCGAGTTTCACATTGAGCTGAGCGGTAACCCGCTGGCGAGCAATCCCAAAACATCAACCCTGGCGGCGCTGAGCGCGGTACAAGCCTGCCGCCGTCTGGTGGACGGCGGTTTTATTGCCTGAACGGCAGGAGCGGAGCATGGAACGATTGAATATTTTTGTCGCCGGGCGCTGGCGTGAAGGGCGTGGCGAAGAGATGGCTTCGGTATTCCCGGCCGATGGCAGCGTCAACGCGCGGCTGCGCGCCGCTAACGTCGAGGACGTGAACGAGGCGGTGGAAGCGGCGGAACGCGCCTGGCGCGCGCCCGAGTGGCGCGGACTGGTGCCGCACCAACGCGCCTCGATTCTCTACCGCGTCAGCAACCTGATCCTGGCGCAGCAGGAACAGCTGGCCGAGCTACAGACTCGCGACAACGGCAAACCGCTGGCGGAAACCCGCGGCCTGGTGGCCAGCGCGGCGGCGACCGCGCGCTATTTCGCCGCCGCCTGCGAGGTGTTGGAAGGCGAGCTGCCGACCCCGCGCAGCGCCGAGGTGATGACCCTCAGCCAGTATCAACCGATGGGAGTGATCGCCGCCATTACGCCGTGGAACTCACCGATCGCCAGCGAAATGCAGAAGGTGGCGCCGGCGCTGGCGGCGGGCAACGCGGTGGTGCTCAAACCGGCCGAAGCCACGCCGCTGATGGCGCTGAAGCTGGCCGAGCTGTTCGAACAGGCGGGACTGCCGGCCGGGCTGCTCAGCGTGTTGCCGGGCAAAGGTTCGGTGATCGGCGAGGCGTTGGCGCGCCATCCGCTGGTGAAGAAGATTTCCTTTACCGGCGGGACCAGCACCGGGCGCCATTTGGCGCATATCGCCGCCGATAAGCTGATCCCCACCTCGCTGGAGCTGGGGGGCAAATCGCCGACCATCGTGCTGGAGGACGCCGATCTGGAACAGGCGGCGCGCGGCATCTGCTACGGCATTTTCAGCTCCGCCGGCCAGGCGTGCATCGCCGGCTCGCGCCTGTTCGTACACCGTTCGCTGTATCAGCCGCTGCTGGCGCGCTTGACCGAACTGACGGCGGGGCTGCGTATCGGCAACCCGCTGGTGCCGGGCGTGCATCTTGGCCCGCTGATCAGCGCCAAACATCGGCAAAGCGTGGCGGACTACGTGGCGCTGGCGCGGCAGGAGGGCGGCCGGGTGGTCATCGGCGGCGAAGCGCCGGCCGATCCGCAACTGGCGAGCGGCAGCTATTACCTGCCGACCATTATTGAAGGCTTGAACAACGACGCCCGCGTTTGCCAGGAAGAGATCTTCGGCCCGGTGCTGGTGGCGCTGCCGTTCGACGACGAGCAACAGCTGATCGAACAGGCCAACGACTCGGTGTATGGCCTGGCGGCCGGCATCTGGAGCCGCGACTTCCCTCGCACGATGGCGCTGGCGGAGCGGCTGGAAACCGGCACCGTCTGGGTCAATACCTACAAAACGTTCTCGATTTCCACGCCGTTCGGCGGTTTCAAGGAGAGCGGGTTGGGCCGCGAAAAGGGCCTGAACGGCATCAAGGCCTACATGCAGCAGAAAAGCGTGTATCTGGCGCTGAGCCATCAGGTGAACCGCTGGAGCGACTAGGCCGACACCTCTACGCATAACCCTAATAACGATTACCCTAAGAAGGCAGATGATGAGCGATAAAATCACGGTTGGCGAGGCGATAGCCCGGACTCTGGAACAGTACGCGGTGTCGGCGATGTACGGCATCATTTCGATTCATAATCTGCCGATCGCCGATGCGGTGGGGCAGCGCGATAAAATTCGCTTCGTGCCGGCGCGCGGCGAAGCGGGGGCGGTCACCATGGCCGACGCGCACGGGCGCTTCTCCGGCCTGGGCGTGGCGTTGACCAGCACCGGCGCCGGCGCAGGCAACGCGGTGGGGGCGATGATTGAGGCGCTCAACGCCAACACGCCGCTGTTGCATATCACCGGCCAGGTGGAAAAAGCCTATCTGGACGCCGACGCCGGTTTTATTCATGAAACCCGCGATCAGCTCGGCTTCCTGCGCGCCTGCTCCAAGCGCGCTTACCGTGTCAATTCGCCGGAGCAGGCGGTGGCGGTGATCCAGCGAGCGATCCTGGACGCGCAAACCGTGCCCTGCGGCCCGGTGGCGGTCGAGATCCCGATCGATATTCAAAGCAGCCTGGTGTCCCGCTCTGTGCTGGCCGAACCGTTGGCGCCGGCGCCGCTGCCGAAGGCGGACGATGCGGCGGTGGAACGGCTGCATCAGCGGCTGAAACAGGCCAAGCGTCCGCTGCTGTGGTTGGGCGGCGGCGCCTTGGCCTGCGGCGACGCGGTGCGCAAGCTGGCGGACGCCGGCGTGGCGGTGATCTCCAGCACCCACGGGCGCGGCATTCTGCCGGACAGCCATCCGCGCAGCCTGCGGGCGTTCCATAACTCACCGAGCATCGAGGCGATCCTGACGCAGTGCGATCTGACGCTGGTGGCCGGTTCGCGCCTGCGCAGTAATGAAACCCGTACCTGGACGCTGCCGCTGCCGCGCCCGCTGGTGCAGATTGACATCGATCCGGCGGCGGCCAACCGCAACTACCTGGCCGATGAGCAGATCAACGGCGACTGCGCGGCGCTGCTGGCGGCGCTGGCGGCGCGGTTGGCCCCCGGCGAAAAGGTCAACGCCGAGTGGGATGCCGAAATCGCGGGGGCGGTGCAGCAGGCGGAGAGCGCGCTGCGCCAGCAGTCCGGTGAATACGCCAAACTCAATGACGCCATCGACGCCGCACTGCCGCAGGACGGATTGCTGGTGCGCGATATCACCGTTTCCGGCAGCGTCTGGGGCAGCCGTTTGTTCCGCGCGATCTCGCCGCTGTGCAACATTCACTCGCTGGCCGGCGCTATCGGCATGGGGCTGCCGATGGCGATTGGCACCGCGATTGCCAACCCGCAGCGCAAGGTGGTGGGGCTGGTGGGCGATGGCGGTTTGGCGCTGGGCCTGGGGGAACTGGCGACCATGGCGCAGGAACAGGTGAACATCACTCTGCTGATCATGAACGATGGCGGTTATGGCGTAATGCGTGGCATTCAGGACAAGTATTTCGCCGGGCGCCAGTATTACAACGAGCTGCATACGCCGGCCTTTACCCAGATCGCCGAAGCGATGGGGTTGAAAGCCTGGAAGGTGGACGCGGCGTCGCAGTTCAACGGCGTGCTGGCCGAGGCGATCAATTACCCGGGGCCGTCGGTGGTCGAGGTGGACATGAAGCAGGTCGGGCCGCTGACCTTCGCCGGGCCGCCGCAGAAAACGCTGTATTGAGACGATAAAAAAACGCCCGGCGATTGCCGGGCGTTCTCGTGGTTATTTCTCTGCCGCGATGCGATCGCGAATGTGCTGTGCGCGCGCTTGGGAAGACGGGTGATCGTCGAACATGCTGCTCTGACGACCGGCTTCCATTTGGGCCAGTTTTTCGAAGCTGGTGGCCAGGCCGTTCGGATCGATACCGCGTTTTTTCAGCAGATCGAACGAGTAATCATCCGCTTCGCTTTCCTGCTTCTGCGAGAACTGGGCGCTGACCAGCTTCTCGCCGATATCCGCCAGCTGCGACTGCGACAGCGAGCCGATGACGCCGCCGGCGGAGGACGCCGCGGTGCGCAGCGCCACGGTGCCGTAAGCCACCTGCATCGCTTTACGGGTGTGGCCCAGCGCCACGTGGCCCATTTCGTGGCCCAGCACGCCTTCCACTTCGTTGTCGTTCATGATGTCCATCAGGCCGCTGTAGACGCGAATGCAGCCGTTGGCCATCGCCCAGGCGTTGACGTCTTTGGTCACGTAGACCTTGTAGTTGGCCGGGGTGCCGTTGATGTTGTCGCCCAGTGCCGCAGCGATTTTGTTGAGGCGCTTGGCATAGGTGCTGTCGGCCGGCGCGATTTGTGCCTTGCTGTCCATCTCGGCGCAGGATTTATCACTCAGGGCCTTAACGTCGTTGTTGCTCAGGGTCGCCGCCTGGAACGCCTGCGCGCCGGACTGCATCAGGGTTTCGGTATTCAGGTTTTGACAGCCGGTTGCCAGGGTGGCAATGCCCAACGCAATCAAAGAGGTACGAATTTTCATAACGCCATCTTCCTGTGAAGGTAACAAGGTAAAAGAGTCATTTTGCCTGGAGGAAATCGTGTCGCAAGAGCCTAGTGTACGCCAGCCGGAGCGAGAATAGTGTTATTCCGAAAAAGCGTCCAATCGTGCTAATAAGTGGTGAACTCGCTCTCATTTGGCATTAGGGATTGCCGTTGTGATGTGGAGTCTGAGAAAATAGGGAACTTGACTGCTTTTTTTATCCGACCTGGAGTAAAACATGTCCTCTCGTAAAGAGCTTGCCAACGCCATCCGCGCACTCAGCATGGACGCCGTACAAAAAGCAAATTCCGGCCACCCGGGGGCCCCTATGGGCATGGCGGACATCGCCGAAGTCCTGTGGCGTGACTACCTCAACCACAACCCGACTAACCCGCACTGGGCTGACCGCGACCGTTTCGTGCTCTCCAACGGCCACGGCTCCATGTTGATTTACAGCCTCCTGCACCTCACCGGCTACGACCTGCCGATGCGCGAGCTGGAAAACTTCCGTCAGCTGCATTCCAAAACCCCGGGCCACCCGGAGTACGGCTACACTCCGGGCGTTGAAACCACCACCGGCCCGCTAGGCCAGGGCATCGCCAACGCCGTCGGCTTCGCCATCGCCGAACGCACCCTGGCGGCGCAGTTCAACCGCCCTGGCCATGACATTGTCGACCACCACACCTACGCCTTCATGGGCGACGGCTGCATGATGGAAGGCATCTCGCACGAAGTCTGCTCTCTGGCCGGCACCCTCAAGCTCGGCAAGCTGACCGCCTTCTACGATGACAACGGCATCTCCATCGACGGCCACGTTGACGGCTGGTTCACCGACGACACCGCCCTGCGCTTCGAAGCCTACGGCTGGCACGTGGTGCGCAACGTCGACGGCCACAACCCGGACGCCATCAAGGCCGCGATTGAAGAAGCCCGCCAGGTGACCGACAAGCCGTCGCTGCTGATGTGCAAGACCGTTATCGGCTTCGGTTCGCCGAACAAGGCCGGCACCCATGACGTGCACGGCGCCGCGCTGGGCGCCGCCGAAGTGGCCGCCACCCGCGAAGCGCTGGGCTGGAAATACGCCGCCTTTGAAATCCCGCAGGACATCTACGCCCAGTGGGACGCCAAAGAAGCCGGTCAGGCCAAAGAAGCGGCCTGGAACGACAAGTTCGCCGCCTACGCCCGGGCCTTCCCGGAACTGGCCGCCGAGTTCAAGCGCCGCATGAACGGCGAGCTGCCGGCGGACTGGAAAGCCGACGCCAAGGCGTTCGTGGAAAAACTGCAGGCCAACCCGGCCAACATCGCCAGCCGCAAGGCGTCGCAGAACGCGCTGGAAGCGTTCGGCAAGGTGCTGCCGGAGTTCCTGGGCGGCTCCGCCGACCTGGCGCCGAGCAACCTGACCATGTGGTCCGGCTCGAAAGCGCTGAACGTTGACCCGGCGGGCAACTACATTCATTACGGCGTGCGCGAGTTCGGCATGACCGCCATCACCAACGGCATCGCGCTGCACGGCGGTTTCCTGCCGTACTCGGCGACCTTCCTGATGTTCGTGGAATACGCCCGCAACGCGGTGCGCATGGCGGCGCTGATGAAGCTGCGCAACGTGTTCGTCTACACCCACGACTCCATCGGTCTGGGCGAAGACGGCCCGACCCACCAGCCGGTGGAGCAGCTGGCGAGCCTGCGCGTGACCCCGAACATGAGCACCTGGCGCCCGTGCGACCAGGTGGAATCGGCGGTGGCGTGGCAGTACGGCATCGAGCGCAACGACGGCCCGACCACCCTGGTGTTCTCGCGCCAGAACCTGACCCAGCAGCCGCGCACCGCAGAGCAGTTGGCGAACGTGTACCGCGGCGGCTACGTGCTGAAAGACTGCGCGGGTACGCCGGACGTCATCCTGATCGCCACCGGCTCCGAAGTGGGCATCACGGTGGAGGCGGCGGACAAACTGACCGCGGCGGGCCGCAAGGTGCGCGTGGTGTCGATGCCGTCGACCGACGCGTTCGACAAGCAGGATGCGGCGTACCGCGAGTCGGTGCTGCCGGCGGCGGTAACGGCGCGCGTGGCGGTGGAAGCGGGTATCGCGGACTACTGGTACAAGTACGTGGGGCTGAACGGCGCCATCGTGGGCATGACCACCTTCGGTGAGTCGGCGCCGGCGGAGCAGCTGTTCGCCGAGTTCGGCTTCACCGTGGACAACGTGGTGGCGAAGGCGCAGGCGCTGCTGAAGTAAGCCGCCGGGCGCAAGCCGATAAAAAAGCCGGTCATCATGACCGGCTTTTTTTATGGGCGGAAATCGCGATTACGACGCGGCCTTGACGCTTTCGGCGCTGCGCAACCGGTCGTAAGCCGCCGCCAGCAACAGCACCAACAGCGTAGGCTGCAGCCAGACCAGACCCTGCTCGGCCAGCGGCAGCTTATCGAACCAGGCGGGCAGCAGGCCGCTGAAGCTTGAAGCCTTCAGGCCATCGGCTAGGCCGAACACCAGGCTGGTGGCGATCACCGGCGCGAAGACGCGCCTGGCGCTGCGCCAGCGGTTCTGGCTGAAGCTGAGCAACACCAGCGCGATGCAGGGCGGGTAGATCGCCGTCAGCACCGGCAGTGAGACGCGGATCAGATTGGCCAGCCCCATGTTGGAAACCAGCATGGCGAAGAGGGCGAGGATGACCACCAGCGCGCGATAAGAGAGCGGCAGGTAGCGTGAGAAAAAGTCCGCGCAGGCGCAGGTCATGCCAACCGCCGTTACCAGGCAGGCGATGAACATCAGCACCGCCATAAAGACGCTGCCCAGATCGCCGAAGGTGTGCTGTACATAGGCGTGCAGGATTGCCGCGCCATCCTGAGCGCCATTCTCGATCAGGCTGCCGCTGCCGGCGCCGAGTTTGAACATGCAGATATAGACCAGCGTCAGGCCGACGCCGGCGATCAGGCTGGCCCACAGCGTATAACGCAGCAGCAACCCGCTGTCGCTGACGCCGCGCGAGCGGGCGGCGGTAACGATAATCGAACCGAACATCAGCGCCGACAGCGTGTCCATGGTTTGATAACCCTGCACGAAGCCGGTGGAAAACGCCGCGGCCTGATAGCTGCCGACGGCGGAGAGCGGCGCGCCTGCGGGCCAGATCAGGGCGGCGATGCCGAGCGCGGCCAGCGCCAGAATTTTCAGCGGCGCCAGAATATGGCCGACGTTATCGAGCAAGCGGCCGGGATACAGCGACACGAGCATCGCCAGGGTAAAGAACAGCAGGCTGTAGATGAACTGCGGCAGGGCGCCGTCGCCGGTGAAAGGCGCAATGCCGAGGGCGAAAGAGACATTGGCGGTTCGCGGCGTGGCGAACAGCGGGCCGAGCGCCAGATAGCAGACGGTCGCCAGCAGCAGGCCGGCGGTGCGGCCGATGGGGCCGGTAAGCAGGCTGATGCTGCCGCCGACGCGCGCCAACGCGATCACGGCGATCACCGGCAGGGCGACGGCGGTCACCATAAACCCGAGGGCGGCCGGCCACAGATGTTCGCCGGACTGCAGCCCCACCAGCGGCGGGAAAATGATGTTGCCGGCGCCGACAAACAGGGCAAAGGTCATAAAGCCCAGGGCGATAATGTCTTTCGGGGATAAACTCTTGGTCATAACGGTATGGCACTGCCTGTATTCATGAAATAAACGGCCCGCCTGCAGAGGGCTGGCGCGTGGGGCAGCGAGCGCCCGCAAAAATTTTCGTCCGGCAGGATATAATAATTCGGCGACAAAAACCTGATTAATCCAGCGCTGTTTATCCTGGCGTGAACCGGCCGCACAGAGGGATCATGGCGGCCGGCCCGGCAGCGCGTTAGCTCGCACGCGCCACCATGTCTATCGACAGCGGGATTTCGATATGCGGTTTAAAAGAGTCGTACGCGAAAGAGACGTGGCCGTCTTCGACCGGTTTGCGGGTGAAAAAGATCAGCATATCGCGGGTTGAATCCTTACGTTTATCCTGCGCTTTTACCGGAGAGAGGCTGTGTTTGCGCTCGTGGTCGACAATCAGCAGGGTGTCGAGGAAATGCCGATGCTGTATTTCGCCCAAAATCCATTCCGGACGGGCCCGATCGAATTTGATCCCGCTGGTTTCGCGCATATCGTGAATAAAGGTCTTGGCGCTGTCGTCGGTCATGTTGTCGCAGCCGAGGAAGGTTGTCATGGTGTGGTCGACGCCGTCGCTGTGCACACCTTCCAGCGCCGGTTCGCCCAGCATCTGCGGCGTGGTGACGGTGCGCAGGTTGAATACGGTGCAGACGAACTTGTTGATCTTCTGATTAAGCCGGGGGCGCGGCGTCACGCCCACGCCATCGATCACGTAGGCTTTGAATTTCATCAGCGCCTGAAAGGCCGTATTCAACTGCAGATCGTCGTTGATGCCGCGGAAATGGCGCACCTTTCCTGAATCGTAGCGGATGAAGTCTTCCTCGACCGAGAGCACGAAAGGCTGGAACTCCAGCCGCTCAATCCGGGCGCGATCGAAGTCGAAACAGAAGCGGCCGTTTCTGGACTTGCGGAAAGGCAGCGTGGGATCATCCGCCAGATTGGCGCTGACCTGCTGCAGCCTGGCGAAATCTTCCGGCCGCGCGCCCAGCGCCAGCAGGATTGCCTGCATGGTAGCGCCGGGGATAAAGGCTGAACGGTGTTCCTGGTATGCCTTCTTAACTTCATCAAGCAGAGATAACTGTCGCATTTCTCGGTGGCCTCACGAATGATGGGGCGGTTATAAAATCTTGCTGCCGATCTCCACGTCGAAATCGGGTTTCAGCAAGACGGTGCCTTGATCCCTGGTGACCGCGGCAAGAACCAGCACTTCGGATTTAAATCCGGCAACCCGCCTGGCGGGGAAATTAACGACGGAGATGACTTTTCTGCCAAGCAGGTCATCTTCCTGATAGTTTTCGCATAATTGTGCCGAGCTGTTTTTAATGCCAATTTCCTCGCCGAAATCAATGCGCAGCTTATAGGCGGGTTTTAACGCCTTGTCGTTATATTCCACGGAAATAATTTCGCCAATACGCATATCCAGTTTCATAAAATCAGTGATTTCGGCCATGAGTCAGTCCCGTTAATTAAATGGCTTCAGAAAGGCTAGCAAAGGGGAATTATCCCGACAATGTCGCCAAGAGGGGAATATTTATACCCGATGTAGCAATTAATTTACATTGTCGTAACGTAGCGTAATTAATTATAAGCTTGATGAATTATATGAAATTGAAACTTCATTATTCACCGGTAATTATGTGCACCATCTGAACTTGGGCGTCCGCTCGGCACTGTTAAGCCCGTGTTAAATTGGTTAGTATGCCTTCATTCATCAACCGCATTCTTTCAGGTAGTGATATGGAAATAACCCCGCGTGAAAAACGCGATCGGCGAAAGGCATTTATCGCGCCGTTTTTCCTGATATTAATTTGGTCGACGGGTTTTATTGCCGCGCGGGCGGTGGCGGATCATGCCGATCCCAACCTTTTCCTGACCTTTCGCTTTTTGATCGCCGCCGCGGTATTCGCTTTGCTGGCATTGCATTGCGCCTGGCCCAAGGGGCGGCAGTTCGTGATGCACCTGCTGACCGGCATGTTGATGAATGGCGTTTATCTCGCTGCAAGCTGGTGGGCGGTAGCGAACGGCCTGGCGGCCGGGGTGATGTCGCTGATCGGCGGCTTGCAGCCGCTGTTCACCGCGCTGATTTTCGCGTTGGTGCTGCGCAAATCGATAGGGTTGCGCTCCTGGGCCGGGCTGGCGATCGGCTTTATCGGCGTTGCGCTGGTGCTTTCTCCCCGGCTGACCGGCATTGATGTCGGCAATATGGCGCTGTTGCCGATCCTGATGGGGTTTGGCAGCATCGTCGCGCTGACGATCGGCATCATGGTGCAGAAGTCTTCGCTGGCGGCGGCCGATCTGCGGGCGGCGGGCGCCATTCAGCACCTCGGCGCGGCGATCGTGACCGGCGCGTTGGCGGCCGTGATGGGCTCCGGCGCCTGGGACAATTCGCCGACGCTGTGGTTCTCGCTGCTGTGGTCGGCCGGCGTGTTGTCGCTGGGCGGCACCGCGCTGTTCATCTGGATGGTGCGCCACGGCGATTTGACTCGCATTACCGCGCTGATGCTGCTGGTGCCGCCGGCGGCAGCGCTGCAGGCTTATGCGCTGTTTGGCGAGGCGCTGTCGCTGGTGCAGTTGGCGGGGTTTGCCCTGACCCTGCTGGGGGTCGCCATCGTACAGCGAATTCGCCTGCTGCGGCGTTCTCGCCTGGCCGAATAGTTTGCGACTGGAAGCGCCGTAAAGCCCGCGCTGCCGGGCTTTTTATTGGCTGAAAAACGTCCAACCTCACAAAACCGAAAGATAACAAAGCAACGCCGTTGCCTCGTCACAGTTATTAACTATATGTTAATTTTTGGTTTATTAAATGTGATCAGGGGATGGATGATGATGATGAAAAAAATCAGCGCGACCGTAGCGGCAATCACCTTGCTGGGCTCCGTTTCCGCCTATGCGGCCTTCCCGGCGGGCTACCCCGCCGACTATCAGAAACTGGTCGACGGCGCGAAGAAAGAAGGCAAGGTGGTGATTTACTCGACCACCGACACCAAGGCGGCGGCGCCGTTGATCCAGGGGTTTGAGGCGTTGTATCCGGGCATCAAGGTCGAATACAACGACATGAACAGCACCGAACTGTATAACCGCTTTATCAGCGAGCAGGCGGCCGGCGGCACCAGCGGCGACGTGGTGTGGAGCTCGTCGATGGACACCATTTTGAAACTGGCGGGCGATTACGCGCAGGAATATGCCTCCCCCGAGCAGGCTCAGCTGCCGAAATGGGCGGTATGGCAAGAGAAGGTGTATGGCACCACCTACGAGCCGGTGGTGTTTATCTATAACAAACGCCTGATCCCGCAAGGCGATGTGCCGGATTCGCATGCGGCGCTGGCCAAGCTTATCGCCGGCCAGACGGACAAATTCAAGAAGAAAGTCACCACCTACGACATCGAAAAATCCGGCGTCGGCTTCATGCTGTCGGTGCAGGACTTCAAGGCCGATCCTAACTACTTCAAAACGCTGGCCGATGTGGCCAAGGGCGGGTTGGCGGTGCAATCCTCCACCGGCACCATGATGGAACGCGTTTCCTCCGGTGAAAACCTGATCGGCTTCAATATCCTCGGTTCGTACGCCGAGGCTCGCGCCAAGAGCGACCCGTCGCTCGGCATCGTCTATCCGAAAGACTACACCCTGGTGCTGTCGCGCGTGAGCTTCATCAGCAAAGAGGCCGGCAACCCTAACGCCGCCAAGCTGTGGTTCGACTACGTGCTGTCGGAGAAAGGGCAAAATATTCTCGCCAATCAGGCGGACATCCCCTCGATCCGCAACGACATCGAAGGCAAGAACGACATCGATGGCATGACCAAGCTGTTGGGTAACGCGCTCAAGCCGATCCCGGTCGATGACAGCCTGCTGGAATATCTGCAGCCGGCCAAGCGTCTCGACTACATCAAACAATGGCGCGCCGCCGCGGCGAAATAACAGGGACTGCATTCGGACGCGCGCCTGTCGCACGGGCGCGCGCCCTTTGGTCGTCGTTTACAACCATAGGGAGCATTTATGCAAGCATGGCGCAGAAAGTGGCAGAGCCTGCCGCGCGGCCTGGTGGTGTTGATAACCGCGCTGGTTATCTATGTCCCCCTGTCGTTTATCATCATTCAAAGCTTCCTCTCGGCACCGTTTTTCTCTCCTTCCAAGGTCTTCAGCCTTGAGGCCTTCGAGTTCATCTTTACCGACCCGGATTTCTACAAGGCGCTGAAAAGCGGTTTTATTCTGGCATTCGGCCTGGTGATTATCGCCATCCCGCTCGGCGGTATTTTGGCCTTCCTGATGGTGCGCACCGATCTGCCGGGGCGGCGAATCATCGAACCGCTGATTCTGGTGCCGATCTTCGTGTCGCCGATGGTGCTGGGTTTCGGTTACGTGGTGGCGGCGGGGCCGGTAGGCTTCTTCTCGCTGTGGGCGGAGGCGCTGCTGGGCTTCGTGCCGTGGAACATCTACTCAATGGCCAGCATCGTGGTGATAGCCGGATTGACGCACGTGCCCCACGCGTATCTGTACATCTCCTCGGCGCTGCGCAGCGTGGGCTCCGACGTTGAAGAAGCGGCGCGCACCGCCGGCGCCACGCCGCTGCAGGTGATGACCGCCGTCAGTCTGCCGATGGTGCGGCCGTCTATCTTGTACGCCGGGGTGCTGCTGTTCTTCCTCGGGCTGGAAGTGTTCGGCCTGATGCTGGTGCTGGGCGATCCGGAAGGCAACCTGGTGCTGGCGACCTACCTGTACCAGTTGACCAACAAGCTGGGCACGCCGTCTTACCATCTGATGGCGGCGGTGGCGGTGGTGCTGATTTGCATCACTATTCCGTTGGTGATGCTGCAGCGCCGGCTGATGCGCACCGCCAACCGCTTTGTCACCGTCAAGGGCAAAGCCTCGCAGGCCCGCGCGCTGCCGCTGGGTAAATGGCGCTGGGTGGCCGGCGCGGTGGTGGTGTTCTGGCTGACCGTGACCATCGGCGTGCCGCTGATCGGCGTGGTGCTGCGCGCCTTTATCTCCAACTGGGGCGTGGGCGTGTCTGTCTGGGACGAACTGTCGATCAACACCTTTCGCACCATCTGGGCGCAGCCCAACCTGCTGCGCGCCATCGTCAACTCGATGGCGATCGGGGTGATCGGCGGGGCGCTGGCGGTGGCGTGCTACCTGTTTATCGGCATCGCGATGCACCGCAAGCCGGATGGCGCCACGCGCTTCCTCGACTACAGCGTGCTGGTGCCGCGCGCGGTGCCAGGGCTGCTGGCCGGTCTGGCATTCCTGTGGGTGTTCCTGTTCCTGCCGATGTGGCTGGACAAATCGCTCAAGGAAGGCTGGCTGTCGGCGTTGCCGATGGCCGAGTGGCTGCGTGCTAACTGGATTGTCTGGCTGCGTTCGCTGCGCAGCACCATCTTCAGCGTCTGGCTGGCCTACACCGTGGTGTGGATGGCCTACGGCCTGCGGCTGATCTCTTCCACGTTGCTGCAGGTGGGGCCGGAGCTGGAAGAGGCGGCGCGCAGCGCCGGCGCCAGCCGCGGCCAGATCACCCGCCACGTCACCATTCCGCTGTCGCGCTATGGCCTGATCGGCTCCTGGCTGCTGATGTTCCTGATTTTTGAACGCGAATATTCCACCGGGGTGTATCTGCTGTCTCCGGGCACGGAAACCATCGGCTCGATGCTGGTTTCTCTGTGGGCCGCGGGCGCTATCGATATCGTCGCCGCGCTGTCGTTCATCAATATTCTGCTGGTGGTGCTGGGGCTGGGGATCGCCTTGCGCTTTGGAGTGAAATTACATGATTGAACTTTCGGTAGAGAATCTGCATTTGACCTATGGCGACAACCCGGTGCTGAAAGGGGTGTCGATGGATCTGAAACGGGGCGAAGTGGTCTCGCTGCTGGGCCCGTCGGGCAGTGGCAAAACCACGCTGCTGCGGGCGGTGGCCGGGCTGGAGAAACCGAGCCAGGGGCGGATCGTCATCGGCAACAGCGCGGTGTACAACGGCAGCGCGCGCAGCGAAATTCCCGCCGAAGAGCGCAACCTGGGGCTGGTGTTTCAGTCCTATGCCCTGTGGCCGCATAAAACAGTGTTTGAGAACGTCGCTTACCCGCTGAAGCTGCGTAAGACCGGCTCGGCGGAAATCGCCCAGCGGGTGCAGGCGGTACTGGATCAGCTCGGGTTGGGGCATCTGGCCAAGCGGCACCCGCACCAGCTTTCCGGCGGCCAGCAGCAGCGCGTGGCGATCGGGCGTGCGCTGGTCTACAACCCGCCGGTGATCCTGCTGGATGAGCCGCTGTCCAATCTCGACGCCAAGCTGCGCGAAGAGGCGCGGGTATTCCTGCGCGAGCTGATCATCAAGCTCGGTCTGTCGGCGCTGATGGTGACCCACGATCAGAACGAGGCGATGGCCATTTCCGATCGCATCCTGCTGCTCAATAACGGCAAAATCGAACAGCAGGGCACGCCGCAGGAGATGTACGGCTCGCCCACCACGCTGTTCACCGCCGAGTTCATGGGCAGCAACAACCGCTTGCCGGGCAAGATCGTGGCGCTGGAAGGCGACCGGGCGCGCATCGAAGGCAAGGATTGGGCTCTGTGGGGCAAAGCGGGCGCAGGCGTGCAGGTCGGGCAGGAGGGCACGGCGGTGATCCGCGTGGAGCGCGTGCAGTTGGGCGAAGATCCGCAGGGCAACCAGCTTGAGCTGCCGTTGTTGACCAGCATGTATCTTGGCGATCGCTGGGAATACCTGTTCCGCACCGTGGCCGAAGACTTCGTGGTGCGCGCCTATGGGCATGAGGCGCGCGATCGGGCGCTGTGCCGGCTCTCCCTGCCGGCCGAGCATCTGTGGATATTCCCGAAAGCCTAACCAGGACGCCCGCCGATGCGGGCGCTCCTTTTACAAATCCAGCACCAGCCGGCTGCCTTTGGCGCGCGAGCAGCAAATCAACAGGGTTTGCTGCGCCGCGCGTTCTTCGTCGCTGAGATACTGATCGCGGTGGTCGGCTTCCCCCTCGACGATGCGGGTTTCGCAGGTGCCGCAAATGCCTTCGCGGCACAGGCACTCGACCCTGGCTGCCTTGCTGTTTTCCAGCGCCTGCAGGATGGTCATGTCTTCCGCCACTTCAAGTTCAATACCCGATCGAGCCAGCACCAGCGTAAAGGCGCCGCCCGCCGTGTCTTCGGCGGCAAAGGCTTCGCTGTGTAAACGCGCGGCATCGATACCCCGTTCGGCGGCGATCCGGTAGACCGCTTCGTTCAGCGCCGCCGGGCCGCAGACGTAGATATGGGCGCCGGGTTCCACGTCGGCCAGCGTGCGCGCCAGATCCAACCGGCCGCCAAGGCTGGAGACATGGCAACTGACGTTGTCTGCGAACGGCGCTTGCATCAGCTGCTGCTGGAAGGCGTTGTGCTCTTCACTGTGGAAGCAGTAGTGCAGATGGTAGCGTTGGCCGCTGCGTTGCAGCTCATGCAGATGGGCCATAAACGGCGTGATGCCGATGCCGCCGGCGATCAGCACGTGATGTTGCGCTTCCGGCGCCAGCGCGAACAGGTTATTCGGGGTGCTGATGGTCAGCGTATCACCGATCGCCAGCCGATCGTGCATGAAGTCGGAACCGCCTTTGGAAGGGGACTCACGGCGCACGGCGATCTGGTAACGGTCGAGCTCGAACGGTGAACTGAGCAGCGAATAGGCGTTGCTGTAGCGCTGCTCGCCGTCCTGCATTTGCACGATGATGTGGCTGCCGCCGCTGAAGGCGGGCAGTGGCCGGCCTTGCGGATCCGCCAGGGTAAAGCGCTTGACCTGTGCGGTGACGGTTTCGATGTCGACGACGCGAACATCAAGCATCTGATAGCTGGTCATTCATTGGCTCCAAAGCGCGGGCGTCCCCGCGCATAAAAAAGTTATACCGCCTGGCACAGGTATTTGAGCTCCAGATAGTCTTCGATGCCGTATTCGGAGCCTTCACGCCCCAGGCCTGACTGTTTCACTCCGCCGAACGGCGCCACCTCGTTGGAGATAAGCCCGGTATTGATGCCGACCATGCCGTACTCCAGCCGCTCCGAAACGCGCCAGATGCGCGCCGCATCGCGGGTGTAGAAGTAGGCGGCCAATCCGTAGATGGTGTCGTTGGCCTGGCGGATCGCCTCGGCTTCGTCATCGAATATCACCAGCGGCGCGACCGGGCCGAAGATCTCTTCTTCCAGCAGCAGCGAGCCGGGCTGTACGTCGCCCAGCACCGTCGGGGTGAAGAAGTTGCCGCCCAGCGTGTGCGGCGTAGCGCCGGTCAGCACCTGGGCGCCTTTGCTCAGCGCATCATCGAGTAGCTCCAGCACCTTGTCGCGCGCCTTGCGGTTGATCAGCGGGCCTATTTGCACGCCCGGTTCGAAACCGTTGCCGACCTGCAGCGCCGCTACCCGGGCGACAAATTTTTCGGCGAACTGGGCGTAAACGCCGCGCTGTATGTAGAACCGGTTGACGCACACGCAGGTCTGCCCGGCGTTGCGGTATTTGGCGATCAGCGCGCCTTCCACCGCGGCATCGATGTCTGCATCGTCAAACACGATGAACGGCGCGTTGCCGCCCAGTTCCAGCGACACCTTCTTGATGGTGTCCGAGCTCTGGCGCATCAGCAGCCTGCCCACCGGCGTGGAGCCGGTAAAGCTGAGTTTGCGCACCTGCGGGTGGCGGGTCAGCTCGGCGCCGATCGCCTGCGAGTTGCCGGTCACTACGTTGAACACCCCGGCGGGAATGCCGGCGCGCTCGGCCAACTCGGCCATCGCCAGCGCCGAATAAGGGGTTTCGTTGGCGGGTTTGACCACCAGCGTACAGCCGGCCGCCAGGGCCGGTGCGGCCTTGCGGGTGATCATCGCCGCCGGGAAGTTCCAGGGCGTGATCGCCGCGCACACGCCGATGCCCTGCTTCAGCACCATCAGGCGTTTATCGCTGCTCGGCGAAGGAATGATGTCGCCATTGGTGCGCTTGGCCTGTTCGGCGAACCATTCGATAAAGGAGGCGGCGTAGCGGATTTCGCCCAGCGATTCCGCCAGCGGTTTGCCTTGCTCCAGCGTCATCAGGCTGGCCAGATCCTGCTGGTGTTCCAGCATCAGTTCGAACCAGCGGCGCAGCAGCTGCGCGCGCTGTTGCGCCGGCAGCGCGCGCCAGCCTTCCAGCGCCTGCTGGGCGGCGTCGATCGCCGATTGGGTTTCGGCCGTCGCCATGTTGGGCACGCTGCCGATGAGTTGGCCGGTGGCGGGATCGCTCACCGGCAGGGTTTCCTGGTTGTCGGCGTCGCGCCATTGGCCGTTGATGTAGGCCTGTTGGCGGAATAGCGCCCGATCGGAAATATTCACGAGAACCTCACAAGTCAGGGGAAGGGGCCCTTGGGCCCCGTCGCATCAGGGTTGATAAACCTGCGCCAGCAGGTTGTGGAAGTGGGCGATGCCGTGCTCGCTGACGCCGCTGCCAGCGCCGTCGGCCATGATGCGCCCCTGCCCGCGATAGCCGCGCGATTTGAGGCCTTTTTGCACGCTCTCCACCAGCCGCAAATCTTCCGGGCGGAACACGTCGCGGTACCAGTCGATCAGTTTGAGCTGTTCGTCGCTCAAATCGGCGTTGGTGAAGTAAATGTCGTAGTGCTGCAGGGTGGTTTCCGCATCAACCGGGAACTCATAGATCACCGTCATCATGCCTTCCAGCGGCGGCATGTTGAACATGGTGCACGGCCACAGCCAGATGCCGTGGAAGCTGGCTTCTTTACCCTCTTCAAACTTGAACGACTGCTCGGAAGGGCGGGCGTAGCCGAACTGCAGCGTCCAGTTGCCGTGCAGGGTGTGCCAGTAGCGGTCGACCTGCACCGAGTCGGCGAAGCCGGGGTGCGCCGGGCCGCAGTGGTAGCACTCGAGGTAGTTGTCGACGATGTTCTTCCAGTTGGCCGGGGTGCGGGTGACGAAGCGCGCCGCCAGCTTGAGATCGTCGACCTGCGGGCAGGCCTCGCGCACTTTGGCGCCGAGGCCCGGCAGCTGGTCTTCCACCGTGCCGGCCTGCGAGTCCAGATTGACGTAAATAAACCCGGCGTACTCTTCGACCCGCACCGGCACCAGATGCGAGTTTTCCTTATCGAAGTTCTGCACGTTTTCGCAGTTGCGCGCGTGCGCCAGTTCGCCGTCCAGCTTGAACGCCCAGGCGTGATAAGGGCAGGTGATGACGTTTTTCGCCCGGCCGTCGCCCGCCAGCAGCTGGTGGCCGCGGTGCGGGCAGACGTTGTAAAAGGCGCGCAGTACTTTGTCGCGGCCGCGCACCACCAGAATGTTTTCACCGATGATCTCGCGGGTGATGTAGTCGTTCGGTTGGGCGAGCTCGCTGCGGTGCGCCACGCAGATCCAACTGGTGGCGAACACCTGCTCTTTCTCGTGCTCGAACGCTGCCTGGTGGGTATAGAACCGGGCCGGAATGGTGTAAGCCTCGCGGGCGTCGGCGCAGAAATCTTTCGGTAAGGTAAATTCAGGGATCAGAGTGCTCATAAGTTAACCTTCCTCTTTTCTTATTGTCATTTCGCCATAGGGCGCGGTTGATACGACGATGGAGCGGAGAGTTCGGCGGCCGGCGGCGCGTCTGGCAGCGCCGGTGGGCTGCTTTCGATCAGGTGCGCCGGGATGGCCGCGTAGTCCTGTTTCAGCCAGCGGGCAAAGCCGTAGGTTTTCACCAGCAGCACCAGCAGGAACGGCAGCGCGGTCAGGATCACCGTGGTTTTCATGGTGTCCAGCGAGGCGCCGGTAAACAGGATCGACAGCGGGATCAGGGTGATCACTACGCACCAGAACAGGCGCAGCATCGGGCTGGGATCTTGCCCCTCCTGCAGGTTGCGGGTGCTGGTGGCGGCCATGGTGTAGGCCACGGCGTCCATGTGCGAGGCCAGGAAAATGATCATGATGAACAGATAGGCGGCCAGGAACAGCTTGCCGAGCGGCAGCGCTGTCAGCAGCATCTGCACGGCGGTTTCGCCGCCCTGGGTGCTGAGGATCTCCGGCACGTTGAGCTGCCCGCTGATGAACTGGTGCATGGCGTAGCTTTCCAGCGAACCGAAGAAGAACCAGCAGCCGAGGGTGCTGCCGAGCAGCAGCGCCCAGATCACTTCTTTAATCTTGCGGCCGCGCGAGACGCGGGTGACGAACATCGCCACGCCCGGGGTATAGGAGATCCACCACAGCCAGTAGAACACCGTCCAGCTGCGGCTGAAGCTGCCGTCGCCCATCGGATCGGTGAACAGGCTCATCTGCAGGAAGTTTTGCGCCGTCAGGCCGATGGCGTTGATGGTGTTGTTGATGGTGAACTCGGTGGGGCCGACCAGCAGCACCAGCCCGGCGAAGGCGAAGGCGCCCCAGCCGACCATTTTGCTCAGGCGCTGCATGCCGCCGTCGATGCCGATGTAAGAGCTGAGACAGAAGATCACTGCCGCCAGCAGGATCACCGTCGCCTGTACCGTGAAGTTATCCGGGATGCCGGTCAACGCCGTCAGCCCGCGGGTAAAGGTGGAGGCGGTCAGCACCAGCGAAATGGTGAGGGCGCCGACGGTGGCGACCAGGAAAATCAGATCCACCATCCGCCCGATCGGGCCGTTGGCACGCACGCCGGTGATGGCGGCAATGATCCCCGACAGGCTGAGCCCTTTGTTCTTACGCACGTGGAAGTGGTAGGCCATGATCAGCGAGGCGAGGGCGTAGGTCGCCCAGGCGCTCAGGCCCCAGTGGAAGAAGGAGTAGCTGATGCTGTATTCCAGCGCCTTTGGGGTGCGCGGCGCGATGTTCAGCCCCGGCGTCTGGTAATAATACGCCCATTCCATCACCCCCCAGTACAGGGTGGACGAGCCCAGGCCGGCGCAGATGAACATGAACAGCCAGGCCAGCGTGGAGTATTGCGGTTTGCCTTCGCCGAGGCGGATGTTGCCGTATTTGCTCAACGCCAGATACAGCACCACCAGCAGGGCGATCAGCACCAGGATTTGAATGGTTGAACCGAACAGCCGGGTGACGCCGTTGAAAATGGTGTTGGCGATAAGCGCGGATTGAGCCGGAAAGAGCATCAGGCAAAGGGCGATCAGCGCAATACTGCACAGGCTGATGGCGATGAGCGTGACATCCTTTTTAGGGGTGCTCTGCATGGGAGTGAACTCCTGTTATCGGTGGTGGGCCGGTGCGCAAAGCGTAGGGGGCGCCCGGGCCTTATTGGTTTGAACCCTTTGTTTTGTTACACCACGAGGAGCAAACGCCCCGGCTGAACGCTGCCGGGAATATTTACTCTTCATTAACATTTTTGAGTGTGCACAAATTACAGGAGGGCCACAATTAGGGCATCTGTAAAAGGATAAAACACAGTATGTAAACAATTTGTTGTGATCTTGACCGGGGTATTGGCGTGCCTTCTGCGGTGGTTTTCAACGGATTTGCGGCAGCGATCGATGCGGAAAAACGGACGTGGCAAAGCAGGGCGCGGAAGGGCGCCCTGCGCGGGAAAATCTGCGGCGTTCAGCGTTGCAGCAGGGCGGCGATCGCCTGGCCGACTTGCTGGGTGGAGGCGTCGCCGCGCATGTCCGGCGTGCGCGGCCCGTCGGCGATAATGCGCTCAATCGCCTGCAGGATGCCGTCGTGCGCCTGGCGGTAGCGGGCATCGCCGTCGCCGAGGAAGTCCAGCATCATCGCGCCGCTCCAGATCATGGCGATCGGGTTGGCGATGTTTTTGCCGAAAATGTCCGGCGCCGAGCCGTGTACCGGCTCGAACAGCGACGGGAAGTTGCGTTCCGGGTTCAGGTTGGCCGACGGCGCGATGCCGATGGTGCCGGTACAGGCCGGGCCGAGATCCGACAGGATATCGCCGAACAGGTTGGAAGCCACCACCACGTCGAAGCGTTCGGGGTTCAGCACGAAGCGCGCGCACAGAATATCGATGTGCTGTTTATCCCAGGCGATATCAGGGTATTGGCGCGCCATCTCCGCCACGCGCTCATCCCAGTACGGCATGCTGATGGCCATGCCGTTGGACTTGGTGGCGGCGGTCAGACGCTTGCGCGAGCGCTGCTGCGCCAGCTCAAAGGCGTACTTGAGGATGCGGTCCACGCCCTGACGGGTGAACACCGATTCCTGGATCACCATCTCGCGTTCGGTGCCTTCGAACATCCGTCCGCCGAGCGAGGAGTATTCCCCTTCGGTATTTTCGCGCACCACGTAGAAATCGATGTCTCCCGGCTGCTTGTTCGCCAGCGGGCAGGGCACGCCGGGAAACAGTCGCACCGGGCGCAGGTTGACGTATTGCTCGAAGTCGCGGCGAAATTTAAGCAGTGAACCCCACAGCGAAATGTGGTCGGGCACCGTGTCCGGCCAGCCGACGGCGCCGAAATAGATGGCGTCGAAGCCCTTGAGCTGCTCAAACCAATCGTCCGGCATCATCTGGCCGTGGTGCTGGTAGTAGTCGCAGCTGGCCCACTCGAAGGTGTCGAATTCCAACGACAGATCCCAGCGCGCCGCCGCCGCCTGCAATACCCGTATGCCTTCCGGCAACACTTCCCGTCCGATACCGTCCCCGGGGATAGCGGCAATCTTGTAAGTTTTGCTCATACAGAGGTCTCATTTGTAGGTAGGGGAGATTGACAACACTCTTATCCTATAATTGACTAACTGTTAATCAATCGCGAAAACGGTGAAACATAAAACACGAATCATGAACAATATGCCGATCCTGAGTGACCTGCGGGTGTTCGTGCTGGTGGCGCGTCGCGCCGGGTTCGCCGCCGCCGCCGAAGAGCTGGGTGTTTCGCCTGCCTTTATCAGCAAGCGTATTGCGCTGTTGGAGAAGGCGCTGGACGTGTCGTTGCTGCACCGCACCACGCGGCGGGTGGCGATCACCGAAGACGGCGAACGCATCTACGAATGGGCGCAGCGCATTCTCAACGATGTCGATCAGATGATGGACGAACTGTCCGAGGTGCGCCAGGCGCCGCAGGGCATGCTGCGCGTGGTCAGCAGCTTCGGCTTCGGCCGGCGTTTCGTGGCGCCGGCGCTGTCGGCGCTGGCGCGGCAGTACCCGCAGCTGGAACTGCGGCTCGACGTGTCCGATCGGCTGGTGGATCTGGTCAGCGAAGGATTCGATCTGGATATCCGCATCGGCGACGATATCGCCCCCAATTTGATTGCGCGCAAGCTGGCGGACAATCAGCGCATCCTGTGCGCTTCGCCGGCGTACCTGCAGCGCCACGGCGTGCCGAAAAATCCGGCTGAGCTGGCGGGCCGTTCCTGTCTGGTGATCAAGGAACGCGATCACCCGTTCGGGCTGTGGCGGCTGCAGGGGCCGGGCGGCGAAGAGACGGTGAAGGTGACGGGGGCGCTGGCGTCGAACCACGGCGAAATCGTGCACCAGTGGTGCCTGGACGGGCAGGGCGTCGCGCTGCGTTCCGCCTGGGACGTGAAAGAGAACATCGACAGCGGCAGGCTGGTGCACATCCTGCCGGAGTATTATCAGCCGGCCAATATCTGGGCGGTATACGTTTCCCGGCTGGCAACGTCGGCGAAAGTGCGGGTGACGGTCGAATTTTTGCGCGACTATTTTCGTGAGCACTACGGCGAAACGGGGCCGGCGAGCGAAAATCCGTCGCGGTCTTGAGGCCAAAAATGTGCGCCAGATCATCTTATGCTCGTAAAACTCCCCTCCGTTACCTGAGGAACTGTTGCACCTGTTCCTTTTGCCAAAACTTTGGTTTATGCTCAGCTGAAGCGTTTCAGTTGAAGCACTCTTCAACAGAAATGCCGATGTGACGGCGGTGAAAAACCGCTGAAGCGCGGGAATAATGCAAACTCGGCGATTCACAGCGGGCGGTACGATCCACTACTCTATGCGGGTTAGTGAGACAACCAGTCAGCGCCGGGCGGCGCCGGTGAGTCACCCGGCGTGGACGGCCCTTTTTCAGGAGCAGCATGACCATCCGCATAGCGATAAACGGCTTTGGCCGCATCGGCCGCAGCGTATTGCGCGCACTGTACGAATCGGGACGACGGGCGGAAATCTCCGTGGTGGCGATCAACGAGCTGGCGAACGCCGAAGGCATGGCCCATCTGCTGAAGTACGATTCCAGCCACGGCCGCTTCGCCTGGGATGTGCGGCAGGAGTGCGACACGCTGAGCGTCGGAGACGACGCGATTCGCCTGTTGCACCAGCCGGCGGTGGAGCAGTTGCCCTGGGGCGAGCTGGGCGTCGACGTGGTGCTGGACTGCAGCGGCGTGTACGGCAGCCGGGCGGATGGCGAAGCCCATCTGGCGGCGGGGGCGAAGAAAGTGCTGTTCGCCCACCCGGGCGGCAACGATCTGGACGCCACCATCGTGTTCGGCGTCAACCATCAGACGCTGCTGGCGGAACATCGCATCGTGTCCAACGCCTCGTGCACCACCAACTGCATTATTCCGGTGATCAAGCTGCTGGACGACGCCTACAGCATCGAATCCGGCACCGTGACCACCATTCACTCGGCGATGAACGATCAGCCGGTGATCGACGCGTATCACGCGGATTTGCGGCGCACCCGCGCGGCGAGCCAGTCGATCATTCCGGTCGATACCAAGCTGGCCGCGGGCATCACCCGCATCTTCCCGCAGTTTTGCGACCGCTTCGAGGCTATCTCGGTGCGCGTGCCGACCATCAACGTGACGGCTATCGATCTGAGCGTCAGCGTGAGCGCCGCGGTGAAGGTGGCGGAGGTCAACCAGCTGTTGCAAAAGGCCGCACGGGAATCATTTCGTGGTATAGTTGACTACACGGAATTACCATTGGTCTCGATCGATTTTAACCATGACCCGCACAGCGCTATCGTCGACGGTACGCAGACCCGGGTCAGCGGGCAGCACCTGATAAAGACCTTGGTCTGGTGCGACAATGAATGGGGCTTTGCCAATCGGATGTTGGATACAACACGGGCAATGGCTGCCAGCGGTTTCTAGTACGGCGGCGCCGGCGTGATTGGCGCGCTGCTCAGGCAATTTTATAGAGATTCAATAAAGAGGGTTCACCATGTCTGTAATTAAGATGACCGATCTGGATCTGGCGGGTAAACGCGTACTGATCCGCTCCGATCTGAACGTGCCGGTAAAAGACGGTAAAGTGACTTCCGACGCGCGTATCCGCGCTTCCCTGCCGACTATCGAAGCTGCGCTGAAGCAAGGCGCCCGCGTGATGGTAACCTCCCACCTGGGTCGTCCTACCGAAGGCGAGTACAACGAAGAATTCTCCCTGCTGCCTGTGGTCAACTACCTGAAAGACCATCTGAAATCCCCAGTGCGTCTGGCGAAGGATTATCTGGATGGCGTCGACGTCGCCGAAGGCGAACTGGTGGTGCTGGAAAACGTCCGCTTCAATAAGGGCGAGAAGAAAGACGACGAAACCCTGTCCAAGAAATACGCGGCGCTGTGCGACGTGTACGTGATGGACGCATTCGGCACCGCGCACCGCGCGCAGGCTTCCACCCACGGCGTGGGCAAGTTCGCGCCTGTCGCCTGTGCCGGCCCGCTGCTGTCCGCCGAACTGGAAGCGCTGGGCAAAGCGCTGGGCAACCCGGCCCGTCCGATGGTCGCCATCGTGGGCGGTTCTAAAGTCTCCACCAAACTGACCGTGCTGGATTCTCTGTCCAAAATCGCCGATCAGCTGATCGTCGGCGGCGGCATCGCCAACACCTTCGTGGCGGCGCAGGGCAACAACGTGGGCCAGTCCCTGTACGAACCTGACCTGATCCCGAACGCGCAGAAACTGCTGGAAACCTGCGACATTCCGGTGCCGACCGATGTGCGCGTAGCGACCGAGTTCTCCGAAACCGCAACCGCGACCGTGAAGCCGGCGAGCGAGATCCAGGACAACGAGCAAATTCTGGATATGGGCGACGTCTCTGCCGAGCGTCTGGCCGTTATCCTGAAGAACGCCAAGACCATTCTGTGGAATGGCCCGGTTGGCGTATTCGAGTTCCCTAACTTCCGTAAGGGCACCGAAATTGTCGCCCGCGCGATCGCCGATAGCGACGCTTTCTCTATCGCTGGCGGCGGCGACACTCTGGCAGCCATCGATCTGTTCGGTATCGCTGACAAAATTTCCTACATCTCCACCGGCGGTGGCGCATTCCTGGAATTCGTTGAAGGGAAACCGCTGCCTGCAGTCGTGATGCTGGAAGAGCGCGCTAAGCAGTAATTCAGACAACGGGAGGCGAAAGCCGCCCGTTTGTTTTATACCGCGCGGCTAACGCTGCGCGGCGTGAAAACATCGATTTACATCCATCTACGGCCGACGAAACAGGACAAAGTAACATGTCTAAAATTTTTGATTTCGTAAAACCGGGTGTCATCACGGGTGATGACGTTCAGAAAGTCTTCGCAGTTGCTAAAGAGAACAACTTTGCGCTGCCAGCGGTAAACTGCGTGGGTACCGACTCCATCAACGCAGTGCTGGAAGCCGCGGCTAAAGTGCGCGCGCCGGTCATCGTTCAGTTCTCCAACGGCGGCGCAGCGTTTATCGCCGGCAAAGGCGTGAAGACCGATGTGCCTCAGGGCGCAGCGATTCTGGGCGCTATCTCCGGCGCACACCACGTTCACCAGATGGCCGAACACTACGGCGTGCCGGTGATCCTGCACACCGACCACTGCGCGAAGAAACTGCTGCCATGGCTGGACGGCCTGCTGGACGCCGGCGAGAAGCACTTCGCCGCTACCGGCAAACCGCTGTTCTCTTCCCACATGATCGATCTGTCTGAAGAATCTCTGGAAGAAAACATCGAGATCTGCAGCGCCTACCTGAAGCGCATGGCCAAAATCGGCATGACGCTGGAAATCGAACTGGGCTGCACCGGCGGTGAAGAAGATGGCGTGGACAACAGCCATATGGACGCTTCCGCGCTGTACACCCAGCCGGAAGACGTGGCTTACGCGTACGAAAAACTGAACGCCATCAGCCCGCGCTTCACCATCGCAGCCTCGTTCGGTAACGTGCACGGCGTGTACAAGCCAGGTAACGTTAAGCTGACTCCGACCATCCTGCGCGATTCTCAGAAATACGTTTCCGAGAAATTCAACCTGCCGCATAACAGCCTGAACTTCGTGTTCCACGGCGGTTCCGGTTCCAGCGATGCGGAAATCAAAGAGTCCGTCAGCTACGGCGTGATCAAGATGAACATCGACACCGACACCCAATGGGCGACCTGGGACGGCATCCTGCAGTACTACAAAGCGAACGAAGCTTACCTGCAGGGCCAGCTGGGCAACCCGAAAGGCGCCGATCAGCCGAACAAGAAATACTACGATCCACGCGTCTGGCTGCGCGCAGCGCAGACCAGTATGGTGACGCGTCTGGAGCAGGCCTTCAAAGATCTGAACGCGGTAGACGTTCTGTAATCTTCGCCAGCTTTTGCACGATGCAAAAGGCTCCCTGCGGGGAGCCTTTTTCGTTTTCAGCCCAGCAGGCCGGCACCGACGTTGATCGACAGGCCCAGGATCAGCATGTTGAACACGAACGAAATAACCGACTGCACGAGCGCGATTTTACGCACCTCCGCGGCGCCGACCGCCACATCGGCGGTCTGCGACGCGACCGCGATAGTGAAGGAGAAGTAGGCGAAGTCCAGATAGGTCGGCTCGGTGAGGTTGCCGGGGAACAGCAGCGGCAAAGGATCCTGCTGTGCGCCCTGGCGATAAAACTGATGAGCATAGTGCATGGTGAAGGCGGTCGGCAGCAGCAGCCAGGAAACCGCCAGCGTTCCGCCGGTTAGTGCCAGATGCAGGGTTTTCAGCGAGTCGCTGGCCTGTTTGGCGCTGCTCAATTCGAACAGGATCGCCAGAATGCTCACCAGACAACCGAAACTGACCAGCGCCAACACCGTGCTGGCGCTTTCGTCCTGCCGCCGGGCGATCTGGCGAATGTGCTGCGGCGTGCTGACCAACATCAGCCGCCAGAGAAACAGCAGATAGAGCCAGGCCAGCGTATTCCAGCCGATCATCAAACGCTGCAACAACGAGAGCTGTGCGGGCAGCAGCAGGAAGCACAACAGCCCGGCGCCGACGGAAAACAGCAGCCTGGGCCGCACTTGCCAATAGTGTTTAAGCGAAGAGCGAATGTGCATGAAGAACGGATCTCTTATCGTGAAATGGCCAACGCGCTGTTTTCAGCATAGAAGAAGCGGCGGGCGGTTTCGGCTATTTTTAACGCTGACGGTTGGCATGAGCCTTTAATGTTGGTTACCCTTAGGCGGTGGTTTCCTACTGGCTGCCGAAGCCAGTGTATTTTTGCGAGTTTCTCCCGTTAGGGACTGAGTTAGGACGACACGAATGAAAGATTTGAATGTAGTAGACGGCATCAACGGTGCCGGCGACTGGTTGGTGAAGAACCAGGATCTGTTGATCCAGTATGCGGTGAATATCGTCGCCGCCATCGTTATCCTGATCATCGGTTCGATCGTGGCCCGCGTGGTCGGCAATGCGCTGAACCGCGTAATGAAGCTGCGCGGCATCGACGCCACGGTGGCGGACTTCCTGTCGGCGATCGTACGTTACGGCGTGCTGGCGTTCACCTTCATCGCGGTGCTGGGGCGCGTCGGCGTGCAGACCACCTCGGTGATCGCCGTGCTGGGTGCCGCCGGTTTGGCCGTCGGCCTGGCGCTGCAAGGCTCGCTGTCCAACTTCGCCGCCGGCGTGCTGCTGGTGATCTTCCGCCCGCTGCGCGTGGGTGAGTATGTCGATCTGGGCGGCGTGGCCGGTACCGTCGATCAGGTGCAGATTTTCTCCACCACCCTGCGTACCGCAGACAACAAAACCATCGTGGTGCCGAACGGTAAAATCATCGCCGGCAACATCATCAACTACTCCCGCGAACCGAACCGCCGCGTGGACATCGTGGTAGGCGTGGCCTACAACGCCGATATCGATGTGGTGAAGAAGGTGTTGGGCGACGTGATCGCCGCCGACAAGCGCATCATGCACGCTAAAGGCGTGACCGTGCGTCTGAACGAGATGGCGCCGTCCTCTCTGAACTTCGTGACCCGTTCCTGGACCACCAACGCGGAATACTGGAACGTGTACTTCGATCTGATGGAAAACTTCAAGCGCGCGCTGGATGCCCACAACATCGGCATTCCGTTCCCGCAGATGGACGTGCACCTGTATCGCACCGAAGACGCTTCCGCCAAGGCGGAATAACAGAGAGGGGGGCCTTGGCCCCCTTTTTTATTGCAGGCCGAGACGTCACTGATGGCGTCTCGGCCTTTTATTTTCCGCGAGTTCAGATGCCGGCCGCCGGTTCGGTGAGCGGCGCGCGGCGGCGCAGGCTGAGGCGATAAAGCAGGAAGATGGCGGCTGCGCCCAGCAGCGCCGGCAGCGCCAGCCAGAGGAAGAACACTTCCGGCGAACCGGCGGCGGTCATCATCCAGGCACCGAGCATCGAGCCGACGATCGAGCCGAAGCGGCCATTGGCCATGGCCCAGCTGACGCCGGTCACGCGGGCTGCGGTCGGGTAAAGGGTGGCGGAAACCAGATTCAGGCCGTTTTGCGCGCCGGCCACGCCGAAGCCTATCAGGAACACGACGGCGGCCAGCGTGTATGCGTCGCCCATCAGGTAACCGGTAGCGCCGATCACCAGCGCGGCGCCCAGGTAGGAGAAGGCCAGCACGCGATAGGGCCCGACCCGATCCATCAGCAGCGCCATCAGGATGGCGCCCAGGGTGCCGCCGAGCGGCACCATCGCGCCGATGCGCGAGGCGTGGGCGATATCGAAACCGGCGTCTTTGAGGATCGTCGGCAGCCAACTGGTGAGCAGGTAGAACACGAACAGCGAACAGAAGAATGCCGCCCACAGCAGCAGGGTGCGCACGGCGCGCCCTTCGATAAACAGGTGCGAGATCGGCGACCTGGCCTGCGCCGGGCGCTCGTCATCGACAATGGGTCCCCCCGTCCAACGCTGGCCGGTGATACGCTCGACCACCCGGCGCAGCCGATCGGCATGTTTGGCGCTGGCGGCCATAAAGCGCACCGACTCGGGCATCTGCCAGGCCAACAGCGGCAGCAGCGCCAACGGTGCAATGCCGCCGACCAGCAGCAGGCCGCGCCAGCCGAACGCCGGGATGATCTGCCCGGCCAGCAGGCCGCCCAGGGCCAGCCCGGCGGTAAAGCCGCTCCAGCTGAGGGTGACCAGCAGCATGCGCCGGCGCGCCGGTGAGTACTCAGAGCTGAGGGTGATGCAGGTCGGTATCGCGCCCCCGAGGCCAATGCCGGTGATAAAGCGCAACCAGGTCAGGGATTCGATCGAATGCGCATAGGCTGAAGCCAGGGTGCAGCCGCCAAACACCAGCACCGCGACGAGCAGCACGCGCTTGCGGCCGATAGCGTCGGCGATCGGCCCGAACAGCAGGCTGCCGATCAGCAGACCGAACAATCCCGCACCGAAGGCGGGGGAGAGCTGCGCTGGCTGCAGGCCCCACTATTCGCGCAGCGCCGGGGCGATATAGCCGATGATGGCGGTATCGAAGCCGTCCAGCAGGGCGATGAGGAAACATAAGGTCAGGATCAGGATTTGGTAGGGTGAGATCCTGGCGCGATCGATGATTTCGCTGATGCGAGCGGTATCTGGGCTCATGAGGGTTCCACTGTTATTAAGCTGGTGTGGGCTGGCTGAGGGGCCGTTCAGGCCGCTGTGGCTGGCATCGCGTAGAAATCCGAGTATACACCAGCGCGGGGGCGTTGCGGGGAGAAGGAGTCGATTGATAATCGCCCGCCGCAGGAGGCTACTGCGGCGGGCGCTGGCGCGGTTATTTGGCCAACAGCTCTCGGCGCACGATCTCGGCGCCTGCGCTTAACGCATTCAGCTTGCCGCGGGCGACCTGACGGGGCAGAGGAGCCATGCCGCAGTTGGTCGACGGATAGAGCTTGTCGGCATCGACAAACTGCAGCGCCTTACGCAGCGTGTCGGCCACTTCTTCCGGCGTCTCAACGGCATGATTCGCCACGTCAATGGCGCCGACCATCACTTTCTTACCGCGGATCAGTTCAAGCAGATCCATCGGCACGTGCGAGTTATGGCACTCCAACGAGATAATATCGATAGTCGACGTTTGCAGCTTGGGAAACGCCTCTTCATATTGCCGCCACTCAGAGCCCAGCGTCTTTTTCCAGTCGGTATTGGCCTTAATGCCGTATCCATAGCAGATATGTACGGCCGTTTCACACTTAAGCCCTTCAACGGCTCTTTCCAGGGCGGCGATGCCCCAGTCATTCACCTCGTCAAAGAACACGTTAAATGCGGGCTCATCAAACTGAATAATGTCGACGCCGGCGGCTTCAAGCTCTTTGGCTTCCTGATTGAGGATCTTGGCGAACTCCCAGGCCAATTTCTCGCGGCTTTTATAGTGGTTGTCATAGAGCGTGTCGATCATGGTCATCGGCCCCGGCAGGGCCCATTTAATCGGCTGCTGGGTCAGCTGGCGTAAAAATTTGGCGTCTTCAACGAAAACGGGCTTTTGACGCGAGACCGCCCCCACCACGGTTGGCACGCTCGCCTCGTAGCGATTGCGGATTTTAACCACTTCGCGTTTCTCGAAATCGACGCCGCTGAGGTGTTCGATAAACGTCGTGACGAAGTGCTGACGGGTTTGCTCGCCATCGCTGACGATATCGATGCCGGCCTGTTGTTGCTCTGCCAGCGATAAACGCAGGGCGTCTTGCTTGCCTTCGATTAATTCTTCATTTTGCAATTTCCAGGGCGACCACAGGGTTTCCGGTTGAGCCAGCCAGACCGGTTTGGGTAAGCTGCCGGCGGTCGATGTGGGGAGCAATATTTTCATGATAGGTGACCTGTATTTAAGTGAATCAAAGCGCGTAGTGGGCAGACCATTGCTCAAGAATAGGCTTGTAGGGTTTGATAAATTGCTCTTCCGTAAATTTCCCCTGCTCAATCGCCAACTGGCTACGCTCTTCGCGATCGTAAACAATCTTGGTTAATGAATGATCCTGGTTATTCAGGCTTGGCTGATAGCATTGCCCCGCCGCCGAGTTGGCATTGTAAATTTCAGGCCGATAGATTTTTTGGAAGGTCTCCATCGTGCTGATGGTGCCAATCAGCTCCAGATCGGTGTAATCGCTCAGCAAATCCCCGGGGAAATAAAACGCCAGGGGGGCGACGCTATTTTTCGGCATGAAATAGCGCACCTGCAGGCCCATTTTTTTAAAATACCGGTCGGTCAGCGAAGCGCCGTCTTGCCGATACTCGTCGCCCAAGACCGGGTGTTGATTGCCCGTCCGATGATAGGTGTCTTTGCTGGACACGCTGAGGCAGATCACCGGCGGTTTGCTGAAATTCTCATGGTATTCGTTTGAATTGACGAAGTGCTTAAAGATATTGCCATGCAAATCGCCGAAATCATCCGGAATGGTAAATTCCGCCGTGTTTTTATTGTGCGCCGGCAGCAAGACGCTAAAGTCGTAATCGCGCACGTAAGAGGAGAAATTGTTCCCGACGATGCCCTCGATACGCGTTTGCGTTTTTTTATCAAGGATGTTGGTTTTCAGGATTTCTATCACCGGGAAGCTGGCGCTGTGATCTTCAATGCGCATCTCAACCGAAATGATTTCAAGCTCGACCGCATAGCGATCGGCCTTGGGGTTATCCCAATGCGCCAACGAATTGAAGCGGTTGTTAATCATCACCAGCGTGTTGCGCAGGTTCTCCCGGCGGTTTTCTCCTCTGGCCAAATTGGCGAAGTTGGTGGTGATACGCGTATTTTCAGAAGGGTTATAATCTTCATCGAAAGAACTGCTCTTAATCGTAAAGGTAAAGTCTCTATTCATCGTCTTATAGCATCCTGTTATATGATATGAGGGCTGGGTTTATCCATTTATTTCAATGGCTTGTTTTTCTATTTTTTCATTCAGCCGATTTCATATTGTCTGTCGTTAATGAGGTCTATTTTTGCCAGAGTCCCGGTGGGAGTGAAAGAGACTTAATTTCATTACCACATGAGCCACATTCATGATCTGGGGTTCAGGTGGGGTTGCCGCCGTTGCCCTGCGTTGCAAGCCGCCCGGCAAGCTGGTGCAGCCTGAAAAATTACGGGTATAATCCCCCCATGACCCCACTGCTTCAGACACGAACATGACAAAACTCACCTTACAAGAGCAGATGCTCAAAGCGGGCTTGGTAACCAGCAAGAAAATGGCCAAAGTCCAGAGAACGGCTAAAAAATCACGCGTTCAGGCGCGCGAGGCCAGAGAGGCGGTGGAAGAGAATAAAAAGGCGCAGCTTGAGCGCGATAAGCAATTGAGCGAGCAGCAAAAGCAGGCCGCGCTGTCCAAAGAATACAAGGCGCAGGTGAAGCAACTGATCGAGATGAACCGCATCGTCCTGGCGAAAGGCGATATCGGTTTCAACTTCACCGACGGTAACCTGATCAAGAAAATTCTGGTGGATAAAGCGACCCAGACGCAGCTGATCAATGGCCGCCTCGCCATTGCCCGCTTGGTTGTCGAGAGCCGCGAAGAGTGTGAATACGCGATTATCCCCGCGAGCGTCGCCGATAAAATCGCGCAGCGCGATGCGGCCAGCATAGTGCTGCACAGTGCGCTGAGTCAGGAAGAGCAGGATGAAGACGATCCGTACGCCGACTTTAAAGTGCCCGACGATTTGATGTGGTAAGCCGCGTTCAGAACGGCGCGGCGTGACGAGCGGCTATCCGCTCTCCGCTGATGGGGTGCACAAAGTCCAGCTCGCTGGCGTGCAGCATCAGCCGCGGCGTCTGTTCGGTACCCGGCAGCAGGCGCCCGCCATACAGATCGCAACCTAAAATAGGATGGCCCAATTGCCGGCTGTGAATACGTAGCTGGTGGGTGCGTCCGGTCTCCGGGGTGAGCTGCACCCGCGTCAGCGGCAGCGAGATCCCGCCTTCCGTTTCACGATAAAAACGCTCGACGACCCGATAGCGGGAGCGGGCGGGCTTGCCGTGGAGGGCGCAAATCGACATCAGCGGGAACAACGCCGGATCTTTGGCGATCGCTGCGTCTATGACCCCTTCGTTATCCGCCAGATGGCCGCAGAGCAGCGCGCTGTACACTTTGCCGATGGTGCGTTCGCTGAACTGCCGGCAGAGCGCGGCGTTGACGGCCTTGTTGCGGGCCACCACCATCAAACCGGACGTGCCGAAATCCAGGCGGTGCGCCAGGGCGCAGCCGGGGAACAGCTGTACCAGCCGGTGGTGTACCGAATCGAGATTCTGCGGGTTTTTGCCCGAGAGGCTGAGCAGCCCGGCCGGCTTATTGATCAGCGCCAGATGATCGTCCTGATAGAGGATCTCTATCTGGTCATGGCATGGCGGGGCGATAAAGGTATCGGTGATCGTAGACATCGGGCGGCCGGCTGGAGGGTGGGTGCGGATGATAGCGAATTTCGCGTCGATGAGCGAATGCGGTTTTCGCTACACTGCGCCTCATGCCCGTTGGCACCCGATGCGGCAAAGCATCGGGTGCCACGGTTAAAGCCCCGGCGCGCTACTGCCCGTAGTAGGCGTGTTGGCCGTGTTTGCGCAGGTAGTGTTTGTCCAACAGTTCGCGCTGCATGCTGTGAATGCCCGGCGTCAGCTGGCGCGAGAAAATGCCCATGTAGGCAATTTCTTCCAGCACCACCGCATTATGCACCGCATTGTGGGCGTCTTTGCCCCAGGCGAAGGGGCCGTGGGCGTTGACCAGTACCGCCGGGATCGCGTTGGGATTAATATCGCGCCGGCGGAAGGTTTCGATAATCACGTTACCGGTTTCCAGTTCGTAATCGTGCTCAATTTCATCCTGGGTCATCAGGCGAGTGCAGGGGATCGCGCCATAAAAGTAGTCGGCGTGGGTGGTTCCCCAGGCGGGGATGTCCAGCCCGGCCTGCGCCCAGATGGTGGCGTGGCGCGAATGGGTGTGCACGATGCCGCCGATATCGGCGAATTCGCGGTACAGCGCCAGATGGGTGGCGGTGTCCGACGACGGTTTTTTTACCCCCTCGACGGTGCGGCCGCTGGCCAGATCGACCACCACCATATCCTCCGCCGTCATATGCTCGTATTCAACGCCGGAAGGCTTGATCACCACCAGGCCGCGTTCGCGATCCACCGCGCTGACGTTGCCCCAGGTAAAGGTCACCAGCTTATGGCGCGGCAGATCGAGATTGGCCTCCAGCACCTGTTGTTTTAACTGAGTCAGCATGTCATGCCCCCTTGTTGCATTTTCTGTTCGATCCAGCGGCGGGCCTGAACGATCTCGGCCACCGGCTCCTCGGCTTTTTCGGTCCACATCTCAATCAGGAATGCGCCGCGGTAATTGAGGCGCTGCAGCGTGCGAAACACCTCGACGAAGTCGACGCAGCCTTCGCCAAACGGCACGTCGCGGAATTGTCCCGGCGAAACGGCGGTGACCGGGTAGGTGTCTTTCAGGTGAATGGCGGCGATGCGATCGATGCCCAGCTCCAGCTCGCGCGGCACGTCATTGCCCCAGGCGCTGAGGTTGCCGACGTCCGGATACACCGTGAACCACGGCGAGGCCAGCAGGGCGTCCCAGGCTTTCCATTTACCGATCGAGTTCATAAAGGCGGTATCCATGATTTCCACCGCCAGCATCACCTGGGCGGCGGCGGCACGCTCTACCGCCCACTGCATGCCTTCGCTAAAGCGCGCCAGCGTCCCCTCGTCCTGCTCTTCGTAATACACGTCGTAGCCGGCCAGCTGGATGGTGCGGATACCAACGTCTTTGGCCAGCTGAATGGCCTGTTCCATCACGTCGAAGGCGCGCTGGCGCAGCGCCGGATCGTGGCTGCCAAACGGAAAGCGCCGGTGGCCGGAGAGGCACATCGACGGGATGCGGATGCCGGTTTCCAGCACGGCTTCCACCAGCGCCAAGCGCTGCGCCTTGCTCCAGCTCAGGCGCGCCAGGCGTTCATCGCTTTCGTCCACCGACATTTCGACGAAGTCGAAGCCGCAGGCCTTGGCCAGCGCCAGGCGCTCGGGCCAGCTCAGGTGTTTCGGCAGTGCTTTCTCGTAGATTCCCAACGGGTGCTGACGCATATCATGATCTCCAGATGTCATCGATGGCGGCGCGGAACTGCCTGGCGGCCGCCGGCGGATCGCCGGCCTCGGCCAGCGCGCGGCCGGCGATAAAGGCGGTGACGGCGATCTCTTTAAACAGCGGCAGGTCGGCGGGCGTGATGCCGCCGGTCACCGACAGCTCGATGCCCAGATCGGACAGCGCCTTCATCCGATCCAGATCCTGTCGGCCCCAGGTTTGCCCGCTGGCCTGCGCGTCGCGGCCGCGGTGATAGATCGCCTGGCGAATGCCAAGGCCGTGCCATTGCCGCGCATCCTCCAATGTCCAGCGGCCGAACAGTTCGATCTGGATTTCGCCGCCGTGACGCTCGGCGACCTCCCGCGCGCTGGCCATGGTGGCCAACGGCGCGGCGCAGATCACGGTCATCCAGTCCGCGCCCTGGCCGAAGGCCTGCTCGGCCAGCGTCGCACCGGCGTCGGCCACCTTGAGATCGGCCACCAGCGTGTGCTGCGGACAGCGCTCGCGCAGCGCGCTAACCGCCTGAATGCCGGCGCTGATGCACAAAATGGTACCGGCCTCGATGATGTCCACATGGGGGCTGAGGGTCTCGGCGGTGCGCAGCGCCGTATCCAAACGGGTTTGATCGAGCGCCAGCTGCAGGCGCGGTTTCGTGCTCATGGAGCCTCCTTGTTGGCGGGCTGCAGATGTTGCAATGCAGCAATCAGCGCCTGATAACGTTGGTATTTGTGGTTGTAAGCTTCGGCGGCGGCCGCATCTGGCAGCAGCCGCTCGATACGCGGCGCCAGCCGGCGCTGGGCGGCGGTGAAATCACTGAAGACGCCGCTGCCGACCATGGCCGCCATCGCCGCGCCCAGACAGCCGGTTTCTTCCACCTGCGGCAGCTCAACCGGCAGGCCGCTGACGTCGGCGAACATTTGCATCCAGGGGAGGGATTTGGCGGGGCCGCCGGTCACGCGCAGCGCCTGCGCCTCAGGGAAACGCCGGCGCATGCGGTTAAGGTGCGTCATGTGGCAGAACACCACGCCTTCGTAGATCGCCTGCACCAGGTGCTCGCGTTGGTGGAAGGCCTGCAGGCCGTAGAAGCTGGCGCTCAGCCCCAGGCCGGCGTTGGAGCCATACAGGAAAGGGGCGAACAGCAGATCGCCGGCGGCTTTCGGCAGGGCGGCGACCCAGCGGTTAAGCTGGTCGTAGTCCTGCAGTCCCCATTGGTGACAGAACCATTCCAGGTTGGCGGCGGAAGTGGGGCTGGCTTCGTGTACGATGTATTGGCCGTTTTCGGCGTGGCGGCCATAGACAAAGGGATGATCGAAACCCTCGACGATGGCGTCGGTGATGCCGCTGGTGACCGACCAGGTCCCCATCACCGCGTTGAGCCGGGTTTCGTCCTGCAGGCCGGCGCACAACGCGGTGGACACCACGTCGAACAACCCGCCGACTACCGGGGTGCCGATTTGCAGGCCGGTAATGGCCGCGGCGTTTGCCGCGACGCGCCCGGCGATATCGGCCGAACCGACAATCGTCGGAAGGGCGGGCATGATGTCGCCGATGCCCAGCAGCTGCGCCAGCGCCGGGTCATAGCGTCCGCTGCGCATCTGATACAGGTTGGATTCGGAGATATTGGTTTCTTCGCAGGCCAGCTCGCCGGTCAGGCAATAGCGCAGGTAGTCGTGCGCCATCAGCACGCTGCCGATGCGGGCGTAACGTTCCGGCTGATGCCGCTTCAGCCAGCGCAGCAGCGAGACCGGGTGCCCAGTCCACAGCGTTTGGCGCGTTTGCGGATACAGCGCTTGCGGCACGCCCTGCCGTTGCCATTCCTGCACCAGCGCCAGCGCGCGCTGATCGGAAGAAAGCATGGCGTTGCCCAGCGGCTGCCCCTGTTTATCCAGCAGAAACGCGCCCTTGCCCTGCGCCGAGATGCCGATGGCCTGGATGGCGCCGGCGACGACGCCGCTGGCGGACAGCACTTCACGGATCACCTCGGCGGCGGTGTGCCACAGCGATGCCATATCGCGCTCGGCCCAGCCAGGCTGTGGCGCGACGATCGCCAGATTACGCCGCGCAACGCCGTGTTCATGGCCCCTGCGGTCGTATAAACCCGCCTTGATGAAGGTGCCGCCGCAGTCGAGCCCCAGCCAATATTCCATCATTCGCTCCTCGTACTGTGGTCGCATTTATTGGGCAGCATCAACGCCAGCACGGAGGCGATCGCCAACGAGGCAGCCAGGCTGTAGACACCGACATCCTTGTTGAACAGGCTGATCAGGACGCCGACCATATACGGGCCGCAAAAGCCGCCGAGGTTGCCCAGCGCATTGATCACGCCGCGCGCGCCGCCGGCCACTTCGGCGTTGAACAATTTGGGCGGGATGGTCCAGAACACCCCGGCCGCCGCCTGAATAAATACGCCGCAGCCGACCAGCGCAGCGTAAGACCACCAGACGTGATCCTTCAGCAGCACCGACAGCGCCATGCAGGCGGCAAAGCAGGCCAGCGGCAGGGCGACGAAGACTTTGCGCTTACCGGTGCGATCGGAGAGGGTGGAGATGATCAGCATGCCGAAGATGGCGCCGATATAGGGCAAGATAGCCAGCAGGCCCACTTGTTCCATATCGCCGTGGGTCAGCCCTTTCAAAATGGTCGGCAGCCACAGGGTGTAGCCGTAGATACCGGTCTGGTAGAAAAAATTCACCAGGATCAGCTGCCACATGATCCGGTCGCCCAGCACCCGGCGCAGCGAGGCGTTGCGCACCGTTTTTCCTTTGATCAGCAGCTGTTCGTCGTGCAGGGTTTTTACCAGATACTCTTTTTCCGCCTGCGAGATCCATTTGGCCTCCTGGGGCCGGTTGCTGATGGTGAAGTACCACAGCGCCATGACGACCAGCGACAGAGCGCCCTCCACCAGAAACAGCATGCGCCAGTCCCAGGCGGTGATGATCCAACCCGACAGCGGGGCGGTGAGAATGCCGGCGATCGGCACGAACATGATGACGATGGCGTTGGCGCGGCCACGCTCCTTATCCGGGAACCAGTTGCTGATCATGGTCAGCACCACCGGCAGCATGCCGCCTTCGGAAACGCCGAGGGCGAAGCGCAGGAACAGCAGCTGGTACTGGTTGGTGACCAGCCCGGTCAGCACCGATATCACCGCCCAGGCCAACAGTGACCAGCCGATGAATTTCTTGCCGTTGCCGTATACCGCCAGCTTGCCGCCGGGCACCTGCAGAAACAGGTAACCGATGAAGAAGATGCCGCCGGCCAGCCCGGCCATCGAGGCGGTGATGCCGAGTTCGTCATCCATGCCGCCGGGCATGGCGAAGGCGATGTTGACTCGGTCCATGTAAGAAATGATGCAGGTGATGAGGATCGGCGGCACGATCCTCAGCCAGCGGAGCTTGGGGATCGCCTGGCTTTGGCTGATGGAAACGGAGGCTGTATTCATAAGGACCTCTTTCGATGTTCGCTTTTTTGTAGGGTCGGGCGTTATTGTTTTGCTTGATTTGGGCGCAGGGGCGCCCGCACAGGCCCATGGACCGGTGTTGTTATCGTTACGGGTGTGGCGGCTATCAGGCGCTAAACGACGCCAGCGGTATTTTCACCACCACCTTGCGTATCGCGCTGGGGCGTTGGTTAATGCAGGCCGGGCGATGCACGTCCTGTGGGAAAAATACCGCGAAGTTGCCGGGCCGCATCGTGAGCCAGGATTCGTCGGCCACGTCCTGATAAAACAGGATGTCGCGCTGCGCCAGCAGCTCCTGATGAACGATGTTGTCGCCATTGTCCGCCGCTACGCCGATAAGTTCGGTGCCGCTGACCAGAAACTGCACGTCGACGTTTTGCCGGTGGACTTCCGGGCGCAGCGCATCCGGTGGTTGGGTATGCAGATCCAGCACTTGCACCACGTAGCCGGTGGCGGGATCTTCATAGCGCCCTGCGGGCAAGACGCTGAAATCGGTGCGCTGCAAATAGGCGACGGCGTTGGCGACCGGCGTCGGGTACTGCTCGGGCGCGGTGTTGGCGATGTGGCCGAATATCATGATGCTCCTCCCGTTACAGCGCCTGAATGCGCGCCCAGACTCGTTCGTCGACCGGAATGCCGTCGCGCAGGTTTTCTGCCAGAATGCGCGGGAACTTGTGGCCCGGCAGGCGAATGGCGACGTCGGGGTTGTCCCGTTCGGCGCTGGTGACGTAATCCATGATGCGCTGCAGTTTTTGATCGCGGCTGTCGCCGTCGATCAACCGGTCGATCTCAATCGCGATGAACACCTGCGAGACGCCGTACTCGTCGCGGTGATCCTCCGTCACTTCCGCCACCGAGGCGCCGCCGGACAGCAGGGTGGCGATCATGTCCAGCACGATCGACAGCGCCGATCCCTTCCAATACCCCATCGGCAGAATGCGCCGATTCTCTTCGATGATGGCCGGATCGCGGGTCAGGCGGCCGTCGTTGTCGAAGCCGCCGTCCACCGGCAGGGTTTTGCCCGCCAGCCGGTTCAGCTCCAGCGCGCCGTAGGAAAACATCGACATCGACATGTCCACCATGGTGATCGGGTTGCCGGGCACGGCGACGATCAAAGGGTTGGTGCCGATACGGCACGTTTTGGCGCCCCACGGCGGCATCACGGCGATCGAGTTGGTCCAGCAAATGCCGATATAGCCTTTCTCCGCCGCCTGCCAGCCGTAACCGCCGCCGCGCATCCAGTGGTTGGCGTTGCGCAGCGCCACCAGGCCGATGCCATGATCGTCGGCCAACTGCATGGCGCGATCCATCATGCGGCGGGCGGTAAGGTTGCCGATGCCCTGGTGCGCATCCCATTGCTCGATCGCCCCCAGAGACAACAGTTTGCTGGGTTCGGCGTCCGGCACGATATCGCCGGCGTCCAACTGCTGAATAAAGCGCGGAAAGCGGTTAACGCCGTGGGAGTAAACGCCGCTGGCGGTGGTGTCGGCGAACATGCCGGCGCAGTCGTCGGCGAGATGTTCCGCCACGCCGCGCGCCAGCAGCACGCGTTTGAATTGCTGTTTTAACTCGCTGTAACTCACTCTCATGCCGGTTCTCCGCCTGTGCGAATCGTCTGTTTTTGGTTCGCCAAATTTCAATATGCGAAATTGCATTTCAAATAAATGCTATCCCGGCGGTTCAGGGAAGTCAAAGCAAGGGGGAGTAAAATTATTCATGAAAAACATGACGTTAAAATTGAGTGGTGATTTTGTGATCGCCGCCACATTTTGGTGGAGATGGCGTGCTTCAGACGTGGCAAAGCAGGGCGGATCGAAACCCACCCTGCGTCTTGCAAGACCCCGGCTAACCGCGGGTGTTCAGCACCATGCGGTAGAGCGAGGTGGTGGCGGTGATATAGAGCTCATCACCGTTCGGGCCGCCGAAGGTACAATTGGAGACGCGTTCCGGCACGCTGATTTTGTCGATCTGTCGCCCCTCTGGATCAAAGACCAGCACGCCGTCGGCGCAGCTACAAAACAGATTGCCGGCCCGATCGACGCAGAACCCGTCCGGGAAACCGGGCTCCACCGTCGCGAAATGGCGGCCGGCTTCCAGCTCGCGGCCGTTGACCGCATAGACGCGCAGCTCGCGGCGGCCCAGCGTCGGGAAATCCACGATCGACATGTCCGCCACATACAGCCACTTTTCATCCGGTGAAAACGCCAGGCCGTTCGGGCGCTGCAGGTCGCAGGCGGCAATAGTTAGCGAACCGTCGCGCGGATCGAAGCTGTAGAGGTAACAGCCGATCACCTGGCTTTCCGATTTGTAACCCTCCTCGTCGCCGATGATGCCGTAGGGCGGATCGGTGAACCACAGGGTGCCGTCGGAACGCACCGCCACGTCGTTCGGCGAGTTAAAGCGCTTACCGTCGACGCGGTCGATCAACAGGCGCACTTCGCCATCGCTTTCGGTGCGGCTGATGCCGCGCCGCCCGTGTTCGCAGCTGACCACGCGCCCCTCGCCGTCGCGCGCATTGCCGTTGGCGTAGTGCGACGGCGAGCGGTATAGGCTCAGCTCACCCCGGCGCGACCAGCGGAACATGCGATTGCCTTTCACGTCGCTGAACACCACCGCATCCTCCTGCGGCAGCCAGACCGGCCCTTCGGCCCAAATCGCCGGTGAGCACAAGCGCTCGAGCTGAGCGTGCGTGCGCAATGAATGCCGAATGCCGCCGTTCACTTCACGCCCCAGATCGCTTTGTAATGGCCCTGATAATCATTTTGCGGGTCATACAGGTTATTGGCGCCGCCGTCGGCGGCGATATTGTCGCGTGTCACCAGGTGCGCCGGCGTAACGTAGCCGGAAGGCGGCTGCTTGGCGAAGGCGCGGTTGAATTCGTCCAGCAGTTGCCAACCGTGCAGCTTCAAGGGCTCCGGCACCGTCGCCGACTGGCTGTCGCCTGACCGGATACGTTGGTAAGCGGAGATCGAACCGTCGCCGGCCGACACGTTGTAAGGCGCGTTCTTGCCGCCTTTGCCGGCGGTCTTCAGCGCCGGGGCCATAAAGTCGAAGTACAGATCGTTGATCGCCAGCGCATATTGGAATTTGTCGCCGTACTTCTGCAGCAGGCTGAAGGTCATCGCCGGCATGCGGTTGGCGGTATCGGCCAGCGGCGTGTCGATGAATTCCAGCAGCGTGCAGCCGCTGCATTTGGCGATCTCTTCTTTCATGACGTTGGCCTTGTCCAACGCGATTTGGTACAGCGAGTCGGTGAAGATCAAGACGCTCGCCTTGCCGCCGGACTGCACCACCGCGTATTGCGCGGCGATGCGCGCCACTTCGTTGGAATCCGACGTGACGTTATAGAACACGTTGTATTTGGCGATGGGGCCCGGTTCCGGCACCGCGTGCCAGGCGGTCAGCACGATGCCCTGCTGTACGGCCTTTTTCAGCGGGATCTTGGCGACGTTAGGGTTCCAGCCGCCGATCACAATGCCGTCCGGTTTCTGGGCGATGGCCTGATTGAGCGATGCCAGCTGATCTTTCACCGAGCCGCCGCCGTCGAGCGTTTCCAGCCTCCAGCCGGCGGCTTTCGCCGCTTCGCTCAACCCCTGTTGCACCCCTTGCACGCCGCCGTTCTTCATGTCGGAGGCGATAAAAATGATCTTCTTGTTGGCCTGCAGCTGCGGGCCGCTGGTGGGGCCGTCCCACTGGGTGGCGCTGGCGGTGGCCTTCGCGACGGCGGCGGTGGCCTGATCGAGATAGGCGTCGGCCCAGGCCGGCGATGCGGCGAGCAGCAAGGTCGTGAACCCCGGTAACAGCCAAATGCGTTTCATGGTGTGCTCCTGGTTTAAGGGTGGGTCGCTGTCTGATTGTTGTTGTTGTCAGCCGGCGTCGCCTGGCTGCGTTGTACCGCTTTCTGATTGAGCAGCCGACGGCGTTGGGCATAGCCGGCCAGGGTGATCGACAGCAACAGCGTCGCGCCGTTGAACAGCGGCTCGACCCAGAATTCGCCGCCGAACTGCTGAATGCCGGCGATGCCGATTGCCAGAATGGCGATGCCGACCACGGTGCCCCAGACGTTGACGCGCCCTGGGCGAATGGTGGTGCTGCCGAGGAAGGCGCCGACCAGCGCCGGCAGCAGATAGTCCATGCCGACGCTGGCCTGGCCGACGCCCTGTTCGGCGGCGATCAATACGCCGCTGAAACCGGTGAGCACGCTGGAGGCGATGAAGGCGCCGATGGTAAAGCGATTGACCGAGATGCCGTTCAGACGCGCCGCCGCCGGGTTGCCGCCCACCGCATACATGCAGCGGCCGAGCGGGGTATGTTCGGTGATGAGCCAGAGCACCACCGCGACGATCAGCACGTAAAACGCCACGATCGGAATGCCGGCGATCTCGGTGTGGTGCAGCGCGATAAAGGCATCCGGCAAGTCGCCGACGATCTGCCGCCCGCCGGAGTGCCACAGGGCAATGGCGTACAGTACGGTGCCGGAGCCGAGGGTGGCGACGAAGCTGTCGATATCGGCCAGCGCCACCAGAATGCCGTTCAGCAACCCGTACAGCGCCGAAATCGCCAGCACCGTCAGCACCGCCATCTGCCAGGAGAAGCCGTATTCCACCTGCAGCGTGATCGCCAGGATGTGCCACAGCACAATGCCGAAGCCGACGTTAAGATCGATCTTGCCCACGATCATCGGGATGGTCGCCGCCAGCGCCAACAGGGCGATTTTGGCCTTGCTCGACAGGATCGCCTGCAGCGTCAGCATCGATGCGAAGGAGGGGGTGAGCAGTGAGAACAGCACGACCAGCGCGATGCACAGCAGCAGCAGGCCATAGCGGGTGAGAACCTGCATCAGCCACGGGCCGGCGCCGTCCTGCGCCAGGCTGACGCGCTGCTCCAGCGCGGTTGATTTAACGGATGTTTTAGACATGGCCTACCTCGGATTCTGACGTGATTGCGACGCTTTCCCCGGTGCTGGCGGAGGCCAGCTCCAATAAATTGGCGAATGACACCTGTTGATTTTTCAATTCGCCGACCACTTTCCCGCGGTTGAATACCAGCGCGCGGTTGCAAATATGGGCGATCTCCTCGAAATCGTTGGAGATCACCAGCACCGCCACGCCTTCCGCCAGGGATTTATTCAACAGGTGGTAGATTTCCGCTCGTGCGCCGACGTCCACGCCGGCGGTGGGATCTTCCAGGATCAGCAGCGGCGCCCCCAGGTGCATCCAGCGCGCCATCACCACCTTTTGCTGGTTGCCGCCGGACAGCGCGCTGATATCGATATTGACGTCCTTGGGGCGTACGTCGAACAGCTGCACCTTCCACCAACTGGCGCCGATCTCCGCTCGCCGCCCGTAGCGGGAGAGCAGCCGGTGGCCGCTGGCGCAGGGGTTGATAAACAGGTTTTCACGCACGCTCATCGACATCACCAGGCTTTCACCGGTGCGATCGCCCGCCACCAGTGAAACGCCGCAGGCCATCGCCTGCTGCGGGGAGCTCGCCAGATAGGGCCGATCGCGAAACTGAATCGCGCCGCCGTCGGCCTGACGCAACCCGAACAGCAGCCGGCCAATCTCTTCTTGCCCGGCCCCGCGCAGGCCGGCCAACGCCAGCATCTCGCCCGGCTGCAACTCGAAGCTCACCGGGCCGATGTCGCCCACCGTGACGCTATCGAGCTGCAGCACCGGCGGACGATGCTCCGGCAGCGGTTCGCGCTGATCGTCCGCCATCGCTTCGCCGACGATGGTTTGCACCAGATCGCGCAGCGAGTAGTCGGCGGTGCGGCCGCCGGCGACATAGCGCCCGTCGCGCATCACGCAGACCTGATCGGCGATTTCGATCACTTCGTCCAGACGGTGGGTGACATAAATCATGCCGACCTTTTTGGCGCGCAGCCGGTTGATCACGGCGAACAGATGACGCACGTCGTTGGCGGGCAGGGAGGCGGTCGGTTCATCCAGCACCAGCAGCTCGGCGTTGACCGCCACCGCGCGGGCGATCGCCAGCAGCGATTTTTCGGTGCGAGACAGTTCGAAGACGCGCGCATCGGGATCGAGCGCGATGCCGACGTCTTGCAGCGCCTGCGCCGCCCGGCGGCGAATGGCGCGCCAGTCGATCAACCCAAAGCGGCGGGGAAACCCCATCACCAGCGCCATGTTTTCCGCCACCGTCATCCATTCGATCAGGCCGAGATCCTGATGAATAAAGGCGATCGGCTGGCGGCTGGCGCTTTTTATCGCGGCGGCGGAGGCGATGCTTGCGCCCTGAAAGCGAATATCGCCGCCGTCACGCGGGTAGACGCCCGCCAGCACTTTGATCAGAGTCGATTTGCCGGCGCCGTTTTCGCCCAGCAGCGCCAGAACCTCGCCCGGCATCACCTGCAGGCTGACGTCGTTGACCGCCACGTTGCCGCCAAATCGTTTGACGATGTGGCTGAGGGTAAGGATGGGTTGTGCCGCATTATCGATAGTCATGTGATGCGCCCCTGGTGTTGCGCCCGTGCGAAGATGCCGGGCAAATCAGCTAAACCGCTGGTGGTTATCTGGCCTTTAAATTTCAACATGCGAAATTCAATTTCAAAAATAATATGACGTTCGTTGCGCTAAATCAAAGGCGATGAGGTTTTAATTACTGTTATTAAACAATGGGTTATTTTTTACTTTGCGGAAGTGTGACCGATGGCTCACTTCAATGCGGGGGAAATATTGCGGATTTTTGGCCCGCTGCGGACAATGAAACGGCGTTCCGTCTTCACCTGATGCGGGCCTTGGGGTAACATGCCCGGCAAAGAGCCTGCTGACTTCGCCGCAGCGCCGGTTGGCGGTTCGACACTGGAGAGATTTTCGCTATGAGCCTGAAAGCCGTCGACGAGAAAGATGACAAGAAAGACAAACCGCTGGGCAGCCAAAGCCTGTTCCGCGGTTTGCAGTTGATTGAGATCCTGAGCAATTTTCCCAACGGGTGCCCACTGGCGCATCTGTCTGAGCTGGCCGGCATGAACAAGAGCACGGTGCATCGTCTGCTGCAGGGGTTGCACACCAGCGGCTATGTGACCCAGGCGCCGTCGCCGGGCAGTTACCGCCTGACCACCAAGTTCATTTCCATCGGCCAGAAGGCGCTGTCGTCACTCAACATCATCCACGTGGCTGCGCCGCATTTGGAGCAGCTGAACCTGGAAGTGGGGGAGACGGTCAACTTCTCCAGCCGCGAAGACGACCACGTCATCCTGATCTACAAGCTGGAGCCGACCACCGGCATGATGCGCACTCGCGCCTATATCGGCCAGCATATGCCGCTGTACTGTTCGGCGATGGGTAAAATCTTCATGGCCTACGGCAACGACGATTATCCGGCTCACTACTGGCAGACTCACCAGCAGGAGATTCAGACGCTGACGCGCAATACCATTACCGAGCTGCCGAAGATGTATGAGGAACTGGCCGATATTCGCCAGCGCGGCTTGGCGATGGATCGCGAGGAAAACGAGCTGGGGGTCTCCTGCGTGGCGGCACCGGTGTTCGATATTCAACAGCGCGTGCCTTATGCGGTGTCAGTTTCTCTGCCGACCGCCAAGCTGCAGCAGATCGGCGTCAAAAGCCTGATCAAACCGGTGCTGGCCACCGCGCAACGCATCTCGCAGGAGCTGGGGTTCGTCACGCCGATTTGAGTATTAGTGCTTCTGATACTGGATTAGAAACATCAATTTCACCTAATGATCGCTTCCTCGTATGATGCGCGTGTTAACCGATACGCGCCCACGTCCGGCGCCTTTTATCATTCGAGGAATTTCCCATGTTAGCCGTCTTCCTGCAGGGTTTTGCCCTGAGCGCCGCCATGATCCTGCCGCTGGGCCCGCAGAACGTATTCGTGATGAATCAGGGCATACGCCGTCAGTACCATTTGATGATCGCCTCATTGTGCGCACTGAGCGATATCGTGCTGATCTGCGCCGGTATTTTCGGCGGCAGCGCGTTGCTGACCCGCTCGCCGCTGCTGTTGGCGCTAGTCACCTGGGGCGGTGTGGCGTTTCTGCTTTGGTACGGCTGGGGCGCGTTCCGTTCCGCCTTCAGCCCGCAACCGGCGCAGGCCGCGGCGCAGGAGCTGGCGCAGAGCCGCTGGCGCATCGTGGTCACCATGCTGGCGGTCACCTGGCTGAATCCGCACGTCTATCTGGACACTTTCGTGGTGCTCGGCAGCCTGGGCGGACAGCTGACGGCGGACGTGCGTTCCTGGTTCGCGCTTGGCGCGGTCAGCGCGTCGGCGGTGTGGTTCTTCGGCCTGGCGCTGCTGGCCTCCTGGCTGGCGCCGTGGCTGAATACGCAGCGGGCGCAGCGCATCATCAATGCGCTGGTCGGGTTGGTGATGTGGGGCATCGCGCTGCAGCTGGCCTGGCAGGGGGCAAATTTATAAGAATTTGTCACTAATCCGAATTCAAAACGCCGTGCGATATGCTACGTTTGATGCCAGGAATCCGGCGGTTCTCGCAGGGAAAAGCCGGCGATCAGAGACAGCCTGTCATTAAGGAGACACTGTGAAGCTAAAAGCATTGGCTATGGCCGCAATGGTCGGATTAGGGACGTTACCGATGGCGCTGCAGGCGGCTGAATTGCCTGAAGGGCCGCACGTCGTCACCTCCGGCACCGCCAGCGTGGACGCCACGCCGGATATCGCCACCCTGGCGATCGAGGTAAGCGTTTCCTCCAAAGACGCCGCCCAGGCGAAGAAGCAGGTAGACGAGCGCGTGGCGCAGTACTTTGATTTCCTGCAGAAAAACAACATCGAGAAGAAAGACATCAGCGCCGCCAACCTGCGCACCCAGCCGGAATACGACTACCTGAAAACCGGCGAGTCGGTGCTGAAGGGCTACCGGGCGGTGCGCCAGGTGCAGGTCACCCTGCGCCAGTTGGACAAACTGAACGAGCTGCTGGACGGCGCGCTGAAATCCGGCCTGAACGAGATCCGCGCGGTGGAGTTGGGCGTCGCCAAGCCGGACGTGTATCGCGAGCAGGCGCGGCAAAAAGCGATCGAGAACGCGACTCAGCAGGCCGAATCCCTGGCCAAAGGCTTCCACGCCAAGCTGGGGCCGGTGTACAGCATTCGCTACCGGGTCGCCAACTACCAGCCGATGCCGGTGGCGCGGATGTATAAGGCGGCCGGCGCGGCGGCGGAAAACGACGCGGCGCAAACCTATGAACAGCAAAGCATTCACTTCGACGATCAGGTGGATGTGGTGTTTGAGCTGCAGCGTAACGCCGCGCAGTAAGGGTGTGGTATTGAAGAAAAGGTTCGCCGCGGCGAACCTTTTTTCGTTTTAATCCTGGCGCAATACCTGATGCCCGTGCTCCAGCAACGCGTCGGTCACTTTACGCATCATGCGGCTCTCCGGCGCGAAGCGGTGCCAGTACAGCATGCGGCGCTGGTACAGCCCCGGCGTCAGATCGATCAGTTCACCGGATGCCAGCTCCTTTTCGATCTGCAGATGCGGGATCATACAGCAGGTGGTGCCCTGACGCGCCAGCTGCACGAAGGCTTCCGATGAGTTCACGATGTGGCAGGGCACGCTGCCCGGCGACAGATCGAAGTTCTGCTGCAGGAATGCCTGGTGCATGTCGTCGAGATGGTCGAAGGCCACCGCCGGCGCTTTCAGCAGTGCGGAACGGGTGACGCCGTTCGGGAAATAGCGCTCGGCGAAGCCGCTGGAGGCCACAAACAGGTAGTCCAGCGCCCCCAGCCGATCCACCAGGCAGCTCGGCAGCGGCTGCGGCTGAATACTCACCGCGCCCACCACTTCACCGCGGCGCAGCCGCTCCTGGGTGCGGGTTTCATCTTCCACCTGCAGATTCAGGCGAATCGGGGAGTCCGCCAGCACCGGCTTCAGCGCCGGCAGCAGCCAGGTCGCCAGACTGTCGGCGTTGACCGCCAACGACAGCAGCAGCGGCGTATCGACGCCGGTGTCGTTGCCCAGCCACTCTTCTTCCAGCAGCTCCACCTGATGCAGCAGCGCCAGCAGCTTTTGCCCCTGTTCGGTCGGGCGCGGCGGCACGGTACGAACCAGCAGCGGTTGGCCGAACAGGTTTTCCAGCTGTTTGATGCGTTGGGATACCGCCGATTGCGTGATACAGAGTTTTTGCGCGGCGCGCTCGAAGCCGCGCTCACGGATCACCGCGTCCAGCGCTTGCAGCGTACGATAGTCTGGGCGTTTCATCGGAAAGATATCCCTTAAATTAGAATGATACCGGCACTATGCCACATTTTACGCATGGCGCAGGTGGAAAAATTACGCTCCCAGCTCGCCGCCAGGCGGGTAAAAATGCGGGCTGCGGTAAATAAGTGTGATCCTGCCGGCGTGAAAAACAGCGTTTTACCCTATAATACGCACACGTTTTCGTACAGAGGCAAGGGACATATTATGACGCAGGATGAACTGAAAAAAGCGGTGGGCTGGGCGGCGCTGGAATACGTGACGCCGGGCACCATCGTCGGGGTCGGCACCGGCTCTACCGCCGCCCACTTTATTGACGCGCTGGGTTCCATCAAGCACCAGATCGAAGGCGCGGTGTCCAGCTCCGATGCCTCCACCGCCAAGCTGAAAAGCCTCGGCATCCACGTGTTCGACAGCAACGAAGTGGACTCGCTCGATATTTACGTGGACGGCGCGGACGAAATCAACGGCCATATGCAGATGATCAAGGGCGGCGGCGCGGCGCTGACGCGCGAGAAGATCATTGCCGCCATTGCCAAGAAGTTTATCTGCATTGTCGACGCCAGCAAGCAGGTGGACGTGCTGGGCAAGTTCCCGCTGCCGGTGGAAGTGATCCCGATGGCTCGCTCTTACGTGGCGCGTGAGCTGGTGAAACTCGGCGGCCTGCCGGAGTATCGCCAGAACGTGGTGACCGACAACGGCAACGTGATCCTCGATGTGCATAACCTGAGCATTACCGACGCCGTGGCGCTGGAGAACAAGATCAACGGCATCGCCGGCGTGGTGACCGTGGGGCTGTTCGCCAACCGTGGCGCGGACGTGGCGCTGGTCGGCACCCCGGAAGGCGTGAAAGTGGTCAAATAAGCTTCTGCCGTCTGTGGCCCGGCGGTGCCGGGCCGCATAATTCTTCGGTTAAAATATCTTTTCTGAAAAACGGCAAATTTGGTGACTTATGTCACATTGTGAAAACTGACTCCCCAAAGCTTCTGCCGAAAACTTTCCCTATGGCATTTTCTGCCGTAAACCGCCATCAACGCTGCGCCTTGTCCTGCCGGGCAGGCAATCGTTTGTATTGCCGCCCGCGTTATTTTTGTTATGTTGGATGGGAGCTGTGTCGTCACAGCCGCTTCTGAAGTCTGAACATAGGGTCGGGTAAATGGCAAAAGTATCATTGGAGAAAGACAGGATTAAATTCCTGTTGGTGGAAGGGGTTCATCAGAGCACGGTCGATAATTTGCGTGCCGCCGGTTATACCAACATCGAATACCACAAGGGTGCGTTAGACACCGAATCTTTGAAGGCATCCATCCGCGATGCACACTTCGTCGGCATCCGATCGCGTACGCATCTGACTGAAGAGGTGTTCGCCGCCGCAGAAAAACTGGTGGCGGTGGGCTGCTTCTGCATCGGCACCAACCAGGTTGATCTGAAAGCGGCGACCAAACGCGGTATTCCGGTCTTCAACGCCCCCTTCTCCAATACCCGATCCGTGGCCGAAATGGTGCTGGGCGAGCTGCTGTTGATGCTGCGCGGCATTCCGGCCGCCAACGCCAAGGCGCACCGCGGCGTGTGGCACAAACTGGCCGTGGGCTCCTATGAGGCGCGCGGCAAAAAGCTGGGCATCATCGGCTACGGCCATATCGGCACCCAACTGGGCATTCTGGCCGAAGGGCTGGGCATGAAGGTGTTCTTCTACGACATCGAGAACAAGCTGCCGCTGGGCAATGCGCAGCAGGTGCGCCATCTGTCCGATCTGCTCAATATGAGCGACGTGGTGACGCTGCACGTGCCGGAAACGCCATCGACCAAAAATATGATGGGGGCGGAAGAACTGGCGCTGATGAAACCGGGCGCCATTCTGATCAACGCCTCGCGCGGCACCGTGGTGGATATTCCCGCGCTGTGCGACGCGCTGGCCAGCAATCACCTGGCGGGCGCGGCGATCGACGTCTTCCCGGAAGAGCCGGCGACCAACAGCGATCCGTTCAACTCGCCGCTGTGTGAGTTCGACAACGTGCTGCTGACGCCGCACATCGGCGGTTCCACTCAGGAAGCGCAGGAGAACATCGGCGACGAAGTGGCCGGCAAGCTGGCGAAATACTCCGACAACGGATCGACTCTGTCCGCCGTCAACTTCCCGGAAGTGTCGCTGCCGGCGCATGGCCCGAACGCCAGCCGCCTGCTGCACATCCACGAAAACCGTCCGGGCGTGCTGACGCAGATTAACCAGATCTTTGCCGAAGAGGGGGTTAACATCGCCGCACAGTATCTGCAAACCGGGCCGGAAATCGGCTATGTGGTGATCGACATCGAAGCGGAAACCGCGCGCGCCGACGCCGCGCTGCAGCGCATGAAGGCCATCGACGGCACCATCCGCGCCCGCCTGCTGTTCTGATTCGGCGGCATGCCGCAACGAAAAAGGCCGGAGCGATCCGGCCTTTTGCTATTTTGGCTCGTGCCACGCCCAGCTGCAGAGCGGGGTGAGGATTTCCGGCAGCGGGATATCCCAGTGTTCGGTCGGCAGATGCTCCACTTGCTGGCAATCATGGGCCAGGCCGATGGGATAGGGGCCGCCGCTGCGCCAGTTTTGCAGGGTGCGATCGTAAAAGCCGCCGCCCATGCCCAGACGCTGCCCGGTATGATCGAACGCCACCAGCGGTGTCAGCACCACCTCCAGTTCACCCAGCGGCAACACCTTGCGCACATCGAGGCGCGGTTCGAGAATATTGAAGCGATTGCGCACCAGCGGCGTTTCCGGCGCATAGCGCAGGAACAGCAGGTGGCCCGGGCTGAACGGATGCAGCACCGGCAGGTAAACCCGTTTGCCGAGCGTCCACAGCCGTTCGATAAGCGGCCCGGTATCGAGTTCGCCGTCAAACGACAAAAACACCGCGATGCTGTGCGCCGTCTGAATGCGTTCATGCGTGACGAGGCGTTCGGCTATCTTTTCTGCGGCAAAGCGTTGCTGGCCCGGCGTAAGCTCGCGCCGACGTTGGCGAATGTGTTGACGAATGGTTTGGCGCTGCTGCGCGAATTGGGGTTGAAAAGGCATCGTATCAGGCTTGCTCTGTGTGGTGTTCAGCACACATAAACCGCTGAGAAGGGGAATCTCCGAGATGCCGTCGCAGGCTGTAACCCTTGAACCCATGGTTCAAGGTGAACGTGCCGTCGCAATCTTAAGGCTTCTCGGCGCACCGAGCGTGCTCACCGATCGCGGAGCAACACATTCTGTTTGTACTAAATATCGGCTCAGGGGACTGGCCCGCTGGCGAACATCTCAGAGAAATTTTGTACTCGTTGCCGAAACTTTAATTTCAACAACTTAAGTTATTCGAATTGTGCATCCTGACGTTCAGAGATGCGACCTTGTTCAAGCAGCGCTTGTTCAATGGTCTGCTGCAGCATCCGTATGCGTTGTTCCATATTGGACGCGTAGTCACGGGTTTTCAACCGTTCTTGAGCAAGTTCGTGACAGACGTTCAATGCCGCGATGAAAACCAGTTGCTCAGTATTGGAGACTCTAGTGCGAACTTTAAGATCTTGCAACCGTTGGTTAAGATCGTCCGCCGCCATATTCAACGCATCTTGTTGTTCTGGCGGGCAATTGACTCTTAACGAGCGGCCAAAAATTTGAATATCTACCGGTTGTGCAGACATGCCACCTTCCTGCCTAAATTTCGCGCCAGCCTTGTCCGCCCTGGCCGGGCCGTCAAAGCGGGCGCCACTATATATACCTCGGTACCAAGATACAACCCCTTTTTCAGTACCTGGTTGTAATCTACTGTGGCGCACATTGCCAGTCAAAAAAGGGTTTCAAAATGCGTATTTACCGCACTTTCGTCACCCGCCGGCGCAGTGTGAAACCTGCCACATCGCGATTATAACTAGCCACTGAGGTGTCGCGCTTATCTGGTATAGCGACGGACCTTGGTGGTAGCATAACACGAACTTATCCTGCCAACGATGACGAATGCGCATGTCTATACAGAATACATTTCCAAGTTACCAATCTTTAACCGTGGCCCTCAACCAGCAGTCGGTGGCGTTGACCGCGGCAGAAATGCACGGCCTGATCAGCGGCCTGCTGTGTGGCGGCAGCCGTGACGCCGGCTGGCAGGCGCTGGTGCACGATCTGACCAACGAAGGCGTCGCCTTCCCACAGGCGCTCAGCCAACCGTTGCAGCAGCTGTATGAAGCGACGCGTGACACGCTGGAAGATGACGAATTCCTGTTCCAACTGATGCTGCCTGAAGGGGAGATCGTCAGCGTGTTCGATCGCGCCGACGCGCTGGCCGGTTGGGTCAACCACTTCCTGCTCGGTCTGGGCATGATGCAGCCGAAGCTGGCTCAGGTGAAAGACGAAGTCGGTGAAGCGATCGACGATCTGCGCAACATCGCGCAACTGGGCTACGACGAAGACGAAGATCAGGAAGAATTGGAACAGTCGTTGGAAGAAGTGGCGGAGTATGTGCGGGTCGCCGCCATCATGTGCCACGGCGAATTCACCCGTCACAAACCGACGGCGCCGGAAAATATCAAACCGACGCTGCACTAAACGTTCTATCGCCCCTCCGCCGGCGGTGCGGATGGCATGATTTCAGGAGAAGGTAATGACTCAGCAGGAATTCAACAACCGCCGCCAGGCGCTGTTGGCGAAAATGGCGCCGGCCAGCGCGGCGGTTATTTTCTCTGCGCCGGAAACGACGCGCAGTGCAGATTCAGACTATCCCTACCGGCAGAACAGCGATTTTTGGTACCTGACCGGCTTCAATGAGCCGGAAGCGGTGCTGGTGCTGATTAAAAGCGATGAAACGCACAACCACAGCGTGTTGTTCAACCGGGTGCGCGATTTGACGGCGGAAATCTGGTTTGGCCGCCGCCTGGGGCAAGACGCCGCACCGGCAAAGCTGGGCGTGGATCGCGCGCTGCCGTTCGATGAAATCAATGACCAACTGCACCTGCTGCTCAACGGCCTGGATGCGGTCTACCACGCGCAGGGCGAATACGCCTATGCCGATCAGATCCTGTTCGGCGCGTTGGACAAGCTGCGCAAGGGGTTCCGCCAGAATCTGCAGGCGCCTGCCACCGTGACCGACTGGCGGCCGTGGCTGCACGACATGCGCCTGTTCAAATCGCCGGAAGAGCTGGCGGTGATGCGCCGCGCCGGTGAGATCAGCGCGTTGGCGCATACCCGCGCGATGGAAAAATGCCGCCCGGGCATGTTCGAATATCAGCTGGAAGCGGAAATTCATCATGAGTTCACCCGCCTCGGCGCTCGCTACCCGTCTTACAACACCATTGTCGGCAGCGGCGAAAACGGCTGCATCCTGCACTACACCGAGAACGAGAGCCAGATGCGCGACGGCGATCTGGTGCTGATCGACGCGGGCTGCGAGTTCCAGGGGTATGCCGGCGACATCACCCGCACCTTCCCGGTCAACGGCAAGTTCAGCCGGCCGCAGCGCGCGGTGTACGATATCGTGCTGGCGTCGCTGCAGCGTGCGCTGGAGCTGTTTAAGCCCGGCACCAGCATCCGCGAAGTCAACGACGAAGTGGTGCGCATCATGGTGGTCGGGCTGGTGGAGCTGGGCGTATTGAAAGGTGAAGTCGATCAATTGATCGCCGAGCAGGCTCACCGTCAGTTCTTTATGCACGGGTTGAGCCACTGGTTGGGTCTCGACGTGCACGACGTTGGCCACTACGGCACGCCGAGCCGCGATCGGCTGCTGGAGCCGGGCATGGTGCTGACCGTGGAGCCGGGGCTGTATATCGCGCCGGATGCGGACGTGCCGGAGGAATACCGCGGCATCGGCATCCGCATCGAGGACGACATCGTGATCACCGCCGACGGCAATGAAAACCTGACCGCCACCGTGGTGAAAGACGCCGATGCCATCGAGGCCTTGATGGCGGCGGCAAGGTCGTAGCATGAGCGTTATTATCGTTGGCGGCGGGATGGCGGGCGCGACGTTGGCGCTGGCCATTTCGTCGCTTACTCAGGGAAAAATGGCGGTGGATTTGGTCGAGGCGACCCGGCCGGACGACCGCAGCCATCCTGGCTTTGACGCCCGCGCCATCGCTTTGGCGCAGGGCACCTGCCAACAGCTGGCGCGCATCGGCGTTTGGCCGGCGCTGCGCGACTGCGCCACGCCGATCACTCAGGTGCACGTCAGCGATCGCGGTCACGCCGGTTTCGTTAATCTGCAGGCGCAGGATTATCAGGTCGATGCGCTCGGCCAGGTGATCGAACTGCACGACGCCGGGCAGCGGCTGTTCGCGCTGCTGGCGAAGGCGCCGGGCGTCACGCTGCACTGCCCCGCGCGGGTGGTGGACGTGATTCGCACCGCGGAGCGGGCGGAAGTGCTGCTGGACAACGGCCAGCGTCTGCGCGGGCAGCTGCTGGTGGCGGCCGACGGCTCGCGTTCGGCGCTGGCGCAGGCCTGCAACGTGCAGTGGCGGCAGGAGGACTATCCGCAGTTCGCCACCATCGCCAACGTCACCACGGCGGAAGATCCGCAGGGGCGAGCTTTCGAGCGCTTTACCCGTTATGGGCCGCTGGCGCTGTTGCCGATGTCACAGGGGCGCAGTTCGCTGGTGTGGTGCCATGCGCGCGAAGATCGCGCCCGGGTGGATGCCTGGGACGACGCGCGTTTTATCGCCGAGCTGCAACAGGCCTTCGGCTGGCGGCTGGGGCGCATCCTCAAGGCCGGTAAGCGGCACAGTTATCCACTTGGCCTGCTAACCGCCGATCGTCATGTCAGCCACCGGCTGGCGCTGGTGGGCAACGCGGCGCAGACGCTGCATCCGATCGCCGGGCAGGGGTTCAACCTTGGTCTGCGCGATGTGATGTCGCTGGCGGAAACGCTGGCGGAAGCGATGAACAGCGGCGAAGACGCCGGCGGTTATGCGCTGCTGAGCCGCTATCAGCAGCGGCGGCAAAACGATCAGCAGGCGACGATCGGCGTGACCGACGGATTGATCCGCCTGTTCGCCAACCGTTATGCCCCGCTGGTGGTCGGCCGCAATCTGGGGCTGATGGCGATGGCGCGTTTGCCGGCGGTGCGCGACGCCTTCGCCAAGCGCACATTGGGCTGGGTGGAACGTTAGACACAGAATCGGGCGCCCTGTGGCGCGCCCAAAAACGCGGCGTGGCAAGGCGTCGCGCGTTATTTAAGGAAATCGAGCAGCATGCAATCATTTGACGTGATTATCGCCGGTGGCGGTATGGTGGGGCTGGCGTTGGCCTGCGGCCTGCAGGGCAGCGGGCTGCGCGTGGCGGTGCTGGAGCAGCGCCAGCCGGATATGGCGCCGCCGTCGGAGCAGCCTGCGCTGCGCGTTTCCGCCATCAATGCCGCCAGCGAGCGTTTGCTGCAGCATATCGGCGTGTGGGACGACATCCTCCAGCAGCGCGCCAGCGCCTACAACGCGATGGAAGTGTGGGATCGCGACAGCTTCGGCAAAATCGCCTTCCGCGGCGACGAGTGCGGTTTCAGCCATCTCGGCCACATCATCGAAAATTCGGTGATCCAGCAGGCGCTGTGGAAGCGCGCCGAAAGCCTGTCGGACATCACGCTGATTACCCCGGCCGCGCTCAAGCAGGTGGCGTGGGGCGAGAATGACGCCTTCATCACGCTGGAGGACGGCCGTATGCTGACCGCCCGGTTGGTGATTGGCGCCGACGGCGCCCAGTCATGGCTGCGCCAGCATGCCGATATCCCGCTGACCTTCTGGGACTATCGCCACCACGCGTTGGTGGCCACCATCCGCACCGAAGAGCCGCATCAGGCTACGGCGCGGCAAATTTTCCACGGCGACGGCATTCTGGCGTTCCTGCCGTTCAGCGATCCGCATTTGAGCTCCATCGTCTGGTCGGTCGCGCCGGAAGACGCTGAGCGTCTCAAGCAGCTGGAGCCGGAACAATTCAACCGCGAACTGGCGATGGCCTTCGATATGCGTCTGGGCGCCTGCAGCCTGGAAAGCGAACGGCTGGCGTTCCCGCTGACCGGCCGCTATGCGCGCAGCTTCGCGGCGCACCGCCTGGCGCTGGTGGGCGATGCGGCGCATACCGTGCATCCGCTGGCCGGACAGGGCGTGAACCTGGGCTTTATGGACGCCGCCGAGCTGATTTCCGAACTGCGCCGCCTGCAGCGGCAGGGCAAGGATATTGGCCAGCACCTCTATCTGCGCCGCTATGAGCGCCGCCGCAAACACGGCGCGGCGGTGATGTTGGCCAGCATGCAGGGTTTCCGCGAACTGTTCGACGGCAACCACCCGGCCAAAAAGCTGCTGCGCGACGTGGGGCTGCGGCTGGCGGACAGCCTGCCTGGCGTCAAGCCTAAGCTGGTGCGTCAGGCGATGGGCCTGAACGATCTGCCCGAGTGGCTTGCCTGACACCTGCCTTCTGCGAGCCCGCAGCGGGCTCGCGCTTCTCGCTTTATGCCATCGCGTTTCCTTATATAACCCTTCATTTGAAATAATCTAATTTCAGCCGCTTTTTATCATTACTTTTTCTAATTCCATGTTCGGTTATCAAAAGTCCGGATCCCATGTGCGGCCATAGGTTTGTTATATAAGTTCGGCATTTTGCCGCTTTAATTGTTAATTTTGTGCCTTAAGGCGCATTTTTCCAGTGAAAAACTCTGCACACTAGCCCGGCATTTTACCGCCCCGGAACGGCGATGAGCCTATTTTAACTTATGGTTAATGTGGTCGTTCGGTGATAAGTTCGGGGGAAAGGTATCGTTTGCGTCACGGCGGTTGCACGCAGTTTTCGCCCGTCCCGGCGCAGCATTTGTGTTGAGCAGTCAGTGCGCCATGGCGATCGGGCCGCGAGCCAGGCTCCGCCGCATTGCGTGGCAGCACCCTAACTTCTAGCGACGAGTGGAAAGAGGGAAAAGATGGCAAAGCAAACCCCACTGTACGACCAGCACGTGGCGTGCGGTGCGCGCATGGTAGACTTTCACGGCTGGATGATGCCGCTGCACTACGGCTCGCAGCTCGATGAGCACCACGCGGTACGTCAGGATGCCGGCATGTTCGACGTGTCTCACATGACCATCGTGGATCTGCACGGCGCTCGCACCCGCGAGTTCCTGCGCTACCTGCTGGCGAACGACGTCGCCAAACTGACCCAACCCGGCAAAGCGCTGTACACCGGCATGCTGAATGCTTCCGGCGGCGTGATCGACGACCTGATCGTTTATTTCCTCACTGAAGACTATTTCCGCCTGGTGGTGAACTCCGCCACCCGCGACAAAGACCTGGCCTGGATCGAAGAACACGCCGCGCCGTATGGCGTCGCGCTGACGGTGCGCGACGATCTGGCGCTGATCGCGGTGCAGGGCCCGCAGGCCAAAGAGCGCGCCGGCACCCTGTTCACCCCGGAACAAAAAAGCGCGGTCGAAGGCATGAAGCCATTCTTCGGCGTGCAGGCCGGCGAGCTGTTCATCGCCACCACCGGTTACACCGGCGAGGCCGGCTATGAGATCGCGCTGCCGAAAGAGCAGGCGGCGGATTTCTGGCAAAAATTGCTGGCCGCGGGCGTCAAGCCGGCCGGTCTGGGCGCGCGCGACACCCTGCGCCTGGAAGCGGGCATGAACCTCTACGGGCAAGAGATGGATGAAGGCGTTTCGCCGCTGGCCGCCAATATGGGCTGGACCATCGCCTGGCAGCCGGAAGATCGCCGTTTCATCGGCCGCGAAGCGCTGGAACAACAGCGCGAGCAGGGCACCGAGCAACTGGTCGGCTTGATCATGACGGAAAAAGGCGTATTACGTAATGAGCTGCCGGTGCGTTTCACCGACGCGGCGGGGCAAACCCACGAAGGCGTGATCACCAGCGGTTCGTTCTCCCCGACGCTGGGCTTCAGCATCGCGCTGGCGCGCGTGCCGGCGGGTATCGGCGAGCAGGCCATCGTGCAGATCCGCAACCGCGAGATGCCGGTCAAAGTGACCAAGCCCGGTTTCGTTCGCGCCGGCAAGCCGCTGACAAATTGATTTTTTATTGATTGATTCTTTTATTTCTTCGAAGGAGTAACCGGCGATGAGCAATGTGCCAACAGAATTGAAATACGCATCCTCTCATGAGTGGGTTCGCGCAGAAGGTAACGGCGTTTACACCGTAGGCATCACCGAACATGCGCAGGAACTGCTGGGCGATATGGTGTTTGTCGATCTGCCGGAAGTGGGCCGCACAGTCGCCGCCGGTGAAGACTGCGCCGTGGCGGAATCCGTCAAGGCGGCGTCGGACATCTACGCGCCAATCAGCGGTGAAATCGTGGCGGTGAACGCCGAGCTGGAAAGCTCCCCGGAGCTGGTGAACAGCGAACCTTACGGTGACGGCTTCCTGTTCCAGATTAAAGCCTCCGACGAAGGCGAGCTGGCGAACCTGCTGGACGCCGCGGCTTATCAGGCCTCGATCGACGAGTAATCGTGCCCACGCCCCAGGCCTTTCGGCCGGGGCGTTTTAGTTACCGTTCAAGCTATATCCCGTATCACGCAAGCATTCAGGAATTTGTAGCAATGACTCAGACACTCAGCCAACTCGAACACAGCGAAGCGTTCATCGAACGCCACATCGGCTCTTCTGCGGAACAACGCCAGGAGTTGCTGGCAGCGGTGGGCGCTCGCTCGCTCAGCGCGCTGATCCAACAGATCGTGCCGGCGGACATTCAGCTGCCGGGGCCGCCGCCGGTTGGCGACGCGGCGACCGAACACCAGGCGCTGGCTGAGCTGAAGGCGATCGCCTCGCAGAATCAGCGCTACAAATCCTATATCGGCATGGGCTACAGCGCCGTGCTGACGCCGCCGGTGATCCTGCGCAACATGCTGGAAAACCCGGGCTGGTACACCGCTTACACCCCTTATCAGCCGGAGGTGTCGCAGGGCCGTCTGGAAGCGCTGCTGAACTTCCAGACCGTGACCCTCGATCTGACCGGCCTGGATCTGGCCTCCGCATCGCTGCTGGATGAAGCCACCGCCGCCGCCGAGGCGATGGCGTTGGCCAAACGCGCCAGCAAGCTGAAAGACGCCAACCGCTTCTTCGTGGCTGACGACGTGCATCCGCAGACGCTGGACGTGGTGCGCACCCGCGCCGAAACCTTCGGCTTCGACGTCATCGTCGATAAAGCGGAAAAAGTGCTGGAGCTGGACGGCGTGTTCGGCGTGTTGCTGCAGCAGGTGGGCACCACCGGTGAACTGCACGACTACAGCGCGCTGCTGGCCGAACTGAAATCGCGCAAAATCATCACCAGCGTGGCTGCCGACATCATGGCCCTGGTGCTGCTGACCGCGCCGGGCAAGCAGGGCGCCGACGTGGTGTTCGGCTCCGCGCAACGCTTCGGCGTGCCGATGGGCTACGGCGGCCCGCACGCCGCCTTCTTCGCCTGCCGCGACGAGTTCAAGCGCTCGATGCCGGGCCGCATCATCGGCGTTTCCCGCGATGCCGCCGGCAACACCGCGCTGCGCATGGCGATGCAGACTCGCGAGCAACATATCCGCCGCGAGAAAGCCAACTCGAATATCTGTACCTCGCAGGTGCTGCTGGCCAACATCGCCAGCCTGTATGCGGTGTATCACGGCCCGCAAGGCCTGCAGCGCATCGCCGGGCGCATCCATCGCCTGACCGACATTTTGGCCGCCGGGCTGCAGAAGGCCGGCCTGACGCTGCGTCACCACACCTGGTTCGACACCCTGACCGTTGAAGTGAAAGACAAGGCGGCGGTGCTGGAGCGCGCGCTGAGCTTCGGCATCAACCTGCGTACCGACATTCACGGCGCCGTCGGCATCACGCTGGATGAAGCCACCTCGCGTGAAGACGTGCAAACGCTGTTCGCACTGCTGGCCGGCGACAATCACGGTCTGGACATCGACGCGTTAGACGCGGCGGTGAGCAAAAACAGCCAATCGATCCCGGCCGCCATGCTGCGCCAGGATCCGATCCTGACCCACCCGGTATTCAACCGCTATCACAGCGAAACCGAGATGATGCGTTACATGCATCGCTTGGAGCGTAAGGATCTGGCGCTGAACCAGGCGATGATCCCGCTGGGCTCTTGCACCATGAAATTGAACGCCGCGGCGGAAATGATCCCGATCACCTGGCCTGAATTCTCCGAACTGCACCCGTTCTGCCCGCCGGAGCAGGCTGCCGGTTACCAGCAGATGATCGGCCAACTGTCTCAGTGGCTGGTGCAGCTGACCGGCTATGACGCGGTGTGCATGCAGCCGAACTCCGGCGCGCAGGGCGAATACGCCGGCCTGCTGGCGATCCGCCGCTACCACGAAAGCCGCAACGAAGCGGGCCGTCACGTCTGCCTGATCCCGAGCTCGGCGCACGGCACCAACCCGGCCTCCGCCCAGATGGCGGGCATGAGCGTGGTGGTGGTCGCCTGCGACAAGAACGGCAACATCGATCTGCACGATCTGCGCGTCAAGGCGGAGCAGGCAGGCGAAGAACTCTCTTGCATCATGGTGACCTACCCGTCGACCCACGGCGTGTATGAAGAAACCATCCGTGAAGTGTGCCAGATCGTGCATCAGTTCGGCGGTCAGGTGTATCTGGACGGCGCCAACATGAACGCCCAGGTGGGCATCACCACGCCGGGCTACATCGGCGCGGATGTTTCGCACCTCAACCTGCATAAAACTTTCTGCATCCCGCACGGCGGCGGCGGCCCGGGCATGGGCCCTATCGGCGTGAAAGCGCACCTGGCGCCGTTTGTACCGGGCCACAGCGTGGTGCAGATCGACGGCGTGACCACCCAGCAGGGCGCGGTCTCCGCGGCGCCGTTCGGCAGCGCCTCCATCCTGCCGATCAGTTGGATGTACATCCGCATGATGGGCGCGGAAGGCCTGAAGCAGGCCAGCCAGATGGCGATCCTGAACGCCAACTACATCGCCACCCGTCTGAAAGACGCATACCCGATTCTGTATACCGGCCGCGATCACCGCGTGGCGCACGAATGCATCCTCGACATTCGTCCGCTGAAGGAAGAGACCGGCATCAGCGAAATGGACATCGCCAAGCGCCTGATCGACTTCGGCTTCCACGCGCCGACCATGTCGTTCCCGGTAGCGGGCACGCTGATGGTCGAGCCGACCGAGTCGGAAAGCAAAGTGGAGCTGGATCGCTTTATCGATGCGATGCTGGCGATCCGCAGCGAAATCGACCGCGTCGCCAAAGGCGAATGGCCGTTGGAAGACAACCCGCTGGTGAATGCGCCGCATGTGCAGGCGGAGCTGGTCAACGACTGGCAGCACCCGTACAGCCGCGAGCTGGCGGTGTTCCCGGTGGCCGGCGTACGCGAGAACAAGTACTGGCCGAGCGTTAAGCGTCTGGACGACGTGTACGGCGACCGTAACCTGTTCTGCTCTTGCGTGCCGATGAGCGATTACGAATAACACGTTCGGCAAAGTTTGTGTTTGGGGGACACCGCATGATGCGGTGTCCCTTTTTATTTTATCGCGGCCTATTCTTTCCGGTACGTTCCCACGATTTGAGGAGTCATCATGCAAGCGGCAATCGTAACAGCGCTGGGGCAACCCCCGGTTTTCGGCACCTTTGAGGAGCCTCAGGCGCAGGCGAATGAAGTGCCGATCGACGTTCTGGCGGCCGGCATCAAGCAGCTGGATCGCGCCACCGTCGCCGGCACTCATTATTCCAGCCCGAAGCAATTGCCGATCGTGCCTGGCACCGACGGCGTAGGCCGTACGGCGGACGGGCAACGGGTGTACTTCGCCTCTTTCCGTCGCCCTTACGGCGCGATGGCAGAGCGCAGCGTCGCGTCCTGGACGGTGCCGGTGCCGGAGGCGGTGGACGACGCCACGGCGGCGGCGCTGATCAATCCGGCCTTCGCCGCCTGGCTGCCGCTGCGCTGGCGAGCGGATCTGCAGCCCGGAGAAACGGTGCTGATCATCGGCGCTACCGGCACCTCGGGCAAGCTGGCGGTTGCAGCGGCGCGTCAGGCGGGGGCCGGGCGCATCGTTGCCGCCGGTCGGCGCCTGAGCGTGCTGGAGGCGTTGGGTGTGGACGCCACGGTGGATCTGAGCCTGCAGGGCGAGGCGCTGGCGCAGGCCTTCGCGGCGGCGGCGGGGCCGGGCGGTTATCAGGTGATTGTCGATTACATCTGGGGCCCGGCGACCGAAGCGCTGCTGGCGACGCTCAATAATCACGATCTCTCGTCTTACGCCGGGGGGCGCGGCATTCGCTTGGTCAACGTCGGCTCGATGGCCGCGCCGGACATCCGGCTGCCGGCGGCGGTGCTGCGCAGCAATCAGCTGCAGATCCTCGGCAGCGGCACCGGCAACTTCCCGCCGATCCCGGAGATGCAGCGCTACGCGACCGAGATTTTGGCGCTGGCGGCGACCGGAGCGCTCACTATCGAGACGCAGGAGCACGCGCTGGCGGAGATCGCCGAGGTGTGGGATCTGAACAAGAAAAGCGACGTGCGTTCGGTGATACGCATCGCCCGCTAAGCCCTGGCCGCTAGCGGCAGAGGCAGACCAGGTGAATGTCCTCCGGCTCACGGGCGAACAATTCGGTATCCGGCTGTTCGATGAGCCGGCAGCCCTGCGCCAGATAGAAGTCTACGGTGCTTTTGTTGGGAATGGAGGAGACGTACAGCCCGGCGGCGCCTTCTTGCGCCGCCTGCCGCAGACAGAGCTGGAACAGCTGCTTGCCTAACCCCTGGCCGCGTTGGTGCGCGCTGACGTAAAAGAACAGCAGCTGGCGCAGATCTTGCCGCGGGCCGCGCGGTTCGGTGTCCAGCGCCGCCGCTGCCACGATCTCCTCGCCTTCGAACAGCGCGAAGAACGCGCCGCCGCGATCGAAGCACGCTTCGTGGATCGGCGTATAGGTTTCCCGATCGTGCGGATCCCAGCCGCGCACATCGTAGTAGTCCGGGTAGGGGTGTAGCTTGCCGTCCTGCAGGCGATACAGGGTGTCGATAATTTCGCTGCGGTCGATATCCCACAGCCGGTCGAGTTGCTGCCGTTGCAGCAGTACAGGGGCGATCATGCTCGTGGTTAACTCTCAATCTGTGGCCGGTAACTTTCCGGCAAATCGATGATAAAGCCGATGCCGCGATCGTCGAGACCTTCGGTGACGCGCAGCTGCGCGCCGATTTTGTCGGCCAGGTTGCGGGCGATGGCCAATCCCAGCCCGCTGCCGGTCTGCTGCGTGCCGGGCACGCGGTAAAAGCGCTCAAACAGGCGCGGAAGGTGCTCTTCGCTCACCCCGGGGCCGTTGTCGCGCAACGTAATATAGCAGCCGAGCGGCGCCAGCGAGCGGATATTGGCTTCGATGCGGCTGCCGGGCGGCGCATACTTGAGCGCATTGTCCAGCAGGTTGGTGAAGATGGCGATCAGCGCATGGCGGTCGGTACTCACCACCACCTCCTCGCTGCCGTCGAGCGACAGTTCGACATCTTTTTCCAGCGCATAGGGGACGTGCTGCGCGATGCATTTTCCAATTTCGGCGTAGATGTCCACCGCCTCAATCTTCAGCGGAAAATCTTCCGCCTCCAGCTTGGCCAGGTTGATCAGCTGGCGCGACAGCGACGCCGCCCGATCCAGCCCTTGCTGCATGTCGCCGATGATTTCCCGGCGCTCCTGCTGCTCGCTGACCTGGGTCAGCAAATGCAGCTGCGCCAGCACGGCGGCGATCGGCGTGCGCAGCTCATGTGCGGCGTCGGCCATAAATCGTTTCTCGCGCTGATTGGCGGCGTCGATGCGCGCCATCAGTTTGTTAACCTCCATCACCACCGGCCGGATTTCCTGATACTGCTCGCTGACGTTGATCGGCGACAGATTGCCGGGCTGACGATCGGAAATGGTTCGGGCGATCTGGCGCAGCGGCCGCAGGCTGAAATAGGCCGTAAACAGCAAGGTGATGATGATGGCCGCCAGAATGCCCAGCAGCGGTACGGCGGTGCTCTCCGCCGGGTTGCCGAACAGCGTGGTGCGATCGTTGAACGATTCGCCGACGATCACCCGGTACTGGCGATTCTCGCTCCAGCTGCCGGCGAGATGCCAGTTGGCGCCGGCGTAATTGACCGAGCCGGACAGCACCGAAGGCGGCAGGCGCAGCGGCTCTCCCTGCGTTTGCGAACTGTAAAGCACCCGGTTGTCTCGATCGTAAACCACAAACAGCGGGTGATAGTCGATTTCATCCTGCATGCCGTTATTGATGGAATCAATGTACATGCCTTCAATGGTCTTGATGATGCCGCGGTAATCGATATGGTCAGTGCCGGTTTCGTCGAGAATATTGGCGATGCCTGCAGCGACGATGCGTTGCTGGTTATCGAAATATTTCTCCATGTCGGGGTAATACCAATATTTCACCCAGGCGACGAGGATCCCCCACAATAATAAAATGGCCAGCACCTGGAAAATAATGGTGCGCATAAAGAAGGATTTGAAACCGATCATTTCGCTACTCTTTCTTCAGCAAATAACCAATGCCGCGTACGGTAATAATTCTTTCTTTACCGATCTTGCGCCGTAAATTATGCATGTGCACTTCCAGCGAGTTGCTTTCCACGCTGTCGCCGTGGCCGAACAGCCGCTGTTCCAACACCGCTTTGCGCACCACGGTGCCGGCGCAGCGCATCAGTTCGTGCAGCAGGTGATACTCTTTTTTCGACAGCATCAGCAGTTCGTTATCCAGCATGACCTGATGGTTGACCGGATCGAGATACAGCGCGCCGAGGCTCCAGGTTTGTGACGCGAAGCCCGCCATGCGCCGGTTGACCGCCTTGACGCGCGAGATGAGTTCGGGCAGCGCAAAGGGTTTGGCCAGAAAGTCGTCCGCGCCGGAATCCAGGCTGTTCACCAGGCTTTCAATGCGGTCGCGGGCGGTCAGGATGATGATCGGGATATTTTGCCCGACGGCGCGCCAGGCGATCAGCCTCTGCAAACCGTCACCGTCCGGCAGCGTGAGATCCAGCAGCATCAAATCGAACCCGCCGGATGAAAGTTTATTTTCCGCGTCGACGAGCAGGCGCACCCAGCACAAATTAAAGCCGGCCAGCTCCAATGCTCGGCACAGCGCCTTGCCTAATTGCAGGTCGTCTTCCACCAACAGTATGTTCACGTTATTTCCGCTGAGATCCTTGAGTCGCGCTTATCTAACTATAACGCTGACGGGAAGACAACGGGGAAACCTGCGCTGCCTGCACGTTCTTAAGCAAACCTTAATCTGGCTTTAATCTCGCGTTAAGGGAACGAGGGGGGATTTCAGTTATTTTGCTGCCATTCGAAATCATGGCTGAGGGAGCGAAACATGCAGACTGACGGTTCCCCGCTCGCGGGCGCCTCGCGGCGGCTGATGTATTCAGGCGTGGCGATGCTGCTCGTGCTGTTGATGCTGTCGTTTCGCGGCGATGTGCACAGCCCTGCTCACAAAGGCCTGCATGCTTCCGGTTTGCAGCGGGGCCATCAGGTGGCGGTAACGGACGCCTCCGGCTGCGCGAAATATCGGATTAAAAAGCTGCTGCGCCGCCTGGCTCAGCTCTGAAGCGTTTTCTAGAGCGCCGCTCTATACTCTGACTGGCAAACGGGGAGCCTGTGCGCAGGCCGTTATTTTTATATCGCCAACCAGAGAAAAAATACGATGACGAAAGTGGCATTGGTGACTGGCGCAAGCCGGGGAATTGGCCGCGCGACCGCTTTGCTGCTGGCCCGGCAGGGCTATGCGGTGGGCGTGAATTACCTGCGTGACGAAAGTGCGGCGCGGCAGGTGGTGGCGGAGATTGAAACGCAGGGCGGTAAGGCGCTGGCATTGCAGGCTGACGTGGCCGACGAAGCGCAGGTGATGGCGATGTTCGGCGCACTGGATGCCGGGCTGGGCACGCTCAGTGCGCTGGTCAACAACGCCGGCATTCTGTTCCAGCAGGCGAACATTGAACAGTTGACCGCCGAGCGCATCAATCAGGTGCTCGGCACCAACGTTACCGGTTACTTCCTGTGTTGCCGCGAGGCGGTGAAGCGCATGGCGCTGCGCTATGGCGGACGGGGCGGCGCCATCGTCAACGTTTCCTCCGCGGCGTCCCGACTGGGGGCGGCGGGAGAGTACGTCGACTATGCCGCCTCGAAAGGCGCCGTCGATACGCTGACCATCGGGTTATCGCGGGAAGTGGCGGCGCAGGGCATTCGCGTCAACGGCGTGCGGCCCGGATTCATCTATACCGAGATGCACGCCAGCGGCGGCGAGCCTGGCCGGGTGGATCGCGTGAAGGACAGTTTGCCGATGCAGCGCGGCGGCCAGCCGCAGGAAGTGGCGGAGGCGATCGCCTGGTTGCTGTCTGACGCCGCATCTTACGTGACCGGCACCTTTATCGAGGCCGCAGGCGGGCGTTGAACGCATCCGTAGGGTTTTGACATCCCTCCGGATGCGAGGTATTTTGATTAAATAACAATCAAAATGTAGTTACAAAAATGTATGTTTATTTTGAATGGAATCAGGATAAAAATCACAGTAACCAGCGCAAACACCGTGTCAGTTTTGAGATTGCGCAACGGGTTTTTCTGGATCCCAACCATTTGGCTGTGTTGGAAAGGATCGAGGGTGGAGAAGAACGTTGGCAAACGATCGGCATGGTCGGATCCTGCTTGCTGTTGCTGGTGGCACATACGACGATCGAAACGGATGTCGAAGGCGATACAGTAGAGATCGTGCGTATCATTTCAGCACGTAAGGCCGATGCCAAAGAGAGGGGAAGATATGAAGCGCAAAAATTCCGCCAAAAATCTGGCCCATAGCGTACTCCCGCCGTTGACGGAGGAGCAGAAAGCGCAAATTGCTTCACTGAGTGCGTTGCCGGACGAGGACATCGATTATGCCGATGCGCCGGCACTGGATGAGGAAAAGTGGCAGGCTGCGGTTCAGGGGCGTTTTTATAAACCGATGAAAGTATCGAAAACCATCCGCATCGATGCGGATGTGTTGGCCTGGCTTCAGCGGCCAGGCAAAGGCTATCAGAAACGCCTGAACGCCGTGTTGCGTGAGGCGATGTTGAAAGAGCATGAACACGGGGAATAATGTGTGCCAGGCGGCTAACGATCCGGTGAGGTTCTCACCGGATTTTTTTTGCTGTTTTTTCAGGTAATGCGTTATCAACGCCGGCGGTCTAATTGCGGCGCTCGGTCAAAACCACACAAACGGTCATTAACGGTCATACTGCGGAGCGTGGAATTGTGACCGTTTACCGTTTCTCTCCTGTTTACCTCAGGCGTACGCGCATCATAACTGCCTGTTACTCCACACTTTCGTAATTATTCATTTCATTTCCTTCCCGATTTTTTTGACAACTATCACATCGCGATCGTTGACCGATCGCAGGGCGATGCGCTTTGCGTCCGCGCGCAAAACGCGACGCGGCAAATCGATATCGTAATCAACGTTGTGGAGGAGAAAAGAAACATGCTGCCTGTAGAACGTCATCGCTTTATCACCGAAGTCTTGAGCCAGCGCGGCCGCGTGATGGTGCAGGAGGTGGCGCAGCTGTGCCACATCTCTATCGAGACGGCGCGGCGTGATCTGGCCTTGCTTGAACGGCGCGGCCTGCTGCTGCGCAGCCACGGTGGCGCGGTGTTCGTCGAGCCGCCGGCGGTGGAGAAAACCTATGTGCCCGCCGAGATAGACCAGGGGGAATCTTTCCGCCAGCGCAGCAACGAGGCGCCGGAACAGAAGACGCGCATTGCCAAACGCGCGCTGGAATTTATCGCGCCGGGGGACTGCCTGCTGCTGGACAGCAGTTCCACCAGTTGGTTTTTGGCGCGCCAACTGCCGGATATCTCGCTGGTGGTGCTGACCAACTCGCTGCACATCATCCAGACGCTGGCCTGCAAGGCCAACGTGCGCACCATCGGCCTGGGGGGCGAGTATTCCGCCAAGTACGAGGATTTTATCGGCGTGCTGGCGGAGCAGATGCTGAAGGAGTTCGTGATCAACAAGCTGTTTTTCTCCTGCCACGGCATCTGCCAGGACGGCGGCATCCGCGAAAGCAATGAGCACCATGCGCGGCTGAAGCAGCAGATGCTGCTGGCGTCGGAACGCAAGTTCCTGCTGGTGGACAGCAACAAGTTCGGCCGCCGCTCGTTCGCCCGCATTTGCCATTACCGGGAAATAGACACGCTGATCACCGACAGGCTCAGCGACGACGAATTTCGTCAGGAACTGGCCTGGAACAACGTCGACGTGATTGAAGTTTCACCCGCCGCGAAAAGGGCGGCGCGATAACAACAATGAAAACCCTTATTACAGCCAACACTTGTGGAGAGAGAACAATGAAAAAATCCGTACTGGTCGGTCTGTTTGCCTCGCTGCTGCTGTCGGTCTCCGCGCAGGCGGCGGACAAGCTGAAAATGGGCGTGGTGGTGAAGATCGGCGGCATTCCCTGGTTCAACGCCATGGAGGCCGGCATCAAAAGCGAGAGCGCCAAACGCGACATCGACGCCTGGATGGTTGGGCCGACGGCGGCGGATCCGGCGCTGCAGGTGCGCGCCATCGAGGATCTGATCGCGCAGAAGGTGGACATCATCGGCGTGGTGCCGAACGACGCCCGGGTGCTGGAGCCGGTGCTCAAGCGCGCGCAGGAGGCGGGCATCAAGGTGATCGTGCACGAATCCCCCGGCCAGAAGTACGCCGACTGGGATTTTGAGCTGGTGGACGCCTCGCAGCACGGGGTCAACCACATGAAAGCACTGGCCGCCTGCATGAAAGAGCAGGGCAAGTACGCGGTATACGTCGGCAGCCTGACGGTGCCGCTGCACATCACCTGGTCGGACTCGGCCATCAACTACCAGAAGCAGCACTACCCGAACATGCAACTGGTGGGCGACAAGTTCGGCGTGGGGGAATCGCTGGATGACAGCGTGCGCACCACCAACGATCTGATGGCCAAGTATCCCGATCTGAAAGGCGTACTGGCGTTCGGCTCGCAGGGGCCGATCGGCGCCGGGCGCGCGGTGCTCAACCGCGGCAAAAGCAACGATATCTGCGTCATCGGGCCGTTCAGCCCGGGCCAGGGCGCTTCGCTGGTCAATCGCGGCGCCATCAAGGGCGGTTACATCTGGAATCCGATGGTGGCCGGCGAAGTGTTCGTGCGCATCGCCGACATGATGCACAAGGGGGAGAAAATCACCGACGGCATGACCATCGAAGGCATGGGCAAGGTGCAGGTGGATGCGCAGCAGCACACCATTCTCGGCAACGCCACCGAAAGCCTGGATAAGCAAAACCTGCCGAAGCTGGTGAAAATGGGGCTGTAATCATGGCGATTTCCGGCAATACGGCAACGCAGGGCGCGCCGCTTATCGAACTGCAACAGCTGTCGATGACCTTTGGCGGGCAGCGTGCGCTGAACGATATTTCATTGGCGCTGATGCCGGGGGAGGTGCACTGTCTGGCCGGCACCAACGGCTGCGGCAAGAGCACGCTGATCAAGGCGATCGCCGGCGTCTATCAACCGGACGACGGCAGCCGCATTACCCTCGATGGGCAAACCTTCGGCCGGCTGTCGCCGGATCAGGCGCGCGCCTTCGGCATTCAGGTGATCTATCAGGATCTGTCGCTGTTTCCCAACCTGACGGTGGCGGAAAACATCGCCTTCGAACACAACCTGCGCGGGTTGCTGGGTTGGCACCGCCCGGCGCGGCTGCGGCGCGCCGCCGAACGCCAGCTGCAATCGCTGAGTTTCAATCTGGATCTCGACAAACGGGTGGCGGAGCTGCCGATCGCGCAGCGCCAACAGGTGGCGATCTGCCGTGCGCTGGTGGCGCAGGCGCGGCTGGTGATCATGGACGAACCGACCGCTTCGCTGACCCGCACCGAGGTCAACCAACTGCTGCGCACGGTGGACTATCTGAAAGCGCAGGGCATCTGCGTGGTGTTCGTCAGCCACCGGCTGGACGAGGTGCTGGAGATCTCGGATCGCGTCACGGTGATCCGCGACGGCAACAAAGTCGGCACCTGGCCGGCGGCGGAGATCACCGGCGATCGTCTGACCGAGCTGATGACCGGTCTGAAGCTGGACTATCGCCTGAAAGCGCCCAGCCTGAATAAGGATCGGGTGATGCTGGAGGCGGATCGCCTGAGCCGCGCTGGGCAGTATCAGGATGTGAGCTTCCGTCTGCATCAGGGGGAGGTGCTCGGTCTGTGCGGGCTGCTCGGCTCCGGGCGTACCGAGCTGGCGCTGAGCCTGTTCGGCATGACCCGGCCGGACAGCGGCAAACTCTACCTCGACAGCAAACCGGTGCGCTTTCGCGGCCATGAGGACGCGATCAAGGCCGGCATCGGCTACGTCTCGGAGGATCGCCTGACGCTGGGGCTGGTGCAGCAACAGTCGGTGGCGGATAACGCGGTGCTGACCATTCTCGATAAGCTGCGCGGGCGTTTTCGCCTGATCGACGACTACCGCAAGAATCGCATCGTCGCGGAGTGGATCGCCAAGCTCGGCGTGCGGGTGGCGGATCCGGATCAGGCGGTTTCGACGCTGTCCGGCGGCAATCAGCAAAAGATCGTGCTGGCCAAGTGGGTGCTGACCCAGCCGCGGATCTTGATCCTCGACTCGCCGACCGTCGGTGTCGACGTCGGTGCCAAGGCCAGCATCTACCAACTGATCCATCTGCTGGCGCAGGAGGGGATCGCCATTTTGCTGATCTCCGACGAGGTGCCGGAGGTGTATTACAACTGCGATCGGGTGCTGCACTTCAGCGGCGGCAGCGTGATCGGCGAATACCTGCCGGGGCAGGTGAGCCAGCAACAGCTGGCGGAGGCGGTCAATGCGTAGATTCAGTTTGAAACCGCGCGGCAACGAAGGCTATCTGGCCTGGGTGTTGCTGCTGACGGTCATGGTCTTTTCACTGCTCAGCGATCGGTTTTTAACGGTGCAAAACCTGCTCGATCTCAGCGAAAGCTATGCGGTGAGCGGTATTTTCGCCCTCGGCCTGTTTGTAGTGCTGGTGACCGGCGGCATCGATATCTCCTTCGCCGCAGTCGCCTCGGTGGTGCAGTACCTGATCGCCACGCTGGCGACCCACTACGGCCTGGCCAGCCCGGCGGGCAGCATTCTGCTGGCGTTGGCGATCGGCGCCGTGCTGGGCATGGTCAACGCGCTGTTGATCTACTGCCTGCGCATCGTCTCGATCATCGTCACCATCAGCATGCAAGCGTTGTTGTTCGGCATGCTGATGTGGCTGACCAACGGCCGCAGCCTGTACGCATTGCCGGACTGGTGGACGCTGCCGCGCAGCGTGCTGCCGTTCCAGCTGGGTGAACAGAGCTATCAGCTCGGTTTGCCGACGCTGGTGATGCTGGCGGTGGCGCTGTTGACCTGGCTGCTGCTGAACAAAACGCACCTCGGGCGCCAGCTGTTTGCCGTGGGCGGTGATGCGGAATCGGCGCGGCGCATCGGCATCCGCGTTGGCCTGCTGCATTTGTTCGCCTATGGCTATCTGGGCGCGATGGCGGCGATCGGCGGCCTGGTGCAGGTGTATCGCATGGGGGAAGTGGTGCCCAACGCGCTGGTGGGCGGGGAGCTCGACGTGCTGGCGGCGGCGGTGCTGGGCGGCGCCAGCCTGAACGGCGGCAAGGGCAGCGTGGTCGGCACGCTGATGGGCGTCTTCCTGATCGGCGTGCTGAAAAACGGCCTCAACCTGATCGGCGTGTCCAGCTACTTCATGAACGTGGTGATCGGTCTGGTGATCGTCGCGGCGATCACCGTCACCCACTACAAAAAACGCAAAGAAACCGACGTCGGTTTCGCCTGAGGAGCGCCTGATGGGCAACAACCTGAAATTTCGTCCGGACGGGGTCGCCGTCGGTCTGCTGGCATTGCTGCTGGCGGTGGTGCTGGGCTTTAGCCTGCTGATGCCGGGGCGCTTCTTCAGCGGCGCCACCTTCACCAGCGTGGCCTTCCAGCTGCCGGAGCTGGGCCTGCTGACGCTGGCGATGTTCATCCCGATCCTCAGCGGTGGCCTGAACCTGTGCATTATCGCCAGCGCCAACCTGACCAGCCTGCTGATGGCCTGGCTGTTCATCAGCTACCTGCCGGCGGATGCCGGGCTGGGCTTGCAGGCGCTGTGGCTGGCGTTGGCGCTGGCGGCGGCGATGCTGTTGGCCGGGCTTATCGGCGCGGCGACCGGCGCGTTGGTGGCCTACGTCGGCGCGCATCCGATTCTGGTGACGCTGGCCACCATGACGACGGTCAACGGCATCGGCATTTACCTGACGCGCGGCGCGGCCCTGAGCGGCATGCCGGAGATCGTGCGGTTTATCGGCGCCGAGCGCGTGCTGGGCGTGCCGGTACCGCTGTGGATCTTCCTGGTGGTCGCCGCCTTGCTGGCGCTGTTCTTGCAGAAAACCCGGCTCGGCAAATGCATCTACATGAGCGGCAGCAACATCAACGCCACCCACTTCAGCGGCGTGAATACCCATCGGGTGTTGATCGCCATTTACACCCTCTCCAGCCTGCTGTGCGTCATTGCCGGGCTGGTGATGATGGCGCGCTTCAACTCGGCGCGCATGGGTTACGGCGACTCCTACCTGCTGCTCACGGTGCTGGCGATCATACTGGGCGGCACCGATCCGTTCGGCGGTTTTGGCCGGGTCAGCGGCGTGGTGTTGGCGCTGATCGTGCTGCAGGTGATCGCGACCGGTTTGAACCTGATGAACGTCAGCCCGCATTTCAGTCTGGCGATGTGGGGCGCGGTGCTGATCGCGGTGCTGGCGCTGAAGTTTTTCCGCCATCGCTATCAGCAGCGGCGGGCGATGCGCCGCAGCGCGGCCCAGGCCAGAATCGCGGCGGGCCACTGATCCCTTTTCCCTTTTGCGCAGGATAACGCTAATGAAATACCAGATTTCACCTTCACTGATGTGCATGAACCTGATGGATATCCGGCAGCAATTGGCGGTGCTGAATCGCCGCGCCGATATGCTGCATATCGACATCATGGACGGGCACTACGTTAAAAACATCACGCTGTCGCCGTTCTTTATCGAACAGATCCGCCCGCATACCTCGTTGTTGCTGGACGTGCATTTGATGGTGGAGAACCCAACCGATTTTATCGAGCCGATCGCCCGCGCCGGGGCGGACTTTATCTGCCCGCACGCCGAAACCATCAACCGCGACGCGTTCCGCGTGATCAATCAAATTCGCGCGCTGGGCAAAAAAGTGGGGGTGGTGCTGAACCCGGCCACGCCGGTGGAGTTTATCCGCCACTACCTTCACCTGCTGGACAAGGTCACCGTCATGACCGTCGATCCGGGCTATGCCGGGCAGCCGTTCATTCCCGAAATGCTGGACAAGATCCGCCAGTTACGCGATCTGAAAAGCCAACAAAATCTGCGCTATCTGATCGAGATCGACGGATCCTGCAACCAACGTACTTATCGCGATCTGCTGGGCGCCGGCGCGGAAGTGTTGATCGTCGGCAGCTCCGGGTTGTTCAATCTCGATCCGGATCTGGAGGCGGCATGGGAAAAAATGCTGGATCAGATGCGGCAGGCGGCCTGAGGCGGGGGATATGATGCGGTATTTTCTTGGCGTTGACGTTGGCGGCACCAATACCCGCCTGCTGTTGATGGATGATGACGGCGAGTTTAGTGCTTACCGCAAGATAGCGACCGCCGATTGGGCGCGGCAGGCCGATCCGCTGGCGGCGTTGGGCGATCTTATCGCCCGGCATTGTGAGGATCGTCAGGTGGCGCAGGTGATGCTGGGGCTGCCGGGGATCCTCAGCCGCGATCGCTCGCGGGTGCTGTCGCTGCCGTTCATTCCGGCGCTGGATGCCCAGCCGGTGGCGGCGCTGTTGGCCGATTTGCTGGCGCTGCCGGTGCGAATGGACAAGGACGTCAACCATCTGCTGTGGTGGGATTTGCAGCAGCTGCCGGCGCTGCCGCAGGTGGCGGTAGGACTGTATCTGGGCACCGGCATGGGCAACAGCCTGTGGCTGAACGGCGATTTTTACCACGGGGCGCATGGCGCCGCCGGCGAGTTGGGGCACATTCCCTGGCCGGGCCATCTGGGCGATTGCCCGTGCGGCAAACGGGGCTGCGTCGAGAGTTTGACCTCCGGCCATTGGCTGACCGGCTGGGCGCGCGCCAACGCGGCGCAAACGCCGTTCGACCGGCTGTTCGAACGCCATGGTGATCATCCGGATTTGCGGCGTTTCGTTGAACGATTGGCGCAGACCATCGCCATCGAAATGAACGTGATCGACCCCCAACGGCTGATCCTGGGCGGCGGCGTGATCGCCATGCGCGGTTTTCCGTTGGCGCGGCTGGAGCAAGAGATCCGCCGTCATCTGCGCGGGCCGCAGCCGGCACAGGGATTGGCGATCTCCATCAGCCGCCTGACCGATGAAACCGGCAGCAAAGGCGCCTGTCTGGCCGCCCGGCGCCACCTCCAATTGAGCAGGGAGTACCAGCAATGAAAGGCAAAGTCTGCGTGTTCGGTTCGTTCAACCTAGATATCGTCGCCGGCATGGCGCGGTTTCCGCAGCCCGGCGAATCGCTGATCGCCCGTAACAGTATGATGGGGGCGGGCGGCAAGGGCGCCAACCAGGCCACCGCCGCGCTGCGCGCCGGGGCGCGGGTGCATTATATCGGCAAGGTGGGGCGCGACGACTTCGGCACCTTCGCCCGGCGTCATCTCGCCGCGGCCGGCTTCGATGCGGTGACGCTGTTCTCGACCGGCGATTGCCCGACCGGCAATGCGCTTATCTACGTTGCCGGCGAGGATGCGGAGAACATGATCGCCGTCGATCCCGGCGCCAACCTGACGGTCAGCGAGGACGAGGTGCGCCAGTGCCGCCCGGCGATCGCCGCGGCGGATATTCTGTTGACCCAGTTGGAGAACAACCTGCCGGCGATCGAACAAGTGATTGCCATCGCCCGCGAGGCGCGGACGTTCATCATTCTCAACCCGGCGCCGTTTCAGCCGGTGCCGGACAGCCTGTTGGCGCAGGTCGATCTGCTGACGCCCAACGCCACCGAATGCACATTGCTGACCGGCGTGCCGGTGCGGGATGTGGCTTCGGCGCGTCAGGCGGCGCAGGTGCTGCACGCCAAGGGCATTCGTTTGCTGATCGTGACCTTGGGTACGCAGGGGGCGTTGTTCTCGGACGGGGAACACAGTGAGCTGATCCCGGCGTTTCCGGCGCAGCCGAAAGACACCACCGGCGCGGGGGATGCGTTTAACGGCGCTCTGGCGGCGCAGCTGGCGAATCAGGTGCCGTTAGCCGATGCGGCGCGCTTCGCCGCCGCCTACGCGGCGGTCTGCGTGGAACGCGCCGGGGCGGCGGGATCGATGCCGAGTTATGAGGAGGCGTTGGAACGCCAGCAGGCGTTCGCTTGACGTTGACGGGCTGCGGCGCAGAGGCGGCAGCCCGGCTCCCTTACTTCAACCAGCCTTTGCGCTGCGCGTCCCGCAGATGTTGCTCCATATGGCGCCACAGCTCGGGATGCACGTCGGCGATCGACGCATTGCGCGCCAGCACCTGCTCCAGGCTGATGCCGTTTTCTACCCAGCTCTGGCCTTCATTGTGCAGATTCATCAGCATCGGCATGGTGCGATCCAGCAGCAAGGCAAAGCGCGCATCGGCGCTTTCGCCGTCTTCATATTCCTGCCATAAAGCGGTGAAATACTCGCGCTGAGCCTCCGGCAACATGCCGAACAGACGGCGCGCCGCCGCCACTTCCTGATCGTGGATCGCCGCGCGGGCCGCCAGATCGTAGACCAGCACGTCGCCGGCGTCGATTTCCACGATGTCATGCAGCAGCGCCATCTGGATCACGCGCTGAATGTCTACGTCATCACCGGCGTAGGGCGCCAGGCTCATGGCGGCGATGGCGAAATGCCAGCTGTGTTCGGCGGAGTTTTCCTGGCGCTGGGTGCCCAGTACCTTGGTGCGGCGTTGCACGCCTTTCAACTTATCGATTTCCATCAGGAACTGGATGGCCTGGGTCATTGAACCGAAATCTAACGCGGGTACAGCGGATGACATGGTGTAAACCTCAAGGTGGGTGGGTTGAAGCCTGACGATTGTAGACCAGCGGGCGGGGGATTTCGATGGTTACACGCGTTCACATTTTTATTTTAGCGTACACGTGTACACTGGAATTATTCTCAGTTAAGCTGCTTTGCGTTAATTTCGCACAAAGCAGGGCATTTTGAGGGGTTGCGCGTTATGGGGAAAACGGACGTAGTGAAAGCCGGGAACAATAAGATTGTCACCGCGGCTTATCCGTGGGCGGAAGAGATCGCCAACAGCATCAGCCACGGCATCGGGCTGGTGTTCGGTATTGTCGGCCTGGTGTTGCTGCTGGTGCAGGCGGTGAATACCGGCGCCGATGCGACGGCCATCACCAGTTACAGCCTGTACGGCGGCAGCATGATCCTGCTGTTTCTCGCTTCTACGCTGTACCATGCGATCCCGCATCAAAAGGCCAAGCATTGGCTGAAAAAATTTGACCACTGCGCCATTTATCTCCTGATTGCCGGCACTTACACGCCGTTCTTGCTGGTAGGGCTGGATTCGCCGCTGGCGAAGGGCCTGATGGCGGTAATCTGGGGGTTGGCGCTGCTTGGCGTACTGTTCAAGCTGGCCTTCGCCCACCGTTTTGAAGCCCTGTCGCTGGTGACCTACCTGACGATGGGCTGGCTGTCGCTGATCGTGATTTATCAGCTGGTTACGCGGCTGGAGGCCGGCGGCGTCACGCTGCTGGCGATCGGCGGGGTGGTCTACACCCTGGGCGTGATTTTCTATGCCTCCAAGCGCATTCGCTTTGGCCACGCCATCTGGCACGGCTTCGTGCTCGGCGGCAGCGCCTGCCACTTCATGGCGATCTACCTGTACGTCTAAGCGTTGCCGCTACGTCTGAATGCGTATTGAACAGGCGCCTCTTTTGTTTTAAAAAAGAGGCGCTTGCTTCTTTCGGGTATCCAGCAAGCCCTGTCTTTCATTTCTGAGCCCGCATACCGTTTCTCTAACCTCTGTTCAGGACTCATCAAGATGATCGTTCGCTTATCCAAAGCGCTGCTGGTCTGCGCTATCGCCTTGTTCGCTTCGCTGGTGGCCTTCGGCAACCTCACCGACTACGGCTCCAATTTCGCCTTCGTGCGCCACGTCTTTATGATGGATACCCTTTTCCCCGACGCCACCATCGGCTACCGCTCGATACAGACGCCGTGGCTGCATCACGCCGGTTATATTTTCATCATTGCGTTGGAGAGTCTGACCGCGCTGCTGTGCTGGATTGGTGGCCTGCGCCTGCTGTGCGGCCTGAAACTGCCCGCCAACGCTTTCAACGGCCGCAAAAAATGGGCGGTAGCGGGGCTGACGCTGGGCTTCCTTACCTGGCAGGTCGGTTTTATGTCGATTGGGGGGGAGTGGTTCGGCATGTGGATGTCGCAGCAATGGAACGGCGTGCCGAGCGCGTTTCGCTTCTTCGTCACCATCATCTTGGTGCTGATCTATCTGGTGCAGCGCGACGGGGAGTTGGACGAGTAACGAAGATGGCCGCAGGCAGGGGGCCTGCGGCCGACGGATTATTTCTCTTCGGCCAGCGAGTAGGGCAACGGTTTGATCGCCAGCTGGCTGGCGGCATCGTCGCGCACCCGCAGCTTGCTGTCGGCATCCAGATCGTTGTTCATCACCACCTGCACCCACAGCGTACCGTCGGCTAACTGGCTCGACGCCAGTACGGTGCCGGTGCGACGCCAGTTTTCCCCCAGCTGCAGCTCCAGATCTTCCGCCGCCTGCGGGGCGCGAGCCGCTTTACCTTCCAGCCAGTAGAGCGCACGTTTGTTGGCGCCGCGGAACTTGGCGCGTGCCACCATCTCCTGACCGGTATAGCAGCCCTTGCTGAAACTGATGCCTTCCAGCGCCTGGAGGTTGGTGGCCTGCGGGATCAGCTGCGCGCTGTTGGCGGCGTCGATAACCGGATAACCGGCTTCGATCTCCAGCGCCAGCCACTGGCTGCTGTCATTCCGTTCCGCCTGGTCATGCAGTTTGCCGATCAGCTGTTCGGCCACGGCGGGGCGTGTCACCAGCAGAAAACGTTCCGCCGGCGCATTGAAGTGCAGAATCGTGGTCTCGCCGTCCTGCACTACCGGGTGCTCAGCGCTTGGCAGCGTGGCGAACAGGCCCGCCAGCGCGGCGCGCGCCTGGAAACCGGCGACACCCAGCAATACCGCGTCATTATCGGCGGCGATGGTGACTTTGGAGAACACCGCGTATTTTTTGATTTCCGCCAGTTGGCTGTCCAGCACGCTGCGGCGCTCCAGATAGGCGAAGCCTTCGCCACGGTGGAACAGACGCAGGTTGCTCCACATTTTGCCCTTGGCGTCGCAGTGGGCGCACAGCACGTGTTGATCGGCCGCCAGCGCGTCGATGTCCGCCGTCACCTGGCCCTGGAGATATTTCACCGTGTCCGGCCCGTTCAGCGTCACCAGCGCCCAATCTTCCAGCGAGATCAGCGTCAGGGGCAGATGGGTGGAAGCGGAGGGCTGACGGGGTGGGAATGGAATGTTATGCGCCATAGTAAGTTCCTGCTCAACGTTTAGCTTACCTGAAGGGTATTGGACCCATGGTAAAAGAGGCGACGGGCTTTGCAAACTGTTATTCGCGCCGCGGCGCCGGGGTGCGCTTTTTTTGGCATTTTGCGCTTTATTGCGTTTTCCGCCACAAAGCGCCTTCCCGGCGTGTATGTCAAATTGTTACTCTATAGGCTTGCGGCCAGGGCACCCTTGCAGACAGATCCCCGGTTGATGGAATTATATTGCGACGGCGTTGCCATACAGTGTGTCATTTGAACCCTGCGCTGGCGCTGCCGCGCTGAAAAGAGGTGAGTCATAACAACATGGATATTAACAACAAAGCACGTATTCACTGGGCTTGCCGCCGTGGCATGCGCGAGCTGGACATCTCCATCATGCCGTTCTTCGAATACGAATACGACAGCCTGAATGACGCGGACAAGGCGCTGTTTATCCGCCTGCTGGAGTGCGACGATCCCGATTTGTTCAACTGGCTGATGAATCATGGCGCGCCGCAGGACGGCGAGCTGCAGAGAATGGTGACCCTGATCCAAACGCGAAATAAAGACCGTGGCCCAGTGGCGATGTGATATCCGCATTTCCTGGCGCACCCAGCTGTTTTCACTGTTGACCCACGGCGTTCTGATCCTGCTGATCCTGATTTCGCCCTGGCCGGAAGGCTTTGGCCCGCTCTGGCTGGTGCTGCTGACGCTGGTGGTGTTTCAGTGCATTCGCAGCCAGAAGCGCATCGCCGCGGTGCAGGGCGAGCTGCGGCTGCTGGCGGATCGGCGTTTCAGCTGGCACGGCCGCGAGTGGCGACTGGCGAAAAAACCGTGGATGCCGGGTTACGGCATGCTGTTGACGCTACAGCCGATGGAAGGCAAAAAGCGCCGCCGGCTGTGGCTGGCTTCCGACTGCATGAGCAAAGAGGAATGGCGCCACCTGCGGCAGCTGTTGCTGTATCCGCCGGCGGGTGACGGCGAGGAGTCCTGATGAAACCCGTACTCTGGTTGGTGGAGGATGAACCCAGCATTGCCGATACGCTGGTTTACACGCTGGAGAGCGAAGGCTTCGAGGTACGTTGGTTCGAACGCGCGGAGCCGGCGTTGCAGGCACTGGCGCAGGGGGCGCCCGCGCTCGCTATCCTCGATGTTGGTTTGCCGGATATCAACGGCTTTGAATTGTGTCGCCGCCTGTTGGCTCAGGCGGCCGACCTGCCGATTCTGTTTCTTACCGCCCGCAGTGATGAAGTGGATCGCCTGATCGGGCTGGAGATCGGCGCCGACGACTATGTCGCCAAGCCGTTCTCCCCGCGCGAGGTCAGCGCACGGGTGCGCACCATTTTGCGCCGCCTGCATAAGCAGCAGCGCCTGCAACAGAGCGCGCGCTACCATTTCGGCGCTTTCGTCCTCGACGAAGACGCGGCCACCATCTCCTACCATCAGCGGCCGCTGCCGCTGACCCGTTATGAATACCTGTTGCTGAAGACACTGTTGTTGGCGCCTGGACGGGTGTTCTCGCGGCAGCAACTGATGGAAAGCGTTTGGGCGCAGGCGGAAGAAAGCCTGGAGCGCACCGTCGATACCCACATAAAAACCCTGCGCGCCAAGCTGCGTGCGGTTGAACCCGGTGAGCCGCCGATCCACACCCACCGCGGATTGGGCTACAGCGTGAGCCGCCAGCCATGAAAATTGGCCTGCGCCTGCTGCTGGGATATTTCCTGATTGTGGCGGTGGCCGGGTACTTCGTGCTGAGCATTTTCGTCCAGGAAGTGAAGCCCGGCGTGCGGCGCGCCACCGAAGGCACGCTGGTGGATACCGCCAATCTGCTGGCGCAGATCGCCCGTCAGGACATGCAGCGCGGCGATGCGGCGCATGGCCAACTGGCGCAGGCGTTTACGCAGCTGAACCAGCGGCCGATCGGCGCCAATATCTCCGGCATCCGCAAGGATCGCAGCGAATACCACGTCTATCTTACCGATGCGCGAGGCAAGGTCATCTTCGATTCCGCCGGCCGCGCGCAGGGGCAGGATTATTCCCGCTGGAATGACGTTTATCGGACGCTGCGCGGCCAATACGGCGCCCGCAGCACCCGCAGCGACCCGCAGGATGAAAACAGTTCGGTGATGTATGTGGCCGCGCCGGTGATAGAACAAGGGCATATTATCGGCGTGCTTACCGTGGGCAAGCCCAACAGCACCATGGCGCCGGTGATCAAACGCAGCGAACGGCGCATTTTGTGGGCCGGCGCATTGCTGCTGGGGATCGCGCTGCTGATCGGGGCGGCGTTCGTCTGGTGGATCAACCGTTCCATAGGCCGGCTGGTGCGTTATGCCGACGGGGTGGCGCAAGGGGAAACCGCGCCGTTGCCCAAAGTGGGCGGCCGGGAATTGACGCAGCTGGCGCAGGCGTTGGAGAGCATGCGTCTGAAGCTGGAAGGCAAAGCTTATATCGAACAGTATGCACATACCCTGACGCATGAGCTGAAAAGCCCGCTGGCGGCGATCCGGGGGGCGGCGGAGCTGTTGCAGGAGCTGCCACCGCCGGAGACAGCCCGGCGCTTTCTCACCAATATTGAGCAGCAAAGCGCACGTATCCAGCAACTGGTGGACAAACTGCTGGTGCAGGCGCGGCTGGAGAGCCGGCCAGAAATGGAGACCGCGCCCCTCGCGATCGCGGCGCTGATCGGCCAGACGGTGGCGGGCAAAGAGGCGCAGGCGACGCAGCGCGGCGTCAGATTGCAACTGGAGGCGTTGGCGGAGGTGACGCTGAACGGCGATGCGTTGCTGATCAGCCAGGCGCTGACCAACCTGCTGGACAACGCGATCGACTTTACCCCGCCGGGCGGTTGCGTCAGCGTGCGAGGCGAACGGCGGGAACAGCGTTATTGCATCAGCGTTTGCGATGACGGCAGCGGCATTCCGGACTATGCGCTCGATAAGGTGTTTGAGCGTTTTTATTCGCTGCCGCGCGCCGAACGGCCGAAAAGCAGCGGGCTGGGCCTGAACTTCGTGCAGGAGGTCGCGCGTCTGCATCATGGCGGCATTCACCTGCGCAACCGCCGGCCGCACGGGGTGGAAGCGACTTTCATTTTATCGCTGTGACTTCACCTTCCCTTCACATAACCACATTCTGATTTCACCAGCGGGTTTTATCGTGGCCTCATTACCTACGAGGAGTGAGCATGATGAAATCGGTACTTTTCTGGAAAATAACCACGCTGCTGGGATTGATGGTGGTGATGTTGATCCCCATCACCCAACTGATGAGCGTGATCGACGAACGCAGCGGCTATCGGCAAAGCGTGGTCGGGCAGGTGAGCGAAAGCACCAGCGGGGCTCAGCGCATACTCGGTCCGTTGATTGTCATTCCCTACGTCGAACAAGAAGAGAAGAAAGACGAGAAAGGGCAAACGGTGGTGCAGCGAGTGCAGCATTACCGCTATGTGCTGCCGGAGTCGCTTCAGGTACAGGGCGCGCCGAATGTGGAGGTGCGCAAGCTGGGCATTTATCAGACACAGGTTTACCAGGGGCCGCTAAACTTCAAGGTGCGTTTCGGCCAGCCGGAGCTGTCGGATTTGCAACGCGCCAACGTGACCGTCGGCCAGCCGTTCCTGCTGGTGGCGCTGAGCGACTCTCGCGGCATCAAGCGCATTTCCCCGCTGGCAACACCGCAGCCGGTGGCGTTTGAACCGGGCACCGGCGTGGGTTTGTTGCGTCAGGGGATCCACGCACCGCTGACGCTGGCGGCTCTGCAACAAAAAGAGGGGCTGAACGCCGACTTTACCCTGACGCTGGCGGGCACCAGCAGCCTGTCGCTGGTGCCGCTGGGGCGCAGCAGCGAGCTGCAACTGCAAAGCAACTGGCCACACCCGAATTTCCTCGGCAACTTCCTGCCGGATGAACGTAAGGTGACGGAGCAAGGGTTTAGCGCTCGCTGGCGCAGCACCTGGTTCGCCAACAACATCAACAGTGGGTTCCATTACGACGATGGCATTATCGACGAGGACAAACTGCCGGCCTTCAGCGCCAGCCTGGTCGAACCGGTCGATCACTATCAGCTGACCGAGCGCGCGGTCAAATACGCGCTGTTGTTTATCGGGCTGACGTTTATGGCGTTTTTCCTGTTCGAAACCCTGACCGGGCTGCGGGTGCATCCGATTCAGTACCTGCTGGTCGGCGCGGCGCTGGTGTTGTTCTACCTGATTCTGCTGGCTTTCTCCGAACACCTGGGATTCGCTCTCGCTTACCTGGCGGCCAGCATCGCCTGCAGCGGCCTGATCGGCTTCTATCTGTGCGCCGTACTGCGCGGCAAGCTGCGCGGTACGCTGTTCGCCGCGAGCCTATTGCTGTTGTACGGCGTGCTCTATTTGCTGTTGCAGTCGGAGGACAATGCGTTGGTGCTGGGGGCTGGGCTGCTGTTCGCCATTCTGGCGGGCATTATGCTGTTGACGCGCAAGCTGGACTGGTATCAGGTGGCCGATCCGGCGCGTTTGACCAAGGAAACGCCGGCCGGGGAAGACGAGCCACGCTTCCGGCTGTGGAAATAGTGAGGGAAATCGGGCGCTACGCGCCCGATAGCGGCTACAGCAGCGGCTCCATCTCCAACAGGATCTGTTCGCACCATTGCTGCAGGCGCTCTTCGCTCAGATCGTATTGGTTGACCTCATCGAGCGCCAGGCCGACGAAGTGTTTGCCGTCGGCGCTCAGCGGTTTGGGGCTGGTGAACTCGAAACCCTCAGTGGGCCAGAAGCCGATGAACTGTACGCCCAGCGGCGCGATGTGATCGTGCAGCATGCCCAGCGCGTCGAGGAACCACTCACCGTAACCGAGCTGATCGCCCATGCCGTACATGGCGACGATTTTGCCTTTCAGATCCAGCGCCGCCAGCTGCGGCCAGATCGCTTCCCAGTCTTCCTGCAGTTCGCCGAAATCCCAGGTCGGGATGCCGAGGATCAGAATGGAATAGTCCTCCATCAGCTTGGGCGAGACGTCTTTCAGGTTGTGCAGGTCGACCAGGTCTTCACCCAGAATCTCACGGATTTTTTCTGCCGCCATTTCGGTGTAGCAGGTGCTGGAGCCGTAAAACAGACCAATCTTCATGTGTAAACCGTTACGTTGCTGTTTAGAGAATTGCAGCGAGTATACCTGATTTGCGCCGGCTTAAGGCATAATGGCGCGGGTGGAAATGCAACAAAGAGAGGACCGCGTGCAACAGCAAGACAATGCGCTGATTGAACAATTCCTGGATGCGCTGTGGCTTGAGCGTAATCTGGCGGAAAATACGCTGGCCTCCTATCGGCTGGATTTGCAGGCCCTGGGCGCCTGGCTTGGCCAGCAGAAGACCGATTTGCTGCAGGCGCAGGCGCTGGATCTGCAGGCGTTTCTCGCCGAGCGGGTGGATGGCGGTTACAAAGCCACCAGCTCCGCGCGTTTGTTGAGCGCCATGAGGCGCCTGTTTCAATATCTGTACCGCGAAAAGCTGCGCGCCGACGATCCCACCGCGCAGCTGGCGTCTCCCAAACTGCCGCAGCGCTTGCCGAAGGATCTGAGCGAGGCGCAGGTCGATGCGTTGCTGCAGGCGCCCTGCGTCGATCAGCCGCTGGAGCTGCGCGACAAGGCGATGCTCGAAGTGTTGTACGCCACCGGGCTGCGGGTTTCCGAGCTGGTGGGGCTGAACATCAGCGACGTCAGCCTGCGTCAGGGCGTGGTGCGGGTGATCGGCAAGGGCAACAAGGAGCGGCTGGTGCCGCTGGGCGAAGAGGCGGTCTACTGGATCGAAAATTATCTGGAGCACGGCCGCCCATGGCTGGTCAACGGCCAGACGCTGGATGTGCTGTTCCCCAGCACCCGCTGCCAGCAAATGACCCGACAGACGTTCTGGCATCGCATCAAACACTATGCCATCCTTGCGGGCATCGACAGCGAGCGTCTGTCGCCGCACGTGTTGCGGCACGCGTTCGCTACCCATTTGCTGAACCATGGGGCCGATCTCCGTGTCGTACAGATGTTGTTAGGGCACAGCGATCTCTCGACCACGCAAATTTATACTCATGTAGCGACCGAACGACTGAAACAGCTACATCAACAGCATCACCCGCGCGCCTGAGCGGCGGGTTCGAAAGGATTGGAATAATGAAAAAAGGTTTAATGCTGCTTTCACTGCTGGTGGCCTCGGTGGCCGGCGCCGCCCATGCCGATGACGCGGCGATCAAAAAAGCGCTCGCCAGCCTGGGCATCCAGCAGGCGGACGTGCAGCCTTCACCGGTCAACGGCCTGAAAACCGTGCTGACCGACAGCGGCGTGCTGTACGCCTCCGAAGACGGCAAGCACATCCTGCAGGGCCCGCTGTTCGACGTCAGCGGCAAAGAGCCGGTCAACGTGACCAACCAACTGCTGAGCAGCAAGATGGACGCGCTGAAAGATCAGATGATCGTGTACAAGGCGCCGAAAGAGAAACACGTGATCACCGTGTTCACCGACATCACCTGCGGTTACTGTCACAAGCTGCATCAGCAGATGAAAGAGTACAACGATCTGGGTATTACCGTGCGTTACCTGGCATTCCCGCGCCAGGGGCTGGCATCCCAGGCTGAAAAAGACATGCAGTCGATCTGGTGCACCGCCGACAAGGCCAAGGCGTTCGACGCCGCCATGAAGGGCGACGCCGTTTCTCCGGCGACCTGTAAAACCGACATCAGCAAGCATTACGAGCTGGGCGTACAGTTCGGCATTCAGGGCACGCCGGCCATCATCCTGGAAAACGGCATGATGATCCCGGGCTATCAGGGGCCGAAAGAGATGGCCGCCATGCTGGATGCGCACCAGGCCGCCACCAAAGCCGGTGGTTAATCGCCGGTGAGTATCAAAACGCAACTACGCCGCCGCCCGGCGGCGGACGACACGCATCTGCCCGCCAGTTTGCCGCCGCTGCTGCGCCGGCTTTACGCCCTGCGCGGCGTGCAGGCTGAGCAAGAGTTGGAACGCAGCGTCAAGGGCATGCTGCCCTGGCAACAGTTGGACGGTATCGACGACGCCGTCAGCCTGCTGCAACAGGCGCTGGCCGACGGCCGCCGCATCATGGTGGTGGGCGATTTCGACGCCGATGGCGCCACCAGCACCGCGCTGACGGTGTTGGCGCTGCGCAGCATGGGCGGCGCAGCCGTCGATTATCTGGTGCCAAACCGCTTCGAAGACGGCTACGGCCTGAGCCCTGAAGTGGTGGAGCAGGCGGCGGCGCGCGGCGCAGAACTCATTGTCACCGTCGATAACGGCATCTCCTCCCACGCCGGCGTCGACGTGGCGCACGCCAAAGGCATGCAGGTGCTGGTGACCGATCACCACCTGCCGGGCGAGACCCTGCCGGCGGCTGAAGCGATCGTCAATCCCAACCTGCGCGGCTGCGCCTTCCCGTCCAAATCGCTGGCGGGGGTAGGCGTGGCGTTCTACCTGATGCTGGCGCTGCGCGCCCGGCTGCGGGACAGCGGCTGGTTCGAGCAGCGCGCGCTGGCGATGCCGAATCTGGCGGAACTGCTGGATCTGGTGGCGCTCGGCACCGTGGCCGACGTGGTGCCGCTGGACGCCAACAACCGCATTCTGGTGTATCAGGGGTTAAACCGCATCCGCGCCGGCAAATGCCGACCGGGCATCCGCGCGCTGCTTGAGGTGGCCAACCGCGACGCCCGCCAGCTGGCGGCCAACGATCTCGGTTTCGCCCTCGGCCCGCGCCTCAACGCCGCCGGCCGGTTGGACGACATGTCTATCGGCGTGGCGCTGCTGCTGAGCGACGACATTGCGCAGGCGCGCATGCTGGCCAACGATCTCGATGCGCTGAACCAGACGCGCCGCGAGATAGAGCAGGGCATGCAGGTGGAAGCTCTGCAGCTGTGCGATCAGCTGGAGCGCACCAGCACCGAGCTGCCTTATGGGTTGGCGATGTATCACCCGGAATGGCATCAGGGCGTGGTGGGCATCCTCGCTTCGCGCATCAAAGAGCGTTTCCACCGCCCGGTGATCGCGTTCGCGCCGGCGGGCGACGGCATCCTGAAGGGCTCCGGCCGTTCGGTGCCCGGCCTGCACATGCGCGACGCGCTGGAGCGGCTGGATATGCTGAACCCCGGGCTGATGATGAAGTTCGGCGGCCACGCGATGGCGGCCGGGCTGTCGCTGGAAGAGGCCAAATTCGACGAGTTCCGCCAGCGTTTCGGCGAGCTGGTGGGGGAATGGCTCGATCCGGCGATGCTGGAAGGGGTTATCTGGTCCGACGGCGAACTGGCGATGCAGGAGCTGTCGCTGACCACGGCGGAGCTGCTGCGCGAGGGCGGCCCGTGGGGCCAGGCGTTCCCGGAACCGACCTTCGACGGCAAGTTCCGCATTCTGCAGCAGCGGCTGGTGGGCGAGAAACACCTGAAGCTGATGGTGGAACCGCTCGGCGGCGGCCCGCTGCTCGACGGCATCGCGTTTAACGTGGATACCACGCTGTGGCCGGACAGCAGCGTGCGCGAAGTGGAACTGGCCTACAAGCTCGACGTCAACGAGTTTCGCGGCAACCGCAACGTGCAACTGCTGATCCAGCATCTTTGGCCGCGCTGAGGCGAAATTGAACACAATTCGGGGATTGGGCTCTCCAATCCCCGGCATCCTTCCCGATCGCCACAAAAACTGACCAGCTCGCTATAAACTGCCGCCCGGATCCGTTAGAATTAGCGGTTCCAATGGCATTCCGCCATCGACGACATCAACGTAAAAGAACGAAACCATGTTTGAAATTAACCCGGTAAAAAACCGAATTCAGGACCTGTCCGAGCGGACTGCGGTTCTTAGGGGGTATCTTTGACTATGATGCCAAGAAGGAACGCCTAGAAGAAGTCAACGCCGAGCTGGAACAGCCGGACGTCTGGAACGAGCCGGAGCGCGCGCAGGCGCTCGGCAAAGAGCGCGCCGCGCTGGAAGCCATCGTTGAAACCATCGATCAGCTGGAGCAGGGCGGCGAAGACGTCGGCGGGCTGCTGGAACTGGCGGTGGAAGCCGACGATGAAGAGACCTTCAACGAAGCGGTCGCCGAGCTGGATCAACTGATGAGCAAGCTGGATCAGTTGGAATTCCGCCGCATGTTCTCCGGCGAATACGACAGCGCCGACTGCTACCTGGATATCCAGGCCGGCTCCGGCGGCACCGAAGCGCAGGACTGGGCCAGCATGCTGCTGCGCATGTACCTGCGTTGGGCTGAAGCCAAGGGCTTCAAGACCGAAGTGATCGAAGAGTCCGACGGCGACGTCGCGGGCCTGAAATCGGCCACCATCAAGATCATCGGCGACTACGCGTTCGGCTGGTTGCGCACTGAAACCGGCGTGCATCGCCTGGTGCGCAAGAGTCCGTTCGACTCCGGCGGCCGTCGCCACACCTCGTTCAGCTCGGTGTTCATCTACCCGGAAGTCGACGACGATATCGATATCGAAATCAACCCGGCGGATCTGCGTATCGACGTGTACCGCGCCTCCGGTGCGGGCGGTCAGCACGTCAACAAAACCGAATCCGCCGTACGTATTACTCACCTGCCAACCAACATCGTGGTGCAGTGCCAGAACGATCGTTCTCAGCATAAGAACAAGGATCAAGCGTTTAAACAGCTGCGAGCCAAGCTGTACGAGTTTGAGATGCAAAAGAAAAATGCTGATAAGCAGACGATGGAAGACAACAAGTCCGACATCGGCTGGGGCAGCCAAATCCGTTCTTACGTGCTGGATGACTCCCGCATCAAGGATTTGCGCACCAACGTCGAAACGCGTAACACGCAGGCCGTACTGGATGGCGACCTGGATAAATTCATTGAGGCAAGTTTGAAAGCCGGGTTATGAGGAATAGAAATGTCTGAACAACAAGTACAGGGCGCCGATCAGGCGCTGGATCTCAATAACGAACTGCAGTCCCGCCGCGAGAAACTGGCCGGCCTGCGTGAGAACGGCATTGCGTTCCCGAACGACTTCCGTCGCGACTCCACCTCCGACAAACTGCACGCCGCGTACGGCGATAAAGACAACGAAGAGCTGGAAGCGCTGGGCGTAGAAGTGACCGTCGCCGGCCGCATGATGACCCGCCGCATTATGGGCAAGGCATCCTTCGTTACGCTGCAGGACGTGGGCGGCCGCATTCAGCTGTACGTCGCGCGCGACGATCTGGCTGAAGGCGTGTACAACGAGCAGTTCAAGAAGTGGGACCTGGGCGATATCCTCGGCGCGCGCGGCAAGCTGTTCAAAACCAAGACCGGCGAACTGTCGATCCACTGCACCGAACTGCGTCTGCTGACCAAAGCGCTGCGTCCGCTGCCGGACAAATTCCACGGCCTGGCGGATCAGGAAACCCGTTACCGCCAGCGTTACCTGGATCTGATCGCCAACGAAGAATCGCGCAACACCTTCAAGGTGCGTTCGCAGGTGATGTCCGCTATCCGTAACTTCATGGTGGAACGCGGCTTCATGGAAGTCGAAACCCCGATGATGCAGGTGATCCCGGGCGGCGCGTCCGCGCGTCCGTTCATCACGCACCACAATGCGCTGGATATCGACATGTACCTGCGCATCGCGCCGGAACTGTATCTGAAGCGTCTGGTGGTCGGCGGCTTCGAACGCGTGTTCGAAATCAACCGCAACTTCCGCAACGAAGGCGTTTCTCCGCGTCATAACCCAGAGTTCACCATGATGGAACTCTACATGGCTTACGCGGATTACAAAGACCTGATCGAGCTGACCGAGACCCTGTTCCGCACCCTGACCGAGAAAGTGCTGGGCACCTCTCAGGTGCAGTACGGCGACGAAGTGTTCGACTTCGGCAAGCCGTTCGAGAAGCTGACCATGACCGAGGCGATCAAGAAATACCGTCCGGAAACCGATCTGGCTGACCTGGCCGACATGGGCAAAGCGGTGGCCATCGCCGAATCCATCGGCATCAAGGTTGAGAAGAGCTGGGGCCTGGGCCGCGTCGTGACCGAGATCTTCGAAGAAGTGGCGGAAAGCCATCTGATTCAGCCGACCTTCATCACCGAGTACCCGGCTGAAGTGTCGCCGCTGGCGCGCCGCAACGACGTGAACCCGGAAATCACCGACCGCTTTGAGTTCTTCATCGGCGGCCGTGAAATCGGCAACGGTTTCTCCGAGCTGAACGACGCCGAAGACCAGGCGCAACGCTTCGCCGATCAGGTGAATGCTAAAGACGCCGGCGACGACGAAGCGATGTTCTACGACGAAGACTACGTCACCGCACTGGAGCACGGCCTGCCGCCGACTGCCGGTCTGGGCATCGGTATCGACCGCATGGTGATGCTGTTCACCAACAGCCACACCATCCGCGACGTGATTCTGTTCCCGGCGATGCGCCCACAGAAATAATCCCGTTTAGCGTGCAACAACCGGTGCAGGCGACTGCGCCGGTTTTTTTTCGTCTACGGGACTTAACCGCTTAAAACATCGACAGTTACGCGCCATCTCCGCTTGCCCGCCGCCGATAACCGGTTATAATGCCTGTCGCACACCGATGCGGGTGTAGTTCAATGGTAGAACGGCAGCTTCCCAAGCTGCATACGAGGGTTCGATTCCCTTCACCCGCTCCAATCTCCCTATGCATCACCCCATTGAGTTATAACCGTTTTTAGAAAAGCTGATTCTCAACGATCGCATCACCGTTTGGTGCGGGTTGGCGTGTGAGTCGCTCAAGCCATTGGCCTGGCATTTAACCGCGATAACACAACGCGCCACCCAAGCCTGACGCGGGTGTGAGCCACCGTTGCTGCCCACAGCGCGCCATTACCGTTTAACTCCACTTCTGTTTAGCCCCGGATGGCAGGCGGTTGTCCGTTTCTTCGCAGGAGCGGTCGCATTCTTTCGGCAGCAGGAAGGTGATACTTCCTGCCAGCAACAGCGATGCCGCCAGCGCGCAAACCGCGACGTTCTGTCCGTACAGATAAATCATGACGCCTACCAGATAGGGGCCGCAAAACCCACCGAGGTTGCCCAGCCCGTTGATCACCCCGCGTGCGCTGCCCGCCACTTCCGCCGCCGCAATGCGTCCGGGAATTGACCAGAAGGGGCTGGTCGCCGCTTTAAGGAAGAAGCCGCACACTACCAGCGCGATATAGGCGGCCACCACGTGCTCATGCAGGATCACCGAGGCTATCAGCGCCGCCGCAAAACAGTACAGGGAGATCCTGACCCACAAACGGCGTTTACCGCTGCGATCGCTGAACATCGAAATCACATAAATCCCCGCCAGAGTGGCAACAAACGGCAGGATCGCCAATACCCCAACATTGGCCATGCTGCCACCGGTCAGGTTTTTCAAGATGGTGGGCAGCCACAACGTATATCCATAGTCCCCGGTCTGGTAAAAGAAATTCAGCACGACCAGGCGCATCAATCCCTTGTTGCGAAACACCGCTTTTAACGGCGCCTTCGCTGCCGGCACCCTCCCTTCCCGCGCTTTGCGCTCCCGGGCCAGTTCGGTCAATAAATAGTCGCGTTCCTTCGCCGGTAGCCAACGCGCCTCTTCCGGACGGTCACTGATCACCAGCCACCAAATGGTCAACACCACGACCGACAGCAAGCCTTCGATAATGAACAGCCAGCGCCAGTCGAGAGTGGCAATAATCGCGCCAGAAACCGGGGCGGTCAGCATCCCCCCTAGTGGGGCAAACATCATGACAAAGGCATTGGCGCGCCCCAGTTCTTTTTCCGGGAACCAATTGCTTACCATGGTCAGCACGACGGGCAACATTCCCCCTTCGGAGATCCCGAGAATAAAACGCAGCACGAGCAGTTGATATTCATGGGTGACGAATCCGGTGGCGATAGAGACAATCGCCCAGGCCACGAGCGACCAGGCTATAAAACGTTTTCCGCTACCGTAAACCGCAAGTCGTCCGCCAGGGATTTGCAGAAATAAATAACCAATAAAAAAGATACCGCTGGCCACGCCAGCCATCTGGCTGGTAATGCCTAAATCCTGTTCCATGCCGCCCGGCAGAGCAAAGCTGATATTAACGCGATCCATAAATGAAATAATACAGGTGATAAGGATCGGCGCGATAACCCGCAGCCAGCGAGTTCCTGGTATTTTATCGGTCATAATAGCGTCTCGATGATATCCGCCATTCACAGAGGATATTGAGTTGGCGGATAAAAATGATTATTCGTAACTCAAACGATCATTTTTATTGAATTAACCCAGGAATATCCTGATGTGAAAAATAACCTGCCAGATTATCCAAAACGGATTGGCTCATTCCCTGACGAGTTTCTACGGTAGCGCTGGCCACATGGGGTTGAAGCAGAACATTCTCGAGAGCAAAGAACGCTGTCGGGACATGGGGTTCGTTTTCAAAGACATCCAGAGCGGCCCCGGCGATAACATGATTTTGTAACGCCTTTATCAGCGCCGCCTCATCGACCAGGCTGCCGCGGGCAATATTGATAAGCCAGGCGCGTTCGGGCATGGCGTTAAATACACTGGCATCAATAATCCCGCGGTTTTCCGCACTGCCGGATGCCGCGATCACCAGGAAATCACTCTGTGCTGCGAGCGTGTGCAGATCGGCGCACCACTGGTAATCCAGGCCGTCTTTGCGCTGGCGGTCAGTATACAGGATGGTCATATCGAAGCCTTTCGCCCGGCGGGCGATGGCTTGGCCAATATTCCCCATGCCGAAAATACCGATGCGTTTACCGCTCACTTTGGTCGCCAGCGGTGGCGGCGTCGTTTCCCAGCGGCCTTCGCGTACAAATCGGTCCCCTTGGCAGAGGCGGCGGCTGGCGGACAGCATTAGCCCCAGAGCCAGATCTGCCACATCATCGGTCAGCACGCCGGCGGTGATCCCGACGCTGATATGGCGTTCCCGGGTGTAGTCGAGATCGATAGCGTCGGTTCCCACGCCAAAGACAGCAATCATGCCCACCTGCGGCAATTGCTCCAGCGTCTCTCGGGTTACCCCCACATCACCACGGGTGACCACCGCCTGAACGTCTGCGCCATGGCGAACCAGGAAGGCTGGAATATCTGATTGTTCATAGAGACGGAATACCCGGTAGCGGGCGTCCAACGCGGCTTGCAAAGCATCCATCACCGGCGCGATAAGTAAAATGGTAGGTTGAGTGTCAGTGTGCATCGTTGCGATCCTGTCTGAAAAATAGGGGATACCCTGTATCAGACGTTTTTTTACCGCTTATTTTTGCGATCTGCATCACGCCAAAGAGTGTTAAAAAAGCATGTTACTGCTGGCGTGATCTCGTGTGCAATTTCGTGGTTTCTGTCAGTGATTATCGGGGAAAATAATCCATTATGCCCGTAGGGGAGAAGGCGGAATCGAGCGATTTTGGTGAGAGCGGTGAATATCCAGTGATTTTCTGCCGTGGATCACAGGATAAGTAACGTCGTTTCGTAACACTTAATTAAGTGACTTTTGTCACAGTTTTAAGCGGCTAAAAACCGTGAGATAGGTCATGACTTATTTCACCATGCCGAATAGCCTTTCAGGTGGAGTTTACTCACAGTGGTGATAGGCTGTAAATATTAACAAGAAAGCGGTTTGCTTTGTTGCTTATTCATAGTGGCGCCCGTAGAACGATCTAATAGCGATTCTACCGTAATTACGCCGAGATTGCCTGTTGCCATAAAAATACCCAGCCATTGTTCTTGTCGGTGAAATACCGAATCGATACCTACCAGAGAAAATATTATGATTATTGATGCCTTAACCACTGCCGTAAATAATAAATTCTATCCGGCAGCCATTCGAAAAATGCTGGCCAGCATTATTGAAAGTGAGCCGTACAATTTACCTGTCGGCCACTATCAGGTGCAGGGTAAACAGATGTTCTTTAACGTCGTTGAAGGGGAAACCAAACTATTGGCCGACCAGAAGCCGGAGTTTCATCGCCAGTATCTGGATATCCATCTTGTCCTGGAAGGGAGAGAAGTGATTGGCGCCGGAGTTCTGGGGCTGCCTTTGCCGTTGAGTGAGCCATTTAACGAGGCGCACGACCTTGGGTTTAGCCCGGCGATCCCCGGTGAGACTCTCATCCACCTGCAACCCGGTGAACTGGCCGTTATCTTCCCGGGGGAGCTGCATCGCCCGATGAGTACCTGCACAACGCCGGCAGTTCTGCGTAAAATTGTGGCGAAAATCGACGGCGCCCTGCTGACGTAGCAAGACGTTCAGCGGCGGCTGGTACCGCTACTTCAGGCTGCCCGGCGGAAAGCCTCGTTCATCCGCCGTCTGCAGCGATTCCGAAGAATGCGCCTTTCCCGTCAAAGCCATAGCCCCTAAATTTTAAAAATTGAGTTGGGTTGAATAAATGTACGGCAGAGATTACGCCGTATTATTTACAGGGATATTTGCTTCAGGTTCACATCACATCATTAAGGCCGGAGTTTACCTCTGTAGTCGATGTAGCCAATCTCATAACGCCTTGATCTTTTAATGCGGTTCCTCCCCATTAGCACAATTTTTTATTTTGGTTTGCCTGCGTTCTGATAGATATTAAAAAAACTATATAAAAATAAATTATTTCGGAGCTAATAATGTCGTTGCAAATCGTGCTTACCCGCAGGGAGGCGCTGGGGAAAATGGTGGGCGTCATCGTCGCCGCCAGCCTGTTGCCTTATTCAAATATAACCTATGCCGAACGGGCGCAAATTGCCGCCTCGCCCGTTGAATACGCGCAATTTTTGCAAATTTCGAGAAAAATTACCGAGTTTGACGATTTGGACGTCACACTCTCCGCCCGCTATTTTTCCGCACTGCGCGAACATTTTCCGCAGTTGAACTCGCAACTCAACGCCCTGTTCATCCTGAGCCAGCAAGCCACCGATGCGGAAACCTTGAACCGACATGCGATTGAACAGGGGCAGAGGGAGCTTATCCAGGCGATCGTGACCGCGTGGTATACCGGAACCGTAGATCCTTCAAACGCTGAGCAGGGTCAGTTGATTAGTTATAAAGAGGCGCTGATGTATCGCACGGTTCAGGATGCCCTGATTGTGCCGACCTGGTGCAATTTTGGCCCGCTGTGGTGGACCGGCTTGCCGCCGGGCGTTACCCGCCAACCTTCCATTCCCGCAACAGATTTGCCTGCCGTAGCCGATAAAAAATATGAGGACCGCGTGTGAAAAGCCCAATAATTAATGCTTCCGGCGATGCAGAGGCCGATGTCGTCATTGTCGGTTCCGGTATTGTGGGCGGTCTGATGGCGGATGCTTTGGTGAGCCAGGGCTACTCGGTGCTGGTGCTTGAGGCAGGCCCGCGCATTGAGCGCGCACAGGCTGTGGAAAACTGGCGCAATATGCCACTGCACAATCGTGCGGGGTCGGATTTTCAGGGGCTTTACCCGCAATCGGAGTACGCCACCGCGCCGCTCTATTTCCCGGAGAACGACTATATCAAACTGACCGGCCCCAATGGCTCAGGCTTTAAACAGGGCTATTTGCGTGTGGTGGGGGGAACCACCTGGCACTGGGCCGCTTCTTGCTGGCGCAACCATCCCAATGATTTTCGCATGAAATCCCTCTATGGCGTGGGGAGAGACTGGCCTATTTCCTACGAAGATATCGAACCGTGGTACGCGAAAGCCGAAGAGGAAATAGGCGTTGCCGGCCCGAATAATCCGGAGTGGCAGTCCCCTGCGGAACGCAGCGGGCCTTACCCGATGGACATGGTGCCCTGGGCCTACGGCGACAGACGCATTGCTGAGATTGTTAATCCTCACGGTTTTAAATCGGTGCCCATTCCGCAAGGCCGCAGCACCCGCCCCTGGAACGGACGGCCCACCTGCTGCGGCAATAACAATTGCCAGCCGATTTGCCCTATAGGGGCGATGTACAACGGCATTCACCACGTTGAACGGGCCGAACACAAGGGGGCGAAGGTGATCCCCGAGGCGGTGGTGTACAAAATTGACACCGACGACAATAACCGCGTCACCGCCGTTCACTGGTACGACACGGCGCATAACTCCCATCGGGCGATCGGTAAAACGTTCGTTCTGGCCTGCAATGGGATTGAGAACCCGCGCTTACTGCTGCTGGCGGCCAACGAAAAGAACCCGAACGGCATCGCGAACAGCTCGGATCAGGTGGGGCGCAACATGATGGATCACTCTGGCCTGCACTGCTCCTTCCTGGCGCGAGAGGCCCTGTGGGTTGGCCGCGGCCCGGCGCAGAGCAGCTGCATGGTGGGGTATCGTGACGGCGCGTTCCGCAGCGACCACTCCGCCAACAAGATCATCATCAACAACATCAACCGGGTGATCCCCTCCGCCCTTGAAGTCCTGAAAACGGGCAAGGTCGGCAAGGCGCTGCAGGATGAAGTGCGCGATCGCGCCAGCCGCTCGGTGGATCTCTCCATCAGCCTGGAACCGCTGCCGGACCCGAACAACCGTCTGACCCTGAGCCCCACCCGCAAAGACAAGCATGGCCTGGCCTGCCCGGACATCCACTACGACGTCGGCGATTATGTGCGTAAAGGGCTGGAAGTGGTCAAAATCCAGCTACGGCAGATTGGCGACTTGTTCGATGCGCAAGAGTTTGTGATTAACGACAAGCTGAATGCCAACAACCACATTATGGGCGGCACGATCATGGGCAGCGATCCCACGAACTCGGTGGTGAACGGCAATTGCCGCGCCCACGATCATGACAACCTTTGGATCCCGGGTGGAGGCGCCATGGTTTCAGCCAGCGTTGTCAACACCACGTTGACGATGGCGGCGCTTGGACTCAAGGCGGCCAATGACGTACTGCGCGCCCTGGAGAGCAAATGAATAAAATCACCCACTCGCTGGCAGCGACGCTGCTGCTGGGAAGCGGCTTCGCGGCGCATGCCCAGGACGGCGATCTGATCGCTAGAGGGCAAGCGCTGGCTATCGCCTCGGACTGCATGGCCTGCCATACGAATACGCAGCAGCAGGGCAAGCCTTTTGCCGGGGGGTACGGCATTGCTTCTCCCATGGGCACTATCTACGCCACCAATATCACCCCATCGGTAAAATACGGCATCGGCGGCTATTCTGAAGCGGCGTTTGCCGACGTTCTGCGTTCTGGGATCCGGCAAGATGGGACGTATCTCTATCCGGCAATGCCTTACACCGCCTATACCCGTCTGAGTGATGACGAGATCCACGCGTTGTATACCTATTTCATGCATGGCGTTGCCCCGGTCGATGAGCCGGCCAAGCGCCAAACCGATCTGCCGTTTCCGTTCAACATCCGCCTCTCCATGGCGGTGTGGAACATGCTTTATTTGGACAATCGGCGTTTCACCCCGGATGTGACGAAAGGTGAGGCGTGGAACGAGGGGGCTGCGCTGGTGCAGGGCCCGGCTCACTGCGGAACCTGTCATACGCCGCGTAATGTGCTGATGGCGGAAGACAATTCGCGCTTCCTGATGGGGGCATCGTTGGGGGCTTGGTACGCGCCGAATATCACCGCCGATCGCCAGGAAGGGATCGGCGACTGGAGCGAGCAGGAGTTAGTGGACTACCTGAAAACCGGTCGGGCGGAAGGGCGCGCACAAGCTGCGGGGCCAATGGCTGAAGCCGTTGAGCACAGCTTCCAATACCTGACCGACCGGCAGCTGCGGGCGATTGCAACTTACCTGAAGACCGTGCCGTCACAGGGCGAGGGGCGCCAGGGCAATGGCCTTAGCCAGGCGCACTACAACGTTGAGCCCCATCTCCGCGGCATGAATTCGCCCAACGCCAACCACACGCTCAATAGCGGCGAGGCGCTCTACAGCGGCTACTGCGCCAGTTGCCATCAGCCGGACGGCAGCGGCAGTTTGAACCAGGCCTACCCTTCGCTATTCAACAACTCCACCACGGCCGCGAGCAATCCGTCAAACCTGATTGCCGCCATTTTGCAGGGGGTTGATCGCCGGGTTGACGGCAAGCACGTACTGATGCCGAGCTTTGGCGCCGGTTCCTATGTCGGAGAGCTGACGGATAAGCAGGTTGCCGATATCGCTAACTTCGTGCTGCAGAAATACGGCAACAGCACGCTGAGCGTGACTGAGGAGGACGTGAGTGAGGTGCGCGCCGGGGGCCCGAAACCGCTGTTGGCGCGCGCACAGCCGATGATTCTGCCTGGCATGGCCGTCGCGGCGGTCGTCATTATTCTGCTGGTCCTATTCTGGCTCCGGCGCCGCAAGGCACGTTAAGGGGGCGTTCGGTCAGGTGGGTGGCGCCATCTGGCCGAATTTCTGGTCGGGATAGCGAGTGATGTTTTTCTGGCGAAGCGGGCAATTATGGCCAGTACTGAAGTGACTGGCGAGGAAAGCTATATTGTCTCCCCCATTGACAGGCGGAAGTGGAGATCGACACGTTCAATGGTCGGCAGCCCTTTAATTTTTTTTATTATGATTTCTGTCGCCACTTTCCCCATCTCATACCGTGGCGTCAGTACGCTGGCTAACCGGGGGGTGATGATCTGCCCGATCTCAAGACCGTGAAATCCGGCAATGGCAATTTGCGCTGGAACGCTGATACCGTTTGCCAGGCATTCCTGTAACACGCCCACGGCCAGATCGTCGTTGGTACAGAGAATTCCATCCATATCCGGATACATTTGGCTCGCAAGCGTCATCATGCCCGTCCCAATTGAAATGGAAGAGATCTTATTGGGGGAAATACGACCGGTAGGTAAATCATGGTTAGCCATTGCCTGACAATATCCCGTGTAACGCTGTTCATCGCGGATATCAGACATTGAACCAAAATAGATAATGCGTTTTTTACCGCTGGCCAGCAACATGGTGGTCATATCGTAGCCGGCTTTCACATTATCAAAACCCACGTTAATTCGATCTGCATTGCCTGACAGCCCCATGATTTCAGCAACGGGTATTTTTGCCGTCTTCAGGAATTTTTCCGCCCGCAGACTATGAACTGACTCGGTCAGCAGCAGCCCTTTGATCTTAAAAGCCAGGATCGCGGCAATTTGCTCCTCTTCGCGTTTGCTGTTGTAGTCATAATTGACGACCAGCGTCTGATAACCCTGTACAGACGTCACGGATTCAATGCCGGCGAGGACATCAGCAAATATCAGATTGTTAAAAGAAGGAACCAGAACGCCGATGAGGGGAGGGCTATTGGAATAGAGGGCGGGATTGTCAGGATCGGCCTGATAGCCGACTTCCTCGATCACGGCGGCGATGCGCGCAGCGGTTTCCGGTTTAACCCTGTCCGGCGTGCGCAGATAGCGGCTGACCGTCATTTTGGTGACACCAGCCAGTACAGCAATGTCATTTAACGTAATGCGCTGCGACTTCACCATTCATACTCATCTGATCCAGACCGTGTTTGTCATTATGCCCACTGCCGAGTCAAAAGAGAATGCGCGCAATGTGCTGCCTCCGCCGTATCCGGTGACAACCGCACGATGCGCCGATTCCGGTCTCCGGCATTATATGTTCGTTATCTCCGCATTTCGTAACGCGGGGAAAGAAAGGCATGCATCTGTGCGCCGTGGACGCGGTGGAAGAAAAGACGGGCAGTTTGATACCTTATTCGGCCCGCTCAATAAGATGAACGGGCCGATATGGCCGGATTAACTGAGAATATCTTCGGCGATCACGTTGAACAGCGTATCGATCTCGCCCCGAGTGTTGTAGTGCATCATGCCGATGCGCAGCACGCCGCCGTCCTGCAACCCCAGCTGTTGCACCAAGCCCAACGCATAGAAATGCCCGCTGCCGGCGCAGATGTTGTGCTGCCCCAGGCGGCGGGCGATCGCGTCAGGCGTATGGCCGCTGAAGGTCAGGGCGAAGGTCGGCGTGCGGCGCGCGCTGTCCGCCTGGGGGTTGCCATAAAGCCGCACGCCGTCGAGTTGTTGCAGCCGCTGCAGGAAGTGGCTGCACAACGCCTCTTCATGCTGGTGGTAGGCGGCGAAGCTCTCCTGCAGACGCTGCCTCAACGGCGCACCGGGCGTGCCCCACTGCGCCAGATACTCGATAGCGGCCGCGACGCCGGCCAGCGCTTCGAAGCTTTGCGTGCCGGTCTCGAAACGGCCGGGGCCGACGTCGGTGGCCGGCTCGACCTTGTAAGGGCGCAGGCGCTGCAACCACTGCGGCGCGATGTAGGCCATGCCGACGTGCGGGCCAAAGAACTTGTAGGCGGAGCACACCAGGAAGTCACAGCCCAGCGCCTGCACGTCAATCAGGTTGTGCGGCGCATAGTGCACGGCGTCGACATACACCTGCGCGCCGACCCGATGCGCGGCTTCGACGATGGTTTTGATATCGACGATGCTGCCGGTGACGTTGGAGGCGTAGCTGACCGCCACCAGACGGGTGTTGGCGTTGATGCGCTCGCACACTTTCGCGGCATCCAATGCGCAGTCGGCGCTCTCCAGCGGTATCTGATGCACCGCGGCCCCTTTGTCGGCGGCAGCCTGCTGCCAGCTGGAGACGTTGGCGTAGTGATCCAGTGCGGTGACGATGACTTCATCGCCGGCCTGCCAGTCGCGGCTGATGATGCGGCTGAGATGGAAAGTCAGCGTGGTCATGTTCATGCCGAAGACGATGTTGTCGGGCGACGGCGCATTTAACAAGGCGCGCACTGATTCCCGCGCCTGGCCCATCACCTCGCCGGTGACCCGGCTCGAGAAATAGTGGCCGCCCAGGTTGGCGTTGTACCTTCCCAGGTAGTCGGTCATTTTTTCCAGCACGCCCCGTGAAACCTGCGCACCGCCGGGGCCGTCGAAAAAGATGGCCGGTTTGCCGTCGATCTGCTGTGACAGCGCGCTGAACTGGGCGCGGGCGAGCTCGGGGGTAAAGGTCATGCTTTCTCCCCCCGCGCGGTGAGGACAAAGAGATCCAAATGACCTTCTTCTTCCGGGCTCACGGCGTTGATCGGCGTGGCGTTGTGCCACAGTTTGCTGTCCGCCAGCAGCACGGCTTCACCGTCCGCCAGCGCTTTTTTAAAGAAAGGGTCGTGGTGGCTGTCGTCATACAGCATGATTTCACCGCCGACGATGTTGTGCCGATGAATGGCGATCATTGCGATATGGTCGAAACCGTCCTGGTGAATGCCTTCCGGCGCCACCTGGGTGTCTTTCTCGATGGCGACCACGCGCATCTGGTGGATCTCTATCTCGGCGCCTTCCGGCAGTTCGTTGCTTTCTGCAAACAGGTTGCACATCTCTGCCATGCCGGCGCTCTGCAACACGGCGCTGTCGATAGGTTCGAAGCGGCGTACCACATTGCCTTGGAAGTGGTTGATCTGATCCGACTGCATGAAGGTGCGCGGCCCCACTTCGGCGACGTTGGGGTTGAGGTATTTAACGACCGAATAACGGCGCAGGCGATATTTGCCGTCGGCGTGTTGCGTGTGGGGCAAGGAGGAGAACGATGGCATCAGCTGTTGGGTGGCTTGCGGGCTTAGTACAGTCATACTTATTACGTTTTCGTGTTTCTGTAACATAATCACCTCTAATAATAATAATTTCTGATGTTGTAGGGGGTAATTCGATTGAATTGTAGACGACTCTATAACCAACGCAATTTAGCGGTAGCGAGGTGTGACGGCGGTCGTAAAGTGGGGTGAACAGCAGAGAGGGGGGGGGGCATCAACGCGTTTTTCGGTGGTAATGAGAGGTAAGCGTCATTTTTACAAGAGCATCCCAATCAAGCCTGGTTTACTCCTGGCTAAGGATTGGAGGCATGATAGAACACTGCCTGTCAGATGAGGGGGGAGGGATAAAAGGACATATTATCGAATAGTGTGCACAAGACTATCATATCTATTGGCGATTTTCCGTCAGGGCAGAGGTCTGCTTTATTATATTGAATATTTTAACTTTAGTGAAAAGGAGCGGTGGTCAAATATATTCTATCCAAGATTTTTATGCATAGGTAAACCATTGTGAAGAACAAAATATCAGTCTATCGTTGGTTTTTTAGATTTAAATTTCAAACTAAAAGTCTATAACTAGAAAAGTGGAGGAAAAAAAGTGCTGAGCTATTTTTATAAGTAAGTGTCTGTGTTGTGAGCTTGGAATATGAATAATCTATTAGCTTCATTATCATTAGCGTGGATGCTTTCTGGCTGTACCAGTCCTTATCCGATCCCGGTAGAAACACCTCGGCCTGCACCGTGGCCGGTCGAGGAAGAAAAAAAGCCTATGATTGATAACATTAAGAAAATCGCTTTGGTTTATCGGAATTTATGGCGAGAAAAATACATAAGTCTTTATCAGCAAATCTATGGATATAATGAAGTGGGTTTTTTTGGTACTCTCGTTGCTGTGATTTCCGCCGCAAGTGGTTCAGTGACCACTGCGATGTACAGTGGCGGCATTGCTGCTGGCGCTAATATCTTTCCCGGTCATTATAATTATGCAACGCAAATCTATAATTACAAGACGGCTGCGGCATCGGCTAATTGCATGTATGAAGCTATCAACCTTTTAGATCAGGACATTACGTTAATTATTAATGCTAATAAGGCATACTATACTGATATTGGAAACTATCTTTACCAGAATCTGGAGGATTTGGCCTATGAATTGGAGGTCAGGCAGGCGGGTGTTGAATTAATCACGCCTAATCTTGATGCGTTGGCGGAAGCCATTAAAAAAGAACAACAAAATAAAGAAAAATTGCTGAGTGTCACAATGAGTCAGGAAAGTAAATTTTACAGTAAAGAAGACAAGGAGTTGGTGGTCGCATCTGTTAAATCGAAAATAAAACTCTGCCGAATTAATATGACCGACAAACCGTCATAATGTATCACGTATATCTTTGTACTTGTCGGGAATATATATCGCTTGATGCCATACTTTCAACGAGGGTAACATTATGTCAAATATCGTCACCCACCCATGGAAAAATAACCGAACTTCCCCAGATGAGCCGGTCATGCCAGATCCTGTGGTTATGATTAAAGATGATGGCCATATTTTAATTATTTCCGATGCGGATACGGATGCCGATGGCAGTCCTGATGCCGAGGAAATCGATCCGACAGGGCAAAAGGAAACTAGCTTAAGAAGAGGGAATGGTTGGCGAGGTGAGGGAGATTATGTTAATGCACGTATTATTCCATATTTTGTTATTCCAGGTAATTGGAAGAAGATCACCGGGGTCGCTGTGAATATGGGAGATATGGCTAAAATAAATTATAGAAATAATCATGTCTATGCAATCTGTGCAGATATCGGTGGAAAAGATTCTATAGGAGAGGCCTCCATTGCCGCAGTCGAAGCGCTTGGAGTTAACCCATGGAGTAAAAATAAGAAAAAAATAATCAGGGGGATCGGATATGGTGTGACCTATGAGGTCATTGCAGGTTCTGCAAGCTTGGGGGCAACAGTGAGTTTTGAAACGATCCAGGCATATGGTAGAGAGTTATTCAAGGAAAATTTGCCTTTTAGTTTGCCGATGAAAGTCGAAGATATCTCCGGTGTTATGTTAGGTAGTAATGTAAAGGGAACGCCGACGGTGGTTATCTCGTCGAAATCGGGCGAAAGTCATGTTAAAGAATATAGTGATACTCAGGAACTCGCTCTGATATTGCAACTACTGCCCAAAACAAAGGTCACGATAGATGCACCGTTTGTTGTGCAACTGGCTGATGCCATGGTGTGGAATGATCACTTTCCCAGCAATGCTGAACGGTTTGTCGGGATGTTTAAAGAAGATTACCGTTCAATCAGGGAAGCAGTAGAAGACTGGTTTGTGCCGGAATACAGCCCTACCGCGACAAGTAATGCCTGCGTTGCACACCAGGTCAGTTGCCTTAAACTTTGTGACCTACCTTATCCGCAACTTGGCAGCATACAGTCTATCAATGTTGATTATTTCGTTGAATGGGCTCTGGAGCAGGGATGGCAGAAGATAACCAATCGCGCGAGTCTGGTGCCGGGAGATATCTGTGTCTCCGGGCCGATTGGCCACCTCAAGGAATTTGACCATGTTTATTGCTTTGTCTCGTTTTCTGCCGAGCAGGTCGGCTATGCGGCTATTTTTGATAATCAATATTTTGGTATCCACCTACGTTCTCTTGATGGTATAGGTTCAACGATTGGGGAATGGCGTTACGCAATAAGAATGCCCTAGGGAATTTTTATTGGCGTGTTATTCAAAGCCGCCGCTCAAGGGAGTGGCGGCTACCGATTTAGCTTTTTCTAAACAGATTCGCCGCCTGGAACAGTGCAAAGGAGCTGACCAGCATTTCGATGCCGACGATCGCCGTCACCAGCGTGACCGACGCCGCCGGGCCTGAGCCGATCAGCATCCAGGCGATGATCAAATCGAGTACGCCAATGACGAACTGCAGCCAGTTGCCCGGCAATCCGCGGCGCATATAGCCGGCTGCCAGGCGCGCGATGCCGCCGAGCGCAAACAGCACGGCGAGGTAGACCGCCAGCGCCAGAATGCCCGCCAGCGGACTGGTGATGAACACATAGCCGATAATCAGGTAGGCCACGCCCAGCAGAATGCCGCCGATCATCGGCCAGGTATTCTGCGCCCGGTTGGCGATCATGGCGATAATCAGCCCGGCGCCGCTCAACAGCAGCAGGACGCCCACCACGATGCTCAGCGCCGCGCCGGAGGCGAAAGGGTTGACCAGGCACAGTATGCCGCCCGCCAGCAGCAGGAAGGCGATGATCAGCAGGGTGGTGCGTTGCTTTTTGAGCAGTTCTTCGCTCAGGAGGGGCAGATTATTGCGGTCGAGGTTCAACATGACAGTACTCCATTTCGTCGTTGGGTAATTAATCAGTCATCCTTATCTGTTTAGCATAGACCGTCTGGGGGTTTTTGACTGACCCGGCGCAAATGTTACACTGTGTGGCTGAGGCGTATCAGAACCGAAAAGACGACTGGGGACAGGATTTGAGCACAGGAAGCAAGCTGGCGAGGTGGCGCCGCATCGCGGTGTGTCTGACATTGGGGCTGCTGTTGGCCGGATGTTCGGGTAAAAACACCTACAACCGCGACTACGACAAACTGCCGAAGGGCAGCTACACCGGCAAGTCCTACACCGTCAAACGGGGCGATACGCTGTATTACATCGCCTGGATCACCGACAGCGAAGTCAGCGATCTGGCCAGAATCAACAAGATACGCCCTCCTTATAGCCTGGAAGTGGGGCAAAAGCTGCGGCTGAGCGGCAGCGCGCCGACCAAAACCGCCGCCACGCGCCGTAAAACTTCTTCCTCCGCGATCGCCAAGCAAACGCCGCCGCCGGGCGCCGCACGTTGCTGGCGCTGGCCGACCAGCGGCCGGATCGTGCAGGCGTACTCCAATGCCGATGGCGGCAACAAGGGCATCGACATCGCCGGTAAACGCGGCCAGCCGATCTATGCTTCCGCCAAGGGCAAAGTGGTGTACGTCGGCAACCAGCTGCGCGGCTACGGCAACCTGATCATGATTAAGCACGGCGAAGACTTCATTACCGCCTATGCGCACAACGACACCACGCTGGTGCGCAACGGCCAGGATGTGAAAGCGGGGCAGAAGATCGGCACCATGGGCAGCACCGGCACCGATTCGGTGTTCCTGCATTTCCAGATCCGCTACCGCGCCACCGCGCTCGATCCGCAGCGCTATCTGCCGCCGCAGGGATCGTCGCCGTCCTGTTAACGTCAATCCGGCTCCTTGCAGAGCCGGATGTCAGCTATTTCAGCGGCAGATAAAGATCGGTCACCAGTTCATATTCCGCTACCTCGTGCACGAAGTTGTGGTAGTGGAAATAGAGCGGGAAATCGCGCAGCTCCTCGCCGCTGGCCGGCAACCACTCGCTGTAAAGATAGCGGGCGCTTTCCGAGAGCCCATCCAGCGATCCGAGATGGCGCAGCACCGCGCAGCGCCCGGCCGGCAGCGTGCTGTTCACCACGCCGAAGGCGTTGTCCTCCGGGATCGGCGCAGTGACCTCTCCGCAGATGTAGAAGCGGAAGTCCTGCGCTTCGGTGGTGGCCGGATCGTGCGGCGCGATGCCGTAAGTGCGGCTGCTTCTGACCGGCGACAGGCCGCTGGTTTTGCGCCACTCGATAAAGCGTGCGGCGGTTTCGTTGACCAGCGCGGATGGGCCGCGATGTTCGATCATCGCCACCGGCGTGGCCGGGAAGTCGAGAATGTCTACCTTCATGGGTTGTTTCCTTTTGTGTTTCGGCTCGGGAAAGCGCTGTTGCCAATCGATCCAGGCCGGCCGTTTGCGAAACTGGCTTGGCGTTTGGCTGAACGCCTGTTTGAAGGCGCGGCTGAAGGACTCCGGGTTTTGAAAACCGGCGTCCAGCGCGATGTCAATCACCGGCTCCAGCGGGTTATACGCCAGGCGGTACGAGGCGCGTTTGAGCCTCATCCACTGGATATAACGCCACACCGAGATGCCACAATACGCGCTAAACTGGCGTTGAAAGTGAAAGCGCGAAAAGTGAGCCACTTCGCTCAGTTTTTCGACGGTGAGCGCCTCGTCCAGGTGGCGGTCGATATAGTCAAAGACCAGCGCAAAACGCTTTGCATACGTCTGGGTCATGTGATTGTCTCCTCCATGCCTGAACTTTGCCCGAGCCGCCGCCGCTTCTCCTGACGGATGATGCTGAGTTATCGCTGCAGGAAAACGGAATGGTGCGGCGTTCGCCGCCGGCCAGGCCAAACTCATAACCCCGCGCGGCTGTGCGCCGCGATCCCGACCGAGAAGATGAATATTACATGATGGATCGTTCCCGTTTGCTGAAATTCCTGCTGCCCTATCTGTGGCCGAAAGATAACCCGCGGCTGCGTTGGTATCTGGTGGTGGCCTTCGTGTTCATGGTGGCGGCCAAGGTCAGCACCACGCTGGTGCCGCTGGCTTATAAAGCGATGGTCGATGCGCTGAGCGGCGAGACGGCGAAAATGCTGGCGGTGCCGCTGGGGCTGATCGTCGCCTACGGCGTGGCGCGGGTGGGCGGCGCGCTGTTTGAGGAACTGCGCAACGTGATGTTTATCCACGTCAGCCAGAACGCCACGCGCCTGTTGGGCGTGCGGGTGTTCCGCCAGCTGCATGCGCTGAGCCTGCGTTTCCATCTGGAGCGCCAGACCGGCGGATTGTCGTTGTCCATCGAGCGCGGCACTCAGGCGGTGTCCACGGTGCTGTCGCGGCTGCTGTTCTCCATCGTGCCGATCCTGTTCGAGCTCTCGCTGGTCACGGCGATCATGTGGCATATGCTGAACGGCTGGTTCGCGCTGGCGATCCTGACGACGGTCGGTTGCTACATCCTGTTCACCGTGCTGGCGGTCAGCTGGCGCACCCGCTTTCGCCGCGAGCTCAACAAGGCCAACGCCGACGCCAACAGCAAATCCATCGACAGCCTGCTGAACTATGAGACCGTGAAGTACTTCGGCAATGAAGAGTTCGAGGCCGAGCGTTTCGACCTGTCGCGCCGGCTGTACGAATACGCCGCCATCAAGAACCAATTCAGTTTTACGGCGATCAACCTGGGGCAAACCGCCATTATCTCGATCGGACTGATCGTGATGATGACCATGGCGGCGCGGGGCATTACGCAGGGGACGATGACGGTCGGCGACTTCGTGCTGGTCAACGCCTATCTGCTGCAGCTGTATCAGCCGCTGAACTTCTTCGGCTTTATTTATTCCGAGGTGCGCCAGGCGCTGATCGACATGGAGAACATGTTCGATCTGCTGCAGGAACCGCGTGAGATCGTCGATAACCCGGATGCGCAGCCGCTGCGCCTCGATCGCGGCGAAGTGAGGTTCGACGCGGTCAGCTTCGGTTACGACACGCGTCGACCGATCCTCAAGCAGGTGAGTTTTACCATTCCGGCGGGCCACACGGTGGCGGTGGTCGGCGCCTCCGGCGCGGGCAAGTCCACGCTGTCGCGCCTGCTGTTCCGCTTTTACGACGTGCAAGGGGGCGCTATTACCCTCGACGGCCAGGACATTCGCCAGCTGACCCAGGCCAGCCTGCGGCAGGCGATCGGCATCGTGCCGCAGGATACGGTGCTGTTCAACGATACGTTGCGTTATAACATCGGTTACGGCAAAACCGGCTCCAGCGATGAAGATATCGAGCGGGCGGCGCGGCTGGCGCATATCCATGATTTTATCGTCGGTCTGCCCGACGGTTACGACACCCGGGTGGGCGAGCGCGGGCTGAAGCTGTCGGGCGGGGAAAAGCAGCGGGTGGCGATTGCGCGCACCATTCTGAAAAATCCGGCCATCCTGGTGTTTGACGAGGCGACCAGCGCGTTGGATACCCAGACCGAGCGCGAAATCCAGGGGCACCTGCGCGAGGTGAGCCGCAACCACACCACGCTGGTGATCGCTCATCGGCTCTCCACCGTGGTGGATGCCGATGAAATTATCGTGCTGGAGGCGGGGGAGATCGTCGAGCGCGGGGGGCACGAGGCGTTGCTGGCCGCGAACGGCCGCTACGCCGCCATGTGGCAAACCCAGTACAGTGAAGAGCAGGAACCGCACTGATGGAGCCGCCGTTCACGTTCACCCCTGCTGCTGGGCGGCGTTGAGCCGCTGCGCCACGTAGTCGCAGGCGATGCGGCAGTCCTGCTTTAGGTCTGTCTCGCCGCCGGCCAGGCTGCCGCGCAGCCAAAGCCCATCGATCATCGCCGCCAGCCCGCGCGCCGCGTCGCGCGCCTGCTGCAGCGGCAGCTCGCGGCGGAACTGGCAGCAAATATTGGAATAGAGCCGCCGATCGTTGGCGCGCTGCAGGCGGCGCAGCACCGGCTGATGCATGCTGGCGGCCCAGAAGTCGAGCCAGGCGCGCATGGACACGGCGTTGGTTTGGCTGGGGTGGAAGTTGCCCTGGATAATGGCGAACAGCTGTGACTGGCTGTCGCTCGCCGCTTGCGCGCGGCACTCGGCCACCGCGTCGCGCAGATCGCGCAGGATCTTGCGCATGGTGGCGCTCAGCAACCCCTCTTTATCGCCAAAATAGTGGCTGACGATGCCGGTCGACAGCCCGGCTTCTTTCGCGACCTGAGACAGGGTGACGCCGGCCAGCCCGACGACGTTTATGGTCTCGAAGGCGGCGTTAATCAACTGCTCCTTACGCTGCTCCGGAATGTCTCTTCGGTACATATTTTCCTCAACTGATAGGCCAATCACACTTTGGATTTGATTGATTGAACGGTCAATCAATACTCTATATGCTGCGAAAATGTCAAATAAATGACGATGAAATGTTAATTAAAAGTTGCATTTAAATCGTCTGTCTTTCGCATCATGGAAGCCTGCCAATGACAACAAAAACTCCTCCATCGCTTGACGAAGAACCTGTCAGATTGAATGTCCCGGTATTTTTCGGCTCGGCGGCGGTGATCCTGCTGCTGGGATCGCTGGTCGTGCTGTTTCCCGCAGCCAGCAAACAGTGGTTGAACGTCGCGCAAAGTTGGGTCGCCGACGTGTTCGGTTGGTACTACATGCTGTTGATGGTCGCCTGCATGGTGTTCGTCTTCTGGCTGGCGCTGTCGCGCTTCGGCCATATTCGCCTCAGCCAGGATGACGAACCGCCGCAGTTCAGCTATCCCTCGTGGGTGGCGATGCTGTTCTCATCGGGCATCGGCATTGCGCTGGTGTACTACGGCGCCTATGAGCCGTTGGATCATTTTTTGTCGCCACCGGAAGGCAGCGGCGGCACCGTGCAGGCGGCGCGGCAGGCGATGGCGCTGACCTTTTTGCACTGGGGGCTGCACGGCTGGGCGCTGTATGCGCTGATCGCCACCGCGCTGGCCTATTTCGCCTATTGCCGCGGCCTGCCGTTGGCGCTGCGCTCTGCGTTATACCCGATCTTCGGCGAGCGCACCCACGGCGGCGCCGGCCATCTGGTGGACAGCTTCGGCATTCTGGTGACGGTGATTTCGATGGTAACCAACCTGGGGATCGGCGCACTGCTGGTGAACTCGGGGCTGTTTTATCTGTTCGATATTCCGCAAAGCACCGGCGTGCTGCTGGCGCTGATCGTGGTGATGATGGTGGTGGCCACGCTGGCGGCGGTCACCGGCGTCGAGAAGGGCATTGCGATGCTGTCGAACATCAACGTCGGCTTCCTGTGCCTGTTGCTGCTGTTCGTGTTTCTGGCCGGCCCGACGCTGAATCTGCTCAACGGCATGTTGCAGAACCTCGGCGATTATCTCACTTCGCTGGTCAGCCGCAGCTTCGATATGTATCTGTACGGCAAGGCGCGCCAGTGGCAGGGCGCCTGGACGTTGTTCTATTGGGCCTGGTGGGTGGCGTGGGCGCCGTTTGTCGGGCTGTTCATCGCGCGCATTTCCAAAGGGCGCACCATTCGTGAATTGATCTTCGGCGTGTTGCTGATCCCGCTGGGCTTCACGCTGGCGTGGCTGTCGATCTTCGGCAATACCGCCATCAGCCTGGTGTTGGAAGGCGGGCAGGCGATCCTCGGGCAGGTGGCGCAAAGCGATCCGCCGATGGCGGTGTTCAAGCTGTTCGAATACCTGCCCTATACCCAGCTGACCGCCGGTTTTGTGGTGGTGATCAGTTTCGTGCTGTTCCTGACGCCGGTTGATTCCGGCACGCTGATGATAGCGAACCTCTCCTGCCAGGGCGGTTCCGCCCACGATGACGCGCCGGCCTGGCTGCGGGTATTTTGGGCGGCGGTCACCACCTTGATCTGCGCCGGGTTGCTGTACGCCGGCAGTTTCAGCGCGATGCAGACCGCGGTGGTGCTGTGCGGCCTGCCGTTCTCGGCGGTGATCGTGTTGTACATGGTCAGCCTGCGCAAGGATCTGCGCGGTTACGCCATGACGCCGGCGCTCCCTTGAGGCGGCTTATTCGTCCGCGCGCGGCCGGTGATGCACGTATTCGATAATCGTGCCGTCCGGCAGGCGCGCATTGAAACAGGCGCCGGTGGGCACGTCCACCGGGCCAAAGAAGATATCGGCCCCGGCGGCCAGCAGCCGCTGGTGGTAAGGATAAATGTCATCGACCAGCAACGTGCCGACGGTGCTGCGGAAAGGACGCAGGCTTTCTTCCGAGCCTTCCAGGATCAGAAACGGCCCCACCGCCGCCAGCACCAGCCGATGTTCGGGAAAGTCGAAACGCATATCCGCTTCCACGCCGTGCAGCCGCTCGTAAAACGCAATGGCGCGGTCAATCTCGCCTTCGTCGACGTAGACCCGGATCAGCACGCGCGGCTCGCGCAGCGATGAAGAGTCGGCGGTTTTGCGCCAAAAGCCCGCTTCTGTCAGTTTTGCCGTCATTGCTCATTCCTCATGGTGGCTCGTTTCCCCGTCATCATGCCGCCGTTTGGCCGCAGGGATTAGACTGAGTTGTTATGAACTAGCAGCGGCGGAAATAAAAAAGCCCCGGTAACGGGGCAAAGACCCGCTCAGGTCGGAATAGCGGGCTAAAGCGGGCTTCAGGCGCGATGGAATTCCGGCAACACCAGTTGACCGATCTCCTGCATCGTCTCTTCCAGCGGCCGCTGGTTGCGGCGGAAATGCAGGCCGATGTGGTTGACCCCGGCGTCACGCATGGCGCTCAGTTCCTGAATCAATCCATTGCGGCCGCTCTTGATGCCGAAGCGATGGCGCTGAATCGGCGCGTCGGCGTTATCGGTGAGGTCGAGATGAATAAAGCTGACGTAGGGCTTGTCACCGGCTACGTTACGCCAGAGTTTGACTCGCGAAACGTGGTCCGCAGGCGTGCCGGGATATGACAGCCAGCCATCCATATTTTTGCCCACCCACTCGGGCGTTTGTTGCGCCAGCCCGGCGACCAGCAGCGGCGGCGGCGGCGTGGCCGGCAGCAGGCGCAATCCGGGCTGTAGCGCGCTGTCGGCTTCACCTTTGAGAATGCCGACGCTGGTGCGGAAGTTTTCACCGCGCGCGGCGTAATCGGCGCCGAACAGCGGGTACTCCACGGGGCGATCGCCGCTGGCGACGCCGAGCAGCAGACGATCGCCGCTCAGCGTTTGCAGCGTGGAAGCCGCTTTGCGCACCAGCCAAGGCTGGCGCAGCGGCAGCACCACGGCCGCGGTGCCCAGCAGAATATTGCGCGTCAGGCTGGACAGGTAGCCGAGGTAGGTAAAGGTCTCAAACACCTGCGCGGCGTCGCCGAAGTCAGGATCGTACAGCGGCACGTCGCGAACCCAGGCGGCGCGAAAGCCGAGCTCATCGGCCAGCTTGATGCGCGCAGCGTGTTCACTCATGTCCGGTACGCCGAACGGCCGCCCGTCCTGCTGGCGTTTCAGCTGCCCGCTGGTGGACCAATCATTGTCCAACGGCAGCTCAATACCGATGGAAAGCGGCTCCCGGGTTAGTCTTTCGATGCTCATGTGTCACTCCGTCTCAGGCCTTGCGGCGCGGTGTCGAACGATGGCACGAAGTGTTGCATGACGATTAATTGAGATAAACAGCCCTAATCGCAATAGATAATTGCTGTTGCGAGCATAATTACCTTACAGGATACGGCATGATTGCCGTGATTTACGTCACGCTCTGCGCTTTTGCTATTGTCCAGATGAAATTATGTAACTCTGCCAATAGCCTTTCCCTCATGAGAGTTAGTTTGTTGTGCGGCAATAAAATAAAACTAAATGATTCAATAGATAAAAATAAAACTGAATATTCCCCAGCGTTCATTCAATACGGGTAAAAAATTAATAAGCCTGAAGAGTGATCGTTGAGATTATTCGCAAATGGCGTGAAAATAGGCGTTTTTAACCGAAGAAAAATACCCGTTATTATTTTATTGGCTGTAAAAACAGAAGGGTAAAATATCTTTTTGTGATAATGCGATTTTAAAATAGTACCGAACAAAAACTTCATTCGTCTCTAAGAAAGCGCCGGTTGACAGACCGCCGGCTTGCGATAATTTTATGTCATTAACATGTTAATGAGTTGTTGTCGTGACGGAGGGCCAATTTCTCTCTTGGCCGAGCGCTTAACACACTTATGCCATGGCGGGTCGCCATTCATAAGTTAACTTATGGACAAATGACGCTATGAATACATCGCCAGAGCCTCGCAGCGCATTAAGTGAAGAGAACCGGTTGCTGATTATTTTATTTTTCGTTTTCGGCTGCGTGTTTGTCGACCGTCTGACCATCTCGTTTCTGTTTCCGATGATTGCCGCCGACCTCAAGCTCAGCAACGTGCATCTCGGCACCCTGTCGGCGGTGCTGGCGTTAACCTGGGCGCTGTCTGGCGCCGGGCTGGGGGCGATAGCCGATCGTTTTAATATCCGTAAACCGATGCTGATCCTGTCGATCCTGGTGTTTTCGCTGTTCTCCGCGCTGTCGGGGTTGGTCAGCGGCTTTGCCATGCTATTGATCTTCCGGGCGTTGATGGGGATCGCCGAAGGGCCGGTATTGCCGATCGCACAGTCGTTGATGGTGGAAAAATCGCAGCCGCAGCGCCGCGGTTTCAACATGGGATTGATCCAGGGCGCGGCGCCGGGATTGTTGGGCGGTATTATCGCGCCGCCGCTGATCATCTATCTGGCGCAGAAGTGGGGCTGGAGCATGGCGTTTCACCTGACCGCCGTGCCGGGCATCATTCTGGCGTGGCTGATCTATCGCTATGTGAACGGCAAGAAGGATCCCGCTTTCAGCGCAGTGCCGGCGGCCGACAAGACGGCGAACAAAGGTGCTTACGGCGAGCTGTTCAAAATCAAGAACGTGGCGCTGTGCATTCTGATCTCCTGTGTGTTCGTCACCTGGTTCATGATCATCATTACCTTCACCCCCAACTTTTTGGTGACCGACCGCGGCTTCGGCGAAGGCACGATGGGCGGCATCATGAGCGCCATCGGCGCCGCCTGGGTGTTCTGGGGCGTGGCGGTGCCGGCGATTTCCGATCGCTTCGGCCGCAAGCCGACGCTGATCTTCTTTTCGCTGCTGGCGGTGTGCTGCCCGCTGTTTCTGAGCTACGTCGATAACCCGTGGCTGCTGGGCGTGCTGGTGTTCCTGTCTTATACCGGCCTTGGCTGTTTCACGCTGTTTATGGCCACCATCCCGTCTGAAACGGTGTCGCCGGCGCGCATCGCTACCGCGTTGGGGCTGGTGATGGGAATTGGCGAGGTGATTGGCGGCTGCCTGGCGCCGTTTATCGCCGGGCTGATCGCCGATCGCTACGGGCTGGTCAGCGTGATGTGGCTGGCGGCCGCCGGCGCCGTGTGCGCCGGCGTACTGAGTTGTTTTCTCGATGAAACTGCCCCTGCCGTGGTGAACCGCCGAGCGGTGAAACCGGCGGGCATCGCCGACGTCTGAGGCGGTTTTCATCCCATTCAATCAAGGAGAGCGAAGATGTCAGCAGAACCATCCGTACTGAATCAAAATGCCGAACCGGACTGGAAGAATTACGACGATTTTGCGCGCGGCATCGACACCAACCGGCTGCCGGGCACTCAGGACTGGCGCGGCAAAACGTTGCAGATCGCCTTTGAAGACGGCGGGGAAATCACGCTGCGTTTCAGCGCCGATCGGCAGCGGGTGCTGTGGGCCTGGGGAGGGGAGAGCGGCGAGGACGCTTACGAAGAGGTGCAAACCTCCGCCGCGCGCTATTTCTTCAATATTCCGTTGCAGTCGCCGGGCAACGAATGCCTGACGCTGGTGCTCAACCGCGACAGCGGCCGGGCGCTGCTGGTGCGCAGCACGCTGTTGCCCGAACAAACGGTGGAAAAGGGATCCCGCCTCAAGCAAAGCTTCCACGTTGGGCAGATTGCCGGCGTCACGCCGGGCGGCGTCGCGCCGCATCTGACCCGCGAGCTGATCGGTTATCGCACGCTGAATGTCTACAGCCCCAACCACTATTACGAACACTTCTACGTCAACACCGAGCGCTACGCCTGGCAAAACCTGCGCGGCGAACAATTCGGCCACGGCGACATGGACTACGCCACTTACTACAAGTTTGAGGACGAGATGTTCCTGTTCACCTTCCGGGAAAAGATTATCCCGGTGTGCTCGGTGTTCTTCTTCGACTTTGTCTCCGGGCGCTGCACCGGCACCTTCCTCGGGTTGGACGCCGCCGGCCGGGTGTTGGTGTCACCGGCCGGGGCGTTCATCAGCAAGATGAGCTACAACGCCTACCCGGAAGGGGTACAGCCGCTTTGATTCAGGCGTTTCTGACCAGCGATCCGGCGTTGATCTCCGCAATGGTTTTCGCGCCGGTGAGCGTCATGGCGACGCGCATCTCTTTGTCGATCAGATCCAGCAAGTTAGCCACCCCGGCTTCGCCGGCCGCCGCCAGTGCATAGACGAAGGCGCGCCCCAGCAGCACGCTGTCGGCGCCCAGCGCGATCATGCGCACCACGTCCAGGCCGCTGCGGATGCCGGAATCGGCCAGCAGAGTGATGTCGCCTTTCACCGCGTCGGCGATCGCCGGCATGGCGCGCGCGGTCGACAGCACGCCGTCCAGTTGGCGGCCGCCGTGGTTGGAGACGATGATGCCGTCGGCGCCGAAGCGCACCGCGTCTTTGGCGTCTTCCGGATCAAGAATGCCTTTGATGATCATCGGGCCGTCCCAGAATTCGCGGATCCACTCCAGATCTTTCCAGGAAATAGACGGATCGAAGTTGGCGCCCAGCCAGCCGATGTAGTCTTCCAGGCTGGTCGGTTTGCCGCGGTAGGCTGAGACGTTGCCCAGATCGTGCGGCTTGCCGAACAGGCCGACATCCCAGGCCCACTGCGGATGGGTAAACGCCTGCAGCACGCGGCGCAGGGCGGCGTTAGGGCCACTCATCCCCGAATGGGCGTCGCGATAACGGGCGCCCGGCACCGGCATGTCGACGGTGAACACCAGCGTTTTCACGCCGGCGGCCTTGGCGCGCTCCAGCGCGTTGCGCATAAAGCCGCGATCTTTCAGCACGTAGAGCTGGAACCACATCGGCCGATCGATCGCCGGCGCCACCTCTTCGATCGGGCAGACAGACACGGTGGACAGCGTGAACGGAATACCTTTTTTGGCCGCGGCGCGCGCGGCCTGCACTTCGCCGCGGCGGGCGTACATGCCGGTCAGCCCCACCGGCCCCAGCGCCACCGGCATCGCCAGCTGCTCACCGAACAGCGTGGTCTCCAGGCTGAGTTCGGACATATTGCGCAGCACGCGCTGGCGCAAGGCGATATCGGCCAGGTCTGCGGTATTGCGCTTCAGCGTATGCTCCGCGTAGGCCCCGCCGTCGATATAGTGAAACAGAAACGGCGGCAGTTTGGCCTGGGCGGCGGCCCGGTAGTCGGTTGACGCGGAGATGATCATAGTGTTTACCTTCTTGTCTTGCTTGCGATAACGAGTTGTCGGTCAGAGCGTGAGGATCGCCGCCATACCGGCCGCAATCCCGCCGTACGCCAGCATCGGCAGTACGGTCTTTCTGATGATTTTGCCTTCGGCGTTGCCGATCCCGAGGATCGAACAGACCGCGATAATGTTGTTCAGGCACACCATGTTGCCCATGGCGCCGCCGACGGACTGCAAGGCCAGCGTCAGGTTGACGTCAAGACCGCTGCTCTGGGCGATCGACTGCTGAATGCCGCCGAACGTCAGGTTCGAAACGGTATTGGAGCCGGAGAAGAACGAGCCCAGCGCGCCGAGGAACGACGAGAACAGCAGCCAGCTGCCGCCGGTCAGCGCCGCCAGCGCTTTACCGATCAGGATCACCGGCGCGTTGTCGCCGCCCTGCATCATCAGGTTGACCATCACCAGCGCGCCGAACAGCGCAATAAAGGGCCGCGCGATGCGCCCGCCGGTTTCGCTGAACATTTGCCGCACCTGGCCGCCATTCAGCCGGAACAACGGAATGCACAGCAGCACCACCAACAGGAACGGGATCAGCGCCGGGACATACAGCGTTTTGTAGCCGGCGGCGGCGGAGGTGCCCAGCACCTGCTGCAGTTCGACGATCAGCGCCCGGCTGATGCGCAGCTCTCCGAGCCAGCCGAGGTTTTCCCGCCACAGCAGCGCGGTGTTGTTGAGCAGCGCCTTGAGGCCCAGCTGGTGGACACGCGTCACTATCAGAATAGCAATCAGCAGCAGGGTCGGGGTCATGGCCTTGACCACCTGCATGAACGGCACCGCCTGCCCGGCGCTCTGCGGTTTGTCGCCGCGGGCGAGGCCGATGCCGCCGCGCGCCAGCAGCACCGAGAGCGCCAGGCCGATTGCACCGCCGACCAGCGCCGGGAACTCATAGTTCACCTGGGCCAGCAACAGATAGGGCACAGTGCAGCTCAGCACGCTGAGCAGGATAAACGGCAGGTTGCGGCGGATATCCCGCCAGGAAACGATAAAGCGCAGCGCCAGCAGAGGAATGACGAAGCCGGCGACGAAGTGGATCAGCGCGGTTTGCCGACCGATCTCCAGCAGGCTTGCGTCCGACAGGCCGAGATTGGCAAAGCCGAACCAGGTAGGGGTGCCCACGGCGCCGAAGGAGACCGGTACCGAGTTCATCACCAGCGTCAGCAGGGCGACGCGCAGCGGGTTGAAGCCCAGCCCGACCAGAATCGGCGCGGCGATGGCGGCCGGGGTGCCGAAGCCGCTGGCGCCCTCGATCATAAAGGCGAACGCCCAGCCGATAATCATCAGTTGGGCCACGGGATTGGGGCTGATGGTTTCCAGCCAGCGGCGCACCACGTTTTCCGCGCCGCTTACCTGCATCAGTTTGTTGAGCAGGATGGCGCCGGCAATGATGGTGATCGGCGTCAGCGTCGACACCAGCGCGGTGATGATATTGGCATGCAGCAGCCGCAGCGAGGCATCGAACCACAGGAGCTGTACGGCATACACCACGGCGGCCGTCAGCGGCAGGGCGAGGTAAGAGGGCACGCCATTCCTTTTGGTCATCATCCAAATCAGCAGGACGATGGGCGCAATACTGAAAAGCAGGGGCATAAGATCCTCAGGGTTATTATTTTTATGGGCAGAGATATGTAGCTGAAAGGTTAATTACCGCAACATTTTCATTCTAATCACAACGTTGGCGACGATGCCATGCGGTAATTTTTTAACATCGGCGAACGGCGCCGGCGGTGGGAAACTGGCTGGCAGGAGGCGTTAAATTAACTGCTTTAAAATCAGTTTGATAGGAAGTAATTTTGTGTGATGAATGCGTGAGCTCACATTAATTAAGCGGTAATGTTCAATAGTTCATGTCCAAAAATGCGGTAATCCCCGCGTCTTTTTACGGCCGCAGGGAAATAATCAGAGCAGGGAACTCAAAAATAATGGCTGATATTTTGGTAGGAACCGATGATATGTTCGATCAGCAGACGGGTTTTTAACGGCAGATTGCGGGTGTAAGGATAAACGGCGTAAATGCCCAGCACTTTGCCGCAGTGGCCGGCCAGGATCTCCATCAGTTTACCGTCCTGCAAATCTTCATACACCATGCAGCGCGGCACCATGGCGATGCCGTGGCCGCCGATCACCGCTTTGCGGATCGCCCGCGCATTATTGGCCGACAGGTTGCCGTTAACCTGCAGCTCGTAGATGTCGTTGCGCCCCGGCCGCTTCATCAGCCAGTTGGCGGTGCCGCTCTCCTGGTAGGTGTAGGTCAGGCAGTTGTGGCTCAGCAGATCGTCGGCGCTGCGCGGTTCCGGGTGGCTTTCCAGGTAGCCCGGCGAGCAGACGATCACCCAGCGGGAATCGAAGATCGGCCGGGCAATCAGGCTGGAATCCGGCATGGTGCCGGTCCGGATCGCCAGATCGATGCCTTCTTCCACCAGATCGACGAAGCGGTTTTCCAGCCGCATTTCGACCTTCAGGCTGGGATGCAGGGCGCAAAATTCCGCCACGCTTTCGCTCAGCAACAGCTCGCCCGAAATGGTCGGCACCGACATACGGATGGTGCCGGTCAACTCTTCGCTCTTTTCGCTGACGGCGTACAGCGCCTCCTGCACTTTGGCGCCGATCTCTTTGGCCTGCTGGTAGAGCGCCTGGCCGCTTTCGGTCAGCGTCAGGCTGCGGGTGGTGCGGTACAGCAGGCGGGCACCCAGCGATTTTTCCAGCCGCCCGATGCGTTTGCTGACCACCGAGCTGGTGATGCCGGCGCTCTCCGCGGCCTTGCTGAACGAGCCGCAGTCGACAATCAGGGCAAACAGAATCAGGTCGTTGGCGTATTCGTGAGTGGCGAGCATAATCGGCTGTTCCCTTCAGCGGCAAGTGGCGCCAGTGTAAGTCTCTCGTTTCAATAAGCAATCATCAAAATGCCCTTGGCGTCGAACTCAGAGGCTGCGCGAGCAATGAGAATTCGTCTTGATCTCATTCTCACGCCGCTTACAATGCCTGCCAGATCGCGACTTCAGAGGTTTTTCATGGAACTGCTACGGGTGGTTTATCACCAGTATCGTTGGCCATTTCTGGCGGTTATGGCATTGACCATGACCAGCGCCGGCTTGGGTATCGGTATCATTGCGTTTATCAATCAATACCTGATGGACGCCGGCGGCGATGCATTGGCTGTGCTGCCGATGTTTCTCGCTCTGCTGGCATTGCTGATGGCGGTCACGCTGGGATCGCAATTGGCGCTGACGACATTGGGCCATTACTTCGTCTACCGCCTGCGCGGGCAGTTAGTGAAGCGCATCCTGGATACCGATATTGAACGCCTTGAACAGTTAGGCAGCGCCTCATTGTTGGCCAGTCTCTCCAGCGATGTCCGCAATATCACCGTCGCCTTCGTGCGCTTGCCCGAACTGGTGCAAGGGGTGATTTTAACTCTGGGGTCGGCGGCCTATCTGGGGTGGCTATCACCGAAAATGCTGGCGGTGACGGCGGTGTGGGTCGCCGTCACCGTGGTGGGCAGCGGTTGCCTGGTCTCGCGGGTTTATCGCCATATGGCCAGTTTGCGCGAGTCGGAAGAGCGCCTCTATCATCATTACGAATCGGTGATTGACGGTCGCAAGGAACTGACGTTAAACCGCAAGCGAGCGCAGGCGCTGTACGAACAGACCTATCAACCCGATGCGCAAGCTTACCGCCACCATATCATTCGCGCCGATACCTTCCATTTGAGTGCGCTCAACTGGTCAAATATCATGATGTTGGGGGCGATCGGACTGGTGTTCTTTATGGCTAACAGCCTGGGATGGGCGAACTCGGCGGTGGCCGCCACGTATTCTCTGACGCTGCTGTTCTTGCGCACGCCATTACTGCAGGCGGTCGGGGCGTTTCCGACGCTGGTCAGCGCCGAAGTCGCTTTCAACAAGCTGAAGACGCTGCGCCTGGCCGAGTACCAACCGGCGTTCCCTGCCGCCGCCGGCCGTTCCTGGCAGACGCTGGAGCTGCGCGACGTGGTTTTTCACTATGCCGATACGGAGCAACAGCCCGGTTTTGCCGTCGGGCCGCTTAATCTGACGCTGCGGCGTGGCGAGCTGATCTTTTTGATCGGCGGCAACGGCAGCGGCAAGTCAACGCTGGCGATGCTGTTGACCGGGTTGTACCGGCCGGTGAGCGGGCACATCGTTCTGGATGGCGTCGCGCAGACCGCGGCGGATATGCCGGACTATCGTCGGCTGTTTTCGGCGATTTTCACTGATTTTCATCAGTTCGATCGTTTGCAAGGGCCGGAAGGCGGCGAACCCGATGCGGAACTGGTCGCCGGCTGGATCGAGCGGTTGAATATGAAAAGCAAGCTGCAGTTCGACGGCGCCAGGGTGACTAACCCGCAACTGTCGCAGGGGCAGCGCAAGCGTCTGGCTTTGCTGCTGGCCGTGGCGGAACAGCGCGATATCTTGCTGTTGGATGAATGGGCCGCGGATCAGGATCCGCAATTCCGGCGCATTTTCTATCGCGAGCTGTTGCCAGAACTGCGCGCGCTGGGCAAAACGGTGTTTGCCATCAGCCATGACGATCACTATTTCGAACATGCCGATCGGCTGCTTGAGATGCGCTCGGGTCATTTACGTGAGCTGACCGGCAGCGAGCGTGAACACGCCAGCCGGGATTCCGTCAGCAGAATCGGTTAACTCACGCCGGCCCGAGCGAGACCAACGCGGGCCGGTGCTTCTCACCGTATGATCCCAGTGCGTCGCTTCATTTTATCCCCCGCCTTCAGCGCTGTCTGTTGCCGATTTGGCTTATGACCAGTCAAATAATTGATGGTTGAATTATTTACCAGTGGTTTGATTTTGACCTTTCAAGGTATGGCACACTGCACGTTCGTTCGCCTATCAATTCAAGTTATCGCCTGCCGATAACAGTGATATCCACGGTGCCGTTCTTACTGAGGCGGTGATGCAGGTCTATGGCTAGCAGCTGTTTTTTAAATTTCCATAGGAAAAAACGACTTTATCGATCGTTAAAACAGATCAATAATTGCCGTTTGAGTGGTTTAATCTATTGGTTGGGGGCGCTGTGGTGAGCAAGGATGGATCGGATATCAAACGTAGAGCATGGCTGTGTGTGTTTATCGGTAGCGGGCTGTTCTGGCTGTTAACCGCCGCCGTGATTTACTGGTTACTGAGTTAGCAGGTTAAGCAGGAAGGCGATTCGTGAACAAAAAGCAGGCTAAAAACCGTGAGGGCGCTGAGCGTCGCGCACAGTCCAAAATTCCGCCGTCATGGGTGCTGAGCGATGAGCAGCGCGCCTTTATTGATGATTTATGGCAGGACACCGACTCTGAGCCCGTGCGGCCCCCATTGCGCCGCAGCGTTAGCTGATCACGCGGCTGCGGCCGGCCAGCGCGCCGAACAGCATTTGCAAGACGGTCAGGCCCAGCAGGGCGATCAACGGCAAGCGCCAGCCTTCCGTCAGATCGTGCAGCAGGCCGAATAGGGTGGGCCCCAGCGCCGCCAACAGATAACCGACGGATTGCGCCATACCCGACAACAGCGTCGCCTGATGATGATGCTGACTGCGCAATCCAAAGAACGACAGCGCCAGCACCAGCGAACTCCCCGCCCCCAACCCGGCAAACGTCAGCCACACCAGTGAACTGGCGGGTTGCACCAATAATCCCCCGACGCCGATGAAGATCAGCAGAGAGCTGCCCAACGCGATCGCCCGCTGATCGCGCGCCCGCGGCAAAATCACCACCATGACAAAGTTGGCGACGATCGCCACCACCTGGTAAACGAACAGTTCGAAACCCGCCTGCTGAGCGGAGGTGCCGTGGCTGGCGGCAAAAGCGCTGAACCAGCCGATGATGGTGTAGAAGGCGATCGATTGCAGCCCCATGAACATCGCCACTTGCCAACCCAGCGCGCTGCCCCAGGGAGAGCGATAGCGTTGCGGCTCCGTCGGCTGCGGCTCTTTAGTGGCGGGTGTGGCGGAGCGCCGCAGCTGCGGCAACCACACCAGCAGCGCCAACAGCGCAGGCAAGCCCCAGCATAACAAGGAGAACCGCCAGCCAAGGTCGGCCAGCGAAGCCAGTGGCACGGCCAAACCTGAAGCGATGGCGGCAACCAGCGACATCACCGCCGCATAGGCGGCGATCATCGCGGCGGCGCGATGTGGGAAATCTCTTTTCACCAGCGTCGGCAGCACCACGTTGGCGAAGGCGATGGCGGCGCCGATCAGGATGCTGCCCGGCCATAGCATGGCGTCTTGCGGCAGGGAGCGCAGGGCGATGCCGCAGATCAGCAGCGCGAGGGCGAGGCCCAGGGTGCGCTCGATACCGATGCGTTTCGCCAGCGTCGGGGTCAATGGCGAGAGGATGGCGAACAGGATCAGCGGCAGCGAATTGATCAGGCCGGCGGCGGTGGCGGACAACGCCAGCTGTTGCTGGATCTGCTCCAGCAGCGGGCCGACGCTGGTCAGGGCGGCGCGCAAATTGGCCGCGATCAGCATAATGCCGACGATCAGCAGAATAGGGCGGTGTAACCGGCGACGCGGGGTCCCGGTGGACGCTGGGGGTGAAGCGGGTTGCGGCATGGGTTCCTCGCACCAAGGCATGCAGTCAATCAGTGCTGCATGGCGTGATGCGTTGATTGACGTTAACGCTTACGTACCGAAAATCGACGGTATCCGTTCGCCAGTGTAGGGAAGATGTCTCGTGCTGACAAGGGGACGGCCCGGCGGGATGGCGGCGGTTAATCCCCGCCGGCCGACGGATAATTGCCATTATGTGATCCTGGTCACTGAGTGAACTAAAAGTCATGGCGCGGGGCGCACCATGCGTCGCTTTCGCTTTCCGTGCAGCCCACGCCTCAGCGCTCCGGGGGTTATCGCCCGTCATGGCATTTCACTTTTCCCCCCTTCCGCTTTTAGGTTTTTCGATCCGTTTCGATTCGAAAGGTTTTTTGGCGGTTTTTTTGCTAAAACGGGGCTGTAAGCCCGATCACAATTTCATTGCTTTCGCTTTGCTGTAATGCCAGCGCAGTAGAGCGAAAGCCATCTTCTCCCCGGCGATGCCGGAAACCTGAGGACCGCAGCTCATGCCAGTGAATACCGCAAAGCGACGTGAACACATTATCGATCTGTTATGCGAGCACGGCAGCGTGCGCGTGGAGCAGCTCAGCAAACAGTTTGCGGTATCCACGGTGACGATCCGCAACGATCTGCGCTTTCTGGAACGAAAAGGGTGTGCGCTGCGCGCTTACGGCGGCGCGATGCTCAATCAGCAATTCGCTTTCGATCGGCCGCTGCGGGACAAAGGGCGGTTGAATCGCGACGTCAAAACGCTGATCGCCAACGCGGCAGCCGGCTATGTGCGCGACGGCGATGCGCTGATCCTCGATTCCGGTTCAACCACCGCGCAGATCGTGCCGTTTCTGAAGGGACGGCGCGATCTGGTGGTGATGACCAATGCGCTGAACATTGCCTACGAGCTTTCGGGAAACGACGGGGTGGAGGTCATGGTGCTGGGGGGCAGCGTGCGCCGCAACTCTTACTCGCTCTACGGTCCGGCTGCCGAGCAGCAATTGCGTCAGTACCGCTTCGACAAACTGTTTTTGGGCGTCGACGGGTTCGATCTGAGCGCCGGCATCACCACGCCTCACCCCGGTGAGGCGCACCTCAATCGCGTAATGTGCGAGGTGGCGCGCGAGATTATCGCGGTGGCGGATGCCAGCAAATTTGGTCGCAAGAGCTTTTGCATGATTCGCGAAGCCGGACAAATCCATCGGCTGATCACCGACAGCCGTCTTCCGGACGATTACGAGCGGGCGTTAACCGAGCTGGGCGTTGAGGTCATCATCGCCGATCGGTAGCACGGCGCCTGCATGGGGGCTTCATGCAGCAGTTGTTACAGCTTGTCGAGCAGCACAAGGCCGGTATGCCGGTCGGGATCTTTTCCGTCTGTTCCGCCCATCCCTGGGTTCTGAAGGCCGCGCTGCGGCAGGCCAAAGCGCGTGGCACGCCGGTGTTGGTGGAGGCGACGTCCAATCAGGTCAATCAGTTCGGCGGCTATACCGGCCAAACGGCGGCCCAGTTTCGCGATGCGCTGTGGCGTCTGGCGGATGAAGTGGGCCTGGCGCGCGAGCGCGTGTGGCTGGGCGGCGATCATCTGGGGCCCAACGCTTGGCAAGATCGCCCGGCTCAGGAAGCGATGGCGCTGGCGGAAACCTTGATAGACGATTACGTTCGCGCCGGATTTCGCAAAATTCACCTCGATTGTTCCATGTCGTGCGCCGATGATCCCTCGCCTCTGGGGGATGCCGCGGTTGCCGAGCGGGCGGCGCGTTTGTGCGCGGTAGCGGAACGCGCCTGGGCGCAGAGCGGCGGCGAAGCGCCGGTCTATGTGATCGGCACCGAGGTGCCGGTGCCGGGCGGCGCGCAGGAGGCGTTGGTGGGCCTGCAGGTCACCACGCCGCAGGCGGTGGCGCAAACCCTGGAAACACACCGTATCGCCTGGCAAAAGGCCGAGCTGAACGATGCCTGGCAGCGAACCATTGCGCTGGTGGTGCAGCCGGGCGTCGAGTTCGATCACCACAGCGTCGAACGTTACCAGCCGCAGCGCGCCGACGCACTGAGCCATTTCATCGAACGGCAGCCGGGCATGATCTATGAAGCGCACTCCACGGACTACCAACCGCCGCAGGCCTATCGCCAGCTGGTGCGCGATCATTTCGCCATCCTGAAGGTGGGGCCGGCGCTGACCTTTGCGCTGCGCGAAGCGCTGTTCGCCCTCGATCGCATCGAACGCGAATGGCTGGGGGAACGCCAGTCGGCGCAGCTGTGCGCCACGCTGGAGCAGGTGATGCGCGAGCAGCCGCAGCAGTGGAGCCGCTATTACCACGGCACGCCGCACCAACAGTACCTCGATCGCCACTACAGCCTGAGCGATCGGGTGCGTTACTACTGGCCGCAGCCGCAGGTGCAGCAGGCGGTCGACGGTTTGCTGGACAACCTGCGCCGCAGCCCGGCGCCGCTGGCGCTGCTCAGCCAGTACCTGCCGGATCAGGCGCGGGCGCTGAACGCCGGCGAATTGAGCGCCGATCCGCAGGAGTGGGTGCTGCATAAAGTGACGCAGGTGCTCGACGATTACCACGCCGCCTGTTACCCGGAGGGCCGCTGATATGCCGAACATTTTAATGACCCGCATCGACAATCGCCTGGTGCACGGCCAGGTAGGCGTGACCTGGACCAATACCCTCGGCGCCAACCTGGTGGTGGTGGCCAACGACGAGGCCGCCGCCGATCCGGTGCAGCAGAACCTGATGGACATGGTGGTGGCGGAAGGGGTGCAGACCCGTTATTTCACGCTGCAGAAAACCATTGACGTGATCCACAAGGCGGCGGATCGGCAGAAGATCTTTCTGGTGTGCAAAACGCCGCAGGATGTGTTGACGCTGGTGCGCGGCGGGGTGCCGATCCGTTTCGTCAACGTCGGCAATATGCACTTCGCCGAGGGGAAGCGGCAGGTGCACAAAACGGTGTCGCTGGACGACGGCGACGTGGCCGCGTTCCGCGCGCTGGCGGAGCTGGGCGTGGAGTGCGAAGTGCGCCGGGTGCCGGATGAAGCGGGCGAGTCGATCGGCAAACTGCTCTTTTGAGCCAGGGGGAAAGCATGTTGACGGATGCGTTATTGATTGCGCTGTTGGCTGGGCTGGCGGGGGTTGACCTGTTCGACGGTCTGACCCACTTCCACCGGCCGGTAGTGATGGGGCCGCTGGTGGGGCTGATTTTGGGCGATGTCTATACCGGGTTGCTGGTGGGCGGCACGCTGGAGCTGGTGTGGATGGGGATGGTGCCGCTGGCGGGCGCCCAACCGCCGAACGTGGTGATCGGCGGGGTGATCGGCACCGCATTCGCCATTCTGACCAAGGCCGATCCTAAAGTGGCGATCGGCGTGGCGGTGCCGTTCTCGATTGCGGTGCAGGGCTGCATCACGCTGCTGTTTACGCTGTTTTCACCGATGATGCACCGCTGCGATCGCATGGTGAAAGCGCTGAACTGGCGCGGCATCGAACGGGTGAATTACCTGGGCATCAGCATTCTGTTCATCTTCTATTTCGTGGTGGCGTTCCTGCCGATTTACTTCGGCGCCGATGCGGCCAGCGCCATGGTGCAGAAGGCGCCGGGCTGGCTGCTGGACGGGCTGGCGGTGGCGGGCGGCATGATGCCGGCGATCGGTTTCTCGCTGCTGATGAAAGTGATGATGAAAAAAACCTACGTGGCCTATTTTATCCTCGGTTTCATCTCGGTCACGTTTCTCAAGCTGCCGATCCTGGCGGTGGCGCTGGGGGCTCTGGCGATCGCTCTGATCGACTTCTTCAACACGCAACGCGGCGCGGCAGAGGCAACCACCCGGCCCGCTCCGCAGGAGGACGCCGAAGATGGCATTTAACGATTCCGACGATCTGCTGGCGCAAAAAGCCGAGCAGCGCATGGCGCAGGCGCTGGCCACCAGCCAGGTGGAACAGGACGATTATCTGGACAGCCAGCCCGCCGAAGCGCTGACGCGCGGCGACATCAACCGCATGGCCTGGCGTTCGCTGCTGTTGCAGGCGTCGTTCAACTACGAGCGCATGCAGGCGGGCGGCTGGCTGTATCAGTTGATCCCCGGGCTGCGCAAGATCCACCGCAACCCGCAGGATCTGGCCAACTCGATGAAGATGCACATGGAATTTATCAACGTGCACCCGTTCGACGTCACCTTCCTGTCCGGCCTGGTGCTGGCGATGGAGCAGAACAAGGAGAAAATCTCCACCATTCGCGCGGTGAAAGTGGCGCTGATGGGGCCGCTCGGCGGCATCGGCGACGCGCTGTTTTGGCTGACGCTGCTGCCGATCTGCGCCGGCATAGGCGCTTCGCTGGCATTGGAGGGCAGCCTGTTCGGGCCGATCGTCTTCCTGCTGCTGTTCAACCTGTTCCACTTCGGCCTGCGTTTTGGGCTGGCGCACTACGGCTATCAGGCCGGCACCAGCGCGCTGGCGCTGCTGAAGACCCACACCCGGCGCATTTCTCACGCCGCATCGATCGTCGGCATGACGGTGATCGGCGCGCTGGTGGCCTCGTATGTGCACCTGTCCACGCCGCTGGTGATGCATGCCGGCAAGGCCAGCGTGGCGCTGCAGACCGACGTGCTGGACAAGCTGATGCCCAACTTGTTGCCGCTGTGTTTCACGCTGCTCATTTTCTTCCTGATGAAGCGCGGATTCTCGCCGGTGAAGCTGATTGGCGTCACGGTAGCGATCGGCGTGGCGGGCAAATTTATCGGTATTTTGTGAGGAGCGGGCTATGCCAGGCATTGTGATTACCGGCCACGGCGGCTTTGCCACCGGGCTGTTGCAGGCGGTGGAACAGGTGGTGGGGCCGCAGCGGCACTGCGCGGCGGTCGATTTCCCCGAACAGATGAGCACCGCGCAGCTCAACGACGCCTTACGCTCGGCGCTGGCCGCGGTGGCGCAGCCGGACGGCGTGGTGTTCCTCACCGACATGCTCGGCGGTTCGCCGTTTCGCAGCGCCTGCGAGCTGGCGGATGCGCAGGGGGATTGCGAAGTGCTGACCGGTGTCAACATGCAGTTGGCGGCGGAAATGATGCTGGAACGTGACGGACTGAGCCTGGATGAATTTCGCGAGGTGGCGCTGGCGAGCGGTAAACGCGGGCTGACCAGCCTGTGGCATGAACGCCGCCGGGTGAAGTGCGAAGACGCGCAGGCCGATGGCATCTGAACGAAAACCGGGCGCGCTTGCGCCCGGCTTCGTGAGTTATGCCGGCAACGGGCTCAGCGCTAGGCGCGCCGGTTGGTCTTCGCCGCGGCTGAAGCGCCAGCAGGTCTGGTGGTACTTCGCCACGCTGTTGCGGTGCGCTACGCTGATCAGCGTCATGTCCGGCAGTTCATCCACCAGCAGGCAGTACATCAGTTGCTCGGTTTCGTCGTCCAGCGCGCTGGTGGCTTCGTCGAGGAACAGGAGGTTCGGGCGAATCAACAGGGCGCGGGCGAACGCCAGCCGCTGTTGCTCACCCGGCGACAGGCGATGGCTCCAGTTGGCGGAGGTATCCAGCCAGCGCTGCAGGTGTTTCAGACGGCAGTTTTCCAGCACCCGCATCAACTGTTCGTCGCTGTATTCTGACGCCAGGCTCGGGTAGCTCAGCGCCTCGCGCAGCGTGCCGATCGGAATATAGCTGCGCTGGGGCAGGAACAGCGTGTTGGCGTTGGCCGCCACCCCGATGGCGCCCGCGCCGTAAGGCCAGATACCGGCGATGGCCCGCAGCAGCGTCGACTTGCCGCAGCCGGAAGGGCCGACGATCAGCAGGCGATCGCCGCGTTGCAGCGTCATCTCGGCGCCGGCCAGCAGCGGCTGGCCGTCGGGCAAGTTCAGGCTGAGGTTATCCAGCGTCAACGGATGGGCGCTCTCTTCCCGCAACTGAATGCCGCGCGGCTGATGGTGAACCTGATCGACGGCGGCGTTGAAGCCGGCCAAACGGTTAACGCAGGCTTTCCAGGTCGCCAAGTCGTTAAACGCGTCGATAAACCACGACAGCGCACCCTGCACCTGGCCGAAGGCCGAGGCGATCTGCATCAGGCCGCCCATCTGAATGGCGCCGGAGAAGTAGCGCGGCGCCGCCACCAGCAGGGGAAACACGATGGCGAACTGGCCGTAGAAGTTGGTGGCGATGTTCAGCCGCCGGGTGATGCGCATGATCGCCCACCAGTTGCTGCGAATGGTGTCGAAACGGTCACCCAACTGTTGCGCCTCGCGCGGTTCGCCGTGGTATAGCGCAATGGCGTCGTTGTTTTCGCGGATGCGGATCAGGCCGAAACGGAAGTTCGCCTCATACCGCTCCTGGTTAAAGCCCAGCATGACCAGCGGTTTGCCGACCCACCAGATCAGCAGCGATCCCAGCACCGCATACAGCAGCGCGAACCACACCATATAACCGGGCAGCGTGATGGCGTGCTGGCCGAGCGCGAAGGTCATCGGCCCGCTGACGTGCCACAAGATGTCGATGAAGGAAAACAGCGTCACCAGGCTGGAGAGCAGCCCGAGCGACAGCGACAGGGTATATTGGGTCAGTACGTTGAGATCTTCAGCGATACGCTGATCGGGGTTATCGACGATCTGCTGCTGCTCGGTGTGATAATACGCCTGGTGCGCCAGCCATTTCCCCATGAACTTTTCCGTCATCCAGCGCCGCCAGCGCATCTGCAGCCCCTGAGTCAGGTAGATCTTGTAGACCGCCAGCACGATGAAGATCAGCGCCAGATAGGTAAATCGCCACAGCTGCGCCTTGAATACCGGGTAGTTTTTGTTCTGCAGCGCATCGTAGAACACCTGGTTCCACTGGTTGATCAGCACGCTGATATAGACCAGGCCGAGTGACAGGATGACGATGGCGATCAGCATCATCCAGGCGCGCCATCGCTCCTCAGACACCCAAAAGGGTTTGATCAGCTGCCAAACGGCGTGTTTCTGCAAGGGGGTTGCGTTCATAACGGCTCGATAATTGCGGTATTTCGTTCAGCATGGGCCGCGGGCCGGTAACAAACAAACTGCGACTGTAAGCAGTTTTGACCTCGCTAACCGTTTGAAATAAGGCGGCTGAATCGCCAGCGGCGCGTTGGCGGGCGCAATTGCGGCATACACTCCGGCGCAGGGCGGTTATACTGGCGCCGAATTTTTGCAGAAAGGATAAACGATGAAGGCTTGGTTTCCCCTGTTGCTGACCTGCGGCGTCTTCGCCAGCGCCCGGGCCTGGGCGCACATTGACGAGCCGGACATCGCCGCCGATTGCCAAAAGGTGGCGAGCTACGCCGAACTGGGAAAAAAGGCCTATCAGCGGCAAGATTACGCCAAAGCCGCCGACATCTTTCGCGATCAGGCGGCCTGGAGCGAGTTTTGCGGCCTGAGCGAGCAGGCTGTCGCCACGGCTTACAACAACGTGGCGCTGTCGCTGATGCACGCCGGCGAATTGCTCAAGGCGCAGGCCTATCTGGCGCTGGCGCCGCACGATGACAAATCGCAGCACAACCTGAGCCTGTTGCGCCAACGGCTGGCGCAGCGGCCGCAGCCGCAGGGGCCGGGCGGCGTGTACTGGCAATACGCCGGGCGAGGCGTGTGGAGCGAAGTGGCGGTGAAGCCGCAGGGCGAGCGCTGGTTGATCGATTTCTCCGGCTACGCCATGCCGCAGATGGGGCTGTATTACGGGCCGAACATGGGGGACTTCTCCGCCGAGCTGCCGATCGAACACGGCAAGGCTGTCTACCACCAGCATGAAGCGGAAAGCGCGCAGGTCTGCGACGTGACGATGGAGTTTGGCGAGCAAGCGTTGGAAATGCACACGCGGGGCGATTGCGGGTTCGGTCACAACGTGCGGGCGGAAGGGCGGTTCGTGCGGGTAGAATGACCCGCCCCGGCGATCGGGGCGAGCAGGGTTATGCCAGCGCGGCGGCGCCCAGCAGGTTCTTCCAGGCTTCCACATTACCCAGATAGTTGCCGGCCGGCAGCAGATGCAGGCGGCCATCACTATCCTGCAGCGCAAAGGTCGGGAAGCCCTGGCCTTGCACTTTGGCCAGCAACGCCCGGCTTTCCGCGATGTGTTGCGCGGTCGGTGCGCCGCTGTTGAAGCGCATTTCGGCGATAAACGCCGCCGAAGGCAACCCCAGCTCTTTCGCCAACGCCTCCAGCACCGGCGTGTCGGCGATGCGCCGGCCTTCCTGATAGTGCGCCTGCTGAATGCGGTGCAACATATCCAGCCCGCGTCCAGACAGCTTTTCCGCCGCCAGGATAGCGGTGATCGGCGGTTCGGAATCCATCACCGCCGTGGTGTCGCGCAGCAGGCCGTTGAAATAGGCTTCGCCGAACGGCTGGCCCGTCATTTCGGCGATGCGTTTGTCGTGCGGAATGACGTAGTTGCGCCACTCGTCGGTGATCTGGCGGCGATTGTTGCCGGTCATCATGCCGCCGGCGTGCGGCACAACCTTCAACCCGGGGAGACTTTGAGCCGCTTTCACCAGCGGCGCGGCGCCGTAGCACCAGCCGCACAGCGGATCGAAAATGTAATGCAGAGTGGTTTCGGTCATTTTTACTCCTCGCTTGGCGCGCGGCAGCTCGCCGCGACGCCAGGGCTGGCTCAATCACGCAGGGGCGCTTATTGCGGCCACTTCATCTCGCCTTTCAGCACTTTCGCGCTCAGTTCCAGGCTCGATTCGTCTTTCAGCGTCGGGTAGTGTTTTTTCATCGCTTCAATCAGCGCGGCGGAATCCTTGGCCTTCGGCAGTTCGGCTTCCAGCGTGGTCAGGTATTTCTGGGTAAAGTGCACCGATGCCAGCGTCTGTGCGGCACCCGGCAGGAAGTGGCCCGGCACGACGACCTGCGGCTTCAGCGCTTCGATGTTTTTCAGCGTCTGCTGCCAGTGCTGGCGCGATTCCACGGTCTGGTTGTCGGCGATCCACGGATGGATATTGTCACCGGCGACCGCGACGCCGCCCACGACCGCTTTCAGCGCCGGGATCCACACGAAGGTGCGATCGGGGGTCGGGCCGTTCAGGCCTTTCACTTCCACTTTCTGGCCGTCGATGGTGAAGCTGTCGCCCTGCAGCGGCTGCGGCACGATCACGGTTTTCGGCGCGTTGTCTTTCAGGATCGGGCCCCAATAGGCGACTTTGCCGTCTTTGGTGGCGTTGATGTCCTTGATGGTGCCTGGCGAAGCGATGATTTTCGCCTCCGGGAAGGCCGCCTTAATCACGTCCAGACCGAAATAGAAATCCGGGTCTGAGTGGCTGATATAAACGGTGGTCAGCTTCTTGCCGGTCGCCTTGATCTTTTTCACCAGCTCTTCGGCATCGTTACGCTGGAACTGAGCGTCAATCAGCGCCACTTCGTGTTGGCCGCTGACGATTTCGGAAGACACCGGGAACACGCTTTTCTCGCCCGGGTTATACACTTCCATGGTCAGGGTATCGGCAGCGGTGGCGTAAGTGCTCAGGGTGGCGACGCCGGTGAAGGCCAGAGTTAACAGTGATTTCTTAAACATGGGCAGAGGTCCTTAGGTATCGGTTAATGTTGTAACGATGTTAGGTTGCATAAAGCGATAGAAAAACCGGATAATAAGCAATTATTCGTTGCATAAATCGGACTAATCATGGATCGCATTACCGCCGCTGAAGTTTTTGTCACCATCGTCGATCGCGGCAGCATGATCGCCGCCGCGGAAACGCTGGAGATGTCGCGCGCGATGGTGACGCGCTACCTGGCGCAGATGGAGCAATGGGCCGGGGCGCGTTTACTGCACCGCACTACCCGTAAGCTTAGTCTGACCGATGCCGGTGAGCGTACTCTGGAACGTTGCCGACAAATGCTGGCGCTGGCGGGGGAGATCGACCTGGTGGAGGAAGGGCAGAGCGACGAACTGCGCGGCCTGCTGCGCATTACCTGTTCGCAGTCGCTCGGGCAAACGGCGCTGGTGGGGGCGGTCGCTCAGTATCTGAAGCGTCACCCGCAGGTGGCGGTCGATCTGCAGATGAACAACCGGGCGGTGAACCTGGTGGAAGAGCGCATCGATCTGGCGCTGCGCATCACCAACGAGCTGGATCCCAACCTGATCGCCCGTCCGCTGTCCACCTGCGCATCGGTGGTGTGCGCCGCGCCGGTGTATCTGGCGGCACACGGCACCCCGCGCCAACCGCAGGATCTGGCGTTGCACAACTGCCTGACCTACTCCTATTTCGGCAAAAGCCTGTGGCACTTCGATGCTCAGGGGGTGAAATCGGCGGTGGCGGTCAGCGGCAACCTGAGCGCCAACGAGTCGGTGGTGTTGATGGCCGGCACGGTGCAGGGCGCGGGCATTTCCATGCAGCCCTATTATTCGGCGGCCCCGCTGCTGGCCAGCGGCGAACTGGTCGAATTGTTGCCGGATTACCGGCCGCAGTCGATGGGCATCTACGGCATCTACACCTCGCGTCGCCAGATGCCCGCCACCTTGCGCACCATGCTGGACTTTCTGGTGGAGTGGTTCGCCACCGATCCGCAGTGGCAGGCGACGCTGCGCTAAGGTCTCGGCAATATTCCCTGGCCGCTTTCAGCGCCTGACAGCGGCGGCCAGCCGGGCGGAGAAGCGTGCCGCCTGCTGATGCAGATGGTCGACAAAGGCCGTGACCAGCGCCGATGAAGGGCGGTGCAGCGGCCGGATTAGGCTGACGGTGAACGGCACGTCGATGCTGAACGGCCGCACGTGCACGCCGCTGCCGGCATAGTCGAGCGCCGTCAGCGGGTTAACGATCGACACCCCCACGCCGGCTCTCACCATGGCGCACACCGACGCCGCACTGTGCGTTTCCATCACCATGCGGCGCTCGACGCCCTGTTCGCCGAACAGCGCATCCAGCAAGTGACGATAGCTGTCGGTGCTCGACAGGCTGATAAAGTTCTGCCCGGCGAAGTCCTGCGGCGTCAGCTGGTCTTTTACCAGCAGCGGGTGGCCCGTCGGCAGCACGCACACTTCGTTCAACGTCATCAGCGTCACCCGTTCGGTGCCCGCCGGCGTGAGGGTGGTTTCCGTCAGCCCGAGATCGTGGCGCTGGGCAGACAGCCACTCTTCCAGCAGCGGCGACTCTTGCGGGATCACGCTGAAGCTGACTTCCGGATAACGTTCGATAAAGGGCTGGCACACCGCCGGCAGCAGCGATTGGGAGAATACCGGCAGACACACGATCGACAGCTGCGCCTGCTGAAACTGGCGGATGCCGGCGGCGGCGTTGACGATGCGATCGAGGCCGTAATAGGAGCGCTGTACCTCTTCGAACAACCGTAACCCTTGCACGGTGGGGGACAAACGCCCGCGCACCCGGTCGAACAGCTGCAGCCGAATCAGCTTTTCAAAGCGCGCCAGCTCGCGGCTGACGGTCGGTTGCGAGGTTTGCAGCAGGGCTGCCGCCTCGGTCAGGTTGCCGGTGGTCATCACCGCCCGAAAGATTTCGATCTGCCGCAAAGAGATACTGTGCATGGCGAGGCCGCTCGACTGTAGAGAAAGCCATATCATAAATGAATAGACTACGGCTAAATAGATATTTTCCACTCGATTCAGCGTGCGGCACTATGGCGTTATCTGCCGTCATTTTCGAATTGGGAATATCGCCATGCCACGCCCGTTGCACGACACCTCCACCGCGTTGAACGCCGCTAACCTGCTGGCCTTGCCGCAGCGTTTCGGTTGCCCGGTCTGGGCCTATGATGCGGACATCATCAGCCAGCGCATCGCTCAGCTGCGCCACTTCGACACCATTCGTTTCGCGCAGAAGGCCTGTTCGAACATTCATATTTTGCGCTTGATGCGCGAGCAGGGTGTGAAGGTGGATTCGGTGTCGCTGGGCGAGATCGAACGGGCGCTGCAGGCCGGTTTTCAACCGGGCGGCGAACCGAGCGAGATCGTGTTTACCGCGGACGTGTTGGATCACGCCACGCTGGCGCGCGTCAGCGAATTGAAGATCCCGGTTAACGCCGGTTCCATCGACATGCTGGATCAGCTCGGCCAGGTTTCCGCAGGGCATCCGGTGTGGCTGCGCATTAATCCGGGGTTTGGCCATGGCCACAGCCAGAAAACCAACACCGGCGGCGAGAACAGCAAGCACGGCATCTGGTATGCCGACCTGCCGCAGGCGGTGGAGAAAATTCGCCGCTACGGCCTGAAGCTGATCGGCGTGCATATGCACATCGGTTCCGGGGTCGATTACCAGCATCTGGAGCGGGTCTGCGATGCGATGGTGCAGCAGGTGATCGATCTCGGTCATGACATCAGCGCCATTTCCGCCGGCGGCGGCCTGTCTATCCCGTATCAGTACGGCGAAGAGGCGATCGATACCGAACACTATTTCGGTTTGTGGAACCGGGCGCGTGAACGCATCGCCGCGCATCTGGGGCATCCGGTGCAGCTGGAGATTGAACCGGGGCGTTTCCTGATGGCGGAAGCGGGCGTCTTGGTGGCCGAAGTGCGGGCGGTAAAAGACATGGGCAGCCGCCACTTCGTGCTGGTGGACGCCGGTTTTAACGATCTGATGCGCCCGGCGATGTACGGCAGTTACCACCATATTTCGCTGTTGCCGGCCGATGGGCGCGATACCTCGGGGCAAGCGCTGCGCGACACGGTGATCGCCGGGCCGCTGTGCGAATCCGGCGACGTGTTTACCCAGCAGGCGGGCGGCGGCGTGGAAACTCGCGAGCTGCCGCCGGTGCAGATCGGCGATTATCTGGTGTTCCACGATACCGGCGCCTACGGCGCGTCGATGTCCTCCAACTACAACAGCCGTCCGCTGTTGCCTGAAGTGCTGTTCGAAAACGGCGAGCCGCGTTTGATCCGCCGCCGCCAAACCATCGAAGAGCTGATCGCGCTGGAACTTATCTGATCAGCGGGCGGGCGCCTGGCGCCCGCTTCACAGCGTCATGCGGCGGTGCTGGCCATTGGGCAATTGCACATCCAGCGACAGCGTGCCGCCCATCGCCTCGATATAGCGTTTGAGCGACGACAGTTTGATTTCGCTGCCGCGCTTTTCCAAATTGGCGACGGAGGGTTGGCTGATGCCGAGCCGCTTCGCCAATTCAACCTGAGAAACCGCCAACTCTTCCCTCAGCATCGCCAGCCGCAGCTCGAAAATCTCCTGGTCCGCTTTTTGCCTGGCGGCGGCAACGACGGCGGGATCGAGTTTATCGATCAGTTGGGATAAAGGTTTGGCCATCTGCACTACCTCCGGGTTGCCAGATAATGTGAAAACTCCATGGCGGCGATGGGCAACATGCGCTGGTAAAAGCGTTTGTCGCCGGTTTTATCGCCGCCGCACAGCAATACCGCTTGCCGCTGTGGATCAAAGGCGAAAAACACCCTGAAAGGGCGCCCGCGATGTTGAATGCGCAGCTCCTTCAACTGCCGGACCGCGTCGGAAAAATGCAGCGTATCGGCATGCGGCCGCGCCAATTGCGGACCGAACGTCTGCAATTTGTAGATCGCCGCCAGGATGCTTGTTTGCTGGGCGTTGTTGAGCGCCAAAAACCAGTCGTCAAACCGTTCGACGGTCACCACTTGCCACATGACGCGCTCCGAATATAGTGTTTATGCTATATAGTGTAAAGGTTATTGTGTCAACAATATGCACGAACGCTGGGAGCGGAAAAAATCCAAAAGCGGGAAATGCGGCGGGCTGCGCAATCTGAGCGCATGGGTGACGGCTCACCCATGCGGCGGCGGGAATTACGGCTGTTCGTGTGCGTTGTTGAGGGTGGCGACCGAGTGGCGGCGCACCAGCGTTGGGCTGAACATGTTGGTGATTTCCGGCAGCGGTTGCCGGTTGGCCAGCGCCAGCGCCAGCTCCGCCGCCTGGGTGGCCATCGCCACGATCGGGTAGCGAATGGTGGTCAGGCGCGGCCGAAGATAGCGCGAAATCAGCACGTCGTCGAAACCGATCAGCGAAATTTCCCCCGGTACGTCGACGCTGTTATCGCTCAGCACCGACAGCGCGCCGGCGGCCATCGGATCGTTGTAGCAGGTAATGGCGGAGAACGAACGGCCGCGGCCGAGCAATTCGGTCATCGCCTGTTCGCCGCCGATTTCGTCCGGTTCGCCATAGGCGATCAGCTTTTCATCCACCGCGATACCGTGTTCCCGCAGCGCGTCGAGATAGCCCTGCAGCCGGTCGGTGGCGTCGGAAATCTGGTGGGTGGAGCAGATGATGGCGATGCGCTGATGCCCTTGCTGGATCAGATGACGGGTTGCCAGCCAGGCGCCGTAGCGATCGTCGAGCGCCACGCAGCGCGTTTCGAAGCCCGGCAGCGTGCGATTGATCAGCACCATGCCCGGGATCTGTTGCATCCAGCCGCAAAGTTCCTGATCGCTCAGCCTTTTGGCGTGCACAACCAGCGCTTCGCAGCGGTGCCGCACCAGCTGTTCAATCGCCTGACGCTCTTTTTCGGCGTCGTGGTAACCGTTGCCAATCAGCAGAAAATTGTGGGTGGCGTAGGCCACCTGCTCGACCGCTTTGACCATCGCGCCGAAGAAGGGATCGGAAACGTCGGAGACGATCAGCCCCAGCGTCTCGGTGGATTGCTGCGCCAGCGCCCGAGCGTTGGCGTTAGGGTGATACTGCAGCTGTTCCATCGCGGCCTGCACCGCGGTGCGCGACCCTTCGCTGGCCTTGGGGGAATTGTTTATCACGCGGGATACCGTGGCCACGGAAACCCCCGCCAGCCTGGCAACATCCTTTATCGTAGCCATATCAGTCAACACATCCTGGGTAATCGCTTACATCCCCCAGTTTTGCGGAAAAAAACCGGGGCTGCAAGCGGTCTCGTGCGCAACTTGTGGCGGCGGTTGCAGAATCTCTTCGAGTCTGTACGCATAACCAACTGCTACCGAACGATAGCGCAATTTGTACGTTGGCACCGGCGGTGGGCTTGAGGTAACGTCTGTGCATTCCGATTTGCGCCGAGAACGCCATGTCCATTAAACGCTATCCGCAGCTCGCCCATTGGGGCGCTTATACCGCCGTGGTTGAAGACGGCCGGCTTATCCGTTGTGAACCCTTCGTCGACGATCCCGACCCTTCTCCGCTGCTCGATTCCATCGCGCCGATGGTTTACTCCGACAAACGCATTCGCAAGCCGGCGGTGCGCCGCTCGTGGCTGCAAAAGCGCGAGGGCAGCGACCGTACGCTGCGCGGCAGGGAAGATTTCGTCGAGGTAGACTGGGAATTGGCGCTCGATTTGGTGGCGCAGGAGAATCGCCGGGTGCGCGAGCGCTACGGCGCCTCCGGGTTGTTTACCGGCTCTTATGGCTGGTCGTCGGCCGGGCGGTTGCACCATGCCCGCTCGCTGGTGCGGCGATTCTATTTCAGCGGCGGCGGCGGGGTCGATCAGCAGGGCAACTACAGCTGGGGCGCAGCGCAGTTCTTTCTGCCGTATGTGATCGGCACTTTCTCGCCGTTGACCGGGCGGGTCACCAGTTGGCCGAGCGTGGTGGAGCATTGCGAGCTGTTTGTGGCGTTTGGTGGGTTGGCGCTGAAAAACGCTCAGGTCTCTTCCGGCGGCGCGGCGGAACATGCGCTCAAGCCCTGGCTGCAAAAGCTGGCGCGCAAGGGTACGCCGGTGGTCAACATCAGCCCGATGCGCGATGATTGCCCCGAGTTCGTCAATGCGGAATGGATCCCGATCCGGCCGAATACCGACGTGGCGCTGATGCTGGCGCTGGCTTACGAAATCCAGCGGCTGGGCGCGCAGGATGAAGCCTTCCTGCACAGCCACTGCGTGGGTTATCAACAGTTGGCGGATTACCTGAACGGCGTGAGCGACGGCGTGGCGAAAACGCCGGCCTGGGCCAGCGCCATCACCGGCATTCCGACGGCGCGCATAGCGCTGCTGGCGCGGCAGCTGATCGGCGTGCGCAGTTTTATCACCTGTTCCTACTCTGTGCAGCGCGCGCATCGTGGCGAGCAACCGTACTGGATGATGATCGCGCTGTCGTCGATGCTGGGTCAGGTGGGGCTGCCGGGCGGCGGTTTTTCGTTCGGCCATGGCTCAATGAACGGCGTCGGCAACCCGCGCGTGGATACCCCCGCGCCGACCATGCCGGTAGGGGATAACCCGGCCGGGCTGGCGATCCCGGTGGCGCGCATCTGCGACATGCTGCTGCACCCCGGCGAAGCCTATCAATTTTGCGGCGAGACGCGGCATTATCCGGATATCCATCTGGTGCACTGGGCCGGCGGCAACCCGTTCCATCACCATCAGCAGTTGAACCGACTGGTGGAAGGTTGGCAGAAGCCGGATACGGTGATCGTCCAAGATATCTGGTGGACGGCGGCAGCCAAAATGGCGGATATCGTGTTGCCGGTCACCAGTTCGCTGGAACGCAACGACATCGGCGGCTCGTCGCGCGATCGCTACGTGTTGGCGATGCATCAGGCCATTTCGCCGCAGCATCAGGCGCGCAACGATTTCGATATCTTCGCCGATCTGGCCGAGCGTCTCGGTTATCGCGAGCGCTTTACCGAAAACCGCGATGAGCGCGCCTGGATCGAAGCTATCTATCGGCAATGCGGCGCGGCGCAGCAGCGCGCCGGCGTCGCCTGGCCCGAGTTTGAGGCGTTCTGGCAACGGGGCTATGTCGAGCTGCCCGCGCCGGCCAAAGAGTTTGTATTTTTTGACGCGTTTCGCGCCGATCCCCAGGTTAACCCGCTGCAAACGCCCAGCGGCAAGATCGAATTGTTCAGCGAGCGGATCGCCGGCTATCGCTACGAAGATTTCGCTCCGCATCCGCAGTGGCGGCCGCCGGTGGAGTGGCTGGGTGCGCCGCAGGCCAAAAACTGGCCGCTGCACCTGATCTCCATTCAGCCGAGCGATCGCCTGCATAGCCAGATGGATCCGGCGCCGCTGGCGCAGGGCAACAAGACCGCCGGGCGCGAAACCCTGTATATGCATCCGGACGATGCGGCGCCGCGCGGCGTGGCGGACGGCGCCGAAGTGCTGGTCAGCAATGCGCGCGGCAGCTGTCTGGCGGGGGTATCGCTCACCGATGGCGTGACGCGCGGCGTGGTGTTGATGGCGACCGGTGCCTGGTTCGAGCCGGGTTTCGACGCGCAGCGCCGGCCGGTCGAGCAGGCGGGCAACCCGAACGTGCTGACGCTGGATATCGGCACCTCGCCGCTGACGCAGGGGCCGAACGCCATGAGCTGCCTGGTCGAGGTCAGCGCGCGATGAGTGAAGATTTCACGTCTGGGTCACTGGCTCGGTCGTTGTTATATTTATTTTTTCGTCGCTGCGGGAAGGTTTAAGTTTCATTGAGTTATTACAGCAGATCGCGGGAAATTTACAGCTGGTTGCATTTGGAGCAGAACTCTTGCGATTCGGCGGTAGTTTCCTGCATGCCATCTCTCTAGAGTAGGTGATCCCAGAGGTATTGATTGGTGAGAAATCAGCATACTCTGTATGTTGAAGCCATTTTCAATTGCACCAACCTACGCGGATGCGTAGGTTTTTTTTTGCCTGCCATATAGTATTCTTTTCCCTACAACGATTTACGCCTCCATGGCCAAGGGAGAAGGGCATGATCTTTTCACTGCTGCGCGCGCTGTTTCGCCTGTTGTTTCGGGTACGGGTCGAAGGGGACGTCCAGCACTTCGAACGGCAAAAACTGCTGATTACGCCGAACCACGTCTCTTTCCTCGACGGCGTACTGCTGGCGCTGTTCCTGCCGATAAAACCGGTGTTTGCGGTCTATGCCAGCATCGGCGAGAGCTGGTTTATGCGCTGGCTGCGGCCTTACATCGATTTCGTCTCGCTCGATCCCACCAAGCCGATGGCCATCAAGCAACTGGTGCGCATGGTCGAACAGGGGCGGCCGATCGTGGTGTTCCCTGAAGGGCGCATCACCGTAACCGGCGCGCTGATGAAAATCTACGACGGCGCGGCGTTTATCGCCGCCAAATCGGGCGCCACCGTGGTGCCGGTGCGGATCGACGGCCCCGAATTCAGCCCGTTCGGCCGCATGGCCGGGGTGTTCAAGATCCGCTGGTTTCCGCAAATCAGCATCCGCATCTTGCCGCCGACCACGCTGCCGATGCCGGAGGCTCCGCGTGCGCGAGAGCGGCGGGCGCTGGCGGGCGATCGGCTGATGCAGATCATGATGCGGGCGCGCATGGAGACGCGCGAACCGCAGACGCTGTTCCATGCCTTGCTGGCGGCGCAGCAGCGCTATGGGCACCGCAAGCCCTGTATCGAAGACATCGCTTTCAAAGAGGACAGCTACCAAACGCTGATCAAGAAATCGCTGGGCGTCAGCCGCATTCTGCAGCGCTTTACCGCCGAAGGGGAGCACGTCGGGCTGCTGTTGCCCAACGCCACCATCACCGCGGCGGCGATCTTCGGCGCTTCGCTGCGCAACCGCATTCCGGCGATGCTCAACTACACCGCCGGCGCCAACGGCCTGAACAGCGCGATGACCGCCGCCGGCATCAAGACCATCGTCACCTCGCGCCAGTTCCTGGAGAAGGGCAAGCTGACCCATCTGCCGGAGCAGGTGACGCAGGCCAACTGGGTGTATCTGGAGGATCTGAAAGACACCGTTACGCTGGCGGACAAGCTGTGGATCCTGCGGCACTTGCTGCAACCGCAGCGCGCGATGTTGCCGCAACGCCCGGAGGACGCGGCGCTGATCTTGTTCACTTCCGGCTCCGAAGGCCACCCCAAGGGCGTGGTGCATTCGCATGCCAGCCTGCTGGCCAACGTAGAACAAATCCGCACCATCGCCGATTTCACGCCGCGCGACCGCTTCATGTCGTCACTGCCGCTGTTCCACTCGTTCGGCCTGACGGTGGGGCTGCTGACGCCGCTTCTCACCGGCAGCCGCATTTTCCTCTACCCCAGCCCGCTGCACTATCGCGTGGTGCCGGAGTTAGTGTATGACCGTAACTGCACGGTACTGTTCGGCACGGCGACCTTCCTCAACAACTATGCGCGCTTCGCGCATCCGTATGATTTCGCCCGCTTGCGCTATGTGGTGGCCGGCGCGGAGAAACTGGCGGACAGCACCAAACAGATCTATCAGGATAAATACGGCATCCGCATTCTGGAAGGCTATGGCGTGACCGAGTGCGCGCCGGTGGTGTCGATCAACGTGCCGCTGGCGACCAAGGTGGGCACCGTTGGCCGTATCATGCCGCAGATGGAGGCGCGTTTGATCGCGGTGCCGGGCATCGATAACGGCGGCCGCCTGCAGCTGAAGGGGCCGAATATCATGAAAGGCTACCTGCGGGTTGAACGTCCCGGTGAGCTGGAACCGCCGGCGGCGGAAGATGCGAACGGTGTGCTGCAGCCGGGTTGGTATGATACCGGCGATATCGTCAGCCTGGATGAGCAGGGTTACTGCACCATTCGCGGACGCGTGAAGCGCTTCGCCAAGCTGGCGGGCGAGATGGTGTCGCTGGAGAGCGTCGAACTGCTGGCGCAACGGCTGTCGCCGGAAAAACTGCATGCCGCCACGGTCAAAAGCGACAGCAGCAAAGGCGAGGCACTGGTGCTGTTCACCACCGATCCCGCCATTACCCGCGAGGCATTGCTGCGGGTGGCGCGCGAGCTGGGCAGCCCGGAGCTGGCGGTGCCGCGCGATATTCGCCTGTTGAAAACGCTGCCGGTGCTCGGCAGCGGCAAACCTGATTTCGTCACCTTGCGTCATATGGCTGAACAGCCGGAGAGTGCCTGATGAATCCTTCGACCGAATCCCCTTTGTTGTCACGTGGCATGATCGCGGTGATCAGCGCGCAGTTCCTCTCGGCGTTCGGCGACAATGCGTTGCTGTTCGCCACGCTGGCGCTGATCAAGCAGCAGTTGTATCCGGACTGGAGCCAGCCGATCCTGCAGATGGCCTTCGTCGCCACCTACATCATCCTGGCACCGTTTGTCGGCCAGGTGGCCGACAGCTTCGCCAAAGGGCGGGTGATGATGTTCGCCAACGCGCTGAAGCTGGCGGGGGCATTGGTGATCTGTTTTGGGGGGAACCCGTTTCTGGGTTACAGCCTGGTCGGCGTGGGGGCCGCCGCGTATTCTCCGGCCAAATACGGCATTCTGGGCGAGATCACCAGCGGCGAGAAGCTGGTCAAGGCTAACGGCCTGATGGAGGCCTCGACCATCGCCGCCATTCTGACCGGTTCGGTGGCCGGCGGTATTCTGGCGGACTGGCACGTGGTCGCGGCGCTGGCGGCCTGCGCGTTGGTTTACGCGGGGGCGGTGGTCGCCAACCTGTATATTCCACGTCTGGCGGCGGCGCGCCCAGGGGCTTCATGGCGGCCGCGGGCCATGACGAACAGTTTCTTTACCGCCTGCGTCACATTATGGCGCGATGGGCAGACGCGTTTCTCATTGATTGGCACCAGCCTGTTTTGGGGGGCCGGCGTGACGCTGCGTTTTCTGTTGGTGCTGTGGGTGCCGGTGGCGCTTGGCATCGCCGATAACGCCACGCCGACGCTGCTGAACGCCATGGTGGCCGTCGGCATCGTGTTGGGCGCGGGTGCCGCCGCGCGCTTCGTCACGCTGAAGACGGTGAAACGCTGCATGCCGGCCGGGATCCTTATCGGCATCGCGGTCGCGGTGTTTGCGCTGCAAACGACCATGCTCAATGCCTACGTCTTGCTGGCGCTCATCGGCATGCTGGGGGGCTTCTTCGTCGTGCCGCTCAATGCGTTGCTGCAGGAGCGGGGCAAACATTCGGTCGGCGCCGGTAATGCGATCGCAGTGCAAAACCTGGGTGAAAACGCCGCCATGTTGCTGATGCTGGGCCTGTATTCTTTGGTCGTGAAGCTGGGCGTGCCGGTGGTGGGCGTCGGCGTAGGGTTTGGCGTGGTGTTTGCGCTGGCGATTAGCGCATTGTGGTGGTCTCAGCGGCGGTGAAACGGGGCGCAGCCAGGCTGCGCCCTCAGGCTATCAAGGCGCCGGAATGGTAAACCGGGTGTGGATTTCTTCGAGCGCCTGCAGCACGTCCTCATCCAGAATCACGTCGAGGCTGTCGAGGTTGATTTTCAACTGATCCACCGAGGTGGCGCCCAGCAGAGTGCTGGCGACGAACGGCTGCTGACGCACGAAGGCCAAGGCCATCTGCGAAGGATCCAGCCCGTGTTTTTTGGCCAGCGCCACGTATTCGGCGATCGCCAACTGGGTTTGCTGCCCTGAATAACGGTTGAAACGGGTGAACAGCGTATTGCGCGCGCCGGCCGGTTTTGCGCCGTTGAGGTATTTACCGCTCAGGGTGCCGAACGCCAGGCTGGAATAGGCCAGCAGTTCCACCCCTTCGTGCTGGCTGATCTCGGCCAGGCCAATCTCAAAGCTGCGGTTCAGCAGGCTGTACGGATTTTGAATCGACACGATGCGCGGCAGCTCATGTTTCTCCGCCAGCTGCAGGTAGCGCATCACGCCCCAGGGCGTTTCATTGGAAACCCCGATATAGCGGATCTTGCCGGCGCGCACCTGCTCGGTCAGCGCTTCCAGCGTTTCCAACAGCGTGACCGTAGCTTTGTCCTCAGTGTATTGATAGTTGAGTTTGCCAAAGCAGTTGGTAGCACGCTGCGGCCAGTGCAATTGATAAAGATCGAGATAATCGGTGTTCAGCCGCTTGAGGCTGGCGTCGAGCGCGGCGCGGATGTTTTTGCGATCCAGCGCCTGCTGCGGACGGATGCTGCTGTCGGTGCCGCGTACCGGGCCCGAAACTTTGCTGGCCAGGACGATTTTTTCGCGATTGCCGCGCGCCTTGATCCAACTGCCGATATAGCTCTCGGTCAGGCCCTGGGTTTCCGGGCGAGGCGGCACCGGGTACAGTTCGGCGGTGTCTATCAGGTTCACGCCTGCGGCCAATGCATAGTCCAGTTGCGCATGGGCGTCGGCTTCGCTGTTCTGTTCGCCAAAGGTCATGGTGCCCAGTCCCAGCACGCTCACTTCTAAAGAACTGTGGGGAATACGGTGGTATTGCATTAACGGCCTTCCTTTCTTGTTAGCGCTGACGGGCCGCGCGGCCCGGTGAAACAGGAGCCCAATTCAGAAGACGGCGCAAAGTCCGTCGGGCGGCGATGTCGCCTTTCCTGACTATAACCAAGCGGTGAAGATGGGGGAAGCGGATTCAGTGCGGAGACGAATGAGGGCTACCGCGCTTGAACGGGCGATAGCCGGCGAGCGGTGATTAGCGTTCGATAACCTGGGAAACCTGATCGCCGTTGATCTGGCGGTGGTTGCCTTTCTCGTCTTTATAACTGATGAGTCCGGTGTCTTCGTCGATCTCTGGTTTGCCTTGCGTCAGGATCATGTTCCCGTCTTTGGTCGCCATGACGTAGTCGCTGGAACATCCCGCCAAACCGGCCGCCATCACTAGCGCAGACACTGCCATTACCCACTTTTTCATCCTGCGGATCCTCGATTATGCAAAAACAATATTCTTTCAAGATTAGCAAACTCTTGGCCGGGGACGTCTCAGATAAGTCTTTATCTGATAAGAAAAACTGAAATGAGGGGGCAACGAAACGGCGGAAGCCGCCGATGGCGGCCTCCGCGCAGGGTTATTCCGGCGAACGATTTTTCTTGCTGCGCATCAGATTGAGCGCTTCTACCGACATGGAGAAGAACATGGCGAAGTAGATGTAGCCTTTCGGCACGTGCACCTGGAAGCTTTCCAGCATCAGCGTGAAGCCCACCAGGATCAGGAACGCCAGCGCCAGCATTTTCACCGACGGATGGCGATTGACGAATTCGCCGATCGGCCGGGCGGCGAACATCATCACGCCGACGGCAATCACCACCGCCGCCATCATGATGAACAGGTGATCGGAAAGGCCCACGGCGGTAATCACCGAATCCAGACTGAAGATGATATCCAACAGCATGATCTGTACGATCGCGCCGAAGAAGCTGTGCACCTTGGTGTGGTGCTCTTCTTCCGACCCTTCGATGGTTTCGTGGATCTCTTTGCTGGCTTTCCAGATCAGGAACAGTCCCCCCAGCAGCAGGATCAGATCGCGGGCGGAAATGGCGTGATCCAGCACGGTGAACAGCGGGTGCGTCAAGCGGATCACCCAGGCGATGGAGGCCAGCAGCGCCAGGCGCATCAGCATGGCGGCGGCCAAGCCCATTCGGCGAGCTTTGTTCTGTTGCGCTTTGGGCAGCTTCGCCACCACCAGCGACAGAAAAATGATGTTATCAATACCCAGTACGATCTCAAGAATGGTTAGCGTACCTAACGCTAACCAGGCATTGGGATCCATAATCCATTCGAACATTGCCCGACACACCTTAATACTTAATAAATGCAAAGCGTGAATTATACGCGTTTATCGTGGCGCTGACAGGTTTAGCTAAACCAGAGTTAAACGAAATCGCTTAGATTGAGAAATGTCTTGCCAGCAGCGCGCCGGTAAAACCTTTTTTCAGATAGAAACCGCGCGGCAGCGTCATGATAGGTTGCCCCTGTTCGCCGATGGCTTCGGTGAGCGCCTTGTTGTTGGCCGCTTTGGGGCGCAGTTGCAGCACTTCGCCGTGGCGTGCGGTGATGCGTTCTACGTGACCGAGCACAATCAGATCCATCAGCTCTTCCCAATCGCGGCGCAGCATCTCTTCTTCAGCAAGGCTCGGGCTCCATAGCAGCGGTGAACCGACGCGGCGCTGCGCCAGCGGGATTTGCCGTTCGCCTTCTACCGGTATCCACAACACGCGCGCCAGCTTGTGGCGAACGTGGCTGCTGGCCCAGGTGACGCCGCTGTTGCCGGTGAGCGGGGCGACGCAGACGAAAGTGGTCTCCAGCGGTTTGCCGGCGGCGTCGACAGGAATGGTTTTCAGCTCAATGCCCAGCTCAGGAAAATCCTGTTCCGGTTTGCTGCCGGCCATGGCGCCGAGGTACAGCTCCAGCAGCATGCCCACCCAGCCTTTATCGCGTTTCAGATCCTTGGGGATCGGCAACTGCGCGCGGGCGGCCAGTTCGCCAAAACTGAAGCCGGCCAGCGCCTGAGCGCGCTCGAACAGCTGCTGTTCATTTTCCGGCGGGGGCGGCAAAGGGGATAAAAATGCCATAAATCAAGCCTGTCGAATTTGGTTGAAAAACGTACTGCAATTATACACGGCGAGCGATAACCGCTATCGCCTGGGGAAAAGAATAATAGTAGCATGATTTTACATGACTTTTTTTCTTTCCTTACGCGGGCGACAATGCACTTGCGGGGCTTGTTCACCTGAAGCCACCGACAATAAACAGGATCTTACACCTATTTATCCACAGATTTATGGGATAACCCAAATTTTTACCGATCACTGGTTCAATTTACAGCCTTGACTCAGGCGGATTTTTACGAATTTGTCCGTTTTGTGCGTAACTTGCCCGGATAATCTGTGGATAAAAACGGCGTTGGTGGATCTTTCGCCAGGGTAAGATCCTTACCGTGCATAGATCACATTTTTGCCCTGTAAATCACTGTGGGATATTGGTTAACTGTATGTTTTTAAGTTTAATATTTGTTTTTAGGTATGAGGGGGGATTTTAGGGGACGAGAGTTTTACCGGCTTATCCCTCGAGTTCTGCACACACCTATCCACAGAAAAAGTGAATAAAACCGGTCTGAAAGGCTAGGGTATGTTTATAACTTTGCCTATATCTGTGAGTTATCCCAATGTTATCCGGCCCGCAGCGCCGTAAAGCAGTGGTTTACCGCCTGTAGCTTGTGTGAAACAATCAGGACATCTATGCGAATTTAAGCTTATCGAGGTAGTCCGGTGATCGATGATGATGGCTACCGCCCGAATGTTGGTATCGTAATCTGTAATCGTCAGGGGCAGGTCCTATGGGCCCGCCGTTACGGTCAGCACTCCTGGCAGTTTCCCCAAGGTGGGATTAACCCTGGCGAAACTGCGGAGCAGGCGATGTACCGTGAGCTGTTCGAAGAAGTGGGGCTGAGTAAAAAGGATGTGCGCATCCTGGCTTCGACCCGCAACTGGTTGCGCTATAAATTGCCGAAACGTTTGGTGCGTTGGGACACAAAGCCGGTTTGTATCGGCCAAAAGCAAAAATGGTTTTTGTTGCAGCTACTGTGCAATGACGCTGATATCAATATGCAGCGCAGCAGCACGCCGGAGTTCGACGGTTGGCGCTGGGTGAGCTTCTGGTATCCGGTGCGCCAGGTGGTGTCGTTCAAACGCGACGTCTACCGCCGGGTGATGAAAGAATTCGCCGTGACCGTGATGCCGATGCAAGAGCAGGCGGCGCCGCGGCAGGCCCCCGCTTATCGCCGAAAGAGAGGTTAAGTTAAGCCGACTATGCTCACGCGCTTGCGAGAAATTGTAGAGAAGGTGGCCGCGGCGGCCAGTCTGACGGATGCGCTGGATCTGCTGGTCAATGAAACCTGTCTGGCGATGGACACCGAAGTGTGTTCCATCTACCTGGCGGACAACGATCGCCGCTGTTACTACCTGATGGCCACGCGCGGGCTGAAAAAGCCGCGTGGGCGCACTATCGCATTGGCGTTTGACGAGGGCGTCGTCGGGTTGGTCGGCCGCCGAGCCGAGCCTATCAACCTGGCTGATGCCCAAAGCCACCCCAGTTTTAAATACGTTCCGCAGGTGAAAGAGGATCGTTTCCGATCCTTCCTCGGGGTGCCGATCATTCATCGGCGCCAACTGCTGGGGGTGCTGGTGGTGCAGCAGCGCGAGCTGCGCCAGTTCGATGAAAGCGAAGAGTCTTTCATGGTCACCCTGGCCACGCAGATGGCCGGGATCCTGTCACAGTCGCAGCTCAACGCCATTTTCGGTCAGTATCGCCAAACGCGCGTGCGCGCGCTGGCGGCCTCGCCCGGCGTGGCGGTGGCGGAAGGGTGGCAGGACAGCAGCCAGCCTTCGCTCGATCAGGTTTACCGCGCGTCGACGCTGGACACCGCCAGCGAGCGCGAGCGCCTGACGCTGGCGCTGGAAGAGGCCGGCGCGGAGTTTCGCCGTTTCAGCAAGCGTTTTGCCGCCAGCTCGCAAAAAGAGAGCGCGGCGATCTTCGATCTTTATTCTCACCTGTTAAACGACGCTCGCCTCAAGCGCGAACTGTTCGCCGAAATCGACAACGGTTCGGTGGCGGAGTGGGCGGTGAAGCAGGTGATAGAAGCCTTTGCCGAACAGTTCGCCAAACTGCAGGACACCTATATGCGCGAGCGCGGCAGCGACCTGCGCGCGCTGGGCCAACGCCTGCTGTTCCACCTCGACGACACCACCCAGGGCGCCACCCAGTGGCCGGCGCGTTTTGTGCTGGTGGCAGATGAGCTGACCGCGACATTGCTGGCCGAAGTGCCGCAGGATCGCCTGGTCGGCGTGGTGGTGCGCGACGGCGCCGCCAACTCGCATGCGGCGATTTTGGTGCGTGCGATGGGCGTGCCGACGGTGATGGGCGCCGACATCCAGCCTTCTCTGCTCAGCCAGCGGTTGCTGATCGTCGACGGTTATCGCGGTGAACTGCTGGTCGATCCTGAGCCGGTGTTGGTGCAGGAATATCAACGGCTGATCAGCGAAGAGCTGGAGCTGAGCAAGCTGGCGGAAGACGACGTCGAGCAGCCGGCGCAGTTGAAAAGCGGCGAGCGTATCCAGGTGATGCTGAACGCCGGCCTCAGCCCGGAACATGAACAGCTGTTGGGCGGCCGAGTGGATGGCGTGGGGTTGTACCGCACCGAAATCCCGTTCATGTTGCAAAGCGGTTTCCCGTCCGAAGAAGAACAGGTCGCGCAGTATCAAGGCATGCTGCAGCTTTATCCGAGCAAGCCGGTGACGCTGCGCACCCTGGATATCGGTGCCGACAAGCAACTGCCCTATATGCCGATCAGCGAAGAAAACCCTTGCCTGGGGTGGCGCGGCATCCGCATCACTCTGGATCAGCCGGAGATCTTTTTGATTCAGGTGCGCGCCATGCTGCGCGCCAATGCCGGCACCGGCAACCTGGGCATTTTGCTGCCGATGGTCACCAGCCTGGAAGAGGTCGATGAGGCCAAGCGCTTGATTGACCGCGCCGGGCGCGAGGTGGAAGAGGTGCTTGGCTACACGATCCCGAAACCGAAAATCGGCGTGATGCTAGAAGTGCCGTCGATGATTTTCCTGATCCCGCATTTGGCCGGGCGCGTCGACTTCATCTCGGTCGGCACCAACGATTTGACCCAGTACCTGCTGGCGGTGGATCGCAACAACACGCGGGTAGCCTCGCTGTACGACAACCTGCATCCCGCGATGCTGCAGGTGCTGAAGCTGATCGCCGAACAGGGGAAAGCAGCCGGGCTGCAGCTTAGCCTGTGCGGTGAGCTGGCCGGCGATCCCATGGGCGCGCTGTTGCTGGTGGGCATGGGCTATCGCAATCTGAGCATGAACGGCCGCAGCGTGGCGCGCATCAAATACCTGCTGCGGCATATCGACCTGGCCGACGCGGAGGTGTTGGCGCACCGGGTGTTGAACACCCAAATGACCACCGAAGTGCGCCATCTGGTGGCGGCGTTTATGGAGCGGCGCGGCATGGGCGGGCTGATCCGCGGGGGCCGATAACCGCCGCGCGGTGTGATTTTTTTACAGAACTTTTCCCGCGCTGCCGGCCCGGACCGCGCTAAGCCTATGTTATGATGCGCAACCTCAGCGCGACGCATGTTCGTCGTCTTGCAAACCGCAGCGGTCAACGCTGCCGTTTGAAAGGCGTGTGACAACCTGCGCCGACGTTTGGCACCTGCCGCCCCCGCATGGGGAAAAATAACAGACATGTTGTGGTGATAGATGAGCAATAGCTATCTGGCGTTTCCTAAATTTGATCCGGTCATTTTCTCCATTGGCCCGGTTTCTTTGCATTGGTACGGCCTGATGTATCTGGTCGGCTTCGTTTTTGCCATGTGGCTGGCGGTGCGCCGCGCCAACAAGCCGGGCAGCGGCTGGACCAAAGACGAAGTGGAAAACCTGCTCTACGCCGGTTTCCTGGGCGTATTCGTCGGTGGCCGCGTGGGCTATGTGCTGTTCTACAACCTGCCGCTGTTCCTGGATAATCCGCTCTATCTGTTCAAGGTCTGGGATGGCGGCATGTCGTTCCACGGCGGATTGATGGGGGTGATTCTGGTGATGTTCTGGTTCGCTCGCCGCACCAAACGCACCTTCTTCCAGGTTTCCGATTTTATCGCGCCATTGATCCCGTTCGGTTTGGGCGCCGGCCGCCTCGGCAACTTCATCAACGGTGAACTGTGGGGCCGCGTGACCACCGACACCCCTTGGGCGATGCTGTTCCCAAGCTCGCGCAGCGAAGACGTGGCGCTCGCCGCCGCCGACCCTTCTCTGATGCCGCTGCTGAATCAGTACGGCGTGCTGCCGCGTCACCCGTCCCAGCTGTATGAACTGCTGCTTGAAGGCGTGGTGCTGTTTATCATTCTGAACCTGTTCATCCGCAAGCCGCGGCCGATGGGTGCCGTATCGGGCCTGTTCCTGATCGGTTATGGCGCATTCCGCATCATCGTTGAAGCGTTCCGCCAGCCGGATGCCCAGCTTGGCCTGTTCGACGGCGTGATCAGCATGGGGCAGATCCTGTCCATCCCGATGGTGGTGGCCGGTGTTATTATGATGATTTGGGCGTACCGTCGTCGCCCGCAGCAACAACTGTCGTGAGGGACAAATGAAACAGTATCTGGATTTGATGAACAAGGTGCTCGCCGAGGGCACCCCTAAAGCCGACCGTACCGGCACTGGCACATTGTCGATTTTCGGCCACCAGATGCGTTTCAACTTGCAGGAAGGTTTCCCGTTGGTGACCACCAAGAAATGTCATCTGCGTTCGATCATTCATGAGCTGTTGTGGTTCCTGAACGGCGATACCAACATCGCCTATCTGCGTGACAACAAGGTCACCATTTGGGACGAGTGGGCCGATGAAAACGGCGATCTCGGCCCGGTGTACGGCAAACAGTGGCGCGCCTGGGGCGCAGCGGACGGCCGTCAGATCGATCAGCTGAGCAACGTGCTCCAGCAGCTGAAGCAAGATCCGGATTCGCGTCGCATCATTGTTTCCGCCTGGAACGTCGGCGAGCTGGATCAGATGGCGTTGGCACCGTGCCACGCGTTCTTCCAGTTCTACGTGGCGGACGGTAAGCTCTCTTGCCAGCTGTACCAGCGTTCCTGCGACGTCTTCCTCGGTCTGCCGTTCAACATCGCCAGCTACGCGCTGTTGGTGCATATGATGGCGCAGCAGTGCGATTTGGACGTCGGCGACTTCGTCTGGACCGGTGGCGATACCCATCTGTACAGCAACCACATGGAACAGACTCAGCTGCAACTGACGCGTGAACCCCGTCCGTTGCCGAAACTGGTGATCAAACGCAAACCGGCTTCACTGTTCGATTACCGTTTCGAAGACTTCGAGATCGAAGGTTACGATCCGCATCCGGCCATCAAGGCGCCGGTCGCGATCTGACCTTAACCGCATCACACCAGGGGCGCAGCGATTGCGCCCCTTTTTTTATCCGCATTGCGTACCGCGCCGCATTTTTTTGTCGCGGTCTGCCGTCGTAGAGAAAACATTGCGCAGCTTGCCGCAGCGCTTGCGCATGTGGCTTTACCGCGTTGTTACGGCCCTTACACTGGCGGCATGAACGACAATACTCTCTCGAACATCGATGATCGCCAACGGGGCATGACGCTAATTGAGCTATTGGCGGCGATCCTGATCGCCGGCATGCTCACCGGCTGGGGCGTCGGGCAATGGCGCTATCATCAGCAAGCGCTGCGGTTGGAACACACGGCCCAACAGCTGCTGGCGTTTTTGCTGCGACTGCAGGCGGACGCCAACTGGCGTAACCGCACGACGCTGCTGTGGTTCAAAAATGGCACGCCCTGGTGCCTGGGCGGCGGTGTGCCGCCGCCGGATTGCGCTTCCGCCGAGGGTCCCGTTTTCTCACCGTCTTACCGCGACGTCGTTTTGAGCGGCTACTCCGGCAAAGAGATTGGGTTTTATGGTTTGCGCAATACTGCGCAGGCGGGGCACATCCTTCTCAGCAACGACGCAGGCGGCCTGCGGCTGGTGCTGTCCGCCCGAGGGCGGCTGCGTTTGTGCAGCGAAGGGCTCCGGATAAGGGGGATCGCGCCATGCTGACTGTCGAACGCGGTTTTACCTTGCCGGAGGTGATGTTGGCGCTGGTGTTCGGCAGCGTGATCGTGCTCGGCGCCGCGAAAACCTACCCGCTGTTGCGTCAGCAAAACGTGGCCGTCGGCCAGCATTTTCGGCTGGAGTCAACGCTGCGACAGCTGGCGTTCGGCATCGAGAAAGACCTGCGCCGTGCCGGTTTCTGTGCCGGGCAGTGCGCCGGCCGCCCACTGCTGATCGGCCAGGCGGCGGGAGAAGCGGCGGGCAGCTGCGTTATCGTCGCTTACGACATCACCCGCAGCGGGCAATGGCTCACCTCGGGCGAGGATGCAGGTTATTTCGGTTATCGGCTGCGCAATGGCGGCCTGGAAGGGCAGCGCGGCGTGAGCCAATGCGATGGCGGCGGCTGGGAGCGGCTGCTCGATCGTGACGAAGTGCGCATTGAGCGGTTTCATGTGGCGATAGAGCGCGGGGAGCATGGCGGTGCGCTGGCCCGTTTGACTCTGGCGGGGCGCTCTGTCGGCGATGCGCGTATCAGGCGTAGCCTGAGCGGGAGCGTCGAAATGGCGGCGTTGCCATGAACCGGCGGAGCCAGCGAGGCGGCAGCACTTTGGCGGCGGTAATGTTGCTGTTGGCGCTGGGGCTGATGTTGCTCAATGCTCAGCATCGGCAATTGGATAACGCGCTGTTACTGGCCGCCGATCAGCAGCGTTACCTTCAGGCTTACAATCAGGCCGCTTCGGCGCTGAGTTGGGGCATGCTCCAGCGTTGGCCGCGCGCCGAGCTGAGTGCGGCGGCCTGGTTATGCAGGCAGCGCGCGGAACTGACGGCCTGCGCCCGGCTGTCTGCCAGAGCGGGCATGGTGACGATACGCGGCCTTGGGGAGATGCGCGGCGGTGAACTGGTATGGCTGTATCAATGGGGCACCTTTGACGGCGCGGAGGCTGCTGGCAAGTTGCAAGCACAGCCGGGCGGTCGGTTGGATTTTTGCCCCGAGAAAAGGTTGGCCGACTGTGACGGCTAACGCTCGGGCAGCGCGGATATCCCGCAACGGCTTCAGCCTGCCGGAGGTGTTGGTGGCGGCATTGTTGTTCTCGGTGTCGCTGCTGGGTTTGTTACAGTATCATCAGGTGCTGTTGCAGTCGTTCCAGCGCCAGTGGCACTACCGGCAAGCCTGGGTGATGGCGCATCAGCAGTTGGAGGCGTTCGCCGTCACCGGTCGGCTCGAGGCTGAACCGCTGCCGGAAGGCTGGCGGCGCGAGACGACACTTGACGATGCGGGGAGTGATTGCCGCCGATTGACGGTCAGAGTACAAACTCCGCAACGGCAGTGGGCGACGCTGAGCCGCTGGTATTGCGCCCGTTTTTGAGCCGGTACGTATCTTGTTTTAAAGGAGCCATCATGTTCACGGTTTATCATTCCAATCAGCTGGATTTATTGAAAACGCTGACCAGCGCGCTGATAGCCAGAGATCCGTTGACCGATCCTTTTCAACAGGAGGTGGTGCTGGTGCAAAGCCCCGGTATGGCGCAATGGCTGCAGATGCAGCTGGCGGAACAGTTCGGTATCGCCGCCAATGTCGCGTTTCCGCTGCCGGCGACCTTCATTTGGGACATGTTCACCCGGGTGTTGCCGGATATCCCGAAAGAGAGCGCCTTCAGCAAGGATGCCATGACCTGGAAGCTGATGTGGTTGTTGCCGGAGATGCTGACTCAGCCGGCGTTTGCGCCACTGCAGCACTATCTGACCGATGACGGCGACAAGCGCAAAATCCACCAGTTGGCCGGCCGGGTCGCCGACCTGTTCGACCAATATTTGGTTTATCGCCCGCAGTGGCTGGAGAGCTGGCAGCGCGGCGAACGCATCGACGGTCTGGCGGAGGCTCAGCAATGGCAGGCGCCGCTCTGGGCGCGACTGGTGGAATACACGCGTGAACTGGGGCAGCCGGAATGGCACCGCGCCAATCTGTATAGCCGCTTTATCCACGCGTTGGAACAGGCAACAACGTGTCCGCCCGGTTTGCCGCCGCGGGTGTTTATCTGCGGCATCTCGGCGTTGCCGCCGGTCTATCTGGAGGCGCTGCAGGCGCTGGGGCGGCATATCGATATCCACCTGATGTTCACCAACCCTTGTCGTTATTACTGGGGCGACATTCAGGATTACGCTTTCCTGGCCCGCTTGCAGAGCCGCAAGCGCCGTCACTATCATCAGGCGCGCGAGCAAGGGCTGTTTCGCGAACCGGCCGACGCGGCGCGCCTGTTTGACGCCGAAGGGCAGCAGCAACTCAGCAACCCGCTGCTGGCCTCCTGGGGCAAGCTGGGGCGCGATCACCTTTACCTGCTGTCGCAGATGGAAGGGGCGCAAGAGGTCGACGCCTTTGTCGATATCCCAGCCGATACCATGCTGCACGCCGTTCAGCGCGATATGCTGGAACTGGAAGACCATGCGGTAATCGGTATTACCGCGGAAACGCTGGAAAGCAGCTTCAGCAAACGTCCGCTTGATGAGAACGACCGCTCCCTCAGCCTGCACGCTTGTCACAGCCCGCAGCGGGAAGTGGAGGTTTTGCACGATCAGCTGCTGAGCATGCTGGCGCAGGATCCGTCGTTGACGCCGCGCGACATCATCGTGATGGTGGCGGATATCGACAGCTACACGCCATACATTCAGGCGGTGTTCGGCAATGCCCCCGCCGAGCGCTACCTGCCGTTTGCCATTTCCGACCGTAAAGCGCGCCAGGCGCATCCGGCGCTGCAGGCGTTCATTTCACTGCTCGATCTACCGCAAAGCCGCTTTACCTCGGAACAGGTACTGGCGTTGCTGGAGGTGCCGGCCCTGGCCGCCCGTTTCGCCATTGGCGAAGAGGGGCTGCGCCTGCTGCGTCATTGGGTCGGTGAATCCGGCGTGCGCTGGGGCCTGGACGATGATAACGTGCGCGAACTGGATCTGCCCGCCACCGGCCAGCACACCTGGCGCTTCGGCATTACGCGCATGCTGCTTGGCTATGCGATGGACAGCAATGCCGGCGATTGGCAGGGCATTTTGCCTTACGACGAATCGAGCGGGTTGGTCGCCGAACTGGCGGGGCAACTGGCAGACCTGCTGGCGCAGCTCAGCCACTGGCGGCAAATCTTGAGCGAAGCGCGCCCGCTCGAGGCGTGGCTGCCGCTGTGCCGCCAACTGCTGGATGCCTTCTTCGCAGCGGACAGCGACACCGAAGTGGTGCTGGCGCTGATCGAACAGCAGTGGCAGCAGGCCATTAATTTTGGCTTGGCGGCGCGCTATCCCGATGAGGTGCCGTTGACCATTCTGCGTGACGATCTGGCGGCGCGCCTCGATCAGGAGCGCATCAGCCAGCGCTTCCTCGCCGGGCAAATCAACTTCTGCACGCTGATGCCGATGCGTTCCATTCCGTTCAAGGTGGTGTGCCTGCTGGGCATGAACGACGGCGTGTATCCGCGCACGCTGCCGCCGCTGGGCTTTGATCTGATGGCGCAGCAGGTCAAACGCGGCGACCGCAGCCGCCGCGATGACGACCGCTATCTGTTCCTGGAAGCGATTTTGTCCGCTCAGCAGCGGCTGTATATCAGCTTCATCGGCCGTTCCATTCAGGACAACAGCCCGCGCTACCCTTCGGTGCTGGTCACTGAGCTGCTTGAGTACCTGGAGCAAAGCTATTGCCTGCCGGGAGATGAGGAACTCAGCGCAGACGACAGCGCCCGACGGGTTGGTGAGCACTTGCTGAAGTGGCATGCGCGCATGCCGTTCGCCGCCGAGAATTTCTTGCCGGGCTCGGAGGCGCAAAGCTATGCCGCCGAGTGGCTGCCCGCCGCCGATGGTCGCGGTGCGGCGCATCCGGCGTTCAACCAGCCGCTGCCTGCCGAAGCGCTGCAGCAAATATCGTTGGATGAGCTGCTGCGGTTTTACCGCCATCCGATTCGCGCGTTTTTCCAATTGCGGCTGGGCGTCAGTTTTATCCTGGAAGAGACCGAGCTGCCGGACGAAGAGCCCTTCACGCTGGATAACCTCAGCCGCTACCAGTTCAACAGCCAACTGCTGAATACCCTGATCGACGGCGACGATCCCGAACGGTTGTTCCAGCGGGTGCGTGCCGCCGGCGGCTTGCCCTATGGCGCCTTCGGCGAGATCTATTGGCAAAAGCAGCAGGAAGAGATGAGCGAACTGGCCGAGCAGGTGCGTGCGGAACGCGCAGAGAGCCATAGCCTGGAGCTGGATATCGATATTGCCGGCGTACGTCTCAGCGGCTGGCTGCATCAGGTGCAGGATGACGGCCTGTTGCGCTGGCGGCCCGCCACGTTGTCGGCGGTGGATGGCATATTGCTGTGGCTGGAGCACCTGGTGTACTGCCGCGCCGGCGGCACCGGCGAGAGCCGCATCTACGGCCGCAAGAACTCCGCCTGGCGCTTTGCCGCTCTGGCGCCTGAAGAGGCACAGGCGCAGCTGGCGGAGCTGTTGACGGGCTATCAGCGCGGTCTGAGCCAGCCGCTGTTGTTGCTGAACAAGAGCGGATGGGCATGGTTGAGCCAGTGTTATCTGCCGGAAACGCAGCAAATCGACTGGGAGGAAGAAGCGCAAATTAAGGCACGCGCCAAATTGCTGCAGGCCTGGCAGGGCGATCAGCGCATTCCCGGAGAAGGGGAAGATCCCTACGTGCAGCGAGTATTCCGCCAATTGGATAATGAATACTTAGCGCAAATACTGGCCGAAACAGAGCGTTATCTGCTGCCGGTGGCGCGACATAACCTGGGGTAACAATCCCCCGGTGGTGCTGTACGTCGGGAGGTGGTAAAAATAACGAAGGTTATATTCAACCATTGGGGTGATTCCCGGTCTTACATAACGTACAGGCATATACCCGCCGCGTTTTGGGGCGCCACATTGGCGAAGAATCCGGCGAGTACAGATTTGGTTATGTGGTTTTGATGTACGTCGCCAGCGTCAGGGAGTGGGCGTGGCGATGTCAGAATAGGGGTTTATTTTGGATATGCGCAGACAGTTGGCCCGCATCACCGGGCTGGTATTATTGGCTATGTGTTGGGCGCCGTTGAGTTGGGCCGCACAAGGATGGCAACCGCTGGCGGAGAAGATCAACAAGAGCGAGCACGATCCGCGTCAGTACGAGGCGATCAAGTTGGCTAACGGCATGACGGTGCTGCTGGTGTCCGATGCCCAGGCGCCGAAATCGCTGGCGGCGCTGGCATTGCCGGTTGGATCGCTCGAAGATCCGAACAGCCAACTGGGATTGGCGCACTATCTGGAACATATGGTGCTGATGGGCTCCAAACGCTATCCAGAGCCGGAAAACCTGTCCGAATTCCTGAAAAAGCACGGCGGCAGCCACAACGCCAGTACTGCCTCTTATCGCACCGCCTTCTATCTGGAAGTGGAAAATGATGCGCTGGAGCCGGCGGTCGACCGCATGGCCGACGCCATTGCCGAGCCGCTGCTGGATCCGGGCAATGCCGATCGCGAGCGCAACGCAGTGAACGCCGAGTTGACGATGGCGCGTTCGCGCGACGGCATGCGCATGGCGCAGGTCGGCGCGGAAACCCTTAACCCGGCGCACCCGAGCGCGCGCTTCTCCGGCGGCAATCTCGATACGTTGAAAGACAAGCCGGACAGCAAGTTGCACGATGAACTGACCGGCTTCTATAAGCGTTACTATTCCGCCAATCTGATGATGGGCGTTTTGTACGGTAATCAGTCGCTGCCGCAGTTGGCCGACATTGCGGCGAAAACCTTTGGCCGCGTGCCGAATCATGACGCCAGCGTGCCGCCGATCACCGTGCCGGCCGTCACGCCGGAACAGCAGGGCATCATCATTCACTATGTGCCGGCGCAGCCGCGCAAGCAGCTGAAGGTCGAGTTCCGCATCGATAACAACAGCGCCGCGTTTCGCAGCAAAACCGATACCTACATCAGCTACCTGATCGGCAACCGCAGCAAAAACACCCTGTCTGACTGGCTGCAGAAGCAGGGGTTGGCGGACGCCATCAATGCCGGCGCCGATCCGATGGTTGATCGCAACGGCGGCGTCTTCGCCATCAGCGTTTCACTCACTGACAAAGGCCTGGCCCAGCGCGATGAGGTCGTCGCCGCCATTTTCAACTACCTGAAAATGCTGCGCAGCGAGGGCATCAAGCAGAGCTACTTCGATGAAATCTCGCATGTTCTGAACCTGGACTTCCGTTATCCCTCGATCACGCGCGACATGGACTATATCGAATGGCTGGTGGACACCATGCTGCGCGTGCCGGTTGAGCATGCGCTGGACGCGCCTTATCTGGCCGACCGTTATGATCCAAAGGCGATCGCCGAACGCCTGGACGCCATGACGCCGCAAAACGCTCGCATCTGGTTCGTCAGCCCGGATGAACCGCACAACAAGACGGCCTATTTCGTCAACGCGCCTTACCAGGTCGACAAAATCACGCCGCAGCGCTTTACGCAGTGGCAGCAGTTGGAGAGCGGCATTTCCCTGTCGCTGCCGGCGCTCAACCCGTACATCCCGGATGACTTTACCCTGACCAAGCCATCGCACGAGTTCAAAAAACCGGAAATGGTGGTGGATAAACCCGGCCTGCGCGTGTTGTACATGCCGAGTCGTTACTTCGCCGACGAGCCGAAGGCCGACGTCACCGTCGCTTTCCGCAACGCCAAAACCATGGATTCCGCGCGCAATCAGGTGCTGTTCTCGCTGACGGATTATCTGGCCGGCCTCGCGTTGGATCAGTTGAGCTATCAGGCGTCGGTCGGCGGGTTGAGCTTCTCGACCTCGCCGAACAACGGTCTGATGTTTAACGCCAACGGTTTCACCCAGCGTTTGCCGCAGTTGCTGACGGCGCTGATCGAGGGGTATTCCAGCTTCACGCCGACGGAAGATCAGTTGGCGCAAGCCAAATCCTGGTATCTGGAGCAGCTGGACGCCGCCGAGAAGGGCAAGGCGTTTGAGCTGGCCATTCAGCCGGTGCAGATGGTTTCCCGCGTGCCGTATTCCGAACGCAGCGAGCGCCGCGAAGTGCTGAAGACGTTAACGCTGAAAGACGTGCTGGCCTATCGCGACAGCCTGCTGGCCGAGGCCACGCCGGAGCTGCTGGTAGTGGGCAACATGAGCAAGCAGCAGGTCGACACGTTGGCGTCGACGCTGAAACATCGTCTGGGCTGTATCGGTAGCGAATGGTGGCACGGCGAAGACGTGGTGGTGGACAAGAATCATCTGGCCAACCTGCAACAGGTGGGCAGCAGCACTGACTCGGCGCTGGCGGCGGTTTATGTGCCGACCGGCTACGACGAAGTGACCGGCATGGCCTACAGTTCGCTGCTGGGGCAGATTATTCAGCCGTGGTTTTACAGCCAGCTGCGCACGCAGGAGCAATTGGGGTACGCGGTCTTCGCCTTCCCGATGTCGGTGGGGCGCCAGTGGGGCGTGGGCTTCCTGTTGCAGAGCAACAGCAAACAGCCGGCCTACCTGTACCAGCGCTATCAGGATTTCTACCCGAAAACCGAGAAACGCCTACGCGACATGAGCGAGGCGGACTTTGAACAGTACAAACAGGCGCTCATCAATGAGCTGAAACAGCGGCCGCAAACCCTGAGCGAAGAGGCCAGCCGGTTCGCCAACGATTTCGATCGCGGCAACTTCGCCTTCGATACTCGTCAGAAACTGATCGCACAGGTGCAACAGCTGACGCCGGCCAAACTGGCGGATTATTTCCACCAGGCGGTGATCCAGCCACAGGGGCTGGCGGTGCTGTCGCAGGTTAGCGGCAGCGGGCAAGACAAGGCGGATTACGCGGCGCCTAAGGATTGGGTCACCTATCCGAACGCGTCGGCATTGCAGCAGATTTTGCCGCGTAAAGTGGCAACACCATGACGGAAATTGCCCCGCAGAGGCTGGAGCCGCTGTCGCTGCCGCTGTTCGGCGAACGCCTGATAGAAGCGTCGGCGGGCACCGGCAAAACTTTTACCATCGGCGCGCTGTATCTGCGCTTGCTGCTGGGGTTGGGCGGTGACGCGGCGTTTCCCCGCCCGCTGACGGTCGAAGAAATCCTGGTGGTGACCTTTACCGAGGCCGCCACCGAGGAGCTGCGCGGGCGCATCCGCGACAATATCCACGGGCTGCGCATTGCCTGCGTGCGCGGTAAAGACGCGGAATGCAAAAATCCGCTGTTTATCGCGCTGATGGAAGAAATTGACGATTTGAGCGACGCCGCCTCGCAGCTGCTGGCGGCGGAGCGGCAAATGGACGAAGCGGCGATCTACACCATTCACGGCTTTTGCCAACGGATGCTGACGCACAACGCCTTCGAGTCCGGCATGTTGTTTGAACAAACGCTGGTGCAGGACGAGCTGCCGCTGCGACGGCAGGCCTGTGCCGATTTCTGGCGTCGCCACTGCTATCCGTTGCCGCTGGGCGTGGCGCGTGCGGTCAGCCAGGAGTGGAGCGGCCCGGAAGCGTTGCTGGCCGATCTTTCCGGTTACCTGCACGGCGAAGCGCCGGCGCTGCGTCGGCCGCCGAAGGACGAAGAAACCGTCCTGATGCGCCACGAGCAGATCGTCGCGCGCATCGACGCCATCAAGGCGCAATGGCGGGCGGCGGCGGGCGATCTGGAGGCGTTGATCGCCCAGTCCGGCGTCGATAAGCGCAGCTACAGCAGTAAACACCTGCCGAACTGGCTGAACAAGGTCGGCGAATGGAGCGGGCAGGAGACTCAGGACTACCAGCTGCCGAAGGAACTGGATAAATTTCGCCAGTCGGTGCTGCTGGAGAAGACCAAGAAAGGCGAGCCGCCGCGTCATGCGCTGTTCACGGCGATAGACGAACTGTTCGATGAACCCTTGACGCTGCGCGATCTGATCATGGCGCGCGCGCTCAGCGAGATCCGCACCTCTATTCAGCAGGAAAAGCGCCAGCGCGCCGAGCTTGGGTTTGACGACCTGCTCAGCCGGCTGGACGGCGCCCTGCAAAGCGGCGGCGGCGAACAGTTGGCGCTGGCGATCCGCCAGCGCTATCCGGTGGCGATGATCGATGAATTCCAGGATACCGATCCGCAGCAATACCGTATTTTCCAAAAACTTTACGTCGGCCGGCCCGATTGCGGCCTGCTGTTGATCGGCGATCCCAAGCAGGCGATTTACGCCTTCCGCGGCGCCGACATCTTTACCTACATGCGCGCGCGTTCAGAGGTGAGCGCCCACTATACGCTGGAGACTAACTGGCGCTCGTCGCCGTCGATGGTCGCCAGCGTCAATCACCTGTTTTCTCAGGTAGAAAAGCCTTTCCTGTTCGGCCAAATCCCCTTTATTGAGGTTAACGCGGCGGAAAAGAACCAAGGGCTGGCGTTTGAATTGCACGGCAAGCCGCAGCCGGCGATGCAGTTCTGGCTGCAGCAGGGGGAAGGCGCGGGTGTAAGTGATTACCAACAGCTGATGGCGCGCCTGTGCGCCACGCAAATTCGCGACTGGCTCAGTGCCGGGCAGCAGGGCCTGGCACGGCTGCAGAACGGCAAGGAGTCACGGCCGGTACAAGCCTCCGATATCACGGTACTGGTGCGCAGCCGCAATGAGGCGGCGTTGGTGCGCGATGCGTTGAGCGCGCTGTCTATCCCGTCGGTCTACCTGTCCAACCGCGACAGCGTGTTTGACACCCCGGAGGCCAAAGACCTGCTGTGGTTGCTGCAGGCGGTGTTGGCGCCGGAGCAGGAGCGTACGCTGCGCAGCGCCATGGCCACCGGGCTGATGGGGCTGGACGCGCCGACGCTGGACGGCCTGAGCCGCGATGAGCGCGCCTGGGACGCGCTGGTTAACGAGTTCGACAATTACCGCACGCTCTGGCTGCGCCGCGGCGTGTTGCCGATGCTGAGCGAGCTGATGAAAGCGCGCCAACTGGCGGAGAACCTGCTGGCCAGCGCCGGCGGCGAGCGTCGCTTGACCGACGTGCTGCATCTGGGGGAGCTGTTGCAAGAAGCGGCGGCGCAGCTCGACAGCGAGCATGCGCTGGTGCGCTGGCTGGCGCAGCAGATCGCCCAGCCCAATCGCCAGTCCGACAATCAGCAGCTGCGGCTGGAGAGCGACCGGCATCTGGTGCAGGTGATCACGATCCACAAGTCCAAGGGGCTGGAGTTCGATCTGGTGTGGCTGCCGTTCGTCGGCAACTTCCGCCAGCAGCAACAGGCGCTGTATCACGATCGCCACAGTTTCCAGGCGTTGCTGGATCTCGACGCCAATGAAGAGAGCCAGGCCTGGGCGGAGGAGGAGCGCTTGGCGGAAGACCTGCGTCTGCTGTACGTGGCGCTGACCCGCTCGGTGTACCACTGCAGCATCGGCATCGCGCCGCTGTTCCAGGGCACGCGCAAGAAACAGGGCGATACCGATCTGCACCGCAGCGCATTGGGTTATCTGGTGCAGGGCGGGCAGGCCGGCGACGCCGTGTATCTGCAGGAGCGGCTGCAGCAATTGGCGGGCGGGGGTATCGCGCTGTCGCTGGTTGAACCGCCGGACGAAGAACCCTGGCACCCTCAGGCGGCACTGGCCGAAGCGCTGGCGGCGAAAAGCTTTACCCGGCGGATCCAGGATTTTTGGCGGGTGACCAGCTATACCGGTTTGCAACAGCACGGCGCGAGCCTGATGCAGGATCTGCTGCCGCGTCTGGATGTCGACGCTGCGGGGGAGCGGAGTGAGGAGAGTGAGCCAGCGCTCACACCGCATACCTTTCCGCGCGGCGCGACGCCCGGCACTTTCCTGCACAGCCTGTTCGAAACGCTGGACTTCACCCAGCCGTTGGATGAACAGTGGTTGCTGGCACAGCTGCAACAGCAAGGATTTGCCGAACACTGGCAGCCGATTTTGCTGGCGTGGATGCAGGTATTGCTCAACACGCCGCTCGCCGACAGCGGCGTGACGCTGGCGGCGCTAACGCCGCAGCACAAGCAGGCCGAGCTGCAGTTCTATTTGCCGATCAACCGGTTGTTGCAGGCGAAGGAGCTCGATGCCCTGGTGAAGCGTTACGATCCGCTTTCCGCCCGCTGTCCGGCGCTGGATTTCCATCAGGTGCAGGGCATGCTGAAAGGCTTTATCGACCTGGTGTTCTGTTGGCAGGGCAAATACTACCTGCTGGACTACAAGTCCAACTGGTTAGGGGAAGACAGCAGCGCCTATACCCGGCCGGCGATGGAGCAGGCGATGGCGGAGCATCGTTACGATCTGCAATATCAGCTGTATACGCTGGCGCTGCACCGTTATCTGCGTCATCGGCTGCCGGATTATGATTACCGGCGCCATTTCGGCGGGGTGATTTATCTGTTCCTGCGCGGCGTGGATACGGCGCACCCGGGCAACGGCATTTTCACCTGTCTTCCCGAGTTTGAGCTGGTGGCGGGGATGGATCGCTTGTTCAGCGGCGAGGCTGCTGCGACGGAGGATGGATCATGATCGCACTGCTGGAGCAGGCGGTGGCGCTTGGCGTGTTGCGCCCGCTGGACGTGCAGTTCGCCCGCGTGGTGGCGAACGAAGACGAGCCCGATATTTTGCTGGCCGCCGCCTGCCTGAGCGCAGAGGCGGGGGCCGGTCACGTCTGTCTGATGCTGGAGCAGCTGCAGGCGGATACGATGTTTGAAGGGCGCCAACCGACGCTGGCGCTGGCGCTGTGGGAGGCGGCCGGGCGACCGGATAGCGCGCGTTGGCAGCAGCGCCTGGCGGCCAGCGCGGCGGTCGGGGACGGCAGTAGCGCTACGCCGCTGGTGCTGCGCGGGCCGTGCTTGTATCTGCAGCGCATGTGGCAAAACGAAGGTGAAGTGGCGGCGTTTATCGGCGGCGAAGGCGAGTCGCTGGCGGTGCCGGAGGCTGAACTGCGCACTATTCTCGACCGCTTGTTCGGTTCGGCGAGCGACGAACCCGATTGGCAGAAGATCGCCGCCGCGGTAGCCGCCACGCGGCGCATTGCTGTCATTTCCGGCGGGCCGGGCACCGGTAAAACCACCACCGTCGCCAAGCTGTTGGCGGCGCTGGTGCAGTTGGATGAAAGCGCGCGCTTGCGCATTCAGCTGGCGGCGCCGACTGGCAAGGCGGCGGCGCGTCTGACGGAGTCGCTTGGCAGCGCCAGCCGTCAGCTGGCGTTGACCCCGGCGCAGCAGGCGCTGTTCCCGACGGAGGCGGCGACGTTACACCGTCTGTTGGGGGCGCAGCCGAACAGTCAACGCATGCGCTATCACCGCGGCAACCGGCTGCATTTGGATGTGCTGGTGGTGGATGAGGCCTCGATGGTCGATCTGCCGATGATGGCGCGCCTGATTGCCGCGCTGCCCGATCGGGCGCGGGTGATTTTCCTTGGCGATCGCGATCAGCTGGCCTCGGTGGAGGCCGGCGCGGTGCTGGGGGACATTTGCCGTTTTGCCGAGCAGGGATACAGCGATGCGCGTGCCGCAGAGCTGAGCCGCCTGACCGGCTGTTCGCTCGCAGGGCGGCAGGCCGACGCGGAAGCGGCGGTGCGCGACAGCCTGTGTTTGCTGCGCAAGAGCTACCGTTTTGACGCTCGATCCGGCATCGGTCAATTGGCGTTGGCGGTCAACGCCGGTGCTGGGGAGCGCGCGCTGGCAGCCTTAAGCGGCAGTTTCGGCGATGTCGCGGGCTATGCGCTGGCAACGAGCGAAGAGTATCAGGCGCTGCTGGACGCGTGCGTGGCGGGCTACCGCGACTATTTGCGATTGGCCGCCGAGGGCGCGGATGCGGCGGCGGTGTTGGCCGCCTTTAGTCGCTTCCAGGTGCTGTGCGCGCTGCGTGAAGGGCCGTTTGGCGTTGCCGGCCTGAATGAACGTATTGAACTCGGGCTACAGCGCGCCGGCCTGATTGACCGCAAACCGGGCGTGATCGGCCGCTGGTATCGGGGGCGGCCGGTGATGATCGGCCGCAACGACAGCGCGCTGGGGTTATTCAATGGGGATATCGGCATTACGCTGCCGGATGAGCGCGGCGAGCTGCGCGTGCATTTCCAACTGCCGGATGGAAGCATCAAGTCGGTGCAGCCGAGCCGTTTGCCGACGCATGAAACCGCCTATGCCATGACGGTGCATAAATCTCAGGGATCGGAGTTTGACCATACGGTGCTGGTGTTGCCGAATCACTTCCTGCCGGTGCTGACGCGCGAATTGGTCTATACCGCGATCACTCGCGCGCGTAAGCAGCTCTCGCTGTATGCCACGGAGGCGGTGCTGCTGCGGGCCATTCGTATGCCGACCCAGCGCCGCAGCGGATTGGCTGAACGGCTGCAGGCAACGGAATAAGCGTTGAAGGGGCGCGGTAGCGGCCGCGCCCACAGGGATTACAGATCCGCCAGCAGAATTTTGGAGCGGCGTTGGTAGTTGTACAGCGCCTGTTTCTGCATCGGCAGCACGTCGACTTCTGCCGGGGTGAATCCGCGCTCCTGGAACCAGTGGATGCTGCGGGTGGTCAGTACGAACAGCTTCTTTAATCCCATCTGCCGCGCCTGGTTTTCCACCCGCTGCAGCAGCATTTCGCCGCGCGAAGAGCTGCGGTAGTCGGGATGCACCGCCACGCAGGCCATTTCACCGATTTTTTCCTCCGGGAACGGGTACAGTGCCGCGCAGGCGATGGTCAGGTTGTCGCGTTCGATAATGGTGAATTTGTCGATCTCCATCTCCAGCTGTTCACGCGAACGGCGCACCAGAATACCCTGCTGCTCGAGCGGCCGGATCAGCTCCAGGATGCCGCCGATGTCGTTGATCGTCGCCCGGCGCACCTGTTCGGCGCTCTCCATCACGATTTGGGTGCCGATGCCGTCGCGCGAGAACAACTCCTGTACCAGCGCGCCGTCTTCCTGGTAGCTGATCAGGTGGCTGCGGCGTACGCCGCTGCGGCAGCCTTTCACCGCGCCGCGCAGGAAGCGCACGGTGCCGGAATGGTAGTCACCGCCTTCCTCCAGCTCTTCAAGGCGCTTTTGCGCGTCGTTGGGGAACAGCTCGGAAAGGATGTTGCCTTCCGCGTCGGTCACGCCCTGTGAGGAGCAGAAACCGATCATTTTTTCCGCCTTCAGCTTAATCGCCAACTGGGTGGCCACTTCTTCCGAGGTCAGGTTGAAGCTCTCGCCGGTGACCGAAACCGCGACCGGGCCAATCAACACGATGGCGTTGCTGTCGAGCTGACGGTGGATCGCTTCTTCATCGATGCGGCGAATGCGGCCGCTGTGGCAGTAGTCGATGCCGTCATCGACGCCCAGCGGCTGCGCGATGATGAAGTTGCCGCTGACCACGTTGATATGCGCGCCCTGCAGTGGCGTGTTGTTGAGGCTCATCGACAGCCGAGCGGTGATGTCGAGCTGCAGCAGGCCGGCGGCCTGCTTGACCAGCTCCAGCGTATGGGCGTCGGTCACGCGGGTGTGTTTGTGGTAGATCGGCTCATAGTTATGCTGAGCCAGATTGGCGTCGATCTGCGGCCGCGCGCCGTAAACCACCACCAGGCGAATACCCAGGCTATGCAGCAACCCGATATCGTTGACGATGTTGGAGAAATTCTCGTGTTCGATGGCTTCCCCGCCGAGCATGATGACGAACGTCTTGCCGCGGTGGGCGTTGATATAGGGGACTGAGTGACGGAATCCTTGCACCAGCTCTGTACTACGTTCCTTCACGGCCAAACCTCTTTGCATATTTATACGATATTTTTGTATTTTTATTCTTTTATTGCGCCGATGGCAAGTGGGAAATCGTCATGAAGCGTGCGCTAAGGGCGCTAAATCGTTAATAAATTGAAAAACCATAAAAAGATTTTCTGATGACAGGGCTGGAATGATTGGTTAAAGTTTTCGGCATCCCCATTTCATTGGTGTTTTTTTCATCTGTTGTAAACAGCTATTACTGCCGGAGCCGCATGCCAAACGCTAATCACAATCTGGGCCGCCGTCGTTTATTACAGGGCGTTGCCGCCAGCTGGCTGCTGAGTGTGAGTCGTACGGGCTTCGCCGCATCATCGCACGTGATCGCCGTGCGCGTCTGGCCATCCTCCACCTATACCCGCGTCACGCTGGAATCCAACGTCGAGCTGAAATACAAGCAGTTCGCCCTGACCAATCCCGATCGCGTGGTGGTGGATATCGAAGGCGTTCATCTCAACAGCGTGCTGAAAGGCATCGCCGGGCAGGTGCGCGCCGACGATCCTTATCTCAAGCAGGCGCGCGTCGGCCAGTTCGATCAGAATACCGTGCGGCTGGTGCTGGAGCTCAAACAAAGCGTCAGCCCGCATATTTTCACGCTGGCGCCGGTGCCGGAGTATCGCAACCGTCTGGTGATGGATCTCTATCCGACCAAGGGCGGCAGCGGCGGCGAGGAATATGATCCGCTACTGGCGTTACTGGAAGATTACAACAAGGGCGATCTGGAGCGCACGCTGCCGCCGGAAGCGCCGCAGGCCGGCAAAGCGGGGCGCGATCGGCCGATCGTCATCATGCTGGATCCCGGCCACGGCGGCGAAGATCCCGGCGCGATCGGCAAGTACAAGACGCGCGAGAAAGACATCGTGCTGCAGATTGCCCGCAAGCTGAGCGCCATGATCAAGCGCGAGCCGAACATGAAAGTGTTCATGACGCGTAATGAAGACGTGTTTATTCCGCTCAAGGTGCGCGTCGCCAAGGCGCGCAAGCAGCGTGCCGATCTGTTCGTTTCGATTCACGCCGACGCCTTCACCAGCCGCGCCGCGCGCGGGTCATCGGTGTTCGCATTGTCCACCAAAGGCGCCACCAGCTCGGCGGCCAAGTTCCTGGCGCAGACGCAGAATGCCTCGGACCAAATCGGCGGTGTCAGCAAGAGCGGCGACCGCTATCTTGACCACACCATGTTCGATCTGATCCAGACCGCGACCATCAACGACAGCCTGAAATTCGGCAAGGAAGTGTTGAACCGGATGGGCAAAATCAACCGGTTGCACAAGAATCGCGTCGATCAGGCCGGTTTTGCGGTGTTGAAGGCGCCGGATATCCCGTCGATCCTGGTGGAAACGGCGTTTATCAGCAACATCGAAGAGGAGCGCAAGCTGCGCACCAGCCATTTCCAGCAGCAGGTGGCGGAGTCGATTCTGGCGGGCATCAAGGCTTATTTCGCCAACGGCGGCGCGCTGGCGAGTCGATAACGGCAGGGCCGGGCGCGAGTCCGGCTATTTTCGCGGATTGCAGATACAAAAAAACACCCGTCAGGGTGCTTATCTGTTGTCATCAAGAGTTGGTTGCGGGGGCCGGATTTGAACCGACGACCTTCGGGTTATGAGCCCGACGAGCTACCAGGCTGCTCCACCCCG